>NZ_KV797898.1:0-208 GCF_001809525.1 Rothia sp. HMSC064D08 | reverse complement strand
TATGCGTACCCCTCGTACCAGCATCATCATGCCGGTCTACAACACCGCCAACACCGTCATCAACGCCATACAATCCGTCCGAAACCAAACAGACCCCAACTTTGAACTGATCATCATGATCGACGGATCCCCCGATGACTCCGCCGACATCATCACCGACTACCACAAGAAAAACCCCGACACCCGCATCCACATCTTCAACAACCCC
>NZ_KV797897.1:0-298 GCF_001809525.1 Rothia sp. HMSC064D08 | reverse complement strand
TTTGCGTTCGCTGTATAGTTTTGAAACAACAAGCTGGGCCCCTTTTCGTTTTTGTGGGGTGGGTTGTTGTTTGGTGGTTTTGCGGTGGTGATAGCTTGGGGGAAACGCCCAGTATCCTTTTCGAACCTGGTGAGCTAAGCCCTGTGGTGTTGATGGTACTGCATCTTGGTGGGTGTGGGAGAGTAGATGGCTGCCGCAATAAATATTTTGTTTAGAGGTAAGTATGGGTGGGGGTTTCCTGTGGGGAGCTTTCGCCCATGCTTTTTTGTGTTTAACGGTGGTTTTTACCAAACAACCC
>NZ_KV797896.1:0-307 GCF_001809525.1 Rothia sp. HMSC064D08 | reverse complement strand
GAGTTCTCAAACAACACACCACACCAACAACAACACACAATCAGAGTCATCATCAGCCGGTCAGTGATATCGCCACTCCATTTTGAGCGACAACCTATACAACTATACTCGCTTCCAGAAAGAAACACAAGCTAAAACTTTGTGTTTTATATCACACAATCTTGAGATTCATTCAAGCCATCATACTCTTGAAATCGTCTCACAAATGTGACACACGAACTTCAAATCATGCACTGTATAGTTGATTTTGCCGCATAATCTCGGGGTTTTTACCCCCGTTCGCCGCGGCGACTCATACAACTATACA
>NZ_KV797895.1:693995-721481 GCF_001809525.1 Rothia sp. HMSC064D08 | reverse complement strand
TCATCTGCCGAGAGCTCTTTTACAATAGTGGGGGTTATGGTAGCCCTTTACGAGGTTATTTTGGGCATCTTAATGATTGTTGTCACGACAAATAGTATTAAGAAGACCACCCAGCTTTCAGGACAAAAACACTGAGGGGCATCCATTAGGGGCGCCCCTAAACCGAGTACGCTCCAGACTTTCATATTCCCGTCATGGGCATCCGAAGCTGTGCTCTGTTGCAGAAGGACTTGAAGAAATATTCCGTTTCGAGAGGATCATGGCGCAGCTTCTATACCTTTATGGCCACAGCAAAGCCGCCCGGCGCATCCTGAAAGTCAGGTTATACCGGGCGGCTTATCTACTCAAAACTGGGTGAAGTCCTAGGCGGCTACTCCCCCGCCGGACTACTCCCACTCAATGGTTCCCGGGGGTTTGGAAGTGACATCCAGCACCACGCGGTTCACATCTTTGACCTCATTCGTAATCCGGTTCGAGATTTTTGCCAGCAGGTCATAAGGCAGGCGCGACCAGTCGGCGGTCATCGCATCCTCCGAAGAAACTGGACGCAGCACAATCGGATGCCCATAGGTGCGGCCATCGCCCTGCACGCCCACAGAACGCACGCCGGAAAGAAGAACCACGGGGCACTGCCAAATATGTTCGTCCTGGCCGGCTGCGGTCAGCTCCTCACGCACAATCGCATCCGCCGCACGCAGGGTCTCAAGGTTCTCGCGGGTCACCTCACCCACAATGCGGATACCCAGACCTGGGCCGGGGAACGGCTGGCGTGCCACGATCTTCTCGGGAACACCCAGCTGACGACCAATCGCACGAACCTCATCCTTAAACAAGGTACGCAGCGGCTCGACCAGCTCAAACGCCAAGTCCTCAGGCAGACCACCCACATTGTGGTGCGATTTAATATTCGCCGCACCCTCACCGCCGCCGGATTCAACCACATCCGGGTACAGGGTACCCTGCACCAGGAACTTGATCTGTGCACCCTCTTCGCCCGCTTCCTCAATGAGCTTGCGCTCGGCCTGCTCAAAGGAGCGGATGAACTCGCGGCCAATAATCTTACGCTTCTGCTCAGGGTCGCTCACGCCAGCCAGTGCGGTGAGGAAACGCTCTGATTCGTCAATGGTAATCACGCGAATACCCATTGACGCGGCGTAATCCTGCTCAACCTGTTCACGCTCGCCCGCGCGCAGCAGCCCGTGATCGATAAAGAAGCAAGTCAGCTGATCGCCTACAGCCTTATGCACGAGGGCTGCAGCAACAGAAGAATCCACGCCGCCAGAGAGCGCACAAATCACGCGGTCTTCGCCAACCTGCTCACGAATCTTTGCAACCTGTTCCTCAATAATATTGTCGGTTGACCAGGTGGGTTTAAGCCCAGCAATGTTATACAGGAAGTTCTCAAGCGCAACCTGACCGTAGTCGGAGTGCTTCACCTCGGGATGCCACTGCACGCCGCCCAGCTTGCGGTGCTCATCCACGAACGCCGCCACGGATGCACCCGGGGTCTGCGCCAGAACCTCAAACCCGGCGGGGGCTTCGGTCACGGAATCGCCGTGCGACATCCACACGTTTTGCGTCTGCGGGGTGCCGGTGAGGAACGAAGACTCTACTGCGCACAGGGTCGCATCGGTTGCGCCGTATTCGCGGGAACCGGTCTGCGCCACGGTACCGCCCAAGGTTTGCGCCATCACCTGAAAACCGTAGCAGATACCGAAGACCGGCACGCCAGCCTCAAATAGTGCCCTATCGCCGCGGGGGGCGCCATCGGCATACACCGATGAAGGCCCGCCCGAAAGCACAATCGCGGCGGGGTTTTTAGCGAGCATCTTTTCGGTGCTCATAGAGTGGGGAACGATTTCAGAGTAGATACCCGCCTCACGCACGCGACGAGCAATAAGCTGCGCATACTGGGCACCGTAATCTACCACCAGAACCGGACGCTCTTCGAGCTGATCCGGGTGTACAGAGTCGGTCACGGATTTTCCTCACGTGTCAGGTCGAAATTCCGCGCGAGCGCGCGAAGTCTTGTATTTCTATTCTACGGGAGAGACAAAAGTTTTATATGGCGCCCTTTCAGGGGTACTCGCCGTTGGGCTTTCGCTGATGCGGGGGGCTAGTACCGCTTAGTCGCCTGCGGGTTTGCTTCAAGCTGTGCCAGGGTTTCTGCGTGGATGCGTTTCTCAACAATGAATGAGAGGAACGGCACCACGCCGCCGAGCGCCATGACGATAAGCTGGGCAATGCCCCAGCGCATGAGCAGCCAAATACGGATGCAGGAGAACAGGTAAATGATGTAGAACCAGCCGTGAATGATGAGCACCCATGTGGAGATGTTTACTCCGCCGGTGAGGTTTTCGGTTTTGCGGTTAAGGATGCCGAGCGATACATCGGAACCGGTTGCGGCGTCTTTTGCACCCGCCACCAGGTCATAGCCCATCCCGTGGTGGGTAATCATCTCAACCACCAGCAGCAGTAGAAAGGTACCGGATATCCATGCGCACCATTTATAGAAGGTGAGTGCGGAACGAATCTGCGTTTCGGTACCGCCAAATTTTTTGCGCACCGTAAATCCGCCCTGGGGCGTGTGTTCTGCCCCGTCTGCTGATGCTTTTGAGGCATTCTGCGATAGGGTGACTTTGCGCCCGTCGGTACGTTCTACCGGGGTAATTTTTGTGTTCTTCTCGGGATTCTCTGACATGCTGTGCCTCTCGTGTGTGCTGATGAGTTTAGCTGGCGTTAGTCTTTTGTATCTGCAGGTTTCTGGGGATTACCACTCTCCGGTGCGTTGCGCGGGGTATCTTCCACCCGCACGGATGCTTCTTCGGGAGCTTCATCAAAGAAATAGTACTGTTCGTCGGCAGGGTCCCAATAGTAGGGGCGTCCGGTGGTCTCGTCCACAAAGTATTCGCCCTCGTACTCGAAATACTGGGTGTATTCGGCGGGTTCGGCGGCACGATGGGCTGCATCCTTAAGCATGCGTCCCCACAGGTAGAGGGCGAACGCCGCGAAAATCAACCATTCGAGCGAGTAGAAGATGTTGAGCCAGTTGATGTTGGCATCATTGGTCGCCTGAGCTGCGCGAATAGGGCGCAGATTCTCAGACTGTCCAATAATAGTGGCGTTTTCCGCGATTGTGTGCTGTTCGGTGAGGGGTATTTTTTGGTTCTCAGGTACTTCGGCAGAAAGCGTGAGCACGCCGTCATAGAGGGGCGCATCCCACAGGTTTGTTAGCTGTGCCGGGGATGCGCTTTCCAGCACTTTCTCAACCGTGCGCGTGTACGGGGCGGCGCCCTGGGCATTTACTACACGACCGGCGATCTCAACCGTCCCGGTCGGTTCGGCGGGTATGCTCGGCGCATGATCATCCTCTCCCGCTATCCAGGCTCGTGCCACCGTGATGGCACGGGGCTTGGTGCTCCCCAAAGCAGCGGCTTTATCGGTTCCTTCGGGAATGAATTCACTCAGAACCCAGTACCCGTGCTGCCCCTCATTCAGGCGACCCGCTACCAGCATGGAGGATCCAGGAACGTACTCCCCCTTCGCCTGCACTACGGTATCAACCGTCAAATTCGTCACGGGCTGATGCGCCTGCAGAATCTCGGTGTAGGGTCGCACCCGATCTTTCGCAGGATCAGAATGTACTTGCTGTGAGGTGGAGGCATTGAACTGCCAGCTGGAGAGCGCAACAAACCCCGTCACGAAGACGAGAGCCAGCAAAAGCCCGCCCAGCCAGCGGGGAGTAAACGCCAATTTCCACACGTATCTAGGGTAACGCGTCCGCGTTGTACACCCCTAACGATAAGAAAAATATAACAGGAAGAACTCGTTGGTAGGCAGACAACACTTTCGACGAGATTTCACCACATGCCGTTTAAGAACAGATGATATATCGCATTCATCGTGGACATGTCCCCAGCAGACCGTGGTCTGGATCTCCCCGATGATCACTGGGTGGAGAATTCGAAACCCATGTCGATCAAGGTACGTAGCCATTGGCTCTTCGCCGTCTGCAGTGACTTGACCTCAACGTGATGGTTCCATCGATTAGGGCTGACCTGAGTGACCCTGTGGATATTCTTGTTCTCCTCTTGGCGATCTAGGGTCACGTTGAAGTACAACGTACCATCCTTGGTTTTCTCGTATGCCCACATCCAGAGAAACTTCCGGTTAACAGAATAGCTGACCTGCGCGCGAAACTCCCTCTTGACTTTACCCAGGCTCATGACGTACTCATCGATCGCCTGATAAAAGGAATCAGTCTTCGGCTTGTCCGAGAAATCACTGATCATCTTGTTGCTCGGCATAGTCGTTCCTTTCTGGGGTAACCATCTGAGAGTTTATAGGGTCGTCTGGACGACACGCAGGTATCCCTCTTTTTCAGATTCCTGTCCTCGGGATCAGAAAAAGACGGGGACCTGTCATAGGTCAGTGAGCATCTGCTGCATCTGGGCGATCTCGGCCTCCTGGTCGTTGATAATTTGTTCGGCCAGGGTGATCGCATGGGGATTCTGGCCGTCAGCAACCTCGTCACGGGCCATGTCGACCGCACCTTCGTGGTGGGCGGTCATCTGCTCCAGGTAGAGGCGGGCAGCCTCGGTGCCCTGGGCTTCCTCAAGGGCTGTCATGTCCTCCTGGCTCATCATCCCGCTCATGCCACCCATCTCGCCGTGATCCATTCCACCCATCTCGTCCATGGTCCCCATGCCCCCAGAGTCGGTGACCGGCTGCTGGCCCCAGGCCTCGAGCATGGCGTTCATCCGGTCAATCTCCGGTCCCTGGGCGTCAATAACCCCCTGGGCAAACTCCACGACCTGGGCGGGGATACCCTCCTTGGCCAGGAGCATCTCACTCATCTCCACGGCCTGCTGGTGATGGGGGATCATCATCTGGGCAAACATGATGTCCGCGTCGTTGTAATCGGCGGAGATCTCCCCGTCCGCCTCAGTCGTCGCCGTGGTGGTCTCGGTCGTCTCAGCGGTAGTCGTCGCAGTGCTGGTGGCCGAGGTGGTGGCGTCGGTGTTGCCTGACTCGGTGGCCTCACCGCAGGCGGCCAGCGCCAGGGTGGAGGCCACGGCGAGAGCGGAAAGAACAAGGGTGCGCTTCATGGTGGAGCCTTTCAGGGTCATATGGGGGCAGTGGAGAGAAGTGGTGGATCAGTGGACGGCGGTGGATGCCGGAGTAGGCGTGGTGTGTTCCTCCTTCGGACTGGTGGGAGCCAGGTGGGCCGGGTCCAGATCAATCCGGCGCAGCAGCTGAGCGTTAAGCGCCACCACAATCGTCGACAGCGACATCAACACCGCAGCAGCAGCCGGGGGAAGCAGAATGCCGCTAGAGGCGAGCACGCCGGCGGCCAGGGGCACGGCCAAGATGTTGTAACCGGACGCCCAGATGAGGTTCTGGATCATCTTGCGGTAGCTGGCCTGCGAGAGCTCAATCATCGACAACATTGCCCGGGGATCGTCACTGGCCAGGACCACTCCGGCGGATTCCATCGCCACATCCGTGCCGGCCCCGATGGCGATGCCGACCTCGGCGCGGGCCAGGGCCGGGGCGTCGTTGACACCGTCGCCGACCATGGCCACGCTCAGGCCACGCTCCTGTAACTGGATGACCTTGGTGTCCTTGTCCTGGGGCAGGACCTCGGCGAAGACCTCATCGATCCCCAGGTCCTGGCCAACCGCCTGGGCCACCTGCTGCGCGTCACCAGTGATCATCGCGACCTTCACCCCGCGGTCCTGCAGGGCTTTCACGGCGGCGCGGGATTCGGGGCGGATCTTGTCCTCGACGGCCACCGCACCGATGATCTGACCGTCGCGGACAATATGGAGCACACCGGCCCCACGCCCGGCCCAGGCGCTGGTGGTGTCGGTGAGCTCGGCCGGGGTGGTGAGGTTGAACTCGCGCAGCATGTTCGGCCCGCCCACGAGGATCTCAGCGCCATCGACAGTGGCCCGGACCCCCCGGCCGGAGGCGGCGCTGAAACCAGTTGCACGGATTTGCCGACGGGAGGCCTCGGGATGGGCGGCCGCGGCCGCCACGATGGCGCGGGCCACGGGGTGCTCGCTGTCGGCCTCCGCGGCGGCGGCCAGGGCCAGCAGCTCGCCCTCGGTGACGCCGACAGCTGCCGCGACACCGGTGACCGCGTGCGCACCCTCGGTCAGGGTGCCGGTTTTATCGAAGAGCACCACGTCGATGGTGCGCATCCGCTCGAGCGCCATCCGGTCCTTGATGAGCACCCCGGATTTCGCGGCCCGCTCGGTGGAGATCGCAATGACCAGCGGAATCGCCAGGCCCAGGGCGTGCGGACAGGCGATGACCAGCACCGTGACCGTGCGCACCACGGCATCGTCCGGGCTGCCGATGATGGTCCACACCACCGCGGTGATCAGAGCAGAGATCAGCGCGAACCAGAACAACAACGCCGCCGCCCGATCCGCCAGGGCCTGGGCCCGGGAGGAGGACTCCTGTGCGTCGGCAACCATGCGTTGGATCCCGGCCAGGGCGGTGTCCCCGCCGGTAGCCTCCACCCGGACGCGGACGGTGTTGTCGGTGGCCACGGTACCGGCGACCACCTTGTCACCGGTGTCGCGGAAGACGGGACGGGATTCGCCGGTGATCATCGCCTCATCGAATTCGGCGGCTCCGTCGAGGATGGTTCCGTCGGCCGGCACCCGGGCACCGGCCCTCACCAGCACGACGTCGTCGACGACCAGCTCGGAGGTGGCCACGGTGCGGGTGGTCCCGTCGATGACTTTCTCGGCCTCATCCGGCAGCAGGGCAGCCAGCGCGTCAAGCGCGGAGGACGCACCCCCGAGAGCGCGCATCTCCAGCCAGTGGCCCAGCAGCATGATGGTCACCAGCAGGGCCAGCTCCCACCAGAAGTCCAGGTCAAAACCGCCCAGCCCCAGAGTGGTGACCCAGGAGGCGACAAACGCCACGGTGATGGCCATGGCAATCAGGAGCATCATCCCGGGTTGGCGGGATTTCAGTTCCGTCCATCCGCCCTTGAGGAAAGGCGTTCCGCCGTAGACGAAGATGATCGTGTCCAGTACCGGGGGGACCCAGGTGGATCCGGGGAATGCCGGGAGGTGGTAGCCGAGCAGGTGGGCGACCATGGGGCTGAAAATAACGACGGGAATGGACAGAATCAGCGACCACCAGAAGCGGTCCCGAAACATTGCGGTGCTGTGCCCGGCGTGTTCGCCGTGACCATGAACGTGGTGGTCTTCGTCCAGGACGGAGTGCGGGTGACCGTGGGGCATCGCCTGGCCGTGGGTGTCGGCATCTGCGTGGTGTTCGTGGCTGGCATGATCCGGGTGGTGGGTGTGGTCTGTTTCCGGAGCGGGGTGATCACCATGGTGATCGCCGGAATGGTGGGGAGTGCTCATGACGTTCCTTTCGCTCAACCCGGTCGGGGTCGAGATGATGGGTAAAATCGATCAGGATAAGACGGTGTAGCCGGTCGCCTCGATAGCCCGGCGAACCATCTCCGGAGGTACGACACCGGTGACCGTGACGGTGGAAACACCACCAGCAGCGAGATCAACCTGGACGTCGTCGACCTGGGGGAGGGCCTGAAGGGCCTGGGTCACGCTTTTCGCGCAGTGCCCGCAGGTCAGGCCGGTGACCTGGTAGCTAGGGGAGGACCCTCCTGCTGACGAGTCGCTGGCGGCAGGGATGGAGGCGGTGTCGGCACGTGAGGCAGGTCCGCAACAGCTGCAGCCGTGGGAGGCCATCGGCAAGAGGCGGGGCGGGGAGGTGATCATGGGAAAGCTCCTACGGGTCGGTGGGATGCGGCGATGCTACTCTCTAGCATATACCCCCTGGGGGTATATTTTCAAGGGGTGGAGGGCACGGCCCTCACGCGGGGCAGGGCGTGGTCACCGAGCAGCCTCCTCACTGTCGGGAGGGGACAGCGGGAGGCGGAGGGCAAACACCGCTCCGCGACCGGGCCCGGGGGAGGTGGCGGTGAGAGTGCCGCCGTGGGCCTCGATCAATGCCTTGGAGATGATCAGACCGATACCGGCCCCGCCGTTGTCCCGGCTGCGGACGGCATCCCCCCCCGGTAGAAGCGTTCGAAGATGTGTCCGAGCTGGCCAGGTGGGATGCCCTCGCCGTCATCGGCGACGTGGATGAGCGCGGTGGACGCCCCCTGTCGGTGGACGCTGATCCGGACCTGCCCGCCGGCCGGGGTGTGCCGTAGCGCGTTCGACAGGAGATTGCTCATCACCTGGCCGAAGCGTTGCCGGTCCACGAGCACCCGGGCGGTGTCCGTAATAGTCTCGACCTGTAAATCGACGCCTTTGTCAGCATAAGCTTCCCCCGCGGCAGCGGCGGTATGGAGCAGATCCCCGAGCCCTTCCTCCGCCAGGTCCAAATCGATCCGGTGTTCCTGGACCCGGGAGACATCGTCGATGTCTTCCATCAACCGGGTCAGGCGGGCGAGTTGGTCAGCCATGATCGTGTGGGTGGCATTATTCCAGTCCACGACCCCGTCCTGGAGACCATCGAGGTAGACCGTGAGCACCGATAAGGGGGTGCCCATTTCGTGGGCCAGATCAGAGAGCATCTGGCGGCGGACCTGTTCGGTGTGTTCCAGCCGGTCGGCCATAGTGTTGAAGGCATGCGCCAGGGTGGTGACCTCGGGGCCGGCTTCTCCGGCGGGCACGCGGATACGGTAGTTGCCGGCCGTCAGACTGGTAGCGGCGCGGGTGAGATCCTGCGGGGGGGTGCGCAGGCGACGCGATAACCACAGGCTGGCCAGCAGGGCGCTGATCAAGGCGGTGGGCAGGGCGACGGCCAGGGTGATCAGGTTGGCGTCCCGGTAGGCCTGCTCGGCATGGAACAGCTCCAGCGAGGGGTCCTCCCAGCCGGTCATCAACATATGATCATGGAACAGGGTCGGGCCCACCATCGTGGCCACGGCCGCGGCCATCAGCAGGCTAATCACCACGACCAACACCTGGGCGGCCAGGAAGCGGAAGGTCAGGCCGGGTCCGTGATTCATGGCTGCCCCACCCGGTAGCCCACGCCACGCACGGTGTCGATAAACCCCCGGCCCCGGGTGTCGGTGCCGAGCTTGCGACGCAAGTTGCCGATGTGGACATCGACGATGCGTTCATCACCGACCCAGGTGGTGTCCCAGACCTCGGTGACCAGGTCGTGGCGGGTCAGCACCTGGCCGGGGCGCAGGGCTAGGGCAACCAGCAGCTCGAACTCCGTGCGGGTGAGCTCCACGGTCGTCTCCCCCACCCGCACCTGATGGGCGACGGCTCCGTAGTGGCTGTTTCCCGTGATAAAACGTACAAAAACACAAATGTGGACTTCCGCATTGACCCCACCACCGGCGAGTACCAGAGCGCCAGCGTGGACGAATACCCCGGCAAGGAATCCGTGAATATTACTGCAAACACGCTCTCCCGGTTCAAGGCTGAAGATGCAGGTACCGCGCCCGGCGAAACCAAACGGATTATCGACCCTGCGTCCGCGCCTGAACAGACCCGCCTGGTAAGCGATAACACCAGTGAGGCGGCCACTGTTTCCGCCCCGAAGACCGTATATGCGGGGCAGAAGTTCACGATTGGAGGGTCTGACTGGACGTATGGAGAAGACTATCTTCCCTCGGATATTACCGTCACCCTGGATGACGGCAAGTCAAAGGTAAACGGGCAGGGTGAAATGACCTTCAAGCTCTCCGAGGAAGAGACGTCGTTCACCCGTGACATTGAGGTGCCCGCCAACTGGAAACCTGGTGAGGAACACAGCGTGACCATTTCTTCTGGCAAAACCAAAGGAGATAAGCAGCGCTCTCTCACCATGAAGTTCAAGGTCGAAGAGTACAAGCCCAAGTACATTGACAGCTGCACCGTACCCACCCAGGATACTGTGCAATCCACCGAGGTTCCGTTCGCCGGGTACCCGAAAGTCGGCGAGGTTCCCTCACTCAACCAACAGCCTGCCGTCACAAAAGACTAACGGCAGATAACCAAGCCCACGCGGTGCGCACAATGCTCCAGCTTGGCGCACAAAAACCGCAACGGCTGCACCTCTAATACTGCGCCCCCACCGGATATTTTCACCGGTGAGGGCGCAATACGTTTTAGCAAAGAGAATGTTCGCTCGGTTCCTACACGCTCAACAGAATACAAGTACGCGCTCAAAGGTCGACCGCGATTATCCCCGATATTCAGGCACGAGCGTCATCTCTGCCTTCTGGAACTTCTTCAAGTCCAGGTAACCGCAGGTTGCCATAGCGCGTTTGAGCGCCCCCACAATATTGCTCGTGCCGTCCACATGGTGTGAAGGCCCATACAGCACTTCTTCGAGAGTTCCAACGACACCCAGCGGGGTACGCACGCCGCGCGGGAAATCCACCGAATGCGCCTCATTACCCCAGTACCAGCCCTGACCCGGCGCCTCGGATGCGCGTGCTAGGGGCGCACCGATCATCACCGCATCCGCGCCCAGAGCCAGCGCCTTCACCAGGTCACCGGAACGGCTGAGCCCACCGTCGGCAATCACATGAACATACCGTCCACCGGATTCGTCCAGATAGTCCGAACGGGCCGCAGCAACATCGGCAATAGCGGTTGCCATCGGCGCAGAAATGCCCAGCCCCTTACGGGTGGTCATCGCGGAACCGCCGCCGAACCCCACCAGAACACCGGCGGCACCGGTGCGCATCAAGTGCTTCGCCTGGGTATACCCTGCCACGCCGCCGACCATAACAGGCACATCCAGCTCGTAAATGAATTTCTTGAGGTTCAGCGGTTCATGCGAAGTCGAAATAT
Organism: Rothia sp. HMSC064D08; assembly: GCF_001809525.1. NCBI lineage: Bacteria > Bacillati > Actinomycetota > Actinomycetes > Micrococcales > Micrococcaceae > Rothia > Rothia sp. HMSC064D08. The sequence continues at coordinate 710,688 of NZ_KV797895.1, read as the reverse complement.
GCTCCGCAGAGACCGAAGCACCGCGAATCACGAAAAGATCGGCACCGGCCTGCACCACCGTTTCGTAATGTTCTTGGGTGTTCTGCGGGGTAAGCGAGCCCGCCACAATAACACCCGAATCACGAATTTCTTCCAGGCGCGCGGTAATCAGCTCGGGCTTAATCGGCTCAGCGTAAATCTGCTGCATGCGCGTGGTAGCAGAGGCAGGATCAGCTTCGGGAAGCTCAGTAATTTCGTCAAGAAGCGGCTGCGGATCCTCATAGCGAGTCCACAAGCCTTCTAGGTTGAGCACGCCTAAACCACCGAGCTTTCCAAGCGCAATCGCGGTCGCTGGAGACATCACAGAGTCCATCGGTGCGCCCACAATTGGGGTGTCAAATTTGAAGGCGTCAATCTGCCATGACGTATCGACGTCGCGACGGTCACGGGTGCGGCGCGTTGGTGCCAGCGCCACATCGTCAAGCGCATAGGTGCGGCGGGCACTCTTAGAGAGCCCAATCTGAATATCGGACATGTGTGTTTCCCTTTCGGAAGGTCTCTGACCGGTGTTTCTTGGCGTACGGCTGCCCCGCAAGACTACGCGCCTGATGCAGTATCTACTCTACTCGGCGTATAGCCCGTTCCGCCGCAGATTATTCAGAAATATCACAAAATGCACGACGGAATAGGTTCTCTAATGTTCGAGCCATACACACCATTGAGCCGGTCAGCGGTGGTTAACGGCGGTAGTTAGGCGCCTCGACAGTCATCGTAATATCGTGCGGATGAGATTCTTTCAGACCCGCCGGGGTGATGCGCACAAACTTACCCTTGGTCTTAAGCTCCTCAATGGTGCGTGAACCCACGTAGAACATGGTCTGGCGCAGACCACCCTCAAGCTGATGCAGCACGGCAGAAAGCGGTCCGCGGAACGGAACCTGCCCCTCAATTCCCTCGGGAATCAGCTTCTCTTCGCTGGAAACATCTGCCTGGAAATAACGGTCTTTCGAGTATGATTTGTGGCGACCGCGGGTCTGCATAGCGCCTAGCGAGCCCATGCCGCGGTAGGCTTTGAACTGCTTACCGTTCATGAAAATCAGATCGCCGGGGGCCTCGGCGGTTCCCGCCAGAAGCGAGCCAAGCATCACGGAATCGGCACCAGCAACCAGAGCCTTGCCGATCTCACCGGAGTGCTGCATTCCGCCGTCGGCGATGAGCGGAACACCGGCGGGAATAGCTGCCTTCGCGGATTCGTTAATCGCGGTTACCTGGGGTACGCCCACACCCGCGATGATACGCGTGGTGCAAATTGATCCAGGACCCACGCCGACTTTCACAGCATCTGCGCCCGCATCAATAATGGCCTGAGCACCTTCACGAGTTGCCGCCTGTCCACCGATCACATCGACATGTGCGGCTGCGGGATCTTTCTTCAGGCGAGAAATCATATCGAGCACGCCCTGGGAATGTCCGTTGGCGGTATCGACGAAGAGTGCATCCACCCCGGCCTCGACCAGAGCCATTGCACGTTCGTAGCCGTCACCAAAGAAACCGATAGCAGCGCCAACGCGCAAGCGACCATCGTCATCCTTGGTAGCGCGCGGGTACTGTTCGGTCTTCACAAAGTCTTTGAGGGTAATCAGCCCGGCAAGTTTACCGGCCTCGTCAATGAGGGGCAAACGCTCGATTTTGTTCTTCGAGAGCAGGGCGAAGGCTTCATCCTTCGTGAGGTTCGGCGAACCGGTAATGAGCGGCATCGGGGTCATAACATCGCGCACGAGGGTGTTTTCATAGTCCGAGCGCGAGAGGTAGCGAATATCGCGGTTGGTAATAATACCTTCAAGTTTGCCGTCTTCGGCGACCACCGGCAGACCCGAAACCTTGTAATAGCCGCACAGATTGTCGTATTCGCCGATAGTTGCGTCAGCACCGATGGTGACGGGATTGATGATCATACCCGATTCGGAGCGTTTCACGCGATCAACATGCGCTGCCTGATCCTCGATCGAAAGGTTACGGTGGATCACGCCCATGCCGCCTAGGCGCGCCATCGAAATCGCCATCTGGGAATCAGTCACGGTATCCATCGCAGCGGAGACAATGGGGGTGCCCAGGGTAATACGCTTGGAGAGTCGAGTGCTGGTATCGGCATCGGAGGGAATAACATCGGTGTTGCCGGGTAGAAGCAACACGTCATCATAGGTCAGACCAGTGAAACCGAAAGGATCGTCGGTCAGGGCGGTGGGGACAGTCATGTTTAGCCTTTCAAATGCTGTACCGGATGTATAGATGTTGTGTAGCGAGTGGTGCCACCGGGTGTAAAACGTCGTATCTCTATAGTAAACGCTGACTGCTGTTTCGGTGAGTTTCGCATCCTACCGGATGCGCCCACTCCGAAACACTTCTTCAACTCCGCTCTTGCGCACACGCAATATGTGCATAAGTAACGGAAGGGGACGTTCACATATTCCCGTGCCAAGCTGTGAAGATAAATGTTGCCCGGTCTGGTGAAAATCTCAGACCGGGCAACATACGGATTATTTAGTTTTCTTCGTCCTCTTCTTCGGGCTTAGTGACCACCAGAGTCTCGGTCGTGAGCACCAAAGCCGCGATAGATGATGCGTTCTGCAGCGCAGAGCGGGTGACCTTCACGGGGTCAATTACGCCCGCCTCAAACAGATCAACATACTCACCGGTTTTGGCGTTGTAACCGTGACCAACAGGCTGTTCGGCAACCTTTGCCGCCACCACATAGCCGTCGTCGCCAGCGTTCTCGGCGATCCAGCGCAGCGGCTGTACCAGGGCGCGGCGTACAATCTGCACACCCACGTTTGCGTCGTGGCTATCGAGCTCAAAACCGTCGAGCGCCTTGCTAGCGTGGATCAGTGCCGAACCGCCACCGGATACGATGCCTTCTTCAAGAGCCGCGCGGGTAGAAGACACAGCGTCTTCGATGCGGTGCTTACGTTCCTTAGCCTCAACCTCGGTTGCCGCACCCACCTTGATCACGCCCACGCCACCAGCAAGCTTCGCCAGGCGTTCCTTGAGCTTCTCGCGATCCCACTCGGAATCGACGGCCTCGATCTCTCGGCGCAGCTGCTGCACACGGTCCTCAACCGCTTCCTTGCTGCCACCGCCGTCCACAATCGTGGTGGTGTTCTTGGTGACGGTCACGCGGCGTGCCGAACCAGTTTCTTCGAGAGTTGCCTGAGCCAGGTCGATACCCAGTTCGGGGGTAATCACAATGCTGCCGGTCAGAATGGCGAGATCCTGCATAATAGCCTTGCGGCGATCGCCGAATCCGGGAGCCTTAAGCGCCACAACGTCGAGAGTTCCGCGGAGCTTATTCACCACGAGGGTGGACAGCGCTTCACCATCAACGTCTTCGGCGATAATGGTCAGCGGTTTTTTCGCCTGTACAACCTTCTCCAGCAGGGGCATAATCTCGGCAACCGTGGAGATCTTACCCTGGTAGAGCAGAATGAGGCTATCTTCAAGAACCGCTTCGCCACGCTCGGCATCGGTTACGAACGAAGGCGAAAGGTAGCCCTTGTCGAACTGCATACCCTCGGTAATATCAAGCTCAATCTCGGTGGATGAGCCGTCTTCAATGGTAATGACGCCGTCCTGACCGACCTTCTCAAAAGCAGATGCCAAGAGCTCGCCGATCTGGTCGGACTGAGCCGAAATAGCGGCAACATGCGCAACTTCCGGGCCCTGTACCTCGCGGGCATCCTGAAGCAGACGCTCGGAGACCTTCTCAACGGCGGCTTCAATACCACGCTTCACCTCTGCGGGTGCCGCACCGCTTGTTACGTTGCGCAGCCCCTCATTCACAAGTGCCTGCGCCAGCACGGTTGCGGTGGTCGTACCGTCACCGGCAACGTCGTTAGTCTTGGTGGCTACCTCTTTAGCGAGCTGCGCGCCCAGGTTTTCGTAGGGGTCTTCAAGCTCGACTTCGCGGGCGATCGAGACACCATCATTCGTGATAATCGGTGCGCCCCACTGTTTATCGAGCACAACATTGCGCCCGCGTGGACCGAGGGTGACCTTGACCGCATCGGCGAGTTTATCGACGCCAGCCTGCAGGGACTTACGGGCGGCATCGTTGAATTCAAGCTGTTTAGCCATGAATATTCGCTACTCCTTGAAGGTTATGAGCGTTCGATATCGTAGAAGGCGCACGTGCGCCGAATCCATGTCGGGTATAGCGGATGCGCCGCGCGAGAAACCGGCGGCGCATCCTGCATATATGCGAAATTAGTCGACGATCGCCAGAACGTCACGAGCGGAGAGAATCAGGTATTCCTCGCCCTGGTACTTGACCTCGGTGCCGCCGTAGCGGGAGAACACGACTACGTCGCCTTCAGCGATATCGACGGGAACGCGGTTGCCCTTATCGTCCACGCGGCCGGGGCCTACGGCTACTACGCGAGCCTCCTGCGGCTTCTCCTTTGCAGTTTCGGGAATAACCAGACCGGATGCGGTGGTCTGCTCAGCCTGCTCTAGTTTGACAACTACTCGGTCTTCGAGGGGCTTAATAGCCATAGGTATGCTCCTTGTTAGTCAGCGTTTTTTAAGAATTTGTGAAGCGGTTTAGCCCTAGTGCCTGGGCGTTTAGCACTGCACCGCTTCGAGTGCTAAATTCAACTTTAGAATCCCAGCGGCACCCGGTCAAGAATGCGCGCCGTTTCGAGGGCGGCGTTTCGCGCACAGGATAATACGCGAGCGCCCCGTGAACCTGCCGCAGCCTCCAAGCCTTCTGCATATGCTCATGCCACTACACTTAAGCCTATGGTTGATTTTGTGCCCCCGCCGCCGTTTGCCTTGCCACCCGAGCTGCCTTTTACCCGGCAGGCGTTAGATGCCGCGGATGCGCTTTTCCCCTATAGTCAAGAGCACTCGCTCGAACAGGTTACGCGGCTGCGGGCGCAGGGGTCCACGCCCGATGAGACCGCCAATATTCTCAGCCTTGTTAAGGCGCGCACTCGGGCGCTGTCAAAGTTCGGCGATAGGGCGCGCACTATGTTTTTGACCGAGCACGGCGCGCAGCAGGCGACTCGACCGGTTGTTGCTGCCGAGCATGCGGCCGTGTTTGCCCGTGCCGGGGTTCGTTCGGTTGCCGATTTGGGATGTGGTATCGGCGCGGATTCGTTGGAGTTCGCGCGCGCATCCTTAGAGACTGTTTCTGTGGAGCTTGACCCGTTGACGGCATCTTTTGCTGCCGCAAATCTGGCGGATTTTTCGGGTTCGCGGGTTGTGGTTGGTGATGTGACGAATTTTGACCCCGAGAGTTTTCGTGATGACACCGGTGAGGCGGTACAAGGCATATGGCTTGATCCGGCCAGACGTGATCTGACCGGAGTCGTAAAGTCCCATACAGAACGTATTTTTGATCCAGAAGCCTATTCTCCGCCGCTTTCGTTCGTGGTGGATCTGGCCAAAACCGGTATTCCAATGGGTGTCAAACTTGGTCCAGGGATGCCGCATGAGGCTATTGCGCGCCCCGAGGATATTCGGAGCGAGGCGAACCCGCATCCGCGTGTCACGGCGCAGTGGGTTGAGCATGAGGGTTCTCTCGTAGAGTTGGTGCTTTGGTTTAATGCTTTGGCGCAGGAAGGCGTTGCACGCACGGTCACTATACTGCGGCAGGAGGCGACGGGACAGGCTGAAGACGGGGGCCTGCGCATTCACAAAACCATACTGATTAGTCCCTATCCCGCGGGACAAGTAACCCCTGTTGAGCAGGAGCAAACTCGGCTTCCCTCCCCCGGTGAGTACCTCTATGAGCCTTCCGGCGGGGTAGTGCGGGCGCATCTGGTACAGGAGTTAGCCCAAGAGCTTGGGGCGAACCTGATTGATCCGCACCTGGCGTACCTCACGGCGGCAGAAGCTGTTCAGAGTCCGCTGGCACAGTGTTATGAGGTTCTTGAGGAAATCCCGGTGCATGAGAAACAGCTCAAAAAGTGGGTGCGCGAGCGCGGTTTTACGGCTTTGACGATCAAGAAACGCGGTGTTGATCTGGTGCCCGAGAAAATGCGTGCGACCCTGCTAGCAGGCGGTGCGGGTAAGAAATCGGGTAAGAAGGCCGCGAAGAATCAGGGCTATAACCCGGCGACTTTAGTGTTTACGCGAGTGGAGTCTGGGCAGCGGGCGCGGCGCATCGGGTGGCATGTGCGACCTGTAGATTTTTCTGATGCAGCGCAAGTCTCCGCCTCGGACACTAAGAGTTCTCTGGTCTAGCGGGTTTATGTGGACGGCGTATCTACAAAACTGTGATGACGGTGTGTGACGTTTTATGTCAGATACTTCATGTTTGCGTCGTATTTAGTTCATACACACTCGAAAAAACATTGTTGTGGTCACCAACACCGTAAAATAAATGCAGTCACCCCAAGAAGGAGAGAGCTTTGATTTCGTTCGCTTCCTCGGCGCAATCCACTCTTGGCGTAGAGTGGGAGATCGCGCTGATTGACCAGCATACCGGAGAGCTGGTAGCGCGCGCTCAAGAGGTACTTACCCGTGTGGGCGAACGTTATCCTGAACTTTTGGAACCTTCCCTGGATCATGCTCATGTGACGGGCGAATTTTTGGAGAATACGCTTGAGATTATTACCGGTGTGTGTACTACGGTTCCGCAAGCGTGCCAGCAGTTGATCTCGGTGACCGATAAGATCCGTGAGGTTACTGATGAGCTGGGGCTTGATTTTTATGCGGCGGGCACGCACCCTACGGCGCATTGGCAGGAACAGCAGGTATCTGCGAAGAAGCGGTACCAGCGTGTGGTGGGTCGCGGCCAGTACTGGGGCAGGCACATGGTTATTTTTGGCGTGCATGTGCATGTGGGCGTCGATTCACGCGATAAGGCATTGCCGCTTGTGGATGCGCTCACCAACTATTGCGCGCATCTGCTGGGGCTTTCGGTGTCTTCGCCCTACTGGGACAGCGTGGATACTGGGTATGGTTCGCATCGCACGATGCTGTATCAGCAGCTGCCTTCAAATGGTCTGCCTTTTCATTTTGAAAACTGGCAGGAGTACAGTGACTATTTGCATGCTTTGGTGAAGACGGGCGCTATTTTAGAGGTCAGCGAGGACCGATGGGATGTGCGCCCGGTTCCCCGCTATGGCACCTTGGAGATGCGCTACTGCGATGGTCTTCCGTCGATTCGGGATGTTGCGGCGGTTACGGCGCTCACCCAGTGTTTAGTGGAGTTTTTCTCGCGCAAAATTGAGGCTGGCGAGAAGATTGAGGTGTTAAACCCCTGGCATGCGCAGGAGAATAAATGGCGTGCCGCCCGCTATGGTTTAGACACCGAGATCATTGTGTCTAACGAGCCGCAGGTGCGCCCGCTGCGCGAGGATATTGAGCTTCTTGTTACTCAGCTAGAGGATGTTGCCCGGGATTTGGATTGTTTGCCGGAGCTGCAGCATGTAAGGAATATGCTGGCGGAGGGCACCGGTGCCGACCGGCAGCGCGCTATCTATGAGAAAACAGGCTCTTTCCACGAGGTTATTCGAGATGTCGCACTTCAGTCACGGGCGCGTCCCATCCGCTAGGGGCCGATAAAGTTCCAGCCCGCTCCCCCAAGTTTTCTCAGGAGGCGGGCTGACGGATCCTTCTAGTCTAAGCAAATGCTCTAGAAACACACCGTCGTGACCGGCAGCGAAGAGTCGGTCGTAAAATCGATTCCCGAAGGTTCATACCCGGCCTCGACAAGGCGTGCCCCGAGGGCTGCCACCATTGCGCCATTATCGGTACACAGCGTAAATTTCGGGATAATGAGGCGCACCCCAGCTGAAGCGCATCGTGCCGAAAGCAGCTCACGCAACCGAGAATTTGCCGCAACACCCCCGCCAAGTAAGAGGGTGTGCAATCCCTGTTCCCGGCAGGCCAGCACGGCCTTCTTCGTGATAACATCGACAACCGCTTCCTGGAAAGATGCCGCAATATCGGCGACCGGAACCTCTTCACCGCGTGCCTCAAAACCTTCAATCACACGCGCTACGGCGGTCTTGAGCCCCGAAAACGAGAAATTATACCGGTGTGCCCCCGGGGCTTCGGCGGTACCCATGAACTTACGGTTTGACAACCCGCGCGGGAAAACAAACGCTTTAGCATTCCCCGTGCGCGCGGCGCGATCAATAGCGGGGCCTCCCGGGTAATCGAGTCCCAGTAAGCGAGCGACTTTATCGTAGGCCTCACCGGCGGCATCATCAAGGGTGGCTCCGAGCAGACGAACATCCTGAGTAATATCGCGTACCTGCAGAATTTCGGTGTGACCACCAGAAACCAGCAGTGCCCCGAGCCCGCCATCTCGAGCGTGTTCAAGCAGCGCCGAGCCGTCTTCGGTACCGTTATCGTCGAGTAGCCCCACGCCCACATGCGCCACCAGATGGTTAATGCCGTAGAGCGGCTTTCCGGTAGCGGTAGCCAGCGCCTTCGCGGCAGAAACACCGACCATGAGTGCCCCGGCGAGCCCGGGACCGGCGGTGACGGCAATCGCGTCTATATCGTCGAGGGTCACGTAAGCGTCTGCAAGTGCGGCTTCTAGAGCCGGGATCATAGCATCAAGATGAGCCCGCGAAGCAATTTCGGGAATCACCCCACCGAACCGCACGTGCTCTTCCATAGAGGATGAAACCGTGTTGGTGAGCAGACGGGTGCCGCGTACAATGCCGATCCCGGTCTCATCGCAGGATGATTCGATACCTAATACAAGCGGCTCGGCTGCGGCAGAAAGTTTTGGTTTAGTCATCATTTCTCAGGTAGTTTCCGTTGTTGTGGAGGCATTGGCGGCGAAGTCCTTGAGCATGATCAGCGCATCCGTGCCGTCGTCATAATAGCCGGGGCGTGTGTGAATATGGGTGTATCCGGTGCGCAGGTAGAGGTTCTGGGCTCGGGGATTATCGGCCCGCACCTCCAAAAGGATGCGCTGCGCCCCTAAATCCTGTGCCCGGCGGTGCATTGTGGCGAGCATGGCTCTTCCGTATCCGTTGCCTTCGTACTCGGGCAGCACGGCGATGGTCTGCACATCGGCGGTGTCTGCCACCGTCATAACCCCGCAGTATCCGATAATATTCGGAGCGTTCTTTTCATCGGGGTTTTCCTGGGGATTTTCACCGGAATGCGCCCGCTCAAGTACGTAATAGGTGCGGGTGGGGTGGGTTATTTCGGCGAGGAACATATCAAGGTTCCAGGCGTCGAGGGGGAAGAGCTCTTGTTCGAGGGTGAACAGATGCGGTACATCGTCGATATCGGCGCGGCGCAGGCGGGCGCCGTGGGCGAGCGCACCGGGAAGTTCTGGATGCTGAAGTTTCGAGTGCATATTTACGCTCCCCTATCCCTTAGACGATGCGGGGTCGCTCGGAGCGTTCTGGCTCTGCCGCGCAAGCATGGCGGCTGGAACCTTCGCGTCCGAGTCACGCAGGTAAAGGGCGCGGGTGTCGGTGCTAAGATTTTTTATACCCAAGCGCGCGGCGGCACGCACGAGGTCGCTTGCGTTGGGGTGCAGCTGCGATAATTCGGAAGAAATTTGCGCCCCCGATTGTTCCAGTTGTTCGCGGTAAAGCTCGGCACCGTAACCGTAGGCACGATAACCTGCGGTATTCTGTCCAGAAACGCTGCCGGGTGCAGGCATACTTTCGCTTGCGGGTGCCACCTGCGGACCGGTTTTTATCGTGTATCCGTTCTCGGTAACGGTGAAAATTGCAGAGTAGATTTCGCGGCGGCGCGCATCGGAGGCTACCAGAATATCGGTCTTCTGCGCGGCTTTGCCCTGGAAATCCTGAACAAATGCTCGTTCTGCCAGGGCTGTTAGACTCATAAGCCCGTAAACGGGTTTGTTCCAGGCAAATCCAAGAGTTCGGGCGGTGACGATTCCGGCGCGCAGTCCGGTGAAAGGACCCGGCCCGGTTCCGGTGAGAATCGCATCCACGTTCCGCCCATTTACCTGTGATTCGTCGAGTACCTGGGCTACGAAGGGCGACATCACTTCGGCGTGTGAACGTGTATCGGCGCTTTCGCGGGCAGCGAGAATAGTTGCGGTCGAACCGGGATTTTCGCCGTTCAGGCGCGCCAAAGCCACGGATGCGGTGGCTGATGAATCTAGAGCAAGTATGAGCACCCTATCATTCTAACGTGCTGCCGTGTACCCGCTATTGTGACGGGTTCTCGCTTCATAAATGCCCCAAGGCGAACTCATGAGGTGCGCTTCCTTCGCTCCCGGAAATTCTTAAAGCAGGTTACTCGACGCCGAGTTTGGGCATGGCGGCTTCAAGACTTCGATACGCTTCGCCCTCCCATCGTGGACCGTAAGCGGTAATGCGCAGCAGCCGCGGTTCTGAGGCATCAGCGCTCTCCTCCTCACGGTCGTCGAGCGCATCCCAGTCGAACTCCCCCTCCTTTGTAGGCGAGTAGTTCTCGGCGGCGTAGGCGATGGAAGCATCCGCGCCGGTGAGTCGCGTAAAGTCTAGTTCCAGGCGGGAATCGCTTAGATGCTCGGCTTTACCGCGCCCCCATTCTATGACGGTCACAGATTTTTCCAGCGAGAATTCTAGATCGAGGTCGTCTAATTCTTCGGCACTAGAGAGCCGGTACGCGTCCACGTGCACGAGATCGGGTCCACCTGGGCGGATGCCGTCCGACAGATTGGGATGCACCCGCGAGAGCACAAAAGTTGGTGAAATAACGCCCTCACGTACTCCAAGCCCCTCGCCTAGGGCACGAGTAAAAGTGGTCTTCCCGGCACCAAGCTCTCCCGAGAGTAAGAGCAGGTCCCCGGCGGTGAGCAACGGTGCAAGCGCGTGCGCCGCCGCGCGGGTATGCGCAAGATCGGCAAGATCAAATTCTAGAACGGGATGTGCGTGCATGGGTTTCTTTCCGGGGAACGGTACGGGTTAAACAGGGATGCGAAGACTCGAACTCACATGTCGTTAGACGGTTTCCGGTGTCTGTTCATCGTCGAGACCGAAGAGGGATCCCAGGGCGTGCAGACCATCTACTTCGCGTTCCACCCAGGCGCCACCGCGGTAGATGCGTATCACGCGCGGGGAAATACGAGTCACAATCTCGTAGTTAATGGTCTGCGCTGCAGCGGCCCATTCTTCAACGGGAGGGTTATCTCCCGAGCCGAAAAGCACAGCGGAACCGCCGAGAACACCGCGTGCAGGATCGGCGAGTCCGGGCTCTTCCAGATCAACCACGAGCTGATCCATAGCAATCCTGCCCACGGCGCGATACGTGCGCGGTTCCACGGGGTTTGCGGCATCGGCCCGGGGGTAAATACGCACCGGAGCCCCCTCAGCGATGCGCGGCACGCCATCGGCGTATCCGAGCGGAATGAGGGCCAGCGTGGTGGGCTTATCGGTGCTGTACCGCAACCCGTATGAGACCCCCTGTCCGGCGGGTACTTCTTTGACATTGCACACATGGGTTCCCAAGGTCATAACGGGCCGCAGATTTAGGTCTTTGGAGCTCACACCCGCGAGCGGTGACAGACCGTAGAGGGCGATTCCGCAGCGTACCGCATCGGCGAGAACCGCTTCGTTTGTGTTATATAGGGGGCTCGCGCCGGTGATCGTTCCCGGGGAGTTCGCTAGGTGAACAAGTTCGGGGGTAAGACCCGCGCTGCAGGCAACGGTCACAAATTCGTTAAGTCGGGCGATCTGCCGTGCGGTCTCGGGGCGTTCAGGTTCATCGGCAACCGCTAGATGCGAGAAAATACCCTCAACGCGCACCAGCTCTGCGGCTTCAAGTTCAAGGGCACGCGCCACTAGCGCGGGCCAGTCCTCAAAGGTGGAGCCGTTACGCCCAAGCCCCGTGTCTACTTTCAGATGTACACGAGCACGCTTCTTGGTGCGATTGGCGGCTTCTGCTATTGCTTCTAAGTCCCAGCCGGAGGCACCCAGGATAATATCTGCTTCGAGTGCTTCATCGAAGTCCGTCTGCGGGGTGTGCAGCCAAGCTATAATCGGGGCGGTAATACCCTCCGAGCGCAATTCCAGGGCTTCGGTCACATGCACAACGCCCAGAATATCGGCACCGGCTTCGAGTACTGACCGTGCCACGGGGTAGGCGCCGTGACCGTAGGCATCCGCTTTCACCACGGCAATGAGTTTACGTTCGCCGATCATATCTTTGAGCACGCGCGTATTGTGCTCAAGAGCATTAAGGTCGATGATGGCGGTTCGCTCCGCCTCACCGGGCTGCAGGTTCGGGGTGTAGAGGGGACGTGTGGGAACAGTCATTTCTATATACCTCCGGTACTCGGTGAACGCGGGGAACGTCTAGTTACACTCATTCTAGCCCGTCTTTTCATGTATTTTCGCTCTTCTTATCCCGAGTTAGGGAGCGTTCATCAACAGTTCATGTTCTTATTGTGCGAATGCACCTCTTCGATACCGTCGAAGCTTACACGTTCACCCTTAGACTCACTCGGCTTGCAGAACGCGCTGTCTCATAAAACCGCGCGTTAGACTAGGATGGTGAAGATTCCCGAGAGCTCGCAGTCCCGCTTGCCCCTGCCCCAGCCTGTTGTGCATGTCTATTCTCTGCATACCGATCCTTTTGCGCAGCCCGGTCGCGGCGATGCCGGGGGCATGAACGTTTATATTGCGCGTTCGATTGCGGCTATGCTGGCGGCAGACGATACTCTACGCGTCGAGGTTTTCACGCTTCTTACCGATCCCGATTGTGAGCATGCGAAGCCCGGCGTGCAGGTTCCGGCTCTTCTCAACTCGTATCGTGATCGGGTGCGGGTACACCAGGTGTTGATTCCGCAGGCTTTAGGTGCTCGCAAAAATCAACTTGCCGAGTTTACAGCCGAATTTGCGGCGCAATGCGTCTCATTAGCATGCTGGCATCCGCAGGTTATTCACGCACATTATTGGCTTTCGGGCGTTGCTGCGCTGGGGGCTGCCCAAACTTATGCCGCCGAAGGAACTGCTGTTCCCGTAGTATTTACCCCTCATACGACTGCCGCTGCGAAGGATGCGCGCCGCTCTCCCGACGAGCCCGAAGAACCACACGCACGTTATGAAAGCGAGCATCGAGTTCTTGAACATGCCGCTTTGACGATCGTCAATACTTCTCTTGAAGGGCAGCAGCTGCAGGACTACTATGGGGCAGATTCCGCACGCATGCGTGTGATTGCGCCGGGGGTTGATACCGGTATTTTTCACCCACTGCCGGGGGTGCACGCCGAGCATGAGGGTTCGGATACGCACTCTCGGGTGGTTTTTGCGGGGCGTCCTCAGCCGTTAAAGGGACCCCATATTTTGGTAGAGGCCCTTGCGCTTCTTCCCGCGGATCTGCATGTTGAACTGGATATTATCGGCAAGTCTTCTTCCGGGTACGAACTAGATCTTCTTGCCCGTGCCCGCGATTTAGGCATCGCCGATCGGGTGCATCTGCGCAGTCCGGTTCCTGCCGATATTCTTGCCGATATTTTTCGCCGCGCCGATATTGTGGCTTCTCCTTCCTCGTCTGAATCTTTTGGGCTAGTGGCTTTGGAGGCGCAGGCTTCGGGGGCTGCGGTACTTGCTACCGATGCGGATGGGTTGCGTTTCGCTATCGAGAACCATAAAACGGGGTTGCTTGTGGCGCCGCGTACCCCGCAGCGTTGGGCGGTTGCGATCGAGCGGCTGGTGCGTGCCCCACGTCTGCGCTTAACACTGGGGGCGAATGCGGCAGCTCGTGCACGTTCTTTCAGTTGGGAAGCGACCGCCCGAAAAACCTTGTGCGTCTATTCCGAGGCGATAACCGGTCGTCATTTAGCACAAGAGCGGGCCGAGGGTTCCGCATAGTTTATTGCCGAATTACTCTGCTCTTCCTCAAAAACCTGTAGAACGCACCACAGCACGGTCTCGAAAGTTGTTCAAGCGGCTACACTTGACGTATGAGTTTTGCAATGACGCGCGACGAGTTTGCCGCTTATCTTGATTCTGCCCGCATCACGGGCGATGTTGCTACACCGCGCGAGAATAACCTTTCACATATTCAAGGGTTTCTCGATCACAATGAGCACCTCGAATTCGGGGTTACATGGTCGAAAGATTGGACTTATGACGAAGTTTTTGAGGTCATGGTACGCCGTGCTGGTCTGAACCCTGACCGCTCGCATGTCCAGGGGCAAGATACGATTGGTTCCGCCCAGTGCATTGATGCTCTCGAAGAGTATGCCCGTATTTTTGGCGATGCGGTACGCGCCCGCCAAAAGATCCTGTTCGCCACCGGTCATCCCGCCGGACTTTTCCCCATTTATGCTGAGCTGGCGCGCATCGCCGAACGCGCCGGAGCCACGGTGCTGCGTATTGAGCAGGGCGAGCGGTTCTTGGACGGCGATATTCGCCAGATCATGGGTGTGGTGATGTTTGAGCAGTACGGGAATCTGCAGCATACGCATTTCCCGGGGCCGATGCGCATCGCCCTCGCCCAGCTTCGTGAGCGCGGTGAGCTGCCCGATCTTGTGGTTTCCGATCACGGGATGGCGGGGTATGCGGCATCGCAGCAGAAGCTGCTGACGCTCGGTATTGCCGACTGTAACGACCCAGGATTGTTTATTGCCGCAGAGCAGGGTGATTTACCGGTGTGTGTTCCGATGGATGATAATGTTCCGCCGAATCGTTACGAACCGCTGATTGATTTTTTGGTGAATCGCGCCTCATTGAAACAATTTCGGTAAAACTTTTAGGCTATAGTTTTTTATTCTTTCAAGGTATTTTATTAGTTTACGGGTATTAAAACTCTCTGACTAGGATATTTATTAAAGCTATTTACAAGAGTAAACATCCACAATAGCCTTTAATAATCATGTCTTCAGCACCTTTATGGCACATTAAGGTGATTGAATTCACTCTTTATCCTTGAAGTTCAGACCACCATTCAGAAGGACTGAACTCCTGGTTTAACCGTAAAATATAAGGACTGAGTAGTTTTGAAGAACTATCGTGAGAATCAGTTAAAGGCCAGGTTTCTCTTCCGGACTACCTCGGGGCCTCAAATCTGGTTCTCGTTCTCTCTACTTCTCGCTCACACACTGCACACATCATTCATCTGTATTCCGACTGACCACCGGGCTGCGGGTCTCAAACTCGAGCATTCCGCGCATACGCCGATATGCGCGCTCACCACGACCGGGGAAGATAACTTCATTGAAAGCAAAAGAAAGACTCAAAAAAGTTTGGGGCACCACATATGTCGCCAAACGTGAGTGGCATCCACAGGTTTTGAAATCTCTTTACCTGGGCGACTTGATTGCCATTGCCATCTCTATTTTTGCTGCGCACTTTATTCGCTTCGGCTTCGTAAACGCGGATTTACCGCCTGTGAATGTCTGGCCGCTTAACCTGCTCGATCCTTCCGTCGCACCTATCGACTATATCTTCCTCGATATCGGAATGATCATAATCTGGTGGCTGACCCTGCAAGTCAACGGCTCACGAAATATTCGCGTTCTAGGAATGGGAACCGACGAATACCGTATGGTCACACGCGGCAGCACTTACTTTTTCTGCACACTCGTGATCGTGGCGTTCTTTCTCAAAATCGACCTGACCCGCATGTACCTGCTCATCGCCTACCCGCTGGGTTTAGGCCTCATCATGATAGAGCGCTGGCTACTGCGCCAAAGACTAGTACAGAAACGTTTGCAAGGGTATTCGCTAACCCGCGTCATGATTATTTCCGACGTTCCCACCGGTAAACATCTGTATAAGAGCCTCTCCGGCGCCGTCGCATCGGGGCTTTCACCAGCTGCGTTTTACCTGCCGGGAATCTACGCCGGTACCACGATTGCAGACGTCGATCTGCCCATTCTGGGTTACTCCACGAACCCTGACGATATTATGCAGGCCGTGCAGGAAAACAATATTCAGATGGTCGCCATCTCGAACGGGCATCAGCTGACCCCGGAACAGATGCGGATGCTCGGCTGGCGTCTCGCGGATGCGCATATCGCCCTGATTATGGCTCCCGCAACCACCGATATTGCAGGGCCTCGCATGCATATTCAGCCGCTCAACGGGCTACCGCTCGTGCACGTTTCTACCCCGCATATTACGGGTATCGCTGCACTGGCGAAACGCGCCCTGGATGTGCTCGCCTCCGGGCTGGGGCTTCTCGTGCTTTCCCCTGTTTTCTTGGTGGTGGGTATCCTTATCAGACGCGACGGAGGACCAGCGCTCTTCTTCCAAGAGCGCGTAGGAATGAACGGTGATGTTTTTCGCATGGTCAAATTCCGGTCGATGCGCACCGACGCCGAAGAGATCAAAGCCCAGCTTATGGAACAGAACGAAGGCAACGGGGTGCTCTTCAAGATGGTGAATGACCCACGCATCACCCCAATCGGCCGGTTTATTCGCAAGTTCTCCATTGACGAACTGCCGCAGCTCTGGAATGTTTTTATTGGCGACATGTCCCTGGTGGGCCCTCGGCCCCCGCTGGCGGAAGAGGTAGACCTATATGAGGATATTATGTACCGCCGCCTGCTCGTCAAACCCGGGATTACCGGACTATGGCAGGTCTCTGGCAGAAGCGATCTCTCCTGGGATGAATCGGTACGTCTTGACCTGTACTACGTCGAAAACTGGTCTATGACAACCGACTTTATTATCCTGCTGCGCACGGTACGAGCAGTTTTCGCCAAGGAAGGTGCCTACTAATTTTCGTGCCCGACTATGCCAAGGTCGGTATAGTCCAATACAGCGGTGGGGGG
>NZ_KV797895.1:508996-693895 GCF_001809525.1 Rothia sp. HMSC064D08 | reverse complement strand
TGGGGCGTGACATGATGTCACGCCCCACCATACTATGTATCTCGTTCAGGTTTTAATCGTCGAGAACGGCTTTCTCATCAAGAAGTCCCGCAATCGCCTGCGGTAAATACGCGGCCACTCGGCTGGGAGGAACCGGCCCTTTGCGTCCCTCCAACGATGCCAGCGCCGCACGATTATGCAGGTAAACCGCCAGTGCCGCAAGACTTGCATACGTGCATCCCTCGACCTGCTCATGACGTTCCTGCGCAGCCGCCATATATTGTGCCAAGAGAGCACCCAGAATACCGGTGAGGGTATCGCCGCTTCCGGCGGTAGCAAGCCACCCGGTAGCCCCGTGCACGCTATAGGTGGCACCCACGGGGGCGGCGATAAGCGTCGTCGAGCCCTTAAGCATCACAGTCGCGCCGCTGAGCTCGCATGCGGCACGAACCCATCGGAACGGCTCGGCGTTAATATCTTCCCGGCTGGGTACGAGAGCACCGTCGAGCATTTCTTCCCAACGCTGCGGCGAATGCTCATGAATGCGCCGCAGAAAACGTTCCAGTTCCCCCGCATGCGGAGTCAAAATTTTATGTTCGCCTAGGCTGTGCCCCGCCATTAAATAATCTGCGGCAAGGTCTACCGCACCAGCATCCAGAATTGCGGGTTCGGGGGCATTGAGCAGGTACCTGTTATGATCCAGGGTTTCGGGACCGGTGCCGCTGCCGCCAGCCCAGGCGTGCACATGCTCATGGGCGGGAGGCCCTGTAAAACACACTGTTTCCGGGTTTTGCCCGAGCATGAGAGTGCGCAAGGTATCGTCTTTCCCATTGAAACGCACCATCCCCACCCCGGTGTTGAGGGCAGCACGCACACTCATCAGGGCAGCACCGGGATAATCGCGGCTTCCCGTGAGCATGCCAAGCACACCACGATTGTACTTATGCGAGGATACCGAAGGCTTTTCAAGCAGATCACGATAGTCCTCACGTTCCATAACGCGCAGCATCGGCTTATACCCCTTGAGAGCTTCGGGAACCCCTAAATCGTAGAGTTTAATAGTTCCGCAGTGCTCCGCAATATGGGTTCCTGCAGGTAGTTTACGCCCGATAAACGTAACCGTTCGCTCAGCCGCAAGTGAGGGTTCATGCAGGGTGCCGCGTTCACTATCGAGCCCAGTCGGGGCATCACAGGCGAGCACTGGGGGTAATTTACCGTCCAGCTGCACGGCACGGAGTTTAGCCAGATACTCCCCCGCTTCCCCACGTGCCGCTCCCTTCGCGCCGGTTCCCAAAATACCGTCGATAATCAGGGAGTAGGAGGCAATGTCGCGCAGGCTTTGGGCGGTGTCAAGCACGCGGGTTCCTTCGCCGCTTTCGCGGGCGAGCAGCTCCAGGTTATTACCGGTTGGGTCGAAAAGAACAGCCTCAATGCGATACCCCTGCTGATGCAGACGGGTGCCTGCATACACGGTATCCGCACCGTTATTCCCCGGCCCAACCAATAAGAGGATGCGCGTGTACTGGCTATGCTGCCCCGCATCAGCGAGCATATCGTGAGCTTCGGCGGCGAGCGCATCTGCCGCGCGCTGCATCAAATACCCGTCGTAGTCCGGTGCCTCAAGGTAAGGACGTTCAGCGTTGCGAATTTGTGTACCCGTGTAGACGAGCTTCATAACTCCTCCTGATCAAATGCTCGCGTCGATGCGGCAGGGGCTAGTCGGTGGGGTCTTCGGTGAGAACCGTCATACTGTAGCTTTCAGGATCGAACCTTTTCAGATGGGCAAGCTCTGTAGCGCTCAGATATTCCGCCGTGGCGATGGCAACGGCTACGGGTTCATCGTGGGTTAGGCTCAGGTGCAGACGGTTGATGCCGAGGATACGGGCACGTTCGGCGATCGTTCCCGTAAGAATCAGGTATGGCTGCCCACTCTCGCTGCTGGCGACTTCGCAATCTTGCCAGTTGAGCCCATCGGGTGCCCCTAAGACTTTGGCGACCGCTTCTTTGGCGGCAAAACGTACGGCTTGAGAACGGATATTACGAGTGCGCTCATTCGGTGTGAATACCCTGCGCACAAAAGCGGGTGTTTCGGTGACGATTCGTTCAAAGCGCTCAATGTTGACGGTATCTACGCCGATTCCGATAATCATTTTTCGCCTTTCCTGCCAAAATGCGAGTTTTGTTTTAAGTTTAGCGAGGTTGATGCAGGGAAGACAGTACGGCGAACAATGTTAACGCATCATGAAACTTCCTCGGCCTCGCACTGTAGTGCGGGTTAACGAGGCGTGGGCGGTGCCGTCCCCTGAAGGGTAACGACACCGCCCACGCGAACGCATATGCGGGATAAGGATTACTCCACGGTCACCGACTTGGCGAGGTTACGGGGCTGGTCAACGTCCAGTCCTTTCGCTTCAGCAAGTGCGCACGCGAAAATCTGCAGCGGCACGGTGGCAAGCAAAGGCTGCAGCAGAGAAGGCGCGGCAGGAACGGTGATCAGACGATCCGCATATTCCTTGACAGCCTCATCGCCCTCTTCGGCAATGACAATGGTGAAGGCGCCGCGAGCGCGCACCTCCTGAATATTGGAAACAACCTTGCCGTGCAAAGATTCACGCCCGTGTGCGGAAGGCACAATGATGATAACGGGCTGACCCTCTTCGATCAGGGCGATAGGACCGTGCTTCAGCTCGCCGGCGGCGAAGCCTTCGGCGTGGATGTAGCTGATCTCTTTGAGTTTAAGCGCGCCTTCAAGGGCAACAGGGAACCCAACGTGGCGCCCGAGGAAGATCACCGAAGAGGTATCTTTCATCTCGGTGCCAAGTTCCTTCACGAGGGTATCGTTGTCGATAACCTTCTGGATCTTGGCGGGCATCTTCTGCAGCTCACCGAGAATGGCAGAGATTTCATCCTTGTACTTGTTGCCGCGAAGCTGCGCAAGATACAGACCCAGCAGATATGCTGCAGTAATCTGCGCCAGAAACGCCTTGGTAGATGCGACCGCAATCTCGGGGCCAGCGTGGGTGTACAGCGCCGCATCGGATTCACGCGGCAAGGTTGAACCGTGGGTGTTGCAGATGGAGATGACCTTAGCGCCTTGTTCGCGGGCGTGACGCACCGCCATGAGGGTATCCATGGTCTCACCGGACTGCGAGAGAGCCACGATCAGGGTCTTCTCGTTCACGATGGGGTCGCGGTATCGGAATTCGTGGGCAAGCTCGACCTCGGTGGGGATACGGCACCAGTGCTCGATAGCGTAGCGCGCAACCTGACCCGCGTACGCTGCGGTACCGCAGGCCACCACGATGATCTTATCGATCGAGCGCAGCACGGAATCATCAATATTAAGCTCGTCCAGAACGAGGTTACCTTTTTCATCCATGCGTCCCATGAGGGTCTGCTCAACGGCGGTGGGCTGCTCGTGGATTTCCTTCTCCATGAACGAGTTGTAGCCGCCCTTTTCCGCCGCTGCAGCATCCCATTCGATGTGGAAGGGCTTGCCTTCGGCGGGGTTGCCCGCAAAATCAATAATGGAATAG
The DNA here is from genome assembly GCF_001809525.1 of Rothia sp. HMSC064D08. Classification (NCBI taxonomy): domain Bacteria; kingdom Bacillati; phylum Actinomycetota; class Actinomycetes; order Micrococcales; family Micrococcaceae; genus Rothia; species Rothia sp. HMSC064D08. Next base: position 690,380 of record NZ_KV797895.1, on the reverse strand, counting down.
TCAGTACCAGTGATGGTGACAATCTGATCCTGCCCCATCTCTACGGCTTCTTTGGTGTGGTCGATAAACGCCGAAACGTCGGATCCTAAGAAATTCTCGTTCTCTCCCAGTCCAATCACCAGCGGAGAGTTGCGGCGGGTTGCCACCACACGGTCAGGGTGGTCTGCGTGAACCGCAAGAATCGTGAAAGCACCTTCCATACGGTTTGATGCTTCACGCACAGCCTCGGTCAGGTCTTTAGTACCCAGTTTGTTATAGATACTTGCGATAAGTGCCGCAGCTACCTCGGTATCGGTCTGAGACTGAAACTCCACCCCTTCGGCAAGCAGTTCGGCGCGTAGCTCGGCGAAGTTCTCAATAATACCGTTGTGCACAACCGCTAGACGACCGTGATCGACCACGTGCGGATGCGCGTTATTATCGGTGGGGCCACCGTGGGTAGCCCAACGGGTATGGCCAATACCAATCTGTGATTCGGTGAGCGGCGCGTCCTCGACCTCATGTTCTAGGTTGATAAGTTTGCCCGCCTTCTTGCGGAATTCGATGCCGTCAGGGCATACGAGCGCAACACCGGCCGAGTCATAGCCGCGGTACTCCTGGCGGCGCAGACCTTCAATGACCACTTTGTATGCATCGTGGTCGAATTTATTACCGTCCGGAGCTGCGTCCAGACCTACATATCCTACAATTCCACACATAGCTCAAGTTTATCTTATTCACGCCCCAGGGCAGCTAACCCGGCGCCCTTTACACCTGTGGGCAGAATAACCCCTAGTCAAAAGGCATTTCTTTCAAGGTATAGCCCCAGCCTTTGTGCATTCTTAACCTAAAGGATGCCACGCCTTGTTCGCATCTGACGCGCAAAATTCGTACACTTAGGGGAATGAGCTCCTCAAATTTTTCTGCCGCCAGCTCGCGTTTTGTCGAGCTGGAACGCTCACGATGGTCGCGTCTAGCGACCGAAATTTCGGTACCCCTCAGCGAAGAGGAACTCGAAGCGCTCCGCGGCTTAGGAGAACCGGTAGACTTCGATGAGGTACGTCAGATCTATTTGCCGATCTCCCGACTTTTGAATCTATACGTCAATGCGGCATCCTCACTCAACCACATGACGAATGACTTCCTTCAGGCATCCCACCGACGAGTTCCCTTTATTATCGGTGTAGCCGGGTCCGTAGCGGTCGGCAAATCGACGACGGCACGCCTGCTGCAGGCACTCCTGAGGCGCTGGCCCTCAACCCCGAAGGTTCAGCTCGTCACCACCGACGGTTTTCTGTACCCAAATGCTGAGTTACAACGCCGCGGCATTATGCACCGCAAAGGCTTTCCCGAATCATACGACAGGCGGGCGCTGCTGCAATTTGTCTCCGATATAAAATCGGGGGTCCCTGTGGTCAGAGCCCCCAAATACTCGCATCTGTACTATGACATTCTTCCCGATGAACAGATTGAGGTCACGACCCCTGATGTGCTGATTCTTGAGGGACTTAATGTACTCGCTCCTGCTGGCACTGAAGGCCCCGAAACCTCAGACCTGACGCTCAGTGACTTTTTTGATTTCTCCATCTACGTCGATGCAAATACCAAAGATATTCAGCGATGGTACGTTAACCGGTTCCTCACCCTGCGCTCCTCCGCGTTTACGAACCCGGATTCTTACTTTAAGCGCTATGCTGAGTTAAGCGATGACCAAGCGATTGAGCTTGCCACCGGTATCTGGAAAACCGTCAACGAGCCTAACCTCGTACAGAACGTTCTTCCTACTCGCGCTCGCGCGCACCTGATCTTGCAGAAAGGTTCCGACCATAAGGTGGCGCAGGTTCTCTTGCGCAAAAATTAGCGCATTGCCGTTGACATATTCCAGAATAAAGACCAGTTTCCCAAGGAGGTTCCCGATGGGTACATCAGTTTTTTCACGCCGAGCGCTGCTGACTGCAGCCTCTGCAGCATCTGGGTCTTGGGTCTTGTCTGCATGCGGCTCTCAGGAACCTCAGACTAGCGGGAACACATCAGCTACCGCTTCCACTACACCAAGCGCGACAGGCACGACTTCTCCGGCAAGTGCATCATCTTCACCTACCGCCACCCCGAAGGTTACGAAGAGTTCCACCCCATCGAACCCTACGATAAAACCTAGTGCGTCCCCGACGGCAAACGAGAAACCCCCAGAGACGAAACCGTCTGAAAAAGCTAACCCAGAGACCACAGCCTCAGAGTCTTCACAACCCAAAGACCAGAAGTCGCAACCAGAAGGCGGCACTACAGAAGAACCTTCCGCGCCCGAGAGCAAAAAACCTGCTGAGCACACATCGGTCGAGTCGCATCCGGAATCGTTACGGTGCATCGTCAATAAAACTCGCCCATTCTCACCGCAAGATTGGGCCCCGCAGGATTTGGTGCCGTTTTATGGGCAGCAGTTACGTGCTGAGGCGGCTGCGGCGGCACAGTCCATGATGGATGCGGCAGCACGGGATGGGGTAACCCTCACGGTCAGCAGTGCTTATCGTTCCTTCGCGGCGCAGAAACAGACCTACCAGCATTGGGTTCAGGTTAATGGGCAGAAGACCGCAGATACACTTTCTGCACGACCCGGATATTCGGAACATCAGACCGGACTGGCTATCGATTTCGGTTCCCCCGAAGGATGCCTGCTGCAAGAATGCTATCAAGATACTCGTGCGGGTCAATGGTTGGCGAAAAACGCCCCCGACTTCGGGTTTATCCTGCGTTTCCCAAAGAACCAGCAGCATGTGACGGGCTATATCTTTGAACCCTGGCATTACCGTTATTTAGGTGTTGGTCTGACTCAGGAGTATTCGGCGTCCGGCGCAAAGACTCTGGAAGAGTTTTTTGGCACCGGTGCGGCACCAGATTATCTTGGGTAGGGTTCAGCCAGCCCTTATGGGTTTATCAATGGCTTACCCCCTAACTAGTCTTTAGACGGGGTTCTAACCCACAGAAACAAATATCTAAAATCAACCTTTACAGATTGATATATGATGCACTAGTGAAGAAAATCACTTTATTTGGAGCGGTTTTTGTTGGTTTTTCCTGAAAATTTGCTGGGAAACACGATACCCTAGGTACATGCTTAAAGGTTTTAAAGATTTCTTGATTCGTGGCAACGTTATCGACCTTGCAGTCGGTATTATCATGGGTACTGCGTTCACCGCAGTTGTGACTGCGCTGGTTCAGTCGGTGCTCATGCCCGCAATTTCCATGCTCGTCCAGTCTCCGAACTTTGATTCTTTCCTCGTCATCGGTCAGATTAAGATCGGTGTCTTCCTGACCGCTGTCGTAAACTTCCTGCTCATTGCGGCTGCTGTGTACTTCGCTGTGGTTCTTCCGGTTCAGAAGCTCAATGAAAGGGCTACCCGCAACAAGGGTGAAGAAGAGGAAGAAGAAACCGAGCTTACCCTTCTCAAGGAAATCCGCGATTCCCTCGCTAAGAAGTAATCTACGGATCACTCCGATTCAAACATACTAGTCATTCAACAAAAGCCGTGGGGCGCATCCGAATTTGGATGCGCCCCACGGTATTTTTCAGCTCGAATAAATCTGCCGATATGAGCTGAACCTGCGCTATAAACAAAATGCGTATCGTCGGCGAGATAGAAATATTTCGCCAACGATACGCATCACAATTTTCTAGAAAGCCTGTAAGACTAGAGAGCCAGTTCTTTCGCCACCACATCCGCAAGATGCTGAGCAACAGAATCGGCCTGCTCCTGCGTAGCGGCCTCAACCATAACGCGTACCAGCGGTTCGGTTCCAGAAGCACGCAGAAGAACACGCCCGCTCTCCCCCAGCCCCTTCTCAGCATCGGCCACAGCAGCATTCAGCGCAGCATTGGTTGAAACGCCGGCACGATCTACGCCCTTCACGTTAATCAAACGCTGCGGGGTGGGCTGCATCCGTGAGGCCAGCACAGAAAGTTTCTCCCCGCTGCGCGCCACCTCAGCAGCAAGCTGAATCCCGGTGAGCACTCCGTCGCCCGTGGTCGCATAGTCACTCATAATCACATGCCCGGACTGCTCACCGCCTAGGTTATACCCGTGCTCGCGCATCTCTTCGAGTACATAACGGTCGCCCACGGCGGTGCGCACCAGCGAAATGCCATGCTCACGCAGATAGAGTTCAAGCCCTAGGCTGCTCATCACGGTTGCCACCAGAGTGTTCTGGCTCAGGTGCCCAGCACGATGCGCCGCCAAGGCAAGAATAGCCATAATCTGATCGCCATCTACCAGGTTCCCCTGCTCATCAACTGCCTGACATCGATCAGAGTCACCATCGTGTGCAATCCCCAAGGCTGCGCCGTGTTCAACGACGGCAGCTTGAAGGGACTGCGGATGCGTAGAACCTACGCCATCGTTGATATTGGTGCCGTTCGGTTCAGCCGCGAGCGCGATAACCTCAGCCCCCAGCTGGGTGAAGGCCGCAGGAGAAGCTGCATAAGCCGCGCCATTCGCGCAGTCCAACACAATCTTAAGACCTGTGAGAGGCTTCTCGTCTTCTAGCGTGGAAACTAGGTGCTTAACGTATGCCTCAGTACCGTTCTCTAGGGAGCGGATAGATCCGACCTCGCCCCCGGTAGGGTATCTAAAGTTCTTTTCCCGGTACACGCGCTCAATCGCATCTTCGGTGGCGTCTTCAAGCTTTTGTCCGCCGCGCGCCAAGAATTTAATGCCGTTATCGGCGGCAGGGTTATGCGATGCTGAGATCATCACACCAAAGTCTGCATCCGTGTAAGCCACTAAGTAGGCGGCGGCCGGAGTGGGGACGATTCCCGCGTCCAACACATCCACACCAGCGCTGGTAAACCCGGCTTTCATGGCAGAAACAATAAAATCTGCAGATGCGCGTGAATCGTTAGCGATTACAGCGCGGGGGCGGGTGCCTTCGGCGACCTGCTCGTGTCCAAGTACAAGGGCGGCTGCCTGCGCGAGCTCAAGAGCGAGTGTCGGAGTGATAATCTCATTCGCGAGGCCGCGCACTCCATCAGTTCCAAAAAGTCGTTCAGTCACCTTACTATCTTACGCCGGAACCGCCCCCGCTTTGGTAGGTAGGGGCGGTTCTTGGTTATTTTCTTAGCAGGTTTATTGAATAAACCAACCAAAAGTTTTATTTATTGGATGACGGGGAAACCTTCGGGGTCACTGCCGCCTTCTTCTTCAAAAACATCCGTTGCAGAACGTACAATCAAAGGATCGCAGGTTCCCACGACTTCACGGTCTTTTGAGGTGTAGTCGAATTGTGAGAGCACGTAACGCATGGCTTCCAGACGAGCACGTTTCTTATCATTTGACTTGATAACGGTCCACGGGGCATCGCCGGTATGGGTGTAGAAGAACATGGCTTCTTTTGCAGCGGTGTAATCATCCCACTTATCGAGCGACGCCAAATCGGTAGGTGATAGTTTCCACTGACGAACAGGATCGGTGCGTCGTGAGGTAAAGCGTGCCAGCTGTTCCTGCTTGGTGACTGAGAACCAGAACTTAATGAGCTTAATGCCCGAGTTCACGAGCATACGTTCTAGGTCAGGTACTTCGCGCATAAACTCGAAGTACTGGGCCTGCGTGCAATAGCCCATCACACGCTCAACCCCGGCGCGGTTGTACCAGGAACGGTCCATCATGACGATCTCGCCACCAGAGGGTAAGTGCTTGATATAGCGCTGGAAATACCACTGAGTCTGTTCAATATCGGTTGGCTTTTCAAGAGCCACCACGCGAGCCCCACGGGGGTTCAGGTGTTCCGTAAAGCGTTTGATGGAACCACCCTTACCCGCAGCATCGCGTCCCTCAAAAATAATGAGGATTTTCTGCCCGGTCGATTTTGCCCATAGCTGGAGCTTCAGAAGCTCAATCTGCAGTGCGCGTTTTTCTTTTTCGTATGCTTTACGACCGAGTTTTTCATCGTAGGGGTAGCCAATCTTCCAGGCATCGCCCCTTGAGCTTTTCTTATTTCCGCTCAGAGCATGGGTGAGAGATGCCATTTCATCCAGTTCTGCCGCATAGTCTTCAACCACCGAGGTGCGACGAACTTGGGGTTTGAGAGCTTCTTTAATCGCGTGCTTTTTCTCTGATACGGCTGGATCTGCAACATCGGAAGACTGAGGAGCGGTTTCGGGTACGGTGCTCTCGACCTGCTCCGTTGCGGGCTGAAGGTTCTTTTCTGTCATGAATTCTCTTTCCGTTCGTGTCTGCTTTGACACTTTAACTGTACCGAGAGTGAGAATGAGTGACAAATGTAACAGTTATCGCAACCTTATGCAGGTAAACCCCTTATAATGCACAAAGCCCCCGCGCTTCTTTGGGAAGTGCGGGGGCTTTGTGCAGCAGAACCAGCGATTAACGCTTGGAGAACTGCGAAGCCTTGCGTGCTTTCTTGAGACCGGCCTTCTTACGCTCGATAACACGTGCGTCGCGAGTCAAGAAGCCTGCCTTCTTCAGCGCGGGACGATTGTTCTCACGATCAATCTCGTTGAGGGCACGAGCGATACCGAGGCGCAGCGCGCCTGCCTGACCGGAGGGACCACCACCGCTGATGCGTGCAATCACATCGTAAGCACCTTCAAGTTCCAGGATCTTGAACGGCTGGTTCACATCCTGCTGGTGCAATTTATTGGGGAAGTAGCTATCCAGGCTACGGCCGTTAATGGTCCAGTTACCGGAGCCGGGAACCACGCGAACACGTGCCACTGCTTCCTTACGACGACCGACTGCAGCACCTGCAACAGTCAGTGCCGGACGGCTTGTCTGTGCAGCCGCCGCGACGGGGGCTGCGGATTCCGAGGTGTAGCTAGTGAGCTCTTCCTCGACTACGATCTGCTCTTCGTTCTGAGCCACGATTTCTCCTAATAGTTTCTTCGTAGGCCCGAATTACTGGGCGACCTGGTTGAATTCGTAGGTCTTGGGCTGCTGTGCCGCGTGCGGGTGCTCGGGACCAGCGTAGACCTTCAGCTTCTTGATCTGCTGTGCAGCTAGCTTGTTCTTGGGCAGCATGCCCTTCACAGCCTTCTCAACCGCACGAACAGGGTTGGTTTCAAGAAGCTCTGCATAATTGACGGACTTCAGACCGCCAGGGTAACCCGAGTGGCGGTATGCACGCTTCTGCTCAAGCTTTGCACCGGTCAGAGCGACCTTCTCGGCATTCACGATGATCACGAAATCGCCGGTGTCCACGTTAGGGGTAAAAGTCGGCTTGTGCTTACCGCGCAGCAGGATAGCGGTCTGGCTTGCGAGGCGACCGAGCACCACATCGGTGGCATCAATGATGTGCCACTGGCGCTCAACTTCGCCGGGCTTAGGAGTATAAGTGCGCAAAATATTGGCCTTTGTCTCGAAATGTACATTCGGCGCTTAGTTGGGTATCACGCCTATTACTACGTGCATGACGAATCCGGGTGAGGACCGAATGCTCGCCCGTTCTGGCCCGTACTCTGCGACACCTTGACGTCCTGCAACTAGACAGTGCCGAGAGCGTGCTCGGGCAGAACACGCACAACTAGCAAAACTATACAGCAATTTAGGTGCTTAATCCACACCAAAACCCTTAAATGGCACGGATTCCCCGTTAAAAATGTTGCTCTACCGCATTGCCCGAGTAGCTCGTGCCTGCAGACCGTACTCTTCAGGCGCTGGATAATCAATGTGTGCAAGAGCTAATCCATGCGGGGGTGCCATAATGAGTGAGGCATCCCGCTGCGGGTTTTCTAGGCGTTCCCGCAGCCATGTTTGGGTCCGTTTTCCGGTGCCGTAGAGAACTAGTGCCCCTATAAGCGAGCGCACCATATGGTGACAAAAAGCGTCTGCCTCAACTGTCGCTTCAATAACTCCGTCATCATGGCGTGTTAGGTATATACGGCGGAGTTCACGAATCGTCGTAGCTCCCTCACGCGGTTTACAGAACGAGAGAAAATCATGTAGCCCCGTAAGTTCATGAGCTGCCTTGTTAAGATCTTCAAGGTCTAGGCTTTCGGGAATGCACCAGGCATACGCGCGGTGCAGCGGATCGGGGCTACTCCCCTGTCCATCCAGGATGCGGTACGTGTACCGCCTGCCGGTCGCTGAAAACCGCGCATCAAAGTCCTGCGGCACGGGCTGTACCTGGTGAAGCACAAGAGATCCTTGAAGAAGCCCGCGCATGCGCTCAGGGATTCCTAGCGTATGTTCTGCCTGCGCCAGGGTTCGTTTCAGGGCACCAGAAACCTTACGTTTGAGCGACTCAGCTGGATCTGCCAGCCCGTCACGCCCGGTAAGTTTCTGCCAGGTTTCGGCGGCAATATCAAGGTGGATAGTTTGCGCCTGTGCATGTACTCCGGCATCGGTACGACCGGCGACCGTCACTCGGTGATGCGCGCGAAGCACCAGCTCCAGCGCATCCTCTAATACACCCTGCACAGTTACCAAGTTAGGCTGCCTTGCCCACCCGCTAAACCACGTGCCGTCATAGGCGCAGTCGATGCGTACCCGCTGCGTGCCCAGCACGTCCCCATCGCCAGATGATGGCTGTGAGTCTAGGTTTATCTGTGATGCCTGAGGACCAGGTTCTTGTAACTGATCAGACACAGTAGCTTTCCCCTTTCGCCCTTCAACAATACCTGGTGAATTGCCCAAGAATATACGTCTGAAACACGCAAAATCCGTCGCCTAGGAACCTAGGCGACGGATTTTGACAATAAGCTAACGCGTTAGCTGTGCTTACTCAGCAGAAACTTTCTGAGCTGCTGCACCACCGGCGGGTGCGTAACCTGCCGCCTCAGCCGACTCAGCGGAGTCGAACCAGATTTCGGCGATGGTGTTTGCATACCAGCGGGAGCCGGGCACGTGGTACTTCATCGAGTCAGCGTTACCCTTGACCTCGAATCCTTCGGGAGCCTCACCAGATTCTAACGGAGCGTGTGCACCTGCGGGCAGACCCTCGGTACCTTCAGACTTAGCGGGCTTAGCTTCTTCCTTAGGTTCAGCCTTTTCAGCTTTTGCCTTCTTTGCTTCAGCCTTGGGAGCTTCGGCAGCCTTCTCAGTAACCTTGGTAGCTTCTGCAACAGCACCCTTGGTTTCTACAGGCTCCATTACGAGTTCGATAACGGCCATAGGTGCGTTATCGCCCTTACGGTTACCGATCTTGGTGATGCGAGTGTAGCCACCGGGACGCTCGGCCATTGCCGGTGCAATTACAGTAAAAAGCTCGTGTACTACGGACTTGTCGGTAATGGATCGCAGCACGCGACGGCGAGCCGCCAAATCGCCCTTCTTACCGAAGGTGATGAAACGTTCAGCCACCGGGCGCATACGCTTTGCCTTAGTCAAGGTGGTGGTGATGCGCTTGTGCTGGAAGAGCTGCGCCGACAGGTTATTAAGCATTAGGCGCTCATGGGTCGGGGAACCGCCGAGGCGGGGACCCTTAGTGGGAGTAGGCATAGTTATTTCTCCATGATTTACGTTCCACCGCCCCAACAACGGGACTTAGGAACCACGTTTACTGATCCCGGAACAACCGGGTGAACTATTCGATCGAAATTTATTCGCCGGAACCGTCTTCGTCATCGTATGCACGAGCAACGGGTTCAAAGCCCGGAGGGGAATCCTTGAGAGCCAGACCAAGCTCATGCAGCTTAGCCTTGACCTCATCAATGGATTTAGCACCGAAGTTACGAATATCCATCAGATCCGCCTCGCTACGAGTTACGAGCTCGCCCACGGTGTGGATGCCCTCGCGCTTGAGGCAGTTGTAGGATCGAACGGACATGTTAAGGTCCTCAATCGGCAGAGCCAAATCGGCAGCCATGGACTCGTCGGCAGGCGACGGACCAACCTCGATACCCTCGGCGGCAACGTTGAGCTCACGTGCAAGTCCGAAGAGCTCAACCAGGGTGCTGCCTGCGGATGCGACGGCATCGCGCGGTGCAATGGCTTCCTTGGTTTCGACGTCCAAAGTCAGGCTGTCGAAGTCGGTGCGCTGTTCAACACGGGTTGCGTTAACGCTGAAGGTAACCTTCAGAACCGGGGAGTAAATAGAATCAACCGGAATACGGCCGATCTCTGCATCACCAGTCTTGTTCTGAGCTGCAGACACATAACCGCGACCGCGCTCAATAATCAGTTCGGCATTGAAGTTTGCCTTCGCGTTGAGGGTTGCGATGTGCAGTTCCGGGTTGTGAATCTCAACACCGGCAGGTACTTCAATGTCGGCTGCAGTAAGTTCACCCTCGCCCTGCTTACGCAGGTATGCAACTACGGGCTCGTCATTTTCCGAAGAAATCGAGAGCTTCTTGACGTTCAAGATAATCTCGGTGACATCCTCGGTGACTCCGGGAACAGTGCTGAACTCGTGCAGAACACCGTCGATACGAACGCTGGTAACAGCGGCGCCGGGAATGGAGGACAGCAGAGTGCGACGGAGGGAGTTACCCATGGTGTAGCCGAATCCCGGCTCAAGGGGCTCGATGGTGAAGCGCGAACGGTTCGGCGCTACGACCTCTTCAGTCAGAGTGGGGCGCTGTGCAATAAGCACTTTGTTTCCTTTCGGTGAGCTCCGCTATATGAGCCCACAAGTTTGGGAAAACAGATTTTAGGAAGCAGACGGGTGTCTGGACTCTTTGGTGTTATCTGTGAAGACGACAGCCGCAGAGGGATTAGGCATTCGCCTAATTAGACGCGGCGGCGCTTCGGCGGACGGCAACCGTTGTGAGCGACAGGGGTTACGTCCTGAATCGAACCAACCTCTAGGCCTGCTGCCTGCAGAGAGCGGATTGCGGTCTCACGGCCAGAACCGGGGCCCTTTACGAAAACATCAACCTTACGGACGCCGTGTTCCTTAGCACGGTTTGCGGCAGTCTCAGCAGCCAACTGTGCGGCGTAGGGAGTGGACTTACGAGAGCCCTTGAAGCCCATATCACCTGCAGAGGACCACGAGATTACTGCACCGGTGGGATCGGTAATGGAGACGATAGTGTTGTTGAAGGTCGACTTGATGTGAGCCTGACCAGCAACGATGTTCTTGCTGACCTTGCGGCGGGTCTTGCGAGCAGCCGCGGCGCGAGTCTTGGGAGGCATTATTGATTCTCCTACAAAGGTTTTCTAATACGTTGGTCGATACTGATAGTTCGACAGAGCAACGTTGCTTACTTCTTCTTACCTGCGACGGTACGCTTCGGGCCCTTACGGGTGCGTGCGTTGGTCTTGGTGCGCTGACCGTGAACCGGCAGGCCGCGACGGTGACGCAGACCCTGGTAGCTGCCGATTTCAACCTTGCGGCGAATATCGGCTGCAACCTCGCGGCGAAGATCACCTTCAACCTTGTAGTTGCCTTCGATGAAGTCACGAAGTGCCACAAGCTCCTGGTCGGTGAGATCCTTGACGCGAGTGTCAGGGTTCACGCCGGTAGCAGCAAGGGTTTCGTGAGCACGGGTCTTGCCCACGCCGTAAATGTAAGTGAGAGCAACTTCCACGCGCTTTTCGCGGGGAATATCAACTCCAGCGAGACGTGCCATACTGGCTTCTCCTTGTTGTTTTCCAGAGGTCTGTAGCATCACTGCCCGGGTGTTTGCCCGGTCCCCGGCCTCTGAGTCCGGAGGTATCCGCATCCTTTATCACTCGATAAACGATACGGAGCGGTGCCTATGACGATTCCGCCCGCAGGCGGTGTTACGCAGCTACCGTGGGCTTAGCCCTGGCGCTGTTTGTGGCGCGGGTTTTCGCAGATCACCATGACTACGCCATGACGGCGAATCACTTTGCACTTATCGCAGATCGGCTTAACGCTCGGCTTGACCTTCATCGCATTCCTTTTGATTGCAACTTGATAACTGGCGAGATAAGAGGTTCTTACTGGGCAACCAGAAGAACTATTTATCCCTATGAACACGACTTAAACGCCGCCGAAGCGACGTTTAATGATCGGGTTTTACTTATAACGGTAGACGATACGACCACGGGACAGGTCGTAGGGGCTCAGTTCCACTACCACGCGATCCTCAGGCAGGATTCGAATGTAGTGCTGACGCATCTTACCCGAGATGTGCGCGAGAACTTTGTGACCATTGTCTAGCTCAACACGGAACATCGCATTGGGCAAAGCCTCAACCACAGAGCCCTCGATCTCGATGACGCCGTCTTTCTTTGCCATATCCTCCGCTAACGTCGGTGCCCAGAGTTTATGCTCTGAACAGTTTTATCTTCTGATGCTGTATATCTTCACACACTGGTGAAGAGCGTTTTGCACCTGCAAAAAGGGCGCACTTAACGCTGGTACAAACAGCCAACTATCAACTATACGACATAGTTGCCTTTTAAACAACTGCAGAATAAGGGTTACTACCTGGTATGAGGCGCCCCTATTCCTCTTCTTTGGCAGCGAGCTGGCCACATGCACCATCAATATCAGAACCGCGAGTATCGCGAATTGTCGTTGGAATACCGTGTGCCCGCAGACGCTCCACAAAATTCTGCTCCACGCCTTTACGCGATGCTGTCCATTTTGAGCCAGGAGTCGGATTCAACGGAATAGGGTTTACATGTACCCATCCGCGACCGCGCTGCGCGAGCTTTTTCCCTAGCAAATCGGCGCGCCATCCCTGGTCGTTAATATCGCGAATAAGCGCATACTCAATTGAGATGCGCCGCCCGGTCGTGCGGTAATAATCGTATGCGGCGTCCAGAGTCTCATCAACCTTCCACCGCTGGTTGATGGGAATAAGCTCATCGCGCAGTTCATCATCCGGCGCGTGCAGCGAGAGGGCAAGCGTAATCGGCAGTTTCTCCAGCTCAAACTTGCGGATACCGGGCACCAAACCCACGGTAGACATCGTAAGTCCGCGTGCGGAGATACCCAGTCCCTCGGGGGCGGGATCGATCAGACGGTGCACCGCACCCATCGTTGATTTGTAGTTTGCGAGCGCCTCGCCCATTCCCATAAATACAATATTGGAGACGCGTAGCGGGCGGGTATCTTCCGACCCTCCATCGGCCTTGTCAAGACCCTTCATCTGCTTCAGATATCGTGCCCCAGCAACCACTTGCTCTACGATTTCTGCAGTCGAGAGATTGCGGGTGAGCCCCTGCTGCCCGGTGGCACAAAAGGGGCAGTTCATCCCGCATCCAGCCTGCGAGGAAATACACATGGTGACGCGGTTGTCATACCGCATAATGACCGATTCAATAAGCGCCCCATCGAAAAGACGATGTACGACTTTGAGGGTATCCCCGCCGTCAGCTTCTAGGGTTCGCACAGGAGTTAGCAGCTGCGGCATTGCGCGGGATACCATCTCGTCACGGTCCTGAGCAGGCAGGTCTGTCATCTGCGCCGGATCGTTAACCAGCCGTTCGAAATAGTGCTTTGAGAGCTGTGATGCACGGAAGGGCTGGTATCCCAGTTCCTTGAGGAATTCACGGCGCCCTGCCATATCAAAATCAGCAATATGCTTGGGCGGTTTTGTGCGCCGGGGTGCTTTGAGCGCAATTTTTCCCGGTTCGGGGCGCACGCTTGAAATCTCCACGGGTACTTTGGTGGAGCGCGACGTGGAATCGGTTGAAGCTGCGGCGCAGCCTGTCAGAGTTTCGCTCATAGTTTTCCTTCGGGCATTATAGATGCTCAGCCTGTGGTTATGATGCTTGTCAAGGATGCACGCCCTAAAGCGGGCAGATGCTACTTAGGAATCGGTACGGGGATAATGCCGAAGCGTGCCAGTTCAGAGGCTCCCCCATCTTCTGCGGTTAGAACCCACAGACCATCTCGATGCACGGCAACCGAGTGCTCCCATTGGCAGGCATCCGACCTGTCGGTTGTAATGACTGTCCAGTCATCCTCAAGTACGGTGATATCGGTATTCCCCGTTACAAGCATGGGTTCGATTGCAAATGCCATGCCAGGTTTAATTTTTGGGCCGAGGTCACGAGCGGCGTAGTTCAGCACGTCGGGTGCCATATGCATGTGGGTACCGATGCCGTGGCCTACATAGTCTTCGATGATACCGTATGTATCCCCGGTTTCGCTGCGCACGAATTCTTCGATCGCAATCCCAACCTCGCCGATTTTCTTTGCGTGCGACAAGGCGGCGATACCGTGCCAGAGGGCTTCCCAGGTTATATCGGATAGGTCTCGGCGGGCCTGTGAAGTATGTCCAACCAATACAGTTCGCGCAGAATCGCCATGCCACTGCTTCTTAGTAGCCGGGTCAATAATATAGGCGCCTCCATCGATGGAGATAATATCGCCGTCTTGAAGGATATAGTCACCGGGTATGCCATGTACCACCTCATGATTCACAGAGGTGCAGATACTTGCAGGGTAGTCATAATAACCATAAAAGTTCGAGATTCCGCCCTGTTCTTCCAGACTGCGCTCGAAAACTTTATTGAGCTCTGCGGTACTCACCCCGGGCTTTGCTGCCGCAACTGCCGCATCCAACGCACGGCTAGTTATGATGCCTGCGCGCGACATGTGATGTAACTGGGCATTAGTTTTGATCTCTACACGTGCCATAGGGTTCCTTCTCGTTCTGAGGCCTAAGAGCATTGCCGTATCACCATTACTGCGGCAGTGCGTTCATGCAACTGCGCCCCCGCACGATGACGGAGGCGCAGTTTATAATGTATAGCCCTAAGATAGGGCTTTAAGAATACGTTCGGTCACGTCGGCAATCTCACCTAGACCATCAACCTCTTTGACGATACCGCGTTCACGATACTTCGCAACCAACGGTGCGGTCTCTTCTTCATACACCTTCAAGCGATGGCGAATGACCTCTTCATTATCGTCGGTGCGCCCCTGCTCGGCAGCTCGGTTGAGCAGTCGGGCAACAAGCTCGTCATCATCCGCAACAAGCAGAAGTACACGGTCGATCTGCTGGTTTTTATCCGCAAGGATAGCATCAAGCTCGTGAACCTGAGCGATGTTGCGGGGGTATCCGTCGAGAAGGAAACCGTGTGCCACATCGGCTTCGTCAAGGCGAGCACGCACCATATTGTTCGTAACAGAATCGGGCACGAGGTTGCCGGAGTCAATATAAGACTTCGCTTCCTTACCGAGCTCGGTCTCTTCCTTAATGTTCTTCCGGAAAATATCGCCGGTCGAAATCGCGGGAATCTTCAGTTCCTCAGCAATCTTGACGGCCTGGGTGCCTTTACCGGCACCGGGAGGACCTATGATCAGAAGACGGTTCATCGAAGCAATCCTTCATAGTTTCGTTGTTGAAGCTGGGCGCTGACCTGCTTGAGAGTATCAAGACCAACACCCACCACGATCAGCAGCGATGCACCGCCGAACGGGAAGTTCTGGTTTGCGTTGAAGAGAACCAACGCAACAAGCGGAATCATGGAAACCACAGCGAGGTAAAGCGAACCCGGAAGTGTAATGCGGGTTAGCACATAGCTGAGGTAACGTTCAGTGGGCTTACCCGCGCGAACACCCGGAATAAAGCCGCCATATTTCTTCATATTGTCTGCAACCTCGACCGGATCGAAAGTCACCGCAACATAGAAATACGTGAATCCAAGAATCAGCAGGAAGTACAGAGCGATGTACAGCGGATGATCGCCCCTCGTAAGGTAAGTATTTACCCAGTTCACCCATTCGGGGGGTGCTGCACCACCCTGTGGTGTATTGAACTGCGCGATAATACCAGGCAAAGTCAGCAGTGAGGAGGCGAAGATGATGGGAATAACGCCCGCCATATTGACTTTGAGCGGAATATAGGTACTGGTACCGCCAATAGTACGGCGACCAATCATGCGTTTAGCATATTGCACGGGAACGCGGCGTACAGACTGCTCCACGTAGACCACAGCAAGCATCACGGCAAGGCCCACAAGGCACACGGACCAGAAGACGAACGGACCCTGCTGTTCCAGGATTGAGCCCAGAGCATTCGGGAATGAGGAAGCAATTGAGGTGAAGATAAGCAAAGACATGCCATTGCCCACGCCGCGCTCAGTAATTTGCTCGCCCATCCACATGATGACGCCGGTACCGGCACACAGAGTAATGATAATAACCAGGATGTGCAGCACATCGTCTTGCGGGATGATACCGGGGCAGTTCCCCAGAAGCACGCCAGAGCGTGCCATAGACACAATCGTGGTCGCGTTGAGAAGCGCAAGAGCGATAGTGAGATAACGGGTGTATTGAGTGAGTTTGGCCTGTCCCTGAGCCCCTTCATCGTGTAGCTCTTGGAAACGAGGAATGACCACGCGCAACAGCTGAATAATAATGCTTGCCGTAATGTAGGGCATCACGCCCAGCGCGAAGATAGAAAGCTGTAGGAGTGCACCACCGCTGAACAGGTTGATGATGTCGTAGGCGCCACCGTGAGTTTGGTTGGCGTTAAGACACTGCTGAACCGTGCCGTAGGAAATACCGGGGGCGGGAATGAAGGTGCCCATACGGTACAGCACAATCATGCCTAGGGTAAACAGCAGCTTACGTCGCAGGTCGGCGGTCTTAATGACTCGCCCGAACGCGCTAAGCACATGTCCTCCTGAAAATCTTGGGGTATGTATTCGCTAACACAGATGTTAGGAACACGCTAAACACATACCTTCCAGTCTAGCCTGTTCACCGGTGTTGTCGATAACCACGGCGCGAGATATGTGTATTTTGTATTCTGTGAGCGTTATTTAAGATGAATTTTCTAGAATTTCTGAGACGTTAAATACATCATAAAAGCTTTAATGCAGACTTTTGCTGTTCAAAGAAGATGGCCCCCGCCTCATGTGCGGGAGCCATCTAGTGAGTCTGAAGACTACTTAACGGTTACAGAACCGCCTGCCGCCTCAATCTTAGAGATTGCGGATGCAGAAGCCTTATCAACCACAACGTTCACCTTGACGGTGATGTCGCCGTCGCCCAGAACCTTCACAAGCTCGTTCTTACGAACAGCGCCCTTAGCGACTAGGGCCTCGACGGTGACCTCGCCACCTTCGGGGAACAGTTCCTGAATGCGCTTCAGGTTAACAACCTGGTACTCGGTACGGAACGGGTTCTTGAATCCGCGCAGCTTCGGCAGGCGCATGTGCAGCGGAAGCTGACCGCCCTCGAAGCCGGGACGAACCTGGTAACGAGCCTTGGTACCCTTGGTACCGCGACCTGCGGTCTTACCCTTGGAGCCTTCACCGCGGCCTACGCGGGTCTTTGCCTTGTGGGCACCCGGTGCCGGGCGCAGATCGTGAATCTTGATAGCGTCTGCCATCTTACTTGACCTCCTCAACCTTCACCAGGTGAGCAACGGTGTTAACCATGCCAACGGTGACGGGGTCGGCAGTGCGCACTACCTTGTTGCCCGGGCGCTTCAAGCCGAGGGAACGTAGGGTGTCGCGCATATTCTGCTTCTGACCAACATAGGATTTAACCTGGGTGATTTCCAGCTTTGCGTCGCTGGGCTGAATACGCTTAGCCATTACGCACCTGCCTTATCGGACTTGGTGTTGCGCAGGTAGCTGGGGATAACCTCATCGTTGGGCAGACCACGACGGGCTGCAACTGCCAGAGGCTCTTCCAGTTGCTTGAGTGCTGCAACGGTTGCGTGAACAATGTTGATCTGGTTCGAGGAACCGAGAGACTTCGACAGCACATCATGGATACCTGCTGCTTCGAGCACTGCACGCACCGGACCACCAGCGATCACACCGGTACCAGCGGTTGCTGGGCGGAGCATCACAACGCCTGCTGCTTCCTCACCCTGTACGCGGTGGGGAATGGTGCGGTTCTCGATGCGGGGCACACGGAAGAAGTTTTTCTTAGCTTCCTCAACACCCTTGGCAATAGCTGCTGGAACTTCCTTAGCTTTGCCGTAGCCAACGCCGACCATGCCATTACCGTCACCAACAACGACCAGAGCGGTGAAGCTGAAGCGACGACCGCCCTTGACGACCTTGGACACACGGTTGATGGTTACCACGCGCTCGATGTACTTGTCTTTTTCCTCCTCGCGTGCGCGGTTCTTACGATCACCGCGACCGCGACGCTCGCCGCGGTTGTTGCGGCGCTCTTCGCGCTGCTTGGAAGTCTCAGCGGTTTCAGCTGCTACTGCTTCGCTCACCTGAGTTTCCTTTACGTTCTGTTCGCTCATTAGAGTGCCAGACCTCCTTCACGTGCGCCATCAGCAACTGCTGCAACACGACCGTGGTATTTGTTGCCGCCGCGGTCAAACACGACAGTTTCAATACCGGCTGCCTTAGCGCGCTCTGCTACAAGCTCACCAACGCGCTTTGCTTTAGCGGTCTTGTCCAGATCGGTTGCGGCACGAAGCTCTGCTTCCATAGTGGAGGCGGATGCCAGGGTCACACCCTTGACATCGTCGATAACCTGAACGAACATGTGACGGCTCGAACGGGTGACGCACAGGCGCGGACGCGCAGCGGTACCCGAAACATACTTGCGGATGCGAGCGTGACGGCGTGCACGCTGCGATGCCTTCGACTTGATAGCCATGTTTACTTACCAGCCTTTCCGACCTTGCGGCGGATGTGCTCACCTGCGTAGCGAACACCCTTGCCCTTATAGGGATCGGGCTTACGCAGACCACGAATGTTTGCTGCAACCTGACCGACGAGCTGCTTATCGATACCCGAAATGGTCAGCTTGTTAGCGCCTTCCACGGCGAAGGAAACACCTTCGGGTGCAGAAACGCTAATCGGGTGGGAGTAACCTAGAGCGAATTCCAGGTCGTTACCCTTCGCGGTCACACGGTAACCGGTACCAACAATTTCCAGCTTCTTCTCATAGCCGTTGGTCACACCGATAATCATGTTCTGAATCAGGGTACGAGTCAGACCATGCAGCGAGCGAGAAACACGCTCGTCGTTCGGGCGCGATACCGCGATTTCATTGTCGTTTAGAGCAACAGTAATGGGGGAAGCCACCTGGTGGCTCAGCTCACCCTTGGAACCTTTAACGGTCACCAGGTTGCCATCGACCTTTACCTCAACGCCGGCTGGAACCGAGATGGGGAGACGTCCAATACGTGACATTCTTCTCTTCCTTTCTCTTCTAACCGACTACCAGATGTAGGCGAGAACTTCGCCGCCCACACCCTTCTTCGCAGCCTGCTTATCAGTGAGCAGGCCCGAGGAGGTGGACAGAATAGCGGTACCGAGACCACCCAGAACCCGAGGCAGGTTCGTGGACTTTGCGTAGGTACGCAGGCCCGGCTTGGAAATACGACGCACGCCAGCGATGGAACGCTCGCGGGACGGACCGTACTTAAGAACGAGGGTCAGGGTCTTGCCAACCTTTGCTTCCTCTTCCTTAACATCGGCAATGTAGCCCTCAGCCTTCAGGATCTCGGCGATGCGAGCCTTGAGCTTCGAGTAGGGCATAGATACGGTGTCGTGGTATGCGGAGTTTGCGTTGCGCAAACGGGTCAGCATATCTGCGACCGGATCAGTCATAGTCATTTTGGGCTGTAGCCCTTCCTCGTTGTGGTTTCCCTAATCTGCGGTAACAGACTCTGGACCTGCAACGTAGTCGTTAGTTGGTCTTGAACGGGAAGCCCAGTGCCTTCAGCATGGCACGGCCTTCATCGTCGGTCTTGGCGCTGGTCACCACGGTGATGTCCATACCACGCACGCGGTCGATCGAATCCTGATCGATTTCGTGGAACATGGACTGCTCGGTGAGGCCGAAGGTGTAGTTGCCGTTACCGTCGAACTGGCGATCGGAAAGACCGCGGAAATCGCGGATACGGGGCAGAGCCAGGGTAACCAGGCGGTCCAGGAACTCCCACATGCGGTCGCCACGCAGGGTAACGTGTGCGCCGATTGGCATGCCTTCACGCAGTTTGAACTGTGCGATGGATTTCTTGGCACGGGTTACAACCGGCTTCTGACCGGTAATAGCGGTGAGATCGCGGATAGCGCCGTCCATGAGCTTTGCATCGCGAGCTGCCTCGCCAACACCCATATTTACGACGACCTTAACGAACTTCGGGGTCTGCATGACGTTCTGGTATTTGAACTCTTCCTGCAGCGCGGGGACGACAACCTCAGCGTACTTGGTCTTAAAGCGGGGGGTAATCTTGGTCTCGCTCATTAGATATCCTTCCCCGAACGCTTAGCAACGCGCACGCGAACGGTACGCTGCTTGCCATTACGCTCTACAGTCTCTTCGCGGAAACCAACACGGGTCGGCTTCTCGGTCTCAGGATCAACGATTGCTACGTTCGAAACGTGAATCGGTGCCTCCACCTTCTGAATACCGCCTGCTGCGCCGGTTACGGGGTTTGCCTTAGTGTGCTTGGTGACGACCTTAACGCCCTCAACAATCACGCGGTTTTCCTTGGGGATAACCTTCAGAACTTTGCCCTGCTTACCCTTGTCTGCACCGGAAATAACCTGAACCAGGTCGCCGGACTTGATCTTAGCCATAAGTTAGAGCACCTCCGGAGCCAGCGAAACAATCTTCATGAACTTCTTATCGCGAAGTTCACGACCAACGGGACCAAAGATACGGGTACCACGGGGATCACCATCAGTGTTCTTCAGAATAACTGCTGAGTTCTCGTCGAACTTGATGTAGGATCCGTCTGCGCGACGGGTTGCCTTCTTGGTACGGACGACGACTGCTTTCACAACGTCACCCTTTTTAACAGTGCCGCCAGGAATTGCATCCTTGACGGTTGCGACGATAATATCGCCGATGCCTGCGTAGCGACGCGAGGAACCACCAAGCACACGGATGGTCAGGATTTCCTTCGCACCAGTGTTATCGGCGACCTTCAGTCGCGACTCCTGCTGAATCATATTTCTCCTGTCGTCTCGCCGGTTCCGACTCGCCTTCAGGCGCGAGCCAGCCTTGCGGAACATTTTTACGGGATTGATTGACGCCCCGGGCCCACAGCATCATAAGGATGCGCGGGTTAGCGGAAACGCCTGGGGTAACCCATGCCAGGAGCATTTGGACCCGCGTAAGCGGGCGTATCCACCCGTTATAGCGGCATTATGCACTGGCACGAGAAACCCGTGGTTATGAGACTATATCTGGGTATAGCCACACAGTCTTAAAATTTTACCGGAATTTTCCTGATATTTCAAAGGATTTATCGTGAGGCATAGCGCATCATACCGGGCTTCAATGCACAAATTCTCAGATTATTAGAAGACAGTGCGGGGGTATCCGCTGAATGGCACCATCTTGCGGGTTAACGCAACCGTCGCATCGGGAGTATCGCTGTCAGACCCTTCAGGTTCTGCAACTCGGACGGGGTTCTATACTGGTGAAAAATTATCCTGCGCGTGTACCATCACTGACGGTGTTTGCGCCGCCCACCCAAACATTACTGTCGCGGTTATCGAGTACCGAACCATATGGGCTTTGCAGGTAGTACTGCCCTGCTGTTTGAAGATGCTCATCCAGTGCAACCGGTCATTTTGCAAGCGTCTCGATACCAAGGTATTCGGGTTAACGCGGGCGGTTGTCGCAACGGCATTCCCACGCGTGCGAGCATGTTTGAAACTTCCGCTAACAAAAAAGCTTATGAGTTTTAGGATTGGCCCCAACTTGATGCTGCTCAAGATTCTCATGAGCTTTACAAATTGTGAGGCTCAAGATTTGAACCATGTCACTGTCTTCCGCATGAGGGGCTCGGAAATTTCTACCCATCATATGCTCTGCCACTTAGCATGTCCCATATCGAAGCGAACATTGCCCTTAAATAAGTTCCTACCAGCACCATAACGCAACATACTCTATAAAACGCCCGAAGCTCTGTACTTCCTGGATGAAATTGGCTTATGACCCTTAAGACTCGTGTACCTGCATATTAGACACATTACGGATATAAAGATAGATAACTTCATGAATTAACAAGATTTTTTCTCTTTTATTCGTGAACATGATGCAAAATCTAACATTTTGCATCATAATGGTTAAGACGCTTGCGTCATTTTACAGGTTCGGCTCTTATCAGACAGATTTCTTGGGTCCCATATTCCTTGCTAGTCCGTCTGCAGGAGCCGAACCGCTTTTAACTGTCAAATAACGCCGTCACCGTCGAAGGTCGCGGCGTTATTCTCTACTATTTAGGCAAATAGCAGCGGTACTCACTCAAGATCATGGCTCTCTCATACCCACGTTCACCTGAGCAATGGATTTATCTCGAATACTCCAAATAACAGTAACAAGGCGGTGCTTACCCCACGAACATGGGGTAAGCACCGCCTCGGTAACCGCGTACTCGCTTATGTTGCCTCTTATTTATTTGACGGCGAATCGGTGGATGAAAGCCGCCATCGCAGCACGCTGAATAGGCTCGTTCGGACGGAAAGTGCCGTCAACCCAGCCAGTCGTGATGTGCTGGTCCTTAAACCAGGAAATCTCGCGGTAGAACGGATTATTGCGATCGACGTCCTTGAACTGAGGAGTCTGCGGTGCCTCATAGTTTGTCACCTTCGCATAACGGAAGAAGAAAGCCGCCATTGCTCCACGATCTACCGATATGCCGGGACGATAAGTTCCATCCTCATACCCAGTTGTAATGCCCTGCTGGGACATCCACACAATCTCTTTGTAGAAAGGATGCGACGAATCGACATCTTTAAAAGGTGAGATCTCAGGAAGTGCTACTTCGGGAGAACCCGCTAGACGGTAAAAATACGCCGCCATAGCCCCACGATCTACCGGCTGCTGGGGGCGATAGGTACCATCAGTCCACCCAAAAGAAAGCCTTTGATGCGCCAACCACTGAATATCGGCGTAAAAGGGAGAACCTTCAGGAACATCCGAGAAAACGGGGGTATCAGCCTTGGTTTGCGCG
Organism: Rothia sp. HMSC064D08; assembly: GCF_001809525.1. Taxonomy (NCBI): domain Bacteria; kingdom Bacillati; phylum Actinomycetota; class Actinomycetes; order Micrococcales; family Micrococcaceae; genus Rothia; species Rothia sp. HMSC064D08. Next base: position 667,630 of record NZ_KV797895.1, on the reverse strand, counting down.
GGAACTGTGCTGGTGCCCCTAGGATATACAGCACCTGCTGTTGAAGTCGTGGCGACAACCTGCTGAGTCTGCACGGGATCGCACTGAGGAATATTTGGAACAGCAGTAAACGTCGGAGTAATCTTGACAAGGGAATTTACCGTGATCGGAGTATCTGCGCCGTTCTCACCCTTGGGTTCAGCACTTGCCGCCTCTTTAAATTTACCGGTGGTGGGATCCAGCGTGTACCCCGTCGTCACGTTATCAGCAAACTTGTCTCTGACAACCGCGTAGACTTCGCCTTCGGGGGTTACGAGAACGTCGTTAGCTCCGCCTTCTGCCCCCGTGCTCACCTCATGCGTGATGAAGCCGGTACGACCGTCAATAACGCCGATCTTTCCGGTGGCAAAATCGGTAGCATAAACCACGTCATGCTCTTCGTCGGCAGTAATCGCCAGCGTCTGTTTCCCGAAATTAATGCTCTTCTTGTACTCGCCCGTCTTCAAATCGTAAACCGTGATACCAGAGTTCCCCTTAGAAACTTTTGTCTCGCGGTCCATATCGCCCTGGGACGAAACATAGATTTCACCCAGAGACTTATCAATCGTTACATCGGAGGGACGCAGCTGCGCGTCTGCCACTTCTTTATGCAGCTCAATGGTCTGCTCAACAGCGAGAGTTTCGGTATTGATAGCTTTCAGCGTTCCCGAGTTCAGCGAAGGTACGTAGAGGCGACCACCTTCGGAATCCAGCTCCATATTCATGCCCGTATCAGCAGAGCCATCGGAACTAGTAAAGTTAATCTTCTGAATAACCTGGTGGCTCTTCAAGTCGAACACGGTAACGCCGCCAGAACCAGAAACAAATGCTTTCCCTGACTTCGCATCAACCTTAACCTCACGAGGACGCGATACAGACCCGTTTTCCGGATTCTGCGCATCGTAGCTGGTCCACAGTTCCTTCTTGGTGTACAGATCGTACACGGTTACCGAGTTGGTACGAGTCTGGGTTACCCAGATAGTACCGTGTGCATCATCAATCGCAATACCGTCAGGAGAAGCAAGTTGCTTACTTGTCGCTTCGGTCTGCCCGCTGGGTACGAAATCTACGGTTCCCGGCAGCATAACTTCATCGAGGGTTGGGATTTCGCCGTAGGTTGTCCACACTCCAATGCCGCCGGTGTAAACGGGCGGACGTCCATTTGAGAATGTTGTATAAAGGTTCCGGGTGTAGTTGGAATATGCCAGCTGATATTCGCCCGGAAGCCCCTGGTATCGATCAGCGGTGATCGCAATATTACGACAACCAGAACTGTTGTCGTGGGGAGCGGGCTGTTGCTCGTTAGCGAACGATGCAGGCATCGCGCTTAACGATGCCATCACAAGCGATACGGCTCCAGCAGATGCTAACGCTCTCTGCGTGGGTCGAGATATGCCGTGATTAGATGAAGGATTCATGTCTGTGTTCCTCAGTATGCAGTGTGTCGGGGGCATAACGCCCTAGAAGCTCACTAATCAGCGAAACCACGTCAAATATAGGTTTTACTTAGTAAGCGTACCTTCGATAGTAAGCAATACTAGAGCGGATTTTCAACCATATTCAAAAAGTAAAGTTTTCATAAAGTATTGGAACATATTTCGTTTCATCATCTGCACATCTTTCATATAAGAGACGTATAGAACATAGAGGTAGGGCCTCTCCCCCATGGAATTATGGGGGAAGAGGCCCTACCTCGTATAGTGCTCAAGCAGAGTCCTAGGCGCTTACTTAGCTTTCTCTAGGATCTCCACGACACGCCAACGCTTGGTAGCGGACAGCGGACGAGTCTCTGCCAACAGAACATAGTCACCAACGCCGCAGACATTTTGCTCGTCGTGTGCCTTGATCTTGGAGCTACGGCGCATAACCTTGCCGTATAGAGCGTGCTTCACGCGATCCTCGACCTCGACGACAACGGTCTTGTCCATCTTGTCGGAGACAACGTAGCCGCGGCGGGACTTACGGTAGCCGCGCTCTTCGTTCTTTACTTCACTCACTTGGACTCACCTTCGGTTGCGGGACGAATACCGAGCTCGCGCTCACGCAGCACGGTGTAGATACGTGCGATATCACGCTTGATGGTGCGGCGACGACCAGCGTTAGCCTGACCGGTGACTTCCTGGAAACGGATGTTGAAGAGTTCCTTCTTCGATTCGCTCAGCTTTGCAGCCAGCTCTTCGTTGGAGAGCTCTGCGAGCTTATCGATGCTCAGATCCTTGGATCCAACTGCCATCTCGCTTATTCACCACCTTCGCGACGCACAACACGTGCCTTCATCGGGAGTTTGTGGATTGCCAGGCGCAGCGCCTCGCGAGCCACCTCTTCGGATACACCGGCGATCTCAAACATGACTCGACCGGGCTTAACATTAGCGACCCACCACTCGGGTGAACCCTTACCGGAACCCATACGAGTTTCGGCAGGCTTCTTGGTCAACGGACGGTCCGGGTAAATGTTAATCCAGACCTTACCGCCACGCTTGATGTGACGGGTCATTGCAATACGTGCAGCCTCAATCTGACGGTTGGTCACATATGCGGGCGAAAGAGCCTGAATGCCCCATTCACCGAAGCTAACCTCGGTGCCGCCCTTTGCGAGACCATGACGCTTGGGGTGGTGCTGCTTACGGAACTTTACTCGACGGGGAATAAGCATTTATGCCTCACCGTTCTCTGCAGTCTTGGCTTCGGTGTTTGCCGAAGCATTCTCGTTGCGGCGTTCACGACGGGGACCACGGCCACCGGAGCGGCGGCGATCACCATCACGGCGGTTGCCGCGACGGTTGTTGGCTGCCTGCTGAGCTGCCAGTTCCTTGTCGGTCAAGTCGCCTTTGTAGATCCAGACCTTCACACCAATACGACCGAAGGTAGTCTTGGCTTCGAAGAAACCGTAATCGATGTTCGCGCGCAGGGTGTGCAGGGGCACACGACCTTCACGGTAGAACTCGGAACGGGACATTTCAGCGCCGCCTAAGCGACCGGAGCACTGGATACGAATACCCTTTGCGCCTGCACGCTGTGCGGACTGGATTGCCTTCTTCATAGCACGGCGGAATGCAACACGCGCTGCAAGCTGTTCTGCAATGCTCTGAGCAACCAGCTGAGCTGACAGATCGGGGTTAGAAACCTCAAGAATGTTCAGCTGAATCTGCTTGCCGGTCAGTTTCTCAAGCTCGCCACGGATGCGGTCTGCTTCAGCGCCACGGCGGCCGATGACGATACCGGGACGCGCGGTGTGGATATCCACACGCACACGGTCACGGGTACGCTCAATCTCAACCTTTGCAACGCCCGCACGATCCAGGTTCTTTGCCAAAAGCTCGCGGATCTTCACATCTTCGCGAACGAAGTCTGCGTAACGCTCGCCGGGCTTGTTGGAATCAGCGAACCACTTGGAGACGTGCTCGGTGGTAATGCCCAGTCGGAAACCGTTCGGGTGAATTTTCTGACCCATTTAGCGGTCCTCCTCCTTCTCCGGGGTAGCAACTACCACGGTGATGTGGCTGGTGCGCTTGTTGATACGGTATGCACGACCCTGCGCGCGGGGCTGAATGCGCTTCATGGTCGGACCTTCATTCACGAATGCTTCGCTGACGAACAGCTCTTCCTCGCGGAACGGCAGACCTTCCTGGGTCGCCTTCTGACGAGCGTTTGCTATTGCCGAAGCAACGATTTTATATACCGGTTCTGAAGCGCCCTGGGGTGCGAACTTCAGAATCGCCAGAGCCTCTTCCGCTTGCTTACCACGGATCAGGTTGACGACACGGCGGGCCTTCATAGGCGTAACGCGAACAAAACGCGCCGATGCCTTGGCTTCCATTGCCTATCTCTCTTTCGTCTTATGCCGAAAAGGAAACGTTAACTAATCGGATTATCCGATTAGCGACGCTTGCCCTTACGGTCGTCCTTCACATGGCTGCGGAAAGTGCGGGTGGGTGCAAACTCGCCGAGCTTGTGCCCAACCATCGACTCGGTAATGAATACCGGTACGTGCTTGCGTCCGTCGTACACTGCGATGGTGTGCCCGAGCATATCGGGAATAATCATCGAGCGACGGGACCAAGTCTTAATAACATTCTTGGTGCCCTTCTCGTTCTGAGCCGCTACCTTCAGGTAGAGGTGCTGATCAACGAAAGGGCCCTTCTTCAAACTACGAGGCATGTGTCAGGCTCCTTAGCGCTTCTTGCCAGTACGACGGCGACGAACGATGAGCTTGTCGCTTTCCTTATTGGGACGACGAGTACGACCCTCGGGCTTACCGTTGGGGTTAACCGGGTGACGACCACCGGAGGTCTTACCCTCACCACCACCATGCGGGTGGTCAACCGGGTTCATAACCACACCACGAACGGTCGGACGGATGCCCTTCCAACGGTTGCGGCCAGCCTTACCCCAGTTGATGTTGGACTGCTCTGCGTTGCCAACTTCGCCCACGGTTGCACGGCAGCGAACATCCACGTTACGGATTTCGCCGGAGGGCAGACGGAGCTGACCGTACTTGCCTTCCTTAGCAACCAGCTGAACCGAAGCACCAGCGGAACGTGCCAGCTTTGCGCCACCACCGGGACGGAGCTCAACACAGTGGAGCACGGTACCTACGGGGATGTTGCGCAGGGGCAGGTTGTTGCCGGGCTTGATGTCGGCTGCAGGGCCAGACTCGACGATGTCGCCCTGAGAGAGCCTGTTCGGAGCGATAATGTAGCGCTTAGAACCATCGAAGTAGTGCAGCAGTGCGATGCGTGCGGTACGGTTTGGATCGTACTCGATGTGCGCAACGCGTGCATTCACACCGTCTTTATCGTGACGGCGGAAGTCGATCAGACGGTACTGACGCTTGTGTCCGCCACCCTTATGACGAGTGGTGATACGACCGGTGTTGTTACGGCCGCCGGTCTTGTGAAGCGGACGAAGCAGGGACTTTTCCGGGGTGGAGCGGGTGATTTCAACGAAATCAGCAACGCTCGAACCGCGGCGACCCGGGGTCGTCGGCTTATACTTACGAATACCCATGTGAGATATTTCTTTCCTTCGTTAAAGTGGTCTCCGCGAGCCTTATGCCTGCGGACCGCCGAAGATGTCGATACGGCCTTCCTTGAGGGTCACGATGGCACGCTTGGTGTCCTTACGAGAGCCCCAACCGAAACGGGTGCGCTTCCGCTTGCCCTTACGGTTCATAGTATTGATGGAAGCAACCTTGACGTCCCAGATTGTTTCGATAGCCTGCTTGATTTCAAGCTTGTTTGAGTCCGGAGCGACCTCGAAAGTGTATTTGTCTTCGTCGATCTGTCCATAGCTCTTTTCAGAAACAACAGGAGCGATAATTACGTCGTACACGGACTTGGTGGAAACGCTCATTACTTAGCGCCCTCCTTCTTCTGATTAGCAGCTACGAACGCGTCGTATGCCGCCTTGGTGAAGACTACATCATCCGAAACCAGCACATCGTAGGTGTTGAGCTGATCTGCGTAGAGCACGTGAACTTTCTGCAGGTTGCGTGCGGACAGTGCCAGCACATCCTCTGCACGATCGATAACGAACAGAATGTTCTTGCGATCGGTAAGTTCTGCGAATGCAGCCTTAGCAGCCTTAGTCGAGGGAGTCTCACCAGAGATGAAGTTCTCCACCACGTGGATGCGGTCGTGACGAGCGCGGTCAGAGAGAGCGCCACGCAGTGCTGCAGCGATCATCTTCTTGGGGGTGCGCTGTGCGTAGTTACGCGGGGTCGGACCGTGCACCACGCCACCACCGGTCATATGCGGAGCGCGGATGGAGCCCTGACGTGCATTACCGGTACCCTTCTGCTTGAAGGGCTTACGGCCTGCACCGGAAACTTCACCACGGTTCTTGGTTTTGTGGGTACCCTGACGTGCGGCAGCAAGCTGTGCAACGACAACCTGGTGCAGCAGGGGTACGGATGCCTGCGCGTCGAAAATCTCTGCGGGCAGATCTACCTTAAGGGTTTTGACAGCCATGATGTACTAGGCTCCCTTCACAGCGGTACGAACCAGAACAACGCCGCCCTTAGGACCGGGGATTGCACCCTTGATCAGCAGGACATTGTTCTCTGCGTCCACACCCTGGATAGTCAGGTTCAAAGTGGTGTGACGAGCTGCGCCCATACGGCCAGCCATGCGCATACCCTTGAACACGCGTGCGGGATAGGATGCACCACCAATGGAACCGGGCTTACGGTGGTTCTTGTGCTGACCGTGCGATGCGCCAACACCCTTGAAGCCGTGACGCTTCATAACACCTGCGAAACCCTTACCCTTGGTCTTGCCAACGACGTCTACCTTCTGACCGGGCTCGAACATCTCAACGGTCAATTCCTGACCGAGGGAATACTCAGCAGCGTCTGCGGTGCGCAGTTCGACGAGGTGACGACGGGGAGTAACACCGGCCTTCTCGAAGTGACCAGCCAGAGGCTTGGTAACCTTGCGAGAATCGATGGAACCGAAACCGATCTGCACAGCGTGGTAGCCGTCAGTTTCCTGGTTACGGATCTGAGTAATAACGTTAGAATCGGCCTTGACGACGGTCACCGGCACAACTTTGCCGTCCTCGTCCCAGACCTGAGTCATGCCAAGTTTTGTACCCAGCAGACCCTTCACCTGGCGCTCGAATTTGTTAGTCATGAGATGCGATCCTCTACAGCTTGATCTCGATGTTCACGTCTGCCGGCAGGTCAAGACGCATGAGGGCATCAACAGCCTTAGGGGTCGGATCAACAACGTCGATCAGACGCTTGTGCGTACGCATCTCGAAGTGCTCGCGGCTGTCCTTGTACTTATGGGGAGAACGAATAACGCAGTATACGTTCTTCTCGGTCGGCAACGGCACGGGGCCAACTACAGTTGCGCCTGCACCCTTTACCGTTTCGACGATTTTCCGTGCCGAAGAATCAATGACCTCGTGATCATAGGACTTCAGACGGATGCGGATTTTCTGTCCCGCCATCTGTCGGACTCTCTTTCTTGATGTATTCCCTGTATCGGAGCTTGTGCCCCTTATCATGGCGCTTAAGGAACGCGATATATTCATCACGTGCGCCGCCCACCACGGACTGAATCCGGTAAAACCGGGTTCCTCACCCCGCATGGGCACCGACCCCCGAACTCGGGCGTGTCGCCTGCCGTAAGACAGACTCGTCCCTTCATTCCTCGGACCGGGTCATATGTGGGCTTATCTAGAACAGATAAACGCTTTTACAACGTCGTCCATTCTCTCAAAACTCATCACCCCACGCAAGCAGAATCAAAGGTTGTTGTTAAAAACACAACCATCTACGAAGATCTGCATTGTTGTTTCGCAGTCCTGCCTGACTCTCATGCTGAGGTTCATTAATTTATTTTTTCATATCGTTTGAGTGTCCAGAGAATCTATCAAGAGGAAATCTCGAAAACCAGAATTACTCCTTAAAAATGCGGTTATTTCGCATTCAGGATTCTCTCATTCTTTTTCCAGAAACCTCTATGCCGAATAAAGCATCAAATCAAAGAATCTATGCTCCGCATTCGTCTATGGTGAAAATAGGTAAATCATTAAAGGAGTAAATATCATGTCTACCCCCAACCACGAATTCCCCTCCGGTGCTCAGCCGCAGGGTTCAGGGCAGTCTCCTCAGACACCAGCCGGGTATTCATACCCTCAGGCACAGATGCCTTGGCAGGGCCAAAACCCACAAACAACGTGGTATTCTGATCCGTCACAGGCAACGATGCAGGCTCCCCAGCAGACCACCCGTTCTTTGACACGCCGCCGTGCCGAAGACCTTTTCCTTAATGTTCTGCTTTACTTGGGCTCATTGCTCCTCATCGGTTCTGCGGCGCTGTTCATCACTTCGATCACCTCGCAAGATAGGACCAGCGTTATTCTTCGTGTAGCTGGTCTAGGATTAGGTAGTTTACTTTTCTACAGCGCAGGTCTTATTACCTACAAAACCGTGGCACGTTTGCGCATCGCATCTTACTCATTCACCGCCACAGGTTTAGCACTTTTACCTCTTACCGGTATCGCAACCTATGTTCTGGGGTTTTGGAATGATGGAAGCCTTATCTGGCTGCTGGTCTCACTCGTTGGCACAGCTGCGATTATTCTGGCCTGCTCTTTTATGCGCAACAGGGTGATGGCTTATGTTCTTATTTCTTTCTTCGTCTCGGATGCGCTTGCCGCCACGAACGTGGCTGCTCTCCCCTTTGTGTGGTACTTCGTCGCGCTCACAGTACTCGCCATTATCCTGGGCCTGCTCATACGCCTGAATTCGCGCCTTGTACCTACTGGTTTGCGTGAGGGTCTTTTAGAATCCTCCCGTATTTTCGTTCCCGTCACAGCGATCGTGGTGCTCTTCTTTATACCGCAGATGAGTAGCTCTGATATGGGCATAGTCTTCTCCGTTATGTCGGCTCATGCTTTCGTCTTTACCGCTCTGGAACGCAAGCTTGACTACTACATTCAGGCTCGCCTCTACCCATTCATCGCCCTGATCAGTTTCGGCTGGGGCTTAGAGAGGCCTATTACCGTCACAATAGTCCTCATGGGCCTATATGCGCTGCACCTTCTCGCAGTCTTGGTAGGGTACCCCCTTATGCAGCGTGAAATGAAGGCGAATCTACCTAAGCATCCCATAATGCGCTGGGATGTTCGGATTGATACCTATATAAGCATTATTTTTGCTGCATTCGTCACTTTTATCGAAATTCCACATGCGCTTCTGACCAATATAGATTCTTTCCCAACTGGGCTAGAATTTATGCTGCTTGTACATCTAGACGGTGTTACCTTTCCGCGTGCATGGGTATTTGCTGTGCTTTGCGTGGGTATTATTGTTGCCTACCGCAAATATCTTCTTGCTCAGGAGTACGTATACCTGATCACTGGAATAAGCAGTGGGTTAAGCCTGATGTTGCTAGGCCAGCACGAATCCGCTTTCTATCTGTACTTCGTAACAGCGGGTATTCTCATGCTTACCGCCCGCAAGCTTCAGCTACCTCAGCTCCTTGTATCGAGTACAACAAAGATATTCCTCTTCCTAGGTACCATGCACCTGCTCTTTACGCTTCAGCTCGGATGGGGCGTACGAGGTATCCTCCTAGCAGGTGCTCTCACCATTACCGCTCTTGGATTGTTCGCCGCGCTCCGTTACGAGATGCTGCCCCAGAAACGTTCTCTGACAGCCTTCCGGGAAATTCTGGTGTACCTTGTCATGGCAGTTGTATTCTTTCTGCTGCGTTCGATCTTCACGTGGACTCCCCGCGAGGTTGTTGACCCACCCCTTGATACCTCGCTCTATGTTGTCGCTCTTCTCGCGGTTCTGGCTCTTGGCTTCTTGACGCTCCGAGCATCGAGTGCGTATAAAGATCAAAAGATTGTGCCTCTCATCTGCATCTATCTCACGTTATGCGGTTTAGGCATTGCAGCAACATCGATGAACTATCTCTTCCCCGCTGGGGATTGGTGGGCAGTCGGGGTTCTGGTTCTGACCAGCATCTATATGTTTGGAATGTCTTACATTATTCCTCAAGAAACCTCGGAACGTCATATTATGTTTATGACGTCTAGGTTCCCGATGCTGTGGTCAGTCATTGTGCTGTGGGCTTCCAATAGCATTGCCTCTAATCAGGTGTTCCTCACCGCCTCTGGACTGCTCCTTATTCAAGGTCTGCTGAGTGGAATTCTGTACATGACTCGCCGCCAGCCACGCGAACGAACTGTGTTTTACATTATCTTCTACACAGCGTGTCTGCCCGGCTTCATCGCTCCCTTCGCGTACTCAGACAACGCTCTGTTCACCGCCATCTTCTGTCCCCTTGCTGTTCTAGTGCTGTGGGGGCTCGGGGAGGCAGCGAACCTGGCTATGCTCCGAGTATGCGCCTCTATCGCGTTGCTTTTGACAGGTTATACCGTTACCAATCATATGCTGAACTTCAATCATGTGCGGTTCTCTGAATATGTTATCTACCAGGGTCTTGCCGCTGCCCTATGCAGTGCAGTCCTCTACGGTCTAACAACTCTGCTGAAGCGCGAGATCCCCGGCAAGTATGATTCGCTTCAGCCTCTTAACGTGCAGTTGGAGAACTCAGCGAAAGTTATTCAGCTTCCGCTCCACGGGCCCGCCCGATCCTCGAAAAACTATTTGGTTTCTCAGCGTAATGACAGCACCCGATTCTACGGCCCGCACAACACCTTTTTGATGGTTCCAGCAATCATAGCTATCGCCTTCTGGACTCTTGCTTCGATTGCTTCCGAAGATACAGTACAGAGCGCTCTGCTGTGGGGTCTTACAGCTTTGAGCTTTGCCTCCGTCAGCACTAAGCGTATGCTGCCAACAGCCATCGTTGCCGCACCGGTGGCATTTACTACACGAATCCTTCTGGATTTCTCGGTAACAGGGTTCTTCCAGAGCCTGCTGGAAGCTGCGATCCTCATTCTGCTTGCTGTTGTGGCATCTAAGATACTCCGGAACCTCATCGAGAAACGCCCCGCTCAGCAAGGTATCTCTGCGGCGTTGCTCTACACGGCTATAGGATTACAGGGGCTCCTCACCATCATGGCATGGGGCACTGGTTACCTTCAGCAAGGTGCGGTCATCATGCTCTTGGGCATTCTCCTGACTGCACTTGTCAGCGTTGTTCTTGACCGTATCTGGGTATTTGTCAGCGCGGCTCTCGTTACGGTAGATCTTGCGCTTCTGCTCAACGGGCTCAACCCGCTCACGCTTATGATTATCTCGGTACTTCTCATTGCTGGTGTTGTGTGGCGTTTGCTGGCTCGCGATCAGGGGCCTTCAGCGGATAAGCAGGCTACCGCTCTTCCGCAGAACCCGTATCAGGGCGCGCCTGCCGGATTCGTTCCTCCAAATGCTGCATCCGCACCTTACGGACAGGGGCCATGGGCAGGGCAGCAGCCTTACCAAGGCTATAACCAGCCCAATGGTCAGGCACAGTATCCTGGATACTCACAACAGCACAACAACCCGAACGGAAGTAGTCAAGCCTAGAATATTCCTGATGTTCTAGCTCCTACAAAAGAGCCTTGATGGTGAACAAAGCATTGGAAACTTCGCTTCATTCACTATCAAGGCTCTTTTTATGGAGAGGATAAGGGAGGCACGGGTAAGGTGAAGTAATGCAATCCCGGACTATTTACCCCGTTACCTTTTAGCGTGTTCTAGAAAAGCCTGCCCAAGCAAGACACGCTAAAAGAAGGTGCCCAATCCACCCCGACATGCCCTCCCCCAGCCGTGCTTATGGTTAGGGGAATTCCACCGGGGCTAGATACCAAACACAAACTATCGCTCACAGAAGCGCCCTCTCTCCAGGACTGCGGAGTGTTAAACGTAGAAGTCCCCCTGCATTCAATGATGCAGGGGGACTTCTAAAATCGCTAGCGTTGAAAGAGCAAGCTGTTCAACGCATCATCAGCGAATCGTCGTTACTACGGCAATTACTTGATGATCTTGGTAACGCGACCCGAACCAACGGTGCGGCCACCCTCACGGATAGCGAAGCCGAGGCCTTCTTCCATAGCGATGGGCTGGATCAGCTCAACAGTCATCTCGGTATTGTCACCGGGCATAACCATTTCGGTGCCCTCGGGGAGCTTAATAACACCGGTCACGTCAGTGGTACGGAAGTAGAACTGAGGACGGTAGTTCGAGTAGAAGGGGTTGTGACGACCGCCCTCATCCTTGGAGAGGATGTAGACGTTTGCCTCGAACTCGGTGTGAGGGGTGATGGAGCCCGGCTCCACAACAACCTGACCACGCTCAACGTCGTCACGCTTGAGACCACGCAGAAGCAGACCACAGTTCTCGCCTGCCCATGCTTCGTCGAGCTGCTTGTGGAACATCTCGATACCGGTCACGGTGGTCTTCTGGATGGGGCGGATACCAACGATCTCAACCTCAGAGTTGATCTTCAGGGTACCGCGCTCTGCACGACCGGTCACAACGGTGCCGCGACCGGTAATGGTGAAGACGTCCTCAATGGGCATAAGGAAGGGCTTGTCGGTCTCACGAACCGGATCCGGAATGTAGGTGTCAACTGCTTCCATGAGCTCCTCAACCTTAGCAACCCACTCGGGGTCACCTTCGAGAGCCTTCAGAGCGGACACGCGGATCACGGGAGCGTCATCACCGTCGAACTCCTGCGAGGAGAGGAGGTCACGAACCTCCATCTCGACGAGGTCGAGAAGCTCTTCGTCATCAACCATGTCAGCCTTGTTCAGTGCCACCAGCAGGGTGGGCACGCCAACCTGGCGAGCGAGCAGCACGTGCTCACGGGTCTGCGCCATGGGACCATCGGTAGCAGCAACCACGAGGATTGCGCCGTCCATCTGTGCAGCACCGGTAATCATGTTCTTGACGTAGTCAGCGTGACCGGGAGCGTCAACGTGTGCGTAGTGACGCTTCTCAGTCTGGTACTCAATGTGAGCGATGTTAATGGTAATACCGCGCTGGCGCTCCTCAGGAGCGCTGTCGATCATACCGAAGTCGCGCTGTTCGTTCAGGTCCGGGTACTTGTCAGCCAGAACCTTGGAGATAGCAGCGGTCAGGGTGGTCTTACCGTGGTCAACGTGACCAATGGTACCGACGTTAACGTGAGGCTTGGAGCGCTCGAACTTAGCCTTAGCCAAGAGTGTTCCTCCTAGAACGTATTGAAAACATGCACCCGGATCTTCGCTCCGGCGCAACCCGCAAAAAACGGTCTAGCGTCTAGAATAGCGGATTACGCGGCAGAGATGAAACTGTTCATGCCCTCAATGGTGGATTTTTATTTAAAAATTTTAGTGAGGGGTCACGGGCTTCTCAACCCGCAACCCTCAAGAAAGAGACGGGAAATTACTCGCCGCGGCTCTTCTGAATGATCTCGTCAGCGACGTTCTTGGGAACCTCGCCGTAGCTATCGAATGCCATCGAGAACACTGCACGACCCTGGGTCTTACCACGCAAGTCGCCAATGTAACCGAACATCTCGGTCAACGGTACGAGAGCCTTGACGATCTTGACACCGGATGCATCCTCCATGGAACGCACGTGACCACGACGAGAGTTTAGGTCGCCGATAACGTCGCCCATGTACTCCTCGGGGGTACGCACCTCAACGTCCATCAGTGGTTCCAGCAGAACAGGGTTAGCGCGCTTAGCACCTTCCTTGAAGACCATAGAACCAGCGATCTTGAACGCCATTTCAGAGGAGTCGACATCGTGGTAGGCACCGTCGATCAGGGTTGCTTTCACGCCGACCATCGGGTAACCGGCCAGAACACCAAACTTCATAGCGTCCTGAATACCGGCATCGACAGAAGGAATGTACTCGCGAGGCACGCGACCACCGGTCACCTTATCCTCAAACTCGTACAGTTCCTCGCCATCCAAAGGCAGCGGCTCGAAGGAAACCTGCACCTTCGCGAACTGACCGGAACCACCGGTCTGCTTCTTGTGGGTGTAGTCGACCTTCTCAACGGTCTTCTTAATGGTCTCGCGGTATGCAACCTGAGGCTTACCAACGTTAGCCTCAACCTTGAACTCACGCTTCATACGGTCAACGATGATGTCCAAGTGAAGCTCGCCCATACCACCGATTTCGGTCTGACCGGTCTCTTCATTCAGAGACACGGTGAAGGTGGGGTCCTCAGCGGAGAGCTTCTGAATTGCGGTCGACATCTTCTCCTGGTCGCCCTTGGTCTTAGGCTCAATCGCCACGAAGATCACGGGAGCGGGGAAGGTCATCGTCTCAAGCACGATCGGGTTTGCAGGATCGCACAGAGTATCACCGGTAGTCGTGTCCTTCAGACCGATCGCCGCATAAATGTGACCTGCGGTGATTTCGTCAACCGGGTTCTCCTTGTTGGACTGCATCTGGAAGAGCTTACCGAGACGTTCTTTCTTACCCTTAGTCGAGTTAAGAACCTGCTGACCCTGAGCCGCGTGACCGGAGTACACGCGGGTGTAGATGAGCTGACCGTAGAACGGGTGAGCTGCAACCTTGTAGGCTAGAGCCGCGAAAGGCTCATCCGAAGATGCCTTACGGGTAAGCTTCTCTTCCTCATTCGAGGGGCTAGAGCCCTCTACATCGGGAACATCCAGCGGGGAAGGCAGGTACTCGATCACAGCATCCAGCATGGGCTGAACGCCACGGTTCTTGAATGCGGAACCACAGAGCACGGGGAATGCCTCGCCGTTGATGGTCAGCTGACGGATACCAGCCTTGAGCTCATCAATCGTGAGCTCTTCACCTTCGAGGTACTTCTCCATGAGTTCCTCGCTGGACTCAGCAACAGCCTCGATCAGCTCTGCGCGGTACTCTTCGGCCTTAGCCTGCAGGTCAGCGGGGATCTCTCGAGTTTCGTACTCTGCGCCCATGGTCACGTCGCCCTTGGCGTCGCCGGGCCATACGTATGCCTTCATTTCGAGCAGGTCAACCACGCCGACGAAGTCGCTCTCAGCGCCGATAGGCAGCTGCATAACGAGCGGCTTTGCGCCCAGGCGATCGATAATAGTCTGAACGGTGAAGTAGAAGTCCGCACCCATTTTGTCCATCTTGTTAACGAAACAGATGCGGGGGACATCGTACTTATCAGCCTGACGCCACACGGTCTCAGACTGAGGCTCAACACCTTCCTTACCGTCAAACACCGCTACCGCGCCGTCAAGCACGCGCAGCGAACGCTCCACCTCAACGGTGAAGTCAACGTGACCGGGGGTGTCGATAATATTGATCTGGTTGTCTTTCCAGAAGCAGGTGATAGCTGCGGAGGTAATGGTAATACCGCGCTCCTGCTCCTGAGCCATCCAGTCCATAGTTGAAGCGCCATCGTGAGTCTCACCGATCTTGTGGTTAATACCGGTGTAGAACAGGATGCGCTCAGTAGTGGTGGTCTTACCGGCGTCAATGTGCGCCATAATACCGATGTTGCGGACCTTGTTCAGGTCAGTGTACACATCATGTGCCACGTTTTTCTCCCTAAATGAGATACTCCGAAAGCCTGCCAGGCTCCATAACCTCGACAGGCTGTAAACGGAGAATTACCAACGGTAGTGTGCGAAGGCCTTGTTGGACTCGGCCATCTTGTGAGTGTCTTCGCGGCGCTTGACAGCGGCGCCGAGACCGTTGGATGCATCCAGGATCTCGTTCATCAGACGCTCAGTCATAGTCTTTTCGCGGCGCTGCTTCGAGAAGCCAACCAACCAGCGAAGAGCCAGAGCGGTGGAACGGCCGGGGCGGACCTCGACCGGCACCTGGTAGGTTGCACCACCAACACGGCGGGAACGAACCTCAAGCGAGGGCTTGATATTGTCCATAGCCTTCTTCAGGGTGACGACCGGATCAGAACCGGTCTTCTTCTCAACACCCTCAAGAGCACCGTATACGATGCGCTCTGCCACGGACTTCTTGCCGTCCAACAGAACCTTGTTAATGAGCTGGGTAACCAGCGCAGAACCGTAAACAGGATCGTTTACGAGGGGACGCTTGGGAGCGGGACCCTTACGAGGCATTACTTCTTCTCCTTCTTAGCGCCGTAGCGGGAGCGGGCCTGGCCGCGACCCTTAACACCCTGGGTATCCAGAGCACCACGAACGATCTTGTAACGAACACCGGGGAGGTCCTTCACACGGCCACCGCGAACGAGCACAATCGAGTGCTCCTGCAGGTTGTGACCCTCACCGGGAATGTATGCGGTAACCTCGATACCACCGTTAAGCTTGACACGAGCGACTTTACGCAGTGCCGAGTTCGGCTTCTTCGGGGTGGTGGTGTACACACGGGTGCACACGCCACGCTTCATAGGGTTGCCCTTCAGTGCGGGCGCCTTGGTCTTAACGACCTTGGGAGTCCGGCCCTTACGGACCAGCTGCTGAATAGTAGGCACGTTTTCTCCGTTACTATGTGGACTTATCTGTCTTCAAGTCCTTGGGAACTTACTGGCATTTTGTGTTGCCACGAAATGCTCTCGGTTACAGAAGCCCGTAGCCCATCTAGGCACACGGGTTCTTGCTCTCAGCGAGTTTAAACTTATTTCTGATGAAAAAGTTTTTGGGCACACTTAAAAATGGCATTTAGGTGTCAGCGCACAGGCAACACCAAAGGACGGTATCCATACTGCCATTGATTCGTTGACCCAAGACCTCACGATTAACTATCACAAGGAATCACGGTGGTGAATTCCACGCCGAGGCTAGGTACTTCGGATAAAGACTATACAGGTTAAAATCCTGTTAATCTAGCTGAACTCGGAGAGAACACCATCCATCACGGTAAATACACTATGGTATTCATCACTTGATACTGAAATAGAGTAGTCCTCTCCCCTAGCTAACGTCAGGAGGCGGTCTCGGGAAGTTCCCGAAACCGCCTCCATCATCTAGGCTACTAGACCCGATTCACGATCGAGTTTACGAACCCATTATGTGAGTCTTACTCAAGACCACGACCGTACTCGTCCAAGGGAACAGCCATGTAGCCGCTGTTGGCGTAGGGGTACGGATCTTCACCCAGCTGGGTGAACGCGCTCTGATAGCCGAAGCCATCAAACGCCTGCATCTGCTCCTCACGCGCCTTCTGGCTGGGCTCAACCTCAATATCGTTGTAGCGAGCCAAACCGGTACCGGCGGGAACCAGCTTACCGATGATGACGTTCTCCTTCAGACCAAGCAGCGGATCGGTCTTAGCCTCCATAGCAGCCTGGGTGAGAACGCGAGTGGTCTCCTGGAAGGATGCGGCAGACAGCCAGGACTCGGTGGCCAGCGACGCCTTGGTAATACCCATCATCTCGGGACGACCAGCGGCAGGCTTCTTGCCCTCAACCAGTGCCTTGCGGTTAGCCTTCTGGAACACAATGTTGTCCACCAGTTCACCGGGCAACAGCTCGGTATCACCAGACTCAATGACGGTCACACGGCGGAGCATCTGACGCACAATAACCTCAACGTGCTTATCGTGGATCTCTACACCCTGAGACTTGTACACGCCCTGAACCTCGCTCACCAGGTGCTTCTGCGCCTCGCGAGGACCACGAATACGCAGAACCTCCTTCGGATCAACCGCACCAGCAGCCAGCTGATCGCCCACCTGAACGTGGTCGCCAGTCTGCAGCTTCGAAGCTGCACGGCGAAGAACCGTGTAAGACTGCGGTTCGGAACCATCATCCGGGGTAACGACGATCTTGTACGACTTTTCGGTATCCTCAATGGTCACACGGCCGGAAACCTCAGAAATCGGTGCCACGCCCTTAGGGGTACGAGCCTCGAAGAGCTCCTGAATACGGGGCAGACCCTGGGTAATATCGTCAGCCGATGCAACACCACCGGTGTGGAAGGTACGCATAGTCAGCTGAGTACCGGGCTCACCAATGGACTGAGCCGCGATAATACCCACAGCCTCGCCAATATCAACCAGAACGTTCGATGCCATAGAGCGTCCGTAGCACAGGGCGCATACGCCGATGCTGGACTCGCAAGTCAGCACAGAACGAACACGCAGTTCCTTCACGCCAGCCTTGAACAGCTTCTCGATCAGCACATCCGAAACATCCTCACCAGCGGATGCGATGACGTTACCGTCAGAGTCCTTGACATCAATTGCCAAGGTACGACCGTGGATAGAAGTCTCAACATCCGGGTGGAGGTTGCCGTCGGCATCGATCAGCGGAAGCACCAGACCACGGCGAGTACCGCAGTCGTGTTCACGCACGATCACATCCTGCGAAACGTCCACCAGACGGCGGGTCAGGTAACCCGAGTTAGCGGTACGCAGCGCGGTATCGGCAAGACCCTTACGAGCACCGTGAGTTGCGATGAAGTACTCCAACACCGACAGCCCTTCACGGTAGGAGGACTTAATCGGGCGGGGCATAATCTCGCCCTTCGGGTTAGACACCAGACCGCGGATACCCGCAATCTGACGAACCTGCATCCAGTTACCACGTGCGCCAGAGGTCACCATGCGGTAGATGGTATTCAGACCACCGTTGTCGCTCAGATTCTCGCGCATAGCCTCAGCGACCGTATCGGTAGCTTCGGTCCAAATCTTAATGAGCTCTTCACGGCGCTCGTCGTCGCCAATCATACCGACATCAAACTCATCCTCAATCGCGGAGGCCTGCTTCTCATAGCGTTCCATAATCGCGGGCTTAGTCGCCGGGGTTGCGATATCAGAAACGGCGACGGTCACGCCCGAACGCGATGCCCAGTAGAAGCCAGCGTTCTTGAGGTTATCCAGGGTACGCGCCACGATATCCATCGGGTACTTCTCAGCAAGGTCGTTAATGAGCTTGCCCAGTCCCTTCTTATCTGCAATGCCAGAGAACCACGGGTAATCCTTCGGCAAAGTCTGGTTGAACAGAATCTGACCGACGGTGCACTCCAGCAGAATCGGATCTCCAGGCGTGTAACCCTCAGGGGCTTCCCAACCCTCGGGCGCTACAAACTCGTCGCCAGAGAGACGCACCTTAATCTTGGTGTACAGCTCAATATCGTGACGATCCATCGCCATCAGAGCTTCAGCGATCGACGAGAATGCGTGGCCCTCGTTCTTCTCACCTTCGCGTGTGGTGGTCAAGTGGTACAAGCCAATGATCATATCCTGCGAAGGAACAGCTACCGGACGACCGTCCGAAGGCTTCAAGATGTTGTTCGAGGAGAGCATCAAAATGCGTGCCTCAGCCTGAGCCTCGGGCGAGAGCGGCAGGTGAACCGCCATCTGGTCGCCATCGAAGTCAGCGTTGAACGCAGAACACACGAGCGGATGCAGCTGAATAGCCTTACCCTCAACCAGCTTCGGCTCGAACGCCTGAATACCCAGACGGTGCAGGGTAGGTGCACGGTTCAGCAACACAGGATGCTCGGTAATGATCTCTTCGAGAACATCCCACACCTGCGGGCGGAAACGCTCAACCATACGCTTAGCGCTCTTAATGTTCTGCGCGTGCGAAAGCTCCACCAAGCGCTTCATGACGAAGGGCTTGAAGAGCTCCAACGCCATCTGCTTCGGCAGACCGCACTGATGCATTTCCAGCTGCGGACCAACCACGATCACGGAACGGCCGGAGTAGTCCACGCGCTTACCGAGCAGGTTCTGGCGGAAACGCCCCTGCTTACCCTTGAGCATATCGGAGAGCGACTTCAGCGGGCGGTTACCGGGACCGGTCACGGGGCGACCACGACGACCGTTATCGAAGAGCGAATCCACAGCTTCCTGCAGCATACGCTTTTCGTTATTCACAATGATCTCGGGAGCGCCAAGCTCCAGCAGACGCTTGAGGCGGTTATTACGGTTGATCACACGACGGTACAGGTCGTTCAAGTCGGAAGTCGCAAAGCGACCGCCATCGAGCTGAACCATCGGGCGCAGCTCCGGCGGAATAACCGGAACAACATCCAGCACCATACCCAGCGGGGAGTTATTGGTGGTCAGGAAGGCGTTTACAACCTTCAGACGCTTGAGCGCGCGGGTCTTCTTCTGACCCTTACCGGTCTGAATGACCTCTTTCAGGGCCTCAGCTTCGGCCTCTAGATCAAAGGTTTCCAGGCGCTTCTTGATAGCCTCAGCACCCATTGCACCCTCAAAGTACAGACCGTACTTATCGATCATGGAGCGGTAGAGCGCCTCATCACCCTCAAGGTCAGCAACCTTCAGGTTCTTGAAACGATCCCAGACCTTCTCCAGGTGCTCAATTTCACGGTCAGCGCGCTTGCGAACAGACGCCATCTGACGCTCGGCATTATCGCGCAGCTTACGCTTTTCGGCTGTCTTCTTGCCGCCCTCGGCCTCAATACGAGCCAATTCCTGCTCAACTTCGCGGGAAATAGCGGCAATATCGGCGTCACGCTGAGACTCCAGCTCACGCTTTTCACGGTCGTGTGCCGCCTGCAGGTTCGGCAGATCCTCGTGACGAGCCTCCTCGTCCACGCTCGTGATCATGTAGGCGGCGAAGTAGATGACCTTTTCCAGGTCTTTCGGCGCCAAATCAAGCAGATAGCCTAGGCGTGAAGGAACGCCCTTGAAGTACCAGATGTGGGTAACGGGTGCAGCCAGTTCAATGTGGCCCATGCGCTCACGGCGCACTTTAGAGCGGGTCACTTCAACGCCGCAGCGCTCACACACAATACCCTTGAAGCGCACGCGCTTGTATTTACCGCAGTAGCACTCCCAATCCTTGGTGGGACCAAAGATGCGCTCGTCGAAGAGGCCTTCCTTCTCCGGCTTCAGGGTACGGTAGTTGATGGTCTCGGGTTTCTTGACCTCGCCGTAAGACCAACGACGGATATCGTCGGCGGTGGCAAGACCAATTCGCATCAAACCAAGCGAAGATTCGTTGGACATATCGGTCCTAATCTCTTTCTGTAGTTTCGAAGACTTGGGGTTGATGGGCGGGGCGAAAATCGTGCGTGACTACGCCCTGCCCGCGAAGGAGGGGCTGTGATTAGAGCTCGTCCACGGAGCTGGGCTCCTCATGGGTTAGGCTCACGCCCATATCTTCTGCTGCCCGGAAGCCTTCTTCCTCCGAGTCGCTCATTTCAATGGTCTTCCCGTCGGTAGAAAGTACCTCGACGTTCAGGCACAGTGACTGCATTTCTTTAATAAGAACCTTGAAGGATTCAGGGATGCCCGGCTCGGGGATATTCTCACCCTTGACGATCGCCTCGTAAACCTTCACACGACCGGCCACATCGTCAGACTTGACGGTCAAGATTTCCTGCAGGGTGTAGGCGGCGCCGTATGCTTCCAGCGCCCACACTTCCATCTCGCCGAAGCGCTGACCACCGAATTGTGCCTTACCGCCCAACGGCTGCTGGGTAATCATCGAGTAAGGACCGGTGGAACGAGCGTGAATCTTGTCGTCCACCAGGTGGTGCAGCTTCAGGATGTACTGGTAACCCACCGAAATCGGGTCAGGGAACGGCTCACCCGAACGACCGTCAATCAGACGTGCCTTACCGGAGCGAGTAATCAGACGATCGCCGTCACGGTTCGGGTTCGCGTGATCCATCAAGTCGAAGAGCTCATCCTCATGAGCGCCGTCGAACACGGGGGTCGCCAGGCGGGTGGGTCCGGATTCCTTCGGGAAGTTCGGCATATTCTTCAGCCACGCCGGGTCGCCCTCAATCTTCCAACCCTGCTTAGCGAGCCAGCCGGTGTGAACCTCAAGCACCTGGCCGATGTTCATACGACCGGGCACGCCCAACGGGTTCAGAATGACATCAACGGGAGTACCGTCTTCCAAGAAGGGCATGTCTTCGACCGGCAAGATCTTGGAAATAACGCCCTTGTTACCGTGGCGACCTGCGAGCTTGTCGCCGTCGGTAATCTTACGCTTCTGCGCAACGTACACGCGCACAAGCTTGTTAACACCCGGGGGCAGATCGTCTTCATCGTCGCTTTCGCGGTCGAAGATGCGAACGCCGATCACGGTACCGGATTCACCGTGGGGAACCTTCAGAGAAGTGTCACGAACTTCGCGGGACTTCTCGCCGAAGATTGCGCGCAGCAGGCGCTCTTCGGGGGTCAGCTCGGTCTCGCCCTTGGGGGTTACCTTACCGACCAGGATGTCGCCAGCCTCAACCTCGGCACCAATGTGGATAATACCGCGGTCATCCAGTGCAGAGAGAACTTCCTCAGAAACGTTGGGAATATCGCGGGTAATTTCTTCGGGACCCAGCTTGGTGTCACGAGCGTCGATTTCATGCTCTTCGATGTGAATCGAGGTCAGCACATCTTCGGAAACCATGCGCTGGGAGAGGATAATAGCATCCTCATAGTTCAGACCTTCCCAGGGCATGTATGCCACGAGCAGGTTCTTACCCAGAGCGAGCTCACCGCCGTCGGTCGAAGGGCCGTCCGCGATAACGTCACGCTCTTCCACACGCTGACCGGCCTTCACCACAACACGCTGGTTGTAGCAGTTGCCCGGGTTCGAGCGGGAGAACTTCATGATCGGGTACGAGCTGGTGGTGCCGTCATCGTTGCGGACCAACACCAGATCGGCCGAGACCTCGGATACCACGCCAGCTTTCTTCGCCAGCACGGAATCGCCGGAGTCAAGCGCAGCGTACTTCTCCATACCGGTACCAACGACGGGAGCCTCGGACTCCAACAGCGGCACAGCCTGGCGCTGCATGTTAGCGCCCATTAGCGCACGGTTTGCGTCGTCGTGCTCAAGGTAGGGAATTAGAGCGGTTGCCACAGACACCATCTGACGCGGGGAAACGTCCATGTACTGCACAGCGCCGGGGGCAACCAGCACGGCCTCGCCAGAACCATCGCCTGCACGGCAGAGAACCTCGTCCTCAGCGAAGGTACGCTCGCTAGTCAGCGGGGCGTTTGCCTGCGCAATAATAACGCTCTTCTCGTCGTCGGCAGTCAGGTAACGCACCTTGTCGGTGACCTTACCATCTTCAACCACGCGGTAGGGGGTCTCGATAAAGCCGTAAGAGTTGATACGCCCGTAGGTTGCCAACGAACCGATCAGACCAATGTTCGGGCCTTCAGGGGTCTCGATGGGGCACATACGGCCGTAGTGCGAGGGGTGCACGTCGCGCACTTCCATGCCCGCGCGGTCGCGGGAAAGACCGCCGGGGCCCAGCGCCGAAAGACGACGCTTGTGGGTTAGCCCAGCCAGCGGGTTGTTCTGATCCATGAACTGCGAAAGCTGCGAAGTACCGAAGAACTCTTTAATCGCTGCAACCACGGGACGGATGTTCACCAAGGACTGCGGGGTGATGGAATCAACGTCCTGAGTCGTCATGCGCTCACGCACCACACGCTCCATGCGGGAAAGACCGGTGCGAATCTGGTTTTCAATCAACTCGCCCACGGTGCGGATGCGGCGGTTACCGAAGTGGTCAATATCGTCGATATCGATCTTAACGGAAATTTCCTTGCCGTCACGTTTACCGGGGATGCTGCTCTCCTGAGCGTGCAGGGCGCACAGGTAGTGAATCATCTGAGCGATGTCGTCCTGGCTGAGCACCGATGCCTCGGGGGAATCAAGAGGAACATCTACACCGAGCTTACGGTTCACCTTGTAACGGCCAACCTTCGCCAGATCATAGCGGCGCGGGGTGAAGTACATGTTGTCGAGCAACGCCTGTGCGGCCTCTACCGTCGGGGGCTCGCCCGGGCGGAGCTTACGGTAAATATCGAGCAGAGCCTCGTCGCGGGTTGAGACGGAGTCCTTCTCGAGGGTTGCACGAATAGAATCATAGTTCCCGAACTCGGCAAGGATCTTTGCCTCGGTCCATCCCAGAGCCTTCAACAGCACGGTCACAGACTGCTTACGCTTGCGGTCCAGGCGCACACCCACCTGATCGCGCTTGTCTATTTCAAGCTCAAACCATGCACCGCGCGAAGGAATAACGCGTGCTGAGTAGATGTCCTTATCGGAGGTGCGGTCGGGTGCCTTCTCGAAATATGCACCGGGTGAACGCACCAACTGGGAAACGACCACACGCTCGGTACCGTTGATCACGAAGGTACCGGACTCGGTCATGAGCGGGAAGTCGCCCATGAAAAGGGTCTGCTGCTTAACCTCACCGGTGGTCAGGTTCATGAATTCAGCTTTAACGTACAGGGGTGCCGCATAGGTTGCGTCACGGTCCTTGCACTCTTCCATGGTGTACTTGGGATCGGAGAATTCCGGATCCGAGAAGGACAGCTGCATGGTTTCCTGGAAATCACGAATCGGGGAAATCTCCTCGAAGATCTCAGCAAGACCGGATTTCTCAGGTACAGAGGTGTCACCTGTTGCCTGAGCATTTTCCAGACGCTTTGCCCAGCGCTCGTTACCCACGAGGCGGTCGAAGCTGTCGGTCTGGATAGCCAGCAGGTTGGGAACCTTCAACGGTTCACTAATTTTTGCGAATGAGATACGACGGTCGGAATTATTTTCCGCACCGTTAGCGGCGTCATGGTTAGAGGTGCTCGAAGCGACCAAAATGGGGATCCTTCCACAGACATGTCTGTTAGCAATCTGCCTCCCGGCGACAGAGCCGTAAGACATCATGATGAAGACCCCGAAAACGGTGTGCAAAGCTAGTAGATGTCGAACGGTTTAACGTCACCTTCAGCCCGTGCCCACCGCTATATGAAGGCACAAAGGTCAGGGAAAGCGTAAATATTAACAATACACTATGCTCGCGCGTTTGTCTACCACACCCGTACAGCAGATGCAAGCGCCGGATTCAAGTGAGCTTTTATAGCCCTTCCAGAAGCTTCCGCAGTATATCTCCTAGGCTTTTGAAATCGCGCATGAACACCCTCTTACGCTCCCCTGCTAAACCTATTCTTCGCGCAAGAAAATACTGCCGTCAGGGTTGGTGTAAGACTCAACCACCATACCCACTTTCACCAGTTTCGTGCCATCCTGGAGCACCATCATCATACCGTGCTCAACATCCCACTCAGTCTCGGCTTCCACCACAATCAGCACGTTGTTATTGTCCCAGGCAACCGTGCACCGATCCCAGATAGGATCCACAAGAGTCCACACCTGAGATTCGGGAATATCCGGCAAGTATTGTTCCCAGCCATACTCATCCGCCATATCAAAATACATACGGTAGAACTGGTACACATAAGGGGTTGCCTGGGCAAAAATATCGGTATTGGGTGAGCGGAGGTTGTCAATCGCGGCACGAATACGCTGCCACCCGGCAGAGTCAAGAGTCTTCGTATCGAAACTAAACGTTACCGATGCCTTCTTGAGCGCAGGCACGTCCACCGGGTCACTCACATAGAACTCTTCGTCAGCATCGTAATTGAAATTTATGATATTGGGGTCGTGGGTGTTATTAGGTTTCATCGCCATCGCTTTCCTCCTATGTAAACTCTCATTATTTCATCACCGCGCCCCATCAGGTCTTTTTAACGAGTATGTTCTCGAATTGTTGCCTCCAATTCTTCAAGAAACCGCGCGGTAGGCGGAGCGGGCTCTTCTTCCGACATAACACTTATCGGTGGGTGCGGGGGAAGACCTGGAATATGATGCACCCGCACTGCTGCTCCCTGTTTCTCAACGATAGACTGCGCGATTATGGCACATCCCAGGTTTGCCGCAACCATCTCGCGGATACTGGCCGGACTGTGTGTCTCAAAATCCACTCGCGGTTCGACTCCGATTACGCCGAATGCCTCGTTCAGCAGGTGGCGCAGACCGCTATCTGAGGGTAAGCAGACAAATGGCTCATGCGCCACATCAGCCAGCGTACTTACATGACCCCTGCCAGCAAGCGGCGTGATAAGTACCAACCGTTCACTCGTAATTTCGGTTCGCTGCCATCCCTGACGTTTATCGGCAGCACCTGCCGGCCCGATCACCACATCAACCTGACCCGCTTCTAACTTACCCAGCAGTTCTGCAATAAGCCCGGTAGACAATGAAATTGTCACCTGTGGGTAACGTGCACGAAATCGACTCAGCAGACCAGCAACATCAAAATTACCGGTGAGTGGCGTGACTGCTACACGCACATGACCCGCTGAAACCGAGTGGAAAGACTGCATCAGCCGCTTGCCTTCGTCAAGATTCGCCAACGCCAGCCGAGCATAGGGTAAAAATTGTTCCCCGGCAGCGCTGAGGGTCACAGTTCGGGAGCGGTTCAACAACGTGACCCCTAGCTCCTTCTCCAGCCTTTTGACGTGTGCGGAAATAGCAGGCTGTGCCAGATGCAGGTCAGCAGCAGCTTTGGTGAACCCGCCGCACCGCACGACTGCCTCAAAGGATTCCAGGTAGCGTAGTTCCATCTATCCATAATAAAACGTTATGGATTCTATAAAAACATTGTCTTAGACATATAAGAGTGTGGGTGGAAAAATTTTTCATATGACATTACATCAACATACAGATAGTCCAGCCACCCGGAACCTCGGAGCTCTGACGACCTCAGCCTTAGGCTTTGGCTGCATGGGTCTGTCTCAGGGGTACGGGCCTGCTGATGATACCGAGTCAATCGCGGCCATTCATGCTGCTCTTGATGCTGGGGTTACGCTGCTTGATACCGCAATAAGCTATGGTCAGGGGCATAACGAGGCTTTGGTAGGTCGCGCCGTAGCATCCAGTGGTGTGCCCCGCAACAATCTGCAGATCGCAACTAAATTCGGAATTGTACGAGGCGATCACGGTGTCCATCTGGATGCCCACCCGGACCACATTGCAGGTTACTGTGACGAGTCGCTGCGTCGCCTCGGAGCTGAAACGATTGACCTGTACTATCTGCACCGTGTAGACCCGCAGGTGCCGATCGAAGAGTCAATTGGTGCGATGAGCGAGCTGGTGTCCCAGGGGAAAGTACGCCATCTTGGAGTGTCTGAGGTGACAGCTGACCAGTTGCGCCGTGCCCACGCTATCCATCCGATTGCCGCCGTGCAATTTGAATGGTCGCTCATGTGGCGTGAACCTGAGGTAAATATTGTTCCAGCGGCACGCCAGCTGGGTGTGGGCCTAGTCCCCTATAGCCCTCTGGGCCGCGGGTTGCTTGGCGGAAGTCTCAATACCACCAGTGTTGCAGAAAGCCCCTTCCGGGCGAATGACCCGCGGTTTAACGGTTCCAGCCTCACTGCTAATATGCGTCAAGTTGATGCCCTCGCCTCGTTTGCGCAGTCCCGCTCCATGACCGTGGCCCAGCTGGCTCTGGCATGGCTTCTTGCGCAGGGCGACGATGTTGTTCCTATCCCCGGAACACGCAATGCGCAGAGGGCACAGGAAAATGCTGCGGCTATGCGCTACCACCTAGAGGCAGAAGATTTAGCCGCCCTGGAGAGCATGGTACCAACAAACGGTTGGGTGGGAGATCGCCAGTCTTTCGCCGTACCGGTAACCACTCGACCGGTGTTCTAGCCGACTGCACAATAAAAGATCAAGAAAACGCTCGCCCTGAATGCCCCTGCGGATTCCGGGCGAGCGCTCCCCTACCGTTTTGGAGCTAACATTCCACCACGTTAACCGCCAGGCCACCCATTGAGGTTTCCTTGTAACGGTGTGACATATCCATGCCGGTTTGGCGCATCGTTTCGATCACTTGGTCTAGGGAAACACGATGCGCACCGTCACCGCGCAGTGCCATGCGTGCCGCCGTGACCGCGTTCGACGCGGCCATCGCGTTGCGTTCAATGCACGGAATCTGCACCAGCCCGCCCACAGGGTCACAGGTCAGCCCCAGGTTATGCTCCATCGCAATCTCTGCGGCGTTTTCAATCTGCTCGTTCGTACCGCCCAAAACCTGAGCAAGACCGGCGGCGGCCATCGAGCTGGCGCTGCCGACCTCTCCCTGGCATCCCACCTCGGCACCGGAAATCGAGGCACGCTTCTTATACAGCACCCCGATTGCGGCGGCGGCCAAGAAAAAGTCGATCACCGCATCCTCACGCTTGCCCCGACCGCAATGCCGTATTCCGGGCGTATAGTTCATCGCATAGTGCAAAACCGCCGGAATAATGCCGGATGCACCATTCGTCGGCGCCGTCACTACGCGGCCGCCAAACGCATTCTCTTCGTTCACGGCGAGCGCGATTAGGTTCACCCAGTCGATGGCGTATTCGGGGGATTTATTAGGGTCTTCGGTCATCAGGTCGCGGTGCCATGCCCCGGCGCGGCAACGTACCTTGAGGGGTCCAGGCAGGTAACCGACACGCGATAGTGAAGACCCGATGCATTCCTTCATAACCTTGTAGATGTGCAGAATTCCTTGGCGTACCTCGGCCTCGTTGCGAAGCGAACATTCGTTCGTCATTTTGAGTTGGGCAATACTCATCCCGGCCTCGTTCGCCATATCTAGGAGCTCGGTGCCGGAACCGAACGGGTAGGGTGGGTGTTCCAGGGATGCTCCCCCGGTTGCGGGCTCGTCACCTTCGACAATAAATCCACCACCGATGGAAAAATAGGTGCGCTCCAAAAGCATCTTCTCGCCCTCGAATGCGGCGATCTTAATACCGTTTGTGTGGCGCGGAAGCACTGTTAGGGGACGCAGGGTTATATCGAGTTCTCGGTAGTTCAGAACCGGTCCGTAAACTTTGCCCTCCTCGCCGCTGGGTGCTGTCGCACCGTACATACTGGAAGGATACCCGGCGAGCGGTAGAGTACCGTCCACGCTATTGCGCTCAATCATGGAGTCAGCCTCGGTGAGGCAGATAGTTTCGGGCACATGCCCGCACAGCCCTTTGAGCGCCGCGCTCATGGTGCCGTGCCCTGCCCCGGTTGCGGCGAGTGATCCATACAGGTCAATATGCACTTTCGTGATGCGTGAGAGCAGGTTGGTGTCAATAAGTTCGGCGATAAAACGGTTGGAGGCGCGCATCGGCCCTACAGTGTGGGAGCTGGAAGGACCTATGCCGATGCTAAAGAGCTCGAACACGCTAATATCATATTCGAGCGCTTCAGCCTGTTTTTGCACACTACTTGGAACGCCAGTATCTAGTGCCACATTATTCCTTCATCTATGTGAGTATGCGCTTACCCGCCAGGTTTTATATGCGGCGGTTCGTCCGTTTATATTCTCACGGTGTAACCGCCCGAAGACGGTATGCAGCCTTCATTGTCTGCTGATTTTCCCTGAGGTTTATGCTCACCGAGCATCTTGCACCCTGCTGAGTTCATCCTAGCTTACTTCACGTCATGGATAAACTAAGGCGACATTATGTTTGCGTGCGCACCCGGGCTTGCCTGTGCGATAAACTTCGAGTCGATATACCGACACAGGCATGCTGAAGGGCGGGTAAATATACCTCAGCACATTCACCCGCCCTATGCCTCTTGCTCGGGTTACCTGAGATGAAGCAGTATTTACTTCTCGCGCTTGTAGAACGGAAGCGAGACCACGTCGAAAGTTGCACGCTTACCGCGAATATCCACGTCCACCTCGGAACCGACCTCAGAGAATTCGCGCTTCACCAATGCCATTGCTATCGGGTAACCCAGGGTCGGGGAAGGAATACCGGAGGTTACCTCACCGATTTGATTACCCTCGGCATCGACAAGGAACGAACCCGCACGCGCCGGGCGCTTTGCCTGGGCTTTCAGCCCAACCAGGATACGCTCCGACGGAGACTTCGCCAGCTCAGTCAGGGCGGTACGACCCACGAAATCGACGGTCTTCTTCTCCAAAGCGATCTCAACTAGGCGGCCTAAGCCGGACTCGAAGGGGGTAATATCCAGGCCCAGTTCGTGACCGTACAGCGGCATGCCAGCTTCCAGACGCAGCGAATCGCGTGCTGCCAAGCCTGCCGGGGTCAAGCCGAAGGACTCACCAGCGGCAGCGAGCGCATCCCACAGTTTGACGGCGTTGGCGTTCGGTACGAAGAGCTCAAAACCGTCCTCGCCGGTGTAGCCGGTACGTGCCAGAAGTACATCTACCCCGGCAATGGTGACCGGAACGGAGGCGTAGTATTTGAGCTCACGTACCGCATCCTCATCTGAGGCACCAGCCGCAAGCAGAATTTCTTCGGCACGCGGTCCCTGCACAGCAATTAGGGAGGTGTCGTCAGATTCGTTGACGAACTTCACGTCAAAATTGCCCAGACGCTCGCTCATGGCCGCAAAATCGTTATCAATGTTGGCGGCATTGGGCACAACCAAGAATTCTTCGTCGTCCAGGCGGTAGGTGATAAGGTCATCGATCACGCCACCCTTATCGTTGGCGAGAATCGAGTACTTGGCGCGACCGGGCTTGAGTACGGACATGTTGGAGACCAGAGCGTAGTCGAGGAATGCAGCGGCATCGGGCCCGGTGATGCGGAACTCGCCCATGTGGGAGAGGTCGAAAATACCGGCGCGGGTGCGCACAGCCTGATGCTCGGCAACATCGTTGGCGTACTTGAGCGGCATATCCCAGCCGCCGAAGTCGGTGAATGCGGCTCCTAGCTTTTCGTGGACGGGGTAGAGTGCGGTCTTCTTGGGTGACATGTTTCTCCTTAGTACATAGTCAGATACACTGCTTTGTGCCAGAACGGTTTATATCAGAACGATTATTCTTGTTTTTAAGAACATTCATTCTATTTTATGTGTGTATGGTAAGTCTTCCAGGCGCCCCGCTCCCCCGCTTCCTGAAAAACAAGCGAAGAATGCAGGACGCACAGAAGTTCATCGAATCATCGAAGCTACTCGGCGTGAGCTTCAAGATCGAATGCCTCCATCGGAGGGCATTCGCAGACAAAGTGACGGTCTCCGCCCGCACCGTCAATACGGCCCACAGGCGTAAAGTACTTGTTGGCGCGAAGCGAAGGAACCGGGAAGGCAGCCTGGGTACGGCTATACGGGCGGTCCCACTCGTCTGCAGAAACAACATCCACCGTATGCGGAGCGTTGCGCAGCACGGAATCTTCCACTGCGACCTTGCCTTCGGCAACCTCAAGAATTTCGCCATAGATAGTTTCCATCGCCTCAATAAAGCGATCGAGTTCTTCCTTCGACTCCGATTCGGTCGGCTCCATCATCAGAGTGCCCGGAACTGGGAACGCCAGAGTAGGCGCGTGGAAACCGAAGTCCATCAGACGCTTACACACGTCTTCGGCGGTCACATGGGAACGGTCGGTGAGCTCACGAATATCTAGGATGCACTCGTGACCCACCAGGTTTGCGTTGCCGGTGTAGAGCACAGGGAACTTATCGTTGAGCTTTTTCGCCACGTAGTTTGCGTTCAGCACTGCGTACTCCGAGGACTTCTTCAAGCCCTCGGCACCGCTCATAGCAATGTACATCCAGCTAATGGGAAGCACACCGGCAGAGCCAAAGAACGCCTGCGCAATCGGAAGTGCCGCGCCGCTAGGCAGCTTGCCTTCGGCATCCGCAGTCGCGGCATCACCGGGAAGGTACTTCGCCAGATGCTCACGAGCAGCGAGAGGTCCAACACCGGGACCGCCACCGCCGTGTGGAATGGAGAAGGTCTTGTGCAGGTTCAGGTGGGAAATATCGCCGCCGAACTTACCCGGCTGTGCGAAGCCCATCTGCGCGTTCAGGTTTGCACCATCCAGGTAAACCTGACCGCCCGCGGCATGCACAAGCTCGCAAACCTCAGATACCTGAGGCTCAAACACGCCGTGCGTCGAGGGATAAGTAATCATGATGCCAGCGATCTTATTGCCGTACTTCTCGATCTTCGCCTTCAGATCATCAACATCGATCGAGCCATCGGATGCGGTCGCCACACCCGCAACCTTAAGCCCGGCAAGCGCTGCGGATGCGGCATTCGTGCCGTGCGCCGAAAGCGGAATAAGCACGGTATCACGCTCATGATCACCGTTAGCCTCGTGGTAGGAACGAATAGCACGCAGACCACCGTACTCACCGGTTGCACCGGAGTTCGGCTGCAAAGACACGACATCGTATCCGGTGATAGCGACCAGCCAGTCGGACAGTTCCTTAATGAGCTTATGCCAGCCCTGAGCCTGATCGTCGGGTGCGAGCGGGTGAATATTCGCAAATTCGGGCCAGGAAATCGGTTCCATTTCCGCAGCCGCGTTGAGTTTCATAGTGCACGAACCCAGAGGAATCATCGTGCGGTCCAGAGCCAAATCCTTGTCAGAGAGGTGGCGCAGGTAACGCATCATCTCGGTCTCGGAACGGTACCTATGGAAGACGGGATGCTGCATATACTCATCGGTACGGAGCAGATTTGCTGGAATACTGAACTTGGCATCTGCCTCGGAGGGAAGTTCTGCGCCAAATGCCTTTACCAGACGCTCCAGAACGCGGTCATCATGAGATTCACCGACCGAAATACCCACGCGGTTCTCGTTGATACGGCGAATGTTAATACCAGCCTCAAGCGCCTTGGCAACGAGCTCATCTGCGCGAGCCGGTGCATCAATCACCACGGTGTCAAAGAAATGCTCATAGGCAATACCGTATCCGGCGCTTTCCAGTGCTGTTGCTACACGAGCCGCGTTAGTATGCAGACGTTCGGCAATAGCGCGCAGCCCCTCGGGACCGTGATACACAGCGTAAGCACCGGCCACAATCGCCAGCAAAGCCTGAGCGGTACAGATATTACTGGTAGCTTTCTCGCGACGAATGTGCTGTTCGCGGGTTTGCAGAGACAAACGGTACGAAGGCTTACCGGCGGAATCCTGCGACACACCGACCAGACGGCCCGGCATAGTGCGTTCCATGCCCTTATGCACGGCCATGTAGGCGGCATGCGGACCACCAAAGAAGAAGGGCAAACCGAAACGCTGGGTATTGCCCACGGCAATATCAGCACCGAGTTCCCCCGGAGACTTCAGCAGGGTGAGCGCCAGAAGATCGGCATCCACGGTCACTAGGGCGTTACGTTCCTTAGCCGCCTTCACCAGCGGTTCAATGTCACGAATTTCCCCATCGGATGCGGGGTACGCGAGCACCACACCGTACAGATCGCCCTCGGGCAGTCCCTCAGAGAAATCAGTAACTACAAACGGAATGTCAAGAAGTTCGGCACGACCGCGTACCACAGCAAGAACCTGCGGCAAGCATCGAGAATCAATCGCGAAGAAACCGTTCTTAACCTTACGGTTGGCGCGGTGCATCATCACAACCGCCTCCGCAACCGCGCTTGCCTCATCGAGTAGGGAAGCATTCGCAATATCCAGGCCGGTGAGTTCCATAACCACGTTCTGGAAGTTCAGCAGAGCTTCCAGACGACCCTGTGAAATTTCAGCCTGGTAGGGGGTGTACGAAGTGTAAAATCCGGGGTTTTCAAGAATGTTGCGGCGCAGAACGGCGGGGGTTACGGCATCGTAATAGCCTTCGCCAATCATCTGTGTATAAACTTTGTTCTCGGCGGCATACTCGGCGATCTTGGCGAGTGCATCCTGCTCTGTCAACGGATCGGGAAGATCAAGCTCACCGTGAAGGCGAATCTGAGGCGGGACAGCGTCGTCCATCAGAGCTCCCAGGGAATCGTATCCCAGGGCTTTGAGCATCTGCTCAGCGTCTGCGGAACGGGGGCCGAGATGACGGTCAATGAAAGACATAATATCTATCTCCTAATCGGCGCAAACCGTTAGCGGTTCACAACAGTGCTGTTGTGTATATACAGTACTAATTTTCCCATATTGTGGGCTCAAACTTCTAGCTACATATGCCCTGTGACACGCATGTTATAAGGGTTTATCAGCATACATGCGATCACCTGTTACGGCACGGCGAATGATTTCTTACCGCCACATACCAGGAGCGTCATCCCCCACTCTGGCGGCAGCCGTCACAGACAAGAGCATCTCCTATTTAAAGTAGTTGTTTGCGGCGGCGTCATAGACTGCACCCATCACCAGCGGCGGGAAGAACCCGCCTGACCACCGGCGGCCAAAACCGGCATCGCAATCAATAAATTAGAGGTATCTACGTTCAGAGCCATCTGCTCCGAAACTTGTGATCGCCACCCCATAATTTGGTTTTAGGGTACGAAACTCACGTAAAAAGCTCTGGCCGCTCCTCCAGAGTAGGGAACGGCCAGAGCCATGGAAACAAGCAATTGAGTGAAAAACTCAGCTACTACTTCGCTGCGGCATCAGCCTTATGATGTTCCGGCTTACCGCCATGCTTGACCAAGAATGCCGAGGCAAAGGCCACAGCTGCAGTTATAGCCAACAGAGTTAGACCGATGAAGTAGTTACGATGTGCGGCATCGTAGGTTGCACCCATCACCAGCGGCGGGAAGAAGCCGCCAAGGGCGCCAGCAGCAGCGATCACGCCGGAGACCGCACCCACGTTCTTCGGGTCAGCCGCGCGGCCAACCCAACCGAAGACCGAGCCGGAACCCAAGCCCAGCAGAGCTGCCATCGCCAAGAAGATAGGACCGTAGACATGCTCAGCATCCGGCTGGAATGCGGTAATCAGAGCCAAAACCGACACACCGCCCAGCGCGATGAAGGTAATGATCTTCGGACCAAACTTATCAGCCAAGATGCCGCCGAAGGGACGAGCGATCACGGCAGCCGCCGCGAAGCCTGCGGCACGAGCACCAGCATCTTCAGGGTTGAAACTGTAGATATTGTTCAGGTAGGTGGGCAGATAGTTCGAGAACGCCACAAAGCCACCGAATACTACCGAGTACAGGAAGCACAGCTGCCAGGTTGACTTTACCTTGAACGCCCGAATGATCTTCGGCATCAGCGGGGTAACCTCGCGGTTAGCGGTAGCCGGTGAATCACGCAGGAACAAGAATGAGATAATGGCGGTTACCGCGCACAGAGCCGCGATGATGTAGTGGGTATTCATGTAACCCACGAGGTTCATCAGGCGCGGGGTAAAGAACGCCGACAGAGCGGTACCGACCATACCAGCACCGAAAACACCGGTTGCAAAGCCCTTACGAGCGGGCGGGTACCAAGCGGAGCTGAACGGAATACCCACCGCGAACACGGTACCGGCGATACCCAGCAGGAACGAGAAGACCAACATCAAAGGGAACGACTTCATCGAGCCGGCAACACCGACCAGGAGCACCAGCGGAGTGCTGACGGCAAGCACCAGACTCATCATGATGCGCCCACCGTACTTATCGGTTAGACCACCAATCGGAATACGCCCAATCGCGCCAATAAAGATAGGCATAGCAACCAGCAAACTCGTGGTTCCCGGGTTCAAATGCATCTGATCCGGCTTGGCGTAATACTTCGCAAGCGGACCGACAATCGTCCACGCCCAGAACCCAACGGTCGAGGCGAAGGTAACCAGCAGCAGGTTAAAAAGCTGCCCCTTTTTTAGGTCGTAACTCTCAGCAGTGGGAGCACTCATGATTCCTCTTTGTGTTATGTGTTGTGTGTATATTGTTAGCGATTGACGCGCTCACGTGGGAGCGCCTCTTGCGGGTTGTCCCAGCCACGACGTGCGCCCACGCGCTCATTGCCGCGAGAACGGTAGATGGTGTAGGGACGGAACAGGTAGTGCAGCGGCACAGTCAGTGCATGCACCAAACGAGTGAAAGGCCAGATAATGAACAGCACCATAGCCACAATGATGTGAATCTTGAAGGCAACAGGCACATTCACCATCAACGCTACCTCCGGGTGGAAGTAGAAGATAGAACGGAACCACACCGCAATGGAGGTGCGGTAGTTGAACTCCACCTCATGCCCATTAACCGGGGGCAGACCGCCCGAGGGGTCAAAAGCGGAAATTAAAGTTGCGGCGGTACCCGCCAGAATGACGGCGACCAGCACAAAGTACATAAACTTATCGTTCATCGTCGTTGCAGAGAAAACCTGTGCGTTACGACGACGACGCCACAGAAGCAGGAACAAACCAAGAATAGTTGCTGCAGCGGCTGCGGAACCGCCCACCAAAGCGACAATGTGATAAGTATGGTCGTCCACCACGAGGTCTGTGAGCATCTTAGGCACCACTAGACCGCCCACGTGTCCCATAAACACGGCGGCTAGACCGTAGTGGAACAGAGGCGATCCCAGACGCAGCATTTTGGATTCATAAATCTGTGATGACCGAGTGGTCCAACTAAACTGATCGGTACGGTAACGCCAAATAGTGCCGCCGATCAGAACAAGAATAGTGACATAGGGAAGCACGCCCCACAGGAGGGTGTCTACAATCCCCGGCTCGCCGACAGGCACCGCATGTGCTGCGTGCTCGGATGCGAGTGCGTACACGATGTACTCCTAATTTGAGGGGTCTAAATATTATTAGGGTTAACTTGGGTCAGCCGCGGATCGGCATACCCGCTCAGACCAACGGTCTCAACGGGCGGGCCATAACCCGCCATCTGCTGCACCTGTTCCTGAGTCTCGGGAGAGACACCGGGGAGGGTATTGCAGATACTCTGTAATAACCCGTAGTGTGGGAGGTTTCCATCCCGAAGCGCTAAACGAAGCAGCTCCAATGAGGGACGGTATGCTTGAAGCGCTGCGCGACCCTGGCGACGATCCACCAGCGCCGCAAACTCCAAGACGAGAGGTAAATAGTCGGGAAGTTCTCCGTTAAGGCGGGTGAGCATCCCCGAATCGCGATACATTTTCTTAAATCGAAGAAGGGTTTCGCCGCGACGGCGAGTATCGCCATCCGTCCAGTAAGAAAGGTGCAGAGCGTGCCTGCGGGAGAGGTCGTATTCCTGCACGTAGTCACTCTGAACTTCTTCAAGCTCGCGAGCCGTAAGCCAATCCGCAACGGTTTGCACGGCCTGCACGAAATCGGGATTCTCAGTTGCCTGCGCCAACCGCGTAAACTCCGGCAGAAGATCAAGAGTTTCTTCCGTCGGATAGCTCAACAGCATGCCGCTGACCTGGTAAATCACCGAGTCTCGGTCTTCACCTGCACCATAGTCACGATCAAACGGATCAATGTCGTCGTGCGCGGCTTGCGCCGATTCCGGGGTATTCCCGGAATCGGCTTTGCCCATAAGCTTGGAAAAGAATCCAGCCACTACTTACTTCTTTCCGGTGGTATTCGGGAACAGACCATCCGGGCGCGAGTTTCCATCCCAGCTAAAGAGGCTCACCTTGTTAGAGCTCTCATATACGCCGGTCGAGACGGGGGTCGGGCGACCTTCCATGTCGTTGAATGCGTCACCATACATGCCGGGACCACCATCAACGCTCAGCGAGCATCCCATCTCTTCGAGGTTGTGCGCATCTTCCATATGAGCCGGAGGAATCACATAACGCTCGTTATACTTAGCAATCGCCATCAGACGGTACATTTCGTACATCTGCGCACCGGTCATACCCACCGAGTTTGCGATCTCTTCATTGCCTTCGCCGCCCAAATTAATGTCACGCATGTAGGCGCGCATTGCGGCTAGGCGCTTGAGCACGAAGGTCACGACCTCGGTATCGCCAGCGGTAAACAGCTCAGCAAGGTATTCAACGGGGATGCGCAGCGCCTCGATCGCGCCGAACAGGTTCTGGCTGTTCTCAGCATCGTGTCCCTGGTCTTTGAGCAGATCCACAATCGGCGACAGCGGCGGAACGTACCAGACCATCGGCATGGTGCGGTATTCGGGGTGCAGCGGAAGTGCAACCTTCCATTCCTTCGCCAGCTTGTACACGGGTGACTTCTGGGCTGCGGTAATCCATGCCTCGGGAATATCGTTCTCGCGTGCCAAACGAATAATCTCGGGGTCCGAAGGATCGAGCATGAGCGAAAGCTGCGACTCGTACAGGTCTTTCTCATCGGCAACGGATGCTGCCTCAGTCACGCGATCTGCATCGTAGAGGAAGATACCGATGTAGCGCATACGACCCACGCAGGTCTCGGCACATACGGTCGGAATACCGGCCTCAATACGGGGGTAGCAGAACGTACATTTCTCTGCCTTACCCGTCTTGTGGTTGAAGTACACCTTCTTGTAGGGGCAGCCGGTGATACATTGACGCCAGCCACGGCAGCGGTCCTGATCGACCAGCACGATGCCGTCCTCGGCGCGCTTGTAGATAGCGCCGGAGGGGCATGCCGCCATACAGGACGGGTTCAGGCAGTGCTCACAAATACGCGGCAGGTAGAACATGAAGGTCTGCTCGAACTCGAATTTAATCTTGTCCTCAGCCTTCTTGCGCACCTTCTCCACAAGCGGGTCAAGGTGACCGTGCTCGGGGGCGCCGCCCAGGTTATCGTCCCAGTTCAGGCCCCATTGAATCTTGGTATCCTGACCGGTAATCATCGATACCGGCTTAGCCGCAGGGAAGTCATCACCTAGAGGTGCGGTGGTGAGATTCTGGTAGTCGTAAGTCCAGGGCTCATAGTAGTCGCTGAGCTCGGGCTGAATCGGCGAAGCGAAAATGGAGAAGAGCTTCTGGAAGCGGTTACCACTCTTGAGCTCCAGACGGCCGCGCTTGTTCAGCACCCAGCCGCCCTTCCACTTTTCTTGGTCCTCGTAGCGGCGCGGGTAGCCCTGACCGGGGCGGGTCTCAACGTTGTTGAACCACACATACTCGGTACCGGAACGGTTTGTCCATGCCTGTTTACAGGTCACGGAGCAGGTGTGGCAGCCAATGCACTTATCAAGCGCCATCACCATTGCAACTTGTGCCATAACACGCATTAGAATGTAACCTCCTGCGACTTGCGACGGCGAATGTACGAGACAATGTCACGCTGGTTGCCGGTCGGTCCGAGATAGTTGAAGGCGAATGCCTGGTGTGCGTAGCCGCCAATCATATGGGTCGGCTTGAGTAGGATGCGGGTCATCGAGTTGTGAATACCGCCGCGTTTGCCGGTGGTTTCGGTCTTCGGCGTCATCATACGCTCCTGAGCGTGGTGCACGTAGCACACGCCCTCAGGCATACGGTGCGAGACAACCGCACGACCCACGAACACACCATTGGTATTCACACATTCGATCCATTCGCCGTCCTTGACGCCGATCTTCTCGGCATCCTGGGGGCTCATCCAGGCAGTCTGACCACCGCGGAAGAGGGTCAGCATATGCTGGTTGTCGAAGTACTGGGAGTGAATAGCCCACTTGTTGTGCGGGGTTAGGTAACGCACTGCAACCGAAACGCCGTCGGTAGTACCGATTTCGGGTTCCTTGAAGAGCCCGGTCATATCCAGCGGGGGACGGTAAATCGGCAGCGCCTCGCCCATTTCGTGCATCCAGTCGTGATCCAAGAAGAAGTGCATACGACCGGTTAGGGTATGGAACGGCTTCTTCTTTTCAATGTTCACGGTGAACGGCGCGTAACGGCGGCCGCCGGTTTCCGAACCGGACCACTCGGGAGAGGTAATCACGGGCTGCGGGGATGCCTGGGTCATGGGGAAGGTAATCTTACGTTCCTCGTTACCTTCGGCAAGATCCATCAGGTGCAGACCGGTCTGCTTCTCAAGTTCTTTGAAGCCCTTAAGCGCCACCTCACCGTTAGAGGTACCAGAGATGCGCAGAATCGACTCGGCGAGTTTGGTGTCGGTATCCAGCGCAGGACGGCCCGCGCCCTTACCGGAGTCCATCACACCAAATTCCTTCGCCATCTGAGCGACTTCGTCCTTCAGATCGTACGTCACGTATTTGGTGGTGGCGCCGACCTTGTCGAAGAGCGGGCCTACAGAGGTGTACATATCGTACATCGCGCTGTAGTCGCGTTCGACGGTCATAAAGTTCGGCATATTCTTACCGGGAACACCTGACATGCCGGGAGTGCTCTTCCAGTCGGGTGCGTGACCGCCGGGCTGCTTGATCTGACCGGGGGTATCGTGCAGGAGCGGAACCGAAACAATATCCTTGCGGGTGCCCAGGTGCTTCTTGGCCTGGCGTGTGAACTCATACGAGAGAGCTTTGAAGGTATCGTGGTCGGTTCGTGCTTCCCACGGCGGGTCGATAGCAGGCGAGAACGCGTGCAGGAAGGGGTGCATATCGGTCGAGGAAATATCGTGCTTCTCGTACCAGGTTGCGGTGGGGAGCACAACATCCGACAGCAGGGTCGTGGTGGTCATACGGAAGTCTGAGGTGACCAGCAGATCGAGCTTGCCTTGCGGTGCTTCCTGGTACCAGGTGACCTCACGCGGAATGGATTCCTCATGATCGGCGCCCTGCACGTTGTCCATGCTGCCGACAAGGTGCTTGAGGAAGTAGCTCTCACCCTTAGCGGAGGAGCCAAAGAGGTTCGAGCGCCACAGCATCAGGGTACGCGGCCAGTTCACGGGGTTATCGACGTCTTCGACAGAGAATTCAAGGTCGCCGGAGTTCAGGCGCTGTGCCACATAATCGGCATTATCCTTAGCTTCTCCGCGTGCTACCGCCGCCTCTGCCTTATCGGCGAGGTCGAGCGAGTTCTCGGGGAACTGCGGGTAGAACGGCATCCAGCCCATACGGGTAGATCGCGCGACAACATCCGCAGTGTGTACGCCTTTGAGCTCGCCGGTACCCAGCGGGGACTGCAGGTAATCAGTGGAGTAACCGTCCTGGCGGAACTGGTCGGTATGCATGTACCAGAAACCGGTGCCGATCATATGACGCGGCGGGCGGCTCCAGTCCAAAGCGTTTGCCATATTGGTCAAACCGGTGAGCGGACGTGCCTTCTCCTGACCCACATAGTGAGCCCAGCCGCCGCCGTTGCGGCCCTGGCAGCCGGTCAGGTTCAGCAGAGCCAAGATAGCGCGGTAGGTTGTATCCGCGTGGTACCACTGACAAATACCGGCACCGAAGATAATCATAGAACGACCGTGAGAGTCAATAGCGTTCTGCGCAAATTCGCGCGCCACGCGAATAACAGCCTCCGGCGGAACCGAAGTAATCTGCTCCTGCCATGCCGGGGTGTTCTGAATCGACCAGTCTTCGTAATCCTTGGCCCAGTCGCCGGGCAGTCCGGGGCGACCGATACCGTAGGTAGCAAGCATCAAGTCGAAGACGGTGGTAACTTCCTGACCCTCAACGTAGGTGACGGGCACGCCGCGGGTCATGATGTCGCCGTGACCCTTGGGGTTATCGAAGGTCGGCATCTTAATCTCGACAGCGGCGGACTCGCCCTGCGGCAGATCGCGAATCGAGAGAATGGGTTTGCGCCCGTCCAATTCAAGGTTCCATTTACCCTGATCGGATTCGGAGTAGCGGTGACCCATAGTACCGTTGGGAACAAAGACCTCGCCGGTTTCGCGATCCATCATGGCGGTCTTGAAATCGGCGTTTTCCTGGTGCTGCTCCCCCGCCAGGGATGCGGCGGTCAGGAACTTCGAGGGAACCTTCGTGCCGTCTTCACGAGTTTCGAGGGTAACCAAGAAGGGCAAGTCGGTGTAGGTCAGGGCAAAGTCCTCGAAGAACTCCACGCGCTGATCCACGTAATTTTCCTTGAGAATCACGTGCCCCATAGCCATTGCGAGCGCAGCGTCGGTACCTGCCTGT
Organism: Rothia sp. HMSC064D08; assembly: GCF_001809525.1. Classification (NCBI taxonomy): domain Bacteria; kingdom Bacillati; phylum Actinomycetota; class Actinomycetes; order Micrococcales; family Micrococcaceae; genus Rothia; species Rothia sp. HMSC064D08. The sequence continues at coordinate 626,863 of NZ_KV797895.1, read as the reverse complement.
GCGGGCAACCATTCGTCGGCGAATTTGGTGTTGTCGGCATAGTCAGGGCTGACCGAGACAACCTTGGTGCCGCGGTAGCGCACCTCGGCAACCCAGTGGGCATCCGGGGTACGGGTCACGGGAATGTTCGAACCCCACATGATCAGATAGGAAGCATCCCACCAGTCACCGGATTCAGGCACGTCGGTCTGATCGCCAAAGACCTGCGGGGAGGCCACGGGAAGGTCGGCGTACCAGTCGTAGAAGCTGGTCATCACACCGCCGATGAGCTGGATAAAGCGCACACCGGCACTGAAGGAGACCATCGACATTGCGGGAATCGGGGTGAAGCCGGTGCAGCGGTCGGGTCCGTAGTACTTAATGGTGTGCACGTGGGCGGCGGCTACGATTTCGAGCGCCTCCGCCCAGGTGGAGCGCACCAATCCGCCTTTACCGCGCGCGCTGATGTAGCGGTTGCGTTTGACGGGGTCGGAGACGATGGAGTGGAATGCTTCAACCGGGTCGCTGTGCAGGGCTTTTGCTTCGCGGTACATTTCGAGGAGCAGACCGCGCACATAAGGGTATTTCACGCGGGTCGGTGAGTAGGTATACCACGAGAATGCAGCGCCACGGGGGCATCCGCGCGGTTCGTATTCGGGGCGGTCGGGACCGACTGTGGGATAGTCGGTCTGCTGTGCTTCCCAGGTGATAATGCCGTCTTTGACATACACCTTCCATGAGCAGGAGCCGGTACAGTTCACACCGTGGGTTGAGCGAACTTCTTTATCATGGCTCCAGCGGTCGCGGTAGAAGGTATCGCCTTTGCGACCGCCTTCACGGAAGACCGCACGACCGTCATCAGTCTCGTCCCAGCGAGAGAAGAACTTACCGAATTTGATCAGCTGATCGGTAAGGGGTCCATCCGGACCTTTGGTCTGTGATGCTTGTTCCATACAGCCAATATATCGCAAAAATTGGTATGCCAAATACGATATAAAAATATTCTCTAATCCAGGAAATTCATAGGGTTATTCAGACTGTAAGCCATCCGGAAATTCCACCTACTAAAACACGCACGGGAGTATCTGTAGCGGCAGCAATATCCCGTGCTGCCTCCAACGCCCGTGTATATCCCGTGCAGTAGACCACAAGATATTTCGATGCGGGGTCAATTTTTTCGCGGATTTTCGCGGCAAGACTGCCTTCGCGGGCAGCATCCAAGATTTCTGTCAGCGGCAGATTAATCGCCCCCTCGATCGCAAAAGAAGAAAACTCGATAGCTTCACGAACATCTATAAGGGTCATTTTTTCGTGCTGTAAAAGCTGCCGGACTTGAACAGGGGTTATGTCTTCTAACTTTTGCGTGTGATGGTTACCCGTCAATTTTCCTGAATTATGACGAAATATTAAGCGATTTTTAGTGTCTTGGCTCTCTTGAGGGTGAGTTTCTGCCGATTTCTTAGGTTTTGCTTGCATCGAAGCTAAGAGAGGTATATATTCCCATTTTCCTGTTAACGCGGAGTATAGCCCAACCTCACCTAGCAGCGGCTTTCCGGAACCCATGATGACCTTAATAGCCTCCATTGCCATCGCCGAGCCCACGATCCCGGCGAGCGCCCCAATAATCCCGGCGGTACTGCACGAAGGAACGCTTCCCGGTGCGGGGGCCTGCGGGTAGAGATCCTCATAGACCGGCCCGTGACCTGCCCAGAATACGCTGAGCTGTGCGTCAAACCCTAGAATTGCCGCCCAAATATGCGGGATACCCAACTGTTGTGCCGCAGCCGAAACCGCATAGCGAGCCTCAAAGTTATCGCTGCCGTCGAGCACCGCATCCGTGCCGATGAGGAGCGTCAAAGCATTACTGTCAGTGAGGCGTTCTCGGATAACGGTCACCGTGATGAAGGGGTTGAGCGCGCGCATCGTTTCGGCAGCCGACTCTGCCTTCGAGTTTCCCGCCCGTGCATAAGTGTGAATGACCTGCCGGTGCAGGTTTGAGATCTCAATGGAATCATCGTCGATGATGATAATCTCGCCCACCCCGGCTCCCGCAAGATAGAGCAGGGCGGGGGCACCAAGCCCACCGGCGCCGAGCACCGCAACCCGTGCCGCCTTCAGCTTCAGCTGCCCCGCCATGCCGATCTCGGGCAGAATCAGCTGGCGTGCATAGAAGGCACGTTCGGCCGCGCTCAGCTGAGTTACGGGCTCCGGCGCGGTTTCGGGGTCTGGGATAAAGCTCATCCTGATGGTATCTTTCGCGGGAATACGTGTTGAGTCTCTAGGTGTCTATGCCCACCCATTCGGTGCTGCCGTCTGTCAGCTCCTGTTCTTTCCAAATGGGAACCTGGGCTTTCACACGGTCGGCCACCGCCTCGCAGGCCTCGAAGGCCCGCCCACGATGTGCTGCAGCGGCAAGCACGGTCAGCGCGGACTCTCCTATAGCGATAGGACCGACGCGGTGAACTGCCCACAGACGAACCCCCTCCAGCTCATCCGCTACAGACTGCACAACACGCGCAATATATTCTTTTGCCTGCGGATGCGCACTATAGGAAAGACCGCGCACCGCACTGCCGTGATCATGGTTACGTACAATGCCGTCGAATACAACAAGGGCGCCCATGGCTTCTGTCATGACCTGAGCCTTCGCGGCGGCGGCGAGCGGCTCTAAGGCTTCCTCGGTAATATCGGTGAAAATGACTACCGAACCGGTGGGCTCAGCGCCGTGCGCCCCGCTGTGGTCGAGCCCCTGCGGCTTAGTGGTCATGATAGTCCTCCATCTGGCGGCAAATATGTTCCACGAGTGGGTCTAGGGTTTTCACTCCGTCTTTAACACCGCCGCGCGACCCGGGCAGAGTCATTACGAAGGTTTTATCGATCACACCCGCAACCCCACGTGAGAGCACGGCGGAAGATACGTTCTGCAGACCGTTCGCCCAGAATGCGTGCATGATTCCGGGGATTTCCTTATCCAGATGCGGGCGTACCGCCTCTACGGTCTGATCGTCCGTGTTCAGCCCGGTACCGCCGCTGGTGAGAATAAATGTGGGCAGGTTATTATTCTTCTTCCCATCGGCAATGAGGGAGTTGAAGTAGTCGATAATCTGCCGGTCTTCGATCACGACGGCGTCCGGGGTCTTAAACCCGCGTGAACGCAGCCATTCAACCGCGATAGGCCCCGATTTATCCTCATAGATACCGCGGGCGGCGCGAGTAGACGCCACGATAACAAGCCCGGTCAGATTCTCGGGAAGCTGGATTTCTTCTGCACTCACGATGTGCTCCCTCTCATGCTGTTGTTCATAGGTTTTCCTTCTGGGGCTTCACAAAATAGCAAAGTGCGAAACGCTAAACAGCCCAGTCGCCGGATTTTCCGCCGGATTTCTCTAGTACCCGAATATTGCTGATCACGGCGTATTTATCGATCGCCTTAATCATGTCGAAAATCGTCAGCGCTGCGGTCGAAACAGCGGTCAGCGCCTCCATCTCAACCCCGGTAACGCCCCGGGTTTTCACCGACGCCACGATGCGCACAAAATCCTCACCACGATCAAAATCCAGGGTAATTTTACCCAAGGGCAACGGGTGGCACAGCGGAATAATATCCGGGGTGCGTTTAGCGCCCATAATACCCGCCACACGCGCAACCGGCAGGGCATCACCCTTAGGCAAATCAGCATCAAAAATCTTGGCGATCACATCGGCACGAGTGTGCACGGTTCCCTCAGCGAGCGCCGTGCGTGTGGTGACGTCTTTCAAAGTCACATCAACCATATGGGCAGACCCGTCGGCGCGCACATGAGTCAAGTCTTGAGCTGGCTGTGCCGCATCGGGGTGAAGATTCTTCTCAGTCACGATTTATCCTTAAGGTCTGTGTTGGGGTGAGGGTTCAGCCGGGTTTAGTTATCCGTAAGCCGGATGCGGTGGTACCGCACCGCTTCTCCTCCAGTGTACGTGGTGCCCGGCGCCAGCTCGATGAGCACATCTGCGGTCGCAGCGTGATGCAGCAAATGCGATCCGGGCAAAACATCGGGGTATAGTTCCACCTGGTAGGTTCCCGGTTTGGACTCAACCATCGCCAGGTTACCGCGCAAAAATTGGCGTTTATTGGGCGGTGCCGTCAGCGGTTTGTCAATGACGAGCACGCCGCGCGGGGCATTTTCGAGAGTCGCCATGCGCGAGGCCACCTCGTGTGGAGTACCGTAGGGACCGCCCGCGCGCAGGTAGGGGCGAAGCATCAGCACATAGGAAATAAGGGTACTGACGGGGTTGCCGGGGAAAGAAATCATGGGCAGACGGTGCCCGTTGAAATCCAGCACGTTCACGCCCTGCGGTCCGCCAGGCTGCTGGCTCACATGTCCGAACCAACTAAGCGGAATTGGCAGCCCCAAAGACGGTGCCATAGCGATGGCATTACGCACAACCTCGTATTTTCCGTGGCTGATCCCGCCGGAGGTGATAATAATATCCGGTGCGAAAGTCTCATATTCTTCCCGCAAATGCTCGATCAGAAGCTCCGGGTCGTCTCCAATCGAGATGCGCCGCACCACGGCGCCGTCCTCGACCAGCATTGAGGTGAGCATGGGACCGTTAGCATCATAAATCTGGCCATAGGCGAGCTCTGTGGCCGTATCGTCGCCGTCTTCGGTGAGGGTGGGGCGAATCTCGTCGCCGCCGGTGCACACCAGCACGCGCGGTCCGCAGGCAACCGTCACGCGAGTATACCCCTGTGCGGCGAGTGTACCCAGTAACGCGGGGGTCACGCGCTCGCCAGAGCGCGCCATGATTTGCCCAGCCACCACGTCTTCGCCACGGCGACGTATAAATTGCCCTTTGGGCGCCTGAGGGAGCCTAATTTTTTCGCTGGGACGACCGAAAGATTCGGGTAAGTCGGGATATTCGATGCGCTCAGAATACTCAACCGGAACCACCGCCACATATCCCTTAGGAATGGGGGCACCGGTCATAATTGGATAGGTTAAATCGTCGGATGCGCGCGAACGCTGCAGCGGCCGTCCCGCCGGAATTTCACGCCCCACCGTAAAGATGCGGTTCTCACGGCTGGCGCCCTCGGCGGTTAGGGCATAACCATCCATCTGGGAGTTATCGAAACTCGGTACATCAAGCCTGGCCAGCACATCCTGCGCAAGGATGCGGTCGGTAGCACGCGCCAGCGGCAGGTTTTCGGCGCGACCAATAAAAGTATCACGCAGTAAAAGCGCCAGATAGGCGCGATACTCTTCGGTGCTGGGGGTGCCATCGAACTGGGGCTTGTGCATCTGTACTCCCAAATGGTGATGAATTATCTACTAGCTATTGTAAGAGGCTTTGGCACGCAGTTTCTTCACCACGGAAAATAGGCCGAGCAGGCCAAAGATGCACACGTATAGGCTTATGAGCATGAGGGCGTTGCCCAATGCGGAGCTCATGCTTCCACCAGCGATCGCCAATTCGATACCGAGCGGAATAGTTTCGGTTTTGCCCTGCACATTACCCGCGAAGGTGACGGTGGCGCCGAATTCGCCGAGCGCACGTGCGAAGGAAAGCAGGAAAGCAGTGGCAATTCCTGGTGCTGCTAAGGGAAGGAGCACCCTATAGGTGATTTCGGAGGATTTTGCCCCTTCCACCCGAGCTATCTGCTCATATTCTTCAGGGATAGCCTGCAGGGTTGTTACGGCGGTCGCCACGAAGAAAGGCAGCGCCACGAAAGTTTGGGCAAGAATAACTGCGGTGGGTGTAAAGGGAATTATGATGCCCAGGTGGTAAAGATGTTCACCGATCATGCCCTTGCGTCCCCAGAAGAAGAGCAGCCCCAAACCCGAAACCACCGGGGAGAGGATCACGGGCGTATAAATAATCGCGTACAGTACTCCCCCAAATTTTTTCAGGCGAGAGCGGCTGAGCACTTTAGAGAGCACCAGCGCTAAGGGGGCGCCTAAAAGCCCGCAAATCAGCGTTGAAATACTGGCGGTGGTGAGCGAGAGACGCGCGGCGTCAAGAACTTCTTTGTCGATAATGTCGTGCAGGCGCATCCAGGGGATGTTGTACAGCAAACCCACGAGCGGACCCAGAATGAGCAGGAAACCCAGGAGCGCGGGAACGGCAAAATAACGGGGAACGGCGGTGAAAGCGGTATGTTTTTTCACGGGTACGTCTTTCGGAATCTGCGGCGACACAGCCGCCTCCTGTAAGAATCTCGCAAAGTTCTTTCAGGAGGCGACCGTTACGTGACAGCTGTTGTGCGCTGAAGATTCTAGTTTGCCTGAGGAGACTCGAAGTCGTACTTCGCCAGAATCTTCTGGGCTTCATCCGAAGAGAGCCATTCGTTGAACTTCTTCGCTGCGTCTGAGGAAGAACCCTTGGTGGTCAGTGCTGCGGGGTACTCGTTCCTGGGAACATCCGGCAGGTCTACCGAGCCCAAGTTCTTGCCGTCTTTCTTAGCGGCGGCAAGGTCGGTCGTATAGATGAAGCCAGCATCCGCGTTACCGGTAGTGACCTTGGTGGTCACCTCGCTCACATTGCCTTCGGTGGTCGCGTTCTTAAGCTCAATATGATGCTTCTTGAGCTCTTCATCCGCCAGGGTACCGCAGGGTACGTTCACCTTGCATACGGCGACAACGCCTTCGGTGTTCTTTAAGTCGTCCAGCGAATTGATCTTGCCGGGGTTACCCTCGGCGGTGACCAGCACCAACTTGTTGGTGGCGATAACCTCGCGCTTGGCGTCCTTGAATTCGTCGAGTTTAGCCGCCTTATCCATGTTCTGGGTGTCGGCGGTAATCAGGAGATCCGGGCTTGCGCCCTGCTCGATCTTCTGCACCAGCTTGGAGGAACCTTCGAAGGAGTAGGTGATCTCAACGCCGGGGTTTTCCTTCTCGAATGCTTCCTTCAGCTCAGTACCCGCATTGCGCAAGGAAGCAGCCGCATAGACCTCAACCTTGCCAGACACGGATCCGGATGCTGCCGAAGAAGCAGCAGAGGCAGACGCATCGGTGTTAGAGGAGTTGGAACCGCATCCGGTCATGGCGACAGAGGCAAAAAGTGCCGCGCTGGCACTGGCAACCTTCAACGAAGTTTTCATAGTGTATGTCTCTTTCCGGTGGTGTGATGACGCACAATAACGTGCATTCCCGCCGCGATAATAATGTGCCGTACGTTTGCGCTCGATGTAACTTAAGGTACGCACACTATCACCCATACCCGCAGACATGGAATAATCTAATTGTCACCTCTAATATACGAATTTTCTTTGAGGTCATTCCATGGCATACACCGCCGGTTCAGGCCGGACACAGCTTATTGCGGGCCCCGTGTTACGCACCTTAGCTTCTGAGCAGGATGCGAACACGGCTTTTGTTACGCCCGAAAATTCTGGTGACGCCCAAAAGCCCTTACATAAACCCGCACGCAAGACCCCATATATTACAAACCGCGGTCCGCTCTTAGATAGGTGGGGGCGCATCGCCACCGATTTGCGGATTTCACTGATTGATAAATGTAATCTTCGTTGCATTTATTGCATGCCTGCCGAAGGTTTGGAGTGGCTGCCTAAAAATAATCTGCTGACATCCGCTGAAATTGCACGCCTTGCCGACATCGCCATTCGTGAACTTGGAGTCGAAGAAATTCGTTTTACCGGCGGGGAGCCCTTGGTGCGCGCAGACCTCGTCGATATTATCGGGCGAATTCACCGCGAACACCCCACGATTCCGCTGGCGATCACCACCAACGGCATAGGACTTGAAAAACGTGCGCAGGCGCTCGCCGATGCCGGGTTGAGCCGTATTAACGTCTCGCTCGATACCATCTGCCCCGAAACCTTCGCCGAGTTGACCCGCCGCGATAAGCTGGGGTCGGTTCTTAAAGGTATTGACGGCGCGGCAGACGCGGGTCTAAAACCTATCAAAATTAACGCTGTGCTCATGCCTGGTATCAACGACGCTCAGGCCCCCGAACTTCTGCAATGGGCGCTTGACGGCGGCTATCAGCTGCGGTTTATCGAGCAGATGCCGCTAGATGCCGATCACAAATGGACGCGTGAAGGAACGATTACGGCGGCACAGATTCGCACGATGCTCTCCGAACACTTCGTTCTGGGCACGGTCGCCGAAAAACGCGGCGACTCCCCCGCCCAGCTTTGGGAAGTCTATCCGCTGGGTACCGCCCTCGACAGTGCCGGGTTCCCGCGCGAAGATACCGCTTCGCTCGGGCGCGTGGGTATTATCGCCTCGGTCACCGAATCATTCTGCGGAGCGTGCACCCGCACCCGCTTGACCGCCGACGGCAAAATCCGTTCCTGCCTCTTCTCGGATTCCGAAACCGACCTGCTCGACCTGCTGCGTTCGGGCGCCAGCGACCGCGAGATTGCCTTGAGGTGGCGCGAAGGTATGTGGTTCAAACCGCGCGCTCACGGCAAAGAAGACGCCGATTTCGATATTGAAGAATTCGCTCAAGCAAGCCGCTCAATGAGCGCTATCGGAGGTTAAAACGTGCAGATACATTTCTTCGCTGCCGCACGTGCCGCATCCGGCGTTGCCGAGACACAGGTGAGCCTTACAGATTTGGCCGAGCCGACCCTGCGTGCGCTCGTCGAAAAATTGGGTGAGGCGTTTACCGGAAAAACTGCCTCCGGCATGACGCTCGCACAGGTTATGAACCAATGCTCGTTCCTGATCGACGGTACCCGCTCCGAACTCGATACTGTGCTCACCGAAAATGCGCGCGTAGACGTTCTGCCGCCCTTTGCTGGCGGGTAAACTCAGATTTATGGGCTGTCGTTCGCTTTTGACGGTTGCTTCATGTTTTCCGCCAGGATGCGCACCACGCTACCCTTGCTGCTATCATCCCGGAAGGTCTCACCTCTGTGCACACACCGCATGACCCATTACGTGCGCCGGATAACGGTACACGAACCCAGCATTCGGTGACCCGCGCCGCCCAGATTCCCGCGTTCTGCGCCATTATTGTGGCGGGCGGTAAATCTTCGCGCCTCAATCACACCCCGAAGGCCGGGCTTTCCAATGGTTCCCAGACCCTTTTGGAACGCGCGCTTGATGCCGCCGGGCAGGCGCAGCTGCGCGTAGTCGTCGGCCCCGAAACCTTACCGGTGCCATCGGATACACTGCATACGCGCGAAGACCCTCCCTATTCCGGTCCTGCGGCGGCGCTTCATGCCGGACTCGAAAAACTAGCGGCAGCCTATGCGGCGCGCGAGAAGGCTCCTCCCGCGTGGTGCCTTATTCTAGGAGTAGATACCCCGCAGATAGCGCCCGCAGTGCAGAAACTTCTCGCGTACACAGTAGACGCATCGACCGAAGCTCAGGGGTACTGGGGTGTAGCGGAGGGAGTCTTCCAACCGCTCGTCGGCATCTACCGGTTCGCACCCCTACGCGAAGTCTTTGCAGAGGGCAGCACCAACGCCTCCGTACGCTCTTTTGTGAAGCGTCTTGCCCCGGTCGCCGTCGAGCTCGATCCCGCGCATACTGCCGATGTCGATACCTGGGAACAGGCACACGAACTCGGTTACAGCACCCCACGCTGGCTCGACTACTAATAACCCATCAACTTCAGCAGAGGATTCCATGTCTCACCACCATCCACCCGCCGTTTCCTGGCATGAAGCACGCGAACTGCTTCACGCCGCCGCGAGCGCGCTCACCCCAACACTGAGCGCCGAGGCTCTCCCCCTGCAGGCGACCATCGGCAGGTATGTAGCGGAAGATCTGACGGCGCGCATGCCTGTGCCGCACTATAGTTCTTCGGCGATGGACGGGTATGCGGTCGCCGGTGCACCCCCTTGGCGTCTCGTATCGCCGGATTACCCCGAGGATGCGCGCACAAACGTTCACCGTCTGGCGGTTCCCATTGCCGCTGGGGAGGCAACTCCGATTCTCACGGGTGGGCTTCTGCCCGAGGGAACCGAGGCGATTGTGCGTGAGGAGCATTCGTACCGGTACGAGGGTGCTGGTGCGCTCGGTTCGGGAATTCACTATCTTGACATGGCGGAGGGTTATACCGTCCCGAAGCCCGGAACGGATATCCGTTATGCGGGCGCGGAGCTTTCTCCCGGCGCGATTCTAAGCTCTCGCGGCGATCTTATTACGGCGCAGCGCGCGGCATTCTTGGGAGTCAATGGTTTTGACGAGCTTCCCGTACTTAAGAACGTTCCGGTGCGGTGCGCTTTCACGGGGAACGAGGTTATTACCTTCGGCATGCCCTCTCCCGGCCAGGTGCGGGATGCGTTCGGCGGTTTTCTGGAGGTCTCTCTCGCCGGCGCCGGGTGCGAGGTGCGTCCTTCCGCGCGGCTTGCGGATATTGCCGAAGAATTCCACACCTTTGTGACGACCTCGACGGCGCGCATCCTGATTTTTACGGGCGGGTCGAGCACGTCCGGGGTAGACATGGTACGGCAGACGCTAACCGATATTGGTGCCGAGTATATTTTCGAGTCAGCGCGGGTGCGACCGGGGCATCCAGCGTTGGCGGCGAAGATTCCCGCACCCAAAGAGGGCATGAATGCGGGACAGGAGCGTTTGGTGCTGGGCCTTCCCGGTAACCCGTTGGCAGCGTATACGGCGTTATATTCGTATCTTCCCGTAATCCTGGCGGGGCTGCGTGGTCTGCCAATTCCGGCGCTTGATCGGGCCGAACTCGCTACAGATATTCCGCCTTTGCGCAAGCGTTCTCAGCATCGTCTTATGCCGGTGCGGGTTTCTGAGGGTAAGGCGTATCCTCTGGACGCTCTAGCCTCTCATATGCTTTCGGGACTGGCTCAGGCGACCCACTTCGCTCTCGTGGATGCGACCGGACAGAGGGCGGGCACGCACGCAATTCTCGTGCCTGTTTTCTAGCCCGCACATCGTTCTGCTGTACAGGCCGCGTTACCCAAGTACCCCGATCCCCGCTCAGTAAAAAACTTGCCGCATGAGGGAAGATATTCCGTACTTTAAACACGGGCCCGCATAGGGTTCTCGGGGTGTACAAGAGACTGTATAGTGTTGGGAGATTATCTGACACGCGAAAGGACGCGCTATGGCACAGCCTAAACTCGGCGATGTCGCCGCCCGTGCCGGGGTTTCGCCCACGACGGTCTCGCGAGTGTTGAATAACCGCGGCTATTTGAGCCAAAAGACTCGTGACAAGGTTTTTGCGGCTATCCGCGAGCTAGGTTATCGCCCTAATGCCATTGCCCGTTCACTTCAGGAACGGCGTTCGCATATTATCGGACTTATTTTTCCGACCGTGGCGCATCCTTTTTATGGGGAAATGGTGTACCGTTTGGAGTCTCGTTTGGCGAATGCGGGTTACCGGGTGATTCTGTGCAATAGCGATGAGCAGCCAGAGCTTGAGCACCGTTATTTAGATATGCTTTTTGCCCACCAGGTGGACGGAATTATTACCGGCTCTCATTCGCAGGCCGTCGCCCAACTTCCTCAGATACAGGCGCCGCTGGTGGCTATCGATCGCCCCGAAACCGGCCCTTACCCCAATATTCGTTCCGATAATTATGCGGGCGCACGGCAAGCGACCGAGCATCTGATCGGCACTGGGGCGCGGCGTATACTGCACATTACCTCGACCCTAAGTGAACAGAATTTACGGCAGAGAGGTTATGCGGATGCGCTTACCGCCGCCGGGCTGTCACCGGATTTTCTGGAGCTTGGGTTTCACGAGTCAGCGGAGCATCAGCGCAATATGCTGTACGAATATCTTGATGCGCATCGCGGCTCCCAACCCGTTGAGGCGGTTTTCGCGTCGAACGATACCTATGCGTCGCTCGCCTTGGCTTGGGCTCAGAGCCGCCGGGTGCAGGTGCCCGAGAAATTTCAGGTTATAGGTTTTGACGGCACGGATACGATTCACACACTTCTGCCCGAACTTGCGAGCGTGGTACAGCCGATTGATGCTCTTGCCGAGCGTGCCGTTCGGCGTTTAACGGAGGCGATCGCAGCCGAGACCGAGGAAGATATAGAACCCGCAGACGCTAGGGGCGGTGAGGACGTTCTGCCGGTAACCCTGCGATTGGGCGGCACGGTGCGACCTGCACGAGATTGAGTGTTGTGCATACACCGTATCATGTGTCTAATATGCCCAAACGACCGCTACAGTTTCAAGGTATTTCCTCTCAAGTACTTCAGATAAAAAATACGTGTCTTGAGCACTCGCAACGTCAGAATTACGAGTGCTCAAGACACGCGGCGATGAATTGGGTGCGTTCTATGAGGAGGAGCCGACGAGCTCCCGCATCATGAAATGTCCCTCGTCGTGAGAGTCTTCTTCACGGACAGATACGCTGTGCTCATCATCCTGAGCAGTTTTAAGATTCATGGGGTACAGCATGCCCATATAGGGGTCTCCCGAGGCGAAGGTGCCCATAGGAATGAACCCAAGACGCTCGTACAGAGCGGCACTGCGCGGGGTGGATGCCTCCAAATATGCAGCGGTACCGTCAAAGCGGTCAATCGCGTGGCGCAGGAGCTCCGTTCCAACCCCAAGACCCTGAGCTGCCTTTCGTACCGCAATCGTGTGCAGATACCAGTGCTTAAACTTCGGACGGTACTTGTGCAGTTCACGGTTTTCAGCCATCACATGCCGCATAGTACGTGGTCCCAAGATCCTCATGAACTTCGCGTTATCTCGAAGCTCTTGTTTGACATCGGTCTGCTGATTTTCGGGAGAAAGCCACAGGGCAGTACCCAAAATCTTTCCGTCGAGATCAACGGCGACGTCTACGCATCCGCGAGGCATATAGGTGCCTTCGAGCTGGATTTCAAAACGTGCGCGCAGTTTATCTTCCTGCGGTTTTTCGCCCAAGACCTTGTACATATAGGGGTCGTTCAGGAACGCCTCGGTGAGCGTATCAAGAACCTGCGATACTTCTTCTGGACGAGCTTGGCGGACGGTGTACGGGGTGGTATTCATGATGATCACCTTTCATGTGGTTGGGTACTGGCTATCGGCTGGGTTGGGTTCTCATCCCCTCTCAATCTCTGCATTTTTATGCAGAAAACACTGACATATATAACGTTATCTAACTCACCAGAAGCGAACAAGGAGGTACGACACATTTCCCTACAGCGTCACACCCCGTTCAATGTAACGCGGAATTCTGCGAAACCATTGTCACCACAACGAAAAACGTGGCACCCCATCAGAGATTTTCATGATGGGGTGCCACGTACTTTATGCACCTCTGAGCGTAAATTTATGTCTCGCTCAGTGAAATCTATGCCGATGTTTTCTCTTTGAGACCAACTTGAAGCAGGTTGTCACCGGCAGCAACCGAGGCACCCGAAGTCTGAGCATCACGTACGGCGGTGGTGAGTTTCTTCGCGTTGGTGATGACCAGCGGGGTCACCAGCACATACCCGGCATCCTTGATGGCGGGAATATCGAATTCGGCGAGAACATCGCCGCGTTTGACGGTATCGCCCTTGGCAACCTTGGGGGTAAAGTGCTTGCCGTCCAGCTCGACGGTATCCATACCGATGTGCATGAGCAGATCCAGCCCGTCTTCGGTGCGCATGCCGTAGGCGTGACCGGTGGGAAATGCCACAGTAATCTTACCGTCGGCGGGCGCCAGCAGCTTACCTTCGGTGGGTTCCACGGCGGTTCCATCGCCGAGCGCACCGGATGCGAAGGTCGCGTCCTTCACCTCGGCCAGCGGCACGACGGTCCCCGCCAGGTGGGTGGTGAGTTCGGTCTTCTCACCCTCAATCTCGGGCTCTTGAGCTGCCGCCGCGACGGTATCGGTCTTAGAAGCACCGTCCGCAGCGAGTACGGCAGCATCCGGCGAGGAAGCCTCGCTGCGTGCCACCTTCAGACCCCAGAAATATGAGGCGGCAAAGGCGAGAGCGGTCGTTACCAGCAAACAGGTAATGAAGCCAAGCCAACCGGCTCCAATCTGAGGATTAACGGAGGGAATACCCAAATATCCGGCAGATCCAAGGGCCGATGCTTTAACACCCAAAATTGCTGAGAGTGCTCCGCCGAGACCAGCCGAAGCTATCGCGATATAGAAAGGCCAACGCAATACCAGGTTCACACCGAAAAGTGCGGGTTCGGTAATACCCAGGAATGCCGAAGGGGCCGAAGCCGAGGCCACACCTTTGATCTTCTTGTTCTTGGTGGTCAGCGCGACGCCTGCCGCTGCTGCGCCTTGCGCAACGTTAGAGATCGATGCAATCACGAAGATAAAGGAACCGCCGCTTGCCCAGAGTGAGGTTTCGATGGGTGGGAAGGACTGGTGCAGACCGGTTATTACGATGGGCGCGTAAAGCACACCAAAGATCAGCCCGCCGATGGGACCAGCGGCAGTGTATAGCCAGTTCACTCCTTCACCCAGCCAAGTACCCAGCTGGAACATAGGCGGCCCCACCAGGAGGAAGGTGACAAAGCCGGTAATGAGCAGGGTCAGGGTGGGGGTAAAAATAAAGTCGATTGTGCCCTTGAGAATCTTATGGAAGAATTTCTCGATATTCGCAAGGATAAAGGAAACCAGCAAGATAGGAAGCACGGTTCCCTGATAACCCGCCTGCTGCACCTGAAGACCAAAAAGATCCCAGTACTTCATGGGGTCTGTACCCTCGGTGTGGGCGAGCGATGCCGCAACTTTATACCCATTCATCAGCGCGGGAGAGACCATAGCTGCACCCATCGTTAAGCCAAGGTAGGGGTTGCCTCCAAAGACCTTAGTTGCGGAGTATCCCACAAGCACGGGCAGGAAAGCGAAAGGCGCCGCCGAAAGCAGGTTCACAATATCCGCGAAGCCTTCCCAGGCGGGATACATTTCAATCAGAGGCTTTGGCCCAAAGATGTTCTTGGCACGTAGGACGTTATCAAGCGCCATCAGCATACCGCCGCCGACCAGCACCGGGATCAGTGGGATAAAAATATCGGCAATGGTTTTGATGAAGCGGGAGAAGATATTTCCCTGATTTGCCGCAATGGATTTCAGATCATCTTTGCTAACCTCGGGGGCACCCGATGCCACCATATGCTTGAAGACTTCGTTAACATCGCCAGGGCCCACAATAATCTGGAACTGTCCGGCATTCAGAAAACTGCCTTTAAGGTCTTCGTCATTGTCAATAGCACTTTGATCAACGGAATCCTGGTTCTTCAAGACCAGGCGCAGACGAGTTGCACAGTGAGCCGCCGCGCGGATGTTGTCCACGCCTCCGACATCCTGCAGCACGCGCTCTGCCACTGATTTGTGGTCCACGCTACTCTCCTTTGGATTGGCATCCCGAGGTGCTGTCTGTGTTAAAGGCGGTGAAAAATCACCGTTTCGTGATATGTCAATCGCTTGACATGTTAGCATGCAGTATACCCGAAGATAAGAGCCTGGGACCATGAAATCCCAGGCTCCTGCACAATATATTTTTTCTACTTATGAAACTCCCTAATGGGGCTAGTTTTTCCGGGCATACTCCAGCGAAAGAACCTTCCCGCCGGTCAGACGAACACGGCGTTTCTCACCTTTAAAGAAGGTGCGGGCGCTAAATACCTCTGCCCCCAGCGAAGCCGCAAGCTTACCGCCCACGAAGAGTTCGGCAGCCGAGCCATCGACGAGCAGCTCGAACTGGCGGGTCTTAGCACGTTTGAGGGTGCGGCGGCGCAGGCTGCCTCCCTCGGTGTAGCGGGTTCCGCCGCGATCCATCTGCACGAAATCCTGATCCAGTACGATACTCAGCGCCACGCCGTGCGTATCCTTAATCTTGATTTTCACGCGCTCATCGGCAACGTTCACGCGGCCGCGCAGGCGGAAGACACGCGCATCCTTAAGCTCTTTGAGCTTACCTTTCTCGTCTGGCTCGATTGGCTGAAGCGGCATGGCGTCGTCAAGCTGAGGCACAGGATGCTGATAGAGCTTACCATCGCGCAAGTGCAGTTCGCGGGGGAAGGTCATCATATGCACCCAGCGTTTCGACCAGGACGGCTGGTCGTCCTGCTCGGCATTGCCGAACCAGGCGATCATCACGGTTTCGTCGTGGGGCGCATCCTGAGCCGCTGAGGTTCCGGTGCCCGAGATAGTCTGCGGGGCGTAGAATTCGAAGCCTGCATCCAGCTCGGTAAAGGGGGTTTCTACCTTGAATTTGAGGGTTTTCGGGTTGAACTTACCCACAATATAACCGCTCTGGTAGATGTTGAGGTACTTCTCCCCCATCGGCTTCAAACCCTGCGGGCTGAAGATGAGCACATCCCGTATCTCGCCGGTGACTTCGTCACGCAGCTGCAGCAGAGAAGGACACTCGAACATGTAGCATTTCTCAAGTTCTTTAGCCTTGATGCCCAGCTCGCCCTTGAATTTCCAGTCGCGGCGATCTTTCGAGGTGTACACGACCACGGCACCGGTCTTATCTTTGCGCTGCGCGCCGATGACCATCCACCATTTTCCGTCACGCTCAAATACGTGAGGGTCACGATAATGAGCCGTGTAACCATCGTGAGGACCAGAAATAAGCGGCGGAAGCTGGCGAACGGGGCTCGCATCTTTACCTGCGGTGGCAAGAATCTGGTAGGATTCACGCTTATTCTTGGAGTCTTTGACGTTGCCCGTGTAGAAGAACTCGAAACCGCCCTTCACGCGAATACCCGAGCCCGAGTAGCATCCGTGGGAGTCGTAGCGGGTATTCGGAACCAGCGCGGTCCCCACGTCTTTCCAGTCTACGAGGTTGGTGCTCATGGCGTGGCGCCAGTACACTTTGCGTTCGGGGTGAAGCGGCGAGTACTGGTAGAAGGCGTGGTAGTTGTGCCCATCATAGACCAGCCCGTTGGGGTCATTCAGTCTTCCTACCGGAGGCGCTAAATGCAGCGCCGGATAGTCGCGGTCAGATCGAACAGCAGCGCCGAAGGTATCCAGAACGTCTTGTGCCTCAAGGGCTAGGTCTCGTTCGGGGCGTGCTTTCGATGCGTTCTTTGAGGTCTTGGTTTTCTTCGGGCTCATGGTCTCGATCTTTTCAACTCTCAGATATCTGTGCTCTGCTCCCCCGGCTGTTGGCAATATACCTCTGCGTGGGGGTTCAAGCGTTTATCATACCAGCCTATGAACGCCTTCCCTAGGGTCATGCGCCTTTTATTGTCCGATGTACAGGCAGACTCAGCATCGCCACAGCTGGCGTACAGCTTAAAGGTTTCTCCGGGGTTAGATTCCTTCCTGCGTATTGTAAGAACAACACGTTTCGTGTTTAAGGATTAAAAAGCCGCTGGGCGGCGCATCCGTAGTGGATGCGCCGCCCAGCGTAATAAGAATCGAGAAGAAATCGATTACTTGAGGGTAACGGTTGCGCCTGCGCCCTCAAGCTGCTCCTTAGCCTTCTCAGCGTCTTCCTTGGAAGCGCCTTCGAGGATGGGCTTGGGTGCGCCGTCAACGAGGTCCTTTGCTTCCTTCAGGCCGAGGGAGGTCAGGGCACGAACTTCCTTAATCACGGCGATCTTCTTGTCGCCAGCGGATTCGAGGATAACGTCGAATTCGGACTTCTCTTCAGCAGCGTCGCCGCCGCCAGCGCCGCCTGCTACAACTGCAACGGGAGCTGCAGCGGTAACGTCGAACTCTTCCTCAAATGCCTTAACGAACTCAGAAACCTCTACGAGGGACAGTTCCTTGAAAGCTGCAATGAGTTCTTCGATGGACAGCTTAGCCATGTGTGGCTCCTTCACTATCAGGTGCGGGTCTTGCCCGCGGTCTGGTTTATTAGTACCCTGCCCGGGCGGGCGGGTTGAAGTTTTGGTGCGTTTTCACGCGGTGAGGTGCGGGGAGCTTATGCTTCCTCCGAAGCCTCCTCGGCTGCAGCGGGGGCTGCGCCTTCCTGCTCTTCCAGCTTGACGCGCAGTGCATCCACAGCCTGGGCAACGCGGGCAATAGCAGCCTTTGCGCCACCGGCAACCTTGGACAGCAGAACCTCGCGAGATTCGAGGTCAGCGTAGCGCTTCACATCGTCCTCGGTCAGGGTTTCACCCTCGTAGTAACCGGTCTTCACGATAAGCTGGGGGTTTGCCTTGGCAAAGTCACGCAGTCCCTTAGCAGCATCAACGAGGTCACCCTTGATGAATGCCAGCGCGGAAGGACCCTGAAGCTGACCCTCAAACGAGTTGATGCCAACTTCCTTTGCTGCAATAGCAGCAAGCGTGTTCTTCACCACGGCGTATTCGGTCTCAGCACCGAGTGCGCGGCGCAGCTCCTTGAGCTGTGCCACCGTGAGACCGCGGTATTCGGTCAGGATGACTGCGTTCGAGGCTTCGAAGAGTTCCTTCAGCTCGGATACTGCAGCGATCTTTTCCTGAGTCGCCATGGTAGTTCCTTCTTCCGATTCTTGTAAGGTCGCCGAATAAGTGCAGTATTTGGGGCAATAAAAAATGCCCCGACGCGCAGACGTACGAGGCAGACAGCATGAAAATGCATCCATATAGGATGCAACTGTCACATCGGGCACCTGCGCGGGCGGCGATTTCCCGATAGGAAATCTGCTCTTATCAGAGATTATGCTGTATTTCGTGACAGTAAGATACCGAAATTTGCACAGCACATAGCTCTAGACCGGCGGTCTTTGGTCTAATCATCATGACAGGTTAAATCGGCAAAAGCAAGTTCTTCCTTCCCAGAAAGCGTACCTATGCGAAAAATCATTCTTTGGCCTGTCGTTCATAAAAACAATTGGTTGCTTTAGCTCATTATGCCCATGAGGCCGGTGAAGTTCTAGGACCTTGTGCTTTACAGATAGTGCCGCGTGCCGTCGGCAAAGATAAAACAGCGATGCGGAGGAACCTGCACCTGTACCCGTTCCCCCGATGTAAGGACGGGTAGGGCAAGCGCATCCGGCTCAAAAAATTCGAGGGGCTGCCCACCGGGAACCTGCAGAGGAACTCGCGCCGAACCGTCATGCGACGCGGCATATAAAGTCACCTCTGCCTGTGTTACAGCACGGTAGAGTGTGCCGCCCACCTGCGGGAGTACGCTCCGAATTTGCACCGGTATCGTATTCTCTGTGGGGTTCTCAACAATGCTCTCTACACGCCGCAGCGAGGTTGCACGCACATAGAGCGAAGCCCCTTCCGGAAGATGCTGCCCCTCCGTGAGAGTCAGTTCGTTCAGAGCTGGCGCTGCTATCAGCCGCGCCGCCTGCAGCGTATGTGGATTTGCCAACAGATGCTCGGGAGTATCGACCTGCACCAGGTACCCGGCGTCCATGACCGCCACGCGCTGCCCAAGCTGCAGTGCCTCATTCTGATCATGCGTCACGTACAGCCCCGTGAACCTGTATTCGGCGTGCAGACGCGCAATATCCACCCGAATACTTGCGCTCAGTTCCTCATCAACACTCGCCAATGGCTCATCGAAAAGAACCACAGGTGCTTTGCGAATGAGGGCACGCGCAATACCCACACGCTGCGCCTGCCCGCCTGAGAGTTCCTGGGGTTTGCGGTGCTGAAGCTCGCCAATCTGGAGCGCATCCATAAGATCCGTATAGTAATTTTTATCGACCTTTTGGCGGTAGCCGCGCAGGGTAGTTGGAAAAAGAATATTCTTACGAACCGACAGATGCGGGTACAGAATCGGGTGCTGAAAAACGAACCCTACTTGCCCGGCGCTCAACGGCTGACCCGCATAGGTAATACGCCCGGCGTTGGCTTCCTCAAGCCCCGCAATAATGCGCAAAAGCGTAGATTTACCGGTTCCGGATGCGCCCACCAGCGACACCATCTCGCCCGGCTCCACCTCAAGGTCGATCTCGCGCAGAACATGAGTATCCGCTCCAAAGCTCTTCGCGACACCACGAATCTGAAGCCCCCCGTGAGTCGTCGTTGAGGAAGGCTGAGGTGTTGAACCTTGAGTTGTCATGCTTCTATTATGACCTCCCGGCATTCTACCCGAAAAGCAGCGCCACAGCCCGCACGTTCCTGAGGATCTGTGTTCGATGAAGCTACCGCACTAAAAGCCTGCCGCGTATCGCCAGCATCAGCATCCCGAGCCAAAGCACCGCGATCAGTACGGTGCCAAGAATCCACAGCGCCCAGCCGAGCTGCACGAGCTGAGAAACCGCGACCAGGTGCATTCCGGTGCCAGCCATAGCGCCCAATCCGAAGGAGAATCCCCACAGACTCATGGTGTACCCGGCTTTGAGAACCCACGGCACTAAGCGAAGCAGGAACAGCAGCTGAAGCACCCCGTAACCCGTGAGCACTAGGAAAACCCAGTCCACGTGCCCGCCATTAGCTGCCAGATAGGCATTACCGCCCACAAACGGAGGGGCAAGCTGAACCCCTATAATGCCGCGTACTGCAGGATCCAATGCAGGTTCGGTGCGCAGGCGGCCCAGGATTGCAGCCTCCACGCTAAACCACGAGAGAAGACCCATACCGAAGAACAGCATCGCCCAGTCGTGGTGCCCCAACGCCCCTAACCCGGACGCGGAGGCAAAGTTCGCGGCAACCGTTGGTAGGTAGATGACCGGGGTTGTAGCCGCAACCGTGTGCGTTCCACGCCAAAGCCCGGCGGTGCGATACATCGAAAATGCCAGCTGCCCCAGCACACCGATAAGAATCAATGCATACCCGAGCGGTGCCGCATAGGGGTACGCGGATATCCCAACCTCAATGGTGGTGACCGGAACCAGCGCCAAGAAGCAGCACATCACGAGGTCTCGAAGTTCGCTCTGGAGCGCATCGCGACGGGTTATAAGTTTGACGGCAAACGCCGCGATCAGCGCCAGCCAGGTTGCCGAGGCGAGCGCCAGTATGCTCTCCCCTACCCAGGACGGTACCAGGTGTGCGGTGGCACCGTACCGCCACGACAGCCCCAGCGCGCTCGTTCCCAGCGCCACCGAAAAGTAGCTCGTTGGAATAGGGAACGGTTTTGTGGTGGTGGGCGTACCCAAAGGTACGGAATGCGCGGCGGCAGTACTCATGTAATCCTCCCGGGGTATATGCACAGTATACGGCGGCGCTCGCCCCTTCGAGAGCGATGCGAAGATCGTGTGTCAGCGTTTTAACGCCACGAAACATAAGGGGAAAGAAGCTCCGTTTATTCCCGGCGGCTTCATCCAGAATAGATATGTCGGCAGAACCGCTGGGAAATACCATGGGAGCGGAAATATGGATCGGAAGCGTGTTCCTCTAAGCCTGCTTCAGGCTGGGTGGTTCTTCTACAAATCTTGTGGGATACGGTGCCAGAATAAAGAAAACCCGCCGCCCGTGCGTGCAATACGCATGGGCGACGGGTTCTTTCACGTCTGAGAAGCCCACAGGCTTCCTAGAATCCCAGCCTTAGGCTGCAGCCGAAACTACGGATGCGGGATCAACCGGAATACCGGGGCCGAAGGTGGTCGCAACGGTAGCCTTCGAGATGTAGCGACCCTTAGCCGAGGAAGGCTTCAAACGGTTGATCTCTTCCAGAGCGGCGTTGAAGTTCTCTTCCAGCTGCTGAGCAGAGAAGGAAGCCTTGCCGATAATGAAGTGCAGGTTCGAGTTGCGATCAACGCGGAAGTCGATCTTACCGCCCTTGATGTCTGCAACAGCCTTCTCAACGTCCATGGTCACGGTGCCGGTCTTGGGGTTCGGCATGAGGTTACGGGGACCCAGAACCTTACCTAGGCGACCAACTTTGCCCATCATATCGGGGGTTGCAACTGCCGCATCGAAGTCGGTCCAGCCGCCAGCGATCTTAGCGATCAGTTCGTCCGACCCCACGAAGTCAGCGCCCGCTGCCTCAGCTGCGGCAGCCTTATCGCCAGCTGCGATAACAACCACGCGAGCGGTCTTACCGGTGCCGTGGGGCAGGTTCACGGTGCCGCGAACCATCTGATCGGCTTTACGGGGGTCAACCGAGAGGCGCAGAGCCACCTCAACGGTTGCATCAGTTTTAGCGGAGGAAGTCTCCTTCGCCAAGGCTACTGCCTCAGCGGGGGTGTAGAGTTTACCCTCTTCAATCTTGGCTTCAGCCGCCTTGTACGCCTTGCTGCGCTTTGCCATCTGCTTATCTCCTTATGCAGTTGTGGTCTCGTGAGCCGCGCTCGACTCTGCCACATCCCACGCTCAAACGTGGGCATTTACAAGTTAAAATGCGGAAAACCGCGGTGCCGAAAACGGCTTAATTACTCGACGGTAATACCCATGGAACGAGCGGTACCGGCAACGATCTTAGTTGCGGCGTCTAGGTCGTTCGCGTTCAGGTCGGGCATCTTGGTCTCAGCAATTTCGCGTGCCTGAGCCTCGGTAATAGAACCAACCTTCGTGGTGTGGGGAACAGCCGAGCCCTTAGCAACGCCAGCAGCCTTCTTGATAAGCTCAGCAGCCGGAGGGGTCTTCGTGATAAAGGTGAAGGAACGATCCTCGTATACGGTAATTTCAACGGGGATCACGTTACCGCGCTGCGATTCGGTAGCAGCGTTGTATGCCTTGCAGAACTCCATGATGTTCACGCCGTGCGAGCCCAGTGCCGGGCCGACGGGCGGAGCCGGGTTAGCGGCGCCTGCCTGGATCTGCAGCTTAATAAGGCCGGTGACCTTCTTCTTGGGAGCCAATGTTAGGTCCTTTTCTTAGCTGGGAAACTGACGTACAGGAGCGTACGCCAGCAGACGGTGACCGTGGCGCGGTCACCCGTGCGGGCGCATGAAAGCGTGAGCATGCGCATACACAAACGAATATTCTAGCGTTAAAGCAGCTTTAAATCCACCGGAATTTCTTGCAACGAGCCTTTTAGCCGAGGGCTTGCTCTCTAGGATGCAGAGACGAAGTGCGCACCTGACCTGGTTAGCTTGGAGTGCACGCAGGTTCAGGAAAACTCTTGGTTATCACAGAACTCGAAGGTGTACCGTTTTTGCGGACAACGGTACACCTTCGTGTCTATGAGCATGATGTTACGACTAAAGCACGGTGAGCATTGAAAATGGGGCTTCCACCACCGCTCACGATTACAGCTACCCAGGGTTATTTTTAATGTTTTGCAGTCGAGAAAGCATATCTGCACGTTGTTCTTCGGTCAAAGGAGCAGGAGCGTTTCCGCGCTGAGATTTGATGGTATTTACACGATTAATCAGCTCTGGAATGCGGGGATAGTACACGCCGGGACATAACCTACTAACGACATCCCGATGTCCGATGATATAGAGGGTATGCCCAATCTTGGTTTCAATATCTACGATAAGTTCGGCAAGGGTTGCAAAGTCATCGGAGTCGGCCTCAGGGCGGTTCTCGACTCCGATTGAGGCAACGTTCATATTCCAGTTACCCGCATGAAGCGCTACATCCTCGTTTTCTGCGATCTGCGCTACGCGACCGCCCTCCGAAACATAGTGTGCGGAAACTTTATTGTTATTTTTGCACAAAAAATTCACATTGCTATCAAAAGACAGTCCTTTTTTATCATCCCACCAGTGAACAACAAGGAAGAAAATATCGTTGACCTGGCGGTAATTTTTATGACGATTCTCGGTTTTACGGTTCGTCAAAAGCTCATAACTCATCTATTTCTCCTTATCTCTGTCCGCTCACATGGCGAAGCGATTTTCAAGGCGGGAGTATTCTCTATGGCAGACACTACCCACCCTGCCATTTCACCCTTCCAGATGCAAGGAATTTATCATGCTGATATGTAAAGTTTATTCGGTGAGTATCCTAAATTTTTAGAGTTCTCTTAAACATAATGAAAGGCTCTTTATTCAATATAAAGAGCCTTTCATATAGTGAAAAACAAAAGATTAGATCTTTTCGATCTGGTTGAATTCCAGGGTCACCGGAGTATCGCGCTCGAAGACCGAAATCAGGGTTACGACCTGCTGCGACTCCGGCTTGATCTCGGAGATAGTAGCATCCATGCCCTCGAACGGGCCGGACTTCACGCGCACATTCTCGCCCACCGTGTAATCGGATTCCACTACGGGCTGCGGGGTCGGCAGTCCCTTGCTCTGCTGGTCTTCCTCGAACACGGGCAGGAGCATGTCGAAAACTTCATCCATGCGCAGCGGCACCGGGTTGTATGCATCCTGACCTACGAAACCGGTTACGCCGGGAGTGTGGCGCACCACGCCCCACGAGTGGTCGGTCAGATCCATACGCACCAGCACATAACCGGGAACACGCACACGGCGAATAGTCTTCTTGACCGTGTTCTTGTACTCGACGACGGTCTCCATCGGAACCTGAACCTCGAAAATTTCGTCCTCGGCCTCAAGGTTCTGGATGCGGGTCTCGATACCG
Source organism: Rothia sp. HMSC064D08 (assembly GCF_001809525.1). NCBI lineage: Bacteria > Bacillati > Actinomycetota > Actinomycetes > Micrococcales > Micrococcaceae > Rothia > Rothia sp. HMSC064D08. The sequence continues at coordinate 602,692 of NZ_KV797895.1, read as the reverse complement.
GTTTTCACCTTGTTCTCGTAACCCGAGTAGGTGTGCACCACGTACCAGTCGCCAATCTGGCGGCGCAGCTTCGCTTTGAACTCTTCGAGAGGGCTTACAGTGCTCTCATCGGGTGCGTTCTCGGCAGCGACGGGCGCATCGGCGGTTTCTGCCTCGACTGACTCAGTCTCTTCAAGTTCGGGTACCTGTTCCTGCTCGGACACGTCGCTCCTACTTTCTTTACATCGTGAATCTAACCCCACACCGGGGGCTCAATAAATAGTACGGGTATAAGCGCGGATGCGCCTTATGAAGACTATCGCCCGCCTTGATTAGGTGACAGAGTTCCGTTACCGAATACCCAGAAGGATCCCTGACCGAAAACCCAGTCAAGCCCCGAAATGAACAAAATCATGAAAACGACAAAGAAGAGAACGCCAAAGAAGTAAATAGCGAGTTCTTTGCGAGTGGGGGTGGTAACCTTTTTCAACTCCGAGATAACTTCGCGGAGGAAACGGAACATACGACCAAAGACGCCAGGTTGAACGTCATCAGAAATATCTGTATCTGTGGTCTTCACAGTGGCAGTTTTAGCCATTTTCGCTGCCCCTTTCTACGTCTAGTTGCGCATCCTATACGATGCCAGAACACTTCATCGAGGCACTAGCAGGGCGGACAGGACTCGAACCTGCAACCTGCGGTTTTGGAGACCGCTGCTCTACCAATTGAGCCACCGCCCTTCGAAGCATAAACTTCGTCGGTCGTGGATTACTCCACATGTTTACATCCTCGAATGCCTCGTAGCCGTGGGCCCACGAGGAGGCAAACTAAAACACCCTCATGGGGCGCTGACATAACTCTATCCTAAGCCCCGCGTCTTTGGCAACTTTCTACACAGTACTGGAGGCAATATTTTGTGCTTTTCGGGTTTCGTACTCAAAAAATCTTGCACATACACTTTCTCCACCCCCTCAATGTTCTCTATGCTTATAAGAAGGGCTCGACGTGCCTCACACACGCACCGCCGAGTTTCACTTTAGGAGAGATACTTCACGATTCCGCCTGCCGCGTAGAGCCCTCTCGAAGGCGCACGGCGGAATAACTATGAAAGCGAGTACATTCACATATGGCGCGCATATCCAGCCGTATCGGCGCAATCGCACCCTCAGCAACCCTCATCGTCGATTCCAAAGCTAAAGCACTCAAGGCAGCCGGACGTCCCGTAATTGGTTTCGGTGCCGGTGAACCCGATTTTCCTACGCCCGCACATATTGTTGATGCTGCCCGCGAAGCCCTCAATGATCCTAAAAACTTCCGCTACTCCCCCGCCTCGGGTCTGCCCGAGCTCAAACAGGCTATCGCGGATAAAACCCTGCGTGATTCTGGCGTTAAGGTCGATCCTTCTCAAGTACTTATTACAAACGGTGGTAAGCAGGCGGTCTATGAAGCCTTCGCTACCGTGATCGATGACGGCGACGATGTTCTGCTCCCTGCCCCGTACTGGACAACCTACCCCGAGTGCATCCGTTTGGCGGGCGGCAACCCGATCGAGGTTTTTGCCGGAAGCGACCAGGACTATAAGGTCACCGTCGAACAGCTGGAGGCGGCATACACCCCAGCGACGAAAGCGCTCATCTTTGTCTCGCCTTCTAACCCCACCGGCGCGGTGTACACCGAGGAGGAGACTCGTGCGATCGGCCAGTGGGCGCTTGAAAAAGGCGTCTTTGTGCTGACCGATGAAATTTACGAACACCTGACCTACGACGGCATTGATTCCGTTTCTATACTCAAGGTTGTTCCCGAACTTGCCGATACCTGCGTTATTCTCAACGGCGTGGCGAAAACCTACGCTATGACCGGTTGGCGCGTGGGCTGGCTTATCGGGCCCGAAGATGTAGTCAAGGCGGCTTCTAACCTTCAGTCACACCTTACCTCGAACGTGAACAATATCGCGCAACGTGCGGCTCTAAAGGCTCTCACCGGATCGCAGAATGACGTTGAGGAAATGCATGCCGCATTCAACCGCCGCCGCACCAAAATTGTAGACGGACTAAACGCGATCGACGGGGTTCACTGCCCCAGCCCCAAGGGCGCCTTCTACGCCTACCCGGATGTGCGCGGGCTTCTTGGCAAAGAAATTGCGGGCAAACGCCCCCAGACCTCTGCCGAACTCGCCGAGCTCATTCTTGAAGAGGCGGAGGTTGCGGTGGTTCCCGGTGAGGCTTTCGGTCCTAGCGGTTATCTGCGCCTCTCCTATGCGCTGAGCGACGACGACCTGGCGGAAGGCATTGCCCGCCTGCAGAAGCTGCTCGGTTCCGCACACTAAGCTTAGCGTTTTCGCGGCTCTCGAAAGAGGCGGTTAAGCGCTTCTGATCGCACCGCATACGATCTCGTGCATGAGGCACCCGTTATGACTTCTACGCAAAGTCCGGCGGGTGCCTCGCATATGCTTAGGGGGTTCAGGCTGAGGGGCTCAAGGCTTTTACTGAACGTTCTCTCATGATCGCGATTATTACCCGCGCCTTGGTTATGGAGCGAACAGAGAAACGGCTTTCTTGCCCAATGTCTTGCTTTTCTGGGTTACACCCCAGATACCACACACTCTCTCGGCAGCCTTGAAATACCAACTCGTCTACAGTTCTCTTCCGATAAGACGCTTTTCCGCGCTTTGAGTATTTAAAACCTGAACTTTAATGCCGTTTCGTGGCAAAACACAAGTAATTCCACAGCTACCCACATAACCCAAACGCGGCTAAAATAGTATCTAAGAGGATGGTCTCCCGAGCTCGCGCATCCACTGCACGACGCTGGCGGAGACCATATTTTTACCCACGCGCAGAACACCCAACACGCGCAGACATAAGGAGCCATCATGAAAATCGGTCTGCTTACCTCCGGAGGCGACTGCCCCGGTCTCAACGCCGTTATCCGCGGCGCAGTTCTCAATGGCGTCAAGAAGTACGGCTACGAATTCGTCGGTTTTCGTGACGGGTGGCGTGGCGTAGTCGAAGGCGATTTTATGGACCTTCCGCGCCAGAAGGTACGCGGTTTGGCGTCCCGCGGCGGCACTATTATCGGTACCTCGCGCACCAACCCCTTCGACGGCCCTAACGGCGGACCCGAAAACATCGAAATTATGATGGAACGCCACGGGATTGACGCCATTATCGCCATCGGCGGTGAAGGCACTCTCGCCGGTGCCAAACGTCTGGCGGATGCGGGTCTGCCCGTCGTCGGTGTGCCCAAGACCATTGATAACGATCTGCGCGCCACCGACTACACCTTCGGGTTCGACACCGCTGTTTCTATTGCGACCGAGGCTATGGACCGCATTCGTACCACCGGCGAATCGCATCACCGCTGCATGGTTGCCGAAGTGATGGGCCGCCACGTAGGCTGGATCGCGCTGCACTCCGGCATGGCTGCAGGCGCGCACGCTATTCTGATTCCCGAAGTCAAGGTTTCAATGGACGAAATCTGCCACTGGGTGAAAGAAGTGCACGATCGTGGCCGTTCCCCGCTTGTCGTGGTTGCCGAGGGCTTTATTCCCGAAGGCTTTGACGAGGTTCTGGCCAATAAGGGCACGGAAAAGGACGGTCGCCCCCGCCTGGGCGGTATCGGTGAATACCTCACCCAGGAGATTGAGGAACGCACCGGAATCGAAACCCGCAACACTATTCTGGGCCACATTCAGCGCGGCGGCGCACCCACCGGCTACGACCGCGTGCTGGCGACCCGTCTGGGTATGGGCGCCGTTGATATGGTACACGAAAAGAAGTGGGGCATGATGGTCTCGGTTCAGGGCACCGAAATCAAATACGTTCCCCTTGAGGAGGCTCTGGACGGTCTCAAGTCGGTACCGCGAGAGCGCTGGAACGAGGCTGCGGTTCTCTTCGGCCGCTAAGGGTTTGGCGGCAGTCCGCCTATCACAGAACGCAACGGGTGCCCGGTCAGAGTGTTTCTGACCGGGCACCCGCGTTTTCTATGCTCGCAGGTTCGTTAGCGCCTGAGGAAATCTTGCCCCGCAAGGGATTTACGGGCGATTTCGCCAGCCTCGGGAGAGACGATGAGGGTCTGTGCTGCGGCATATTCGGTCGCAGGGGCTGGGGCTTCATCGGTTGAAGCCTCACTGGTATCTACCGCACGCAGAGGTGCCGCGGGGTCTACGGCCCGCTTGATGACGGCGAGCGCTATGGGGCCCGCCTCGTGATGCAGCGCCACCGAGGTGATGCGCCCCACCGCACGGGGTTTGTCCTCTACGAAGAGTTCGCTACCCGCTGCGGGCAGGGTGTGCTCAGAGCCATCAAGGTCGAGAAAGACGAGGCGGCGCGGCGGATGCCCCAGGTTGTGCACACGCGCGACGGTTTCTTGTCCTTTGTAACATCCCTTCTCGAAGTGCACGGCGGTGCGGGTGTAGTCCAGCTCTTGCGGAATGGTTTTATTGTCGATTTCGGTACCTGCGCGCGGGCGCCAGGCTTCAATGCGCAGTGCCTCCGCCGCCCAGACGCCCGCCAGCTGAGCGCCTTCCGTGAGGGTGGCGAGCTTTTCGCGGGGAATAATGCTCAGGTACCGTTCGTAGTCGGTGCCGGGATGCGCATCAGGCGTTGCGCTGTAGTGGTAGCCGCCTTCGACGAGTGCCGTCCACGGGTCGCGCCATATCAGGGCATCCGCAAAGACCGGATGGATAGCGCCCTGTTCCCCGCGCGGGTTTCGGGCGGTCTCGATAACGGCGTACTCTCCGCTCATATTCTCAATATCGACGCGAAGCATGAATTTCATGCGGTTCAGGTAGTCGGTCAGCGGTTCCGCCTGTGCACCCTCGACGATGAGCCAGAGCGCCTGCCCGTCCTCGACGGCGGCGGGTGCATATTCGATGCGTCCCTGCGGGGAGAGCAGCAAAAATTCGCGGCTGTTCCCCGGGTTCATGTCGGTCAAAATCTGGGATGCGAGGGAGGTGAGCCAGCTGGCGCGGTCGGGGCCGGAGACCCTCACGATACCGAGGGAGGAACGGTCCACAACTACGGGTTCTCCCGTTGTGGCTCCACGATCGCGGGCTAGGGCACGCTGTTCGGCGAGGGGGTTGCCGTAATGCGCCGCGATGCCCGTATCCGGGCCGTCTGCGGCGAAGGCACCGTGTACCTGCATGAGGGGGCTGAGTGTGGGGGTGTATTCAGGCGCATCGGCGGCGGTATTTTCGGCGGTGCTCATGATGTTCCTCTCGTGCTGTTTTTTATCGTGAGTGGCGGCCAGACGGTCTGCAAAACCCGCACACCGCAGCGGAACGGCGGGTATGCGGGTTTTACTCTGCGTGGAGTAGTCCTAGTTTTCGGCAGAGTCTTCTTCTGCGCCGTCATCAAGGGAACCGAACATGCCTGTACCCAGCGAATCGCCGCTCATGGAAGAGGTCTTGCGCAGTTCCGCCGAGGCGTGCTTATGCAGGTTGCCTTCCTGATCGGCGATCTCCCAGTCCCACATGAGGTTGCCGTTCACAAGCCCCCACAGACGCACGGATCCGGCGTAGTCGTGCGAGATTTCGTCGCGCAGCAGGTTACCGGTCTGCATGCGCACAACCGGGCCCTTAATCATGCCTACGTAGTTCTCGCTGATGCCACCGGGGTGCGCGATGGTGGCGATCAGATTGAATCCGTCGTCTTCGTTGCGCAGAGTTTCAACCGATTCCGCATTGGCAAAAGCGGGGACGATATCTTTGGGAACCAGCCCAAAGCCGCCGTCGGCATCCGTGAGGGGACGGTCGATCTGCCAGAAGCCGGTTTCGATGGTGATAGGGCGCAGCTTTTGTCCGTTATCGTCGAGCAGGAAAGACTCGGCGCGGTATTCCAGGTAGGGCAGACCGTCTTGTGTGAAGTTAATAATCTGCCCGAAAGGAGTATTTTCTTGCCCTTCATACCACATGGTTCCGGTACCTTCCCAGGTACCCAGAAGCCATGCGAAGGGAACGAGCTCAGGGGTTAGGTTGGTTGGGATTTCAATTGCCATTCCCCTATTCTAGGCGTTTTCTGCGGTCAGCAGTTCAAAACGTGGGCTATTTCGCCATAGGCTGGGATGCACTCGCCGGGTATGCAAAAGCCCCCGGCACTGTCTGCTGCACACCCCTCCTGGGGTGCCTCAGCGTTAACCGGGGGCACCGTGAGCCTTCCTCGGCTCAAAAAATTTTACGCTCTACTTCTGCCCTGCGAAGAGACCCTTAAGTACTGCGTATGCACCAACGGCGATGCATACCGAGATGAGAGCCATCAAACAGATGAAGAAGATCTCTAAGTACAAGATGTTGTCCATGCCTTAAAAATACCATAGATAGCTGAGCTAAAGCACGGTTCACGGCGCTCTTCCCCTGGGTAAAAATAACTTTAACACACGTCGTTGCTGCGTGTTTTAGCGCCGTTGAAGGTACCGTGCCCGAAGAGCACACAAAGGCATGAGTAAAATAGTACAAAACCGTGCGAGTAAGGATTGCAGATTCAGGAGGGTGTATGTACCGCATTGCGTTACTGAGCGATGCGCCGCGAGCGCAAGAACTCATTCCTGCCCTCAGCCTGCTCAGCCACCGTGTGATAGAGCTTCCCCTCGATTCGCCCCTGAGTACTATCGGCACGGAACACGATATTGTTATTCTGGATGCGCGCCAAAATCTGCTCAAAGCACGCAATACCGCCCAGCTTTTGAAGACCGCGGGGATCACCATCCCGCTCATGATTGTCCTGACCGAGGGCGGAATGGCGGCTGTTTCCGCCTCGTGGCAGGTGGACGATATTGTGCTGGACCAGGCTTCGCCCTCCGAAATGGATGCTCGCCTGCGCCTGTTGGTTACGGCACCCGAGCTCAAAGATACAGACGATCGCAGCCAGCAGATTATCCGCATCGGCAATCTGGTCATTGATGCACAAACCTATTCGGCGCATCTGAATGGAGCGGCACTCAACCTGACCTTCAAGGAATTTGAGCTTTTGAAGTTTGTGGCCCAGCATCCCGGGCGAGTATTTTCGCGGGCGCAGCTACTCTCGGAGGTCTGGGGCTACGACTCGTACTATGGCGGCACTCGCACGGTCGATGTGCACGTTCGCCGGCTGCGCTCAAAGCTCGGTTCTGAGCACGAACAGATGATTACCACGGTGCGCAACGTGGGGTATTCGTTCCACGCGCAGAATACGCATCATGACCCTTCTGCCGAAGACTAACGGCGCGGCGAAATACTTTTCTTTTTCTGGTGCGCCGAAGATTGCGCTTATTGCATCAAACCGGTTCAAACGCAGGCTTTCACCCGGTAAAGTTAAACAGTAGGCAATGTGAAAGAAGGCGAGAATGGCGGCATCACCCGAAAACTTCACCCTCGACTCTGGGCACTACGAAAATATGCCCCTCAATGCTGAGCTTCTAGAGCATTTCACGCAGTTCGCACGCGCCGTACAGAAGCACGACGGCACCCCGGCTTTCTCCGAACAAACTCTGGTGGAGCTCTCGAAAGCGGTGCGCGGTGAGAGTTTGGTTCATCCGCAAGTTTTCGCATTCACTCCGGCCGCTGATAATTCCGAGTTACAGGCTGTGCTCGTTGCCGTTCCCTCCCCCGAAGACTCTGACGAGCCCGGTGTACTTGAGGCAGCCGTTCACCCGCAGGTGCGCGGGCAGGGGCTCGGTCCCGCTTTCTTCACTCGCGTTATTGAGGATTTAGGAAGCGAGGCCAGCAACTACAACCTCTGGGTACACGGAAGCGCAACCGACACCGGTATTGAGAGTCCCGCCAATGAGCTCGCCGAAGCCGCAGGTTTCACCCCGGTGCGCGTGCTGTACAAAATGGTACTTCCGCTTGACGAACAAACCCGTGAGAATCTTGCCGAGCTCTCGGATGCGCGCGCCCTGCCCGATTCGTTTGAGCTGCGCACCTTCACCCCCGCCGACGAAAACCCCTGGCTTCGCGTCAACGCGGAAGCCTTCGCTGAGCACCCCGAGCAAGGTCGCCTGACTCTCGCGGATTTACGCGAGCGCACCGGCAGCGATTGGTTCCGCCCGGAGGGGTTCTTTCTCATCTCCGAGCGGGAGGACCCGCATAATATTGCGGCGTTTACGTGGACGAAAATTCCAACCGCTCAGACCGAGCCGGGGCAGCCGCTCGACGATCTGGTGCCTGCGGGTGAGATTTATGTGGTGGGGGTCAGTCCAAACGCCCAGGGTAGCGGTCTGGGGCGTACCGTGACCCTGCGTGCCCTGGCGTATTTGGCGCTTGCATCCGACGAAAACGGCGAGCCTCTGCATGCAATCGAACTGTATGTGGACGCCGATAACGCCCCTGCGTTGAAGCTCTACGAGTCGTTAGGGTTCGCAGTTGCGACCGTGGATCGCATGTACGCCCCCAAACGCGGATCCGGCAAGAGTCCGTCTAACGGTGTGGATGCGGGCGTGCTCTCCGCTGTTACCACGGCGGTTATCTCGACCGGCAGCATCTAGCGTTTATTCGGGGTGGGGCGCGGGTTCTTTACCGGCTCACACCCGTACCGAACGTTCTTTCTGCGTTGTGCTCGATGACGAGCGGCACATCGTAAACTTAGTCCCTCAACATAGTAAGGAATAGCCTGTGGCACCCCACCCGCATACCAAAAAGAATACCGAACCGGCACCGATGACCGGGTTGATTCACATCGGAAACGATATCTCGAAGATTGAGCGTGCCGATACCCGTGCCGACCGCATTGAGGCGGGAGAAAAACTCGATCTACCCAATATCGAAGGCGATTTTGGCGCCGAGCGTTTTCTCGACCGTGAAAGCAGTTGGCTCGATTTTAATTCCCGGGTGCTGGAGCTTGCCGAAGACCCTGATCTGTACCTGCTGGAGCGCCTGAATTTTCTTTCTATCGTGGCCTCGAACCTTGACGAGTTCTTTATGGTGCGCGTGGCGGGGCTCAAACGCCGCATCGCTACCGGACTGGCAGTACCTTCCGCCGCAGGGTTGAGCCCTGACGAACAGATGGAGGCGATCTCAACCGCCGCTCACAGCCTGCAGAAGCGCCATGCCCAGGTTTTCCATGAGCAGATACTTCCCGAGCTGAAAAAACAGAACATTCATATTGTGGGCTGGGATGACTTGGATGCAGACGCTAAAACCCGTTTGCGCCAAGAATTCCTGCGCGATATTTTCCCGATTCTCACCCCGCTCGCGGTAGACCCGGCGCACCCCTTCCCCTATATTTCGGGGCTTTCGCTGAACCTTGCGGTGCTGGTTCGTAACCCACAGACCGGCAAGGAACTTTTCGCGCGTGTGAAGGTGCCCGATCAGCTTGACCGCATGATTTCGGTGGACGGTCCCCGCGCCGCCAACACGACCGGCAAGGAATCCCGCTATATTCCATTAGAGGTCATTATTGCCGAGCACCTTGACACTCTCTTCCCCGGCATGGAGGTTGTTGAGCACCATGTCTTCCGCGTAACCCGTAACGAAGACCTTGAGGTTGAAGAGGACGATGCCGAGAACCTGCTGCAGGCCCTCGAAAAGGAGCTGCTGCGCCGCCGTTTCGGCCCGCCCGTGCGTCTTGAGGTTGAAGATACGATCAACCCCACGATTCTCGACCTGCTCATTTCTGAGCTCAATATCGACGACTCCGAAGTATATAAGCTCCCTGCGCCGCTGGATCTGCGTGGTATGGGCGCGATCGTGCGCGCCAACCGTCCCGCCCTGCACTACCCCAAGCATATTGCGCATACCTCCCGCTGGCTCAACGCCGCCGAAACCGCCAAAGAGGCGGACGTGTTTGCCGCAACCCGCGATCACGATGTGCTTCTGCACCACCCCTACGATTCCTTCGCCACCAGTGTGCAAGCGTTTCTTGCGCAAGCGGCGGCCGACCCGAAGGTACAGGCTATCAAGCAGACCCTCTACCGCACCAGCGGCGACTCCCCCATTGTCGATGCGCTGATCGAAGCCGCTGAGGCAGGCAAACAGGTTGTCGCACTCGTTGAGATTAAGGCACGGTTCGACGAGGAAGCCAATATTTCGTGGGCACGCAAACTCGAACGCGCGGGCGTGCACGTGGTCTACGGTCTGGTCGGACTGAAAACCCACTGCAAGCTCTCCTTGGTAGTGCGCCGCGAAGGCAACCAGCTGCGCCGTTACGCGCACATCGGCACCGGCAACTATCACCCTTCCACCGCGCGGTTCTACGAAGACCTCGGCATTATTACCTGCGATGAGCAGATTTGTGAGGACGTCTCGCGCCTATTCAACCAGCTCTCCGGGTACGCGCCAAAAACCACCTACAAATCGCTGCTGGTTGCCCCGCGTTCGCTGCGCAGCGGGCTCATCGAGTGCATCAACCGTGAAATTGAGAATCATAAGGCGGGTAAGGAGGCGCGCATCCAGATCAAGTGCAACTCCATGGTGGATGAGGCGATTATCGACTCCCTCTACCGTGCCTCTCAGGCCGGAGTTCCCGTCGATGTGGTCGTGCGCGGTATTTGCGCCCTGCGCCCCGGTGTGCCCGGACTCAGCGAGAATATCCGGGTGCGCTCAGTGCTCGGGCGTTTCCTGGAGCACTCGCGCGTCTTCGCGTTTGAGAACGCGGGTGAGCCCATCGTCTATATCGGGTCTGCAGACATGATGCACCGCAACCTCGACCGCCGCATCGAGGCACTTGTACGGGTCAAAGACCCCCGCCATATCAAGTACCTGCTCGACATGTTCACGGTCTACATGAGCGATGAATCCCGCACCTGGCACCTCTCGGGTGACGGCACGTGGAAGCGTTTCGATACCGATGCCGACGGCAACCCGCTGCGCGATGTGCAGTCCTATTACCTGCGCTCGCGCTCTCGGAAGAACCACGACAAGATTTAGCGGTTTTCCCTTTCCGTAACTTCTGTATGCAGGTGGCTTTCAGACCGAAAAGTAGCATTATGCGAATTTTCGGTCTGAAAGCCACACTATATGCCCATAATTGTGCTCCACAGGGTGCCAAGCCACGTAACATTCGGATTTTTACTACGAAGGTGAACACAAGGTTACGGGAGGGTGACGCCTCTGAAGATTTTTCCCCTAGAATGGGAGTACACCGCATCATCACTACCAGCTCGTAGAGGATCCCGTGACCACCGAATCAACGTACTATTCCGCCCACGTATACGATAATTCACTCGCCATCACCCGCACCCGCGAAAACACAGCGCCAGTCGTTGCCGCAGGTGCCCTCGTCTGGCGCTTGCACGGGGAAAAACTTGAGGTGCTCATGATTCACCGGCCCCGCTATAACGACTGGTCTTGGCCCAAAGGCAAACAGGATGCGGGCGAATCACTCGTTGAAACCGCCATTCGTGAGGTAGGCGAAGAAGTCACCCTTAGAATAACCCTCGGCGTGCCGCTGGCGGTCACCAACTATATGGTCTCGGGGCGCCCCAAGGATGTGTTCTACTGGGCCGCGCAGCTGCCTGTGGGGGAGCATCCCCGCGCTGACGAAGGCGAAGTTGATGAAATCCGCTGGGTAACCCCCAAAGAGGCACGCAAGCTCTTGAGCAACAGCACCGACCACGAGCCTTTGGATGCGCTCGTTGCTCACCATAAAGCCGGTACCCTGCACACTCGCCCGGTCGTCATTATGCGGCATGCCAAGGCAAAACCGCGGTCTAACTGGACTGCCGCCGACGACGAGCGCCCACTCGCGGGAACCGGTAAACGCCAGGCGCTTGCGCATAGCCGCCTGTTGGAGGCATACTCCCCCACCCGTTTGCTTTCATCTCCGTGGCTGCGGTGCATGCAAACCGTGGCGCCCTACGCGAACGACCATGCAATCGCGATCAAAGAGAAGAAGTCCCTCTCAGAGAGCGGCGCGGCAGGGCATCCTAAACGCACGGCAAAAGTGACCGAATCGCTGTTCGTGAAGGAAGTTCCTTCGCTGCTGTGCACGCACCGCCCCGTTTTTCCGCTGGTTTTTAAAGCTCTCAAAGGGCACCTCATGAAGGGCTCGGCGAAAATTCTTCCCACCGAAGATCCCTATATGGAGCCAGGGGATGCGGTAGTCCTGCAGGTCTCAACCGCCGAGCACGGTGGTATCGTCTCGGTTGAGACCATCCGCCCGGTTATTGATTAGCACCAGAACTTTCGCGGTCCATGTGCATGGAAGTGCGCGAGTTTTGAGCCCCTCGAAAACTTTCGAGGGGCTCGAAGTATTCCAGATGACTAGACAGGCTCATGCAACGCCTCAGGCCCCTACAGGATGTGCTCATATTGGGGGTTCACATCTGGTAACATAAGTTGAGCTTCAACCTTTCACTTAGGTTCAGCATAGTTTCCAGCCACGCATCACGGAAGATACATAAACTATGGGCGAATACGACAACATGCACGTTCTAGAGCGTGATGTTGAGTTCGATTTTAATCATGCCGATATTCTGCTCAGTATATTCAGATATTTAAAAAGAAAGTTAGAAATACAGCTTCCGGAACGGCAGCGGTATATTGGCATAGCCCAACGTGAGTTTAAAGGACATTTCGCACGAGTTTTTGATCAAAACTGCAAATATTCCATCTCTGAATGTAAAAACCTGATTACAGCCCTAGGCGATGCCGCCGCCGACCTGCAGAAATATACTGATGCCGCACACCAAGAAAATGAGAATCGTAAAAAATTCCGTGAAGCTATGGCACATTGGGAGGAAGAAAAGAAGAAGATCAGAGATAACATTGAAAATGATAATCGCAATACATTTATAAGTTTTCAGAAAGATCCCGCTGCCTATTACCCTCCCCGACCACAGCCTAATCTAGATAGCGAAGGTCCCAAGTTCGACGAACGCGCCCCGATTATCAAATCCCGTAATACAGGCAGAAATGCAGAGGTTATCGGGCGCAACCGTAAGCATCGCGCCGAAAAGAGGGCTCGGGATGCCGCCCAGGATGCTACCGAGACTACATCGGCTATTCCCGGCAACATCGTGAAATTTGCGCAGAAGAACTCTACATTAGATCAAAGAATTGCCGAGCTTTACTCCAATATCACCAAATGCTACAGCTCTTTTGTTGAGCATACGTCATGGGGTTTTTTTGATGCCACAAGCCTTTTTAACTCGCTAGCAAAATGGGTTGATGCCAACCAATCTGATGTTCGTTGGATTCTCACTGTTGCGGAAGCTTTCGCGACAGCTGGTTCTCAAGGAATGTTAGGTCCTATTTATTCTGAAGCAGATTTTTTGGATTATCCGCAGTACCTTAATACGGGGTATATTCGGAATTATCTGAAGGAACAGAAAATTTCTACGGATCGTCCGAGTATTGATGTTTCTCGTGCGACAATAACCGGCGCGGTATACTCAGCGGGATATGCGCTTGATCCCGTGAATGTTGCCACAGGGAATTTCATTGAGCATGAGTGTGATCTCTCCTTCGAGCATGCTCCCGCGGCATCGCTCATCAAGCTTGAACGTATGTACAACAGCGTTGCCGTTACCTATCCTGAAGAAGCTCCTTCGGGTATCTTTGGTCTCGGTTGGTTTTCTACGCTTGATACTCAGCTTACGTTGAGTAACACGGGCGCTGTATGGCACACGCCTGATGGTCGGGCTCTTGCATTCCCTCGTATGGGTGACGGTTTTGGTCGTGTTCCTTCCGAATCGTATTGGCTTAGCAAAACTGTTCCCGGCGACGAGCTTTACAGCTATGTTTCCACAGCGACGACGAAGGCAATCAAGACGGCAGAGAATGCTGGGCGCAAGGTCAGCGCGCCTACTACACCCGCATATTATTGGGTTGTTTACAATTCCAAGCATGTTCGATACTTCTACGATCCTTCTGGCGCCTGGACAGGCGTCATGGAGGGGCATTATGCAACCTTAACACTGCCTCTTTACTCATCGGATTCCGCAACGGGTGCGTTAGAGCTAACTGACATCATTCACCCGGCCTCAGGTCGAGGTCTTCAGATACGCTATGGCAGCTCACCCCGTGATAACCGTATTCGCCCTGAAGCTGCCAGCACCTACCTTATAGATCATGATGTGCAGATACTTGATACCGTCACCTACATTTACGACGATGATGATCTGCTAGCAGCGGTTAACCGTCCTGACGGTATTCGTCGTTACACCCACAACGCTAAGCGCCTGATTGAAGAAGTCTGGGACGTGAACGGCCATCGTGAAGTCACTAATACCTATGACGGCCAAGGACGCGTGGTCCACCAGCTGACAGAACATTCCCGTGAAGTGTCTTTCGTCTATGCTCCGGGCATTATGACGATTGTTGCTGATGCGATAACCGGCGACAGCTCTAATATTTGGCGCTCTGATGAACACGGACGTCTTAGCTCTATGACAGCTGCTGATGGCAGCCGCCAAGTCATGCGCTACGATAAATTCGGCAACCGCATCAGCGTTACTGAACGCGATGGCTCTACGATAAGCCGTTCCTACGACTCTTACAGCCGTTTAGCGAAACAACTTACCCCCGAGGGTGCACTGTCTAAGTACACCTGGGACGAACATAACCGCCTGCTCACGACCTCTGTATGTGATTTCCGTGATCGGCTCAACCCCGGTGATCCCGTGGTAGTGTCATATACCTACGAATCAACAGGCGCAAACCCAAACCCCATCACTATGACTGATGGGAATGGGCATACTACAGAATATAGCTGGGATGAGTACGGCAACCTTCTAAGCGTTACTGACCCCACCGGTGTACGTACCACATACACCTATAACGCACGTCAAGAACTGATCAGTATAACAAACGGTGTTGGCGATACAGTCCATCTAGAGTACGACAAACACGGTCGAATAGTGCAGGTTAGGGATGCTCTAGGCCACGTAACCTCTACCCATTGGAACTCCGCCGGGCAACTCGCCACAGTCACGGATGCTGCCGGTTCACGCTGGTCCCTCACGTACCCTGAACTTGCTCCCGAAGAGCTGGATGTTCCTGCTTTTGTACGCCAAAACCTTACGTCAAGCGACACTCACCGTGTACACAATACATCGCGGCCTATAGGTCAGCTGCCCGTTTCTTTGACAGATCCTTACGGTCATGTCACGCACTTTGAGTACAATAACGGCAACCAAATCACCGCTGTCACCGATCCACTGGGTCGTACCAACCGCGCAGTATTTGATGCCTGGGGCAACATGGTCAAGACTATTAATGCCCTCGGTGCCGTAACCAACTATGAATACGATGGCCTGTCACAACTTATTGCGGTGACAGATCCTCTGGGTGCCCGGAGTGAGTTTGACTACGACTTGGCTGGCGAAATCAGCCAGATTACGGATGCTACTGGCGTTGTTACACATCGCGCTGTAGACCGTAGAACGGGCAAAGAAACTACGTCCTCCGGCGGAATACTCGGATCTTCATTCCGTCACGTCGATTATCTGGGACGGGTGATTATTGAGGGCGAGAACAATACCCAAAATTTCGCCTCTTCGCAGCCGGTTAGACGTGCATCTCAAAACTCAAAGTCACCAAGTGCATCCCCAAGAAACAGCGAAACTGTTACCGAGTTTACAACCTATGATGCCACAGGCAATCCTGTTGAAACTCTTGATGCTCAGGGCGGGCTCACCCGCCGCACCTACGATGCGGCAAACCGGCTGATACGCGAGGTATCTGCGGCGGGACGTACCCAAACATTCGACTATGATCAAGCTGGGCGGCTGCGGCGCATGGGCGTGGGGCTAAGCGTGCCCGAACAGAAGCCGACGGTGGGCGAGAACGTGGAATGGGAAGAGCCTACCGCTTGGGCGTACACAACACTAACCTACGACGCCGCATCTCGAATTATTGCCCGAACCTATCCTGACGGCACAACTGAGCATACGACGTACGATGCCCTTGGCCGGATTGTACGGGTGCAGCATGGGGCTCGCACGGCAACGTATGCATACGACCGGTGCTCACGCCTGATCCGTATGAGTGATAACAGCGCTGGTACCCGCAGATTCGTCTATGATGCAGCCGGCCAGCTAGTGACTGCTGTAGATGCCTTAGGGTATCGCACCCATTTCGAGTATGACGCTGCCGGGCAGATGGTGCGCACCCTGGATGCGACCGGCCAGGTCACCACGTATATTTATGACGCCGCAGGTCAGCTTATCCGCACCGTTAAGGGCGCGGGTTCTACGGCAGAGATAACATCTACGTACACCTACGATGCTGCAGGTCGTCTGCTGTCTGAAAATAATGGTGAGCGAACCCGTGCATACTCCTACGACTATCAGGGTGGCGGTCTGCTCGCGTCTTTGAGCGTCAATGGTGTGTGCGCGGCGGAGTATTCGTACTCCCCCGGAGCATCATCTATTGGTCATCGAACCGTGACGGTGCGTGACTATGCCTCTGCTTCTGCACTCCGGGAGCGCGATTCTTCCGCCTTTGCTGGCGTCGAAAAGCCGTACCTTGAGCATCGTTTTGTCTATGATTCCTCCGACCGTCTGATCTCTCGCAGCCGTTCAGGATTCCTAAGATTGAACGAGCAAAGCAACGCTCATGCAGACGACGATATGTACGAGCGTCTTCACGCTTTGAATACCTTTATCAAAACCGGCGCATATACACTAACGTACTCGTATGACGCCGATGGTTATCTGATCACGTCAGTAACCCCTTACGCAAAATCTACACGTACTGTAGATGGTGCCGGTCGAACGGTAGCTGTAACAACACACGCCACGGGACAGCCCGCTCACGACGTTATCTCTTCAGTATTCTCCTACGATCCTCTGGGACGTCTCACGCGGATTCAGGTGGGAGATATGGTATCTTCCTGGACGCACGAGCGCACTACCGGGCTAATCTCAGACTATGTGCGTGAACAGATACCCGCCGATGTCCGAGGGTTTGAAGAATCAAAGGTTCTTGAACGCACACAAGTAATCCGTGACCATAACGGCCGTGTGATTGGGTTGGATTCAACGGGATCTGATACTTCACCGGATGGTCTTGTGCTGTACTCCTATGACGATGCCGGGCAGCTTGTGGGCGCCCGTTCAGCATCCCACGTGTGGGAGTGGGAGTACACAGCCGGAGTCATGATGCGCGAGCGCGTCTTTGCTCTCGATAGTTCTAACGGGTCTGAACGCACGGCTGCAGGTTCTCGTGTTCTGGAGGGTGAGCGTATCTTCACCCATAACGAAGCGAACCAGTTAGTCGCCGTTGAGGCTCGCGCATACGCAGGTGCACGGGGCGACGCTGGGGAGCTTGCCGCTCACAACATCACGGAATACGCCTACAATCTGGCAGGCGAACGTAGTGGTGAAGTCACGACCGATAAGCTCACCGGCACCTCATACTCTCGCGAATATAGCTGGGGTGCCTACGGCGGTCTGACATCGGTAACAGACTCTATTTCCTCACGTGCAGGTATTTCACGCACTTCACTGATTTCTGATGCGGTGGGTGAGGTATCCGCTGTTTCTGATGGTGAGGGCATTACAGTGCCTCTCATGTGGGATGCCAGGTCGGATATTCCGCATCTTCTGGGTGCTGGGGCAACGAGCGCACCCAGCTCTGACGGCGGCTTTTCGCAGGCGGGTATACCCGGCGGAGTGACACCTTGGTATACCCTCAACGTCCCCGGATTGACCGGCAACACCCTCGATTCGACGTTAGGTAACACACCCGGACTGTCAACGGACTGGGGCGTGCCCTCTGCAAGCGCTACCCCGGTGCCCGGGCTGCCCACCGGTTTCGAGTTCACGGGTGCAGGGTCGCTACGCGTAGCCGGTCTAGATATGCTAGGCGCTCGCGTCTATGACACCCCTTCACGTCGTTTCCTCTCAACAGACCCGAAGGCCGCAATAGCTGGTTCATCCTGGTTTGCTGACGTTTACGCATATGCAGGCAATAATCCGCTGGAGTATGTGGACCCTCGGGGTGAGCGCCCCCTGACGGTTGCAGATTACCGTAAGTATCAGAGCCAAGAAGGCGAACGTTTCATGCAGCAGAGTCTGCGCCTTCTGGCTCTTGTAGGTGTTATTGGTTCCCTGTTCATAGCGCCGACAAGTATCCTCTTGGCCGGCGGTGTTGGTTTTATTTCTGGTGCCGCCAACGGTGCCGCTGATGGCATGGATTTCCACACCCCCGACGGCAATATCGACTGGGATAAAGTGCAGGCTTACGCCCTTCAGGAAGGCGGGAAAGAAGCACTCACAGCCGCACTCATAGGGATGCTCTTCAAAGCCGGGCCGCCCGTAGCACGCGCCACCGGCAACCAAGCGATGAAAGTCCCCGTTATCTCCAGAACGGTTGATCGGGTTAAGACGTCCCCTGTTGTCATTAAAACCCAAAACACCGTTAACGCCGTCAAAACCCGCATCAACGGAATCCAAGACCGCATTGCCACATGGACGCGCACCAGCCTGCTGGGCATCGAGCACGTAGTGCCCAAAGTGCACCCCACACCACACAATAGCCCACATCAGATAGACATACCCAACGGTCCCAAACCTGCCCATACCGGTTCTCTCGATCACAGGACATCAGGAACAGTAGACGAACCCAATGTGCAGCTGAAACCTGTGGAGGAACCGAAGGTTGAAAACCTGCCTCCGGCAAAAGGTGCGGCGGGTGATTCTACGGCACTGGAGAATCCTGTTACGGCTGACAGGCATGTATCTTGGACAGAGCATCCCCCTGGGTCTACTGTGCAGAATGGTGATCAGACGGCCACATATCTTGCTGGTGATGACTTCAAAAAGACTCTTGTGAAGAATACTAAGGACAGCTCTCGGTATGTACCTGCTGAAGAGCCTGGAACGTACAACGTGTACGGGTTCGACGAAGCTAGGAAATTGAGGGATGATTACTATAAAAAGCTCAATGGGCAGCATTCTCCCGCCGATCTATCTAAAGGTGAACCTAGGTTTGCCCTGTGGCGTCCTGAAGTTGGTGAGCCTAATCTAGATACGGCGATGACTGGTTTTAGGGATGTTACCCGACATGGTAATACGGTTGAGGCTCAGGTTGGTTCTCATAAATTTATAGTGACTAATCTGGATGAGTACACCGGAACAATTCCTGATGATGTGGTTCCAACGGCTAAATCTCTTTATGAAGATGGGAAAGTGTACTGGAAAAATAAGGATCATAAGCCTGAGGGTTTTGGGAATGTGCCGGATCCTCTGCCTTTTGATAATAAGGAAGCTCGTATCCTTCCCACGCATGATTACGCTGGGAATGAGATAGAGTATACGAAATACAAGGTTAGGAGGCGAGCACGTGTTCCTAATCAAATGAGTGCTGCAGGTGAAGAGCGTTTAATTGTGGGGTCTGACGGGAGTATGTACTACACTCCAGATCATTATGAAACCTTTGTTCGGATCTTTTAAGGGAGGTCATAATGGCATACAAACGCGAATATAAAGATGAGTTTGTTGTTCCGGTGTTCACTCACGAGAGCGGGTATTGGGGGCAGGTGATGAAGCCTCGTTTGCAGGAACAGGGGTGGTTTATTGTTGAGGTGGATTGTGCTGGTGTGGATACCTCGCACGAACTTGGGCGCAGGCTTTTACGAGCGCTTGGGTTTAATATTGCGCCGGATCAGTGGGTGAATGGGTTTTGGGTTAAAGATGCTGTTGAGGAAGCTGATTGGAATGATATGCGTCAGGGTCTTTTTGTATTCTATGAGAACTTTGAAGATCTCTTTAGCGTACGGGAAGAGTGTTCGCCTTTTTATGCCCCGGAGTATGCGCTTCAATTAGCTGAACGTATGAGCTACTACTATTCTGATCTTCGTGGGTATATTTACGAGCAGTATCCTGTGGTGGTGGGGTATGGCGTTGGTCTTCCATCGTCGTATCTCCCACAATTTGAGGAACTGATGGGTGCAGAAAATGTGATGATTGCCGGTGAGGGTATGCGGTATCCATGGTCCGATTTTGAAGAAGAGCGACGGAGGAATTTCCCGAACGGCGCCCCGGACCCTCTCTACGATAAGACAGGTCAGCTCTTTGGTGGGGTTATAAACCATGATCCGCAGGCTACGGGTATCTATGTTGCTGATCCTCGGTATTATCCTGAGTCACCGTTTTATGACCCTGCTCTTGCCTCCAAGGTACACCTGGTGCATAGTGAAGATGTTGATGATACAGAATAGTATATAAGCACGTTTGTATATATTGAGGGTTATTCATGATTGGGATATTGCCACTTCATGGCTGACCCTCAAATTTTTTATTTCCGCATCATGATGAGACGTTTATTTTGACTAAGGAATGAAAATATTATGAATTATTACGAACCTATGGGGTTTTATGATGATGGCTACGGAGAGACATTCTTCCCGGTTGTTTATGTGCGGGAGGATGGTGTTTTAGAGCGGCAATTAGAGCTGTTGCGGCATGCTGGGTGGAAGATTATTGAGTTCTCCAGTGAAAAGTTATTGGAGTCTTCGGGGTCTGAGGAGGCTGCTGTGATGGTTTTTGAGGCTATTGAGTTTCCGTATGAGGTTCCTCGGTTGCCGGATGATTGGATTCATGAGTATCTTGAGGATTTGCATTGGTTGGATTTGAGTCAGGGGTTCTTTTTTGTTCTGAAGAATTATGATGCACTATTTCAGAGCCCTCATGATCCTCATTATTATATGGCGAAGTGGGCTGCACAGCTGTTGCAGACTGTGGATACTGAGTTGAGGTACCGGTATTCGGAGGACGAGGATGGGGAGTATGATCCTGCGAATATTCTTTATGGTATGGAGGTGTCTCAAGAGCATCTTGATCAGGTGTTAGAGTTTTTTGAGGGTCGGGCGATTGTGGTGCCTGATTTTGATGAAAATGACCCTGGGGCGGAGCATCCTTTGTATGTGAAGAATAAGGATGAGGTTTTGGAGAGCTGGAAATATGAGAGTAAGTAATACCAGGGATTCTCATTTTTGGCTCTTTAACCGGATTTTACAATATTTATTCACGTGGAGCTCTCTTCAGGTAAATTAGTGGAGACAGCCTCATATAAAAACTACTGGTTCCTGCGGCTTTGCTTTGTTACAGGATCCAGTATTTTTGTATTTTAAATTTATTAGTCGTGTTTAAGGGTTGAGTAGTTCTAAGGTTTTCGAGAATAGGCCTGTGGGTAGTAAAGATGGTAGCATACTCTCAACAAAAGATAAGGATGGTAATCTTATTACATATACTGAATATGATGCAAAACCGCCAGAGCCTATCGTTAAAGAAAATGGTAAACCAGGACTTAATCGGGGAACACATCGTATCGTAGTAGGCAGCAATGGAAGTATTTACTATTCGCCAGATAACTATTTAACTTTTGTCCGCCTTGTTGATTAATTTTGAAAGGAAACGAATATGCCTTATGAGGCTTTATATTCTAAACCGTTTAGTATCCCTGTTTTTATACGAGATAATAATTATTGGGAAAACTATATGCTTCCTTCTCTGCGTCAGGAGGGGTGGCATGTTGTTATAGTTGATTGCGCAGGGGTTGTGGATGCCTATGATTTTGCTATTCGTTTTATGAATGCTATCAGTTTTGATTGGAGTTCATTCCCGCATAAATTTGATTTGAAATGGGATGAAGAATATGCAGAGGATATCGATTGGCTTGATATGCGTCAAGGATTGTTTGTCTACTATAAAAACTTTGAAGATGTTCTATCTATGGCTGACGGTTTAAACATGGAGGGTTATGTTAGGTATAGTGTGGATATCCTTTACATTATGAATGCTTATTACCCACGGCGTCCTATGTGGCGTGATGACGAATACGAGGTTCTTTTTGGGTATGGGCTTGAGGTGTCGAAAGATTCCCTTCCTCGCGTTGAGGAGTATTTTGAAGGTCACGAAATAATCTTTGCTGGCCCTGATACTGAATACCCTTGGTCTCAGCAGGAGGAGCGGAAGAAGAAATACTTCCCTAATGGTTTTCCCGATCCTCGGTATGATGAGAATGGTATCTGGATAACTGACCCCGATGAGTACCCTGAAAGCACCACCTACACTGGCAGTAAGGACTCATAGTATCAAGGCATCTGGTGGTTAGCTAGATGACGTATATGGGTTATACCCCAGGTCGTGCTCTATATCTTTATTTGCCTCGTGAGTTATTTTTTGGGAAAGAAACAGTATGCCGTATGAACATAATCTTTCAAAACCCTTCATCGCCCCGATCTTCATTGAGGAAGATGGGTATTGGCAGAATTGTATGAAGCCCTATCTTGAGCGTGAAGGATGGTATATCGCAGAGGTTGACTGTGCTGGAGCCACTGGATCATTGGAATTTGGGCGTCGGCTTCTAACAGCTTTGGACTTCGACTGGGATTCTTTTCCGTATGAGTTTGATGTCCATTGGGCTTTTGAATATGCTACTGAGGTTGATTGGCTTGATCTGCGTCAGGGGCTGTTTGTGTACTATAAAAACTTTGAGGACGTACTGTCGATGGCGGACCGTTTAGGGAACGATAGTTACGCTATTTATGCCGTGCATATGGTTGATTATATGCGTCTGGACTATCCTATGCGTCCTAGCCCACGTCCTCGGTCTGGGGATGATTATGAGGTGACTTTAGGCTACGGGTTCGGGGTGAGTCGGGCTTCTTTGCCGCGTGTGGAGCAGTTCTTTACAGGAAATAACAAGATCCTCATTTCTGGCCCGGAGGTGGTGGAGTATCCGTGGACTTGGCATGAGGAGCGGAAGAAAAAATATTTCCCTCAGGGGTTCCCGGCTCCTCGGTGCGATGAAAAGGGTAACTGGATCTTTGATCCTGAAAGGTACCCGGAGAGTCCCGCGTACACGGGTAACGCAGGATATCCTGTAGAAGAATAGTCGTCTTGAGGTTCAGCCTGTATCCGCTTAATTCAACGGGTACTGGGTTCGAGAATCAATCTATAGATCAGGCATGGATGCAGGCCCATGGGTCCGATATGGTCAAGACCATTCAAACTTCTATAGATTGGTCGCTTGAGAATTTTATGCTGGCCTGGATTGCGGGTAAGAAACCTAGCCTGCAGCAGTACCGGTTTAGTCCGCATGCTGAGTCACGGTTGTTATCGGCTGTGTTGTGTTCGGTGATGGATTCGGTGGATAAGGCTGGTATGACTGAGGTTGTGCGCTCGGGTATAACCTATTTGGCGGATTAGTAGTCAGAATAATGAAGTCAACTAGCTTACCGAATAGAGTTTCGGTGTACCCTAGATGGTCCGAGGCTTATAGGAATGGGATAGACGTAATAGCATTTGAGGTTAAAATTTTGGAATGTTGCTTAAGGGTTTATTCATAAGGGACTTAAGTAGGTTTTTATGAATACCCCCTGTGTAGGATTTCTTAAGGAAATAACTATATGGTTTATGAAAAAGAATATAAGGATGAGTTCATTGTTCCGGTGTTCACTCAGGAGAGTGGGTATTGGGAGCAGGTGATGAAGCCTCGTTTACAGCAGCAGGGATGGTATATCGCTGAAGTAGACTGTGCTAGGGTAAAGGATATTGAGGATTGCGGTACGAGGCTTCTACGTGAACTCAATTTTAAAGTTCCTGAGCATGGATATATTAATGCCATGGCGGTCAAAGGAAATCTTAGGGATATCTATGGCATTAATATGCGCAAAGGCCTCTTTGTTTTTTATAAGAATTTTGAGGATATCTTCTCTACCCATCCTGATCTATATACTGGCTATGGAGCCGAGTTTATGCTCCAACTGATTGAAGATATTGTTTATTATTATTCAACCTTACGTGGATATATCTATGAAGAGTATCCTGTAGTGGTGGGGTACGGCGTTGGTCTTCCCACCTCGTATCTCCCACAGTTTGAGGAGCTGATGGGTGCGGAAAATGTGATGATTGCTGGTGAGGGTGCGCGGTATCCCTGGTCTGATTTTGAGGAAGAACGGCGAAGGAACTTCCCGAACGGCGCCCCGGATCCTCTATACGATAAGACAGGTCAGCTCTTTGGTGGGGTTATAAACCATGATCCGCAGGCTACGGGTATCTATGTTGCTGATCCTCGGTATTATCCTGAATCACCATTTTATGACCCTGCTCTTGCCTCCAAGGTGCACCTGGTGCATAGTGAATTTACTGAGCCAGATCCTTCTGTATAAGCATTATGGGGTATAAATGCGGCTATAAGGATGAGTTTGTTGTTCCTGTGTTCACTTACGAGAGTGGGTATTGGCACCGAACCACGAAATAGTTTTTACCGACCCTGATGCTAAGCGCCCCTTGGCCTCAATAGGAAGATCGGAAGAAGAAATATTTCCCTAGTGGTTTTCCTGACCCGTTGTATGAGGATGGTACGGAGTGGATTAATGATCCTGATGAGTACCCCGAGAGCACCACCTATACCGGCGGGAACAGCTAACAACGCACTGATAGCCAAGGATTAACCAATTATGGGTTACTACGACGACGGGCGTGGCAATAGCTTCTTCCCAGCTGTGTATGTAAAGGAAGATGATGACGTCTTAGAGCGGCAACTAGAGCTGCTACGAAAGCAGAGGTGGAAAATTATTGAGTTTTCTTGCTCTGCTCTTGTCCAGGCAAGGACCGAGAATGAATATTTTAAGGAGCTTTTAGGGCCTATTGAATATCCTTATGGAATGCCTGATGATCCAGTAAATCTGATCTATGAGTACATGGAAGATTTGCATTGGCTGGATTTGAGTAAAGGAGTTTTCGTGGTCTTGCGGGACTATGACGCGTTATTCCGAGAGGATAAAGGCCCTGAATACTTGCAGGCAAAGTGGATGGCACAGATTCTGCAAAGTGCGGATAATGACTTACGGTATCGGCATTCTTGGTATGTGAATGGAGACTACGACCCACCGCATGTGCTTTATGGTATGGAGGTGTCTCGGGAAAAACTCGATACTGTGCTGGAGTTCTTCGAAGGTCGAGCCACTGATTATCGAAGACTTCGATGAAGATAACCCAGGAGCAGAATACCCACCCCTTGCGGAGTATCGCCATAAAGTCGTTAGGAGTTGGCAGCACAAAAAATAATTAACGCTATACTCCTCTATACCTCAACCACCTATTTTGCGCCCAGGGTGAAGCACAGCCCAATTTATCTGAGAGACTCGTACAATAGAATTCTGGTTACAACAGTGCCTACGCCCAGGAGTCAAGCCACCATGAGCATGTCCGCACCCGCGCATCACGCCTCTGGTCAGCAGAGTATCCCTACCCCCTATGAGGATTTGCTGCGCGAAATTCTTGACGAGAACCGTGATGCTATTGCCGCCGATGCTCAGCGCAAAGACCGCACGGGCACCGGCACGTTCGGCGTATTTGGGCGGCAGATGCGCTTCGATCTGCGTGACTCTTTCCCCCTGATTACCACCAAGCGCGTGCACTTCAAATCAGTGGCAGTTGAACTTCTGTGGTTCCTGCGCGGCTCCTCAAACATACGTTGGCTGCAGGAACGCGGCGTGACTATATGGGATGAATGGGCTGACGAAAATGGTGACCTCGGCCCGGTCTACGGGGTGCAGTGGCGTTCATGGCCCACCCCCGACGGCGGCACCATCGACCAGATAGCGAAAGTAATCGAATCTCTCAAAACGAACCCGTCGTCACGTCGCCACATTGTCTCGGCATGGAACCCCGCCGAGGTTGATGAGATGGCACTGCCGCCCTGCCACGCCATGTTCCAGTTTTACGTGCATGAGCGCCCTGACGGCGTGAAGGAATTGTCGTGTCAGTTGTACCAGCGCAGCGCCGACATGTTCTTGGGTGTACCCTTCAATATCGCCTCCTACGCCCTGCTGACCTACCTGATAGCCCACGAGGTCGGCATGGAACCCGGCGAGTTCATATGGACAGGCGGCGACTGCCATATCTACTCCAACCACCTGGAACAGGTGAAAAAGCAGCTCGGTTACGGCAACGACCCCGAGGGTAATCCCTATCCCCCGCGTGAGCCTTACCCGTATCCCAAACTCGTTATCAAAACGAAGAAACCTTCTATCTTTGATTATGAGTATGAAGACTTTGAACTTGTCGATTATAAGCATCATCCGGGGATTTCTGCCCCCATCGCGGTTTAGGACAATCGATGCGTGAGTATGATTCCTCCTCCCCCGCACGACCGTGCCTTGGCGCTATTTGGGCGCAGACCGATGCGGGTATTATTGGGCGCGACGGCACCATGCCCTGGCGTGCCCCCGAAGACCTTGCGCATTTCAAAACCGTCACCATGGGTAAGCCCGTCATCATGGGGCGGCGCACTTGGGAGTCTTTTCCACCACGTTTTCGACCGCTGCCTGAGCGCACCAATATCGTCATCAGCCGCAGTATTACGGGAGATTCAGCCGCGCCTCTTAAACGCGATGGCGCGTTTTGGGTTCCGTCGCTGGATGCGGCTCTCACCCTCGCGGGCAACACGCCTTTAACGCCCAACGCTACCCGACACCCGGATTCACCACATCAGCAAGTTGATGCTTGGATCATTGGCGGCGGCTCCGTCTATGCGGAGGCACTTTCCCGCGAGGATTTACCCTCCTTTGGCCGCGTCGAAATTATCGAACGCACCTTCTTCTATTGTCAGGAAGGTAACGAGATTACGGGCGATACCTACGCCCCCGAACTTGCGGTAGAAGGATTTGTGGCTGCGGACGAACCGGCGCGATGGCGCATCCTGGGTGAAAGTGCCTGGGAGAAGAGCGAGCGCGGCTATCTGCTGGATGCTTCGGGCGGGAAAAATCCCATGTACTATTCATTTCAAACCCTAGCCCGCCTCTGATATACCTGGCGCGGAAATTCCGTACAATAACGTTCGCTTGTGCGAACGGCAAAGTGTAGTCTCGTTTGTCTGGGGTACATTCGTTCCCCTCACAACGTCTTACGCCAGAACTCATCGCACCTATCTCGCGTCTCCTGGTCTTTACCATACTGACTAGGGGTTATGACGCTGTTCCACGCGATATGTGGTACACGGGGTAGACTAGAAATTATGAATTTTAATCCCGGTGACTCAGTAGGTTTTGTAGGTTGGCGCGGCATGGTTGGTTCCGTGCTGATGAAGCGCATGCTTGAAGAGAACGATTTCAACGATATTTCTCCCGTTTTCTTCACAACCTCCAATGTGGGCGGTGAAGCCCCCACCTTCGACGGCACGCTTGAACCTTCTACGCTGAAGGATGCGTACGATCTGAATGAGCTTCGCCAGCATAAGATTATTGTGACCGCACAGGGCGGTGACTACACGAAAGAGGTTCACCCGAAGCTGCGCGAATCTGGCTGGGAGGGCCTGTGGATTGATGCCGCTTCTGCCCTGCGCATGAACGATGATGCCATTATCGTGCTCGACCCTATTAACCGTGATGTGATTGACCGCGGGCTCGAATCCGGTGTGAAAGATTTTATCGGCGGCAACTGCACCGTCTCATGCCTGCTCATGGGGCTGGGCGGTCTCTTCAAACAGGGGCTGGTGGAATGGACCACCTCGATGACCTATCAGGCGGCTTCAGGGGGCGGGGCCCGTCATATGCGCGAGGTTCTGGGGCAGTTCCGCGACCTCGGCAATGAGGTGTCTGCCGAGCTTAACGATCCGGCAGCGGCGATCCTGGAGATCGACCGTAAGGTGCTCGCTAAGCAGCGTTCGGGTGAGCTTGATACCGCGCAGTTCGGGGTTCCGCTTTCCGGTTCGCTAATCCCGTGGATTGACTCTGACCTGGGCAATGGGCAGTCCCGCGAGGAATGGAAGTCTGATGCCGAGACCAACAAAATTTTGGGTCTCGAGGGCGATAACCGTGTGATTATGGACGGTTTGTGCGTGCGTATCGCAGCCATGCGTTCGCATTCTCAGGCACTCACGATGAAACTGACCGAAGACCTGCCGGTTGCCGAGATTGAGCGCATTATCGCTGAAGACAACCAGTGGGCCCAGGTGGTGCCAAATACTAAGGATGCCACGATGGAGGGGCTGACTCCGGTCGCCGCTTCCGGCTCGCTGAATATTCCGGTGGGGCGCATCCGCAAGTTGGCGATGGGTCCGCAGTATATTAGTGCTTTCACGGTGGGCGACCAGCTACTGTGGGGTGCCGCTGAGCCGGTGCGCCGCATGCTCAAGATCGCGGTCGGAAAGCTCTAAAGTAGCCTTCTCAAAGTACTCGTGGGCGCGGTGCCGTAAGAACGGTTCCGCGCCCACGTATGTTGGGCCTAGCCCACAAGCTTTGAACGATATGCGTGGGAGAGCAAAACGTTGCCTGCACCCGCCTCTTGGTGAATAAGCTTTCTGGTTGCCCCGAACCTAGCGGTAGCGGATAAACCTGTGCCCCGCATCCTGATTGAGGATGCGGGGCACAGGCTCAAAGTAGACAGGTACGTTTTCAGGCTATGCTTTACGCGCCGCCTTCTGGGCTTTTCGTTTTTCACGCCAGGCTACGTAGCGGTGCCAGAGCGAAATCACCAGCTTTTTGAGTCGCTGATTCAGACGATGCGCCCACGCGAACTCGGTTCCCCAGATTCCCAAACCGATAAAGATAAACAGCCAGCCGGGGCCAGGCGTGACAAGCATAATCAGACCGGCAATGAAACAGAAGCCGCCTACGGCAATCACAAGAGGCTTGTAGAGATGCTTCAGCACCGGGTGAGCGTGCATCCGAGCTTTCTTTTTCTCTAGCCACAGGTGAAACTTGCTGGTTTCACTCTCTGTAACTTCATCCTCTAAGGTTTTCACACATCACCTCTTCTCAGGGCGGCTCTCACCTGTGCGTACACGATACAGCACCAGCCTAGCACCCGCGCCTGGGAACTCCCTGATAGCCTAACATCGTAAAAAATATCTTTTATGACACCCTCACTATCGCGGCGCCAAAAGATTATAGTATTGTTATCACAACATCTTAATAGCGGACAGGGTTTATAAATATTTGATAACAATATGGCAATGTCTTCTATTTTTAGACCTTTTACCTCATATTAAGGAAATGCACCTCTACACACGCAGAGAGAATCATGGAAAAACTTTCCTATACAACAGAATTTACACTCTGGCCAGTTCCCCATGCCCGACCCCTGATTGATGGAAAGCCAGAGCCGGGTGCGCATCCGGCAGAATATTTGCATCCCGGTAAGCTGCATCTTGAAACGAGCGATGATAATTACGTTGATTTATACATCGTTCCTCCCCTTTTTAAACCCGGATATCCCCCGGGATACCAGTTTTATGCTGATCTTATTTTTAGCAATATTTATATTGCACAAGATTTACAGTTTTATTATCGAGCATTTCATGATGAATTACAGTTTGCAGTATCCTCTGATACTATTTGGCAAAATCGCGATCATCAATATGCTGTAGCAATTGTTGACAAAGATTTGAACCTAAGCTGGACTCTGCGCGATTCCGACCCCTTGCGCATGGAATTTATCGAAACCGTTATCAACACCATTCACGCAAGCATGTTCAAGATGCCCCCCATTCTTGCCGAGGGCGAGTATATGGAGTTTATAAATGAGAGGAATATTCTGGACTCCGCTCACCTATGCTGCGGCGATCGTGTTCTTCGCGCGATTGATGTTAAGGCACACACGAATGACCCCGTGCGAGTTCTCACAGAAACCGATTACAGCGCTGTTATACGCGGTACCGTCTACCCTAGCGCCCGCCTCATCTGGAGCGTCCCTCTAGAAGATGCACGCTATTGGCACAACGCCTACAACGTTTTGACTGTTGATCCGGTCATTGGCGCCAAGATCCCCGCCGATGTGCGCGCCATCTTGGAGCATCTGCCGGCCGCGCCCGCCTATACACAGGGACACTCGTAGGTTACTGCGGGTTCTATCCCGTATATCCAATCGGTATTAGATGCGTGATGTCCTGCCCGTGGGCCGTGATGTGCTGGCACACTGTCAGGTTTCGCAGGATGCGGTACCACATCCTGCCGCCACCCGAGATGCAGACAATACACCCCAGGCTCCTCTGCTGGCGTGAGATATTGTCGATACAAATCACGACCGCATGGCGTATATTCGTGCTGTTTTGAGGGTATCGCCAGGCTCTCGCGGTTAGACAGTCCTGTGATGCCTGCGGGCGAACACTATATTTCCCGGGACTCTCAGAGGGTTTAAGACTTTATATGACATGTTTAGGTCATTAATACCTTATGTTGATGTAAACTATAGACACGGGAACAAAATTCCCCTTTAGGTACCTATTCCTCGTCAATACTTTCGCATTATCTTAGGCTCCTCATGGCAAAGACCTCTCTGACAGCACGACTAGAAACTCTCCCCTTTACCAAGAAACACACCAAGCTCTTGGGCGTCACCGGTATTGGCTGGGCGCTCGACGCCATGGATGTTGGGCTTATCTCCTTCATCATGGCGGCACTCACCAAACAGTGGGCGCTCTCCCCCACCGAAACAAGCTGGTTAGGCTCCATCGGCTTTTTGGGTATGGCGTTGGGCGCTACCGTCGGCGGGCTTCTCGCCGACCGTTTTGGGCGACGCTACGTTTTCGCCGCAACGCTGCTCGTCTACGGTTTGGCGACGGGCGCATCCGCACTCGCCGGTTCACTGGCCGTTTTGATGGTTTTCCGGTTTATCGTGGGGCTGGGGCTCGGGGCTGAGCTGCCGGTCGCATCCACGCTGATGTCGGAGTTCTCGCCGCGCGCTATTCGCGGTCGCGTGGTCGTTATTTTAGAGGCGTTTTGGGCGCTCGGATGGATTCTTGCGGCGCTTATCGGCACCTTTGTTGTGCCAAACCCAAACGGCTGGCGGTGGGCGCTTGCCATCGGCGTGATTCCGGCACTGTATTCGCTAATTATTCGCTGGGGAACACCCGAATCCGTGCGGTTCTTAGAGTCGAAAGGGCGCACTGACGAGGCAGAACGCGTAGTTGCCGAATTTGAGAGCTCCGCGGCCCTCAGCACACGAACTCACACAGATGAAACCGCCAGCGACAATGCACCTGAGACTCCTGCCAACGACGCCCAGGAGGCAACCTCCATCTGGTCGGCTCCGCTGCGTAAACGCACGCTGGCGCTGTGTACCGTATGGTTCTGTATTAACCTCTCGTATTACGGGGCGTTCATTTGGATACCCTCACTGCTGAGCGCACAGGGGTTCAGCCTGGTGAAGTCCTTCGCGTTCACCTTGATCATGACCCTGGCGCAGCTGCCCGGCTACGCGGTGGCCGCCTACCTGATTGAGAAGTGGGGGCGCCGAGCCACCCTCGCCGTATTTTTAGCAGGCTCGGCGGGCGCAGCGGTATGCTACGGCCTCTCGCATTCGGATTTCTACATTATCCTCAGTGGGTGCTTCCTCTCGTTCTTCAACCTGGGCGCATGGGGCGCGCTCTACGCTATCAGCCCGGAAGTATTCCCCACCCGACTGCGCGGCACCGGCACCGGCACGGCGGCCGGGCTGGGGCGCATCGCATCAATTCTGGCGCCGCTTATCGTTCCGCCACTCATCTCTTTCGGCGGCACCGGGGTACTGTTCGCTGTTTTCGCGGCGGCGTTCCTTCTTGCGGCAATAACAACCTTCGCGCTGCCCGAAAAGCGCGGGAAATCGCTCTAGCGGCTAAAACCTTCAACACAGGAATGATGTGAAACATAGTGTGCCGAGAAGGTGGGAATCTCTCACCTTCTCGGCTTTTTCCTTTGTTTATCAGGTGCTCATAGAGTCACAGAAGGCAAGGGGAGGGTGCATAATCTGCGGGGCACGCCGCAGGCACACACTATGTTGACGTATTTCCATGTGCCGATACGTTATGATGGCTAAACATCGCGTGTTGCCGCCTCATTATTGTGTACAGGGTGGGGCTCAGTGCGTATCTCAAGTGAGATAGAACGGTCTATACATCAACCTCAAGGAGCGCGGCATGGCAGAAACCCCCGCAGTCACCTATATTCCCTGGCCAATTGCCCATACGCCCGCGCCGCTTGAGAACGGTGAACCGGTCGCAGGCAGGCATCCTGCTGAGTATCTGGGGCCCGGGGTGCTGCACTATATTGGTTCGGAATTTCACCTGATGGCGGAGCTGAACCCCTACCCTTTCGATCCCGAAAACCCGCATCTGTTTAGGGGCGATCTGGTGCATCGGAACACGTATTTCTCAGGCAATATCACGTTCAGTTTCGAAGCTGATGAGGATTATCTTTACTTCACGGCGCACGTTTTTCTGACCTGGCAAGAGCCCTCTGACCGCACGTACGCGCGCGCCCGGGTGGATCGTAATTTCGCTTTTCACTGGGAGCAGCACGATGATGACCCGCAGCGTTCGGTCTATATTGAGGCGGTCTTCATGGCGCTGTACCGCGGCCTCAGCGTACAGCATCTGGAGCTTGGGGATGGGGAATTTTTTGACCTAAACGAAGACAGGCAATACCACTCGTACCATATGCGTCAGGGCGATGATGTGGTGCGACTGGCGTATGTGACAGGATATGTTTCTCAGTCTTATCTTGATACGGTCACCGACTACCGGGCAACGGTTTTGAGCTACTGCCACCCTCCGGCGCGGCTGGCATGGAGTGTTCCAACCGAAGATGCGCGCTACACATTCGAACATACCGATCCCCTCATCTATCCCCCGGACACGGGCGAGGATATTCCCAAGTACGTACGCCGTATACTCCCCTACTTGCCGACGGCACCTTACCGACGGGCGAAACGCACGTATGCGCCCGCCTCCGCTTATCGGGCTACTTTTACCCCCTGGCCCATGACGGTTCAGCAGGGTAAGACCATTCACGATGCGCAGTACCCGTGGCAGCGGCTTGTGTCCGGGGAATTCCTGATTGAGAGTCGGCAGAACACCCCTTTCAGCAGGTACCTGAACGCATGCGAGTTCAGCATGTACCTGGACGCATGCGAGCCCGACTGGGATTCAATGAAGGGCGACCGCCAAGTCTACGCCGAGCTCATGCCCAATGTGGGCGGCAGAAGGCCTTGGTTCGGCACTGATTTTACGTTGTGCATGCGCCGCTGGCAGAACAATTTGGTGTTTTCCGCGGAGCATCTGACGAAATGGCGTGCCACCGACTGGGAGACCTGCGCCATCGCGATCCTGGATGCTGAAGGGAGCCTGACCTGGGAGCTTCGCGATGAGGTTGCCGGGCGCGGCGCCTATATTGAAGCCTTGGTGGGGCATATTGTGGATTCTCTGGGAACCGAGCCGCCCGTACTCGCCCCGGGCGAAGGCAAGGTTCTCTACGATGATTACGGCCAGGTCTCGTCGGTGCACGTCAATACGGGTGAAGCCATGCTGCGGGCGCTCATCACACGCACCTGGTACGGGGTAAACCCGGCGACCGGTGAGAGGGCACCGTACCTGTATGAGGCGCGGGTCAAAGATCAGTTTGATGAGGATTCCGACGGCGGGTTCAGCACGATCGCCTGGAGTTCGCCCGAGAAGTTCTACTATTGGAGCTGGGATCGGGTCCCCGGGTTCGTGCCCGCGGTAACCGACACCGAGATTCTGCGCCGCGACGAGGTGGATCTGCTGATTCCGCATCTTCCGGTTGCCCCCGGCGTACCCTCACAGGAGAATGAAGACGATGCAGCGGTGCCGTGGTTTTACGAGGCTTCCACTGCTACGAAAGAGTAAGGTCAAATGTGCTAAGTGCAGCATCATGATGCGGCAGCAGGCAGAGCCCGGCGTGCATGAATTAGTTTCCACGCTAGTACGAAGGTGCGGCTCATAACCTCGCAGAGAGCCATCATGATAAGGGCGCTGGCCCATGCGTCTATGGGAATGGAGCAGTCGAGAGAAAATCGATAAATCTGTTCCGCCCCACCGTGTTCTGCATATAAGCCAAAAACAAGACGTCCGCTCATCCCGACCAGCCAGAAAACGACAGCCCAGCCGCCTGCTCGCGCATATATCTGGCGGTTCTGCGTATACACTGCCGTCGTCATACCGCACGCCACGCCGAGGATTAGCCCGATCGTTATGCATCCAATGATGAGTATCCACCCGTTGTTGTGCAAGGGGAAGCCCGTCATATATTCAATAACAGCCCATCCGACGAGAAGTATTGGCCAGATGAGGCTAAAAATTGTGAGTTTTCGCCCTCTAATTTGCCGTAGCACCAACATCATTAGGGCACAAGAAACCAAAATATCTATCAGCGTCATAATTATATCTCCACAGATATATCTTAGCAGATATATTTATGCCTGAACCTCAACCTTTTATACTGGAATCATGACTCTGGGGGAACTGTACCAACTTGCACGCATGCTGCGCGATATTACTATCACGGCTGGGTCACTTACCCATATGTCGGTACATCCGAGTGAAGCGATGGTATTTGAAGATATTGTGCAGCACCCCAACACGACTATCAACCAGGTAGCAGAGCGCACCCACCTAGCACAGAGCCGTGTTTCGACAATGGTTAATGCCATGGTCGCAGAAGGCGCGGTTACGGTCAGTACCGACTCTCAAGATCAGCGCCGCAAGACGCTCCAGGCAAGCCCTCAGCTACTGCAAGACATCAAGTCTATAAACCCCGATGAAGCCATTCGCCAAGCTATACATCGACTTTATCCGAGCCTGTCGGAACATCAGATAGTGAATGTCACACAACACCTCGACCACATTTTTACCCTGCTCAGCGCAGACTCAAGGAGCGAGTCATAGCATATGCAGTACATTCTTTTGCTCAGGAGCGTTAACCTGGGGAAGCTGCGTAAGGTGTCGATGCCCGAACTGAAGAAGCGGCTGGCTGCACTGGGATACGAGAACGTCACAAGCTATATCAACTCGGGGAACCTACTATTTGTGAGTTCGCGGGATAAAACCACCGTGGCGCAGGAGATTACCGAGCTGCTGGCGGAGCATTACGATTTTGAGATTCCATTCTCGCTTCTCACCGCTGACGAATACCGCAAGGATGCGCACAACCTGCCCGAGTGGTGGAATGAGGATATGCCTCGTCTGGACGCCATGTTTTTCACCACTGATGCTGATCGCGATGCGCTCGCCGCCGAGCTCGAAATGCTGGATGTTCCCGACGAGGTGCTTCATGTAGGGACCTGCGCCGTCTACTTTGGCAACTACAACACGCCCGATTATAAGAAGGCTCAGTACGGCAAGTTCATGTCAAAGAAAGCCTTCGCGAACCAGCTGACCCTGCGCAATGCTAAAACCTGCAACAAGATACTAGACCTGCTGGATTAACGCCGCCCCACCTACATCACAGTTTGAGTTTCGTATAGGGTGGGTGATCCGTTTAACTTTGCTGGCTAATCCTCAAAATCCGCAGGACGGCGTTGGGCACGGCTACGGGGTTTCAGCTCCAGATCAATGTCTGCCACATTGGGATCGCTCGAGCACAGCGCATCTGCAATGCTTATAAACGGTTTATTGTGGTGAACGTTTTTCTCATACTCGGTATAGGTCATGAGCACGTATGCAGGTTCGCCCTGGTCGGTAATAATGACTGGTTCGGTGTGCGCCGCTTTCTGTGCTTGGCTGACGTTCTGCTTGAACTCTTGATTGGTCATCACGGTCATTACGATAATAGCTCCTTACACAGCGATATACCCGCAAGAATAGGATGCGCCCCTGAGAATGGCAAGAAAACTCCTAAACTTACAGACCCCACAAACCGCGAGCAGATAGGATTTCGACGAGCAGATAACTGAGCGCTATCTTTTCGTCAAAATCCTATCTGCTCGTGAGAATAAAGAGACTAAAGAGTCCTAAATCGTCCCGTTCACCACAACCGGCTCGGGCACCAGCTCAACCCCGAATTTCTCGGCAACACCGGCGCGCACCGCACGGGCAATCGCGAAAATATCCTCAGCGGTGGCATCCCCACGGTTTGTAATCGCCAGCGTGTGCTTGGTCGAGAGCGAGGCGCGACCGCCCGCAATCTCGCGCGCATCGCCTTCGAGCCCGAAGCCTTTCTCGAACCCGGCATGCTGAATCAGCCAGGCGGCGGAGAGCTTCACGTACTCCTCACTTTCCTGCTGCTCGGTTCCGAACACTCCGGTGCGCGTTACGACCGGGAAACGTGGCGCTTCCTCGGGCAAAGAGTCCAGTGCAGACACCGGCACAATCGGGTTTGTGAAGAACGAACCGGTCGAGAAGGTGTCGCGGTCGGAGGCATCCAGCACCATCCCCTTGGAGGCACGCAGCGCCAGCACCTTATCCCGCACCAGCGCGGACTCGGCACGCTCCCCCACCTGCACGCCCAGGCTCTTCGCCAGTTCCCCATACTTAATGGGTGAAGACAGGCTGCCGAGCGTGAACTGGAAATCCACGGTCAGCACCACATAGCGCGGTGAACCGTTCACCATATTTTGCTTCAGAATTGAATCGCGGTAGCCGAAACGCAGATCAGCATTCGCAAAGGTCTTGAACTTCCCCGTCTCGCGGTCCCAGGTGCGCACGGAGGCAATAAACTCGCCAACCTCCACCCCGTAGGCGCCCACATTCTGCACGGGGGTTGCACCCACGGTCCCGGGAATACCCGACAGTGCCGCCGGGCCGGACCATTCTTTTTCAATGCTCAGCTGCACGAAATCATCCCACACAGTACCCGCCTGCACGCGCACATTCGCGCCACCGCACGCAGGAATGGGCAGCTCCTCAACCCCGGTGGATGCAATATGCACAACGGTACCGTCAAACCCGGCATCAGAAACCAGTAGGTTTGAGCCGCCGCCCACGATCAGCACGGGTTCGTTGGCGGCGTCGGCGGAGGAAACGGCCTCGACAATCTCGGCTTCAGTCGTGGCGCGGATGTATGTGCGGGCAGGGCCGCCAACTTGGGCGGTGGTGATCTCACTCAGCAGCTTTTCAGTCATGTCTTTAAGAATACCGGTCTGTCACGTTTTATTCCGTTAGGGTCAACTAAACCTTATAGCAAAACCCGCCCCGTAGTCGGAGCGGGTCTGCCATAATTCAAGGCACAGTCACATAGAGTATCGATTGTAAGCGCGCGGGCTAGGTAAATTTCACCACGGCCTGAGTCTTCATCAGAACCTTCTGCTGACTGCCCTCACCATCATCGGCGGTAACGGTGAGGTCGATACGAGCCGTGCGCGCGTCCTCATCCACGGCGCCTACCTTGCCGGTAATAGTCAGCGCATTCGTGGGGGTGTCCGGGTTGTCGCCGCCGGGCGCATCCGCAACCGGCACAGGCTTAGTAAAGCGAGTCTGATAGTCCACGATTGCACCCGGATCGCCCGCCCAGTCGCTCACCAGCTGCACGGCGGTGCCCATCGTGAGCATACCGTGCGCGATCACGCCGGAAAGCCCCACGGACTCGGCAAAACGCTCGTTCCAGTGAATCGGGTTGAAGTCGCCGGATGCGCCCGCATACCGCACCAGTGATGCACGCGAAATCTCAACGGTTCGGGAGCCGATCTCCTGCCCCTTTTCGAGTTCTGCAAAGTTTACGGACATTATTCGCCCTCCTCGTCGGCGCGTACCAGCAGGGATGAGATACAGGTGGTGACGGGTTTACCGTCAGCATCGGTAATTTCCTCGCGGGTGGTGAGCATGGCGCCCGCACCCATCACTCGCACGGACTCCACATGAACTTCGGTGCGCAGTTCGTCCCCCGCCACGATGGGGCGGTGATGCGTAAAGCGCTGGTCGGCGTGCACCACGCGAGAGAAATCGATGCCCGCAGATTTATCGCCGATCAGGGCGGCATCGGCTGCTTGGGACAGGATGATAGCGAAGGTGGGCGGGGCGATCAGGTCTGCGTAGCCTGCGGCGCGTGCCGCCTCAACGTCATGATGCAGAGGGTTTTCGGCGTGTACGGCGCGGGCAAATTCCCGGATCTTCTCGCGGCCAACGGCGTAGGTGCCCTCAGCAGGGTACACGCGCCCCACAATGTCAGGATTAATACTCATACCCACCAGTCTATCGGGTTGGTGCTAGTCCGGGTCTCAAGCTCGGTGAACACATAAGTTATCTTCATGATCCTAGTATCTATGCGACTACCCTTTCTTGAAAGCGCTCATTAATGTACTGAAGTGTTGAATTATATGTCTCGCACAAGACGGATGAGACCTTTATGCTCCTGACGGTTGACATCCCAGCGTCTTCCAGAGAACCCCTCCGGTGTACAGCGCGTCGATGCTGATGTTAGGACTAGCTCATGTTTTGCTCGTGAGATCGCAACAAAGAATACATGAAGTAATTCCCTTGAGATACTAGTGTTATCAACATAGTCTCTTGAATTTGGCCAGAAAAGTTGTTCCTCTACCCCAAGCACAATGACCTTCTCAAACTCTAGTCCCTTGCTTTTATGGATGGTAAGGATGCGAATGGCGTCTTCACCAGACAATCTGCGGAGTGCTTGAACTGGGTCATCATCGACCATAAGCTCATCAAAAAATAATTGATAGGCCTGCTGTTTAACCTCTTGAAGGCGTGTCCCTTGGTGATAGCCCCTAGATAGCGACCGAAATAGTGCATCTGGGAAAATTTTCCATAGTCCGTTGAGTAGCATCTTCCATGCATCATGATCAGAGTTTTTAAAACCTGAGGAATGTACTTTCTGAGTTGCCTGAGAAATAAGTTCTATTAACTGCCTATCGAGCCGTTGTGCTGTAAGCTCAGTAACGGAGGCGAGTTCAGCAAACTGTTTTAGCGCAATGTATGCCTCGGGGTCAGCACCTTTGATAACAACTCGGAGAAAGTTAAATATGACCGCAGCTGCAGGCTCAACCAATAGATCCTGTAATTTAGCCTCGTTGCAATACGCTATACCTTTCTCTTGTAAAGCGTGCATTATAGGCTGTGCAACGTAGTTAGGCTGCTGGCGGACTAGGATAGCGATTTCATTCGGATTAGTTCCATCTTCGAGCCAACGTTGGATCTTATTCGTGAGGTCTTCAGCTTCTTCAATATCAGAAGTATATGGGCAAACCTGAATAACGCCGCCATCACCGCTAATCGCATCTGCTGAAGAAGCAATGGTCGGGTTGAGTACGCTTATAACATTACGCTGTGCTCTCCGAAGTCGTGGCAACGACCGAAAGTTTTGATATAGCTGAGCTACATCAGCATCGAAGTCAGTTTTATATTTTTCCATAATGCCAGGTAAGGCACCGGCCCATTCCATAATTGTTTGTTTAGTATCACCGACAGCGGTCATAATACTATTACTACCTTGGAATATGCGTTTAACCATGTCATATTGCAATTTAGTAGTATCTTGAAATTCATCCATGAAAACATAACTGTAAGTTTGCCGAAGACCGTATAGAGCATATGGATTTTGATCAAGTATTTGACATGCCCGTTTTATCAACTGATGAAAATTTGTCCGATCATGCTGGAAGTCATCATCTTTTACATCTGTGTCTATCTCATAATCCTCATTCAGCTGATACTCATCAGATAATGCAACACGATAGTTATCAACTATCATCTTGGCAAACGCGTCAAAAGTCATACTGTCAAATCGTTCAGCGTACTGATCTCCAGAGCGTTTGCGGACACGTTTGCTGAGATTCCGGGCAGAATCAGTTTTAAAAGAAATTGCCAAGATTCTCTGAGGATAGCGACAGTGACCAGTACGAAAGAGAAAATCAGCACGCTGAGCAAGCAGTTCAGTTTTACCTGCACCTGGCCCGGCGCTAACAACCATATTCTTTAATGCAGTGACAGCCTTGGACGCATTTGGTTCGAGAGTGAGACCGTCAATTGGTGTCCAGACAGCTTGATTATTCATTCCGGAATCACTTCCAATTTATTTTCCACTACGTCCACCAAGTGTTTGAGAGGTTCTGGCAGATTATCTAATAATTCCTTATCATCCATTCGAGCTAGTGCATCAAGGTGCGTAGCAGGTTTACTATTACTTTTAAATCGTTTACGATATGCATCGAAGAGTTGGCATATATCATTGGGAAGGAGCGAGGTATTTTCAACGCTTTTACCCAGGACGCTTTTTATAATATTATTGTCTGGATCTACGCGCTCATTCTCCTTAATATTATAAGAATCTGGGTATGCCTTAATCATCATCATATCGAGGTCAATTGGCTCTGAGAAGAATACACCTTGTGCTTCAAATTCTTCAAGTGTAGATTCTGGCACCATATCCCCAAAACATATATGCCCCTCATACTGATCTTTATCATATTCTCCCTTTTCAATCTTTCCTATAGAAGATAATTGATTAATCACATATATAAGTCGCTCGTATCCACCTTGATGTCGCCCATAGTCGAGGTCAAGTAATGTGACGTGGGGTATCTCAAGGTTATTGAGTAGCCTCCAGAAGTGGTTCACATGACGACCGCCAAGAGGAACTACTGATACCGATATATCATCTTCTGCAATACCTGAAGCTGCAAGCACACGAGGTAACACCAGCATCTCACTATCTCCTTCGCCAAGAATAACC
This sequence comes from Rothia sp. HMSC064D08, assembly GCF_001809525.1. Lineage (NCBI taxonomy): Bacteria > Bacillati > Actinomycetota > Actinomycetes > Micrococcales > Micrococcaceae > Rothia > Rothia sp. HMSC064D08. Next base: position 562,448 of record NZ_KV797895.1, on the reverse strand, counting down.
AAGCGGGAAAAGTAAAGCTCAGGGTAGGCCTTGACAGCTTCGTTAACGTACTTAGCTGCCTCATCACCTTTTTCTGGGAGGGTAATACAACGAACACTTGTTCGCCGATCACCGTCAAGACGTAAAAACCGGATGGCTGTCGGTTCAACTCGCTTAAGTAATGTTGGGGTGTGCGTGGCAATGACGGATTGAACCTGACCAGATGTACTTGTTTCCCGCAACTGCTTAGTAATACGACCCAAGTAGTGCGGCGCGAGGCTGTTCTCTGGTTCTTCAACTGCAATAATGGTATGTACTGGTGGGTTGAGGAGCGTAGGGTCGACATCTTCTACTCCCTCAGTGACAACTTTCTGTGTTAGCGATATCCACGCGAGAATAATCGAGAAATAAAGTAAAGACTTCTGGCCATCGCTTAGATTCTCTACAGGTAGGGCAACTTCTGTATGAGATGGACTGAAAGATATCGTTATTTGGCGCAGAATACTATCAAGCTCACCGCTACCGAAATTTAGTGCTGGATCAGTAAAGAAATTACCCTTATGCAGCTGCTTCCAATTTATTTTAAGGTCCTCACTCAGTGATGTAATAACATTATTTTTTGCTACTGCCTGAGTGATCTCCGCAAACTTCTCGCTCAGCTCTTCTCTTTGTATCTGCCAGTTCGCTGCACGCAGTGCTCTGCCCAGCAGGGATGAAGCAGTATATGTAATCTGTTCGTTAGGGTTACGTCTTGCAGGAAGATAGTAAACAGCAATTTTATTACGATCGCTGCGTGGCATAATATAACCCTCACAGGTACCATCCTCGTTTTCACGTATTACGTACTCTATTTTCTCGTCAACAACACCGTCACTAGCAAGCTTGGCTGTGAGTCGCACTCTCATCTTCGGTGGACCATCACATTCTTTTTCCTGCAAACGCATTTGGACGAAGAATGGCGGTGTCGAAGGGTCCGGCTGGCTGGTTGGTTCTGAGGCTATAAATTCAGCCTCAATCCAGAGCTCAGGCTCTTTGTTAAACCACTCTTGTTCTCCTAGTCCCATTGTGGCTTGGGGTCGATGAAAGTCCGAAACCTGAATCGCACGTTGCGACTGTATAGGGCTAAACAGCCTTGATAAAGCCTGAAGCACAGCTGTCTTCCCTGCCCCGTTTGGGCCAAGCACATAGGTTATGTCGTCTTCGAGCTGGATTGTTACCGTGTTAGGGCCAAAGGACTGAAAATTATTGATACGTAGAGCCGAGAGCTTCATTGTTTTCTTTCTACTGACTATTTTTTATAGTATTACCCTATAAAACATTTAAGCAGAAATCTATATTCTAAAAAGATGACACGCCAACAAGGTGGTCACTTATTTGTCTCTGCTCTCCTACATCGTTCACGCGCGGTTTGCCCTTATAAAGAACCGCCGCTTACCGCGAACATGAAGGTATCCATGAGTATAGGGAGCGTAGCCTAAAAGGGTACTTTTTCTCGTTCTGAAAGGAGCCATCATGTCTATCCCATTCTCGGTTCTCGATCTTATGCCCACGCGCCCCGATGATTCTCACACGCAGACCATGCGCAAGACAGTTCAGGCGGCGCAGACGGCTGAGCGTTTTGGGTTCAACCGTTTCTGGGTTGCCGAGCATCATAACGCGGGTTCGCTACTGTCTTCGGCGACGGTCGTGGTGATGGCAGAGATCGCCGCCGCGACCAAGCGCATCCGGGTGGGTTCGGGCGGCATTATGCTCCCCAACCACGCCCCCTATGTAGTGGCAGAACAGTTTGGCACCTTAGAGGCATTCCACCCCGGGCGCATCGATCTGGGTTTGGGTCGTGCGCCCGGTACCGACCCCATGACCGCGCAGGCGCTTCGTCGCGATAATTCTGCGGCCATTAATTTCCCCGCCGAGGTAGAAGAGATTCAGCGCTATCTGGGTGAGCCCTCCCCCATGCGCCGCGTGCACGCTATCCCCGGGCAAGGGTCCAATGTTCCGCTCTATATTCTGGGGTCATCAACTTTCGGAGCCTCTTTGGCGGCTAAGCTGGGTCTACCGTTCTCGTTTGCTTCGCACTTCGCCCCGGCTGCCCTGCAGGATGCGCTCAACGTCTACCGCAATAACTTCACCCCGTCGCAAACCCTGGATAAACCCTACGTTATTGTGGGTGCAGGGTCGCTGGTTGCCGAAACAGATGAGCAGGCGCAGCATCTTTTCACGACTGCGCAACAGCACGCCTTGGGTATTATTCGCGGGCGTCCGCAGTTCTCTCCGCCAGTCGACGATATGGAAAAGCTGTGGAGTCCTGCCGAGAAACGGCATATCTCCTCAATGCTTCAGGAGGCGGTGGTCGGTTCCCCGCAGACGGTTCAGAGCAAGCTCGAAGATTTGGTTGCCCGCACCGGTGCAGACGAAGTGATTATCACGAGCACGCCGTGGGAGTTTGAAGACCGCATTCGAAGCTACGAATTGCTTTCGGAGCTGCCGATTTTCCAGAAAACCAATTAGACTAACGAGGATTTATCTCACCTCTTCTGAGCGATTTACCACATACTTCTGGCATGTCTTGGCATAAGGTTTATGAGGCTTTACCCTAGATATATAAAATAACTTTTATATATTATTGGTAAGCCCCTTCCCCACACCAAGACATGCCAGAACAACAAAAGGTACGCTCATGAGCTCGGAAGACCAGTATTCTTCTGCCCGCACCCGTTCCCAGAACCCAGACCTGCGTCCGCGAATTGCACTCGCCTTTGGGCTTGCTGCAGCGATTGTCGTAATCCAGTTCGTCGGATCTCTTATGACGGGCAGTCTCGCCCTTCTTACCGATACGGCGCACGCGCTCACCGATGCCTCCGGACTGCTAGTCGCTTTGATAGCGGCGACTCTCGCGCTGAAGCCCGCAACGGCACAACGAACCTGGGGATTCCGACGCATCGAAGTTCTTGCAGCACTCGCCCAAGCCACCTTACTGATGGCGGTCGGTCTTTATGCGGCCTTTGAAGGGATTCATCGTCTCTTCGAGCCTCCAGAGGTACCGGCTTCCGAACTTTTGCTCTTCGGCGTCATTGGTTTGGCGGCAAATATTGCCGGAATCATGGTGCTTTCTGGGCGCCGTGATGCGAACTTTAATATGCGCGCTGCGTTCCTTGAAGTCCTCAACGATGCACTTGGTTCCGTGGGCGTCATCGTCTCTTCACTCGTTATAGTCTTCACCGGCTTCATGCAGGCCGATGCCATTGCGGGCTTATTCATTGCGGCGCTAATTGTTCCTCGCGCGGCAAAGCTCATGCGTGAGACCACCGGTGTACTGATGGAGTTCTCTCCCCAAGGGCTGGATCTTGAAGAAGTGCGTCGCCATATATTGACCGTGCCGGGTGTACATGAGGTTCACGATATACATGCCTCAACCATAGCAACGGGTCTGCCCGTACTGACCGCTCATATCGTTATCGCCGATAAATGCTTCACGAATGGTGAGGCCCTGGAAATCTTGCGGCAAGCCCGAACCTGCGTATCCGAGCATTTCGAGGTATCTATTAGCCACTCGACCTTCCAGCTTGAGAATGCGCTTTTCGGGCAGACAGAACCCGAAGAGACCCAACACCCTTAGATACGTGTGACCCATTTAGCCACCCGAAAGGCACAAACAAAAAAGCCTGCCTCATACGAGACAGGCTTAGCTGAGCCCCGACCGGGAATCGATCCCGGGACCTCCATCTTACCAAGATGGCGCTCTACCACTGAGCTATCGGGGCGTAGCGGTGGACGGGCTCGATCCGTCGACCTCACGATTATGAGTCGTGCGCTCTAACCAGCTGAGCTACACCGCCAGAACATCAACCTTGCAGGCCAATGCGAGAGCCCCGACCGGGAATCGATCCCGGGACCTCCATCTTACCAAGATGGCGCTCTACCACTGAGCTATCGGGGCAACAGATAAAAGTTTACAGTATCCTAAACCACCCGCGCAAATAAGGGTTAGGTGTTCTGTGACACTTTGTTTTAGCCCTAAAAATAGGCGTTTTTACACCGTTTATTCGCGGATGCGCCCACCGGTTTTTCCGTCCACAATACCGGCGGGCGCATCCCGCTTTTATGAAATAACGAAACGCCTTATTTTACGGCTAACTTTCACAGACTAGTAGCGTTTACCGTGTGACTTTCCGCGGCGATCATCCCGACCACCACGGTGATCATCGCGACGGGACCGGAACCCGCCATCGCGGCGATCGTTGCGGCGGAAACTGCGGCCACCGCCTCCCTGAGGCCCCCGATCCTTACGGATGTTGATGAACTCACCGGCAATCTTGGTATCACGCAGACGATCGAAGAAACCCTTGGGCAGGTCTTCGGGAAGACCCACGATCGTGAAGTGCTGGCGAATATCGATCGAGCCGATCTGTGAGCCCTTAATACCGCCCTCGTTTGCAAGCGCGCCCACAATGGCAGAGGCTTTAACCCGAGAGGCGCGGCCCACGTTGAGTTTGTAGTTCACCATGCCTTCGTCGCTGTGGTTTCGCCCCTTCTTGGGCCCGCGTTTGCCGCGGTCCTTGGTGTCGTCGGCGAAAGCGCGGGATTTACGGGCAATATCGTCGTTTTCATCGAGGAAGAAGGCGCGACCTTGCTGTGCAATGACGGCGAGCGCGGCGGCAATGTCTTCTGCCGTGGTGTCGTGCTCGTTTTCATAGTCTTCGATGATCTTGCGGAAGAAGTTTAGGTCTTCCGTTTCGATCGTTTCGGTGATCTGCTCGGCGAAGCGCTGTTTACGGCTGCTGTTCACGTCTTGCGCGGTGGGCATATGCATTGGCTCAACCTTTTGACGGGTTGCCTTTTCGATCTGCCGCAGCATGTATTTTTCGCGCGGAGTTACGAAGAGTATCGCTTCGCCGTCGCGTCCGGCTCGACCGGTACGCCCGATGCGGTGCACATAGGATTCGGTGTCGTGCGGAATATCGTAGTTCACCACGAGGGAGATGCGTTCAACATCCAGTCCGCGGGCGGCTACGTCGGTTGCTACGAGAATGTCGATGCGTCCGTCGCGCAGCGCATCCACGGTGCGTTCGCGCAGCTGTTGGGGAATGTCGCCGTTAATAGCTGCCGCTTGGAAACCGCGTGCTTTGAGTTTATCGGCTACTTCTTCGGTTTCTTTTTTGGTGCGCACGAAGACGATAATGCCGTCGTAGTTTTCGACTTCGAGCACGCGGGTCATGGCGTCAAGTTTGTGGGAGTGCATGACCTGCATGTAGCGCTGGCGGATGTTCGCCCCGGTGGTGGTCTTGGTTTTGACGCGCACCTCGGTGGGGTCGTTGAGGTATTGCTGAGCGATTTTGCGGATCGAGTTGGGCATGGTGGCTGAGAAGAGTGCCACCTGTTTGGCGTCCGGGGTACCTTCGAGAATGGTTTCTACGTCTTCGGCGAAGCCCATGCGCAGCATTTCGTCGGCCTCATCCAGTACCAGGTATTGCAGGTTTGAGAGGTCGAGCGAGCCCTTTTCGAGGTGGTCGATCACACGCCCGGGGGTGCCGACGACTACCTGTGCGCCGCGGCGCAGTCCGGCAAGCTGGGGTCCGTAGGGTGAGCCGCCGTAGATGGGAAGCACAGTGAAGTCTTCCATGTGGGTTGCGTAGGAGGAGAAGGCCTCGGCAACCTGCAGGGCGAGCTCACGGGTGGGGGCAAGTACAAGCACCTGGGTGTCTCGGGAAACGCCGTTGATATCGGCAAGTTCTGCCATGCGGGAGAGCGCGGGCAGCGCGAAGGCTGCGGTTTTGCCGGTACCGGTCTGCGCCAGACCCACCACATCGTTGCCGTCGAGCAGCGGCGGGATGGTCTGTTCCTGGATGGGGGAAGGTTTCTCGTAGCCGACTTCTTCGAGTGCAGAGAGCACTCGGGGGTCTAGCCCCAGGTCGGTGAATCGGGTGCCTTCTTCTTCGTGGCTTTCGTGAGTATTGTCTTCAGTATTCTTCTTAGTGGCCGCGTTGTCTTCTCTAGGCTCTGCTGTCATGCTTTCTGCAGCGTCTGCTTTTTCGTTCGCGGGTTTTTCACCGGTTTCTAGGGAAGATTCTTCAACGGTTTTTTCTACAGATAAGGTCTCTTCGGTATTGCCGAGCGTAGCGCCTTGTTCGGTGTTCTCGGCAGGAATATTTTCAGTCACTTTTTCCTCATTTTGCTGGGGTGTTCGGGCGCACGCTTTTCGGCGCCGTTCGGATTCCCCTACACATTCCAGCCACATTCTGCGCGCCTTATTATCAGGCGGGCGAGCAAGACAACGCAACCCGGGCATCCGGTAAGGCGGAGGCACTCAGGGATAGGATTTCTCTACGCTGGGGGTTGGTCTTGAATTTCTCGGTGACACGCAAGTCTCGGCACATCTGGAATGAGGTGCGATGTGTATTGACGCCACGAGGCGGCATAGCATACTGAGTTCGGTGATTTTGAGTTCGGCGCCAAGAATGAGGTTAGTAACCGATTCGACCGGTTGGGGGCGCACAAGACCTGTATCGGGGGTACCCGTCTTTATAAGTGTACCCTACTTTGGTGCGGCAACGCGCCGGATGCGCGCAAAACCCCGGTTTTTTCGCCGCGGGTTCTAAGGAAAATAGCCCCTTCAGGTCATGGAAACATGGATGTGCAAGGCTATTTCCCCGTACTACTGCGCGCTTGCGGAATGCAGCGCGCAGGGCGGTGGGATGTGTACACCTAAGATATTTTACGCACGACCTCAAGAGAACCGTAGGTACCCACTTGCGCATAGGGGTGCCCGTAGCGGTCAGCAGCATACTGTGCGGTGTTTTGCGGCGGGTTACCTCCCCACGCTGAGCCGCGCTTATCGATCACCACGTAGTCGGGTGCCGGTTCTCCCGCATGCCCAATCCAGTAGACGGTTCGCCCCGGAATCAGCTGGGTGAGGGTCGAGAGGTCTGCTGCAACGCTTACATCCTGCGGTACCGCCTCAACCGCCTGCATACGGTTCGTTTCGGAGGCCGTCAGCCGGTTGCTGGTGAACGAAGACTTGGTCAAATCGGCAAGCGGCTGGTCGGATGCGGGCGTAACGGTCGGAATCACCGAGACCAGCAGCGCAACCGCCGGGAAGAACCAGAGCGGAACATGGCGGACGGACTGGCGCAGATTCTCGACCCATCCGATGGGTTTATCCCCGGTTTCTGCCGGTTCATCCTCTGATTCTTCGTCTTCCGCAAGCGGCTTAGGGTGCGCCAGCACCTTCCCGTACCGCAAGTTGAGGATAACCTCTAGAAGAGCGAGGAACGCCACGGGCATCAGCACGAGCGAGTAGTGCCAGGTGCTCAGCCAGTACGCCTCCGTATTTGACAGCAGACGCCACAGGAGCGTGGGCAAAATGACGATAGCGAACGGGCTCGCAACCCAGATAATTGCGCCGCAAAAGAGCAGCAGCAGAATCGTCCAGACCTTCTGGTCATAGTTAAAGATGGTGATCGCAGAACCGAGCGGATCTGCGAAAGCGCCGTATACATCAACCTTATCGCCGTAATCGAATTGCCCATTGGCGTTAAAGAGCGGAAGAATAAGCGCAACCGCAGCATAAGACCAGAAGAGACCCCAGAGTATCAGCATGGTTGATTCAGCGGCACCCCGCGTCTTCACCCAGGAATTAAAGGTATTGCGGATGCGCTCACCCCGCGGCAGCGGTTTACCCTCAGGATTCTGGGGGAAGAGTTCGTCGAGCCCTTTGCGTATCCACCCAGTGCGGACGAATGCGACAATACCGATCATCGCGGCAGTAACGCCCATATCTTCTTTGACGAAGGCAAGCGGGGCAGCCCACAGGCAGGCGCGAATAATATAGCGAGAGCGTTCATCAACGTTGATGCGACCGGCAAGCACCAGGTTACCCAGCGCCCCACACAAGAACGGCAGAGCGAAGGCGACCTCATGGAATTGCGCTGCAACCGCCTGCTGTACTCCGTAGCTGAGGGCGAAGGCAGCACCCAGAAGAATGCCCACAAAAGTTCCCGCAGGTTCGGGTTTGGTGCCTGAGAGGGCACATGCCCGCTGTGTAAACCGCACCATCATATAGACGCTGGCGGCAATCATAAAATTCTGGACTACTAGAAGCGTCAGCGGCGAAGGGAAAACCGCATACACAGGCCCTAAAAGCACCAGAATAGGATGAAAATGATCGCCCCACAGATTAAAATCGGTCCCTTTAATCTGCACAATTGGCATGTCAAAATGCGAATATGCCTGCGCCATCTGCGTGAAAATCGCAAGATCCCATGAAGGGGTAATCCAGTGCTTAAGCTGCTGAACGGAGTAATAGCAATAGAGAGCAAAAACCGCTAGGGCAAGCATAATCGCCACCAGTACTCTGCCCGCGGTCACCGAACGATGTGCCCCGGTATGTTGTGATGCAGAAGTTTTCGCCGATTTCTCGGTAGGTTCCGAGTCGGGTGCACTCACCTCAGCCGCCATGCGTTTTCCTCGTGTTTGTTGTGTTTGGTGCCCGGTGGCAAGCACACACGTTCTTAAGTCACGCTACGTCGCCGGTGTGCCCGCTCACCTGTGAAATATATAGTTACTACTCAGGGTATCCTATTATTAAACGTTATCCCGAGATCTGCGCCTTTTTTACGCAGTTAACTCAAGATATATCTCACGCGCGTATTTTCCCCCTACCCGCTAAGGATGCTGTGCCCACCGAATCCGTACCTGATGCCGCATACCGTATCGAGCTTTCCCGCTTACCGATGCGCACCTCGGCGCTGACGGCGCGCATCACGGTAGGGGTACAGGCTCTTATTTACCCGCACGTTCCGGTGCATGTAGGGCAGACGCTCGGTCGTTTACAGCGTGGTCCGGCGGATCCGACTTTTTGCCGTCTGCGCGCCCCGCGTTCTGAGCGCTCACGCGCGGCGGACGATACCCTGTGGACCGGGGCGCACACGCCGTCCCTGCAGCTGCCCACAACCCTTCATTTTACCCGTCGTTTCGACGGTACAACCCCTGCTCTGAATGCTCCGGTTCAGGTTTGCCTGTGGGCGGAGTCTTCCCGTGCTATATCCGACGATACATTCCCCACCGAACAGGTTTACAGCGAGCTTGAAGAGTTTGCGGCTCTTATGCCCGCGTGGCTGGGCCTGCACGATCCCCGAGAAGAGTTTGCGAAGCTCCCCGCTTTTGAGCATCTGCCGCTAAAAATTCGGCGTGCTTATCGTGAGAATCCGGGGCTGCGGCTAAGCGCATCCGGACAGCTCACCCGGCATATGTTGGTAGCAATCTTAGAACAGCGGGTGACCCAGCCGGAGGCTTTTGACGCACTGCGCTGGATTGTCAGGCGATACGGCGAGTCCGCACCCCTCAGCGGCAATCCGGCACAGCCTCCTTACCTGCGGATATACCCTACCGCTCAGGTTCTAGCCACAATTCCCTCATGGGATTGGCATCGTGCGCGAGTAGATTCCGCCCGATACAGCACGGTTTACCGTTTTACCCAACGTGCCGATGCGCTCAAACGCCTTGGGGCAACCGGTCGTATCGCGCACCTTGCGGCGGCTCTCGATGATATTCCGGGAGTTGGCCCCTGGTCGGTGGCGGAAACTCTTCAAGGTTTCTGCGGGCATCCAGATGCTGTCAGCGTGGGCGACTACCACTTAGCGCATACGGTGGGGTTTGCTTTTACGGGAGAACGCACCGACGATGCTGGAATGCTTCGCTTACTTGCCCCTTACGCCGGTCATCGGCAGCGGGTTGTGCGCCTTATTCAGGAGGCGGGCATTCGCAAACCCAGGTATGGTGCGCGTATGAGTATTCCGGATTACCGGGATTTTTAACATGCTGTGGAGCCGGTACCGTAAAAAGTACCGACTCCACACGCATAAACCGCCCTTCACCGGGCGGGTTTATCACCTAACTATCTCTATGATGAAATGGCTAGTTCTGCTCTGCAGTTGCCATTTCTTCACGAACCTTATCCATATCGAGTTCGCGGATCGAAGTAATCACCTGCTCGAACTGGGACTCGTTGAGCGCGCCGGGCTGGGAGAAGACGAGAATACCGCCGCGGAAACCCATAATGGTGGGAATGGAGGTAATGCCTGCGGCCTGTGCCAGCTGACTCTGATCCTCGGTATCCACCTTGCCGAAGACGATATCGCTGTACTTCTCGGAGGCTGTCTCGTAGACGGGAGCAAACTGCTTACAGGGACCGCACCAGTCTGCCCAGAAATCGAGGAATACGATATCGTTACCCTCGACAGTCGAGGTAAGGTTCTGCTGGGTGATTTCAATAGTAGCCATGGAGATAACGCTACACCTTGCACGTGTATTGCGCTAATTTTTCACTCACAGACTAACAAATAGTTTAAAGGGCGTCATAAACCCTGTCTTTTTGCCGTGAGCGGGCATTTTTAGCGGGTGCGCGAAGGTACCACATGCAAAGAACCCGGCTACCGAAGTAACCGGGTTCTTTTTAGGGTGGCAGATGAGGGATTCGAACCCCCGTAGGCTGTGCCAGCTGATTTACAGTCAGCCCCCTTTGGCCGCTCGGGTAATCTGCCGAACTAGCTAGGCTAGAAGTTCGCTCAAGCGAACAGAGACTACTGTACAGGTTTTTAATGAACTTGTGAAGCCAGAGCCTAGCTTTGTGACGAATACAACTTTTTGGGCTGTTTTTCGTTTTCGGAGGCTGTTTTTCAGGCGAGTTTACAGGTCGCCATCCTGCTCCATCAGAAGCGTAATTTCCAAATGCTCAAGATAGCGTAGCGCCTGTTCAACTGTGCACATCTCGCTTCGAATCTCACGAGCAAGATCGCGCCGCACTCCCTCGAAGCGGGCAACGAGTTTGGGATCTGTCAGCGTTGAGCCGATTCCCTCGAAGGCAGGAGGCTCAACAACATCCGAAGAATCTTCGCTCTGAACCGCATCCACTCGCTCTGCCTCGGGGATGTTCTCAGGTTCAGAACCAATCGAACTATAGAGGTCAAGGAACAGCAGGGTTTCAGCATCGCGAGCTTCTTCGCGATTCACGCTGCCGGTCGTTGACGAGTATTGTGTAGCCATGTTTCCATTCTGGATGTTCAAGGTTAACAACAGCTGAGAAACGCATCAAAGAACCTGAAAATTATCTGTGAGCGCAACAGAAAACAGGTATTCTATGAGGGACAGATACCGTCGTATTCCGCACAAACACAACGAAAGGACACAGATTTATGGCAAGCGAATCTTCTTTCGATATTGTCTCAAAGGTTGATAAGCAAGAGGTCTCCAACGCCCTGCACCAAGCACAAAAAGAGGTTTCGCAGCGCTACGATTTCCGTGGTGTCGGTGCTGAGATCGACTTCTCGGGCGAGAAGATTCTCATTAAGGCAAACGCCCAAGAGCGAGCTCTTGCGGTGCTTGACGTTTTCCAGTCAAAGCTCGTCAAGCGCGGTATTTCGCTAAAGTCTCTGGACGCAGGCGACCCCTACGCTTCGGGCAAAGAGACCCGCATCGAATGCTCCATCAAGGAAGGCATCGCACAGGATCAGGCTAAGAAGATCTCCAAACTGATCCGCGATGAAGGGCCTAAGGGCGTGAAGACTACGATTCAGGGCGATGAGCTGCGCGTATCCTCGAAGTCTCGTGACGATCTGCAGAGCGTGATTTCACTGCTTAAAGGCGCAGATCTTGACGTTGACCTGCAGTTCGTGAATTATCGCTAGACATCTCTACTGTGCACGTAACATCAGTGCACCAATAAGGCGGGGCGGTTACCAGTTTTGGTAACAGCCCCGCCTTTCACCTATAAGACAAACACGTACAGGTTTTATAGCTGACCGTTATCGCGCGCCATCTGCTGCAGGCGGGCGATGCGCTTATCCATCGGTGGGTGAGTAGACATGAGGTTCTTCAAGCCACCGAAGGGGTTTGCAATCATAGATGCCGAGGTATTCACAACCTGCTGATTCTTGGGATCCATAGGGTAGAGCGAGACACCCTTCTCCAACTTATTCAAGGCGGAGGCAAGCGCAATCGGATCGCCCGTGAGTTTTGCACCGTCTTCATCAGCATCATATTCGCGAGTGCGGCTAATAGCCATCTGAATAACCGCCGTAGCAATAGGAGCCAGGAGCGACATCAGGATTACGCTCAAGAAGTTTCCGCCGCCGCGCTCACGGTTCCCTCCCATCATGGAGCCAAAGCCAACAATCTGTGCCGCCGCCGTAATCAGAGTTGCGATACCGGCTGCCACCGAGCTTGTAAGAATATCGCGGTTGTAGACGTGCATGAGCTCGTGCCCAAGCACACCGCGCATTTCGCGTTCATCAAGAAGCTGCAAGATACCCTCGGTACAGCAGACGGCGGCATTGCGCGGGTTGCGCCCGGTCGCGAAGGCATTTGGAGTCTGGGTGGGTGCCACATATAGGCGCGGCATAGGCTGCCCGGCACGCGAGGAAAGTTCCTCGACAATGTCATACAGAACCGGAACCTCTTCGCGGGTAACGGCGTAGGCGTTCATGGAACGCAGCGCGAGTTTATCGGAGTTCCAGTATGAATATGCAACGGTACCCAAGCTCACAAGGGCGAAGCCCCAGATAAAAATTGAACTGCGGAAGTATGTTGAAAGGCCGCCGCCGATAAGCATCAGCAGACCGACCATGCCGCCCAGCAGAAGGGCGGTCTTAAGCCCGTTATAGTGTTTGTGCATTGCGTGTACCTTTAGAAATCGTGTTGCCGTGAACGTATTAGATTACAGCATACGGGATATATATGAGGCAGACATCCAGATTCGCCACCAGCGTGTATTTCGTATTCTCGCATCCACAGGTTCCTCGAATGCGAGCAAGGTCACATGAAGTCTCGAAGTGTTCTGTTATCCCCCAGAAATTCGCAGTTTTAGCGACATAGTGTCATGGTGAAAGTACCCCGAACACGACTCTTATTATGAATTTATCGTAATTGTAATTGTGAAAAAGTCAGATTAACGGTAGAGTATTGTTCATGACCGAACCCCTTGATACGAACGCACACCCGGAACCCGAGCATCCTCTTCACGGATGCTCCCACACCGGCGTGCTGCCGTTGGCAGCAGAATCTGCGACCGAACTTCTCACGGAATCTTGGTCGCAAAACTTGCGCGCCAAGGGGCGCAGGGTCACGAAACAGCGGCTTGCTGTTCTACGTGCGGTTCAGGATCATCCCCACGCCAACGCCGAAGAAATAGTTACCGCTGTGCGGCAAGAGATTCCTACCATTACCGTGCAGTCGGTGTATGTGATCCTCACGGATCTGACGAATATCGACATGCTGCGTAAGTTTGAGCCGCCGGGAACCCCGGGGCTCTACGAGACTCGCACGGGCGATAACCATCACCACGCATTCTGCATTCGCTGCGGAAAAGTTCAGGATGTAGACTGCGCTGTCGGCGCAGCGCCTTGCCTAACTCCCAGCGATTTCCACGGCATGGCGATTATCAGCGCAGACGTACTGTATCGAGGCGTCTGCGCAGACTGTCAAACTGAGGCAGAAGCAGAACTGGCGAAGAGCCAGGTGCAAGCCGCAGCGAGCGTTCAGCACTAACGAACCACATTCCCACACCTTACTCCGGGCGTGAAACAGCGCCTCGGTGTTCGTTAGCTGCACCCTAAAACAGGAAGAATGCTCGTCGAAAACCACATAGCATCACCAAAACACAGGGAGAAGCAAATATGTATCAGACCCCGCAGAACCCCATTCATCCCGGTTCTTACACCACCACGAGCACTGGCACGCCGGTGGCTTCAGATGATCATTCGCTCACCGTGGGCGCCGATGGTCCCATCGTTCTGCACGATGCTTACGCTGTTGAAAAGCTCGCCCAGTTCAACCGTGAGCGTGTGCCCGAGCGTGTGGTACACGCTAAGGGAACTGGCGCATACGGCTACTTTGAAACTACCGAAGACGTTTCGCAATACACCCGTGCGGCCCTCTTTCAGCCGGGCGTTAAAACCGAGCTGCTGATTCGTTTCTCAACCGTGGCGGGCGAATCCGGCTCCCCCGATACCTGGCGTGACCCACGCGGTTTCGCGGTGAAATTCTACACCACCGAAGGCAACTACGACCTGGTAGGCAACAACACTCCTATCTTCTTCATTCGCGATGCCATCAAGTTCCCCGACTTCATCCACTCGCAGAAGCGTATGCCTGGTTCGGGTCTGCGCGATCACGATATGCAGTGGGATTTCTGGAGCCTGAACCCCGCAACGGCACACCAGGTAACCTGGCTGATGGGCGACCGCGGTCTACCCCGCACCCTGCGCCACATGGACGGCTTCGGCTCGCACACCTACCAGTGGATTAACGCCGAAGGCGAGCGCTTCTGGGTTAAGTACCACTTCAAGACCGAGCAGGGCAACGAATTCTTCACTCAGGCTCAGGCCGATGAAATGGCGGGCAAGGATGCTGACTTCCACCGCCGCGACCTGCGCGAGGCTATCGAGCGTGGCGACTACCCCGCCTGGACGCTCTACGTGCAGATTATGCCCTACGAGGAGGCGAAGACCTACCGTATTAACCCCTTCGATCTGACGAAGATTTGGCCGCACTCGGATTACCCGCTGATCAAGGTAGGCCGCATGGTGCTGGATCGCAACCCGCAGAACTTCTTCGCCGAGATCGAGCAGGCGGCCTTCTCCCCCTCAAACTTTGTGCCCGGTATCGCGGCTTCGCCCGATAAGATGCTGCTCGGTCGTATCTTCTCCTACCCGGATGCGCATCGCTACCGCATCGGCACCAACTTCGCGCAGCTGCCCGTGAACGCACCCCACGCGGCGCCGGTGAACAACTATTCGCATGATGGTTCGATGCGCTACAACTTCAACGACCCGTCCGTTCCCACTTACGCACCGAATAGTTTGGGCGGCCCACATGCGGATGCGGAGCGCGCTGGCGAAGGCAGCTGGGAGTCTGACGGCGAGTTGGTACGCACCGCCTACACCCTGCGCCCGGATGACGATGACTTCTCGCAGGCGCGCACCCTCTACGAAGTAACCATGAACGACGAAGAACGCGAACGCCTGATCAGCAACATCTCTGGTCACGTGGGTGCTGTTCGTTCCGACGAGATTCGTGAACGTGCGTTCCAATACTGGGACAACGTTCACCCTGAGCTCGGTTCTCGCGTCCGCGAGGCCGTGGCAGCCGCCGCATCTGGTTCGTAAGATACGGCAGCTTCTGTTCTCCTGTAGATTCGAGAACATGACGCACGGCTGCAACATGGGGTCGGTGACTTTCTGTGAGGTGGAGTCACCGACCCCATATTTTATGCAGTGCAGTATTACAACCTCAAACGCAAAATCGCCCGGAAGAAATAACACCGTATGGGTGTTTCTTCCGGGCGATTTTAGCGTGACGGGTTTTACGAACTATGCGGGTGCACTAGCACCAGCGGGAGAAGCGCCGAAGACCGCTTCCTGTTCACGCACAATATCGAGGAGTTCACGGATCTGCTTGATGTCGAGCACAGCGCTGGGGTTGAAGTAATTGATCTGAATGCCCGGGGCGTTGAGCTGTTCCGCGAGGGTCAGCACCTCAATCGCATGCGCTACGCGCACCTCAATCGCGGGGTCAATAGCGGCAACTTCAATTGGCGAGGTGAACGCCAGCATATTCGTGGGGTTGCCTTCATCATCCGGGACGAATGCGGGGCCCTGTACCTTACTCTTGGGGTCGATGGCCACCACCAGAATAGAGTTTGGTGCCACCAACGAACCGAGAAGCTGCTGCATATTGTCGTTGATAAGAGCCATTTTCGCGCCGTCGTTGCGGGGCGAGTTCACAACCCACTGCACCTGGGCGCGCTCAATATAGCATTCGTGGTTGGAACCCGGATCTATCGCAATCAGATCAAGGTCGGGGTTGCTCAAGAAATCCATGAAAATCTTGACGGCGGGTTCGCGCAGAATCAGCTCGTCATCGTCGGAGTTTTCACGCATGTAGCTCTTCGAAACATACTCTGCCGACGAGAATACGCATAGCGCCTGCATCCCGTTTTCAAGGCGAATAACCTGGTAGCGCAGCTGCGATTCGGGACCAATATCAAGGTGCCCTGCGGGAACAATAGTTGAGCCGGAAGCATCCACGAGCAAATCGCCGCCGAGCATGGTGCGCACTACGTTAATGAGGGTTCGTTCTTTGACGTCCTTCTTGAAAGCTTCGAGTGCAGCGGCGAGGTAGGGATTGGGAACCTCGTAATCGGTTTCTTTATGCAAGCCCGAAACATCACGAGCTCGACCGTGCATACGTTCGGTTGCCCAAGCGGGAATACGCTCGGAATCGCGCGGGAACATGTGCAGATGCTCGCGCACATCCGAAGCACTCAGGGTTCCTTCAGTACCCCAGTTCTCCGGTTCTTCGTCGCGGTTATAAGATGCCCCCACACTGAACTTCGGTTCGGGCCAGTTATTGGCCGCCACCACCACAGATGCGGTAAACCAGGTGCCGCGGTTGCCGTCGTAGGCGGCGCGCTGGAGCTTGCGAAGATCGGGCAGTACGGGCGAATCTTCCTTGAGGGGGCCCACCGAACCGATGTACTCTTCGCCGTCACGGAATTCACGCACGCGAATATAGACCTGCCCGGCGAGGGGTTTTACGTCGAGGATCATCTCGCTCCACCCGGGCTCAGCCTTGACGACATCAAGAAGCCAGCTACCGATACGGTTGAGCGCATCCTGGGTTCGGGCGGCTCTACTCGTCGGTTCAGAACGTCGGGTATCCGTCATGGTTTTCCATTCCTTTATCGTCAGCTTGCATCTTAGGTCCCGGCGGGAAGCTACCCGCTACTCTATTGATTTTAGCGAAGCATCCGCCGTCACGCCGATTTATAACGTCATGATAGGTTAGGGAACACACTTTTGCGTGTGTGCTCTAGCATCGGTTACCAAGTTGTCTCTTGTTCAAATTTTTTCTCCATCCGACCCACAAAATTGGTGCAGTTTGTGGGTACTCACACCAAAAAGGTTGTTACCCTTAACCTATGACGAATTCTTTGCAGGATCTTATTGACGCATCAATCTTTATCTCGACCGAATACCAGGCGCGGTTGGCTGAACTCATTGGGTCTGCTGACTACGACGTAAACTTCGCCGAACAGTCCCTCACGTTCAAGGCCGCCGATCCGGTGTCTTTTCAACCCTACCTGCTCGGTACCGAATCTGAAAACCGTGGAACCTGGATTTGGTCGTGGCAGCAATTGGGATATTTTCCAAATACGGTAGTCTCAGCGGCGCTGCAGGCGCGAGATGCCGGTGAACGCGACTCAGTGCTGGAGCTGAGTACCGACGAAATTCCGCTCTCAGAGGGATTGGCGCGTCGCCTGACTTTGGCAACTAAGACGGTGACCGGTTTGTACGCCCACTATCCCCTGCCTTCGGGGTCTGTGCGGGCATGGAGCCTGATCGACAGCCCCGAATTGACCCTGGATGCGCCCACGTACAAAGGTGTAGGGCGCGTGATTGCGAAGGCTCTGCAAAGCGAAGATATTCACGATCATCCACTCGCCGTTAATTCTTATGCGCGTCAGCGCGGGTTCCATACCGCCTGGGATACCGAGGCTACCGTGGTACTCACCATGACCGACGGCGCCCTGCGGCTGTGGTTCGATGAGGGGCGCATCAGCGGTATCGAGCGCGCGAAGCCCGAGGTTACCGCCCAAGAACTTGCGCAGCTTGCCGCAGAGGCTGAGCAGTACCGTGCGGAATTGGCGGCTGAACGCGCCGAAGTTGAGCAGGCCGCCGCTGCCGAGGCTGCAGAGCAGGTGGCTCTGCGCGAACAGCAGTCGGCAGAGCGTGCGGCGGCACGTGCCGAAGCCGAGCAGGCACCCGCCGCACAGAAGCCCGAGGCAGCACAGGCAGCAAAGAGCACTCCCGCGCAGGAAAATGCACAGCCGGAAGAAGCAGCACCGGCTCAGCCTCAGGCTCCTGCGGCGGCCGCAGAGCACGCTGTACCCGCTGGCGCATCGCAGAAACCGGTGGCGGGTGTGCGCACGACCGAGAACCTCTACCCGGATACCGAAGCTCCCTTCGACCAAGATCCACGTGAGGATTCCGAGCACGGTCGCGTAACGGTCAATACCCTCCCAGGCGATGTTGTTCCGAACGCTGGCGCTGCACAGACCGGCGCGACCGCGGGTCAGGCTAAGGCGGCGAAGCCCGGTGCCTCCGATGCCTCGAAGTCCCGCACATCGATCACCCCGCGCGCAGCTGGCAAACCCGGCGCGAGTGCAGGTCAGGGACAGGAAGCACCTCAGTCCGGCGCACAGAAGCCCGCAGCGGCAGGTGCCCAGCAGCAGCCGCAGCAGGCACCCAAACCTGCCGCTTCAGGTACCGGCGCATCCGCACCGCAGACCGAGAACACCCCGGCAACTGCAATTCCGGTGATCAAGCCCGCCGAGCAGAAGGCCGATCAGCACGAGGAACAGGAGCAGACTCAGGAAACCGGCAAGAAGAAGGGCTTCTTCTCGCGGTTCTTCGGTCTGTAGACAACGCGGTATCAGCAGGCATACAGGGTCTTTAACCCGTACCTGCGGCATATTATCCTGACCTAGGAATTTCATCATTCCGATGGGGCGCAACGCTGTATTATGTTGCGCCCCATCGGCGTTTAATAGGCAACTCACCTCCGCCAGTCGGCGCCTCATACTCGTGCAAGAGTGCGGTGAAGAGTAGAGTTGTTAGAAGTTCACATCTCATCTTTCGTTCACAGATAGGGAGGATCCCTCACACTATGGCGCAGAACGCTCACAGCGCTACAGCACCCACACCAGGCACGGCGGCACACGCTGCACAGACCCGCAACGGTTTTATCTGCCTTTTCACCACCTACGCGATCTGGGGTATGTTGCCGCTGTATTTCTATCTCATGGTGTCTTCGTCTGCGCTGGAGATTGTGCTCTCGCGTGTGATTTTTTCGCTGGCATTCTGCGCGGTTCTGCTCCCTATTTTCCGGTTGACCAAGCCGTTTAACCAGGCGGTGCGTACTCCGCGCACTATGGGTATTTTGACGGTCGCGTCTTTGCTAATCGGTGCGAACTGGATGATCTATGTGTATTCCACCACGCACGGGCATACGATCGACATGTCGCTGGGGTACTTTATTAACCCGCTGGTCTCCGTGGTGTTAGGGGTCGTGTTCCTGCACGAGCGGCTGCGAAAAGTTCAGTGGATCGCCATCGGGATATCGACCGTGGCGGTGCTGATTATGAGCGTGGTGTACGGGCAGATTCCGTGGCTGGGCTTAGGTGTTGCCTTCACCTTCGGAACGTACGGGCTGCTCAAGGCGCGGGTGGGGTCGAGCGTGCATCCAGTGGTGTCGCTATCGCTTGAGACTTTTATTTTGCTTCCAGTGGCGCTCGTGGTGCTGTGGTGGATGAATACGCAGGGACAACTCACGTTGTTTTCGCAAGGCCCCGGGCACTTCTGGCTACTCGCTTCCACCGGCATTGTCACGGTGACTCCGCTGGTTCTTTTCTCGGCGGCGGCGCGGGCTCTGCCTCTGTCGGTGATCGGCATGGTGCAGTATATGGGCCCGACCATTCAGTTCTTCCTGGCGCTCTTCGTGCTGCACGATAGGATTACCCCGGATAAGTGGATTGGCTTATCTCTGATTTGGGTGGCTATCGTAATTTTTACGGTGGATGCGGTGCGCGCCTCACGCACCTCGCGCCCGTCGAAACTCACGGCGGTCGAGACCGGCATGATCCCTATTGTGCAGATTTCTCAGTCCTCTGAGGGTGGCGAAGACCGTGAACAGAACTATCTTCTGGATGCGGTTCAGCTCTCGCCCGAAGACACCGAGGATTCTGCGGCGAGCGCCCGCGATAAATCCTGAATTCTTGCCGCAGATGCATAAAAGTGTTGGCACGAGAACTTATCAGGTTCTCATGCCAACACTTTTTATTCGCGCCGAATGCACGAGTATTCTATGTTTTTACGTGCCGGGCACGGTCCGCAGACCTGCCCGCGCGACGGTATTATTCGGTGGCTGCCTGCTCGACAGCATCATCCTCAGGTTCTTCGGGGTGCCTGCTCAGGTTTACGAGGGCAAACACCAGGCCTCCCCAGATAATGAGGATTGCCACGATCATCATAGCGATAGCTGCACCGCTCATTATGCCTCCTCACCCTGTGCTTTTGCGTGTGCTTTCAGCGCGGCATCGTCCACATGCGTGTGGGCGAGTTTACCGCCGATAACGGGCGGTGCCGGAGGTTCCTCAGCAGCACGTGACTTATGCGACCACGGCAGGAATGAAATCACGATGGAGCCAATAATCAGGAATGCCACCATGCCCCAACCGAAGATGCCGAGCAGATCTGCTGGGTAGCCTTCGTAGGGTTTATTAATGGTCTTCACGAGCGTGGAGATCAGGCTGTACCCCAGGATCAGCGGGGTAACGCCTGCCAAGAGAATCATCCAGAGCCAGCCCACTTTCAAGGAGGAGACAGAATTCAGATGATCCCGCAGGGTCGGCAGTGCCCGCAAGCAGTAGACAACCACAACAATGGAGGTGAGGCCAGCAGCAAGAATGCCGAAATTATTCACGAAGTTGTCGAGTATATCCAGCACGTACAGGCCGGATGCGGTGGGCATCAGCAGTGTCGAGATAATCGCCAGCGGGATAATCACGATCATAGTCGAGGTCAGGCGTGAGGTGCCTGCTTTATCCTGCACACCGGCGATAATGACCTCAAGAACCGAGATGAGCGAAGTGAACCCTGCGAAGAGGAGCGAACCGAAGAACAGGAATCCGATGAGCGCACCAGCCGGCGCCTGCGAAATAATGGTGGGGAAAGCGATGAACGCCAGGCCGGTACCTTTTTCGACGACTTCGCCTACGGCGATGCCCTGTGCCTGCGCCATGAAGCCCAGCGCCGCGAACACACCAATACCCGCCAGCAGCTCAAATCCGGAGTTGGCGAAACCCACGACGGCACCCGAGCCGGTCAGGTCGGTCTTGGGCTTCAGGTAGGATGCGTAAGTCACCATAATGCCGAAACCGAGGGAGAGCGAGAAGAAGATCTGTCCGTAGGCGGCGACCCACACCTCGCCATTAGTTAGCGCACCCCAGTTGGGAGTAAACAGGGTGTTCAAGCCGTTCATCGCGCCGGGCAGGGTGAGCGAGTACGCAACCAGACCTACGAACATAAAGATCAGCAGGGGCATAAACACCACATTGGCGGCACCCACGCCTTTTTGTACGCCCAACGCCATGATGATTATCAGGGAAATCCATACCAGCACGAGCGGAATAAGAATGCCGGGGTTAAAGTCAAAGGAAAGCTTTGGATCCCCCACTTTCAGGAAGTCCTTCATGAAGAAGGATTTCGCGTCGCTGCCCCATTCCTGGTTGAACGAGAAAATCATGTACCGCACCGCCCAGGCGATAATCGCGGCATAGTAGATGGCGATAACCGCGCTAATACCCATGTGCCACCAACCGATAAACTCGGTTTTGCGGTTAAGGCGGCGGAATGCCAGCGGGGACGATGCGCGCCCGCGGTGGCCAATCGCGTAGTCGAAGAAGAGGAAGGTGAGGCCTGCGGTCAGCAACGCCACGATGTACGGGATCATGAAGGCGCCGCCGCCGTTCTCGTAAGAAACAGCGGGGAAACGCCAAATATTTCCCAGACCAACAGCTGAGCCGATGGCGGCAAAAAGGAAGACCCTGCGACTAGAGAAGCCTTCACGCTTCGCCGGGGTCTTGGCGGGTTTTGTACCCATGATAGTGGTTACCTCGGTCTAGATGTTCATGTATGCACGTCACGCGACGATGCCTTAAGGGTAGACGGAGCATGTCATCGTGAACGGAGGCACGCTAGGGTTTGGGCGCGACTCTCCGGGTGCTCTGTGCTCTCAATGATGTATGGGCACAGACGTTCTTTAGGTTTACCTGATGTAGGCTATTTGGTCAATGATAGCCCATCATGTGGGATTCTGTGGGATTTATGAGGGGAATGTAACAGATAAACACAAGCATTCTTAAATGAATACTTCTCGATCTTCAGCCCTCACGGCCTCTCGTGCCGAGTGGCAGGTGCATCCTGGAAGAGACCGGATTTATCGGTACTTTTACGGCTCTCTGCCTTTGAACCCCTCAAGATTCCCACCAGAATTACCGTGAATCCGCACAGCGGAGCAACCCCGAGGGCGAGCTCGGTACGGCTCACCACATCCAACGGCACGTGCAGCAGGAGCAAGGCCAACGCAGCCGCACAAACCCAACCGCTCACATATAAACGGTGCATATTCAAGGCAATAGCCAGATTTCCGGCGAGCACAAGCACGGCGATAATCGCGGACTCAAAGGTCAAAACGGCAAGCATCATTCCGGGTGCAAGACCGGAATATTTAGAGTAGAAAACGTCAAAGAGAAAAGGCCCGATAATATAGGCAAGCAGTGCGCCGAAACCGCCGATTCCCAGAACCCACAGACACGGGCGTGCTAAAGCGCGCAGTGGGTGATCTTGGTGCTTCAAGAAAGCCGATATAGCAACACCTTGAAAGGCCTGAAGCGGCATCATAATCGGCGAACGTGTAACACCAATAGCAGCGACCAAAGCATTGAACTGTGCGCTTTGATCCTGCGTTGTGAACTGCAAGAAAAAGGGAAACGCCGTCATAAGAATCGATGCACCGGCGGATGAAAGCATGAGCATCACAATATTTCGTGCATACCGCCGCGAACTAACATCAATGCTCGCGTGCCAGACGCGCCGCCCGGTACGTGAAAATACGACGCACGGAAGCCAGATCAGCGAGGCAACAACCACGGCGGTCTCAAACCCAAGCAGATGCCACGACAACACCACCGCCGCCAGCGTTGCCACCAAACGTATCAGTGCCTCACCACTGCCTAAAGCGGCGTAAAAATACCAGGAATCCCGCCCTGCGGATGCGCCGCTGACCGCAGCGTACACGGCGTACATCACGACGCCGAACGCTATTAGTACAACACTCATCTGCGGGTAGGTGGGGAAAGCGGAGGACCACAGCGGTGAAGTCATGACGACGATCGCGGCAATACCCAGGCCTAACAGGGCTGCCACGGCGGAATATGAAAGTCTATTTGTGTGTGTTCGTGATTCCGGATTCTGCAGAAGGGACGCCCCGACTGCCCGCGTTGTTTCCTGCTGAATAGCACCAGTTATGCCGTAAATTCCGAACACGAGAGGCCAGAATGCGGACTGAAACTGCCTAAACTCACTGTGCGATAAAAAGTACGCAGCAATAACCGATATAGCAAACGTTGCCGCAGCCGCTATGACCGAACTGAGGAATATTGCGGCAGATTGATATGCGGTAACGGTTTTGTGGGCCATAGTTTCCCTTAAAGAACTCTATCGAGTTCAGCTCCACCTGGGCGTTCTTCACACACTACGCTGCATCAATATGCGCATTCTCGTGAAGAAGTCTTCCTGAAGCAACCGTATCACGCAGTTTAGCCCTCGCGATGCACCACGGCATGCGCGAAAGATTCCAGCGCCGCCTTCGCGGTGGAATCCGGCAGCGGCTCGATGGCTGCGATCGCACGATCCGCCCAATCATAGGCTATCTGCCACGCTTCCTGAGTGACCGGATGCGCGGCGAGCGCGGATACAGCGGCAGCAAGCGCATCATCACTCGATAGGTCTGCCTCAATGAGCGTTTGAACCTGACGGGCTGATTCGTCCCCGGCCTCTGCAGCACGGTTGAGCAGAATAGTCGGCAGGGTCGGCACGCCCTCACGCAGATCGGTACCCTGGGTTTTTCCGGAGGATGCACCATCGCTGACAATATCGATCACATCATCAGCGAGCTGGAATGCCACGCCCACGAGTTCGCCGTAGGTGGCGAGCATCTGAATAACCTCTTCGGAGGCGCCCGCCAAGAGTGAGCCGTACTCCCCCGCCGCCGCGATCAGCGAGCCGGTTTTCCCTTCGATCACGGAGATATAGTGGTCGAGAATATCCTGGTTTTCGCGCACACCGGTTGTTTCGTAGAGCTGCCCCAGCACCAGGCGCTCGAAGGTTTGCGCCTGAATTTTCATGGGTCGCGTGCCCAGATCGGAGACCAGCAGCGAGGCACGCGAGAAAATGAGGTCACCCGTCAGGATGGCGACGGAATTTCCCCAAATGGTCTGGGCGGTATCGACACCGCGGCGTTTGGGTGCATCGTCCATCACATCGTCGTGGTAGAGGGTCGCCAGATGGGTGAGCTCGACAACCACCGCGGCCTCGATCACGTCGTCGTTAATCTGTCCGCCCACAGCGGCGGCAAGCAGAGTCAGGAGGGGACGCACGCGCTTTCCACCAGCGAGCAGTAAGTGCCGGGCGGCAACATCGGCGAGCTTATCGGTGTAGCTGATAGCCTCGGCAAGCCGCTCTTCAATCCGCGCCAGTGATGTAAGAATCTGGGGGCCAAGCTGCGGGTCGGACGCAATGAGCTCAAACCCGGCGGGCAGGTTGAAATCGAGTCCTGCCATCAGGTCGGTGGCTGCAATGGATTGCTCTGAGGTGCTCACGATGCCTTCTTCGGTGTGTTGGTGCGTAGTTGTATGCTGCGTGTTGCTCAATGATGATGTGCTGAGTGTTAGTTTTAGGGTTTGAAACCACGGTGAATGGCAACAATTCCGCCGCTGAGATTACGATATTTGACATCCTGCCAGCCCGCCTGTGCGAACGTGTGGGCAAGGGTTCTCTGATCCGGCCAATCGATAATCGACTCCGCCAAATATACATAGGAATCCGGGTTTGAGGAGATCGCGCGCGCTACGGGCGGTATCGCCTTCATAATGTATTCCTTATATACCTTACCGAAAGGGGCAAAGGTTGGGGTTGAGAATTCCAGCACCACAATGCGCCCGCCGGGCTTAGTAACCCGGTACAGTTCGCTCAGCGCACGAGGGTAATCTGCAACGTTACGCAAACCGTAGGACATAGTGACGGCATCGAAGCTGTCGTCCTCGAAAGGAAGGTCGGTAACATCCGCCCGCACGAAGGTCATATCGGGGCGGCGTTTGCGCCCGACCTCCAGCATCCCTTCGGAAAGGTCCGCGGCGATAACATCAATCCCGGCGTCGGCGAAAGGCTCAGATGAGGTTCCGGTACCGGCGGCAACGTCGAGGACCTTCTGCCCGGGATGCGCATCCACGGCGGCGACGGTCTGCTTGCGCCAGTAGATGTGCCGTCCCAGCGACAAGATGCCGTTCATCAGGTCGTAGCGCTTCGCGACGGTGTCAAACATGGCGGCGATATCGCCGGTCTTCTTGTCAAGGGTTGCGCGGGTACCCTGAACATTTTTCTCTACGTTGCTCACGCCTTCAATTGTGGCATGTTCTACCGCCCGTGGGGTAGTTGAGCACCTCCTGATACGTCATCTGAGGTGGCGAACACTTTAACTCACGAAAATATGCACTCTTGTTCCCGGTGTTGCGCACGTGCAGCACGTTTCTCCCGCCGTCCGCTGCGGCACGACAGCATTCCTGGTTTTATGCATACTGTGCATACATAATTCGTCATTTCCTCAGAAAAATAATGAATATTTATAGGCATACTTGCATTCTTTATCGCACAGGTGCACAATGGAAAACATCAAAATTTTCTACACACGGAGCACACCATGTCGATTTTCACCGCAAAACCCAACCTCAAAAAGTCCCTCGCACTCCTCGCGCTCGCACCCCTCGTCCTCACCGGATGCGTCTCAACCGCATCCGACGGCGAAAACGGAGAGGTAAACCTCATCAACAACGGCGTCCTCACCGTCTGCACCAACACCCCCTACATGCCCTTCGAATACGAAGAAAACGGAAAAATCGTAGGTATCGATGCAGATATCGCAAACGCTATCGCCAAAGACCTGGGCGCAGAAGCACAGCTCACCTCCATCAGCTTTGAAGGCCTCGATTCGGGCACCGGGCTCACCAGCGGACAATGCGATATTGCGCTTGCGGGTATCAGCGTGACCGACGAGCGGAAATCCAAGATGGAATTCACCGATGTCTATTTTGAAGATAACCAAGCGATTCTGGTTCCCAAAAATTCCAAGATCTCCTCCGTCGAAGATCTTAAGAACGCCAAAGTCGGCGCTCAGCAGGCAACCAGCGGCGAATCCTATGCCAAAGAAAAAGGCGCGGATGTTGTGCAGTACGAGGACAACGAACTCATGTTCTCGGCATTGAAGACCGGTCAGGTGCAGGCCGTCTCGGCAAATCTCTCGGTTATTTCTGAGGCGCTAACCAAAGACCCTGACTCTTTCAAGATCGCCTACCAGACCTCGGAAAACGCCGACCAGATTGCCGGTGCGGTAGCCCCCGAAAAGAAAGCCCTGCTGGATAAAGCGAATAAGACAATTCAGCAGCTCAAGTCCAGCGGCGAACTCGATAAGATCAAGGAAAAGTGGACCAAGGCTAAGTCTTCGCCCTCATCCGCATCTTCATCCAGCGCAAACTAACCGCGATTAGCGCGGTGCGCGTTCGCTAACGTGCGCCGCGCATCCTGAATATTACGATAAACACAGACTACGTTAGTGTAACGATGGCACAGAATAAACTATCTCCCCGCAAAAAACAGGCGATGTTCCGGTACTCCCAGTACGCTCTGCTGGCGGTTATCGCGGTTCTTATTATTGCCCTTGCCGACTGGAAAACACTCTCCAGCCAGGTTTTCAACCTTGAGGTTGCGCAAAAGCAGTTCCCGAACGTTATTACGGTAGCGCTCAAGAATACCCTGATCTATACGGCCCTGGGTTTCGCCGTGGGTCTAAGCCTTGGTCTTATCCTGGCACTCATGCGTATCTCATCGATCGCACCCTATCGGTGGTTGGCGACAATCTATGTCGAAATTTTCCGTGGCATTCCGGCGCTCTTGGTGTTCTTTGCCTTCGGTTACGGCATTCCCCTCGCCTTCAAGATCCGGTTTGTCGATAACCTCATTCCGGTAACACTCTCCCTCGGGCTGGTGTCCTCTGCCTATATCAGCGAGGTGCTGCGTGCCGGTCTGCAGGCGGTTCCGAAGGGCCAGTATGAGGCGGCACGGTCGCTGGGCATGTCGCACACCCGGGCGATGCTCTCGGTAATTATTCCGCAGGCATTCCGCATTGTGCTCCCCCCGCTGACTAACGAAGTTATTCTGCTGACCAAGGATTCCTCGCTCGTGTACCTGCTGGGTGTACAAATCGCGCAGTACGAGCTGGCGAAATTCGGGCGTGAAGGTATTACCGCATCCGGCGCGGGGCTCACTCCCCTGGTGGTCGCGGGCCTGTGCTACCTGATTATTACCGTGCCGCTGGGGCAGCTATCCGCATATTTTGAGAAGCGCACGGGCGCATCACGCAAGTAACCACGACAAAGACTTTGGGAGATTGTCATGACTGACACAGTAACATCAGCGGCATCGGTGAGCATCACGGGGCTACATAAGTCTTATGGCAAAAACGAGGTGCTGCGCGGTATTGATATTCAGGTTGAACCGGGCGAGGTCGTCTGCCTAATCGGTCCTTCGGGGTCGGGTAAATCAACGCTTCTACGATGCGTAAACCTGCTCGAAGAGCCCAACGCAGGAACCATTACCGTGGGCGGTGTCGAGGTAACCGACCCGGACGCCGATATTAACGCCTTGCGCACCCGCATGGGCATGGTGTTTCAGCAGTTTAACCTGTTCGGGCATCTGAGCGTGCTTGATAACTGCACGATTGCCCAGATTAAGGTCTTGGGTCGTGATCGTTCAACGGCAGAGAAGATTGCCCGCGAACAGCTGGCGAAAGTGGGGCTGGCAGATAAGGAAAATGCCTACCCGAGTAAACTTTCGGGCGGTCAGCAGCAGCGTGTGGCGATCGCTAGGGCGCTGTCGATGAATCCCGAGCTCATGCTCTTCGACGAGCCGACAAGCGCGCTCGACCCCGAAATGGTGGGCGATGTTCTTACGATTATGCGTGATCTCGCCGACGAAGGCATGACGATGATCGTGGTGACTCACGAGATGAGCTTCGCCCGCGATGTCGCCGATAAGGTCGTCTTCATGGCGGATGGCGTGGTCGTCGAAGAGGGACCCGCCGAGCGGGTGATCGGAAGCCCGCAACATGAACGTACCAAGACATTCTTAGCGCGTGTGCTTGATCCCACTCACGTGGATGAAACCCCCGCAGATCAGGATGCGGCAGCAAACGCCTAGTCCGTTTGCCCTGTTTCAGACCAGCCCCGCAGATACGTTTTCCTCCAAGTGCTCCGTGAGGAAGGTATCTGCGGGGTTTTCTTATCTTTTACGGCGCTATGTCTCATGAAGATTGGCGCGAACTGTTAATAACCTGGCGCGAAATGCTAATTTAGTCTCCCGTAAACTGGGTACATCCACAAAACATCTCTGAAAGGAAATATCATGTCCCAGGTTATTCTGCTCACCGGCGCAAGCTCAGGCATCGGCTACGACACCGCTAAAGATCTTGCCGCAGCAGGGCACACGGTCTACGGTGCCGCACGCCGCGTGGAGAAGCTCGAAGAACTTCGCCCCTTCGGTATCATTCCGCTTCACCTAGACATCACTGACGAAGACTCCGTCAAGAAGGCTGTAGAGACCATTATCGCCGAGCAGGGGCGCATCGACGTCCTCGTCAATAACGCAGGTTACGGCTTCTACGGTGCGATCGAAGACGTTACCCTTGACGAGGCACGCAACCAGTTTGAGGTAAACCTCTTCGGTCTGGCACGCCTGACCCAGCTTGTCCTGCCGCAGATGCGCGCGCAGCGTTCCGGGCGCATTATCAACGTCTCTTCAATGGGCGGGCGCCTTACCACCTTCATGGGTGCCTGGTACCACGCCACCAAGTACGCTCTTGAAGCCTTCAGCGATGCGCTGCGCATGGAGACCTCCGACTTCGGCATTCAGGTCTCCATTATCGAGCCCGGCGGCATCAAAACCGACTGGGGCATGATCGCCGCCGACAAACTGGAAGAATCGGCCAAGGGCGGCGCTTACGAGAGCATTGCCCGTAAGACCGCCGAGAATATGCGTCGCCACTACTCCTCAGAGTCGCTGTCTGACCCCGCCATTATTTCCAAGGCGATCACCCACGCGATCGAAGCGAAAAAGCCCAAGACCCGCTATCTCATCGGTTACATGGCGAAGCCCGCGGTTCTGATGCACACAGTTCTGCCCGCTCGCGCCTTCGACACGATCATTCGCCGCTTTATGTAACGCTAGGAATCGCCGTGGAAGCTATGACCATCACCCCTCAGCTGGCGCAGTCGCTACTCGATCAGCATCCAGAAGTTCCTGCTCTGCTGGCTCAGGCAGGTCTTCGGATGCCCCGCGCAGGCGAACCTCTGAAGCTCTCACACGAGCAATACCACCGATTTCTAAAGGTTCTCGATATTTCAGCGCATGAAGAGACCCTGCTGACTTACGGCGATATTACTGCCTTGCACGGCATCGTTCCGGCGATTTTCGGTGCCTTGGCGGCAGAAGACGGGACGGAGGCTCTGGAACGTTTCGCACGGTACAAACGTCTAACCGGTCCCGTGCGGGTGTTAGTTGAACCTGACGGCACCCGCACGAGCATCCGTTTTAGCTACGACGGACACACCGGGGTTCTGCCTGCCAGCGGGGTAGCCATTGAGCAGATTATTCTGATGAATATCCTGCGCACCGGCACCGGTCGGCATATTACTCCCCTGCGGGTAGAATCTCCGCGTCCCTACGGTACCGCGTTGAAAGAGTTTTTCGGGGTCTCATCTCATCGTGCCGCTCAGAACTCACTCGTGCTCGCTTCCCATGACCTTGCTCTGCCCTTCACCACGCGCAACAACGTCATGTGGGAGTATGTGCAGCCAGCACTCGATCAAGAATTAATGCAGCTGGATGCGCGGCAAAGTTTTCTGCAGACCGTCTCACTCGAACTCACGCAGATGATTCCAGCGGTTCTTTCGGAATTGAGAAGCTGGCGGCACATTTGGGTATGAGCTCGCGTTCCCTACAGCGGCGACTGCAGGAGGAAGGCACTAGTTATAAGGCTGTATGCCAGCGAGCTCAGCAAAATTTGGCGAGCGCCTATTTGAGCAATCCTGCGCTGAGCCTTCAGGATGTTGCGCTGCTGACCGGTTATACCGAGGTCAGTTCATTTTCCCGCGCTTTCAAAGCGTGGACGGGTATGACCGTCACGGACTACAGAAAAGAAAACCGCGAAACCTCCTGATACGGCTTTGCCTGTTGGGGAGAATATACGACAATGTCCCGTATCCGTCGCTGGATACGGGACATTACCGTGCTTAAAGGGATTTTTATTTATTTCTAAGGCGTTGTGCCCTAGACCTGTTCAACCTCAATAGTGATATTAGGCTCCGGATGTGATTCTCCGGTCAGCATAATGACCATCAAGGTCGAGTCTTCGAGTGCCGTGACCGAGTGCAACAGCTTTGCCGTGGTGTGGATGAGTTTACCGGGTTCCAGGATAATACTCTGCCCTTTGGTACTGTACTCAACCTTGCCTTTAAGCACCTGCACAACCACCGGGTGTACGCTGTGGTGTTCGTGCCAAGATTGACCGGCTGCCAGCTCCATCAGGGTGATGCTGCCGCCATCGGCATCGAGGATTTTCTTTGCCTGCGGCTTAGTCTCAAACGGGGTGAGAACTTCGGTGAGCTGTGGGAAAACAATCACACGCCCTTCGTGAGTACCCGCCATGAGTTCTAACCTTTCGCCGATGATGGTTGTTCTTTTAGGATACGCGCATCCTAAAATTTGCATGAACTATGCTAAATTCTATGCCCGTATTACGAGGGTAGGCAAACAGTGACACATATATTTCATAACGTGATACGGCCCTAGTATTCCCACACGCGCGTATAGGGAGAAGATACCTGGTTACGCGGGCGCAGAAGCCGCACCAGTATCGCCGTGGTGCCCGTGCTGACCGCCAGAATCATGCAGGTTGAGGCAACGAACACTCCCCCGGGCATGGTGGAAAACATGGTGACCGCATACATCGCGACCGCGCAGAACGAGAGGAACAGGCTTGCAATCGTCAGCAGCGGCACCGCAATGGCTCCCACCACGCGGGGGGTCGGTGTGTTAAATTCTGCACGGCGCAGGTACCGAAGAACGCCTAAGCCGAGAACGGTCCAGAGCGCAACTACCAAAATCGCGCTGATAACATCCGCTGGGCGGTGCCAGCCGTTAATAATGGTGGATGCGCCCGTAGCGCAGGTCGCCATCGCCGCCAAGACCGCAATCGTGGGTCGAAGGGCACGAGGCGCTGCGATAAACAGAGCGGCACCTGCAGAAGCGGCGAATGCTGTGTGCCCGCTCGGCGCGGAGTTCAAGAGGGCTTCCTGAATGCCGAAATTAGGCTTGGTAATCACATAATTCTTGAGGACGTGGACGCTCAAACACGCGCCCGTGCCCGCAAGAATACCCACGATAGCGGGCAGGATGCGGTGCTTCCAGATCAGCCCAATAATAATGCCGATCACCGCGATTACGCCGGTAATCGTTGGCAGGTTATCGAGAGCCGCCAGGGTGGGACGCTGGTATTCCGCGAACTGGCTGGCATATTCGGTAAACGCATTTTCGTCGAGCTGCTGCCCGGTACGGCTGTAGATGAAGAACTGGAATGTGGCGTAGAGCAGGGCGCCGAACAGCACCATGACACCCAAATGCTGCGCCACAACCTTGGTACTTGGCGGATCATTTGGAATGGGGGCTTCTGCGGGAACGCCTGCCCCGGGGGCTGCAGGGTTCGGGCGAGCGCCGTATCCGGCATAGTTCGCGGTGCTCATCGCCGGGTTAGCGGCGTGTGGATGAGCGGCGGCACTGTACTGTGTGTCCTGGGGCGCAGTCTGCATACCGGGAGCACCCGTTGGCATGGCGACCGTGGCAGGGTAATCAGCCGAAGGGGTTATATCCGGCTGCACACGGGTTTGCGGCTGGGCGGCACGCGTGTGCTGAACGTAGTGAGCACGCGGATCCTGCGATGCGCTGATGGCTTCGGTCGGTGAATCGTCAAAAGCGTCGAGGGCTACCGTGTCGGAGCTTTCATGGGGTTTAGGCGCTTCGTGCGGGTTTGGGATGGCGCGGGTTGCGTCCGTGTCTGGTGAGAAAGATGGCAGATCCTGAAGGTCCAGAAATTCGGTCGCGTCATCATCGGTTTCATAGGAAGATTGGATGCTCGATAACGGAACCGTCGCATCGGCATCGGCACTGTCGTTATCGGCTAGAGTCTGAGGGGATAGAATACGCGTAGCATCGTCCGTGTCATTTGAGGTACTGGTATGGCGAGGAACATGACCACGCGATGTGTGAGGACCCTGTGACATACTTTTTCCCTCCAAAATGTCTGTGATGCGGTGTCTGTAAACACGACATAGAAAACACTATCTCAGGTTAAGCTATGAAAAATACGTGTTTTCTAAATTCCAAGCTGGGAGTTTACCGAGAATACCTTAAGGAGAAACGCCATGTCATCCGTACCGCCGCTAGGATACGGGTTCATCACTGAGGGCTTAGCTTTGCCGCCGTTAGAGCAGGTTTTACGTGCCGTTCGAGTGGTTGATATTCCCATGCGGGTGACCTTCCGCTCGGTTAATCGGCGCCAGAGTGCGCTGATACAGGGTCCCGCCGGATGGGGCGAGTTCGCGCCGTTTTTAGAGTATGACGATCATGAGGCGGCGGCATGGTTAGCCTGTGCGTTAGAGTCCGCCTGGCTGGGGGCGCCGCCCGCTCATCGAGCCACTATTCCGGTGAACGCAACCCTTCCCGCAGTGAGTGCCGAGCGGGTTCCCGAAGTGCTGAACAACTATCGTGGAACCATCCACGAACTTAAAATCAAGGTTGCTGAAAAGGGGCAGACCCTCGACGATGATATTGCCCGCGTTGCGGCGGCGCGGCGTGCCCTCCCGAATGCACGGTTGAAGGTGGACGCTAATGCGGGGTGGAGCGTACCCGAAGCTCTCGAAGCCCTTGCGGCGCTGAACGAGTACGATCTGCTTTATGCCGAGCAGCCCGTAGCTACGGTTGATGAGCTTGCGCAGGTGCGTTCCCTGGTAGGCGAGCACAGCCTTTCGATGCTCATCGCCGCCGATGAATCCGTGCGTAAGGCTAGTGACCCTCTCAAGGTGGCGCAGGCGCACGCCGCCGATGTGCTGATCGTCAAGGCGGCACCTTTAGGCGGGGTTCGCCGCGCGCTAAAGATCGTTGAACAGGCAGGTTTACCCACGGTGGTGTCTTCGGCGTTGGAATCTTCCGTAGGTATCGCAACCGGTGTGTCTCTGGCGGCGGCTCTGCCGAATCTTCCCTATGCGTGCGGGCTAAGTACGGTCTCGCTGATGAGCGCCGATGTGACTGACGATTCGCTGCTTGCTCGCGACGGCAAGCTCCAGATGCGGCGGGTTGCGCCTACGGAATCGGCGCTGAGGCGCGTTGAAGCAGAGAGCGAAGTGCGGGATGCCTGGGTGGAGCGCATCCGACGGTGCTACCTGGTGCTTCAGGAAGCCTTGCCCACGAGTCTTTAGCCGGTATGTTCTGAACGTTCTGGTCAGTGTTCTGGGGGCTAACTGCCCGTTTAGGGACCCCATATTCTTCACTCGCCCAAACACCGGTCTAGAATAGACGGGTGACTGAAAACCCCGACTGTGCCGACACCGTTCAAACTCCCCCCGCTCCAGCCGCTCCAGACTCCATGCTCTCCGCCGTCGCCGTGCTCGATTCCCTGATTCGCGCGGGCATGCGGCATGTGGTGGTCTCCCCAGGTTCTCGAAGCGCTCCCCTGGCGTATGCGGTTGCGGCGGCCGAAGAGGCAGGTGCGTTGGTTGCCCACGTGCGCATTGATGAGCGCGTGGCAGCGTTCACGGCGCTGGGTATCGCGAAGGCTTCGCGGCTGCCCGTGGGGTTAGTGTGTACCTCGGGAACGGCTCTGGGTGAGTATTTGCCCGCCGTGATGGAGGCTTACCATGCCGGGGTTCCACTGGCGATCATGAGCGCGGACCGTCCCGTAAGGCTGCGTGGAACCGGTGCTAATCAGACGACGATTCAAACCGATTTTTTCTCTCCCTTTGTGCGCGCAAGCGCTGATTTGACCTCATACCCCGAGCATAATCCGGGGCAGCAGACCGCCGATTTTATGGCATGTTTGGCAGCGCTGACGGGCAGCGATGCGCAGGATTGGTCGCGCGCAAGCGATGAGCCCGTGGGGCCAGCGCATATTAACGTGTGTTTCGATACCCCGCTTACACCTTCGGCTCGGACAGCCGCAATTCTTCCCACCTGGGCCACATCGCTTGCCAAGCATATTGCCCCGGGGGCCGCATCGTACCCCGCTGAGCTTGAACCTGCACGGCTGAGTCCTGTCGAGAAGCTTTGGCTGATACAGCATGAACAGGCGGTTCAGGCTTTGCCACTTAAACCCGAAGGTGCACCAGACTGCCCGAAAACGGTGGTGATCGCGGGAGACGGTGCCGAGCCGTTCGCTGCCGAGTTTGCCCGCGCGTTGAATCTGCCGCTGCTGGCAGAGCCTTCTTCGCAGGCGCGGCACGGCGCTACCTCGATTCCCCAGTACACGACGGTGCTCGGGGAACATGCGGCTTCCGAGCTGGGGCAGAGCATCGAGCGAACTATTTTATGCGGGCATCCCACGCTTTCGCGCCCTATTTCTGCGCTTTTAGCGCGTACCGATGTGCAGCATGCTTACTATGCGCCTCGGCGTGCCAGCTGGTACGAACCCGGGAACCGTGCCGTTCGCGAGATTGATTCGCCCGCCGAACTTGAAGCCTTTGCGCTTATGGGATCGGGCGTGCGGGCCGATGATACCTGGCTTGATGCTTGGGTCACTGCCGGTCAGCGAGCTCAGGAGGCATCGCTCACGTCGATCGAAGCCTATCGTTATGCCGAGTCTGAAACAGTGCAGCCGCAGACCTCTGCTCCCTCCGAAGAATGCAACCAAGACGGTGCACATACTTCTCAGCCTGCTAGAATTCCCGCTCAGGCGCTTGCACTCCAAACCTGGAATACATGCGCACAGCAGCGCCGTACCCTCGTCATCGGATCGTCGAGTATTGTGCGCGATCTAGATATTATCGCCCCCGCCCTTGGTGCCGATGCGCCCGCACGGGTTCTCGCAAACCGCGGGCTTTCCGGCATTGACGGGCTTATCGCGACGGCTACCGGCGTTTCTTTAGCGGGCTACTACCCCACCGGCAACGCACGCACGGCTGCCGATGATTCCGCCCATGTAGCGGGCGCACCGATTCCGGTCACCCTCATATGCGGCGATTTGACCTTTCAATACGATATTTCTGCACTGAACCTGCCCATGACAGAGCTTCTGCCCGATCTTGACGTCGTCGTCTATGACGACGCCGGAGGCGGCATTTTCACCGCGCTGGAACACGGCACTCTCGCCCAGAATCCACAATTTACCCACGCCATCGAGCGGTTCTTCACGGTTCAGGCGGCACCGAATACGGATCTGGAACGCATGGCGGCGGGCTTCGGTGAGGAGTCAGGTATTCGGGTGCGCATTCACCGCCCGAACGATATTTTCGATGCCCAGGCTTAGGTTACGCCTTACCCCTTCTAAGATTCGCAGAATAAAACCTCCGCACAGGGACGCACCACAACCTCAAAATGGTACGTACCCTATGCAGAGGTTTTCAGAAATTCTTATGAATATGACGATATATGTCATACCCAGTCGTCATATGTCTGCGCTTATGCTAGTGCAGGCTGCCAATCGTGATAGGACCGGTGTATCCGGTGGTTTCAGAGCTGTCGGTAGGCACCTCGGTACCGTCAAGCTGCGCCATACGATCCAGCAAGAACCGGGTAGGTCCGGGTGCATACGGCAGGTGGTACATGGCGGCGGTGGTACTCGCATCATTCGGGTCAATAGTCGAATGGCGAATAGCGTAAATAGCCTTCTTCATGGTCTCCTGAAAACGTTCCACAAAGTCACGCTCTACGGGGTCGCCACAACCGGGCACATAGACGCGGTAACGATCAAGCTCAAGAAGCGCGCCTAGGGTCTCTACCCAACGATCGGGAAAAGAGTCCTCAAAGGATGGGTCGGTCCCCTGCTCCAGCAGACCGCCCGTAAAGAGCACATCGTCGATGCCCACCAAGATATCGCCCTCGGTATGGCCGGGACCCAAGTAGATGAGGGTTGCCGAGCGCTCCCCCAGATCAACCGGGGTAAAGGTAATGCCTTCCCCGCTTTGGGCAACCAGATGATTAGGCACCACGATATCGGTTGCCGCTCCCTGGTGGTGTGCCATCTCAGGTTCTAAGGTCTCCACATACAGGCGCTGCCTATCCCCGTATTTCTTGATAGCGCGCGCCGCCCGTGGGTGCGACCAAAACTCTTCGGTGCCCATAGCCGCAAAAACGTCGTTTCCGAAGTAACGCTCGGGGTGTGCGTGCGTATTGACGACGACGAGGGGCATACGGGTAATACGACGAACCTCATCATAAATTTCGGTTGCCTGTCGAGGTCCTGCACCGGTATCGATCACGAGTGCTTTCTCAAGACCGAGGATGAGTCCGGTATTTAGACAGTAATTATCGGTTGCAATACGATAAACACCGTCCGCTAGTTCAATCGTGG
Organism: Rothia sp. HMSC064D08; assembly: GCF_001809525.1. Classification (NCBI taxonomy): domain Bacteria; kingdom Bacillati; phylum Actinomycetota; class Actinomycetes; order Micrococcales; family Micrococcaceae; genus Rothia; species Rothia sp. HMSC064D08. The sequence goes on along the minus strand of NZ_KV797895.1, from coordinate 525,911 downwards.
TTGCCATACTTCTAACGGTACTCGACTTTAGCGTCAGATACGGAATATTTTTATAAAGGTTTAATAACACACTTGCGAACGTTTATCACGAAGTTCCCTGTGGGGTTGTTATTATTTTGTTATTTTTTGCCGCATCCTATGGCGTGAGGCACTTTTAGAAGTACCGCTAGGATTAAAACCATGAGCTTACACAGCAGCACCGCCCAGGATTCGTTCGCAATGCACGCTCCTTCTTCACCAGGCGCAGGCAGGTACGCACCGTCCCCCTCTGGAGACCTGCATCTGGGTAATCTGCGCACCGCAATTCTCGCATGGCTTCTCGCACGACAAGAGGGGTTGCGCTTTGTGATGCGCATCGAAGACCTCGATCGCGTGCGCCCCGGTGCCGCCGAACAGCAGCTCGCCGACTTAAAATCTTTGGGGCTCGATTGGGATGCAACGCCCGGCGAAGACCCACAACGCCACGACCATGTTTTACGCCAGAGCACACGGCTTGCCGCCTACGATGCCGCCGTACAGAAGCTCCAGGATGCAGGGCTGCTCTACGAGTGCTATTGCACGCGCCGCGAGATTTTGGAGGCAACCTCGGCACCGCACGGTATCCCCGGCTCCTATCCGGGGACATGTCGCGGTCTGAGCGATGCCGAGCGTAAATCTCGCCGTGAGATACGTCCTCCCGCCCTGCGCTTGCGCGCCGAAATCAGCGAATTTACGGTACAGGATATGTTTGCTGGTGAGTACACGGGCGCCGTCGATGACGTGGTGGTTCGCCGCAACGACGGCACCTACGCCTACAACCTAGCCGTCGTGGTCGATGACCATTATCAGGGTGTAACCCAGGTGGTGCGCGGAGACGATTTATTATCTTCCGCTCCGCGCCAGGCATACTTGGCAGCACTCCTGGGGTATGACCTGCCCCTCTATGCCCACGTCCCCCTAGCCCTCAACACGGAAGGTAAGCGTCTAGCGAAACGCGACGGCGCGGTAACGCTGAGACAGCTTCGGGATGCAGGGTTTGCAGAGCCCGATATTTTGGAGTGGATTCGCGCCTCCATTCCCATTCCTGATGCCCCACAGTTCCCGAAGTCGGCGCAGGATTTTCTGGAATACTTCGATCCTAAAGCCATGAGTCCCAAGCCGTGGATCATTACAAATCCTTTAGATTTATAAGAAGCAAAAGCATCACCACACGCTACCCGTTCACGTTGTGGTCAAAGCAACCTCAAGAGCCGCGAATTTTCGGGGTCGTTTCGCCAAAATTTCCCACATAAAACCACGCTTTACCACGGCATACCTCGTATGGTGTGAATATATATTCAGCAGTATGCAAACACGCTGAATGTATTACGAGTTGGTAAATCCATTCCGAGCGGTTAGACTGTATCCCAAGCCACTCATAAAGTCATAGAGTTGCGCATAATTACACAGATAGTTACGTAACGAAATCCCAACCACTAGATAGGAATGAGAGATGACCGACGGTACGTTCCAAGTCATCGCACTGGCGATTTACTTCATCGCCATGATTGTGATTGGTCTGTGGGCAAACAGTAAAAACAACGACCTTGACGACTATGTGCTTGGAGGACGACAGCTCTCCCCCACCGTCGCGGCTCTCTCGGCAGGCGCCGCAGATATGTCCGGCTGGCTCCTGATGGGTTTGCCCGGCGCTGTCTATTTAGCTGGTCTTTCCAAATCATGGATTGCTATCGGTCTGACAATCGGCGCATGGGTTAACTGGAAATTCATCGCCCCCCGTCTGCGCAGCTACACCGAAGTCGCTGGCGATGCCGTGACCGTCCCCGTGTTCCTCAGCAACCGACTGCACGATAAATACAATATTCTGCGTATTTTTGCAGGCATTATTATCCTCGTCTTCTTCACCTTCTACGTCTCCTCCGGCATGGTTGCTGGCGGTAAATTCTTCGAGTCTTCCTTCCACCAGGATTACCTCACCGGTATGCTTCTCGTCGCCGGTATCACCATGTTCTACACTTTCTTCGGCGGCTTTATGGGTGCTTCCTACACCGATATGGTGCAGGGTCTTCTGATGCTCGCCGCATTGGTTGCCGTGCCGATCGTGGCTATTACCAATATGGGCGGACTCGACCACGTCACGGATGCCGTCGCCAACGTTCGCCCCGACGCCCTGGGACTTTTCGCGGGAACTACGTTCATCGGCATCGCATCGGCACTCGCCTGGGGCCTGGGATACTTCGGTCAGCCGCATATTATCGTGCGTTTCATGGCACTGCGCACCCCCGAGGATGCGAAAGCCGGGCGTCGCATCGGCATGAGCTGGATGCTCCTGACCGTGGTAGGCTCCATCAGCACGGCGTTCGTGGGTGTAGCCTACTTTGCAACCCACCCCGAAGTTTCTCTCACCGATAAGGAAAGTGCGGAGACAGTCTTCCTGGATCTCGCGCAGATTCTCTTCCACCCCTTTATCGCCGGTATGATCCTGGCTGCCGTACTTGCGGCTATTATGTCTACGCTCTCCTCGCAGCTAGTGGTCTGCTCCTCGGCTCTCGTGGAAGATCTTTACGGTGTCTTTGTGAAGAAGAAGCTCAGCTCAAACCAGTCACTCTGGCTTGGACGTGCAGGCGTAGCGATTGTGGCGGTCATCGCGACTCTCATGGCGCTCGATAAGAACAACTCGATTCTCTCGCTCGTGGAGTTCGCATGGGCAGGCTTTGGTTCGGCCTTCGGCCCAATCGTGATCCTCTCACTGTACTGGCGCAAGCTCACCCTACCAGGCGCGGTCTCGGGCATGGTCGTGGGTGCTGTCGTCACCTTCTTCTGGCGCCAGATCTTCAACCTCACCGAAACGGTCGATGTTTACGAGATGATCCCCGGGTTCTTCCTAGCCTTCCTGGTGACCGTCGTGGTCTCTCTGGCTACCTACCAGAAGAACGAGGAAATTGAGCAAGAGTTCGATAAGGCCGCAGAGCTCGCCAAGGCTGGCTAAGGTCTGAACTTCTGCTCACAGATTTGCCCCGACCCGCGCATTACGGATCGGGGCAAATTTTTAATATTTTCAGCTCTAGCCTCTGTCTAGGGACTAATTCACGCGGCTTTTAGAGCGTGCCCGCCATCAGTTCCTGGCACCATTTCTGGATCGGATGGCTCGCCTCCAGCAAGGCTCTGCGCAGGATACGGTATGTTTTTGCATCCGTAGCATCATCAACGTTGAAGAGTTCCTGCTCAATCTCGTAACGCGGCTCTCGCAGCTGGTCAAGGTGCTGCAATTCGTCCAGCGTCAGCACGCGCACCACCCCATAGTTGTACCCCGTGTGCTCGTTATTCTCGGGAACATACACGCTCCGGGCGAAAGAGGGGCTGTCCTCCTCGAAAATCGTGTTCTGAAAGTTCGTGGTGTCGAGATACGCTGAATCCTCAAGGTTGACGGGGCCGGCAAAATGCGAATCGGAGAAATCGACGGAATCGTTATAGATAGAATCCCCGAACGTGGCCTCCTGCAAATAGGTCGAGTGCCAGAACCATGCGCGACCGTAATAGACGCTCTTGCTCAGGTTCGCGCGCCCGCCGTAGGTGCACCGGTCAAGATCGGCGAAAGTTGCGTAGGTGCTCAAAAATAGGTCTGCGCCGCGCCTATAATCGCAGTTCCCCAGGCTTGCGTGACCCACGTAGGTGCAGCAGGCAAGATCGGCGTGCCCCTCGTAAATACTGTCGTTCAGGGCAGCCTCACCCCAGTACACGTTGTAACTCAGGCTGGCGTTGGCACGGTACACGGACTCGCTGAAATCGACGTTCCCGCGGTAGTTGCAGAAGCTCGCGTTAACCCCTCCGTTGTAGGTCGAAGCGCTGAAATCGGCCTCTGTGTAGTAGGCGGAGTTGCTGCAATCTAAATACCAGGTGTAGGTGGAACCCGAAAAATCGGCCTCCGCATAGTAGGTGCACCCGCGCAGGTTCAGACGCCCCTCCCATTGCGAGCGCCCAAAGCTAACCGGATAGAAGAACACGCTGCCCGAAAAATCGAAGGATAGACGGCTCCACGGTCCCGGTCCCTCGTAGCGGGGCATAACCCGCAGGTGAATGGTATCGAGAACGGTTTGGCGGAACCGCGCCTCAGCACGGAACTCGGCTTGTTCGGCGCGGAATCGTGCTTTTTTCTGGGAATCCCAGCGTTTCTTCGGTTCTCGGTTCAGCCGCATGTAGTCTTTATGCCTGGAGGCAGGCAGGAATGGGGCATAGATGCACGCGCAAAATGTATCGATAATAACCTGTGCCTCGGCAAGGCGCTGTTCTTCGGGGGTGCGCTCATCCGCAAGCCACTCATCGGCAAGACGCACCAAAGCGTTAAACCCTCCCACGCGCGTGGCAAATCCGCTCTCCCCTAAAAGCGCGGTCGCCGCCGCATACCGTTCATGCCGCATTGCATGAAGGTGGATGAGGGAATCATCGGGTGTTGCAGAAGTTCGCGACGTGTACTCTGACATATTCTTCTGTCCTTGGTGGCTGGGCGGGCATAAATAGGCTCTTCCAGCATCTTATAGCAGGAGTGGATGCGCAAGGAATATGAACGTGACATGTTTCGTCGTGTTTGCCACGATATCGGGTAAACACACGGCAAAACCCTTGAATATGGTGCCCAGGCCTGCAATATTTCTTCAAGGAATCAACGGGTTTTATCGGAAAAGTGTGTGTACGCTTTACATCTGCTTCGCGGTTTATCGCTTAAGGGTAACGGAAGTATCCTCTTGGGTCCGGAGCATGGGCGGGTTCATACTGCGTAAAATAGGGGGCATGACTGTTACGTTCCCTCCCCAGGTTTCCGATATTTTCAACCCGCAGCACTGGCGCATCGTTGACGGGTTTGAGGATTTTACCGACATCACCTACCACCGCCAGGTGCAGCGCGACGAGACGGGCGAAATCCTGCGCGACTTGCCGACCGTGCGCATTGCTTTTAACCGGCCCGAGGTGCGTAACGCCTTTCGCCCGCATACTGTGGACGAACTCTACCGGACGCTCGATCATGCCCGCATGACCTCTGATGTAGGCACTGTGCTTCTGACCGGGAACGGCCCCTCCCCCAAAGATGGCGGGTGGGCGTTCTGCTCGGGCGGCGACCAGCGCATCCGCGGGCGCGACGGCTACCACTACGCCAGCGGCGACACCGCCGAATCTATTGACCCCGCGCGTGCCGGGCGGCTGCATATTCTGGAGGTGCAGCGCCTGATCCGTACCATGCCCAAGGTCGTGATCGCTCTGGTCTCCGGATGGGCTGCGGGTGGCGGGCATTCCCTGCACGTGGTCGCGGACTTGACAATAGCCTCCGAAGAATACGGCAAGTTTAAACAGACCGATGCGACTGTTGGCTCTTTCGACGCGGGCTACGGTTCGGCGCTTTTGGCGCGGCAGGTTGGGCAGAAGTTTGCGCGCGAAATATTCTTCCTCGCCAAAGAGTACGATGCACAGCGCATGTACGAGATGGGTGCCGTTAATGATGTGGTGCCCCACGCAGAGTTGGAAAATAAGGGTCTGGAATACGCGGCTCATATTGCTCGGCAGTCTCCGCAGGCTATCCGTATGCTCAAGTACGCCTTCAACCTGCCCGATGACGGTATGCTCGGGCAGCAGGTTTTCGCGGGTGAAGCAACCCGCATGGCGTATATGACCGACGAGGCTGTCGAGGGGCGCGATGCGTTTCTACAAAAGCGTGACCCCGACTGGTCGAACTATCCCTACTATTTCTAGGGTTTCACACGTTGCAGAATAACCGTTCTATTGTGTCGGAAGGCCCTCGCATTCCCCGTAAGTCCCGGGTGGATAGCGGCGAGGCGGACTCCGCGATAGGCGCATTCCCCGGTTCACTCACGCCGCTTCCTGCCCCGCTCCAGGATGCGCTGCATCCGCACGCGGTCATCCTCAGCGCCGATGAACCCGCCGATCCGCAAGAGATTCTGCGCGACTTCGAGCGCTCTCTCACCGGGGACTTGCCGAACAATGCTCGCGATAATCAAGACCCGCGCGGGCGAATAGAAGACCCGGAGTCTATTGCCCTCGTGGTGGGCACCTCCGGGTCCACGGGTGCACCCAAACAGACGGCGTTAAGCGTACGGGCGTTGCGGGCATCCGCTCGGGCGACCGAGAGGTTTTTTGCGGACTACCCTTCGGCCGGTTCAGCTAAACCGCAGAGGGCTACTTCTGAGGTTCCTGCGCAATGGCTTCTCGCCCTGCCCGCGCATTATGTGGCGGGGGCTCAGGTTCTCGCCCGGTCGGTGCTCGCCGGAACGACGCCGGTAGTTGCTGCATCGGTTACCGACGGGGTTAGTTTCACACCCGAGGTCTTTCTGAATGCCGCCGAACGGCTCAGCTGCGCCCGCCGGTTCGTTTCTCTTGTGCCCACGCAGGTGCATAAGCTCCTAGAAGCCGCCGAAGCCAGCCCCGTGCTGGGGTCAGAGATTTACGATGCGCTTGGTCAGTTCACCGGCATCCTGCTTGGCGGTGCCCCGGCGAGCGCATCCCTGTTGGCGGCGGCGCGCGAGCTTGGGCTGAACGTGGTCACCACCTATGGCAGTGCAGAAACCGCTGGCGGGTGCGTCTATTCGGGGGTAGCACTGCCCGGGGTGCGGTTGCGTGTGGTTCCCGAAGACGCGGGTTTATTAGACAGTTCTGTGGCGGGCGACGCTGCGGATACCGAGCGGGGCGGCAGCGCTTTGGCAGGGGGATCCCCTAACACCGGGCGCGTTTGGCTTGGTGGTGAGCACCTTGCCAGCGGGTATATGGGCGATAGCGCGCGCACCGCATCGCATTTCTTCGTTGATGCCGACGGGTGCCGGTGGTACCGCACCGACGATTACGGCTCGCTCACATCCTCTGCCCCGAATGCGCCAGAGAACGAGGGCGCCCCGATGCTGAACATTGTAGGGCGCTCCGATGATGTGATTATTACCGGAGGAGTCAAGGTTTCCGCTCGGGCAGTTGCCGCCGTTCTTGAAAGCCATCCGGCGGTGCGTGAGGCTGCGGTTATGGGCATTCCCGATGCGCGCTGGGGCTCGGCGGTGGCTGCCGCGATCACCCTGCGGGGCGCATCCGGGGTGCAGAGTGCCCCCGATGCCTCCGGGGCTACATGCGATATACTGCGTGAGTTCTGCACCGACAAGCTGGGTGCGGCGGGTGCCCCCAAATTTCTGAGGATATTCGCCGATTTTCCGACCACGAGCACGGGCAAACCCGACCGGCGGGCTATATACAGTATGCTGTACAGAGAATACACAAATACGAGGGGCTAAAGACCCCGCCGAGCATCAGTTTTCGCACGCTCGCTATCGGAGGGATCACCGTGGCAACACCCGCAGAGTGGATTGAAGGCGCACGCCTGCGCACCTTACCGCTTGCCCTCGCCCCTATCATCGCTGGATCAGCCGCAGCGTACGAGATTGATGCTTTCAAGCCCTGGTATGCGTTTTTAGCGTTTTTGGTCGCGTTTTTTCTACAGGTCGGGGTGAATTACGCAAACGATTATTCCGACGGTATCAAAGGCACCGATGAGGGCAGGGTTGGCCCGATGCGCCTCGTCGGTTCCGGCGCGGCAAGCGCGAAATCTGTCAAATACGCCGCGTTTTTGTGCTTTGGCCTAGCCATGTGTTCCGGTTTGATTCTGGTGGCGTTGGCAAACCAGTGGTGGTTCTTGGCGATTGGCGCCTCCGCGGTCTTCGCCGCTTGGGGGTATACCGGCGGTAAGCACCCTTACGGTTATATGGGTTTGGGCGATATTTTCGTGTTTGTCTACTTCGGACTGGTCGCCACCTTAGGTACCCTCTATACGCAGTCTCATGAGCTGACGGTGACCGGGTGGGTGTCTGCGATAGCTATCGGACTTATTTCCTGCGCTCTGCTCATGGCAAATAACGTGCGCGATATTCCGACCGACCGTAAATCCGGTAAGCTTACGCTGGCGGTGCGGCTTGGGGATTGGCGAGCGCGCATCGCCTATTGTGCTGAAATGCTGATAGCGCTTCTCTTAGGGGCTTTTGTGGTTCCGCATAATCCCTGGTTTTTGGTAACTTTTATTCTTCTAGGACCCACCGTTCATTCTTGCGTAACGGTTTTGTTTAAACAGGGACCGGCGCTTATACCAGTACTCAAACAAGCAGGAATTGTGGCACTAATCTATAGTATTTTAGTTGCTATTTCAGTATGGCTACATGGATTAAATCTATTGAGTAATACCGTTGAGGTTTTCACAGGGTATTAAGAATACGCACCACTTTACCGAAAACGCCCTGAACTCTGTTTTTACCGCGTATTCCCGCCATCCTACCAGCATCCCCCTCATACCAAAAAGGCTCTTTATGCGAATAAAGCAAGTTTTCTAACGTTTCATTCACATAAAGATTCTCTTTATACCCACAGGGAATGTGGGATGCTGCGGACGGATCTCACATGTTCCCACATCGTGAGTTTTTCATGACATAATCTATACCTTTTCTGCATGTCATATTGACATTTGAAAAAATCTTTATTTACATTAATAGTAATTTCAAGTGTTGACATATCATTCACTCAATTACATAGCGACTCTTGAATCACCACTCTACCCACCTGAAAGGACACTTTCGTGCGCCATTCACTTCAGGGTGCCGTGCAGCGTGCACCCTTTTTTCTTGCAGCATCTTTGCTTGTTTCTACAAGTTTTATCCCCGCGAATGCGGTCTCTACCCCTAACGACTCCGCATCGTACACCCACACCGTCTCTGAGAGAAGCGACGATTCCGCTTCCGCAGTAGCACCTCTCAGCGACGACGTTCTTAACGCCGATCCCCAGGCATCGGTTGTGGCAGGTCAGGAAGGCGAGAACCCGGGGGCTATTCCCGAGGGAGACCCACGAGTCATTACCTACTGGACGACCGAGCGTATGGAAAACGCTATTCCTGCAGATAACGTAGAGGATCCCCAGCAGGAGATCAACAATGCCGTCTCTCAGATGGAGACTGAAGAGCAGAATCCCGAGACCGTTTCTCAGGAGGAAACCAACGAGTCCGGTGAGGAATACACCCCGCAGACTCTCACTCAGGAAGCTGACGAGCCTGAAACCACCGCTGAGTCTGTAGACCCCGTTCTGCCCGAACAGAAGGACGCACGCAATGGTGTGCAGCTTCAGGGTGCATCCAAGGTAACGAACTTCTCGCACACCAACGGCAAGATTTTCTACACCGACGCCAGTGACGGTAAAAACTATGTATGCTCCGGTGCTGCGATCAACACTCCCACCAAGCGTACCGTGGTAACTGCCGGTCACTGCGTGCACGGTGGTAAGAATAAGACCTGGCACCGTAACATCGTGTTCGTTCCCGGCTACAACCGGGGCGTGCGCCCGCATGGCACCTTCAGCGCGCAGTACCTGCGTGTTGCCAACGACTGGGTTCAGTACGGTCAGCCTACGGGCGGTACCGGCGACAGCTACAAGCACGACGTTGCTTTCATCAAGACCAACACCAACGAGAAGGGGCAGCTCCTCGTGAATATGGTAGGCGGGCACGGTTTGAATGTGGATCGCAGCCCCATCTTCGAGAGCACCGTCTTCGCATACCCCGGCAACAAAGAGTCCGGTAGGGTTATGCACGCCTGCTGGGGCAACACCCACACGATCCGCATTACTCCCTACTACTTCCCCACTCTTTCGGGATGCGAGTTCGCGGGCGGATCCTCAGGTGGCCCGTGGCTTGCCGACTACAATAATGCGACCGGCCTGGGTAAGGTCCAGAGCGTAACCTCATTCGCAACCAATAACAATACGTCCGTCTCGGGTGCGATCTTCGACCGCCCCGTCTGGGACATCTACCAGAAGGCAGCTCAAGACTAAGAGTTGCCGCGAACAGGCAGTTTTTGGCCGAGCAGGTAGGAAAATATTACCTGCTCGGATCGAAAACGACCTGCTCGCCACCTGATACACATAAGATGCGGCATCCCGCGCCCCTGCCACCGCCGGGTGGATTTGGGACTGGGGTGCCGCATCTTTGTTCTATGTAGGCAGATTTAGCGCTGATGGGAGAATATCTTAGAAGTCTTCGCCCGAAACCTTCTTATGCTCATCGACGAGCTGATCTTCGAGCGTGCGGTTCTCCGCTTCATCTTTGTTTTTAATGGTGGGGGCGCGTTTGAAAATTTTACGCATATCCGCACTGGCGGCGGCGTGAAGTTTGGGAAAGAAAATATACGCCAGGGCGAAGGCGCATAGAATAGCGGCGGGACCAGCAATAAAAATACCCGCATCTATCAGCATAAAAAGGTAAAAGAGTACTACGACGAGGCCGAGCCGCAGCAGTGTGTACTTGAACAAGTTCATAACATCCAGTGTATCGGTGTTGCAATAAGCCCCCAAGCAAACGAGATGCGGCACGCCGGGAACGTCACAGATTATTTGACAGTTTTCATTGTTGGTTATGCTCAGAGTGTGTAACACTAGAGACTATGATTCGAGCCATGATGATTATTGGTGCTTTCGCCCTGGTGGTGGGGCTAACCCTATATACTCTCTTGGATGCGCTGCGTACGCATCAGGACCAGATGCGTACCTTCCCCAAATGGCTGTGGATTATTGCGGTGATCTTCTTCCCCGTCGTGGGACCTCTCCTGTGGCTTCTGCTGGGCCGCCCGCGCACCGTGCGAACCCCTAAAATGCAGCAGGGCGGCGGGTTCACAAGCTCCCGGCGAGGCACACCGCCACCGGCGACATCTTCACCCGACGACGATGAAGAGTACCTGCGCTGGCTCAAGACGAAGGCCGACCGTCAGCGCCGATCCCGCGAAAAGGATGCGGGCACCGGACCCGCGGACAACGGCACAAGTGAACGTCCTGACGGCGAGAGCAACGAGTCGGATGGAAAAGACGACTCTAAACACTAAGACACGGGGCACTAGAGATTTTTCATAAATATTGTGGGCGGTATTAAACACTCGGTAGGTGTTTAACCGCCCACAATACATTAATCACACAGATAAAACTGCTCTCAAGAAATACCACGTTATAAACATATTCAACTCACGGTATTCTCCACTCGGCACATAACCGGTAAAGATCGGCTACCGGCAGCCGTCGAGAGCCGTTATCTCAAGCCTGTGGACCGCTAATTGACATCCCGAAGATGATAATCACGCACCAGAGTACTTTTTGCCGCATCATAATCGGCGAAATACCCAATGCATGAATTACCCTCGGTTTCACGCCCCAGATTACAACCCCGAATATGAATGCAAACCCGAGAAGAAAATATTCACAACCGTGAAATTAAAGATAATGCATGCATAGCCGATAATAGACAGCCATGCCGAGCGGGGGCCTGCCCAGCCGCGAGTCGCGCGTGCATGCAGATACGCCGCATATACCACCCAGATCACGAAGGTCCACACCTCTTTGGTGTCCCAGCCCCAGTAGCGTCCCCACGCGTGATTCGCCCAAATCGCACCGGCGGCAAGCGTAAACGTCCACATCACAAACGCCAGCGCGTTCATGCGGAACGCAAAATTCTCTAGAGCCTGGGCGCTCGGAACCAAGCGCATAAACGCCCATCCGCCCGATTTCCCGTTCAGGATGCGCTGCTCGCGCCTGGTCTGCACCAGCTGCAGTACAGCCATCGCGAAGGTAATCGTAAACACCCCGGATGCTAACACCGCGATCGATACGTGAATTACCAGCCAATAGCTTTGCAGCGCGGGCTTCAAATGCCCTACCGGCGTGGGGAAACCAATTGTGGCGGCGCACAGCATAATGAGCACAAGCCCAGACACCAGCGTGCCCACGAAGCGCACATCGCGGAATATGAGGGTTATCAGAAACACCGCAGACACCATGAGCGCGCCCGTGGTGCAGAACTCGTACATGTTTCCCCAGGGCACGCGCTGAGCCGCGATACCGCGCATTATCACGGCGGCGGTGTGCACGAGAGCGGCAAGCACCATCACAACCACGGCGATGCGCGCGGCGGGGCGGCGAACGCCCGTGTACAGCATCGCAGAATCGGCAACCTCGCCTTCGAGAGCCCGTGCGGCAGCACCCTTATATCCCATGCCGCGTTCGCCGGTGCCCTGTTCGGTGCCGCCCGTGCGAACCGTATCCGCAGCGGTATTCGCCGTCGCGGATGCGCCAGAAACAGCGCCCGCACCAACCTTTATCTTCGCCTTGACGGTGGGTTTCTGTGCGGCACCCTCAGAGCGCCCTTCCAGACGCCGGGTCACGCGCGAGTTGGCCACCACATCGGAGGTGAACGCAATAAAAACGACGGTGTAAATCAGCGCCGCAATGTACATAAATAGTTCGCTGGAGCGCGCTAATGAGTCGTTCAGCATCGGCTACTTACCCTCGTTTTCATCATGGTTATCATCATCAAATTCTAGCCCCCAAGCGGCGGCGAAAGCATCGGTGAGGCGTTCGGCCTCGTTCGCAAGGCGCGGGTCTTCCCCGCGTGCCAGCAGACCGTATTCGACCACAAGCACGCCATCGGCGGTGTGGGCACGCACCCACACGCGGCGGCGCGCCACGAAAAGCGAGACGATAAGCCCGGCGAACGCAACCACAAAGGAGTACAGAACAATATTCTGCCCGGGGTCGTGGCGCACATCCAGACCGACATAGCGTTTATACCCCAAAAACTCGATCTTTCCCTTGTTATCGGGCAGCACAGCTTCGGGGTTCTGCGCGCTCAGTACAATGCCGTTGCCCTGTGCCATGGAGTTCAGCTCTTGCAGTTTAGAGGTATCGAGCACGTACACATTCTGCGGCTGCCCCGAGTTGAGCCCCAGATCGCCCGAATAGGACTGGAAAATCAGCATGGGGTTTGCGGGAGCGGAATCTACCGAGTGGGGTACGGTAGTGCCGCGCGCATAGTCGCCGGTAGGCAGGAACATGCCCACAAAACCTAGCTGGCTAGGTTTGGCGTCCGGAACCTTGAGCACCACCGATGAGGTGTATTTACCGTCCGTAGTAATTCCCACCACGGTGCCCTCATAGGCGACTTTACCTTCGCCGTCCGTCACTCGCACCACGGGCGCATAGCCGTTGCCCGAGAGGAAAATGCTGGTACCGCCAATATCGACCGGTTCGTTCACCTTGAGGGTCTTCTGCTCGGTTCCGCCCTGCGGGTCATGCACCGTCAGCTCAGCCTTGTAGTCAAGATCTTGCCCGTAGGTGTGGCTGTCTTGCTGGCGATCGTAGCGCACCTGAAAATTATTGAGCGTCACCGCATACGGAGTAAGCCAGTCGGGGTTGTAGTTCGTGCCGGGGGTAAACGAATCGTAGCCAATCAGCGAATTGACGAAAGTTTCATCCTGAACCAGAATTTTTTGTCCGCGGTATCCATAGAGCGAACCGAAGGCGACCCCTACTAGAATGCCAATCATCGCCACGTGAAAGAGAATATTGCCGATTTCGCGCAGATACCCTCGCTCGGCACCGACCGAGTAATGGTCGTTCTCTTCGTCCCGAATTTCAACTCGGTAGTGGCTCTTTTTCAGGATGCGCGCCGCATCTTCAATCGCACCCTTGGCGCTCAGGTTCAGCCCGGCATCCGCCACGGGAATCTCAAGCTGACGGTGCACCGGCATACGGGAAAGGTTTCTGGGGGTGCGTGCCGGGGGCTTACGCCAGTCTTTCGCGTGTTTGATGGCGCGCGGGGTTACGCATCCGATCAGCGAAATAAACAGCAGCAGATAGATAGCGGAGAACCACGCCGAGGAGAACACATCGAAAAGCTGAATTTTATCGGCAAATTCGCCCCAGCCGGGATGGTTCTTAATGTAATCGGTAACCTTGGTAGGGTCTTGGACACGCTGCGGAAAGATCGAGCCAGGCACCGCTGCAACCGCCAGCAAAAGCAGAAGCATGAGCGCCGTGTTCATTTTGGTCAGCTGAGTCCAGCACCAGCGAAGCATACCCACGAACCCGAGGGCTGGCGCATCCTTGCGCGCTGGTTTACCGGTTTTCTCGGTCTTCTCGGATGCGTTCACGGCACGCCCGGCATCTGCGGTTTTGCCCGCCTTGCGGTTTGCGGTGTTTGCATCCTTTGCCTCTGTTGAAGTGTTTTCATCATCGCTGTGTTCGGAAACCATGACAGCCCTCCTTTCTTAGATCGGTAGTTCGTAGGCGGGTAATGCCGCCTGTATCCATGACATCAGCTCGGTCCACAGCCCCGTCATGAGCAGTACCCCGATCAGGATAAGTACGGCACCGCCCACCCGCTGTATGCCCAGGCGATGTTTTCGCGCCCACGCCAGGGTGCTCACTCCCCTGCCCATGCCCCATGCCACGAGCAGAAAGGGAACGCCCAGACCCAGACAGTATGCGAGAGTCAGAACGACTGCCTTGCCGGTGCCGGAACCGCCCGTATATACGAGGGTCTGCACGGCCGCGAAGGTCGGCCCGATGCAGGGTGCCCATCCCAACCCGAAGGTTATGCCCAGAATCGGTGCACCCCACAACCCGGTGATCGGGCGGCGATGCAGGCGTTTATCGGTCTGAAAGATCGAGAGCCCGCCCAGAAATACGACTCCCATAAGCACAACCAGCGCGCCCAGAATTATCGTGACCCAGGACTGCCCCTTGAGCCAGGGTGCGGCACCGAGCTGGGCGAGGACAACCGAGAGAAGCACGAAAATAGCGGAGAATCCCGCGATAAACAGGGCAACTCCGGCGAGTAACCGCCAGGTGGCTTTGCGCCGAGTTACAGCATACTCATTCGGTGCCTGAGCTTTACTCTCTGCTGTTATGGGCGCAGAAGCGCTGTGATTGTCTATTACATCCTGTGTTTGAGGCACCGTTGGCGCTACGTGCCGCGCCGCCGCCGGGTTCACGAGGGCGAAAGTTTTCGTATCCACGGGCTCCGTTACATGCCCGTCAGCTTGTGATGCGCCCGTTGCCGGTATATTCGCCCCGGCCAGTCCCGCAACATATCCCAAATAGCCTGGAACCAGGGGCAGCACGCACGGAGAAGCAAAAGAAATAAACCCCGCGAGCGCGGCAAGTGGTACCGACAGCCACAGCGAGCCGTCTAGCACGGTCGAGCTGATGCTCGCCACGGGGAGCACCCCTGCCCCGGCGATAGCGATGAGCGGCTGAACGGGCGTGTGCGGCACGCTAGGCACCCTTCGTCACGGTCTCGACAAGGGTTTTCAGGATGGACGGATTAGCCTGCCCCAACACGCGGGATGCCACGCGCCCCTTCTCGTCCAGGATCACGGTGGTGGGCACCGCCTGCGCGGGTACGTATTTGCTGAGCGAGAGAAGAACCTTGCCCGTAACGTCTTTGAAGGAGGGGTATGTGACGTTGAAGCTGCGCTCGAAGGCTTCTGCCGTGTTCTTCTCGTCACGCACGTTCACGCCGTAAAAGGCGATTTTATCTTTGAATTCTTCGGAGAGTTTCTGCAGGTCGGGCGCTTCGGCGCGGCAGGGGGCGCATCCGGCGTACCAGAAGTTCAGCAGTACCGGTTTACCGCGCAGGGATTCGGCGGTTACGGTTTTTCCGTCGAAGAGTTCGCCGGTGAAGGCGACAGGGTCACCGCGTTCGGCTTCCTGGTATTCGGTGACGGAACCATCGCCCGCGATATAGCCTTTGTTATCACCCGAATTCGCCTGTTTCGCCAGGGAATCATCGCTGGATGAGCACGCCGAGAGGAGCACGGCACCTGCGGCAGTAGCGCAAATACCCGCGCCCGTGTGCAGAAGCGCGCGGCGAGTGAGTGGGGTATTTGGCGTCGTGGGTTTTGGCATAGGGTTCATGCTTTCCTTCCGTGCCAGCTGGCGGCGGCATCGGTGTGTGCGAAGGCCTGCGTTCTTAAACTATAGGAGACTAGCTTCCGGGAAGCTGAGTCACGCCGCCGTACAAGGGCGAGGCGGGTTCGGAGTATCCGCTCACCTGCGGCATTTCGTGGTCAAAATCCGTGCTCTTAAAGTCGAGGGAGGTGATCGAGGCAAGGTTACACTGGCGTGTGCGCGGGTCATGCTGCAGCAAGCGGCCTTCTAACCCCAGACGGGTGACCCAGATGGGCAGCTGATGCGAGACAATAATCGCTTGTGCGCCTTCGCCGCCTTTGTCGTAGGCGGCGCGTGCCGCATCCTGAATAGCGGATGCCATGCGTTTTACCTGGTCAAGGTATGGTTCCCCCCAGGATGGGCGCAGCGGGTTGTAGAGTTTGCCCCAGTGTTTACGATTGCGCAGAAGGCCCTGCCTGGTCACGTGCTCGCCCTCAAAATAGTTATCGGCTTCGATAACCCGCTGATCCGCATGTGCCTCCAGACCCAGCAGCTCGGTGATTGGCGCGGCAGATTCGCGGGTGCGCAGCAAGGGTGAGCACACCAGATGCACAATCTTGGCACCGTCCTGCGCGCGCTGAGCAAATTCTTGGGCGCTCATGCGCACCATGTGCTGCCCCTTCTCGGAGAGAGCGTAGTGCGGCAGACGGCCGTAGACAATGCGTTCGGGGTTGTGAACTTCGCCGTGGCGCATCAGGTGAACCGTAACCGTGGGCTGAGTAGTCATTCTCTCAGTTTCTCAGACTTTCGGCGCTACCCCAAAATATATTGCGAAGTGTCCGGTTAGCGGGCAAGTTTCTTGTCGAGAATCTTGCGCATGCGTTTGGGGTTAATACGCCAAAAATCCTTCGCTTCGCCGTCGATGCGCAGCACCGGAATTTCGGTCTCGTGGCGTTTGAGCAGATCCGGGTTATCGGTGATATCGAGCTCGGTATAGTCCAGACCGTACTCGGCGCAGATTTCGCTTACGGTTAGGCGCGCATCCTCGCAGAGATGGCATCCGGGACGGGTCAGAAGTTCGATGACAGGTTCAGGCATAGTTCCCAGTGTATACCCGTGCAGCTTCTTGAGGTTCTGCCGCGCGATCTTGTGCGCCCACGTCTGCACGCGATATATGTCTGATACGTTATATTCCCCCCCCCC
>NZ_KV797895.1:295917-508896 GCF_001809525.1 Rothia sp. HMSC064D08 | reverse complement strand
CCCCCCCCCCGCTCTATATTCTTGTTCGCACATATGCTCGGTCGGGAATATATACAGGTCACAGCACCACATCTAGGTTCACGCACTGGTGCGCCAGAGGCAAAACGCCCCGCATCCTTGCGGTTGAACCTGCTGGATGCGGGGCGCAGAAGCCTTAATTACTTCTTATTGCGGCGCTGGTGGCGAGTCTTGCGAAGCAGTTTACGGTGCTTCTTCTTGGACATACGCTTGCGGCGCTTCTTAATAACGGAACCCATAGGATTTCCTCACTTTTCTAGACCCGGCCAAACCAAACCGGTTTGGTAGCTACCCGGGTATGTTTATACCGGTATAAACGCTCTAAAAGGCATTTTAGGCACAGCAGTACCCAGGCGTTTTGAGAACGCTACCTTCCTAGGGTACAAGGTAATAGCCTATTTTCACCATTTGAAGGGTAGAAAACCTTCGATTTTGCGAGTTTTCTCTCGCCCCCGATGTCTTTTCCACCGCAGCTGATATACATGAGGCGGCGAGAACCACGGGTGCATACTCCCGAGTTCCCGCCGCCCCAGATGGTGGCGCGATAGCGCTAGTGGCGCCTCTTACGGTTCTTCTTCCCCTTCGAGAGGGCACTGGCGCCCTTAGAAGTACCGTTCTGAGCCGGTTTTTTAGCCTCGCTTGCGGATCCCTGCGTCTTAGCCTGCTTCTTCTGAGCAGCAGCCGCTTCCGCTGCGTGCGCCCGCTCGACAGCTCCCAGGACGTCAAAGCCCTCAAAAGGATTCGGAGCACCGTTAGCGTCTACCGCAGTCAGAGCCTTCTTGTTAGCGGATGCAGACTTTGAGGCGCTACCTGCTACGGGCGCAGGCTTTTTCGTCTCGGGTTTCTTCGAAGCCGGTTTTGCTGATGCCTGGGCAATCTCCGAAGGCGACGGGGCGGGTTTTACCGGTGTTTTCTCGGCATCTGCCTGAGCCTTCTGCTTGGGTTGAGAATCCACGGGCTTATTCTCAGTTTCGTTCACCGCAGAAGCAACCGGAGTCGAATCAACACCGCTCAGATTAGCCGTTTCTGGGCGGGCAACCGCTGGAACGGGCTGCGGTATGGCTGCAGCCGCAACCGAAACGTTCTTCGCCGGGGCCTGAGAATCTGAATCCTTGCGATTGGGGCGTTTAACTGCCACGGGCTCAGCGGTCGGGGTCGGCACCGAATCGGGCGAAGGCTCATCTAAAGTAATCGCGCTCTGTAGCTCAGAACGTATCTCTTCCGGAGTTTCCTCCAACTCGACATTCGCCGCCGCCCTTTGGACGGGCGCATCCGAAGGTTCTGCCTTCACAGAGTCAGAAGAATCCGTCTGAGGGGTCTCTGCGGCGGGTTTCTCGCGCTTCGCCGAATCTACGCTCTGTGCAGGGGCGGATGCGGGCTTTTCCGCAGGCTTAGCAGTCTGCGAATCTGTCTTATCCGATGGTGCTGCCTCCGGCGCGGGCTCGGCACTCTTAGAAGTTGCATCGCTCGATGGCTTCGAGGGTTTCGGAGCCTCAGCAGGTTTGGGAGCCTCTGCCGCCTTCGCCGGTGATGGCTCCGCCGCTGGTTTCTTCGGTTCTGTGGAGGCTTCCCGCTCCTGCTCAACCGCCGAAGACTTGGAGGTCTCGGCGGAGGCAGCGGCAGGGGCATCCTCAGGCGATGAAGCAGAAGCGGACTTAGGCTCTACCTTGGGAGGTTCTGCCGCAAATTTCGCGTTGTCCGCGGCTTTCTGCTCGGCCGCCTCCTGCGCCTCAACCAGCTTGACCGCCTGGGTATGCGGCAAATCAAGACCGAAGTAATGGCGAACGCGGCGAATCAGGCTGATGCGCTCGCTCGCAGGCTTCTCCGCTTTCTCTGGCTTTTCGGACTTGCGCGGTGAGAACTGCGCGGGTCGCACGGGCGGCACGTTCCGGCGCAGGGGCGCACGAATAACATCGTCCTCCCCCTCAGCTTCGGTCTGGGTTGAGGTTCCGTTCTCGGCTTGCTGTCCCATGGTGCGCCACGGAATAAGGCCGGTCGCCACAAGCTCTTCGGCGGAAATTTTACCCACCGGAGCCTTCTCGACATAGACTTCCCGAACAGGTTCTTGTTCGTCGGGTATCTCTTCAGCGTCTTTATCCTCGGTGCTTTCGGTCGAGTCTTCGTGAGAGGCAGAGTCGTCCTGCGATTTGCCCTGCGCCTCTTCCGAAGACTTGGATTTTTCGGATCCGTCAGCAGACTTGTCGGGAGCCTTTTCTGCCGTTATCTCTTCAGCAGGCTCTTTGTCCTGTGCATCGTCAGATGCAGACTCACTGGACTCGTCAACCGGCAGAACGTCATCCTCAAATTCGGGCTGCACGCTCTCAAGCTGGGGTTCGTGCGCCGCGGTTTCCTCAAGGGGATCGATCGGAGACTCGTGGGTGCTCTCGACGGTTTCCTGCTGCTCGGGAATGTCAGCCGTGGGAATATCACCCGTGTTCTCGGCGGATGCGGTTTCCCCAGCTTCGTCTTCCTCGAAGCCCACAGCCATCGGGGTCGGCACGCGCATACGCCCTTGACGACGGCGTGAAACGGTGGTTCCTTCACGAATAATTTTTGGAAGCTGCGCGGCCGGAGATTTCTCCTGCTCAGCCTTATATTCTGATTCGGGAATATTCTCGTCGGTATCCTGCTCTGGTTCCGCTTCCTCGTGTTCTTCCACGTCAGCGTCGGCTTCGGGCTCTTCAGAAGAATCAGTGCTTTCCTCGGAGTATTCCTCCTCCTGGAATTCCTCGTCGTCCTCAGAGGGGTCACCAGGCATACCGTTCGGGGTATTTGCCGCCTGATCCAGCTCTATGCCAGCTTCGGAGTATAGCTCTTGCAGCTGGTGGGCAATCAGTTCACGCGCGGTGCGGGCATCGCCGTCTTTGACAGCATCTACAATGGCACGGTTTTCCACCCGGATGCGCGTCATCGTGCTGCTCCACAGCGGCAAACGTCCCATAAGCGACAGCAGTGAATCGAAGGAAGACTGACGGATCGCGACCAGCAAGCCCACGACCAGTTCGTTACCCGCCAAACGCACCAGCCGGTGGTGGAAGGTCAAAAGCTGGTCAAGAAACTCACCAATACTCAGAGTATCGTCTTGGAGCGTCTCAAGGGCCTCATCAACCTCATCAAATGAGACCTTGTCGGGGTCAATATTAGATACCGCCCAGCTCTCAAGCAGGATGCGGGTCTGCAGCATATCGCGGGTTGGGTAACGCGATGTAGACATGTGCAGACGAATGGGCCCCGCGGCCGCAGCCGCCGGTTCCTCATAGAGATAAGGAATGATCTCTTTGCCGCGCCCAGAGTACAGGCGCATCAGTTCCATATCTTCAAGGGTTTTGAGTGCATCTCGGGTTCGGGAACGCCCCACACCGATGGCGTGGGCAATCCGCTGATCGTCAGGAAGGCTTTGACCGAGCTGAATATTGCCTTCAAAAAGCTCGGTCTCAAGCCAGCGCAGAATCTTGCGATGAATAGCCAATGAGAACTCCGTTTATACGAGTTAGAGGTGGGATGCTATGAGAACCGTCGTGCACGCGTGCGGTCTATACCGCACAACACCACGAGACGTATGCTGTGAAATATCCATGTTACCGGCGCCTTCCGAAAACGCGTGAAAGCAGCCCGCGCGGGGGTTCTTTCGGGGTATCTGCAGTGCCGAATGCTGAGGTGTATTCCGTCTGTGTCTGGTACGGAAGTTCCTCGTTCTTACCAGATTTTTCGGACGTCGCGCTCTTCGTCTTGTCAGAGGCGTCGGCTGCCTCTTCGTCCTCTTGAGGACGGGCACCCTGCACGGAACTCATTTCCGGGGTGACGACGGGCAGCACCGCTGTGAAGGTCACGGAATCTGATTTGACCGGCGCATTCTCGGCGAGTTTAGCTTCCACGGCCTTAGCCTCTTCGGATTGTGCCTGCGTCATATTCTGTGCGGCGGCAGGGGCGGCTTCTGCTGGGGTTTCAGCACCCGATTTTTGCGGTTCCTGAGCGGTTGACGATGACTCTTCCACCTGAGCCGCTGGCTTTTTCTCGGGCTCCTGAGTTTTTGCTGCAGCGCCTGAGGAGGCCGTACCTTTAGCGGACCTAACCGTTGCAGGTTTTGCCGGTTCCTTGGTCTCAGGCGAGCCAGCGCTCCCCTGGCCCTTCTCGGCCTGCTGTTTCTGCGCAGTACCCTGTACCGCACGTTCCCCATTTTCCGTGCTCTTTTCGGCAGTGTCGATGCCGTAGCTCACGGTAGAAGATGTGCCGGGCTGGGCGGCGGTTTGTGTGTTGGTCGCGGTGGTTTCGGCGGGCTTATCCTCGGGTTTCTTCTCGGATGCAGCCGCCTGTATCGGGGATTCGGTGGGTTTCGCAGCCTGGGCTGGGATTTCTTGAGAGCCCGTGTGCGCTTCGGTTGCCGCACCGGGTTTTCCAGTATGCGCCTGCGCCGCCCGTTCCGAACCCGGCTTCGGGGCAGAAGCCTCTTCACGAACCGATTGTGTCTGAGTCGATTCTGTTTTCGCGGCGGTTTGAGCCTGCTGCGAAGGTGATTCGGGTTTCTGAGGCTTTGCCTGAGAGCTCTTGTGAACATCATTCACAGGCTTTTGCGCTTCGGCCTTCGCGGCATGAGAGGTCTGTTTAGACTCGGCGGAGCTCGACTTTACAGGCTTAGCGCCCTCGGATTGCTGGGCAGGCTGCTGAGGGCCTGAAACGTGCGTGCGCTCTTGAGTTTGTGCTTCAACGTGAGGCTGTTTCACGTCTTGAGAACGCACGGGAGCCTTAGCCGACTCGGTGCTCTTCACAGGCGGTTCAGTGTTCTTCTGAGCTGACACGCTCTTGTCGTCGGTCTTCTCGCTCTTTACTGCTTCAGGCTTTGCCTGTGCGGTCTTATCCTGCGATTTTGACCGGGGAACAAAGCCGCGAGCCTCGGGCGAGAACCCCTGCTGACCGTCATCAATTCCGTCGTCATACCCATAGGACTGCTGCGGTTTCTCCTGATAGGAAGACCCCGAAGGCGTGAAAGGACGCATGGGAATAAATTCGTTTTCCTCAACGGTTCCGGCGGTTTCTGTGCCCTCTTCCGACGCCGCGGAGGCCGCCTGCTGGGCAGGTTTTGACACGATGCGCGCGGCGGATTTAGTCGAGGTCTTCGGCCCCAGACCGGAGGTCACCGAACTCTCGGCAGAACGTGCCTCTTCATCAAAAATGGCGGGTTTTGCAATCGTGGCGGTCGTCGTCTTCTTCTTAGCAGACGATTCGCCCTCAGCGTGCGAGTCATGAGCGCCAGCCTCGTGGGAAGCGCCCTGCTCATCGCGATCTTTCTGCCCGGAAGCCTTCTCAGCATCCCGCTCGCCCGCAGGGCTCGCTCCGGGCTTCACGCCAACGTTCGCGGAACCGGTAGAACCGGGGAAAGCCTCGAAACGCTTGCGCTGCGAAAGGGTCTTGGATACACGTTCCTGAGGCGTCGGCTCGGGCTGCTCAACGACAGACGAGGATTCAACGGGCTGGGCGGGCGCATCCGAATCCGAGGTCTTATCTTGATCTTGTACATCTTGAGCATGGGCAGTGGCAGCCTCACCAGCGGTTTCATCGGTGGTTTTACCGGTAGCTTTAGGGCGCTGCTCTGTATCTTGATCTTGCTGTTTCTGCTCGTCGGTATCAGACTCGCCAGCGTGCGCAGTTTTCTCAGTCTTGGTCTCGGCGCTGGGCTTTTCAGTTTTTTCGGTTTTCGCGGTGTCATCGCCTGAGGACTCGACAACATCGACAACCTCAATCACGGAAGCCTGTTTAATCTGCGACTCCCGCTGTTCCTTCGTGCTGTGTGCAATCGCCTGTATATCGGCAACCCAGGCGGTGATCTCGTCAAATACTTCAGGGTTCAGCGAATAGAGGCGGCGCTGCCCCTCAACCAGCACGGTGACTGCCCGTGCCTCACGTAGAACCTTAAGGTGCTTTGAGATAGTGGGTTGGCTCATGTTCAAGTGCTCAACAACGGCACCAACAGTACGTGTTTGTTCAGCCAGAAGATGAACGATATTGCGGCGGGTGGGGGCCGCGATCACTGAAAAAACGTCTGATTGCATATAGCGATTATGACATATTTCGGCGTATGCTCGATACCTGTTTTATGGGTTCTAGCCCGAAACTACGCGGTTTTTCGCTAAGCTTTCCGCGTATATTACCAAATGCTCATAATATTCCGTTCTAGCTATATATCGTTTATGGCATATACACGCCCACACAGTGCATGCACCACAACAACCGTTCCAACATTATCCCTAGAAATACCTATGATGTTCCGCTCAGCTGCATGCCTGGGCGATACACTAGAGAAAGCTAAACATCCCCACCAAGACCGTACCCCGCCCAAACTCTGCGCACGATCGGAAAGGAGGCACCCGTGGGACGCTATCTACGTCGCCTGCGCGCGCATCAGCGCAAACGGGTGCGCGATTTTTCTGAGGGTCGCATCTCCACCGCTATCGGCAAGGTTCCGTCTACATCGCCGATGATGTATGAGCAGGAAGAGGTTACTCGCCGCTTCAACCCCTTCGATATCCGAAGCTACGAGAAGCTGCGCAACCTTATTGATACGACTGTTTTCTCTTCACCCTCGCGAACCGCTATCGCGTCCTTCTTTCTGGTGATCATTTTCTTCACCGTAACGTTGAGCCTGCCGATTTCTTCGGTCACGGGCGAACCTGCGCCATTTCACCATGCATTCTTCACCGCCACCAGTGCGGTGACCGTGACCGGTTTGACGACCGTTTCAACAGCGGCCCAGTGGTCAGTATTCGGGCAGGTTATGATTCTGCTCGCCTGTCAGATTGGTGGTTTAGGTGCGCTGACCATGACCTCGCTTCTTGCCCTGGCGATCGGGCGGAAAATGGGTTTGCGCTCTAAACTTATCGCGCAGGAAGAGCTCAGTATCGGGCGTCTCGGTGAGGTCGGCAGCGTGCTTCGTACCGTCGCTTATACCTCAATCGGGATCGAATCGACGATCGCCCTCGTTCTTACCCCGCGTTTTTTGCTTCTTGGCGAGAATCTGCCCACCAGTCTGTGGC
Source organism: Rothia sp. HMSC064D08 (assembly GCF_001809525.1). Taxonomy (NCBI): domain Bacteria; kingdom Bacillati; phylum Actinomycetota; class Actinomycetes; order Micrococcales; family Micrococcaceae; genus Rothia; species Rothia sp. HMSC064D08. The sequence continues at coordinate 501,850 of NZ_KV797895.1, read as the reverse complement.
ACGGTATTTTCTACGCTATTTCGTCCTTTAATAACGCCGGGTTCACCCCGCATTCCGATGGCTTAGTACCCTATGGGCACGATTTTTTCGTGCTCGCACCCGTGAGTATCGCTGTGTTCTTGGGGGCACTCGGGTTCCCCGTGCTGATGACGATTCAGCAGAAACCCTTCCGGCCCCGCGACTGGACTCTAACGACCAAACTCACGGTGACGACCACGAGCATCCTGTTCGTGCTGGGTGCTCTGCTCTGGGGCATAGCCGAATGGGCAAATCCGCGTACTATCGGCAATTACGGCGCGGGTGAGAAAATTCTCAGCTCGATTTTCGCTTCCATCATGACGCGCTCGGGCGGGTTCAACCTGGTCGATATGAACGATATCCGTCCGGTCACCGGCCTCATAACCGATGTGCTCATGTTTATTGGCGGCGGCTCAGCATCTACCGCAGGCGGTGTGAAAGTCACCACGATTGCCGTGATTATGCTTGCAATTATTGCGGAGGCACGCGGCGATCAATTTGTGATGACTTTCGGGCGCACTATCCCGGTGTCGGCGCTGCGCATCGCCATTTCGGTGACGATGATGAGCACCGGAATTGTGCTCGTGGGCACCGGAGTTCTGTTGGCGATAACAGACCAGCCGCTCGCGCGCGTGCTCTTTGAGGTCATTTCCGCATACGCAACATGCGGGCTGTCAAATGGGCTCTCCACGGAACTGCCGCCCTCTGGCATCTATGTGCTTTCCCTGCTCATGTTTATTGGGCGAATCGGCACCATTACCGCCGCCACCGGTTTGGCGCTGAGGTCTCGCCGCCGCCTGTACAAGTACCCCGAAGAAAGGCCCGTCATTGGCTAGTAACCATAACGCCCCCGTACTGATTATTGGGTTGGGACGGTTCGGTTCGGCGACCGCAGCCCAGCTTCACGCCCAGAATAAAGAGGTTCTCGCCATTGAGAAAGACCCCGAGATTGCGCAGAAATGGACGGGCGTACTCACCCATGTGGTCTCGGCAGATGCTCGCGATATTGACGCGCTCAGGCAGTTGGGCGCGAGCGATTTCGGGTCTGCGGTTGTGGGTGTGGGTACCTCGATTGAGGCTTCCGTGCTGATTACCGCGAATCTGGTCGATCTGGGGGTTGAGCGTATCTGGGCGAAGGCGATCACCCCCTCACACGGCAAGATTCTAGAGCGTATTGGCGCGCATCATGTGGTCTACCCGGAGGCGGATGCGGGCCGCCGCGCCGCGCACCTGGTGTCGGGGCGCATGCTGGACTATATCGAGTTCGACGACGATTTCGCGATTGCTAAGATGCGCCCGCCAAAGGAAACTCACGGGTTCACCCTGGCGGAGTCGGATATTCGCGCGAAATACGGGGTGTCTGTGGTGGGTATTAAGTCTCCTGGCGAGGAGTTTACCTACGCGGATGCGGCAACGCGCATCCATTCCCGGGATATTCTGATTGTCTCGGGGCAGGTGGATCTGATCGAGCGTTTCGCGGCCCGCCCGTAGGTTCTGTCTTCCCCTTCTTCGTCATAAAAAGAGCCTTTATTCAAATAAAGGTTCTTTTTATGTAGGGAGTAGGCAGGAGGCGGGGGCTAGTCAGCCGTGTACTGTTCGCTCAGCTCTGCAGAGCGGGCGGCGCAGGCGCGCATAGCATCCTCAGTGAGATCGAAAAGTCCCTTGTCAATAAAGGTATTGATAGCGCGCTCAGTGGTTCCGTTCGGGCTGGTAACAGCCTTACGCAGGGCGGCGGCATCCGGGTTACTATCCAGCAGGTACCCTGCTCCCGCAATCGTTGCGGATGCGAGCCTCTGTGCGGTCTCTTCATCCAGACCGAGCTTCACACCGGCACTCGCCATAGTCTCCGCCAGCAGGAACCCGTAGGCGGGGCCGGATCCCGAAACGGCGGTGACAGCATCCATCTGATCTTCTCGCACCTGCACTACTAGGCCTACGGTCTCTAGGATCTTCTCGGCGAGCGCAAGCTGCTTCTCAGTCACTGCCTCACTCACAGAGATCGCCAGCACGCCTTTACCCACGCTTGAGGGCGTATTGGGCATGCAGCGGATCACCGGCTGCCCCGCAGGAAGAGCCTTCTGCAGCGTATCAAGGGTGACTCCTGCCGCCACCGAAATGACGAGTGCATCCGGGGCGAGGGCGGGCGAAATTTCGCGCGCCAGCTCGACGATTCCATAGGGTTTAACCCCCAGAAGCACTACGGATGCGCCGCTGACCGCCTCACAGTTGGCTTCGGGTTTGAGCTCGCACCCGATCACGACGGCATCTCGCCCTTTAGGACCCAACTGATGGCGCAAGCGGTCTATGGAGTTTTTGCTGCGCACGGTGGCGCGGATAGCTTCTGCGGGGTACCCGCCCTCGATGAGCCCGGCTGCGATGGAACCGTTCATGGAGCCGGTGCCGAGGAATGCTATATATTCGGTCATCTTCGATCCTTACTGTTTGCTTCGTTCGTGTCGCGGGGCGCATGCCGCCCGCACCACAGGGTTTGTTATCTAGCATACAATCCAACACCGGATCCGACTGTTCTCCGCCTGTATTCCGATACAAAAAAGGGTTGCGGTTCGCGACTAGAATGTAAAACGATGAAAACACGTCTGATTCGCTGTGCCCACCTTCTGCTGTGCACCGTGCTGGTTGGCGCGGCCACCGGTGGCGGGGCGATTATTCTGCACTACCTCCTGGATATCATGCAGGAGGTCACGTTCGGGCATACGGAGGCGGAGCATCCGATCGTGACGGATCACAGCGATACCGTTCGACGTGTGCTGGTGTTGATCGCGGTGGGCGCGGTGGTCTCCATCATCTGGTTTTTACTTCAGCGGCGCACTAAGCTGGCGTCTGTTAAAGCGCAGATTCGCGGCGAAACTCCGCAGGAGCGCCGCCCGGGATTTCTACGGCAAACCCTGCACAGCCTCACTCAGATTGTGGCCGTGGGTGCGGGTGCACCGGTGGGTAAAGAGGTTGCCCCGCGCGAGCTGGGCGCACTGTTTGCTGGGCGTCTGGCGGATCTGATGCGCATCCCGCAGACCGTGCGCCCGGTGTTGGTAGCCTCGGCTGCGGCGGCGGGTTTAGCGGCTATGTATCAGGTTCCGGTGGGCGGTTTTGTTTTCCTGTTTGAGGCTCTCGGTTTAGCCCTGTCACTGCGCAATATTTTCACGGGTGCGATCCTGATTTTTGTGGCAACCTGCACCGCGCATCTGGTGATTCCGGATGCGCCCACCTACCCCGTCCCGCAGCTGCAGACCACCGGTGAATCGCTGCTGCTCGCGGTTGTTCTTGGTCTGGCTATCACTCCCCTGGCGCTGTGGTTCCGGGCGGCGTCTCAACGCGCAGAGAGCCGCAAGACCACGAATCGGAACGTGCTCTGGCGGCTTCCTCTGGTACTTGCGTTGGTGGCGGTGACCTCGATTTTCCTGCCGGAGATTCTGGGAAACGGCCGACCGCTGACCCAGCATATTTTCGATGCCGCATCCGGTTTATCTTCGGACTCCGGCAGGCTTGACACGGCCACCTTAAGCCAGGCGCTTCTCTATGCTCTCGCACTGCTGGCAGCCAAAGCGATCCTGGTGGTGGCGAGCCTGCGCAACGGTGCCTACGGAGGCACGCTCACACCGGGGTTAGCCTTGGGTTCCGCCTGCGGTTTCGTGCTTACAGGCACTCTAATCCTCGTATTCCCGACGCTGACTCAGCCTCAACCGGGCGCGGGAGCGCTTCATGCATCAGAACTTCTCGGGACCGCCGGGCTGCTGGGCGCAGTCACTTTCCTGAGCCTGTCGATGAACGCCCCGCTAAGCGCCTGCGCCCTAATTCTCGGGTTCGCCGGGCAAGACTGGCAGGCGTATGCGCCTTTCGCGGTAGCGGTCGGGGTGGCATGGGGTGTCAAATACCTGTGGATGCGCCTGGGCAACAAAACACAGCGCACCCCGCAGACCGTAACGCCTGGCCAGCGTTAAGATCGGCTGGCTGAGCACCTGTAAGGGAATTTCGCGTGCTTTACGCGTGTCGCACAGGTGGCATGCACGGGTTTCTTGCGTGGATGCGACTATAATAATTTACTTTACAGTGCATCTATTTTAGGTGTGTTCAGCTTCTTCTACCCGCCGTCGGTTTCATAACTACAGTACTGCGGGCGAAGATTCGCCGGGTTTTCCGGGCTATACACACACCCGAAAGAGGGTGCCTGCCGCGCATCCGACTGCAGACTCAAGCTCGACTATACATATGGTGTTGTGCAAGGTAACTTCGTGTTGTACGCTGACTTGGAGATATCTCTCGCTATCCTTAAAGAGCCCAATATTTCCGGGGTGTTTAGGCAACTCGTGCCCGTTTTGGGTACTATTGCAGAGGTTATCCCGCGAAATTCCAGTTCGCAGCCTAGCCATACCGCTAACCGCGCCTTAGCTGAGCTCTTACCGGTGCCTAGCACCCGCTGGATTTTCTAGGCGGAAAACCACCCCGCCCGCACCGGCTCAACACCTGCCCACAGACTTTAACACCAGCCACAGCATCCGAGGGAGACACGATGAGCGATAAGAATCCTCATACCTCTGAGCGCATACAGGATTCGCACCACCAGGGAGGTGCGCCTTTCAGCAATCCTCGACGCTCTCAGACTTCGACGACTGTGCAGCACGCGCAGGAAGAATCACCTGCCCAAAACTCGCTGCCCCCTCAGGATGCCGGGCCGGATGCGCACACCCAGACCTCGCAGGCAGCGCAGGATCCGCAAGACGCGAAGACTCAAGAGTCCGCTCAGAAACCTGCCGAGGATTCCCCGACCGAGAGCGCTCACGCTACCCAGTCCACACCGTGGGGCTCACAGACCTCAAAGCCCCAGCCTGCCGAGGCCGAGAGCGCTCAACCCGCCGCCGTTGAGATCGATACGAACACCCCTGCGGAGGCGCTTCCCCAGAGCATTTCGCGCCCGGACGCTGACGAGGCTGTTCACCACGAAAATACGCAGACCCGTCAGCTGCCGGTACAGAGCCGACCTGAGCAGGGCCCGCTAAGCTCATATCTTTCGGAGAAACCACAGGATTCTGAGGCTCCTGAACCCGCCGTCGCACACGCGGAGGCACCGGAGGCTGAACCTGCCGATAACATTCCGCAGTCCATCTCGCGCCCGGATGCTGACGAGGCTGGCGACGCGGAAGACGTGAGGACCCGCCAGCTTCCCGCCCAGGCCCAGGAACAGGGCGCATTCCCGTCCATCGCCGATACGATGTCTGCCGCTCGGGCAGAGCGCGGGTCTAGTACACCTGCCGACTCCGCCGCATCCGAGGCACAGGCTTCCACAGAGAAAACCGGGGCTAAGAAGGTGTATGAAGACACCATGCCCGCATCCGCAATTCCGATCATTACGGCGAACACCCCAGCGGTATCGGTCGGGGCACCGGCAAGCGGTCAGATAGCCGCAACTACAGGGGCGGTGCCTGCGGGTGCCGAGAAAACCCCCGAGCAGAAACGTTCGCGCGAGCTCAAGACCATTGTTACGGTAACCGCGATTCGTACCGTTCTGCTTGCCGCATGCCTGGTGATGTATGGCTTCGGCTTTGGTGGCGGCGGAACCTTCAACATGATGCTCGGCTACGGCGGCGCAGTGTATATGCTCGTGCAGATTGCGGCGTGCATTTTCGCGGTGCGCTCGAAGTCTACGAAGGGCATGCGCATCCTGAATGGAATTAGCGCCGGATTGGGTATTATTCTGCTGATCGTCACGGCGATCGTCTATGCTGGCTGGTCGGGTGAAGATTCTTCAGCCGGGGCCTATATCTTCATCATGGCGGATATTATTCTGAGCGTGATTATTGCTTCGGCTCGCTCGATTATCGAGCAGCCGAAGGACGACGTTGAACCCGAGAGGTTAGCGCGCGAATAGGCGATCGCTCCCCCTAATCTAAGGTCGGATGCGCCGGGTACGATCCTGGCGCATCCGACTTTTGTATACACCCTTGTGAAAATGCCAGACTCTACGGCGGAAAACTATCGGCTGGCACGGTTTGGGACTAAATGCCTGTGTACCCCGTCAAAGGACTGCAGACACTTCTAGTCCTAGAAAAACCTGCCTAATCGGCCGATTTGTTACAGACTGTGACGTCATGCCTTGTTTACTAGACACTCGTGCTTCTTCCCCGGTATAACGCCTTCAAACCCTCGGTTGAACATGTGTATATCTGAGCTGTATTTAGCTTACGAACATTAAGTTTTGATAAATCATCCCTGAGTATGAGGGTTTTTAATGCCGCAAAGGCATAGTATAGAAACTCAACCTATACACCAGACATGCTTGCGAACCATATTTTGGGGGAATCATGAGCACACGAGCAGCATCTGCGGGAGCGTACACCGCCCTAGGTGGTATTGAGCGTGCGCACGGCATCCCGCAGCGTGGCTCGGGTGAGGTTACCTTCAGGCATACGTTGGCATCCGTGGGGTACACGGTACGCGTTCTGTTTATGGTACTCCCGTATGTGATGACGTTCTTCGCGCTTCTGGTGAGTGGCGATTTGACTAGCGACTGGAGCCACATACTGTTCCACCCGATGGGGCAGTTCATTCTGGTATACGCGCTGGGGCATATTGTTGCGAACGTGTGCTTCAATTTTCGGATGGGCACCGGGCTGGTGCGGTCCGTCAATGCTTTAGGCGCGGTACTGTGTGTGGCGGTTTCTCCGCTGTGGTTCCGGCTGCTCACGAGCGGTAACCTGGCGCTGGATGCGCTGTGGACGCTCACGATCGTGCCCCTTGAGTTTGTGGCGTGCTTGACGTTTTACATGCACGCGGTACGGAGGGATGGGTAGACCCCTCCAGACCCTCGCACAGTGTCAGTGAGAGCACCTCCCTAGTGAGCACCCGACGTTCGTTCTTCCGTCGGGTGCTCACTCTCTGTCCAAAACTTTTCGCAGCGATACCAAAGCGATAGCGAAAAATTGCATGGGGAACACGGTCTTCGCTTCTGGATTTTAGATACCCCGCATATTCTCGCGCGTAACAGCGCATAAGAGCGGGTAAAAGCTCCACCTGTTAAGTGCAGTGTTACCAAAATAACGCCTTGTCACGGAATATTGAAACACTGTTTATGTGGCGTGGGGTGTCTCAGATTCAACTTAAAGGTGTAAAATTCCTGCTGAAGACTAGCTCTACGACAAGTACGGCATTAGACACCCACTCGCCACAAGGAGCCCCGTCATGGACGACCACCGCCTCAACGCAGAGTCACGCATACAAAGCATTACAGAACCGCCACTTTTAGAACCTTCTAAGCCGCGGACTGCCAGACCTATCGCCTGGTCAATTCTTATATGTGCGATTCTCTGCGTAATAGCCGCAATTATTATTCCATTCCTCACCAAACAAACCACTCTCTCACTTGTGCTGTATGCGATCGGCGGTATGCTCACAGTTCTCGCACTCATCATATTCGCCCGCCGGAACCGGACAAGCGTGGCGACGGTCGCCCACAAAAGCGTTGATATTTTTGGCGTTACACGCGCAGAACGCGAGTCTATCTACCAGCAAGCTACCGCTCAGCTTGAGGATCAGCAGGCGAAAACGCGGCAGAAAAGTCTCTATACCCTGCTTGCGCTCGTCGATAAATGCCTTGAGGACGAAACTTTAAGCTACGAAGACAGCAATAAGGAGGGGCAGCGCATCGTCAATAAGATCAGCGGGTACATTCAGTCTCCGCCGATTTTTGACCCGCACGCCCTGGAGCTTACGCACGGCGCATTTCACGCGAAGAGTGCCCTTCTGCGCGAAGAAGCTGAGCTGCGTTTCGGCCTGATGCAGCAGATTCGTGACCGTCTGCGCGCCCCCTCGGATGCAGGCGGCTACCAGGACGGCCCGTGGACGAACTTTGAATATGATTTTTCGGGAAGCACCTTCTTCTACCCCATCGAGTTCAGCCGAGTCTTCTTCAATAAGACCGCCGATTTCAGCGGGTGCACCTACAGGTACGAAGCCGATTTTAGCGGCACGATCTACCGTAACTGGGCGGATTTCCGCGGTTCTACCTATCTGGCGCACGCAAACTTTAGTGGGTCTTCGTACCACGGCGCGGCATCGTTGAACGATTCCGTATACCGCAGCACCGCAGACTTTAGCGGCAACCTGTACCTGGATCAGGCGAACTTTAGCGGGTCTACGTACCATGAGGCGGTAACTTTCGTGAATTCCACGTACCGCAACTGGGCGGTGTTCCGTAACTCAACGTACCTTGGCGCGGTGGATTTCAGCCGCTCTGACTACCATAATCAGGCGAACTTCCATAACTCCGTCTACACCGGTACCGTGACCTTCAACAACTCCGTTTATCATAATCAGGCGAACTTTCATAACTGCGTGTACACGCGGGTGGCAAGTTTTGGCGACTGCACCTATCATCGGGCGGATTTCAGCGGGTCTGTCTACACGGACGACGTGCATTTCAATCACTGCCGTTACGGTGGCGATGTGTATTTCCGCCGGTCTGTTTATAACGGTTGGGCTGATTTTCAGGGTTCGGTGTACGGCAAGTGGGCGAATTACACGAGTTCGCTGTACTACGGTCTGGCGGGGTTCCAGAACTCGACGTATGCCGACAAGGCGCTCTTTAGGGGTTCCGTGTATGGTAATGCGGTAACCTTCCAGGGTTCTGTCTTTACCGACGCGGCACCCGCTTTCATGAATGTTGAGGCGTGGGCGCAGTACATTTCGTTCTTCGCACCGACGGAGAATGTCTTCTCTCTGGGGCAGGGCTACGCTATCGATACCGGTGCATCCGGGCTGCCGAGCGAGTGCCCGCCGCTGGCTGTGGAGCATCGGCAGTATTTGGCGCATAAAAACGGGGAGCTGCAGGAGATCACCCAGCATCTTCACGGCGACGATGCGCGCAGCACCGATAAGCTGGGTCTGACCAAGGAACTTTCGGGCAGGCTGAAGTCTACCGTTGAGGAACTGCACGCCTGGCGCGAGAAAATCACGACGATCCCGCTGCAGGAGCAAGACCGCCAGCAGGTAGGGGTTTAGGGGGTTCTCTCCCCTATCTCTTGCGCGTCCTGCATAAAAAGGCTCTTTATTCGAATAAAGCGTACTTTTCGCCTCTTTATTCGGATAAAGAGCCTTTTTTAGTGGCTGAAATCTGTAGGCAGCGAGCAAGGATACGGTAGGGTGAAGGGGCACGCCCCAACCACCACGCAAGGAGCCACCCGCCATGACCACCGGAGACGAGAATACACTGAATACTTCACGGCAGGAGCGTTACCTAAAAGCCGTCGAATTGCTCGACTCCGCACACTCGTACACACGGCTGGGCGCGGTGCACGCACTCGTGGCGCTGGCAGATGAATACCTTACCGATGAATCCTTATTGGCGGAAGAAAAGCGCACAGAGGGCCAACGCATCGTAGATGTTCTCTGCGCTTATATCCGCGCCCCTTTTGAACTCACTTCGCACTACTACGAGCTGACCAAAGAGGAACCGACCGGATTTTACGCTGACTCGCCTGAGAAATTCAGCACCGACCGTTCGGCTTTCCGGGAGGAGGCGCATATTCGGCAGACACTTATCGAGAAGATCAGCGATCGTATGCGGTGGTCCTTGGCTGGTGGTGTAGCGGAGTTTCCTCGTGGATACCCAGAGCACGATTGCGTTGTTCCGGGGAGCTGGTCTGGGTTTACGTATGATTTTTCGGGTAGTGTGTTCTTTTACCCGGTTGATTTTGTACGGACTTTCTGGGGTGAGACCGCGAATTTTGCGGGGTGTACGTATTTTTCACGGGTGCAGTTTAGCGGCTCATTCTTCGCGCAGGGTGCCCTGTTGTGTCGCTCTAATTACCATGAGGACACGGCTTTTAACGGCTCGTATTACGCTGGGGATGCCGATTTTTCGGGTTCGCTCTATCACGGCGCTAACGATTTTATGGGAAGCGCCTACGGTGAAACGGCGAGCTTCAAGGGTTCCGTCTTTGATGGTTGGGCGGGTTTTACCGATTCTTCGTATAGCGGTTCTGCCGATTTTAGTGCCTCGATGTACCGTGCGGGCTGTGATTTCAGTTCTTCGCATTATAGGCAACAGGCTATTTTTGAGAACTCTTTCTATGGCGGAGCGGCAATATTCCACCAATCTGTTTATCGAGGAAATGCGGATTTCGGTTTTTCCGTGTATGCAGACCAGAGCGATTTCAGCGGGTCTTCATACTGCGGTATGGTTCGTTATCTGGGGTCTATATATGCCCAGACAGTCGATGCGGGGGCATGTGATTACGCCCAAGAACCGCTCTTCGTTTCGGGCACGAACGAGGATGATGTGGCTTCTATTTTTGGGTCTGATCAGAACACTTTTGCTGGTGTGGAGGCTGAAGCTTCGGGGCTTCCGCTTGGTTGCTGGTTTATGAGTTCTGCCGAAGTGGAGTATCTTGCCGAGCATGAGCAGGAACTTTCGCAGATTCTAGAAGAGATGCGCCAGACCGGAGATGCAGGTGAACGCAAGGAATTGCGCGGAAGGCTTCGGAATTTCCTCACGGATGTACTGGTGTGGCGAGATTCGGCAACTCAAGTTGGTGAAGGGTTAGCGGATCGTCCCATGAGTGCACCGGATACCCCATCCTCTGGCGATACAGAGGCTGCTTGGGATGCATGGTTCTGGGAGCATATGACCCCTGAGACTCCCTAAGTTTGTTGTTCACGAGATGGCAACGAATGTACTAACCAGCAACTAGAAAATCCTGTGGCGTACCCGAAAGATACGGTAGGGTAGAATGCAGAAAGAAATCACCAAGTCGTTAGGAACTCACCATATTATGGTAGAGAAATATAACTCTACAAGTTCTACCCCTGTAAGGGAAACCCCTACTCCTCCCAGCCACAAATCTATAAGATCACATATATTGTTTCTCATAGCTACTATAATGATAATCAGTTTATTATGTATATATATTGCGCTTGAATGGATATACTCAACGTCGAATCTATCTGGTGATATGCTACTCTCTACAATGCAGGCACAATTATCTCTACGGATTACGATAATCTGCATTACCTTTGCCATAATTTTTGGGTTGCTACTGTTAAATCTAAAGCAACAAAAAAGATACATTAACTCCCAAAAAATTCGCATAAAAATCTTAGAAGAGAATATTCATAAATCTACCGAAGATTCTTTCACTATCCGTCAGGATAATAGGCGTAAAAAGTATATAGATGGCGTAGAAAAACTTTGGGACAAAAACGCACACGTTCGCCTAGGGGGAGTTCATGCTCTTGCCGACCTTATAGACGAGTGGCTTAAAGAAAAATACTTAGATTATCAAAAGCGGCTTGAGGAAGGTCAAGTTATCATAAATGTTCTATGCACCTACATACGCTCTTCATTCACTTTAGAGTCAAAATATAAGGAGCTATCACAAAATGATCCTAATGGAAGTTACCAGGAGGATAAATATCACCAAAATTTTTACGAAGATCAAGAAAGTTTTAAGGCGGAAAAAGCTGTTCGCATAAGTATTATACAAAAAATTCGCGAACATCTACAGAGCTCCCCGGATAGTAACAATGAGAACCTTGGAGGAGCATGGTCAGATTTTAACTACGATCTTTCAAGAATAAATTTCTTTTACCCTGTAGACCTTAGTGGGGCGCACTATAATAAATCAATTAACTTCAATAGCTCTACATATAAAGAAGAAACCAATTTCAGCTACTCTACATACAGAGGAAGCGTTGATTTTAGTGGATCTTCATACTACAAAGAGGTCAATTTTGAAGGTTCTACTTATATGAATTATGCACACTTTATCGAATCCCTATATTACGGTGGAGGAAATTTCAAAAAATCAAATTACGAAAGAAAAGCATCATTTAGAAAATCACTTTATTGTGGTTCTATTGATTTTGGTGAGTCAGTGTATAAAAATAGTGTAGATTTTAATGATTCATACTACCTTGGCTCAGTTAACTTTAAATATTCAACCTACCACGGTAATGCCTACTTCAATTCCTCACTGTATACTGGTTATGCCAATTTCAGGTATTCAAAATATCATAAAGGTTCTGATTTTAGGATGTCCACTTATGCTAAGGAAGTCAGGTTCGGTTCATCAACTTATGATAGTTGGGTGAATTTTTATGGATCAATATTTCATAAATCTGCATATTTTGAATTTTCCACCTACAATGTTGAGCCTCCTCTATTTGCGATAGATCTTGAATATGTACAATATACTACATTATTTAATGCTAAAAACAATACTTTTCACGCCCGCACAGATAGCCCTTATAACATAATTCTAAATTCATCAAAATTACCCACTTCATGCACCCCTGTGACCCGAGAACAGAAAAAGGAAATTAACTATCTATTCCATAAAATATTTGATTCTATAAAAAATCTACCATCATTCCCAAAGATGTCTCTAGAGGACCTGCAATCCATATGTGGGTGGATGGATAGCAGGAAAGATGATCTCACAGCCACATGTCCAGACATCGAGTAAGTCAAGTGTACACAAAAGGAATCTTAGGTTGTATCTCAAGATTTTGAGATTCACCATGAAATAAAGAGGTTGTAGATTAGTGTAGGAGTGTATATATCTAGCCCTCACGAAAAAATTTCTAGTCTCATGAATAATACGTCAACTTTAAAAACCTCACGGCAGGAGCGATTTCTGAAAGCCGTCGAATTGCTTGACTCTGCCCACTCGTACACACGGCTGGGCGCGGTGCACGCACTCGTGGCGCTGGCAGATGAATACCTTGCCGACCAAGCTTTACAGGCGGAAGAAAAGCACCTAGAGGGCCAGCGCATCGTAGATGTTCTCTGCGCCTATATCCGCTCCCCTTTTGAGCTTGCGTTTCGGTACGATGAGCTCTCGCAGGATAAGCCCAGCCCTCACGGCAGCTATCGAGAGAACCACCAAGAGTTTTCCGTACACAGAGCAGAGCTTTTGGCAGAAGCAAAGGTTCGTCAGCAGGGTTTGCAGGAAATTCACCGCCGGTTGCGCCATTTTCTTCAGGGTGACAGAAGGAGTTATGTAGAAGGCCCTTGGTCTGGATTTGAGTACGATTTCTCGAATAGTGTTTTCTTCTACCCGGTTGATATGAAGGATTCCTGGTATCAGAATTCCGTTGATTTCAACGGGTGCACGTACTATGCCAGCGCCGAGTTCAGCGGTTCTACTTATGAACGAAGCGCCTATTTTTGCGATTCTACGTACTACGATTGGGTTTTCTTCAACAACTCAACCTATTTTGGCGAAGCCCAGTGGAGCGGATCTACGTACCATGATTCGGCGCGTTTCAGCTGGTCTGTTTACTATGGTGAGGTTTCCTTCCACGATTCTGTTTACGGTGGTTCGGTCTTCTTCGATCAGTCTCTCTACTACGATGAGGTTTTATTCTATAGCTCTACTTATGGGGGCGAGGCAGGAATCGACGGCTCGATCTACCGAGGCCCAGTTTTTGTGAGTGATTCAGTCTTTGACGGCGAGGTTTCCCTGTACGGGTCTGTTTTCTGCGGTACTTTGAATTTTGGTACCGATTTTTTCGGGGAACCGTATCCTTCGCGGTTTGTTCAGAGCGCACCCTGTTTTGTTGCTGAAAAGAATGCGCGGGCAACGTTATTTGGCTCATCCAGCAATGATTTTGTGGTTGAAGATAGCGGTTACTCTATAGCTCTCGGATCTGACGGTCTTCCTCTGGGATGCGGTTTTCTATCTACAGGACAGGCAGACTATCTTGCGACAAAGTTCCGGGAGGTGTACAAGGCGCGAACTTCTCTTCGTGACTCGCAGGTCCCACAAGAGCGGCGAGAGCTTCAGGAGAAGTTGGAGTGGTTCAGCGAAGAGCTACGAACCTGCCGGAAGGACGTTACTACCCTGCCGCTTAGCAGCTAAATTTCCTGCATGGATGGGCTTATCTACGGTAGGGTAGAAAAGGAATAAATCGCTCACTCATGAGGAATAGATAGTCGATGCCTAAAGAACGCGAGGATGTAGAGGCTACGTTAGAACAGGGCACTACGCCGGATACTTCACAGAAGGGGAAATGGCGTGCTATTGACTGGATCGCTGGTAGCACTCTTGTAGCAGAAGCCTTGCTAAGCACTATCTGGGCTATTGTGTGGGCATGCGGTTGTCGTTTTGAGCATCAGCTGCAAGTGTATTTAGCATTGGTTTTGATTATCCTAACTGGTGGCTATCTTGCTCTAATATTTTGCCCAATCTTCAAGAAAGATAATGATCCTCGCTGGTTCCACTCGCGTATTCTTTCTAGTGGCATAGTGGGTGGCTCATATGCGTTCCTACTACCTGCCGTCATGGGTTTAGAAGAAGGAAGCGTTACTTCTGGAGGAGCGGCGGCGCTCCGACAAGCAATTCTTCTAGCAACAGGTGGACTTATTGGTCTTATTGCGCTCGGTGAGACTCGCCGAAAAAATGATAACGACCGTGAAGCTGCCGAGAATCTTCGGTCACATCAAGAAAATGTGCTTATTCAACAAAAGGAACAGTTTGAAGCGAATGCTTTTAAGGAACGTAAAGCAGAACGCCGAGAACGGTATACCAAAGCGATAGAACAGCTGGGCGATGAAAAATCCTCCGTCCGTATGGGTGGCGTATATACACTCGTTGGACTTGTGGACGAATGGCTCGAAGAAGAGTCTATAAGAAAGTATGAGAACAGACTCAAAGAAGGACAGGTTATTATCAATAACCTCTGTGCCTATATTCGTTCCCCATTCACTCTTGCTTCTCATTATGATGAGTTATCTAAAGCCAACCCCACGCCTAAGGGAATATATAAAGGTAAAAAAGAAAAATTCTATGCAGACAAAGCAACATTAGATTCTGAAACAGACGTTCGTCTAGGAATTATTAAAGAAATTCACGACCGTCTACAAGACTCTGACAAAAACACACCGAGGGCGTGGTCAGACTTTGAATACGATTTCTCGGGAAGCACCTTCTTTTACCCAATAGACCTTACGAACTCTTACTACGCAAAACCTATTAATTTCAGCGGCTCTATCTACAAGGGTCGGGCTGACTTCCGCAACTCCATCTACAAGGGTTGGGCTTACTTCGGCGGCTCTATCTACAAGGGTCGGGCTGACTTTAGCGGCTCTATCTACAAGGGTCGGGCTGACTTCCGCAACTCCATCTACAAGGGTTGGGCTTACTTCGGCCGTTCCATCTACAAGGGCTGGGCTGACTTCGGCGGCTCCACCTACCGGAAAGAGGCTAACTTCGAAGGCTCCATCTACAAGGGCTGGGCTTACTTCGGCCGTTCCATCTACAAGGGCTGGGCTTACTTCGGCGGCTCCACCTACAAGGGCGGGGCTGACTTCGGCCGTTCCATCTACAAGGGCTGGGCTAACTTCCGCGGCTCCACCTACAAAGGTGGGGCTAACTTCCGCAACTCCACCTACAGAGGCGGAGCTAACTTCGAAGGCTCCATCTACAAGGATTGGGCTGACTTCGGCGGCTCCACCTACCGGAAAGAGGCTAACTTCGAAGGCTCCATCTACAAGGGTTGGGCTGACTTCCGCGGCTCCACCTACAAAGGCGAGGCTGACTTTAGCAGGTCTATCTTTTATCAGGGAACTTATTTTGGCGAAGACGGAGACATCAATAGCTTTTCTCGCTTCACAGACTGCACCCCTCAGTTCTATGACGAGACAAACCGCAAAAACACACTTTTTGGTCCACCTGACAATGATTTCACAGTCGAAAACGGCAGGGGCTACCCCATTTACCGTGGCATTGAAGGCTTACCCCTTGGCTGTAAATTCCTTACTTCAGAGCAGAAGGAATATCTTGAAGGTAAATTCCAAGGAATAAAAAAAATAAATGATGAACTTTTTGAGGTGAAAGATCCCAAAGATAAGGCAGAGCTCTCGAAAAAGTTGCGGTCTCTTATCGAAGAACTCCATGAATGGCGGGAGGAAGCTACCACGGTGAAAGTAGAGGACGTAGCAGCAGAAAATACGGAGAGCTAATCAATCTGTAGGGTTTTGGGGACAGCTATTCTTTAATAGCTGTCTCCAACACTCCACGGCTCTCCCTAATACACAAAATACTGGCGGCTTATGTAGCTGCTCGTCCTTACTCCCCTGCCAAATTTTTCAGGTTCAGCGGCATACTAGTACCTCCATCAGGTGCCCCACCAGCCGTATCAAAACCAGGCTCTCACACAGGGCCCGATAAACCCCTGCGGCATATGCTATTCGTCTTCTTCGTAGACATAATCCTTGAAATAGTCAGGGTCGCCGTCGCTGTCTAGCCAGAGCTCAAACCAGCCCAGGAAGTCCTGGCGCTCACAGCAGGGGCTAACACCCACATCCGAGAAGCTCCACACCTCACCGGCGCACGGCCCGGCGGTAATCAGCTCATAGGTCATGCCGCACCCCTCATCCATGAGCTCAACACCCTGGTTCCCCAGCTTACGCTCAAAGGACTCGTCGCTAAGCTGCTCTTCGTCCTCCTCATCCTCCCAAACCCAGCCGTCCGTGAGCGTCATGGGGAGGGAAAGGTCTTTGCGCTCAATCTCTGCGAGCCGGTGAATGGGACTGGCGCTGATACTCTCCGTCTCCGGGTCGTTCCAGCCGTCCCCAACCCCCAGCAGAAAAAGCCTGTACGCCTGCGGCAGGCGGGTGTTGCAGGCACGCTCAAAAGCAATAATGTCTGCCTCCGAAACGGTAGGCCCCAGGTCGATATTCTTCTGAGCGACTTTAGCCTTAATACGCTCGATTACGCTCGGGTATTCTTCAGGCTTATAGATAGGCACAAAAACTCCTCAAGATAGATATAGTCCGGGTTCACAAGTCAGCGCAAAACCTTCGGACAAGCCACTGCACGCTGTTTCTCTCCCAGCGGTCCTAAAGTTATGGGTGGACTATGCCCATTAATTCCGGCTGAATTCATGCCATAATGGAAACACATATCCACCGTAACTCTTGTCACATGAACGAATTTAATAACTCCATCATTATCTACCAGCCACATGCCGATCAACCCGCTATTGATGTTCGCCTAGAAGGCGAAACTGTGTGGTTGAGCCAACGGCAGATGGCCGAGCTATTCGATGTAGATGTGCGTACCATCAGCGAGCACCTGTCCAACGTATTTTCTAGCGGTGAGCTGGAGAAAGAGGCAACTATCCGGAAATTCCGGATAGTTCGACACGAAGGTACGCGCAATGTAACGCGAAGTGTTGAGCACTACAACCTGGATGCCATTATCTCCGTGGGATACCGGGTCAAGTCAGCGACGGCCACGCAGTTCCGTATCTGGGCCACCAAACGCCTGAGGGAATACCTGGTGCAGGGGTACAGCATTAACCAGCAGCGGCTTGAGCAGCTCGGGCAGATTGTAGAGGTCATGGCGCGGGCAGATAACCACCTCGTGGCTGGTACTGGTGAAGTGCTCTCAGCCTATATACCGAGCCTGCAGACCCTGCGTGACTACGACGAAGGCACACTTTCTGATAGCGAGTCCACCGGGAACGCGCCGGTGTGGCATCTCACGCATGCCGATGCGCAGGCGATTATTGCTCGTGCGCGCAGCGAGTTCCCGCAGGATAGGCTTTTCGGACTCGAAAACGGAGATAAGCTCAAGTCGGTCGTCGCTACCATCTACCAGAGCTTCGCGGGCCAGGATCTCTACCAAACCACCGAACAAAAGGCAGCGAATTTACTGTACCTTATGGTCAAAGACCACCCACTGGTTGACGGTAATAAGCGCAGCGCAGCAGCCCTGTTCATTGAGTTTTTATCCCGGAATAACCTGCTATTTTCGGCGGATGGCACGCCGCTTGTCTCCAACAACGCCTTAGCAGCGATGACCCTAATGGTCGCCATGAGCAACCCGAAAGAAAAGGACCTTATGGTAGCCCTCGTGGAACGGCTCATTAGCCCGGTTGCGCATTAGCCTCTGCATCCCTGACCCGCTAAGTGCGTCTCTACTCCCCTACCAAAGTCTTCGGGTCCAGCGGCGTACTCGTACCTTCCGCTAGGTGTTCCAGGCGCCTCAAGATTAAACCTTCGCGCAGAGCCCAAGGTGAGACGCGCATCGTTTCGATACCAAAGGTTTCCATCGCAGCCTCAGCCGCCATTGCACCGGCGAGAACCTGGTCGGCGCGCATCCGGGAAACACCGGGCAGGTCAGCGCGCTCGGCGGGAGCCATAGCCTCCATGCGGCGAGTCCACAGGCGCAAATCCGTCACATGCATCTCACGCTTCACATGCGGCCCCGCAGAATACGGTGCCGCCCCGCAAATACGCGCCAGCGAACGGAACGTCTTCGAGGTGCCCACCACCATGTTCGGCTCGCCAAATGCCAGCAACCGCTGCGCCACCGGCTCAATCTGCTCGCGCACATACCTGCGCAGCCGTTTCGTCTGCTTCGGCGAAGGGGGCTGCTCATCAAAGAACTCGCGGGTCAGGCGGCCAGCGCCCAACGGAACCGACATTGCCGCATCCGGCAGGGCATCCGTGCCTGTGGAGAACTCGAAAGACCCTCCCCCAATATCAAAATTCAGGATGCGCCCCGCACCCCACCCCTGCCAGCGGCGCACCGCGAAATAGGTGATAGCGGCCTCTTGATCGCCCGAAATCTCGCTCAAACTCACGCCGGTCTTCAACCGCACATACTGCAAAACCTCGGCACCATTACCGGCCTCACGAATAGCGGAGGTCGCGAAGGCGAGCAGGTCTTCGGCGTTATTCTCAATGGCGAAATCGCGCGCAGATTTCACGAACTCGGTCAGCGCGGCGCGGCCTTCATCAGAAATATCGCCCGAAGGTGTCAAATACTGCACCAGCTGCAGCGGAATCTTATGCGAAGCGTACGGCTCGGGGCGGGCGCCCGGGTGGCCGTCAAGCAACAGCAGGTGAACAGTATTTGAGCCAACATCAAGAACACCGAGGCGCACGGCGCGCTCCTATCCCCCAGCCACCGCCGGGATAACGTACAACTTCATTAAGTGTGGCACAAGTCGCCGCATGATGCGCGCAATCCACCGCCGGGTCTGCGCGGGTTCGCCCGTCACACATGGACGCACAGGTTAGGGAGCGCAAGTCGCGCATCCATGTAAATCTTGCCAAGCGCAACAATACGGATACGTAGCCCACACTTTCGTGAGCAGCGCATCCGTATTGTTGGGAAGAAGAAAAGACTAGTCCTTCTTAGCCGCAGTCTTCTTTGCAGTAGTGGACTTTTTAGCGGTTGTTTTCTTCGCGGCGCTCTTCTTGGCGGTCGTCTTCTTCGCCGCAGTCTTACGCTTCGCAGGCCCCTTGGCACGCTTTTCGGCGAGCAGTTCGACGGCGCGCTCATGGGTGAGCGATTCGATGGTTTCCGAGCGCGGCACCGTAATGTTGGTAACGCCGTCGGTAATGTACGGCCCGAATCGTCCGTCTTTGACCACAATATTCTTTTCGCTGTTCGGGTCTACACCAAGTTCGGCGAGCGGGGGCTTAGCGGCGGCGCGCCCGCGCTGTTTAGGCTGCGCATAAATATCGAGCGCCTGTTCAAGGGTGATCGTGAAGATTTCTTCCTCAGAACCAATCGACCGCGAGTCGGTGCCCTTCTTCAGGTACGGGCCGAACCGCCCGTTCTGCACGGTGATTTCGTTGCCTTCAGCATCGGTACCGAGCACGCGCGGCAAGCTCATGAGTTTGAGCGCATCCTCTAGGGTTACAGTCGCCAAATCCATAGATTTGAAGAGCGATGCGGTGCGCGGCTTAGCGGGCTTGGGCTTCTTCTTCGGCTTGGGTTTGCCGTTCTTGTAGTATTCGGTGGGCTGCGCATCCAGGTACGCCTGAATCTGCTCCTCCGTCATCTCTTCGATAACTTCGGTGACGTAGGGGCCGTAGCGCCCGTCGCGGGCAATAATCTGGTTCCCAGAGGCGGGGTCGGTGCCGAGCACACGCCCATCGGATTTGCCCTGCTCAAGCAGCTCTTTCGCTTTCTCGGCGGTCAGCTCGTCGGGTGCCAAATCGGTGGGAACGTTAGCGCGCACGGGGTCAGAAACCTCACCGGTTTCGGTATTGACGGTACCTTCGGCCTCAAGGTAGGGGCCGAATTTACCCACGCGCAGCACAATGCCGTCAGCAATGCGAATCGAGTTAATATCGCGAGCATCAATATCGCCCAGATTATCCACGATCGGCTTGAGCCCGCGTTTCTTCTGCACCCCGCCGCCGAAGTAGAAGTCGCCCAGCCACTCCACGCGCGATTCTTCGCCGCGGGCAATGCGGTCAAGGTCTTCTTCCATCTGCGCGGTGAACTCGTAGTTCACGTAGGGACCGAAGCTGGTTTCGAGCAGGCGCACCACCGAGAACGCAGTCCACGAAGGCACGAGCGAACCGGAACGCACCTGCACATAGCCACGATCCATAATCGTTGAAATCACGGCGGCGTAGGTGGAGGGGCGCCCAATGCCCAGCTCGTCAAGAGTTTTCACGAGCGAAGCCTCAGTGTAGCGGGGCGGGGGCAGGGTCTCATGCCCGGCGGCTTCGAGTTTTTCGGCGGTGAGCGAGTCGCCCTGCGCGAGCGCGGGCAGGCGTTTCTCAGCGTTCTTGGCGTCGCGTTCTGCCAGGCGGGTTGCGTCTACGCCTTCCTCATAGGCGGCGAGGAAGCCGCGGAAGGTGATGACGGTGCCGGATGCTGCGAACTCGGCATCGCGCCCGTTGGATGCGGTTGCCCCTAGCCGCACGGATGCGGTCGAGCCGGTGGCGTCTGCCATCTGCGAGGCGATGGTACGCTTCCAGATCAGCTCGTACAGCCGGTATTCGTCGTTGGAGAGCGTGCCGCGCACGGCGTCGGGGGTGCGGAAGGCGTCGCCTGCGGGGCGGATTGCTTCGTGCGCTTCCTGCGCGTTTTTGCTCTTGGAGGCGTAGGTGCGCGGCGCGGAGGGCACGTATTCGGTGCCGTAGAGTTCGGATGCTTGGCGGCGTGCCGCCTTCACGGCCTGGTCTGAGAGTGCCACCGAGTCGGTACGCATGTAGGTGATGTAGCCGCTCTCGTAGAGGCGCTGGGCAACCTGCATGGTTACGCGCGATGAGAAGCGCAGCTTGCGCGCCGCCTCCTGCTGCAGGGTTGAGGTGGTGAACGGCGCTGCGGGGCGGCGTTTATAGGGTTTGGTTTCGACCGAGCGCACCGAGAAGGGTGCGGCGGTGAGGGCTTCGGCGAGGGTACGCGCATCCGCCTCTGAGAGGTGGGTGACCTTGGTGGAGGTGAGGGTGCCGTCGTCGGCGAAGTCTTTGCCGGTGGCAACTCGGGTGCCGTCGACCGCCACAAGTTTGGCGTCAAACCCCTCGTTGCTGGTGGTGATGAAATGTCCGGTTAGATCCCAGTAGTTGGCGGCGACGAAGGCCATGCGTTCGCGTTCGCGTTCAACAACAAGGCGGGTTGCCACGGACTGCACGCGACCCGCGGATAGGCCGCGACCAACCTTGCGCCACAGTACGGGTGAGATTTCGTAACCGTAGATACGGTCAAGAATACGGCGGGTTTCTTGAGCATCGACTAGGTGCAGGTCAATATCGCGCAGTTCCCCGAAGGCGCGTTCAATGGCTTCGCGGGTGATTTCGGGGAAGGTCATGCGGTAGACGGGAACCTTGGGTTTCAGAACCTCTTTGAGGTGCCAGGCGATCGCTTCACCTTCGCGGTCACCATCGGTTGCGAGGTAGAGGGCGTCAACGTCTTTGAGTTTGCGTTTGAGTTCGGCGACTTTTTTCTTTTTGTCGGGGTTAACCACATAGTAGGGGTCAAAATCGTCGTCGATATTGACCGCGAACTTGCCGACCGGGCCCTTTTTCAGGTTTTCGGGCAGTTCGGAAGGCTGCGGCAGGTCACGAATATGTCCCATGGACGAATCCACCAGAAATTCGTTGCCTAAATAACCGCTGATAGTCTTCACCTTCGATGGGGACTCAACGATCAGCAGCGCTTTTCCGTTCTTAGCCTTGGTGGGCACGGCTCTCCTCATATTTGTATGGTGTAGATGCGATACAACAATAGCGCACATTCTGGCGGTTACGCCTATTAGGTGCGCTTATCACGCATGTGTCTTATCACGTTTTACAGCTTGTGTTTGGATTAAGGGTGTGGATGCAACGATACCAGTTATTATGCACGTCTGTATCGAGTTGGCAACCGCAGATATGGGCCTTAGGCGAGCTGGCGGGCGAAATTAGTTGTACGGAAAATACCCTTCGCCCTGGGCGGGAAGAAGCGGGTATTCGCGCCCGTACACTTTGCGCGGCACAATGCGCACCCACTGCATAAGGTGCCCGCTTTCGTAGTGGCGCAGGCCGAAAGTGTGCACGAGCGGCGGGGTCATTTCGGGTGGCAGCCAGTGCGCCACGCCCTGCACGATCACGGAGCGGATGCCGTTCTCTAGTTCCTCGTCGATTTCAAAGGAGACGCGGCGGCTCATAACCACGGCGGAGAAACGGTCGCCGCGGGTGGTGCGCAGGTAGATTTCGTGGTCGGCTACCCCGTAGAGGACCGGCAGCACGTCTACGAAGTTGCCGTCGGTGAGCACAAGTCGCCCTAAGTTGTTGGCCTGCAGGCGCGCCCAGCAATCTTCGGCGCTCATTTTCTTGGTGGTATCTGGGGTGTCTTGCATAGTCATTCTTTTAGTGTAGGGGTTTCTTCGTGCCGAAATTTGTGATGTTCGGCGCGGTAAGGCGTGTTTTATAGGTCCGCCACTGGGGTGCTGGGGGATTAGCTGTTTTCGTCTGCGAAGTGCAGAAAGCTTTTTTCGATGAGTTCTCGAATAGCGACCAGCAGGGTATCGCGCGGATGCGCGTTCTCGGTGCCGAAGGCGGCGCGCGCATCCGGCGTGTAGTCTTCCCAGCCGAGAAGCACGGCGAGCGCCCCCAGAATCTGCCCGATGCTCAGCTCGCCGTCACATGCGGAGACGAACCCGGCGGTTTCGGTTGAGAGCAGGATTGTGCGGCACAGCCCGGATCCGGCACGCAGCAGAATTACGTTTGGATGCTCGGCGCCGGGGCGGCCGTGGCGTTCTTCGGTCACGTCTTCGGCGAGAACGAGGTGGGCTTCGGCGAGCGCCTGATCGGTCAGGGCGGTGAGGCGGTCGAAGCGTGCCACGGCCTCGGTGATGCTTTGCGCGATGGGCTGGGCTATGGGGTAGGTGATGTCTTCGAACCGGTTCAGGGGCGCGGTTTCGGTGGTGTGTGCCGGGCGGCGGAGCCAGAGCATCCCGAACCCAATAGAATGAACGTTCCGGTTTTTAAAGTCGTCGAGATAGGCACGATAGGTGTTCTCGTAGTGGTCGCGGTCGCGGTTTTCACTCGCGTCTTTGAGCCAGGTTTCCGCATAGGATTCGGGGGTGAGCACTTCGCGCTGAATTACCCACGCCTCGCTCGGGGTACCGGTGGCGGATTCGGCGAACCAGGTGCGCAGGCGCGCATCCCAGGGCTGCGCCTCGCCTGTACTGTCGCGGTGAATTTCCCAGTTGCCGAGCATCTGGGCGCGCCCGCCGGGCACCAGAACCTCGGGGATGCGCCGAATGAGTGTGCTGACAATATCGTCACCGGGCAGCCCGCCGTCGCGGTATGTAAACTGGTCGTCGCTGCTTTCGTTTGCGCGGCGCGGGGTAATGACGAACGGCGGGTTTGAGACCACAAGGTCGAACTGCTCCCCCGCCACGGGCTCCAGCAAAGAGCCTTGTCGAAGGCTGACGCGGGCTTCAAGGTTCTGCGGGTCGAGTTTCAGGGCCGGAGCGTTCAACAGCAGGTTAAATCGGGCGAAAGCGAGGGCGCGCGGCGAAATATCGGTGGCCGTCACGTGGTCTGCGTGGGCGAGCAGGTGGAAGGTCTGAATACCGCAGCCGGTACCCACGTCAAGGGCGCGCGCCACGGGGATGCGCTCGGTAATCTGCGCCAGAGTCAGAGACGCCTGCCCAATACCCAGCACGTGATCTTTGCGCAGCACCCCAGGTCGCTGATGCGCCCCCAAATCAGAGGCCACCCACAGCTCGGTGCCGTCATCAGCCGAATGCGGGCGCAGGTCAAACACGGCGCGGTACTGCGGTTCTTCGCCGGGGTTCTCGGGGGTGCAGGTATTTTCTGACTCCGCCGGTTCCACGAGGTGTGCCGCGATCAGGTCGTTCAGCGCGGGTTCGCCGCCGAGCGCATCGGCAAGTTCCGCGCGGGTTAGGGTGCGTGCGAACAGGAAAAACCCGATCATGCGCGCCAGGCAGCGGTCGGGGTCGGTGGTGTGTGCATCATCAAGGATGTTCTGTACCCGCCAGGTGCCGGGCACAACCTGGTCGCGCGCCATCGCCTCAAAAGCGCGCTCCCCCAGCAGTTCACGCACC
The DNA here is from genome assembly GCF_001809525.1 of Rothia sp. HMSC064D08. NCBI lineage: Bacteria > Bacillati > Actinomycetota > Actinomycetes > Micrococcales > Micrococcaceae > Rothia > Rothia sp. HMSC064D08. The sequence continues at coordinate 477,511 of NZ_KV797895.1, read as the reverse complement.
CCGTCGTAGCTGTAGTTAAGCCTTTCAAGGGCGCCTCGGATGCGCTCAAGCCGGGCGGTATCGTCGCTTATGGGGGTGTCGGGGATGCAGGAGTACAGTTCATCAGCCATACTCCCCATTCTAAGCGCCCCGTTTCTTAACGCCGCGAGCAGGTGGTTTTGGTACGAGCAGGTAGGAAAATACTACCTGCTCGTACCAAAACCACCTGCTCGCGTTATTCCCACTCGATCTTGCGGGAACGGAACTCCGCTATGCCTTTACCGTCAGCGCGGGTTTGATGTCCTTCACAATGGATTCGAGCATCCGCAGGTTGAAGTCCACACCCAGCTGATTCGGCACGGTCAGCAGCACGGTATCTGCCGCCTGAACGGCAGCATCACGAGCGAGTTCCTCGGCAATCAGGTCAGGTTCACCAATGTAGCTGCGCCCAAACCGCGAGAAAGTATTGTCGATAATACCGGTATAATCCTGCGAATCTTCCTGCGCGCGGCGACCAAAATAACGCGCCGAATCGGCATCAATAATGGGGATCACCGAACGCGAGACCGAAACGCGCGGCACGCGGGTATGCCCTGCCTTGACCCATTCCTCGCGGTAGAGGCGAATCTGCTCCGCCTGCTGCTGATCGAAAGGCACACCTTTATCTTCGAGCATCAGCGTTGAAGACATGAGATTTAGCCCCTGCTGTGCGGTCCACACGGCGGTGCTGTCAGTTCCCGCGCCCCACCAGATGCGCTCGCTCAGGCCGGGTGACTGCGGCTGCACGGGGGCGTACTTGCCCTGCACCTGCGCGGAGGGTGCCATGCCTTCGCCTTGGATTGCCTTCATGAAGATGTCGAGGTGGCGGCGTGCCATCGCACTCTCATCTTCACCCTCGGCGGGGTAATAGCCGAAGCTCTCGAAACCGCGGATAACGGATTCGGGCGAGCCGCGTGAGACACCCAGCTGCAGGCGCCCGGCAGAAATCAAATCGGCCATTGCGGCGAGTTCCGCCATGTACAGCGGGTTCTCGTAGCGCATGTCGATCACGCCGGTACCAAGCTCAATGCGGCTGGTTTTAGCGGCGATAGCAGACAGAAGCGGGTACGGGGTTGCCTGCTGCTGATCGAAATGGTGCACGCGGAAGAAAGCACCGTCTAGGCCAATGTCTTCGGCGCCTACCGCCAAATCGATAGCCTGGTGCAAAGATTCGGATGCGCTGTTCACGCGCGAACCGGGAATTTCGGCCCAGTGCCCAAAAGAAAGAAAACCAAGTTTTTTCTCTGTGCCCGGCTGTGGTTCAAGATTTTGTACCGCAAGTTCGGTTTTCTGAGTGTCTGATGCGTTCATTGTTATGCCTTTCGTATTGCCCTACAAGGGGCATTTCCTCGTGTATGAGCATTCAGCATACAATTATTTACTTTACAGAACAAGCTTTAAATAATATGAGTAAACCCACTCGTATAACTACTAGTCAGAATGCTATTCGATATAAAGTATATGCGTCATATTAGGTAATGGTTTATTTATATTTTTTACGCGCAATACTTACCTCAAAGTAACGAATGTGCATTTCTTCTACCGTTAGCATATCCATACCTCGTTCAAAGCTTTTATGTCTAAGACCCCGGCAGAAAAATCATATGATTCATTATTTTCTAGGTGCAGGTACTACAGACATTGCTTTTGTCGTACCTGCTTGCCTCAGATGACGTGAATCCGGGAGCGATGGTTTGTCGCGAGCCTGCCGACAGGTGTTTCCTGGAAAACACGTTTTATGATTCTTTACTCGCCTTGCGCTCATACCATTTCCCTACGCCCCACCACATCAGCGGCGTAAACGCCACCGCGATCAGCCAATACACAAGCCAGAAGCTACCCTTCAGACCGGTCACAAAAATCCCGGCGATAAGCAAAGCCACCGCTATCAGACACGCCGCCACGCATTTTCTCAACTGCTGAGCGCTGCTGACCGCAACCCCCTCCGGGGCGGAGCCAGAGAATTTCCTGTCGAAAGCGTGAATAATACTCCGACCAAAAACGATTGAGAAAGCGATATAGAAGGCCGCGAATCCGTGCATAAATTCTGCCGCGCCACTCTGGCTCAGCGTGATATAAGAAAACACCAGCAATAACAGGTCGATCACCGGGGTTGCCACTAATAATACGATTCCGGTTCTGGGCATCTTCAAGGTATAACGAAATACGCAGCCTAACACCAGGCATGCCCAAAACATCGCTTCAGCGACAACGGTGGCAACAAGCATCGATTTCCCTCATATACTGGCGGAAAGGTACGTAAAGTTTAGCATCAGAATAAGTTTTTATGATGTAAATCGAACGTATTTTCATAACTATACTTTGGTACTCGGCTCTTCAAGATGCACCTGAATTTTAGGAAATACTCGATATAAGACAGGTCATGACATAATGGCAACGCTCTGTCACAGTGGATCTCGCTGACCATGACGTCACGCACACGTTACGAAGCCCCGCCAGCCTTGAGTTGGCGGTGCAGCGCGGTTTTTTGGGGCCATTGCGCACGGCAAACACTCACGACAACTTCAAACGCAAGGATATTTTCATGAGACGAGGCCTCTCTCGCCGAAACCTGGTGACCGGAACCGCATGGGCTGCGCCGCTTGTGCTGAGCACCGCCGTTATTCCGGCATACGCATCATCATCTGCCGACGACGGCCCCTGCCTAGACCCCGATAAAAGCTACGATATTTTCGCCAAGGATGTGCGCACCGCCGCGCAAAACCGTGCAGCCGGTGAAAAAGGCTACGAAGAAATTGTGGTTCCCGACTACGCCTCGTATATGCGCTTCTACCTGCGCGGCGGCTCGGGCGGTAGTCTGGCGACACGGTACTCGGAAGCCACAGGATATAACAGAACCGGCGGAACCGCAGGCGGTGGTGCTTATATTCAAGGAACCGTCAAGGTAACACCCGGGCAGCGCATCAAATTCTATGTGGGTGCCAGCGGCGTCGGATATTATGACCGCCCCGCCAAAGGCGGCGAAGGGTACGGTAACGGCGGTTCGTCTGCGGCACTACCCACCGCGCTGGGGTCAGATGTACAGGGCAAGCTGAACAGCCACAGCAATAAGGTTACGGTCTATTCGGGCTCCGGCGGTGGTTCTTCGGCAATCGTTATGGTCGATGCGAAAACTTCCCAAGAAACCGTACTCGCCGTTGCCGGAGGCGGCGGAGGCGCAGGCGCACGCGGGCTCACACACGTCGTTACTTACGGGGGAACCTGGATAACAGACGACCCAAAGTCCTATAAAACCTCTGATCTATATATTGGTCAGGGAGGCTACGGAGGCACTGACTTTGTGTCCGAAGGGTTGGGGCGCTCGGGGCAGGAACGTTACTATCAGCACTACGACGCCGAGATTCTGATTCCATCCGGGTCGAATGGCAGCAACACGGCTGGCGGCTCCGGCGGCGCCCTCGCCACTATTACGGGAGATAAAGAGCTGACCTTTTCCTCTACCTCACGAACAGAGATTCATACCGGAAATACCGCAGGCAAATCCGGGGGCTCTGGGCCCAACGGCAACGGGGCTGACGGCGTTGTTGCCTACGGGTATGCGCTCAATACTGCAGGCAACACAAGCGATGACCGCAATGGTATCGGATACATTGTTTCCGGAGGCGGTGGCGCGGGCTACGGTGGAGGCGGATCCGGTTCGGCGGTGGCTGCCGCATCCGAAAATCCCGTGTATATGTATGATGATGCCGCATTCGTGGGCGTTGCCTCGGGAGGAGGAGGCGGCGGCGGAAACTTTGTGTCTCCCGATGTACTCAACCCCTATGTTAATGCTGAAGGCGGGGCAGAATGGCGGGGAGAAATCAGGGACGGCACAATTACGTATTCTTTCTGCCCATCAGATCCGAATAAGCAGCCCGACCCACCTTCCCCCGAAAGCCCAGAATACTGGGCATAGCGCTAGCGCGGAACTCGTAGCCTCAAGGCACCTGCACCACTGTGGGGCGCTCGCATCCTGTTCAGATGCGAGCGCCCCATAGGTGCATTCTGCCTCAATAATTTTTGGGCGGGCCGCTGCTGTTTTACCTAAGAGCGCAGGTCTGCGGCTGTATAGTGGGTGGATGCGTATTTGGTCTGCCCACCCGTCCCTTCTTGACCGTCGTGCCCTGATCGCGTGCTGGCGTGAGAGCTTGCTTGCGCAGAAAGTGCTGCGCGGGCTCACCCGAGGGTACACGAATCACCCGCAGCTCATTCGGTTTCGTGCGCATTCTCAGCCGGTAGAGGCTATTGGGTCTTATCTGCATGGGCTCGCCGATGAGGCGCATCTGCGCGGGTATTCCTTCAACCGTTCGCTGATTGCCGCTGAGCGGGGTAAGAACCTGAGCTCTATTCCCGTGACCGAGGGCCAGCTTGCCTACGAATTGAGCTTTCTGGCACACAAAGTTGCCGGGCGAGATGTCGATTGGGAGCCTATTCTTACCGAGCGTCTCGCGAAATTTACCCAGGCCGGTAAGCCCGCGGTGCACCCCGTGTTCGCGGTGATCCCCGGCGAAATAGAGGCTTGGGAGAAGACCAAGGAGTTCTAGTCGGAGCGCTTTATGCCGAGGCAGGAACCTCTAGCAGCGGAACCCACAGTTCCATCGTGTAGTCTGCCGCCTGCATATCGCCGCGACCGTACACCTCCAAGCCGCCTAACGGGCGGTACTGCGGATGCGACGGGAAAAACTCACGCTCGAAACTCTCAAAACCCGCCGGGATAGACCGCGAAATCGGCCCGGTAATCTCAACCACCGCGTAGGTGCTCTCGGGAAGGTCCAGCAGACCCAGCCCAAGTTTATGCGCCGAGGCACGGTCATCAACCAAAATACCGGCCGTGTAGCGCACGAAACCGTCGGTACTGGGTTGGGTGCACACGCCAATATACTGGGTGACCGCCAGAATATCGAGCATCGCCGGGGATGCCTTCTGATTCAGCTCATCCCACAGCGGCGTGAAGTCGTCCCCCAGCTTATACACCTGCGAAACCCCCGCTACCAGCAACGAACCGTGTTTTTCAATGCGCGCGGGTGAAACCGTTACGGGCGCCTGTACGGACTCGCTCATGAGATACCCGCGTGGGCGCTCTGGCGGTCCACCGCGCATTCGGGCACGCAGCGGCGTTTCGCATCGTCGGTGGCGCATTCTGGGCAGAGGAGCACGAGTTCGCGGCAGCTCTCATTCGAGCAGTTCTCAAATTTATTAGACGGTGCCGAGCAACGCTCACACTGGCCAATTGTGACAGTATCCGGGGTGAACTCCATGTGCATGCGCTTATCGAATACGTAGAGCGAGCCTTCCCACAGGGACTTATCGCCGTACTTTTCGCCGTAGCGCACAATACCGCCGTCAATCTGGTAGATCTCTTTAAATCCGCGGTTCTTCATAAGGGCGGAGAGGATTTCGCATCGAATGCCGCCGGTGCAGTAGGTGACGACGGGCTTATCTTTCAGATCGTCATACTTACCGGATTCGATCTCACGAATAAAGTCGTGGGTGGTGCGAACATCGGGCACCACGGCGTTCTTGAACTTACCGATTTTAGCCTCGAATGCGTTACGTCCATCGAAAAAGACGACTTCATCGCCGCGTTCTTCCACGAGCTTGTTCACCTCTTCGGGTTTGAGGTGCACGCCGCCGCCGACCACGCCGTTTTCGTCTACTTTGAGCTCGTCGGGAGCGCCGAACGCCACGATTTCATCGCGTGCTTTGACCGACAGACGGGGGAAGTCTTCGGCACCGCCCTCAGACCATTTGAATTCCATGTTCTTGAAGCTGGGGTACTGGCGGGTTTCTTTGGTGTACGCCTTAACCGCGCTGATTTCGCCGCCGAGCGTGCCGTTAATGCCGTGTTTGGAAATGAGGATGCGCCCGCGCAAACCAAGCTTCTCGCACAGGGCACGCTGCCAGAGCATGACCGCCACGGGGTCGGTTATGGGGGCAAACTGGTAATACAAGATAATTCGATTCTGAGCCACCCTCCTATTTTACGCTTTCTAGGTACATCGTGTGTGCCGTGGCGGCGGAACTCGTCCCGTAACGTGGCCGATAATCCTTGTTCTCCCGCGGGATGCGCTCGCGATGATGGGTGCATGTGGTTTCTTTACCATGAGGTATATCTCGTCGTTTTTCTGCCCCATCGCACCGGCTGATTTCGTCGTTTTCTGGTAGCGAATACCTATCTGCCGGGGCGAGCGGAACATACCGGGCGCCCTGCGATTGCCCACGCCGGTTTACCGTACCCGAGGTTTTACAATGGTGTGATGCGCCCCGAACCTTCCCCCGATTCCCCGGCTGATGAGCGCCCCGGGTTCTCCCCTGCCTCGCGCCCCGACGAGAACCTTCGCGAACAGCTGAGCAGGCTTATGCCCAAACTCCCCGGCGACGGTTCGCTGCCCCCGCAAATCACCCATGTGCACCGCATTCCCGCACGTGAAGGGCAGTATTCGCCGTGGCCGCACTGGCTGCACCCGCGCGTGATTGAGGCTTTCGAGTCGCTGGGCGTGCACGAACCGTACACCCACCAGGTGCAGGCGGCACAGGCAGCGCATTGCGCATTCGATGCTGCACTCGCCGAAGACGCGCACCGGCTCTCCTTCGGGCGAGCATCCGGGCAGGGGCACGATGAGTCGGGCACAAAGGCGCGGCATGTGATTGTGGCGACCGGGACCGCATCCGGAAAATCGCTGAGTTACCTCATGCCCGCTTTCGATGCCCTCTACCGCGGGGCGCACCGTGAACCGCTCAGCACCACGGCAGCGGATACGAGTTCCACAGGATTCCATCAGAGAGCGAACGTTCTATATATTTCACCGGCGCGGGCACTCTCAGCCGACCAGCTCAACGCCATCACCGCCTATCATCTTCCCGGGCTCAACGCCGCCACCTATGACGGCGACACCCCGGCGCAGGAGCGGCGGTGGGTGCGCGAACACGCTAATTTTGTGCTCACCACCCCGGATATGCTCAACTACGGAATTCTGGGCAACCACCGGCAATGGGCGAACTTCCTGCGCGGGCTGCGCTATGTGGTGCTTGACGAAGTGCACAGCTACCGCGGCGTGTTCGGCGCGCATATCGCCAATCTGCTGCGCCGCCTGCGTCGAGTCTGCGCGCTCTACCGCGTAAATCCGGTGTTTTACGGAGCATCCGCCACGAGCGCGAACCCTGCCGAGTCTTTCGCCAAGCTCATTGGAGTGCCCGAGGGGAACGTTGACGCGATTACCGCATCGACCGCACCCCGCGGAGAATCCACCGTCATCCTGTGGGAACCGGAGTTTCTGCCCGATACGCAGGTGACCGATAAACTCGCCGTCGGCGCGAGCGCCTTCGACACCCGTTCCGAGGCGGAAAAGCAGGCGCCGCAGCGTATCTCCGCTATCGAACAGGGCGCGCAGATGCTCACCGACCTGGTACTCTCGCGCACCCGCACGCTCGCCTTCACCCGGTCGAGGCGCGGCGCTGAGCTGATCTCTCAGCGAGCGCAGCGCTACCTTGATGAGACCGAGGCGGGGCTGGCGCATCGGGTGGCGGCGTACCGTTCGGGGTATATGCCCGAGGAACGCCGTGAGCTTGAGCATCGGCTGCGCACCGGCGAACTGCTCGGGCTGGCAAGTACCTCTGCGCTTGAGCTGGGTATCGATATTTCCGGGCTGGATGCGGTACTCGTGGCGGGCTGGCCCGGAACCCGCGCATCCTTTATTCAGCGGATTGGGCGCGCCGGTCGCGGGGGTCAGGATGCGCTCGCCGTGCTTATCGCTGGGGATGATCCGTTGGATACGTACCTGGTGCATCATCCGCAGGCGATTTTTGGGCAGAGCGTGGAGGCTACCGTTTTCGACCCGACGAACCCGTATGTGCTTTCGCCGCATTTGTGCGCTGCCGCGGCGGAGTCGCCGCTACGTGCCGAGGAGCTTTCCCTGTTCGGCGAGCATACTGAGGCTCTGCTTAACCGGCTGGTGCAGCAGAATTATCTGCGCCGCAGGGCGGACGGCTGGTATTGGACGCACGCGGAGTCGGCGACGAATCTGGTGGATCTGCGTGCCACCGGCGGTGGTCCCTATCAGCTGATTGATGCCGAGGATGGTTCGCTGATCGGCACGATGGATTCGGCGCAGGCAATGACTCAGGGACACCCGGGAGCTATCTATATTCACCAGAACGCCCAGTATTTGGTGGAGTCCTTAGATGAAGCGGCGCGCGTTATTCTGCTCTCGCGAGTGTACCCCGACTATTACACGCGGGCGATTGAGGCGACCGAGGTGAAGATTCTGCAGGAAAAGGCGGGTGTGCGGTACGAGTTCGACGGCGCCCAGCCCGGTACTGCTGGTCTGACGCTGCATCGCGGGCGAGTTCAGGTGACCGATCAGGTTATGGGCTTTCAACGGTTTTCGGTGTACGGCAGTGAGTACCTGGGCGATGAGCCGATGGAGATGCCGCCGAGCATCCTGATGACCGAGGCTATCTGGTTTACCTTTGACCCGAGCTACCTGTTTGCCGCCGGCGTGGCTGAGCCGGATGCACCCGGCACCCTGCACGCCGCAGAACACGCCGCCATCGGCTTATTACCGCTGATTGCGACCTGCGACCGATGGGATTTAGGCGGACTCTCCACCCTGTACCACGCCGATACGGAACGCCCCACCATCTTCGTATACGATGCAGCACCCGGCGGAGCAGGCTTTACCCAGCGCGGGTTTGAGGCGGTTTGCACCTGGCTGGGCGCAACTCTGGACGCTATTGATTCCTGCGGATGCGAGAGTGGCTGCCCCTCCTGCGTGCAGTCCCCCAAATGCGGCAACCGCAACGAACCACTGTCGAAGGCGGGCGCACAAAACTTGCTGCGGGCAATGCTGCACTCACTCGATGAGGTTGGGTAGAGATCTCGTGGGGTTACCCTGTTTTTGTGGGCACTGATATATCTACTCTCGGGTAACCCCACACCTACCGGCTAAGTTCCGCTCGGCAGTGCTGGTCTAGACAACGTTATGACCAACTATGACTGGTCTTCTCGGGATGCCTTAATGGACTGTTGAACATTACGGCTCAAAAGGATCACTGCATTAACGAGGGCCCAGAAGGCCACCAGTACCCAACCGGCAAGCCCCACCGAACTTTGCGAAATAATCAAAGCTACCGCAAAAACACCGATAGGACCTACTACCATCGATATCGAGTTCTGAAGCCCATTAATCCTTCCACGCATATGCTCCGGGGTAACCTGCAAGGAAACTACACCGGTCACGGCTCCTACCGCTGATGATGTTATTCCGAATATAAAGCACATCACCAGTGTGTATGCCACTGAATAAAATTGCACCAGCAGTATTAAGGACACAACATTGGACACGGCGGCAAAAAGAGTCATCGACCAAGCAGGGACCTTACTTCCAACAATGGTGTAAATTATGCCGCCAATAAGAAGACCCACTCCGACTGCGGCTAAAGCGTAACCATTTGCCTCATCATGGCCCGCAAGTGTCATGACCACTGGGAGTATAAGCGATTGGAGTACACTCACAAGGGCTAAACTAGCTACGTTTAAACCGGTAATCTTTCGGAGGACGGTATTATTTCGATGAAGCAAAAACGACAGTCCATCTCGCAAAGAGCCCCAGTAGGCCATCTTTGAGCTACTTAAACCCGAGTCCTCAATAATCCCATAAGCCTTAGGCATGAAAATGCAGAGAATCCCTGCCGTCAGCGATGTTGCTGCCGTGATCCAGAAAACCATCTTAGCGTCCAGAAAATTTATGAGAAGACCGCCACAGGTTGGACCTAAAACAATGGCTAGCGCACTCATGCTTTCACGTAAACCAACTAGCGCTTCCAGGGAACGTTGCGAGTCTCGTTGGACAGCATAGATCATTGCCTCCCGCGCATTCCAAGCGGGCAAGTCACCGATACCACTTAAAAATGCACACGTTAAAAACCAGGCGGGAGATAACTGCCCAAAGGTACCTACAACGGCAAGCAGCCCAATACTAGATGCTGAAACGAAATCTCCTATCGCCGCCACTATGCGACGGTCATAATGGTCGATCACCGGGCCAGAAAGTAGCCCGAACACGAATGTACTTGCCCCGCTTACCAGAGCAGCGAGACCCGCCACGATGACCTGACCAGTCGAGACAAGAATCAAGACAGGTAAGACGACATTTGCGATAGAGTTTCCCAAGAGGGAAATGAAAAAGGACCCGAAATAAGCAGTAATTTTCATGTATCACTCCACGTATCATGACCTGCTAGCTTGGATTTTCTTAATTGGCCAGAGTGGCTTTCTTTTTCCGGAGTTATTTTGAACATAATTTACTAGTTCAATAAGACTATCAAGATCGTCTTGCTTGGGGCTTTATTAGAGCGTTCAGGTAAAACCGACACTAGCACCTCCTTCGGGCTCATCAGTCGGATTTTATGGGCTTCCCGGCTCTTCAGCAGTTCGGTTGGAGGGGGCGTTTTCGGGGATCTCGTCGCCGGATAATCCCTCATCGGGTGCGCCCTCCCCAGAGTCCGGATGCGGTGCCCCGGCGCGCGATGTACCTTGCGCATCGCCGAGGAAAGCAAACGGTCCGTGCACGGCAGAGTTCACCCGAATATCCACGGTTTCGGGGCGGTCCGCGAGGGCGCACCCCACCAGATTGGCGTTATTATCGCGCGCTACCTGGGCGGCAATATCGCAAGGGTCCCCAGGGGTGATGCCACGCAGCGCATCCGCCGCGGCGAGCGCCGCCAGGTCTGCCGCCTGCGCCGCCCGCCGATTCGCCGTACTTACCCCGGCAAAACCGATGATGATGGTTGCCAGGATCAGCAGGGCGGCGATAATGCCTACCGCGAGTACGGTGCCGCTCCCCTCCTCAGGGTTTTCGGTCGGCTGCGGTCGGTCAGCCGCCTCGCACTGCGGTTTGGCAAACGGCGGCACGCATGCGTTCCAGATGAAACCGGGCGTGACCATGTTTATTCGCCGCCAGCCGTCGTGGCATTATCCGAGCTGCCCTCAACCCGTGCGGTCGCGGTGGCCTGCAGCCTCCAGCCGGTTACTGAGCCGATAACCCCCGGTGCCGCACGCTCAACCTGAACCCGCACCTGCCGCGCCCCCGATGTTTCTTCTACAGTCTGCACCTGCAGGTTAATGTTGGGGTCTATCCGCGAAACTTCATGCTGTACGGCGGCGAGGTTATCTCCCCGAGCGAAGGCACGCGCCGCGACTCGCGAGGATTCTTCGAGCCGCGACTGGGCCATTCCCACCGCTGCCGCTGAGAGACAGAGCGCGAGCACTGCGATCACGGCGGGCAGAGCGACCGCGAATTCGGCAGTCACAGCGCCTTCATCACGCGCGCGTAACCGCCAGGCGCGCATCATGCGGTGTATAAGCCTCATAGACGTTCCTTTCGTCGGGTTTGGGCAACTCTCGCGGTTTTCACGGGTAGTACCGGGTTTAGAAAAGCCCAAAGGTCAGCCCAGAACCGCCCGTTGCAAGGGCGTTCTTGACCATATCTACGAGCATGCCGCGAATCTCGTCGGACTTGAGAATGGCGACCAGCAGACCGGCAAAACCTACGGCGGCGAGCATTACGATGCCGTATTCGGCGGTGCTGGCGCCCTCCTCCGGGTCGTTTTCGTCTACATATTCAGCCTCGTCGGTGGGTGAGGTCATCTCGTGCAGTTCGGTATCTTCGCCCTTACGATTTTCCGCGAAAAGTTCCTCGTGCTCGCTCAGGGAACGGCATTCTGCGGCGCATTTATCGAGGGTGCAGCCGGCGGCGAGCGCCTGCGCTAGTTGTTGGGCAAGATGCGGTTCAAGCTGCTGCAGGTACATGTTTGTGTATTCGTCGAGCGCCTGCCCTAAAAGTACGGGGTTCTCTTCCGTGCAGGCATAGGCCTCAAGGCATTCCTGAATTCCCTTGTGCGTGGTGTGCAGAACGGGAGCGGAGTGTACAACAGTCATCGTTGTTTCCTTTCATATAGTGTTGTTTGATAATTTTTGTGGGTAGATTTGGTGCAACGTGCCTCGGGGCGAAGCTCACCGGGTTCAGGCCAGCAGCCCCGGAAGAAGCGAGATCACAATCGGTATGATTCCGCAGCAGATAAAGGCCGGAAGAGAGCACAGTCCCAGCGGAAGAACCAGCGCTACGGCAAGTTTTGCGGATGCGCGCTCCGCCGCCCGGCGTTCCTCAAGCCGATATGTTGCCGCGCAGTGCCGCAGCAGCGCCGCACTGGGTGTTCCCGCCGAATACGCCGGTGCCAGAATCCGAGCCAATTCCCGCAAGAGTGGATGGTCGTAACCGTCCCAGGCGGCCTGCCAATCGGCGCTTACCGTCAGGGTCAAGGTGATGTGCTCAAGCGCATCGCTTATCGCTCGTTCTTCATGCGCGAGTGCCCGGCCAAGAGCCTGTAAGGCGCCGGTCAGGCCGAGCCCCGCACGCAATTGTGCGGCAAGAAGCTCAAGCATCAGTGCCGGATCCAGCGGCTCAGTCTCTGCAGAACCGCTAAACCCTGCCGGTTCTTTCTGCGGTTTCTTTTCTCTTCGGCGCCGCCTAGTTCCTTGAGCGCGGGCATTCTTCTGCGCGGGTTCCTCGGCCAGCACGGAGCTGCGTTCGGCCCGGTGCACAAGCCGAGCCGTCCAGCGCCGCCCAAGAAGCGCCAGCGTGATGCCGACAAACCCAGTCAGCAGTCCAGCCAGCGAACCAGTCAGCGCACCGACGGGATCCGTTCCCATCAGCCAGCCCATCGCCAGCCCGATAAACGGCAGCCACGACAGTATCTTGCCGGTCGTTTTCGGCCCCGTCAGCGCACTTTCTCGCCCAAGAAGAGCATCCAGGTGTTCTTCGGCGTGTTCGGCCGCAGCCCGTAGGGTCTGAGCCAGGGGTGCGCCAGTAGTTTCGTTCATACGTAAGCACAGGCCAAGTTCGCGGATGCGCTCCCGGCTGTGTGCTCGCCGCGCGCTAAGGGCGCCCAGGGTTGTTCCCGCCGCGAAACCAAGCTGTTCTTCACGGGCCAAAGTGTCTAATAGCTCGTCAATATCGTCTTGGGTTTGCCGGTATGCCCGCTCGCGTCTGCTGCCCGTCAGTCGGTGCAGCGCCCGGCGAAAGAGCGAGGACTTTTCGGGTCCGTTCCCATCAGCGTTCCCCGTTTCCCGACTTTGTGCTGCGAAACCGTGAACCGTAAGGCCACCAGTGCCAGGCGGATGCCGGGTACGGTTTTCAGCCGTTGCTTCGCGCAGACTCAGGCCCGCATCCAGGGTTGCAGATATACCGCGCAACGCTTGCGGCCATAGACGCATCTCGGTTGAGGTTGGTGGAGTCGGCGGGATAAGCCTTTGAAACCGTGTCTTTAGCCGAGGCTGTGTTGTGGCGGGCAGATACTCGCCAAATGCCATGCTGTCGCCTGCGTTTTTACGCGCCTTTCTCTGAGACGAACCGGCGGCGTGCGTCTTATGATGCACCATCAGGCTCATAGTTCCTCTCCTTCCTGGCTACTACGGTTGGTTTGTTCCCCTGGTACAGCTGTATAGGACGCGACAGAATCGGTGCGAACCCCCGGGTCGTATCCATAGGTACATGCGGTCGGTGTAGTCTGCGTTTCGGGGGTTGCGCCGCGGTGTTCGTGTGCGGGCTGCGCGGTTGCCGAGCGTGCATGGGCAGCGTGCCTATCCGGTGAAGCAGCGTCCGTGGGAGAGCTCGGCGGTAAGTTTTCGCCGTTCTCCTCCGACAGGGTGCCACCCGCCGAATTGTCTGCCGTTGAGCCTTCGCCCGGCAAGAGTTCACCAGCAGGCTCAGGCTCGCACGGCGTTACCACCAGCGCATCCTGGCGCAGGTCAAGCCGGTAAATTCCAGCGATCCGCCGCACGCCCTGCACCTGTTCCAGGTGAATAATGCGGTCAAATGCGGTAGAAGCGTGCAGGGCGACAGTGCGTTCATCCAAACCGGCGAGCGCACCCAGCGCGGCAAGACGATGCGGCACAGCGAATGCGGAATTCGCGTGCAGCGTTGTACCTGCGCCCTGGTGCCCGGTGTTCATGGCGTTAAGCAGGTGCAGGATTTCAGAGCCGCGACACTCCCCCACCATAAGCCGATCGGGTGCCATACGCAGAGCTTGCACCAGCAGGTCTCCCAGCGTGATCTCTCCGGCGCCTTCGGCGTTCGCGGCACGGGTTTTGAGGCTCACCGTATGCGGATGCTGCGGGCTCAGTTCCGGGGTATCTTCCAGGATCATGAGGCGTTCCCAGGCTTCGCATTCGCCCAAAAGCGCGTTGAGAAGCGTGGTTTTTCCGGTACCGGTTCCCCCGCTGACGACAAAGTTCTGCCGCCGCGCAATCATGGTGCGCAAGGCTTGCTCGGTCGCCGCATCAAACATGCCGCTTTCGCGGAGCGCGGTAAGTGTCAAACAGCTTTGGGCGGGCAGACGAATAGACAGGTGTGTTTTCTCGACCAGCGGCGGAATGACCGCGTGAATACGCCGACCGGAGTCGTCGTGCACGTCGTCCGCAGGATGCGCCGCATCAAGCCTGCCGCCATGCGCCCTAATGAGACGGTTGGCGAGTTGGCGTACCTGCGCCTCGGTCTCGAAGGTGAGGGTTACCGGTTGGGTTTGTCCGTGCGCCTGAACCCACACATCCTGCGGGGAATTCACGTAAATATCGGTGATTCCGGGAATATGTGTGAGAGTTTCAAGCGCACCCAGACCGTAAAGTTCGGCGTGCAAGCAGGACAGCGCACGCGATACGATGTCGGGCTCGTGCTCGACGGGAAACTCGTGGTTTTCGTCCCCGTACATGTCCTCTTCACAGGCCTGCTGCACCGCCAACGTTAGGTCTTTACTCGACCACAATCGGGGATTTTCGCCGTCTGCCGAAGCATCGGGTGAAGCATGATCGGTCTCGGCGTGCGGGCTGGGTGGGCGCGCCAGCAGGTAGGTGAGGGCATGCCGGGCGATGCGCCGCGCGCGGTGATCCTCAAACACCGGAATAGGCGTGAGCCCCAGGCGTTCTCTCGTCTCGACTGAAAAGTCGGGTGCCATCAGCTCTTGAGGCGGCATGCAGGTGCCAACAATCGAGAGGGTTTCGGGCGGGGCATAGTTTCCGCAGGCGACGAAGTCTGTTTGCTCGGGGGCAAACCCGTCGGTGCCTGCTGTCTCGGCGCTACTCGATCTATAAGCGCTACCGGCGCCGCGAGAGAACGCCCGGAAAACGCCGTGTTCTGCCGTTCCGGTTCGAAATACTGCCTGAGGTGAAGGAGGTAAAGCTGCCATACCCCTATTTCACAGGTTTTCGCGCATGCGCACGGCAACCGAGCAGCAGACTGTGGATAACTTCGCCCTATGGGACACTTTTACGGGGTATCCACAGGGCAGGAGGCCATTCCCGTACCATCTCTCCGCCCGCCCAGCGTGCACACCGCGCTTTTATGTCGCTCTATGACGCGCCGCGCCGTGCACTTTGTGCCCGGCTCATCACAGCCCATCACGAAGCGGTTTCAATGCCTTCACCCTATTGTCTTGTCTTCGCGAGACGGTTTATGTACCGGGTTATAAGAAGAAACACCAATGATTCCCGCCCAGCACAAGATAAGTCCACCAATCGCGGCGACAGACATGAACAAGAAGGTCAGCAACAGAGAGATAGAAAGAACCACGGGCAGCATCAACCCGACTCCGTAGAGGGGAGCCCCCAAAGCACCACCGGCGTTCCTTGCGAATTGAACAAACCCGCTTGTCACAGCCTCGCTCCCGCCACTGATCGCATCCTGGAGCCTCACGAAGATCGCGGGCATACCAATGCCAACACCGATGCCCACGAGTGCACCTCCCACAGTCAGCGACCAGATATGAGGCACCAGGCACGTCAGAACACCGATAGTCGCCGTCAGCCACCCGATCACCTCTGTGCGCGCATGATGCGCGCGCAGTCCGCCGATTGCGGAACCGATGCCGCTTCCCGCCACCAGAGGCAATACCAACCACCCTAAAGTCGCGACATCCATATGCAGCGTATGGACCATTAACATGGGCAAATAGGCGGCGGCACCGAAGGCAAGGCTCGACAAACCCGCCGTGCTGATCAATCCTCGTACGAGTACCGGCTCAGCCAGTACAGACAGGAGGCTTCGCGCTTCAACGGGTTCACTCGGCGACCGACTTCCGGGGATGCTCAACGAGAGGGCAAGAGCCACGACAGAGAGAAGAGCAGGACTTGCGAACGCCACACGCCAGCCGAGAACTGAGGTCAGCCAGCCCCCGAGGGGCGCCCCGATCAGTGTCGCAACAACCTGCATTGAGCCCAGCAGACCGATAATCCTGCCAAGACGTTTATCACGCCAGTACCGGGTCACAGCCGCCATGCTCGCGGGCACGATGATGCCAGCGCCAAGACCCTGAATAACCCTGAACATAATGAGCTGCACCATCGACTGAGACTGCGAAGTCAACACTGTAGCCGCTGCATACAGCAGGGTACCCACAACATAAACCTTTCGCGGTCCTTGGCGGTCGGCCCAGCGGCCACTGTTCAGAAGCACTGCGGTGGACGCTAACATATAGGCACCCACAACCCACCCCACGGTGCTGTGACCAGCAAGCTCGGAGGCGATCGTCGGCAAACTGACCGTGATAAAATTCTGCATCAGCGTAGCCGAAGCAGACCCAATGAGCACGGCTGCCAGACACCAGTGACGACGATTCATCTGCCCTCACTCACTTTCGACCGGTGTAACCAGTCCTGTGTTCCCATCGACCCGAATCGTCTGACCCGACACAATATCCTGCGTACCGGATTGAGTGCCAAGTACAGCGGGAATCCCGACCTCGCGCGCAACGATAGCCGCGTGAGAAAGCGGACCTCCAGTATCAGCCACCACGGCGGCAGCCACATTGAACAGTGGGGTCCAGGTGGGATCGGTGTACCGGCACACGAGCACTTCGCCCGGTTCCAGCAGCCCGAACTCTTCCGGCCCGTGGATAACCCGTGCCGTGCCCATCGTCACCCCTGGACTCGCGCCAACCCCTTTGATGCCGTCCGTCTCGGACCGGTGATTCCCTCGCTCCCACCACAAGGTTTCAGCGGTTGTGCGCTTCTGCTTTCGGCGCGAAATCCTCTGCTGCAGATCGGAGGACGGTTCTTCTGCAAGCAGCGCAGATTCTACCTCATCAAATAGCGCATAGGTTACATCTGAGGGATTCGCCAAGATGCCGCGTTCAACGAGTCGATGTGCGATCTCGTCCATGACCCTACGAGCCTCAACAAACCATTCCTCAATAAGGTACAGAGAGCCTTCACGTGCGACATGCAGAGCCCGCAGCGCGGTGACCGTCTTATCCCAACGTTTATGCAGGAACCGTGGCAGTCGGCTGCGCACAAGCTGACGTTTATCGGCCCGATCTGCATCCATGGTGTGCCTGCCACGAATGCCGGCGGCAATCAGTGTGAAAAATGATTCGGGGTTCTCGCCCCAAGACCTGCTTGAATAGGGCAGGTACATGCGCGGTGTGCGCGCCCCAATCCGCGACAGCGTCTGCTGAACCTCTTCGAGAAACGCTGGCCCGTTGGCGTGCTTCGAGAGAGATTCAACCGGGTTATCCGTTTCCACAAGGACGTCGTCGAGACCGAGTTCGCGGGCGCGCTCGCAGAGACGCGAAATCTCACGGTCGATATGTGCCGTCACAAAATCGAGGTTCGCGAATAAATCCTCGGTGGTGACGCTCGGGCCGAGCCGCGCAATTTTCATCATCACATCCGCCTCAGCACGTTTGAACATTAGCGGCATGAGGTAGCGCGAGAAGCGAGCGAGCGTAAGCTCAGCTGCCGCATCAACCGCACGGTGGCTCCGCGCAATCAGATCACGGTCGGTTATACTCTCAAGCGTCCGGTTATCCGCCTGGAATGCTTCAAGTTCATGTTTCCAGTCCAGCGAATCTGCATCCCAGTCGGGATTCGCCGACGAAAAGGCCTGTCGAATCGTGCGCGGCAAGTGCGTTACGATGCGCGGCGAAACACGCGGCCACGTTGCGTGGATGCTCGCAATCCCGTCATCGCTGATGCGGATAACACGATCAACGGGTGGTGTATCCACACCGAAGGAACCGAGAACTTGCTGAACTTCCTGCTGTACCTTGCGCACGGGCATGATGTCCAGGGGATACGGTGCGGGATAATGCTCGATCAGGTCATCACGCATCATCTGCAGAATCTTTGACTGTGCAGGTCCGTGTCCCGAGTCGGTGTTCGACAGATTCGATAAAGATGTAATCGGTCGAGTCTGCAAGAGGTAGAGCTCATCGCCGCATATACCCCACTCGATATCTTGGGGTGCGTTGTAATAGGCGGATACCTGCCGCCCGAGAGCATGGAGCCGTCGAAGATCGGAGTCTGACAGGCATGAAGCCGCGCGATCATTCGGTGGAACCGGGCTTCTCTTAGTCCCGCCAGTGTGGTCGAGGTCGATGCGCGTTTCTTTATCCCCGATGATCGTCTCGACGGCGTGCCCCTGTGAGTCCAGCGTAAATGTATCCGGGTTGACGTGGGCGGCGACGACGGACTCGCCAAGACCGTAGGAGGCGCTGACGAGCATCCGGTCCGTCATGCCAGAGATAGGATCTGCCGTAAATAAGACGCCCGCCACGTCTGCAGCGACCATTTCCTGCACTACCACGGCAAGTTCCGCCGATTCGTGGGAGAACCCGGCTTCTGTGCGGTATGCCACTGCCCGATCCGTCCAGAGGGACGCCCAGCATCGCCTTAGAGCATCGACAACAGACTCTTCTCCCTGCACACCGAGATAGGTATCCTGCTGCCCCGCGAAACTCGCGCTGTCCAGGTCTTCCGTTGTCGCTGATGAACGTACCGCCACAACCGGCGATCCCAGCGCCCGATAAGCCTCGATGACGGCATCTCGCACGGCACGCGGGACTTCCTGCTTCAGGATCAGCTCTCGTGCAGCGTGAGAGTTCGTACCGGTTGCCTCGTGAATAATATCTTCAGCAATCGGTGCGACGGCTGCCCTGTAGGCGTCGGTTGTCACGCAAAATCCTGGCGGCACGTTCAGACCGGCGCGATGCATCGTTATAAGGTTGGCTCCCTTGCCGCCGACGCTGACTACCTGAGCGTCCCCGGAGGGATGACCTCGCCGGAACCAGGATATGAACGCGGTCGTCTCTTGTTCGTGTGGAGCCTTCATCGTCCGATCACCGCCTTAATCGTGCTTCGTGTCGCTCTTTGTCCTGTCTCAACGGCAAAGCGTTTCTCTATTCTTTTAGAATATCTGCCGCAGCGGTGTTTGGACATAGATTGCTGTCATCGAATTCGCCCTGACATGCAGGTTCACGCATAACCGTCTTCGCATATTCGGGGTTCTCTCACCGATAATAGGAATGTGTACATTCTCGTTGTTCCCCTCGATGCGCCCGCCAGCGGTTCGGTCATTCCGCTGGATGCGCATCCCGCGCGTGCCCACACGGTCACGGGAACATCGGGGCATGGTTCCCCATCCTCCCCCGCTTTTTGGGGAGTTTTTCACGTCGAATCTCTCGCCCCGGCGCAACTGACCGGCATGCACACGAAGCTCAATATTCTGCGCGCCGACCGCGTGAGTACCGGGAATCTGCCCGCCTATGTGCGCGAAGTTGAACGCCGCTCTGACCCGCGCATTAACCCCGAGTCGAAGCAACCGCACGCACGCTGGATATGGGCTGACACCCGCACGATTGCGCCTATTCTACTGCGCAAAGGGGTGCGGGTTCAGCTGTGCCACGATATGCGCTTGGTACAGCGAATTTTGCTCACCGCGAGTACTCACCCGAGCGGGCATGTTCGTTATGAACCCGTTCTCGACCTGGCGCAGGATACTGTCGAAAAACCTGCAGGTAAGCTGCCCGTCGCACGCCAAATTGCCGGTCAGGGTGAGCTTTTCGGGGACGACTTTTTGACGGCGGCTGAGGAAAATACTGTATCTGGTCATGAGGCGGCGCCCCCAACGCTGACATCGGCAGATACCGAGTTGGTGCACCAGCATCTCGATGAATTTACCGCGCAGCTGCGGGCGATCGCCACCGGTGCGCATCCCGAAAGGCTGCGGTTATTGGCGGCGGCGGAATCGGCAGGATCCCTGGTCGCGGCAGAAATCGAATACTACGGCATTCCTTTTGATACCGCCGTGCATGATGCCCATTTGACTGAGATTTTGGGCCCGCGCCCGCCTAAAGGCGAGCATCCCGCCAAGCTGATGGAGCTTGCCGAGCAGATTCGTGCCGACCTTTTCGCGCCCCATCTGAATCCAGATTCCCCGCAGGAACTTTTACGCGCGCTTCACGCCGCCGGGGTGAATGTGCCCAGTACCCGCTCCTATGTGCTCAAGGGCTGGGCTGAGGAGACTGCCACGCAGCGGGAACGGCGGTGGGCGCTCATCGAGCCCATCCTCAGGTACAAGAAGCTGTACCGCATCTTTACGGCGAACGGGTGGTCTTGGGCGGATTCCTGGGTGCGCAACGGTCGTTTTCGCCCGCATCTTGAAGTTGGAGGCGCCGCGACCGGGCGGTGGGGCGCATCCGGCGGCGGGGCTCTGCAGCTTCCCGCCGAGATCCGTTCGGCAATTCTAGCGCCCGAAGGCGAGGTTTTTCTCGTTTCTGACGGTTCGCAGATTGAGCCGCGTATCCTGGCGGCGCTCAGCCACGACGAGGCGCTGGCATCGGCGGGCCGCGGCACCGATATGTATGCGGGAATCGCCGAACTCGCCCGGCTTGAGGGCGTGGCGCTCACCGAACGCGCACAGGCTAAGGTGGGGCTTCTCGCCATTATGTACGGCGGGCGCAGCGGAGAAATTGGGGCGCTGCTGCCGCATGTTGCCAAGCTTTTTCCGCGTGCGATGGAGTTTACGGAACGTGCGGCGCGCATCGGCGAGGTCGGCGGGCAGGTCACCACCTTTTTGGGGCGCACCTCACCCGCGCCAGACGAACGTTTCAAACGGACGGTCGCAGACCGTTCTACCCCGGCGGCGGAGTCGCGTGCTGTCTCACTTTCGCGCTCTTACGGGCGTATGACCCGCAACTTTGTGGTGCAGGGAACGGCTGCGGAATGGGCGCTGTGCTGGATGGGCAGGGTGCGTTCGCGTCTGCTGACCGAGACGGTTTTCGGCATGCCTATGCGCACCAAAATTGTCTATTTTCTGCACGATGAGCTGCTGCTGTGCGGCCCCAAGCTTGAGGCGGAGCGTGTCGAGAGGATTCTGCGGGAGTCTGCTGCAGAGGCGGCGCGCCTGCTTTTCGGGACGGTGCCGGTGGAATTCCCAGTCTCAGTGACGGTCACAACCAACTATGCCGAAGGTAAATAGGTCCACGCCGCCTACGCTCGTTTCTCTTCCCTCCCGCGAGCCTTTAGACACCCGCCAACGGCTGCTTACCCAGATGCGGGCGCAGGTTTAAGTACCGAAGCATCCCACGGTACTGTCCAGGTGAGCGCATCAAAAATCTTATCGAGCACGATCGCAGTGAATCCCCACACGGTGAACTCGACCCGCGCATCACCGCCAGAGTGCACGACCTCAAACGCCGGGGTTTTATGGGTTATGCGCCCGCGCTTCACATATGCCGTATGCCGGTTGGCGGGGTTGAGCAAATCTCGCACGGGCACCCGCGCAATCAGGGCAGACTCGTTCGTATCGACCACGCCAACCCGCGTGGGTGAAGCCCACCACCCCAGCACCGGGGTCACCCTGAAATCGCTCACGGCAAGCGGCAGGGTCGGCAGCTCCCCCAGAATTTCAACACCCGCAGGGTCAAGACCGGTCTCTTCCACGGCCTCGCGCAGGGCGGCGATGCGCCCCACCGGAACTCCCTGCTGGCGCGCCAGTTCGTAATCCTCGGGGTCGATTTTGCCGCCCGGGAATGCAGGCTGCCCGGCGTGTGAGCGCAGAGTATCCGCCCGCACCAAAAGCAGAACGTCCAGGTTCTCTCCCACGCAGTCCGGGCATCCGTCAAAGTCTGCGGATGCGCTCGGTTCATCATCGAGTACTCCGAAGAGAACGAGCACTGCCGCCTCTTTGGAGAGGGTACTGGTGGGTGCGTACCGCATGAGGGATTCTATCTTGAAATCGAGTTTTCCTGCGGCAAGGTTCGCGAGTGCATCGCGGGCTTGTTCGGCGGCGGTGTTCAGGGTGTTAGGCACTCAGCGGGTATCCTTCGGCGTGCAGTTGGCGGCGTGTGGCACCGGTGAGGAAGCGCAGATGCAGGCGTTCGCGACCGGGTGCCATTTCATATTTCATGAGTTTACGCGCTTTGGTTTCGTCCGTCTCGCCTTCACCCCAGGATGGGCACAGGTCGGCGATGGGGCAGACCCCGCAGGCGGGTTTGCGGGCGTGGCAGATGCGCCGCCCATGGTAGACCATGCGGTGTGAGAAGTCGGTCCATTCGCGCGTTCGATAAGCTCGGCAACGTCGTGTTCGACTTTGACGGGATCGTCTTCGGTGGTGAATCCCATGCGCCGCGCGAGCCTGCCGAAATGGGTATCGACGGTCAGCCCGGGTACCCCGAAAGCGTTACCGAGTACCACGTTTGCGGTTTTGCGCCCGACTCCTGCCAGTTTCACCAGTTTATCGAGTGTTCCGGGCACTTCTCCGTCGTAGTCGTCTGTGAGCTGGCGGGCGAGTTTGACGATAGATTTCGCTTTGGCGCGGTAGAACCCGAGGGATTGAATATAGGGTTCGACCTCTTCTTCGGTGGCGGCGGCGAGGGCAGGCGCATCCGGGTAGCGGGCGAAGAGCGCCGGGGTTACTTGATTGACGCGCACATCGGTAGTTTGCGCCGAGAGCACCGTGGCGATCAGCAGTTCAAAGGCGTTCGTGAAGTCGAGTTCAGCCACGGCGTAGGGGTAAGTTTCGCCCAGGATACGGTTAATTTTGCGGGCGCGGCGCACGGTGGCAAGGTGACTTTCGGGGGCTTTGGCGAGTGCTTTCGCGCGGCGGCGTGCCGCCTGTGCTGCCTCAAACTCGGGCACGGTGCGGATGCTTAGCAGCTCACGTTCTTCTTCGGTGAGCTGTAGCTCTGGGGCTGTGTCGGTGGTGCTTTTCGGTGCGGATGCGCTCATAGCGCGAGCCTACCGTTTTTTGTCTGCTTTTCCCAGCTAGGGGTACCGAAGTTCGCCGTTACCGCACAGTTTCTGCCGCTTTTGAGCGGGTAAATATGCCACACTAGGGGTATGTCTGCAACGATTTTTGTTCTGAACGGCCCTAATCTGAATCTGCTGGGGCAGCGTCGCCCCGAGGTCTACGGGTACACGACCCTGCACGATATTGAACTGATGGTGCGCGAGCGCGCCGCCCTGCACGGCTTCGATATTGAGTTTATGCAGTCCAATCATGAGGGTGTGCTGGTGGATGAGATTCAGCGTGCACGCACCCGTGGCGCGGCGATTATTATCAACCCGGCGGCGTACACGCACACGTCGGTGGCGCTTCACGATGCACTGGAGGCCGCCGAGCTGCCCGTCGTCGAGGTTCACCTCTCGAATGTGCACCGACGCGAGGAGTTTAGGCACCATTCGTATGTGTCCCCGCAGGCAACAGCGGTGATCGCCGGGGCAGGCGCCTACGGGTACGTGATGGCGGTAGATTTCTTGGCGCAGCATCTAGAGTCGGAGTAGATTTCTGCGTTAATTGAAGCACCCAGATGGGTTACGTTCTGTTCTAGGGGTAGCTACGATTAACCAACCCGCATTTTTCGATTCCACAGCGGGAAGGTGTACCCACCCCTGAAAGACTTCTTAAGGAGGACACATGAAGATCGCTCTTGTAGGTGCCACCGGAACAGCTGGTCGCGCCACCGCTCACGCCGCCCAGCAAGCAGGTCACGAGGTCATTGCTCTCTCTCGTGCCACAGGCATCGATCTGCATACCGGAGAAGGACTAGCTGAGGCTCTGAACGGCGCCCAGGTGGTCATCGACACGTCCAACGCTTTTCCAGCAGACCCCGCGGCCAGCCTGGTTGATACTTTTTCAGACGTTACCAAAACCCTAGAGAAAGCCTGCCAGCATGCTGGGGTACAGCATCTGGTTCACCTTTCCATCTGCAATATTGACCACCCCGCATTCGACGATTTTGACTACTATCTCGCCAAGCGAGCGCAGGAGAAGGTTTTAGAGGACAGTTCCCTTCCGCACTCCATCGTCCGTTCTGCGCAGTGGATGGAGTTCGCTCTTAACCCTGCAGCCGTCACACAGACCGAGACCAACGTGAAGGTTCAAAACTGGCTGATTCAACCCATCGCTGTGGAGACTGTGGCAAAGGTACTCGTTCAAACTGCGACCGAAAGCCCGCGCAACCGGCAGATCGCTGGGCCCGAGCAAATTTGGCTTCCAGAACTGACCCAAACCTACCTGCACGCCATAGGTGATCGTCGAGAAGTAAGCGTTGTAGATCCTGTCTTAGATGCGCTCGCTGAGGGTGTTCTGCTTGCCCCCAAGAATGCAGAGTTACTTGGGCCCACGGTCGCTCAGTGGGCGGAGGATCAGACACCCACAAACAGGTGACGTATTGGCACAGCATCTAGAGTCTGAGTAGAACCGAGAAGGTTCGTCGTAGAGCCTCAGCGCCGAGCGGTGGGGCGGGCACACAAAGGTGCCTCACGCATCCAATGGTAAGGATACGTGAGGCACCTTATATCTTGGTTGTCATCGCACGGTTACCCAGCGATAACGTTATGCGTTTATCGTGTTACAGCAGTTAGTTCTTGCAGGTTCCGGTCGCCACGGAAGCGGTGTTGCTGCCGCCAGCCTCAAGCGCCTGCTTCAGGGTGGATGCGGTTATCGCATAACCGGTCTGCCCCGTGCTGCTTTCACCGTCGGGAGCTTTACCGAAGACCACGCCCACAACGTTACCGTTTTCGTCAAGAACAGGCCCGCCGGAGTTACCGTGCTGCACATCTGCGGCAAGCTGGTAGACCTGGCGCATC
Source organism: Rothia sp. HMSC064D08 (assembly GCF_001809525.1). Lineage (NCBI taxonomy): Bacteria > Bacillati > Actinomycetota > Actinomycetes > Micrococcales > Micrococcaceae > Rothia > Rothia sp. HMSC064D08. The sequence continues at coordinate 452,571 of NZ_KV797895.1, read as the reverse complement.
GGGTTAGGCTTACCGGTCTCTACATCAATGGTCTGGGTATTGCCCACACCCTGCACGGTCGCAGGGAGCGCCTTGAACGGTCCGCCCTGGGGGTAACCCATGAAGGTTACGGTCTCGCCAGGATTAGCGTTCCTGCCGATCGGCAGCGGATCCAGGTTCATCCCGGGCACGCGGATAAAGGCAAGATCCTGGGCGGTATCCATATAGACCACCTCGCCCTGCCAGGTGCGCCCGCGCTGATCCCTCACCATAGGCGAGTTCACGCCCGAAAGCACGTGTGCGTTCGTTGCGATAAGCCCATGATCCACCACGAACCCGGAACCGGTTGAAGTGTATCCGCACTGTTCGGCGGCGCCAAGAATCTGCACTACAGAGGCAGAGGCGTTATCGAGAGCCTCCGTCTCTACGCCCTGGGTTGGTGCGCTAGTTTCTGGGGCAATCAGCTGGCGCACCTCGGGAATAGTGCCGGATGCGAGCACATCGTTACGAATATTTTCGATACCGTTGCGCAGACCATCCGGGGTGTTCTCGACCATCCATGAGAGGGTCTTTGAGTTGTTCAACGCGGCGTTGAACTGCGGCAGGGGTACGGTGCGCATCGTGAGCGTCAAAACCACGAGCACAAGCGCGCAGGCGGCAACATTGAGCACGCCGCCAAAGAAACGTTCCACGCCTTTAAGCGGGGTTATATCTGTGACGCGGCGCAGGCTACGGCCGCCAATGAGTCCCAACCACTGCCCCAGCGTTAGGCAGAGGATCAGGATACCGATAGCGGTAATCAGCCCCCATTTAGATCCCACAGCCGCAACGGCAAGCGGGATGAGCCACGCGGCGGCGCATACGCCTAGAGCAAGACCAATAAAGGTGCCTAGCGTGGTGAAGAAGCCACTGCGCAGACCGGCGATGAAATAAAGCACGAGAATGACAGGAATAATAATGTCAAGGGGGCTAAAAGTTGCTGACATGAGCGTCCTCCTTGGTGAATACTAAAATGCGGTGAATCCGCACGGCGCGTCCGGAAGGCACGCCTGAGCATGAGAGAAGTCGAAGAGTTCGTGCGCTGCTCAACGCCCTCTCACACTGTACATGCTGATGCTAGAGTGCGAAGCTGTGAATTTCTTAAGTTTTCCCCGTAAGCGCAGAAAACTTTTCCTCCTGGATGTTGTTTTTTAGATGCGGAAATAAAAAATATGAGGTACGCTCAGTATTAGTATTAGTTGAATATGTCACACACCAGCGATGCGGTTCACATCGTATCCGTCTCGCAGATGCGACCGTGTGACGCACAGATTTTCGAGCGAAAGAATCGCCCGCTATCCCACTCAAGGAGTAACTATGGATCTCGATATCCTTCGTCGTTCCCCGCTTTTCGCGACTCTCGATGACGCCGCGTTCAAGCTGCTTACAGACGATATCCAAGAAATTGATTTGTCCCGCAACGCCGTGCTCTTCTACGAGGGTGACCAGGGCGACCAGCTCTTCGCTGTGCTCTCCGGCAAGGTCAAGCTCGGGCGCACCGCCGCAGATGGGCGCGAAAACATGGTTGCACTCATGGGACCCGGCGACGTCTTCGGCGAGATGGCGCTCTTCGACCCATCGCCCCGCTCCACCAATGCCGTAGCGGTTTCCGAAACACGCCTGGCTGCTATCAAGCACGAATCCTTCAAACGTGCACAGCGACAGGATCCCAGCATCTCCGACCAGGTTATCAAAACCCTGGCACGCCGCCTGCGCCATTCCAACGAAGCGCTGGCAGACCTTGTCTTCTCTGACGTCCCCGGTCGCCTCGCTAAGGCTCTCCTCGACCTTGCAGACCGCTTTGGGCGCCCCGCAACCGACGGCATCCTCGTTGCCCACGAACTCACCCAGGAAGAGCTGGCACAGCTTGTCGGTGCATCCCGCGAGACCGTTAATAAGGCACTGGCAGAGTTCGTTTCCCGCGGTTGGATTCGCCTAGAGGCTCGCGCAGTCGTGATTCTCGATTTGCCGCGACTGCGCCAACGCTCGCGCTAAGCTCTCTGACAGCGCGCAAAGTCTTTACAGAAAACCGCATCCGATACGTCGTGTTATTCAACGATTTCGGATGCGGTTTTTGCGTGCTCTGCATCGAATCAGTTCCAAGGCTCAGGAGGATACTCCACACTCGCTTGACAAGACGACCAGTCATCCCCGGTGCCGCTTCGCTTTGCCGTGGATGACAGCCTTAGGCGCTCGTTGCGGATATCCTCCTGAGCCCAAGCGAGAGTGAGGCAAGTCAGATGTTTCTGATGGGATACTCGTCATAAGTGCCTAAGGGTGGATCGCCTCCAGGCGATACGGGTCCCCTTGTAAAGCGAATGATGAGTATCCCACCGGGATAAACGTTTTCCCTGTGTTCACGTGCCCAGACGGTTCTTCGCGAGGTATCTCCTAGTTAGCAACGTAGACGTGCTGCCGGTTCAGATCCTCACGTTCGGCAATATCGAGCAACGCAGTCGCCATATCCGCTGGAGTAATCATCCAGCCGCCTCGAAGCGGCATGTTGGCATCTAGCCGATAAGAGCCTTTAGCTTTCATCGGCTGAATGCGAGGGGCACGCACCGCCGTCCACTGCGCAGTGCTTTCCCACAAAACCACATCCATACGCCGCATATCATCGTAGGTTGCACCCAAAAAGTGCTGCAGCAGCGGCAATACCACCCAGAGCTTGAAGAGCCCTTGATGAGCCCAATGTTCGGCGACCTCCGAAGAGATCACAACCAAACGTGATACCCCGTGCTCTTGCATAGCGTCCAGAAGATTCTTTGTCCCGGCAGAGTAAAGGGTTGTCGGCGTTTTCGAGGTTCCAATCCCTACGGTACTGATGACCGCATCTACGCCTTGAAGCCAGGGTTTGAGGGCCTGAGCATCAAGAATATCTACAGCGCCCGTGGTTAGGTTCGGGTGTTCAAGCTGAAGATTCTGCGGATTCCGGGCAAGTGCAACTACCTCATGACCACGCGCAAGCGCCTGTTCCACGACCAAACGACCCACGTTTCCGGTAGCACCAGATACTAAAATTTTCATAGTTTTCGACTTTTGTTAGGGAATAGTGACCACAAGTTTACCGCGCACATGCCCCGTGCCCAGTTCCTTATAGCCGTCACGGATGGAATCAAGTTTGAACGGGTACACATGCGCTAAGGTCACGTCAATATCTCCCGATGCCACCAGATCGGCGACTTCTTTCAGGTCACCGGGCTGAGCATGCCGCGCCCCCGTAAACTGTGCGCCCTTCATCATCGCCTTCGGTGTAGGAATCAGCGTGCCCATCGCGGGCCCTTTCAGTCCGAGCTCTGCCCCTAACGGAATATAGTCCCCGCCGTAGCAGTCAAGCATTTTCGTAATCGGGGCCGGGGCAGCCTTGAGAATACGCTCCTTCAAACCGTCACCGTATGCAACCGGAATAGCCCCCAGAGAGCGCACAAACTCCGCGTTTTTCTCCGATGCGATACCGATAACTGTTGTTCCCCGATGCACCGCAAGCTGAACCGCCACGGCTCCCACACCGCCGGATGCGGCACTGATAACCAGCACATCCTCGGGTTTCAGATCGATTGCACGGAACGCCCCACATGCGCTCTCCCCGGCGACGCCCAAGGCTGCGGCAACCTCAAAGTTCAGGTTCTCAGGTTTCGCAACAATATTCTGGGTAGAAGTCACCAGTTTCTCAGCCAGGGAGCCTTCCGTCACGCCGGAGCCGGGAGCGCTGCGCAGGGTTCCCAGTACCGTATCGCCCACAGCAACATTGTTCACACCGGGGCCGAGGGCATCTATCACGCCTGAAAAATCACGCCCCACGCCCTTCGGAAAACGTGCGGGACCGCGGCCAAACCACCAGGACGGGTGACGCAAACGGTTGCTAGTCTCTGCGACACGAAGCGGCTTATACCCCTCAAAGGTTTTCAGATCTATGGGGTTCAGTCCAACCGCTTTGACCGTCACACGAACCTCGTCCTCCCCCGGCGTAGGCTCATCTGTCTCAACCATTTCTAGGACGCTGGGATCGCCATAGGCGTTGTACTGAATTTTGCGAATCATGAGATTTTTCCTTTCACTGTGACTATCTGCCTACAACAAAGGCCGGATTCTCCACACATTGCGGAAAATCCGGCCTTCCAAGTTTTATGAGGGGGCAACAGAGGTCGACCTGAGTGGACCGACTGTGCCAAGCGTTCCTGTTTTAGATGACACCGGCACAACTTCGGTAAACGAAAGCATACACGCGCCGTCGTTCTTCACGAGCACGGGTTTCTTCACCTCAACGGTACGACGCTTTGCCAGCCACGATACCCCGGTTTCTGAGGCGGCGAGCGACTCAAGCATGCACATCACGGCGGGAGTCACCAGTTCCTCAAGGGTCTTACCCACCGTATTCGGCTGCCCGATACGATCCCCCAGTTCCGAAGTATCCTTACTCTCCATGAGCGTGCGCACATTCACCCAGCTGCCCCACACACCTTTGCCTTCCAGCAGCTTGGCGTTCTGTCCCACGGGAACAACCGTGGTGAAATAGGCGATGTCGTAGCGTTTATGGAAGAAGTCTGGCGACTGCCAACGCGATACCGGGCGCAACAGGTCTGTACGCAGTTTCAGCCCGCTTGAGGTTAGGAACTGCCCGAAGCTCTTGTCTTGATCGGCGATTGCCTCACGCTGACTCATCTGTTCTTCACCCGCGCCGCTTTCGGCGACGTTCTGCCCGTCCTCACCGGCAAGAAGCAGACCGGTCTCTTCAAAGGACTCGCGAATAGCAGCGATCACGGTGCGGCGCGCGCAGGTTACATTTTTGAATTTGAACTTGGCAGACCATTCATCGGGGGTCGGACCATACCAGGGGGTTGCGTCGTCGTCACCAGGGGTCACAGTACCGCCCGGAAAAGCGACAACACCCAAGGGTGAAGACCCCGGACGGTAGGTCAGAATGGTTTCAAGACCGTCTTCGCCGTCACGCACAAAGATGACTGATGCCGCTTGGCGGAGCGAGCATGCCCCCGCATCCTCACCGCCTTCGGATACCCATGTTTCGGCGGCGGTGCGCATAAACTCCGGGATTTTATAAAGACGCTGAATCTGTTCGGTGCGTGCGGCAGGTGCAGAAGACCGCCCGGTAAAGATGCGCGGCTTCCGTTCTTCACCAACCACCGGAACTACTCCGGTGTACAGCTTCTGAGAAGGTGTCGTAGTCATGATCCTGAGAATATTAGACGTACTCGACGATGATTTCAACCTCAACGGGAGAGTCCAGCGGAAGCACCGGAACACCGACCGCCGAGCGGGCATGCGTACCAGCCTCACCAAAGATCTCACCCAACAGCTCAGAGGCGCCGTTGATTACGCCGGGCTGACCGGTAAATTCCGGGTCTGATGCCACGAACCCCACAACTTTCACGACCTTCTTCACCCGATCAAGATCGCCGATAACGGACTTCACAGCGGCAAGCGCATTCAGCACTGCAATGGCGGCGTACTTCTTGGCGTCCTGAGGGGTCACGAATGTTGGGTCACCCGAATCCGAGACTTTACCGGTGGCGGGCAGCTGACCGCTGACGAATGGAAGCTGCCCGGAGGTATAAACATAATTCCCGCTCACCACGGCGGGTACATAGGCGGCGACAGGGGCTGCGACTTCGGGAAGTTGGTAGCCGAGTTCACGAATGCTCAGTTCATAACGGGATTCAGTCATGGGGTTCTCCAGGGATGTGGTTGGTGGCACGTGCGCCGCATATATGTAGTGTTTGTAGAAGCATATCGCAAAAGGGACGCTAAACCCGGCAACCGGAGGATTCAGGTTACCGGGCGTGGTGCAAGGCTTTAGCCTTCAACTTTCTCGCGCTTGAGGTAGGCGATGGGGTTACCCTGGGTGGGTGCCACCATGTTACCTGCGGGGTTCGGTCCGCTGGGTGCGGGTGCACCGGGCAGAACCGCAACGAGTTCCCACCCTTCCTCACCGTAGTTATCAAGGATTGCCTTGGTGGTGTGCACGATCAACGGCACAGTCAAATATTCCCATTTCTTCATAGCTCTAGGGTAGTCCTGTTCCCCGGCTCGAACAAGGTCATTGCACTCTATTGCAGGTTCAACGCTCTAGGCGTAACAAAGGGGCAGAACGTGACGCCGAACGGTCACCTCGTGCACCGGATACGCCGGTCAGCCCCGCACAGAGTACATAACCCGCGAGATACCGCGGATTTTCGGGACATAGACGCGGTGTTTTCACGATATAACCAAGGATGCGCATCCGGCGCGTTGCCCGCGAAGACGGGAAACCGGCAAGTTAAACCTAGAGTTTAACCCTTTTGAGGGATGCGTTCTCAGGTGTATCCGCTAAACTGAATGAATGGCTTCACGAAAAAAATCGCGCGCGCAACGGCGTCGCCCCAGTGACTTTTTGCAGTTTGTGGCGTTCAGTATCATTGCCGGGTTCTTGGTAGCAATTATCGTGGTACCCCCGGCGGTAGGTGTTGGCATGGTCGCTAATGCCTCAATGGCGTGGTTCCAGGATCTTCCGGAAGATATTTCAGAAGGTCCTTTCTCACGCCCATCAACCCTGTACGCCTCTGATGGTAAGACCGAGCTTGCGACCTTCTTCGAGGAAAACCGTACAGAGGTTAAGCTCGATCAGATGTCACCGCATATGCGTGATGCCATTATCTCGGTGGAAGACCGCGACTTCTACAACCACGGCGCCGTATCAGCTATCGGCATTGGTCGTGCGTTTGCGAATAACTTCCTGAACCCGAAGAAGCGTCAGGGTGCATCGACGCTCACGCAGCAGTACGTGAACAACCTGATCGTTGATTCCGATGTGCAGCGCGGCGCAGACCCCACAACCCTAGGCGGGAATAAAGGCTATCTCGATAAGATCAAAGAGATGAAGCTCGCTATCTCGATGGAGCAGAACAAGTCTAAAGACGAGATTCTTGAGGGCTATCTGAACATCGTGAACTTGGGCGGCACCAACTACGGTGTTGAGGCGGCGGCCCAATACTACTGGGGTATTTCCGCGAAGGATCTTTCGGTAGCCCAATCGGCCCTTCTCGCGGGTCTGGTGCAGTCACCGAACACCTATGACCCAACAACCCACCCCGATCTGGCGCGTGAACGCCGCGATGTGGTGCTTGGCACCATGCTTCGTGACGGTAAGATTTCACAGCAAGAATACGATGAAGCCATTGCATCGCCTATTAAGCTCAATGTTCATCCGCCTGAGAAGGGCTGCTCTGTTGCGGGCGAAAGCTCATTCTTCTGTAACTACGTGGTGAACTATGTTGCGCTCGACGAATCTTTCGGGGCAACTCCTGAGGAGCGTTTGAACCTGCTCAACCGCGGCGGTTTTAAGCTTGTGAGTACCCTAAACCCCGAAGCGCAGAAGATCGCTAAACAGTCTGTGGAGGCTGTTCAGCCCGGTTCCACCAACACCAACAACGTGAACGCCGCTTTGACCAGTGTGGAGCCTGGCAGCGGTCGCGTGGTGGCGATGGCTCAAAACGCCGAATGGGGTAAACCCAAGGATGCGAATGACCACTCGCAAACCCAGTTCAACTTCAACGTAGATTCGCTCTATGGCGGCACCCCCGGATTCCAGCCGGGCTCAACCTTCAAGCCTGTGGTGCTGTCCCAGTGGATTAACTCTGGTCGAGGTGTGAACGCCCAAATCGATGGTACGGCTCTATCCTACCCAAGCAGCTTTGGGTGGAACGCCCGCTGTGTGGAGGGCGGTAAGTACTACTACCGCGACTCCGCTAACGGCTGGTCCTTCAAGAACGCGGTTCCGGGATACCAGACCTGGGGTACGGTCACCCACGGTATTCGTGTTTCGGCTAACTCCTACCTGTACTCGATGGTCAGTAAGCTCGACCTCTGCGATATCAGCGATATGGCGAATAAGCTGCACCTGCACGACGGTCTGGGCCAGCAGCTGTACGATCCGGGTCTGCTCAGTGCAAACATTGGTGGTACCAGGTACGGTGCTACCCCGCTGACCATGGCGAGCGCATACGCAACTTTCGCGAGCGAAGGTAAGTACTGTGAGCCGCGCCCACTTGAGAAGATTACTAAGAGTGACGGTTCGCCCATGAAGACTTACGAGTCTAAGTGTGAGCAGGCAATTAGCCCGGATATTGCTAATGGTGTGAGCTACGTACTCAAGGGCGTGCTTGCCTCCGGAGGTTCAGCGCCTAAGCGCGCTATCGGTCTGCCGGATGCTTCCGCCGCGAAGACCGGTACGAACGATAACTCCTCACAGACCTGGATGGTCGGTTACACCCGCGGCCTGGCAACTGCTTCGTGGGTGGGCAGTAACGACCTGGGTTACCGCTCGATGAACGGTATTGCGATTAACGGTCGCGTGCTGGAGTACGTGGACGGTGCGACCTATGCGGGTGCCCAGTGGCAGCAGTTCATGCAGGCCATGGCACCGAAGTACAATACCGAGAAGTTTACTGAGCCCCCGGCATCGGTGACGTCAACAAACGTCAACGGTAACTAAGAGGGCGTACTGAAGAAAGGCACACGATGTGTGAGAGCGCATCCGGTGCCCGCGCATCCGTGGCGGCTTCTGAAGCAGCACGTGGTTCGCACTTCACACAGAGTATGGTGAAGTTTGCGGCTGCGGGGCTTGCTTTGGGGGCCGCCACGGCGGCGTATGGGCGCTTCGTCGAATTGAATAATTTTCAGGTGCGCGAGGAAACTCTCGCGGTGCTTCCGGTGGGGTCGCCGAACTTTAGGATTCTGCATATTTCGGATATGCATATGATTCCTGGGCAGAGGGCGAAGACCGAGTTCATGCATTCTTTGGCGGGCCTGAACCCGGATTTGGTAGTGAATACGGGCGATAACCTCTCGCATGTGGGCGGGCTTGACCCTCTCTTGGAGGCACTTGACCCTCTCCTGGATTTTCCGGGGGTTTTTGTGCCCGGCTCGAACTGCTATTTTGCTCCGGTGCTGAAGAATCCTGCACGGTATCTGTGGCAGGCGCGCACGCCTCAGGAGATTGAGGAGGGGTCGCGCGTGCCGCTTCCGATTGAGCGTATGCATAACGCCTTTGAGTCGCGCGGCTGGGTAGGGCTTATTAACCGGTACGACGGCATCACGCTGAACGGGTTGCGCCTGGATTTTTCGGGGGTGGATGATCCGCATCTGCGTTATGATGCTCATCCGGGGTTCTCACCGCAGGCGTTTGAGTCTTCGGAGGTGCCGAGTATTCGTGTGGGCGTTGCCCATGCACCGTATATGCGCACTCTGCACAGATTTGTTCAGGATGGTGCCGAACTTATTTTTGCCGGTCACACGCATGGCGGGCAGGTGTGTCTGCCGGGCGGTCGTGCGCTCGTGAGTAACTGTGATTTGCCGCCGTCGCGGGCGAAGGGTGTGAGCTATCAGGGCAACGTTCCGGTGCAGGTTTCGGCGGGGCTGGGGACCTCACGGTTCGCGCCGGTGCGCCTCTTCTGTCCCCCGGAGGCGGTGCTCGTCACCCTCACGGCAAAGAACGGGTAGATTTTCTTCCCCTTCAGATTCCGCGAGCAGGTGGTTTTTGGTCGAGCAGGTAGTATTTTCCTACCTGCTCGGCCAAAAGCTACCTGCTCGCGTGTAGAGAAGGAGTCTTTACAGGGAGGTTGATTCCAAGTTTTGTCAGGATTGATTCTACATTGGTGTACATAGCTAGTTTGGTTTTCTCATACTCCAGATATTTCAAAGTAACTTCGCTAGGTGTAAGATTTTTTGTTTTTAGTTCATGATCTTGGGGATTTTTCTTGTTGATGTGCTAGATATTTTGATGATAGTTCTTCCTTGTAAATTATTTAGTAGTTTTACTTTGTGAACTTGTTTTATTTTTCTTGACTAGATTTTTATTTGAATTTTACTATTCAAGTCGTGAGAGATATTTTCAATATCTATTGTGAATTTTCTAGATGCTACTCTAATATAAGTATTCACAGAAAGGAGGTGTATCTCATGGATATGCTTATTCTGGGCATTCTTGCCCTCATAATATTCGTCTCCAGGCTCGATAAATAAACCTATCTGGAGACTTGTCTAAACTTTTTTATATAAGGAGGTGACACCATGAACGAACTAATAATAGGGATATTATCCCTAATAGTTTTTATACGCCAAATAAATAAATTCAACTAACCAGACAAGGGATATTTATGAGAAGGTGTTAAGCGTGGGCATGTCGTAATCTTACGACATGCCCACGATGACTTGCCCAGACGATTCTGTATATCACCAACCCTGCCCCTCATATAGCCCATTAATGGATGCATCACGTCGAACCTTGATAAAACTCTGCATTTCTATAGCTATAACTTTCGTTTGCAAACGAAAAATACTGTAAACTAGGGAGAAATCCCCAAGTATGTATGAGTTAGGAGGTAGCAGTCATGACTGCCCAGCATACTCGAACTTTTGCGGCTGAACCTCTGCAGGAACAGATTATTCCGTTATCAGAAGAGTTCATCCAAAGCCTCACGGTTCAGGGGACTCTGCCGAATGGGCAAAAGGTTCACAAGCCCCTGAACCCGTTGCCGACTTTGTTCGTGCACAATTTCAAGCTATTCTTGCTCACCACGATGTTTCCGTGCAGTTCAGCCCAGAAATTTTAACGACCAGCGAGGCAGCCGCAATTCTGGGACTGTCCCGCCCCACTCTTGCCAAGTGGGCTGATGAAGGACGGATACCTTCGCATAAAGCTGGCACTCACCGCAGGTTCAAACGCGAGGATGTTTTTGCTTTTCGCGAGCAACGACGTATCGAGAAGAAGCAAGCGCTGCATGATCTCCTTGACTTTCAGAGTGCGCATCCTGAGCTTGATGAGGGCTAGGTTCAATTCGCCATGTTGTATAAGCTACGCCTGTCTCTATCTTCAACACAGGACAAATAGATTTACATTCGTTGCTACCCAGCAGGTTAAACACATCCCATAACCTGCTCGCGTGTAGAGTAAATACCGGAAGACACTCCTCCCCACTACTGCAATGCATTGGAAAGGTACATGCGATATAACGACTACCAGCAACCTATCGGCGATGCCCTGCCCGACTACCGCGCGGGCGAGACTCCCAGCATTGATTGTTTACAGGGGCGCTACTGCCGCCTCGAAAAACTTGATGCAAAACGCCACGGCAACGACCTGTACGAGGTCTACGGTCCTGAAGCTCCCGAACAGAGTTTCACTTATTTGTCCTTGAACCCTGTTGCTGACCGGGCAGAGTTAGAGACCCTCCTCAAGCGCATGGAGGAATCCACCGACCCGTACTATCTGGCTGTGATAGATCAGGATGGGCGTGCGATTGGCACTTTAGCGCTCATGCGCATCAACCCCGCCCACCGTGTTATCGAGGTGGGTAGTGTAACGTATGGCGAACGTCTAAAACGCACTCGCGCCGCCACGGAGGTGCAGTATCTGCTGGCGCAATACGTGTTTGAGACGCTGCACTATCGCCGCTACGAGTGGAAATGCGATGCACTGAATGAGCCTTCACGCCGCGCAGCCGAGCGCCTAGGCTTCACCTATGAGGGAACGTTCCGCCAAGCCGTCGTGTATAAAGACCGCAACCGCGATACGGCGTGGTATTCAATGCTGGATACCGAATGGGAGCAGCGTAAACACCGGTTGCTGCAATGGCTGGATCCGAAGAATTTTGATGCGCACGGTCAGCAGCGCACCTCCTTGCGAGAGATCGCTTTATAGCCATTAGCCGAAAGGGTACTCTAAGGTATTGTCAGAGCCAAACGGCATGGATACCATGGTATTTTCTCAAGTCGAGCGGAAGGGAATACCATGAAAACCCTTGTGATTGTCACGCATCCTAATATCCATGATTCTATGGTCAGCAAAACCTGGGTTCACATGCTGCGCCAGCATCCGGATCGGTTTACCGTGCATGAGCTGTACAGCGAGTACCCCGACGGTGTGATTGATGTAGAGCGCGAGCAGGCTCTCGTGGAAGAGCACCAGAACATTGTGCTTCAGTTCCCGGTGTACTGGTTTAACTGCCCGCCGCTTCTGAAACAGTGGTGCGACGAGGTGCTGACGTACGGGTGGGCCTACGGCTCGAAAGGCAAGGCGTTCGAGAATAAGAAACTCGGCATTGCCGTCTCGCTGGGCGCTCCCGCCCCAGAGTACAGTGCGGAAGGTTCCGTTGGGTATACCGTCGCCGAAACCCTGCGCCCTTTCGAGCTGACGGCCAACTATATCAGCGCCGATTATCAGCCTCTCTTCGCGTTCCACACCATTGACACCTATGAGAGCTACGATGAAGCCGCTGCCCAGCAGGTGGCAGATAGCGCGGATGACTACCTGGCGCATCTGAACACCTACTACGCCTAGGCTATGGCCGCGTAGCCTCCGCGAGCAGGTGGTTTTTGGCCGAGCAGGTAGGAAAATACTACCTGCTCGGTCAAAAGCTGCCTGCTCGCGTGCTAGGAGAAGAGGAAACGGGTTAAGCTCACCGATAAGAACGGGACACTCAGGGCAGAACCGTAGGGGGCGCATCCGGGATGCCGCTCTATAATTAAGAGCACTAACGCTCACACCTTGTAAAAACGTTGAACCGCATCTAAGCAGGAGGAATCGAGCACGACCCGCACACACGCCCCCGGCACTTCTCGACGACGCAATCCCTTCTTGGAAACTGCCCCGGAGCCTATTCCCGCGCCCGTGAACTATGATGCGGGCGAGCGCGCGCCCCTCAAATTCCTGCCGTATATTGCCCCGATTCGGTGGCGCTGGGCTATCGGCATGCTGGTCGCTGTTGGCGCGGCGATTCTCGAAATTTCTATTCCGCAGATGCTTCAGTTCATTGTTGATGAGCTTGTGCAGAATACGACCGAGGCGGGCGTCTGGATTGGCGGCGGACTAGTACTTTTGATCGGTGTGGGGCAGGCATCCCTGGCTTACTGGCGCAGGTGGCTGATTGTGGATCCGACCTCCACGATGGAAATGCGGATGCGCATGAACTTCTTCGACAAGTTGCTGCGCGCGCCCCTGTCAATGATTGACCGCTGGTCATCCGGGCAGCTGCTCACCCGGTCAATGTCTGACCTGGGGACGATCCGCCGGTGGCTCTCCTTCGCGCTGGTGCAGCTGATCTCGGTGGCGGTCATGTTCCTGGTGGGCAGCTCATTCATGTTCGGTGCCTCGTGGCAGCTGGCGGCGGTGTTCGTGGTGACCGTACCCGTACTTTTGGTGTCCCTGGTGAGCTATGTGCGTAAATACAATGCGTACACTAAGGAGCTTCAGCAGCTCACCGGGGATGTATCAACCCGTATTGAGGAGTCGGTGCGCGGCATCCGCGTCATTAAAGCTTTAGGGCGTTCCCAGGAAGAAATTCAGAAGTACACCGCAGCCGTTGAGGAGCTGAACTCCCTGGATTACCGGCGGTCTATGCTGGTGGCGCTGGTGGCGTTTTATCAGCGGGTTATTGTTGGGGTGAGCACCCTCATCGCCCTGTGGGTGGGGGTTCCGCAGGTGGCCTCGGGGGAGGTTTCGTTAGGATCGCTCACCGCCTATTTTGCGGTGCTGACCGTGGTGCTGGGGCACGTTCTGCGTTCAACCACACTGATTTCTTCGTATTTAAACTACCGGGTAGCTATGGAAAGGCATGTTGAAGTAATGAGCGAAAACGGGCATGAAGAAGTGGTACTCACCAACGAGGCAGCCGAGCAGGCTCCTATCCCTTCCGGCGGTGTTTTATCGGTGACGTTCGATAACGTGCACTTTACCTACGACCCCGCACCAGAGCCCAGCCCCCAAGAACACAGTGCCGAAGAACACGCCACCGATGCGCCCGCACCGGGCGGGGTGCTTGAGGGGCTGAGTTTTAAGGCGTTCGCGGGCGAGGTGGTTGCGCTGGTGGGTGCCACCGGCAGCGGCAAGTCCACGGCGCTGACACTGGTTCCGCGTTTCTACTCCCCCACCAGCGGGCGCATCCTCTTGGGGCGTGAAGATATTGCCGACATGCCCCTGCCGGTGCTGCGCGCACAGACCGCTTTCGTGTTTGAGGAGGCGGTGCTGTTCTCGGGTACGGTGCGCCAGAACGTGCTGATGGGTGTGCGCGGTGAATACAGCGAAGAGGAGCTGGAGCAGACCCTAACGGGCGCTCTTGAACTTGCCGCCTGCGATTTCGTGGCGGATTTGCCTGAGGGCGTGGATACCGTCATCGGCGAGGAGGGGCTGAGCCTTTCGGGTGGTCAGCGGCAGCGCCTTTCGTTGGCGCGTGCGCTGGCGGCACGCCCGGCGGTGCTTCTGCTGGATGACCCGTTCTCGGCGCTGGATGTGGGTACGGAGGAGCGCATCATCACGAACCTGCGCGGCGGTGAGGGGAACTTGGGTGGGGCAACCACTCTGCTGACGGCTCACCGGCCCTCCACGGTGGCCTTAGCAGACCGGGTTCTGCTGCTTGAGGGCGGGAAAATCGTTGCCGACGGGACGCACACCGAGCTGATGAAACTCCCTGCATACCGTGCGTTAATGAGCGCCGAACCGGAGGCCCCCGCGTCTCTGGCGCATATTGCGGACATGCTCTTTGGGATTGCCGAGGGTGAGGTATCCGCCGCCGCTGAGAGCACGCAGAATCGTGAGGGCTCCCCCACCGGGGAGGGCGGAGGCACCCAATGAAGCTAACCGGGGCTAAAGCCCCGCACGAGCGCACGAACCTGACTCCTAAGGAGCAGAAGCAGGCGCGGAAACGCTCCTTCGCGCTGCTGCGGCAGATGCTCCGGCCGTACATGGGGGCGCTGGCGGCTTCGGTCGTCTCGGTGCTGGTGGCGGCTGTTGCGGCAGCAGCCCAGCCGGTGCTCATAGCACGGGTGCTCGACACGGCGATTGCCCCAATCACGCACGGCGACACCGGCCCGCTGCTGACACTTTTAGCGGTGTTTGCGGTGAGTGTGCTGGTAAATGCGGGCGCCACATGGGCGAACGTGGCGTACACGGTGCGCGTCTCCTTAGGGGTGCTGCTGCATTTACGCACCCGAGTGTTTAAACATTCGCAGGCGCTGAGCGTCTCCTTTCACGAGTCGTACACTTCGGGCAGGGTCATATCGCGTCTGACGAACGACGTTGAGACGATCGCCACGTTCTTGGGCAGCGGTTTAAGCCAGCTGGTGACTACCCTGCTGAACATGCTGTTCTCGGTAGTGGCCATTTTTGTGCTGGACTGGCGTATTGGGGTTCTTCTGCTGCTTACGGGCGTACCGATTTACCTGCTGACCCGCTGGTTTCAGCGCGGTATTTCGCGTATTTTCCGGTCTTTACGGAACGAGTCTGCGCAGCTGACCACCCGCTTCGTTGAGACGTTCACCGGTATTCGCGCGGTCAAGGGGTTCGGCGCGGAAGCGGCGGCGCGTGCAGAGTACGCCGCCGTGGCCGAACGGTACCGGGTTGCGGTCATGGACTCTATTAAGATGTTCGGCATCTACTCCCCCACTCTCATGCTTTTCGGGAATGTGTTTGTGGCGGCGGCGCTGGTGATTGGCGGGTATGCGGTGCTGGGCGGCACTATGCAGGTGGGCACCCTGCTGGCGCTCATTATTTATGCGAACCGGGTGTTTGAGCCGATTATGACGCTCTCCGAGTTCTATAACCTGTTCCAGTCGGCGTTCTCGGCGCTTGAGAAGATTTCCGGGTTCTTAGCGGAGAAGCCACAGATTCAAGACCCGCAGCATCCGGTAAGCCTGCCGCAGTCCCCCGCCGCGCTGGTAGATGCCGAGAGTTCAGCAGAGGCAACCCCGCTGGGTGAGATCGTTCTTGAGGATGCCGCATTCGGTTACACTGCGGGTCAGCACGCGCTCATGCCTACGTCGCTGAGGATTGCACCGGGGCAGACGGTGGCACTCGTGGGTGAAACCGGTGCCGGAAAGTCTACGATTGCCAAATTAATTGCCCGTTTCTATGACGTTGATACCGGCAGGGTGCTTCTCGACGGCGTAGATGTGCGTTCCCTGACCGACCGGGAGCTGCGCCGAAACGTCGTCATGCTCACCCAGGAAGTCTTTCTGTTCTCAGCCTCGATTGCCGAGAACATTCGTTTGGGGAACCCGCAGGCGACCGACGACCAGGTACACCGGGCGGCGCAGGCTGTCGGCGCGGATGAGTTTATTCAGACCCTCCCGCAGGGGTACGGCACGATGCTCGGGCGCGGCGGTGTGAACCTTTCAACCGGGCAGCGTCAGCTTGTGTCTTTTGCCCGCGTTTTCTTGGCGAATCCGCGGGTACTGATTTTGGATGAGGCCACCGCATCCCTCGATATTCCCAGCGAACGTGCGGTGCAGCGGGCGCTCAATGCCCTGTTGGCGGGGCGTACCGCCGTGGTGATTGCGCATCGTCTTTCGACCGTGCTGAGTGCGGACCGGGTGCTGGTTGTTTCTGCGGGGTCTATTGTTGAGGATGGTTCACCGCAGGAGCTGATTGCCGCCGGTGGCGAGTTTGCCGCAATGTACACCTCGTGGGAGGATGCGCGGCAGGATTCAGACTCCCCCAGCGCCTAACTCTTATGCGCACGTTTACCTATTGTGATACGTGCATGAGAGCCCTAAACGTCATAGTTCTTAGCTGTAACCGCCCAAGTAGACACGGCAAAATTTTTTGTGGATGATAAAGGTATCTTGCCGCTTCGTAGAGCGTGCAGATACTCATTCACTTAAACCCTTATAACCTCATGGAGGAAAATATGTCACGCAATGATGCGAGGAAGTTTCTGGCTCAGGGCACCGCTTCTGCACTCACTCTTGCTCTTGGCCTGACCTTTGCCGCTCAGCCTGCTTTTGCGGAAACTGCGAAGGCGGCGGACCCTGCGCCGAGCGCATCCGCAGCCCCCAGCGCACCGGCAGCTGCGACGAACCCCGGGCTCTCGGTAGATCCGACTCCCGCGGCGCCTGTAGTCGCACCGGCTCCGAGTGACGGCCCGTCTCCGGAGGCTCCCGCACCCGCGCCGAGCGAAAAGCCAGCGGCGGTGGTCTTCAAGGATGTTCCCCAGACCCATATGTTCTATCAGGAGATCACGTGGCTGGGAGAGACCGCTATTTCGACGGGTTGGCCCGATGGCACTTTCCGCCCGTCCCAGAATATTGAGCGCGCCGCAATTGCCGCATACTTCTACCGGATGGCTGGCTCACCCGATGTTGTTCTGCCCAAGCAGTCGCCGTTCACCGACGTTGCTCCGAGCGATCCTTTCTACAAGGAGATCGTGTGGATGCACCAGCAGCACATCACGACAGGCTGGTCGGATGGCACTTTCCGCCCGCACGATTCCGTTACTCGTGAGGCTCTGGCGGCGTTCTTCTACCGTGCCGCTAATATGAACGACGATGCGGCACCGGCTCAGGATCCCTTTACGGATGTGACCTCGGCGAACCCGTTCTACCGCGAAATCTCGTGGTTTAAGACCCAGAAGATCACAACCGGCTGGCCCGACGGCACCTTCCGCCCGCATGAACCCGTTACTCGTGAAGCGACTGCCGCGTTTGTGTTCCGCGCCGCCAAGATCTAGGCGAGTAACCTTGTACAGCCGCTGCGGGAAACGTTGAGCGTTTTTCTCCGGTGGTGCGTGTGCTTCCGCGTTTTTAGTGCATCAAGCAGAAGGCGGAAGCACACGCACAAGACACCGCGCCTACTCCCCTGGAAATGCAGGGTTTACAGGTTTTTGAGAGGGCTTATTCGTGTTGCTTTCCCCGGGCTCTTCGGCTATTATTGATGAGTTGCCTGCGGGTTGTCCGACAGGTTAACACCGGGATGTGGCGCAGCTTGGTAGCGCGCGTCGTTCGGGACGACGAGGTCGCAGGTTCAAATCCTGTCATCCCGACCAACCCTAAACCCCCTGAGAGTAATCTTCAGGGGGTTTGCTGTATGTGCCTTCTGCTCGGGTCATCCACTGAGCCGAGTCGAAAGTCTAAATATCCAATACACGCAGCAGTTCGCGCGGCGGAATCACACCGTCCTCAATGTAGGCGCGGAAGATAGGCGCCGCCTGCTCACCCGTGAAAACCTCTTCGGGGTGCACTTGAACGGGCATACGGTTACCAACCCATGTGATGGTTGTCCACGCATCGGGGTCGGTCACGGGTTTGCGGGCCACCGTGTACTGTTCGTACGAACCATCTTCGGCAGTCACCCTAATTTCCACCGTCATCGCATGCGTAGAACCGGCACACTGTATATAGTTGCCGTGCGCCACCGAATCCTGGGGAACGTCATCAACATGGTTCACGCCTTCAGGCAGAGCCCACACCACGAGGGCGAAGCACTTGTCACCCTCCAAAAAGTCGGGATCAGTGAGGCGCTGCTCGGTATCGTCGGCGAAAGACTGCGGAGTCTGGGGGACATCAAATCCGTTATATTCAGTCTTCCCCACCACCCTGTACGCAAAGTACGTCACGGACTTATTCCTCTCTCATGTGTTCTTGAGTAAGCACCAGAGTATCGAAGAGAAACCGTGCGTGCTAGCATATTCGTCACTTCGCCGGGCTAACCCCGCCCGCTCATGAGGGCGAGCGCCTATGCACAGCACGCAGTGGCCCCACTGAGAACCTCGTTCCGATGCTGAAGTATCTGCGGACAAGCATGCTCTGGGCGACGACGTCAAATGCAGCAGTTTGATCTGTCGTTGGTAGACCGCGTCTACTCGGCAGAGCAGGATTGAGCTGGAGAGTCTGGGGAGAACCCAGCATGTTGGCGACTTTAAAGTGATGAGTTGCATCAGCTGCCGAGAAGTCGGTGGGCGAGCACGCTCACCACCTCGTCAGGGTTGACAGTTTCATCCACGGGAACGGTGAGATGATCAAGAAGCAGTCCGTCGAGGGCGTAGTGGAAAAGCGTGATGTCCGCCGGCCGACCGGGTAGGCCCATCTTCTCGTTGAACTCGATATCGGCTTGAAGCCCTGCTCGCCGCCAGGTGGTGAGCACCTCCGCGACGCGCGGGCGGCGGGTGGCTTCGAGCCGCAGCTCGAAGAGCGCTATCGCAGCATCACGGTTGTCTGTCAGCCGGTGGACAATGTCACGCAAGTACTCGGTGAATAGCTCAACGCCGGGAGGTCGCTGGGCAAGGTCAGCGTGGATGTCGGGGTCCGGCTGCAGACGTTCACTGATACGGAGCAGGATCGCATCGATGATTTCATCGCGCGAGGCAAAGTAGTTCGAGGCGGTACCTCTGGGTGCTTTCGCCTCGGCGTCGATCGCCCGATGCGTCAGACCGCGTGAGCCTTGTTGAGCGAGTACTCGTACAGCAGCGTCGGCGAGCAGTGTGCGTCGTTCAGCATTACGGACCATGTGATCATGCTATCGCATGTACTACTGATATCGTGGTAAAGTCATGTTAACCACGACAAAAGTAGTGATTGGAGATATGATGCGTGAACTGATTTACTACGTCGCCGTGTCTATCGATGGCTACATCGCCGCACCGGACGGCAGTTACGACGCCTTCCCCGTTGAAGGGGATCACATGGCTGTCTACTTGAGTGACTTCGCCGATGCGCTCCCCGCCCATGTACTCGCGGCGCTCGATATGCATCCGCCAGGTAATCGCTTCGACACGGTCATTCAAGGGCGAGCAAGTTATGACATTGCGCGGGCGGCCGGTATTGAACGACCCTATGCACACCTGAGCGAGTTCGTCGCAACACGCTCGGAGACAGCCCCGCCAGCTGGCGTGACATTCACCGCTGACGCGCTTGCGACTGTGCGTGAGCTGAAGCAGCAAGAGGGGCTTGCGATCTATCTCTGCGGTGGTGGAAATCTTGCAGGAGAGCTGCTGCCCGAGATCGACCGCCTCATTCTCAAACGCAATCCCGTCGTCCTTGGTGATGGTGTCCGGCTGTTCGGCAATGCTGGTACCGTCATACAGAACTTTGATCTGGTGAGTTGTCGAAGCTTTGAATCCGGCGTCGTGATGGAGGAATACGCCCGCACTATCCGACAGTAGTCCGTTACGCGCCTATCCGTTGCTGGGTTCGGGAACTTTCCAGCCGTTCGCGAATCCGGAAGTGGTTCGGAGAGGGAGGAGGTAGAATCATTCTGCTTCTTGCGATACAGGTTGCCGGTGCAGCAGATCAGCCAGCGCAGTGAGACATCACAATCAGGAGTGGTGAGATCTGCTATTGGATCCATGAGCCAGCGTGAATAGCCCACATTCCATGTGTCATTGGTTGCCCAGAAGCAGGCGTCGTTGATGTTTCGCCTGCGGGGAAAACTCACAAGCCCTTTGTTACCGTGAACGTGAATCTCAGCCTCACGCAAGGATGTGATCAACCTGCTAAGATAATCCGTCATCTCCTATCAAAGTTTTCATGCATTTACAGCTTTGGCGGTTGTGGCTGAAGTCTTGGGAAAGCAGATTTCTATGAGGGTCGTCCTTGTGACTTAATCTCGCGGAATACCGAGTTCGGGAATATGAAGATTCATGTCCCCGGAATCGTGCTCCAATTCTGGTGTTCTGCCGGGGTAGCGCCAGGCCTGGTATGTGAACTTCCCCATGCCGACCTACTGAAGAAGCCCAAGAAGGCACGCCGAAGCCGAGCATTCTAGGGCTGTGAGGCGAAAACGCCTGACTCATGACGCTTAGTGTGCGGGGTGCGCGGTGTTTCTCGGACCGGGGGAGTTTTTCTTCCCCGGAGTCGGCATGTTGACGCCTCCTCGTCGTAGCCACAGGACACCGGTAACCAGCACCATTAGCATGATGAACAGCCCGATCGCGAAACTGGTTACCATCCCCCAGTCGGTGGCACGGTGCACGACGTCGGCAAGAAGGCTGCGCCCGGCACCGGGAGCACTAGCCGTCGTACGCAGTCCCTGTCCTGAGCGCACGCTGCTGACAAGCTCCTGCGCACCCACCGGCCACTGATCACGCACCACGTACTCGCTCGCGCCACCGAACCCCACGCCGGAGACAGCCACGCCGAGT
Organism: Rothia sp. HMSC064D08; assembly: GCF_001809525.1. NCBI lineage: Bacteria > Bacillati > Actinomycetota > Actinomycetes > Micrococcales > Micrococcaceae > Rothia > Rothia sp. HMSC064D08. The sequence continues at coordinate 431,650 of NZ_KV797895.1, read as the reverse complement.
ACCACGCCGATCTGCCTCATCGCAGCGGACAGCCCAGAGGCCGCACCTGCGTCATCACCCTCGAAGGAGGCAACCGCCAGCTCGTTGACTACGGTCCCGGCAGCGCCAACCGCAATGCCTGCCAGGATCAGACCCGGCAGGAGCGCCACCCAGGTCGATGAGCCGTACAACAGTACCCATGACATCAGCGCCGCGCACCCGACGACAAGGATCCCCAGCAGCCTGGCCGACGGCGCCCAGCGCCTATTACCGCCACGAAACAGCCACGCCCCCGCGATGGCACAGAGACTGAACGGGAGGAAGCAGAGTCCGGCCTGCAGGGGTGACAACAGGTAGATATTCTGCGCATACAGCGACAGCCAGGGCATCTGCCCCACCAGACCAGCCTGGACGGCAAAGCCGGTCAGGATACTCACCACATAGAGCCGGTCAGTCAGCAGGCGTCCCGGAACCATAGGTGAGTCCGAGCGCCGCTCGACGGCCATGAACAAACCCATCGCGGCCAGTCCGACGGCAACGCCACCAAGTGTGCGCGCACTGGTCCACCCCCATGCCGACCCCTCCAGCAGGACGACCGTCACGCCCCCTGTGGCAAGGACTGCCAGCAGCGTTCCGGGCCAGTCCATGTCTGAACCTCTGCGATCCGCGCCGTGATCCTTCACATACCACGACGCCAGCCAGGACACCACCCCCACAGGGACGTTGATCCAAAAGATAGAACGCCACCCGGCGACTAGGACCAGACCGCCGCCTGCCAGTGGCCCCACTGCGATAGCCACCCCTGAGATGAGCCCGTAAATCCCGGTAGCTCGTGCCCGCTCGCGTCCGGCGGCGTAGCGATCAGAGATCATCGGCACACCGACGCCCAAGAAGATCGCCCCACCGACCGCCTGAAGAGCCCGGAAAACGTTGAGTACGACCATCGAAGAGGCCAACGCGCACACGGCCGACCCCACCGTGAACAGGACCAGCCCCCATCGGAACAATCGCAGCCGCCCCAGACTTCCGCTCAAAGTCGCCGCTGACATCAGCAACGCTCCCAACGGCAGCGTGTAAGCGTCCACTACCCACTGCAACTCACTCTGCGACCCACCAAGACTCTGCCCGATATCACTCAGTGCCACCGACACCACCGTGATATCCAGGACGTTCATGAAACTCACCGTGCAGACGAGCACAAGCGCTAGAACGCGGCTATCCCTTAGATCTGTAATTTCGCGACTACCGGACTCTACTGCAGTTCCCATATACCATCAACTCACTCGTCGTTCTCTCCAACGTCTAACCGACTGATTAGGTCCTCCAAACCTGTCCGGACAATCTTTCCAGAGACAGTCGTCGGCAAGCTGCCCGCCGGAACCACCCGCATATCAGCAACATACAAACCATATCTTTGCGCCACGCTACGCGCGATTCCGGATCGCAACATGCTGCCAACCTCATCATCACTGTCCCGAACAAGACCTGAAACACCCGTGCTATCGCCTATCTCAATCACCTCCTCCACGAAGCAATAGATAAGGTCCTCCGTATTTTGGAACACGACAAACCGCCGCCCACGCAGGATTGGCAAGTCCCTTCGCAAAGACTTCTCAATATCGTTCGGGAAATAGTTCTTCCCCCTCACAATCATCATATCTTTGATGCGCCCAGTCACATACAGCTGCCCCCCCCCCCCGCAGCCTCAGCCTTCTCGGCTTTCTTCCTAGCCCGACGCTCCCACTTCTCCGCCTCCTTGTGATAAGCAGTCGCCTTGACCGCCATCCACTCCGGAACCCACTGCGGATCCCGAGGAAACTGATCCAACTCAAACGCAGCATCCTTTTCACTGCGAAGACGAGGCCCTATGATTGGTTCGCGCATCCAGCCACACTCCTGATGCAGCACCCCGTCAGCAGCCTCCATCCACAAGTGCGACCACAACCACGCACCCCACTTCGACGCATCAAGCAGCCCCGTGCCATCGAGCAGATGCAGCGCGATGCCACCGACCGTACTGTCGAGGAACGTCACCGCCACCTCCAATCCTCGCGTGCCCTGACTCAAGACCGCGGCCCACGCTATGGCGGGTCGTCCCTGGACAGGTGACCGCAGCACCAGTGTGCTCGTAGATTCCGAACTCATAGGTGCATAGTCATATAGGTGTGTGGTAGACTATGTGACATGGAGTTGAAGCACGCGATCCTTGGGCTGCTGTCGATCCGTTCCGCAAGTGGTTACGACCTGGCACGTGCGTTCGCAAGTTCGGTAGCGCACTTCTGGCACGCCGACCGATCGCAGATCTATCGGACGCTGGATCGGCTGAGCGGGGCGGGGGCGATCACGACAGAGGTGGTGCGACAGGACGGCAAGCCCGACCGCAAGGTGCACTCCCTGACCGACGCCGGGCGCGCGGAGCTGACGGACTGGCTGTCGTCTCCGGTGGAGGAGGACCTTCCCAAGGAGCCGTTCCTCGCCCGGCTGTTCTTTGCCGCCCTGATCGGCCGGGAAGGGGTGGAGAGGATGCTTGATGAGCGGGAGCGTCAGATGAACGAGGCGTTGACCACGTTATCCTCGATCACGATCAGGTCCGATGACCTGATGGGGCTGTTGCAGACGGCGACCCTGCGCAATGGCTTGGTCCACGCCGAGGCCGAACGGGAGTGGCTGCGCGAGACGCGCCAGCTGCTCGGACTCACCGAGTCGACCGAGAACTCTAAGGAGTGACCGTGACTAGGAAGAGCCCTACCAGCACGTACTCGACCGAGCATAGCCCACGATCTGAGGAGCGAATGATGGATACCGCGACTCCGCCTCTGACTGTCGATGCCCGGCACCTGGTCAAGCGGTACAGGAGCAAGACGGCGGTCAACCCTGGACCGCGGAATCCGCGCGCATGTGCTCGCAATGCAGAGGCTCGGCGAGAGGAAACCGCATGACCGCCATCGCTCTTGTCGTCGCGCTCGCGCTGCTGGCGGCGCTCGCCATCATGCAGATCCTCGCCGCGTCGGGCCTCCCCTTAGGTCATTTCGGGTGGGGCGGCCAGCACCGCGTTCTGCCGCGCGGGCTCCGCGTCGCCAGTGTGGCGTCGGTGCTGGTGTACGCAGGGTTGGCGGCCCTGCTGCTCAGCCGTGCGGGCGTTCTCCCGGCCGGAGACAGTACAGCGGTGATCGTCTTGACCTGGGTGGTGTTCGCGTTCTTCGCCGCGAGCGTGGCACTCAACGCGATCTCGCGCAGCCCCGCCGAACGCTGGACGATGGCACCGACCAGCCTCCTGCTGGCAGCAGCAACGCTCGTCATCGCCCTGGGCGGAGGGTAACGATGTGCTCGTAGTGGCCTCGCTGTATGGGGGTCCATCCAGATGAATCGAGGCGTTCGACGTCTTGTGGGTCAAGGGCGCGTGTGGTCAGTCTGTGCGACCGAGGCTGAGGTCGTCGGGGTCTGGGCTGAAGATCTTCTCCTCGATCGGTGCATCGAACACTGCCGATAACCGCATGGCGGTCTTCAGTGTCGGCTCGTATCGACCGTTCTCTAGTGAGACGATCGTCTGCCGTGACACGTTGATACATTCGGCGAGGTCGGCTTGGCTCCAGCGACCCACCAAACTGATGACCACCATTACACTTAGTGCCGTATTGCTCTGCCAGATCCTTAGCATTTGGTTCACCCTTACCTCATTTTTTATCGTTGAGGCAGCGAGTGTCTTTCGGGCCTGTCCGCGCTGCGATGCGAGGACGAGATCTTCGGGACTGTAGCCACCGAGTCCAGGCCCTATCCCCGCCCGCTCATGAGGGCGAGCGCCATTTCGAGGGGGCCGCGCTGCTGAATTTTCTCCCACAGGGTGCACAGCATCATCGCCAGCACCCACCATACAAGCAGGAACCCGAACCAGAGCGCATAACTATAGACGCTCCCCTGCTGCGGGGCGCGATAACCTTCACCGGCGACCATCGTCACGAGCCGCCCGCCACCGTAGAATGCCAGCCCCAGCATCACAATGGATGCGCTCAGCGACATTCGACCCAGCCGCGCGAACGGTTCCAGCACGCCTTTTCCGGCGCTGAGCCGCGCAAGCTCTCCCCAGGTGCAGACGGTTCCCACCACTCCCACGATGGTGAGTACGATCGGCCACGTGAGCGGTCCCAGTTGGGCATGCGGATACACCCACAGGTAGATGCTCATAGCAAGAGAACCCAGCGCCACCGGTATGCCCAAGCGTGCGCCAAGTTTTTCGTACCCTCGCCACAGCACCATACCCAAGCCCATAAGCCAAATAAGTTTGAACCCATCCTGAAACATGGTTCCCGCGCTCTCATTCACGATTGCTGGGATTGAACGATGCAGCCAGTCGTCGGCAGTCCACCCGCCCACGCTCAGCCGCTCGTAAGTGAACGGCACGGCGGGGCTGGCGAGCACGGTCACGGCAAGCTGCACCCAAAACGGCATATATACCAGCCCGATGCTCAGCAGGGTCAGCACGGCTAGGGGCAGAAGCATATCGAAACGGATGGGGAAGTCTTTCCACCCAGAAAAAGCTTGATCCGCAAATGCGCTGTGTGGAAGTTGGGCGAGAATCCAGCCGAGCACGCAGAACGCCAGAAAACGCACGATGCTGCTCGCAAAAAACTGCGGAAAAGCCACCTTGCGGGAGTATAAATATGCAGCCGCGCCCAGAATCACGGCGAACAGGTTCAATGCCTGCGGAAGCACCTGTGAAAGCCAGCTCAGATGTTTGCCGGGCACCAGGTTAAGGCTTACGCTCACGGGAATAAGCATGAGCAGAAGCGCAAAAGCGCGAGCGCTGTCTAACCCGGTATCTCGCCGGGTGTTGGTTTCCGGTAGCATGCATCTCCTGCTCGCTCGTGCCTGTGGTGGTGCATTCTACGGTACCGTGTTCTGCGGGCGGTTTCTAGCGGCGCCTGATGCTGTGATGGTTCGTGTTGTAGTTATGCAGCATCATGTGATGTCAAAATGTTTTGCCCCAGCTCAGGGCGCAGATGTGCGGGGTGGGGTGCAAAATACCGGATTGTTGTGTGCGGGTTATCCGCTGGCTTCGGAACGTCATGTGATACCTTGGGCAGCTGGAGTAGATTTCCTCGCCCGCTGTACTTACGCCTAGTCTTTTTGAAAGAACACAGTCAGCCCCTCCTATGTGAATAACCCGAAGTATCTAAGGTATGCTTTCTTCACTATGAACGTTCTGGATGTTTCTCAGCTTGCCCAGCCCCTCGCCGCCGCACACACGCATATTCTTGCTTCCGGTCCGCACGAGGCGTCCGGGGTTGAGGGTACCGCGCAGTATGTCTCGATTTTCTGGGTGACCTTAGCGGCGCTGCTTTCGCCCATCATGTCGCGGCTAACGGGCAAGCGCATCCCCGATGTGGTGTTCCTGCTGATCTGCGGTGTGCTCATTGGCCCGAACGTGCTGGGGCTGGCATCCGGCAGCGACGGCGGCATTCCGCTGCTGAAAGAGCTGGGTTTAGGCATGCTCTTTCTGATTGCCGGGTTTGAGATTAACGTCGATTCGCTGCGTAACCGCCAGGGCAAAAGCGCGATCGTAACTTGGTTCGTCTGTTTTGCGCTGGGCGTGCTGGGGGCGGCGCTCATCACCGGTTTCACCAGGGGTTTTAACACCTATATTGCGGTGGGTATTGCACTAAGTTCCACGGCTCTGGGCACGCTGCTGCCCATGCTCAAATCCCATGGTGCGGCGGGTACTCGGGGGGGGAATGCGGTGCTGGTGCACGGTGCCGTTGGCGAGCTTTTCCCGATTTTTGCGATGTCGCTGCTGCTCTCCTCGTACTCGCCGGGTTTGGCGATTTTGATTCTGCTGGGGTTCATGGCGATTGCTGTGGTGACGGCGATTATTCCGCATCGTCTTCTACAGAAAGTGCCGGGCCTGCGCCAGATTATGGCGGTAGAAACTAACACAACCAGTCAGCTTGTGTTGCGTCTTGCTATGTTTCTGCTAGCTACCCTCATTATGTTTACGGCGCTTTTCGGGCTGGATGCGGTGCTCGGCGCCTTCGCTGCGGGTATTATTATGCGTTCGCTCACCCCGGTGGGCGCACTTCACATGATCACGGCACGGTTAGAGACGGTCGGGTTTACGTTCATGATTCCACTGTTTTTTGTGGTCAGCGGCATGGGGATTAACCCTTCTGTGGTGGCGTCTTCGCCTCTGCTGTTGGCGATGGTGGTTATTGGTATTCTGCTGGTGCGCGGGGTGCCTGTGTTTATCGCGGAGCGGTTCACGAACACGGGTTCGGGACTGCAGTCAATGAGCGAGAAGGTTGAGTTGGCTCTGTATTCGGCGGCAGGTCTGCCTATTATTGTGGCGGTCACGAGTATCGCCACGAGTTCGGGGCTGCTGGAGAGCTCTACCGCATCGCTTCTGGTGGCAGGTGGTGCCCTCACGGTTTTGCTGTTCCCACTGTGGGCTGCGGCCATTAAGCGGGCTTTTAGGTCGCAGACGGCTGAGGCTGAGTCCGGCGTTTCTAAGCGTGCCCAGATTGATGCGTTGAAGGCGCACCGCAACGCGACGGTGAAGCTCACGACCGGTATGATTCCGGCTGTGAAGCCGACGAAAGAAACGCACAGTCCTCTGCGGGGCAGCGACTCTTCGGGATCCTCCAAAACCCCGAAACCGCCGGAGAACTAGCTGGTTTCCCAGGCTGAGGAATCGTATTTAGGTGAGGGTTTTGAGGATAGCCCGCGCGTGTTTTGCCGCCTGCGAGGATCCCTTAAAACCGCCTAACCACGCGGTCATCTCGGAGCTTAGCTGCAGGAAATCATCCGCGCTACGCTTCGCGCCGTGAACACGCACATATTCCTGTGCATACACTCCCAGAAGCTTCCCCATCCCGTGCTGGGTGCGCTCACAATGCGGCAGCAGACCGCCTAAGAAACGCAGGGTAACGTGCGGGTCTATGGCCGCCATATCCTCAAAGGTATGCGCCCACCGGGTAAACATCAGCGCCGGGGCAGCCTGCGAGAACCCTGTAGTGGCGTCTTCGTAGGAGAGCCGACCGCCAAGGTTCTCCGCCAACAACTCGGCGGCTCCCGCACGGTCTATATGATGCTTTGAAGTAGCCAGCACAGCGAGCGCCTGCGCGGTAATGGAGTTCCACTGCCCCGGATGGTTCCTAAGGGTCTGGACCATATCATGCATGTAGTGGTGCCCGTCTTCTTCGTCGAGAAAGACCCATCGTTCCAACAGCCCTACCGCCACGGGCACTGTGGAAGAAGGGCAGAGGTGCGCCAGTTCTCCGCAGCTCGTTGCCGCATAGTGCAGGGTGAGCAGATGTTTTTCGTCCGGCGTGTGGTGTGGTTCTGCGGCAGGCAGGTGCACGGTGGGGCTCCACCACACGTTTTCGGGTTTGCCGTTGGGGCGTTTCGCCTCGCTTTCACGATAATCCCAACTCACTCGGATGCTCTCAAGAATATTGGGGACTTTACCCGTACTTTTTCCGGAACGCACGTAATCAGGATGCGGGGCATCGTGGTTCGTGTCCTCGGCGGTCTGCTCGGCCTCAACCGAGGCTTTCAATGCTGTATGATGCGCGGTTCCCTCTTCTGTACGTTTCAGGAGTTCGGCGTCCTCTAATTCCTGCCGTGCAACCGGGCTGAGGTTCTGCACATGCTGATACAGCGTTTCAGTCGCTTTGGCTTGATGCAGTAATTTTGCGGTTGCCACCTGCACCTGTGGATGCGCGTGGTTCAGCCCCGCAACAGATGCTTCGGCAACCGGCGCATCGCCGACTGTACCGCGCAGAGACGCCAAGAGTTTGAGGATCGCCAGCGCATTCGCCTTGCTCGTTAGCAGCGCGGGGGCGCATCCATGAACGAACCGGTCGGCCTCAAGAAGCCCCGCCCGATGCACCGCCGAAAGCTGTTTGACCGCTAGGGTGACGGTCGTGCCCACCGGCGACCCCAGCAGGTTCACGAGCGTATCCTGCCGTTGAGCGGATTCTGCGGCGGTGGGTTTGAGCGCGGCATACATGCGGGAGAACCACCCGGCACGGTAGGCGGCGAAGTCCCGCGCTAACGATGCCAGGCACGCATCCAGCAGATGTCCCCGGGGAATCAGCCCCTCGGCAGAAGCCTCAAGCAGTTCTCTCTGCCAGGTGTTTCTGAACGTATTTTTATCTACCGTCGTGAACGACCTTTCGGGGGTTCCCTCGACGGTGAATAGGTGCCACAGCAGCTCGTCACGAAATTGCTGGTCGTGGCGTAGCAGGCTCTGCCGAAGCGAAACGTTCAGGTTCATAAGCGCCAGAAAATAGTCGTCGTCATGGTTCAGCTGCAGCCCATCGTAGAGCTCAGCTAACCGAAAGAACCCCTGATCGCACCAGTGAGGTGCAGGGCTGGCCATTCGTTCGATTTCCTCGCGGAACCCGCCCGCGCGCAGGCTGCCATAATTCTCGGCTTTGTACAGGGCATATACCTGTTCGGGGCCTTTGTCCGCGAGAAGCTGGGGTAAGTCCTGGATGAATTTCTTATAGGAGGTGCGAAGATCCATATCATTGCTCATCTGCTGCTCCTGTAGACTTGACGCAAGGCATTGCTCGTTCGGCGTTTATGGTTCATTGTAGGGATTTTGCCGCGCGGATGCGTTCGCTGCGGTCACACCGTCCGAAGTTCGTGGTCTCCCTTCCCCAGACAGAAACCCGCACGATTATAGGGGGACGGAGCTACCTGCGAGATTCCGGGTTTTAGACGGTATATGACGTCCCGTGACGAGCATCTGTCAGATAGATATCCGTTATTTAGAAAAAATATATATACATGTTGCGTTGGGCATCCACCGACTTTTGAGGCACATCAGCTGCATATATCCCTTATATGGGGGCTATAACACATCATTTTCGCGTGTATGCCACACATCTCATCAATATTTATTCATAATTCACAGATATTTATTCATAATTTTCGAGATTTTTTAATTTTACAGTATTGATTTATTAAAAATTTATGTTTAGATTTGAAACGTATCACAAAAACGTGATATATCACTCACAAGGTCTAAAAATACCTCTGTATTTTGGCCTTATAGTCAAAGGATTAACCATGAAAAAGATCCTGCGCACCGTGCTTGCCTCGACGCTTGCTTTGGGCGCGATTGTTCCCTTAACGATCACTCCTGCTTCTGCCGTGCCTCATTGTCCTGCTGGGGCAACTTGCCTCTACGACGACATCTGGTTTGGTGGAAGACACCAGACTTACTACAACCATGAAGTTTCATGGATTGGTGATTACATGAATGATCGCACGAGTTCTTATGTACTGGGTGCTACGACAGATCGCGAACACCCCTACCACTTGTTCTACCAACATATAAATTATGGTGGAGCTAGTTTTTACGACCGCAAAGGAAAAGCACACTCAGACTTACGTGGAGTTTATTTTCCAGGCGGAGGTAACTGGAGTGACGAAATCTCTAGTCACCAACATGCAACGCGCTAATCAGATATAAATCTGTACCGGGTGGTTGAACTTAGGTTCAACCACCCACACCAATCACTTCTTACCCTCATAGAAAGAATCCAAAGCTATGAAAAGGCTTCTCTCCGCCATTACCTGCCTTGCTCTCCTGTGTTCAGCATGTTCAAGCGGACCCCACACAGGTGAGCCTCAGGGTGATCCTAGTGCCGGAAAAGATTTAAATTATTCAAAATTCTCAGACGTCAAAGCAACTTTTGATAATGAACATATGCAAATAAATTTTCCACTTGACAAATATATGATGTCTACCCCTGAGAGTCTTATAACACTCAGTGCAAATATTTACAATAATAATGACTGTTCAGTAGCGCGAGGAGTTCCAAGCGGCAGCACCGGAGATGGTGTTGAAATTAAACCACATTTTCAGTACGGAATTTGGAATAAAGACTACGTCTCCAAATACGGATACTCTATCAACCATGATGTAACAAAAATTCGTATAGTTACATTACTTCCCCAAAAAGAATATTCGGAAGCCCAGATGGAAGTATATAGCGAATGCCAAAATACAGTCCGTCAGCTGGGCGATTTCCCCGCCCGAATGCCCGAAGCCAACACTATCGTTGCTCAGGCTGATCTTGAAGCAGACTCCGCATGGATGCGCGATGAAGACGTCAAAAAATGGCACGGAGAATGGGAACAATGCCTCAAAGATAAAGGTATTTCTATTCCCAAAGACTACTACTGGGCACCAGAAGTTCCCGGCGATAAAGAAAAAGAAATTGAAGTCGCTCTCGCCGATCTAGACTGCAAAGACAGCACCGGATATTTCATGAAAACTATGAACCGCCGGGCACAATATCAGGCCGCAGCCATCGAAAAGTACAAGCCGCAGCTTGATGAATACCGCAAAAACCTTGACGCCCAAATCGAAGAGGCTAAAAAAGTATTAGCCGATCACGGAGAGCCGCTGCCCTCATGGTAAAAAATACGTCACATGTTTCTTTGGAGCGCATTCCCCGCTCGCGCATCCTCATTATTTTTATCTGCGCTAACCTGCTTTTTCTGGTTCTAGGTTTAATCGTGGGTAAAAATATGAGTACCGCACAGTCAGAGGCCCTTGCCAGCTCTCAAGAAAAACTCACCGTCACCACCAAAATCGAGAAACGTCAGGTAGGGCAGGCAACGGTACTTCAAGGGAAAGTGCAGCTGGGTAAAGCTGAGCCCTACTCCCCTGCTGTAGGGGCTGAACGTGCCGTGGTTACTCGCGTTGCGGTAGAACCCGGGCGCACTATTCACCCCGGTGACCTTGTGGCAACAATCTCTGATGTGCCCATTATTGCCATGCCCGATTCCATTCCTTTCTACCGCACCATCAAGAAAGACGATTCGGGGTCTGATGTGCTGGCACTCCAACAGACCCTCACCAATTGGGGGTATGCCCCCGGTACAGACGGCACCTGGTCGGAACAAAGTATGAAGGCCTATCAGTCCTTCCTCTACAACTTAGGGGTTGCCAACGGCGATGTCGAAAGCATCGACTGGAAAACCTTTATGCTGGTGCCCTCTGCGGGGCGCACCGTCGAAACTATCGCAGCACAGGGTACGGTACTGGGGGAGAATCCGCTGTTGACTACACGGAACGGCTCTCCCACGATCGTGGCACGTGCAACCATTGATGTCACCCGTGATCTGCACGTGGGCAGCACCGCCGAAGCAAAATCCGCCGGTGGGGCCTCAGGAACGGCAACCGTCACCGCAATATCAGAGTTTAACGCCACCGGCGATATACCAGGTAAAGACGTGACCTTCACCGTGCCGGAAGGGTTCCAAGCGCCCGATGGTGCATCCGCAACTCTTGAGGTGAAAAGCAGCGGCGACCCCACACTAGCCGTACCTATTACAGCCCTGCGTGAGAAAAACGGTGAAGAGTATCTGCGCCTACACAGTGGAGAAGAAGTCACCGTGACCGTAGTACGCCAGGCTGAAGGCTGGGCGGCCATTAAAAGCGACCAGGAGCTGCGGGAAGGAACCGACGTTGAAATCCCAACCCCGTAGCGCCGACTTGCCCTACGAAACCGAACACGAAGAATCCATCAACAACGGGCATGAGCCTATTCTTGAGCTCGTAGGCATATCCAAAACCTACACCAGGGCCGATACTCCCGTTCTGCAGAACCTAGACCTGCGAGTGTACCCGGGCGATATGCTCGCAATTATCGGCCCTTCCGGATCCGGTAAATCTACGCTCTTGAATGTGCTCGGCCTCTTAGATACCCCCACGCACGGCAGCTATTTTCTTCGTGGACGTGACATTACCCATGCACCGACCCGAGACCTGGACATTCTGCGCAGCCGACATCTCGGGTTCGTTTTTCAAGACGCACATCTGCTGCCCCACGAAAGCGTGATACGCAATGTTGCACTTCCCCTTCGGGTACAGGGAGTGGGTCTTCACGAACAACTACGCATTAGTGAAGAGACGCTCACCCAGTTGGGGCTGGAACACCGGCTCATGTATTCCGGAGGTGCGCTTTCCGGCGGTGAACGCCAACGGGTTGCTATAGCCCGTGCCCTGAGCACGCACCCGGATATTCTTCTTGCTGATGAGCCCACCGGAAACCTGGACCGTGTAACTACCGAGCGAGTCATGCAAGATTTCAAAAGGCTCAATGCGGCGGGTACTACCATTGTTTTGATTACCCACGATGAAGATGTTGCCCGTCAGGCAAGCCGGTGTCTGCGCATGGTAGACGGCCATCTAGAAGAGGTGCACTTCGAGGACGCAGAATCAAGTACCGCCCCACAGCATAATATGTCTGAACGGCAGCAGAAAAAGCAGCCCCTGGAACGCAGCGGTGTTCGCGCCTGGTTCTCCTCCGTCTGGGATGCGGCGGCCGCCATGACAACACGGCTAGGACGCTCAGCTTTGCTCTGCACCGCCTATGCGCTCGCGGTCACCGGGCTGGTGGCATCCTCGGGGCTCTTGAACAGCACCGCTCATCAGGTCAGTGAACGCCTGGAAGCGGCGGCTCTCGACGAGGTTCGACTTTCACCCGTCTCCCCAGATTTTTCCTCCGAAGAAGCCGGGGAGGTTTCCCAAAAACTCACGGCGATTAACGGGGTTACCGCCGTCGGATACCGCACGAGCATCGCCGGTGATGTCTCAAAGTTCCCGCTTGACGTACCGGTTCCCATCAATAAAATAAGCGTGCTCACCTACGCTATCGACACGGGGTACCTGGATGCGGCAGAGGCGGTCACCAAACCAGGCAACGCCCGCGCCCTTTTTACCCGCGCACATACGAATCAAGACCGGCCTTCGGCTCTCGTAGGAAAGCACGCAGCAGAACAGCTTGGGATTTCCGGTTCTGGTTCCGGCTCCATCGTGACACTCAAAGGGCGGGAGTATAGTGTGGTCGGCATCATTGAGGACGCTCCCCGAGATGCTCTCCTGCTTAATGCTGTGGTGCTTGATATGAAGAGCGCATCGTCATACCCGCAAAACGAGCACCTTTTTCTCATGCGCACTAAACCAGGCTACCCCGCGCCTGTTTCTGAGGTAGCGCCCTTAAGCGTGGATGCGGCGCATCCGGAAAATTACAAGGTTCAGACGGTCACAGACTTGAGGTCTTTGCATCGCGGGGTCTCGAACGATATTGCGACCCTCTCGCTTGTATCCTCCTGGGGTATTCTTCTGCTAGCGGCACTGAGCGCGGGCACAACTTTGTACTTAAGCGTGCAAACCAGGCGCGGCGAGATCGCGTTACGGCGTGCGGTGGGAGCGTCGAAAGCGGCGGTACGGCGCATGTTTCTGCTTGAAGGGCTTTTTATTGGGCTTGCGGGCGGTATTTTGGGGATTACGCTAGGCACGCTCCTGACCTTACTGATATGCCAACTCAATGGCTGGAAACCTATTCTGGAGGCGACTCCCCTATTCCTGGGGCTCGGCGCAGGTGGGATCTCCGGACTGGTATCTGCCATGGTTCCGGCTATTGTAGCCTCTCGCGCGCAGCCCGCCGATGCAATCCGCACGGTCTAGAGTCAGGATTCTACCCCCAGATATTATGTCGGCGAGCAGATAACAATCCGCTATCTGCTCGCCGACATAATATCTACTCGCACTCTAGATGCGGGGGATGCGCCCAACCGAGCCTCACCTGCTGCGTTCGCGTACATCGTGCATACCCCGGTTCTTAGGGTGCCGACGAGTTGAGGTGTCTGAAACCATAAAATAAGAACATGTAATTTTGGTTTAATCGCTCTAAACCCACAAAAAGGGTATCCTAAGTTTTCATACATATAACCTCTTAAATTCCATAATTTACCCGTCACGTAATCGTTATCCGGCAGCATTACTTAAGGTCATTAACACCCTCAAAAGTCCGTAATATTCGGTATTTTTACGACAAATTTTCGGCGTGTTACGACTCTTATCTTTTGCGAGTGACACTGTGTCAGCTAAGATGAAATAGATACGGCAGGGCTCCTCATAAATCCCACAGAATCCAATATCTCATGTGGGGTTGCAGGTTAGTCGAGACATGACTCTTCCGGGTAGTCCCGCGTTGACAGACGAGCTCTACAGGGACGGAGAACGATATGGACTCAACCTCTGAATAGCTCATCAGAGCATCTCAACTTTACGGCCTCACACACTAATTCCATACGCACACACAGTCATTCTAAGGAAGACAAATGCACCAAACACTCATGATGAGTGCCGGTGGTGTAGCACTAGACTTTCCTGCCTGGCTGCGCATCACCCACTTCATTAACTTTCTGATGATTGGACTTCTCATCCGATCCGGTTGGGAAGTTATTGCCTCACATCCGCGTTTTTACTGGAACAACCACTGCACCCCCGGGTCTGAGTGGCTCAAGTTCACGAAGGATAAGGTTTCAACCGTTCCCGGCGAATACACCGCCCGCGACGATCAACGAAGCCTCTCCCCTCTGATCTCGCTCCCCGGTAAGGCTCAGATTGGCTTGGGGCGTGCTTGGCACGCTCTCACTACCGTCATCTGGATTGCTAATGGTCTGGTTTATGTGAGCCTACTCTTTATTACGGGTCAGTGGCGCCGTATTGTTCCTACCTCCTGGGATATTTTCCCCGAGGCATGGCAGTCCATCCAGATTTACGCGGGTTTCCAAATCCCCTCTATTGAGCATTTCCAGCCCTACGATGCGCTTCAGAAGCTCATGTACTTCACCGTGGTTTTCATCGTGGCACCACTGATGATTGCCACCGGTCCTATCATGAGCCCCGCATTCTGCGGTCGCTTCCCACGCTACGTGCGGTTGTTCCGTAACCGCCAGACCGCCCGCTCAATTCACTTCTTGGGCATGGCGTTCTACTGCCTCTTCACGATCATGCACGTGGCGCTGGTACTCATCGTTCACCCGCAGTACAACATTGCGCACATGATGCTCAATAAGAACTACAACGAGATTGATGCGGCACAGTTCGCCCAAGCAGTGACCATGCTGATCGTTGGTGTCGTCGTGGTTCTCGCGGTCTGGATCGGTGCTTCTTACTGGTCGCATCGAGACCTGCGCTTCGCCCAGACCTTCGTTTGGGGCCTGACCCAGCCGGTTCGCAACCTGTTCCTGGATCGCATTTCCTCACGCCAGGTCAAGAAGCAGACCTTCACGGACGCCGATATTTCGCCGTTCCACTGGGTTAACACACGCCCGCCTACAGAGCGTGAAAGCACCGAATGGAACCGACTGCGTGAACAGGACTTCGTGGATTATCGCCTGGAGCTGGGCGGTTTGGTGAAAGAGCCGAAGTCGCTAAGCATCGACGATTTGAAGTCCTTGGGCAAGGAAGTCAATATTACGATGCACACCTGCATGCAGGGGTGGACAGGCATCGCCAAATGGGAAGGCGTTCGCCTGCGTGATGTACTCGCCCTTGTCGAAAAGGACGATAACGCACGGTACGTTATGGTGACTTCCTTCGGACACGTGGGTCACACCTACGATGGTCGCCCCACCGAACCCTACTACGAATGCTTGGATATCTCCATGGCAATGGAGGACGAAACCATTCTGGCTTGGGGTATGAACGATAAGCCCCTACCGGATGTTTATGGTGGTCCCCTGCGCTTGCGTGCAGATTCCATGCACGGCTACAAGATGGTCAAGTGGGTTCAGAAAATTGAATGGATCAGCGATTACCGCGATGTTGGCGATGGTCAAGGCGGTAGCCGCGAAGATTCCGGTCTGCAGCACTTCGACGCTCGCGCGTAAAGTTCTGTAGCTTGTTCCTAGAAGCCCCTGCTGGGCACCGGGTACTCTCCCGGATGCGCAGCGGGGGCTTCGCTGTGCCCGTGCGGCGGGCTGGCTGCGCTCCAGCTCGTGATGCGCGTGCTTATGCCGTTCGAGTGGTGACAGCGTGCGAGGTACTTCTCCCACACACAATGAAGGGGATAGGAACCACGTTAGGTTCCCATCCCCTTTCTATTGCGTCAGCGGTGCTCTAGGCTCAAACGCCTAGGCATACGCCTGCTGCACCTACTATTTGCCTTCGAGAATCACCACATCCAGGATGCGCGGCCCATGCACACCCTCCACGCGAATCAGCTCAATATCGCTGGTCGCAGACGGCCCGGAAATCATGGTCACCGGGCGCTCATAGGTGATGCGTTCAATCGCCTCCGGCACCAGCTCCACAACCGTGGATTCCGGCACCACGCACACATGGTGGTCGGGTACCAGGGAAATCGCGCGGCGACCTTCCTGCGGGGTGGAGTTCAAGAAAATGGTGCCGGTCTCAGCGCACGATACGGTCGAGGAAGTGACCACCGTATCCACGGCGTCAAGCTCGTGCACCGAAAGCGCACCCGGTTCGAGAGTGCTCCCCGAATCGGTGACATGCACGCGGGTTTCGGTATCCTCAGGCAGCCATTCGGGATTCAGCCCGGTGGGAACCACATAGCGCGAGTTCTCTCCCAGACGCTCGGCAATAACCTCGGCGATATTCGATTCGGTCGCGTTGAACACGTTCGCCTTATAGTCGATCAGGCGATCCACCAGCATCTCAATAATCTGCTCGCGGTTCAGCTCGCTCACGCGGCGGTAGTTACGCACGGGGGTTGGTGCCTCGGGGGCATCCGACAGGGACTCACGAATACGCGTGAGGATATCTTCCTTCGCAGAGGACATTATGCGTTCTCCTTACCTTCACGAGCCGCCTGAGCTTCGGCCGCAGCCTGTGCGTTCGCTGCGGCTTCTGCAACCTTACCCTTATTCGCTTCAATGAGAGCGGCAATATCCACGCGCTCGGCGCTGTCGCGAGCGGGTGCGCCAGATTTTTCCTTCTTCCACCAGTTGCGGAACGATTCTTTGGGAGGCTCAGGAATATCGCGGTAGTCCGTCCAACCGCCGACAATTCCGGGCACCTTCGTAATCTTATGTTTCTTGCCGCTAATCAGACGGGACATCGGCAGACCGCGTTCGGCGACCGCCATCATCTTGCCCGAGGAGAACAGCTTCTTAGCACCGTACATCATGGCGTCCATCTGGGTGGGCGCGTGTTTCTTCGCGTGCTTCGCCTCAACATCCTTACCGCGCAAATGCACCAGCACCTCGGGGAAGTTGATCTTCACGGGGCACACTTCGTAGCAGGCACCGCATAGCGAAGATGCGTATGGCAGCGAGTTATTGTGCGCCGCTTCAATACCGGAAAGCTGGGGCGAAAGGATTGCACCAATCGGGCCTGGGTAGGTGGAACCGTAGGCGTGACCACCGGCGCGCTCGTACACGGGGCACACGTTCATGCAAGCAGAACAGCGGATGCAGCGCAGAGCCTGGCGACCCAGTTCATCGGCCAGCACAGCGGTACGACCATTATCGATAAGGATCACGTGCAGGTTCTGCGGACCGTCACCGGGGGTTACGCCCGTCCACATGGAGGTGTAAGGGTTCATGCGCTCACCTGTGGAGGAACGCGGCAAAAGCTGCAGGAACGCCTCGTAGTCCTGGAAGGTGGGCAGCAGCTTCTCGATACCCATGAACGAGATGAGAGTATCGGGCAGAGTCAGACACATACGACCATTGCCTTCGGATTCCACGATGGTCATAGTGCCGGTCTCAGCGATACCGAAGTTCACGCCCGAAACGGCGACCTTAGTCGAGAGGAACTTCTCGCGCAGACGGTTACGCGAAGCCTCCGCAAGCTCAGCGGGTTCATCGGTAATATCCGGGTTAATGCCTTCAATCTTCTTAAGGAAGATATCGCGGATTTCACGGCGGTTACGGTGAATTGCCGGAACCAGAATGTGCGAGGGGCGATCTTCGCCGAGCTGCACAATTTCTTCCGCAAGGTCGGTCTCAATGGCGTTAATGCCGTTCTCTTCCAAGAACTCGTTCAGACCGGTTTCGGCGGTTGCCATGGACTTGATCTTGATGATCTCGTCCACGCCCTGTTCGCGAATCAGATCGAGGGCGATCTGGTTTGCCTCGCGAGCATCGCGCGCCCAGTGCACCTGGCCGCCGCGCGCGGTAAAGTTACGCTCGAACTGTTCCAGCATTTGGGGCAGGTTGAAGAGCACATAGTTCTTCACCATTTCGCCGGTGTTGCGCAGCTCCTGCCAGTCGGGCAGCTCACTGGTGACGCGGGCACGCTTATTGCGAATAGCGTGGGTCACGAAACGCAGGTTATTACGTAGCTGGTCATTCTTCAGCTCACGCTTGGCGTATTCGGGGAACGGTTCGTTCTCAAAGATATTGCCTTCGCCGTAGTGCACGACCTTCGGCATGCCCAGGGGGATTGCGGTGGAAGTCATCATCAACCTACTTTCTATGCGAAGGCGAGTTCTACGTTGCCGTCAATCTTCAGCGGATTTTCCTTGGTGGAGGCGAGGATTTCGGCAAAATGGACGGTCTTAACAGAGGATCCGCGGCGTGAGAGTGCACCGCCGATATTCATCAGGCAGGAGCAGTCGCCGCCGGTGCATACGGATGCACCGGTCTTCTCAACATTGGTTGCTTTGTCTTCAACCATCGCACCGGAAACATCGGCGTTCTTGAACGAGAAGGTTCCGCCGAAGCCGCAGCACTGGTCGAGGCTCTCAATTTCGGTGTACTTAATGCCTTCAACGGTGCGCACAAGATCTGATTGGCGGGAGCCAAGGTGCAGCAGGCGCATACCGTGGCATGAGCTGTGGTAGGTCACGTGCTCGGGGAAGTAAGAACCAAGCTGCTCGGCGGCGTTGGTGATACCCAGAACGTCAATGAGAAGCTGGGAAAGTTCAAAGGTGCGTGCGGCAATCTGCTCTGCTCGCACGGCAAGATCTTCGTCGCCCTGATGACGAGCTATCATGGGCTGCTGGTGCCCCAGGGATGCCACGCAGGAACCTGAGGGTGCCACGGCAACATCCCAGTCCCACGCCTCAAAAGACTCGACGTGGTTTTTTACGACGGGGTAAGCATCATCAAAGTACCCGGAATTGACATGCATTTGGGAACAGCAGGTCTGCCCGGGAGGATAAACAACCTCATGCCCCAAGCGTTCTAGAATCTCGACGGTCGCGCGCGCTACGCGGGGATACATGCCATCAACAATGCACGTGGAGAAAAGCGCAATACGCATGTTATCCGTCCTTTCTGGTTTCGAGTCTCTACAGAACCGCTGGTGTGGGATGCGGTATGCGCTCCGGGACGCAAATTCCTGTGCCGAATTTACGTAACGCGGGTTTTCAACGCGCCAGGATCATGACTGACCAGGTTCTCTCAGGAACCCGCCGGTGTTTACGGGGACCGGTCATATCGGTGTAGAAACGTAATCGTAGACTTTCTTCGTTGATCTTCATTTAACACCAGGTTCGGAGCATTCCTTTAATTGAAATAACGAACATTTTTCTCACCAAATTGAGTTTTAAGGATTCCCTTAGTTTCAGGTAGTAAAGCATGCTTTAGGTCATAGCAACCCCAATGTTTCGAGATACCTTAAACAGACATTCCAGCGGGTGTATATGCAACATCCGCGAGCTGACGCGGAACTGCCCAATTTTTCTGCATAATTTCCCGCAAATATGCATATCTTACCTATGCAATCCCTTGCAATATCGGGTGGCACAACCCAGGAACATCTCGAAAAAATGCAGTGCGCAAAATCTCTATGCGCAGAGCTGAAATTTAATGCCAGAAGTTGGAACAACCCATTTTTTGATGCCCAGAACGCAAATATCACCCCTCTCCCCCGCCATCGTGCGGAAAACACACCTGCACTCTATAAGTTGTATCTCAAAGCACCCTTCGGGTAGGCTTCACATGAAGCTAATGGTCAGACCACATCCCAGAAGGGTGCCATAGTCGCCACGAATCCGTGGAATTTTGATTGGTCTGACCACATCACATTGAACCGAACCAAAGGAGTTCCAGTGAATACATTCTTCGCTGAACCCAACGCAGTCGGGGGAAGCCTTGGGCTAAGCGCGCTCGTGGCAACCATACCGCTGCTAACCTTCTTCATCATGCTACTCGTCGTCAAGGCACGCGCGCACTGGTCGGCGCTGGTGGCACTTGCCGCATCTATCCTGGTGGCAAGCCTCGGCTTTACGATGCCCTTCGACTTGGCGGGACTCAGCGCGGTGCGCGGCGCTATCTACGGTTTGGTGATCTGCTGGGTGATCCTCGGCGCTATCTGGTTCTACCAGGTCACCGTGCTTGCCGGACGCTTTGAAGACCTACGCCGCACCTTCGACCGTCTGGGCGGCGGCGATTTGCGCATCCAGGCGATTCTGATTGCCTTCTGCTTCGGTGGTCTGCTTGAAGCCCTCGCAGGGTTCGGTGCTCCCGTGGCAATTACCGCGACCATGATTCTTGCCCTCGGCGTGAAGCCGCTCAAAGCAGCTATTACCGTGCTTCTTGCTAACACCGCTCCTGTGGCCTTCGGCGCCGTCGCCGTCCCGATTGTGACTGCAGGCGATGTTGGCGGCAAAGACCCGCACGTTATTGCAACCATCGTCGGTCACCAGGCACCGTTCCTGGCAATGTTCGTACCCGTCATTCTGCTCTTCATCCTCGACGGTATGAAGGGTGTTAAAGATGCATGGCTCCCTGCCTTCGTCATTGGTATTTCCTTCGGTATTGCACAGTGGATCACCGCTGCAACCCCCGCATACAACCTCACCGACGTGGTGGCATGTATCGTCTCGATGGGTGCAGCAGTGCTCTTCCTGCGCTTCTGGAAACCGCGCGGCGTAGAAGGTGTGCGTGAGCGTTATGGCCTGCCTTCACAGGTCGAAGAGAAAGAAGCTCTGCCCGCCGTGCGTGTGTGGATGGCTCTTCTGCCCTACCTGATCGTGGTTGTTATCTTCGGTCTCGTGAACCTCAGTGCAGAGTTGAAGGCATGGCTGAAAACCGTGGCTATCAAAATCGATATTCCCGCGCTTAGCTCCCGCTTGGTCACCAAAGACGGCACAAAAGTTAAGGATGCTGTTTACTCCTTCACCTGGCTCTCGAACCCCGGTACCCTGCTGATTATTTCGGGTCTGATCGTGGGCATTATCTACTTCCTCTTCAACGAGAAGGGCCGCTACGGGTTCAAGTTCCCCGCGCTGTTCACCGAATTCGGTTCGGTCGTCTACCGTATGCGCTGGTCAATTCTGACCATTGCATCGGTGCTGGCACTGGCATACGTCATGAATTTCTCGGGTCAGACCGTTGCCATGGGTACCTTCCTGGCAGGGCTCGGTCCCGTATACGCTATCCTGGCGCCCGCACTGGGCTGGATCGGTACCGCAGTGACCGGTTCGGACACCAGCGCCAACGCGCTGTTCTCGAAGCTGCAGGTCTCTGCCGCCGAGAACCTGCATCAGGCCGGTATTTCTGGGGCAACCCCCGAACTGCTGCTGGCTGCTAACACCACCGGTGGCGTGGTCGGTAAGATGATCTCCCCGCAGTCTTTGGCTATCGCGGCAACCTCCGTGGATATGGAAGGTAAGGAATCCGACATTCTCAAGGCCGTGGTTCCCTGGTCGTTCGCCATGCTCGTGGTGGTTTGTATTCTGGTCTTCCTGCAGACCAACGTGCTCTCGTTCCTGATTCCCTAACCGGTACGCTGCACATACAAACGCATAAACCACGATGGGGCGGTGTACTTCACGGTACGCCGCCCCGCGCGTTTCTCTCACTATTCCATTCCTCACAGGCTCAGGTACTCTCCCACCCCACCTGAGCCGCCTCAAACGCACACACGGCGGGTTATTCTCACCCGCATCTTGAGACTTATTAGGATGGGAACACCTCATGACTCACCTGACAGACTCGACATCCCGCATACAGGAACGCAGCTACAGCATCATTCTTGAAACCTTCGAGCGGCGGTTGCGCCTGGGCGAACTGCGTGTCGGTGATAAGCTGCCTTCCGAGCGTGCGCTGGCCGAAAAACACGGAATTTCTCGGCCCTCAGTGCGCGAGGCTCTACGCATTCTCAACGCGTTGGGGCTGATTCGCTCCAGTAGCGGATCGGGGCCTAAATCGGGCGCTATCGTCATCTCGGAGCCCTCCGACACCCTCAGCTGGGCACTGCGCATGCACATCGCAACCCGCAACCTGCCGGTCAAAGATGTGGTCTCTACACGTTTGCTCTTGGAGGGACCGGCTGCACGTGCCGCCGCAAACGCCCCCGACTCCCCCGAACGCGATCTGGCGCTGGAGAACGCCCGCGAGCATCTGCGTGAGATGGATCTGCCGCAGGTATCAAACGAGCGTTTCCATTTCTGCGATACCCGCTTTCACTACGAACTTTCAAAGCTGGGCGGAAACATTGTGCTCGATACCGTGATCGATTCACTGCACATGGCGACTATCAGCTACGTGCAGGAGGCGGTACCGCTACTGCGCGATTGGGGTTCCGTCAAGCAAACGCTTCAAGACCAGCACCGGGGCATTTACGAGGCGATCTCCACCCGCGACGAGGACGCCGCCTATGAGCGGGTGTGCGAGCACATCAAATGGTTCTATTCGCTCTCAGACCGCGCCCGCGACCAACAGCGAGAACGGCAGACTCAGGTGATAGATGCGGAGGCGCTGCCGCATCAGGTGGTGCTGCACGAGGAGCATCTGACGTAGAAAATTCCCGCGAGCAGATAATATTTTGACGAGCAGATATCAACCCGTTATCTGCTCGTCAAAATATTATCTGCTCGCGCATTTAGTCTATCTAGAACTTCGTGCCGGTCAGCCTCTCGTACGCTTCAACATAGCGGGCGCGGGTCTTCTCAACCACATCCTCAGGCAGATGAGGCACGTTATCCGAACCGTCCCAGCCCGATTCCGGCGAGCGCAGCCAGTCGCGCACAAACTGTTTATCAAAGCTCGGTTGGGATTTTCCGGGTTCGTACTCACTCGCATCCCAGAATCGTGAGGAGTCGGGGGTGAGCAATTCGTCGCCAAGGGTGATTTCGCCGCGGTAAGAGTCGGTTCCGAATTCGACTTTGGTGTCTGCCAAGATAATGCCCTGCTCGCGGGCGATTTTTTCGGCGGTGCTGTAGAGTTCGAGTGAGAGTTCTTCTAGGCGGTTACCGATTGCGTGCCCTACTTCGGCGTAGAGTTCTTCGCGGGTTACCGGTTCATCGTGCTGGCCTACTTCGGCTTTGCCAGTCGGCGTGAAAATTGGGGTTTCGAGGCGTGACCCATCCACAAGCCCCGCAGGGAGTTCGATGCCCGCTATGCTTCCAGTTTCGCGGTAACTTGCAAGCCCCGAACCCGTTAGATAGCCGCGCACAATGCACTCGACCGGGAACATATTGAGCGATTTGCATATCATGGCGCGCCCTGCGACTGATTCGGGCACATCGGTTGAAATCACATGGTTTGGGATATGCGAAAGTTGTTGAAACCACCACAGCGACATTTGGGTGAGAATTTTGCCTTTGTCGGGGATTTCGGTGGGAAGAATTTTATCGAAGGCACTAATGCGGTCAGAGGCGACGACCATGACGGAGCCTGCGCGGATTTCAGCATCATCACTGACGGTTAGCCCGGCGGCATCGTAGCGGCTTTCTTCGGGAACGTACAGGTCGCGTACTTTACCTGAGTAGACGTGCGTCCACCCCGGAATCATGGGTGGGTTGTTGCGGGAATTCATGGGGAGTTCTCCTGTGGGGCGAATGTGCGCGGCGTGTTTACCTATTCTTTACCTTACCGGACAATGCCCGCATCCCGCGATATGTGAATCCGAATGCGGCCGCAACGCCGTGTTCTCAGGGTTCGGCTGTTAAGTTCTGTTACTTGGCGCCCAGCTGGAATACACCGCGAGCAGGTTGCTTTTGGTCGAGCCGGTAAGAAAATCCTACCTGTTCGACCAAAAACGACCTGCTCACGCGAATAGAGAATAGCGGTTAGTTGCGGAGTTCGGGCACGGTAATCGCCCCCTGCACCGCTTTGAGAGCGATATCGGTGCGGTATTGTGCGCCTTCCCAAGTAATAGCATGTACCCCTTCGTAGGCGGCATCGCGAGCCTGGGCGAGGGTATCGCCCAGGGCCACAACGGCGAGCACGCGACCGCCCGCCGTCACAATCTCTTCGCCCGCGACAGCGGTTCCGGCATGCACCACATGCACATCGGGCATAGCGGATGCGCTCTCAAGCCCCGCAATCGCATCGCCCTTACGCGGGGTTCCCGGATATTTCTCTGCCGCCATGACCACATCTACGGCGGTGCGGGGATCCCATTCCAGACAGGTGTCTTCGGCAATCTCGCCGCGAGATGCCGCAAGAAGCAGCTGCCCGAGCGGGGTACGCAGGCGTGCCAGCACCGCCTGGGTTTCGGGGTCGCCAAAGCGAGCGTTGAATTCGATGACGCGCACGCCGCGGCTGGTAACGGCGAGCCCGCAGAAGAGCACGCCCACGAACGGGGTGCCACGTTCTGCCATGCGAGCGATGGTGGGGCGGGCGATCTTTTCGATCACTTCGTCCACAAATCCTGCAGGCAGCCACTCAAGCGGGGTGTAGGCACCCATCCCGCCGGTGTTTGGGCCTTCATCGTTGTCAAAGATGCGCTTGAAATCCTGCGCAGGAGACAGCGGGAGCACGTTCTTTCCGTCGCTGATAACGAAGAGCGATACTTCGGGACCGTCCAAGAATTCTTCGATCACCACGGAACCACCGGCGGCAAAACAGGCATTCGCATGCTCTAAGGCGGCATCCCGGTTCTCGGTGACAACCACGCCTTTACCCGCGGCGAGCCCGTCGTCTTTCACCACATAGGGGGCGCCGAATTCGTCAAGGGCTTGCGTGGCTTCGGCGTCGGTTGTGGCGACGAAGGCGCGGGCGGTCGGCACGTTTGCCTCCTCCATCACCTGCTTGGCGAATGCTTTGGACCCCTCAAGCTGTGCCGCAGCCGCAGAGGGTCCGAAGACCGCGAAGCCTGCCTCGCGCAGGGCGTCGGAAACACCGGCAACCAGAGGTGCCTCAGGGCCGATAACTACCAGGTCTGCGGCGAGCTCACGGGCAAGCGCGACAGCCTGCTCGGGGTTATTGGCGTCGATGGCGTGTACCGGAACGTCCTGAGCGATGCCCGCGTTGCCGGGTGCGCTGTGAACTTCGGTTACCTGTGGATCGCGTGCAAGCGCACGGATAATTGCGTGTTCGCGGCCGCCGGGGCCCAGTACCAAAACCTTCATGTACATAAGGGTACCGTGTCGGATGCGGCACGGGCGGGGGTTTCGGCGCTCTTCCGTATCGTGGGGTTCCCACCCTCAGGCCGTAAAAAAGAGCCTTTATGTGAATAAAGCGGTGTTTTTAACGCTTTTTTCACATAAAGGCTCTTTTTAGCAGGATAGTTTAGAGCCGCCGCCGTGGCTTGCTTTTGCGCTATTCAGGGAACGGGAGTAGGCTAAATTGTCTTGTGAATACGGTCTGCTCTACTGGTCGGGCGCATCGCAGGGCGTATTACACAGACGAAAGGACCCTCATGAGCGCGCAAAATTCCAGCACTCAGACCCCCGCCCAAGATACGCATAAAGGATCGGATATTCACGCCAGACTTTTCCCGATCCTGGCGCGCGTAGCATCCGTAACCGCGGTGCTCATGTACGTCTTCTACTTCCCGCAAATTATCGGCAATATCAACGGCCATAAAGGCGACTGGATTCAGCCACTCGTTGCCGGCATTAACTGCACGCTGTGGGTAGCATACGGTTTGTGGCGCGAGAAGAAAGACTGGCCCATCGTGATTGCGAATGCGCCCGGCATTATTTTTGGCGGTACGGCAGCCATCACCGCGCTCATGTGATTTTATCCGCTAGAATTTCTGTTTTTAGCACTATTATTGTGGGTATATGACTTCTCCTCAGCTTTCCCTCACAGATGCCGAACTCGTATTTCAGACTCGTAACGATCTGATCGAGACGACCCACCACGGTATTGTGGTGGTGCTCTCCCCCGAAGGCACCACCGATCTTGCCCTCGGAGACATGAGCCAGCCATTCTTTGCCCGCTCGGCACTCAAGCCACTGCAGGCTATCGGCACGCTCAAATCGGGAGCGCCGCTGCGTGGCGCGCAGGTAGCGATCGCGTGCGGATCGCATCAGGGAACATTCGAGCAGATGCGCGCGGTTCAAGACGTGCTTCAGGGCGCCGGTGTTGATGCGACCGCCCTGCTCTGCCCTACCGCCTACCCCGCTGATGCACACGCGCACGAACAGATGGTACGCGCGGATTTGGCGAAGACTCCGCTTGCGCATCCGTGTTCGGGCAAGCATGCCGGGTTTCTGTGGGCGTGTGCCGCGCAGCTGGACCGCTCGGTTGTAGACCCGGATTCACGCCAGTGGACGATGAAGGACTACTGCGACCCCGAGCATCCGCTGCAGCGCATGATTGCTGAGGAGATCGCGAGTTTTACGGGCGAGCCTGTGGGCACATCGGGTATTGACGGATGCGGTGCCCCCGTCGCGGCGGTCTCAGCGCTGGGTCTGGCGCGTGCCTATTCGACGCTTGGCACAGCGATTCGCAATATGGATGCGGATGCGCGCGCCTCAACCGTGGCGACCGCAATGGTGGATTACCCCGAGCTGATCCAGGCCCCCGGCATGCCCGATACGGTGTTGAGCGAGCAGCTGGATGCGGTCGTCAAGAGCGGCGCCGCCGGGGTATTGTGTGTGGGCCTGCGTTCTGGTGCGTCCGTGGTTGTGAAGATTTCCGACGGCGCAACCCGTGCTGCCTACCCGGTTGCGCTGTGGGCTCTGGAAGCTACAGGGCATCTGCCTTCCGAGCAGGTGCAGCAGCTTCTTCCGCAGGTGACTCGCCCCGTGATTGGCGGCGTGCAGGATAATGTACCCCGCGAGGTTGGAGGCTGGGTTCCCGGCGCGGATTTGGAGCCGCTGGTGGGTGAGAGCGCGTGAGTGTGCGCCGTCGAGTTTCGGAGGCTGACGGCGCGGCCGCCTTTGCACAGGTTAGACAGGTTTTTGATACTGTGCTTTCCGGAGAAAAACTGCTTATTAGTGCGGAAAATCGGACCGAAATAGAACAATCGTTCGCTCGCCTACCGCGCGGTGTGCGCGCTACCGCAGTGCGGTACGCCCTTGAAGAGCTCGCCACGCTTGCCCCCGGCAACAGCGTGGAGGTTCGGGTTCCGCCCTACGGGGTTACCCAGTGTATTGCCGGACCTCGCCATACTCGCGGCACTCCGCCGAGTGTAGTCGAAACGAGCGGGTTCATCTGGTGTGCGCTGGCTGCCGGTGCCCTGACCTGGGACGATGCGAGCGCATCCGGACTACTGACCGCCAGCGGCGAACGCAGCAACCTATCCCGCTACTTCCCCTTGTTCTAGGCGCCGAGCTGCCTGATAACGGCACCTCAAGTCTTAGCGTGCACACCTAGAGCAGGTAATACTCCTTCAGCCACGTTGTCCGCACCCCGCTGTCGTCAAGAATCATTAGGCAGGATTCACCCCAAAAGATAGACTTGAAGACATGAGTAGCGCACACACACCTTCTAATTCCCACTCTGATTCTTCGGAACCGGATTCTCCCACGCCCGAAACTGAAGCATCCCCTGAAGCCGAGGTTGAATACTCACAGGTGCGGGTTCGCCGTGCCCCGTCGGTAGTAGCTTTCATGATGCTGGGGCTCGTCATCGGGCTTATTGCGGCGTTTATTTCGGTGATCGTGGGTCCAGGCGATCCGTCATATTCTGAGACATCAGTGTTCGGTGTTATCGCGGTTATTTACGGTGCCGTCGGTGTGGCGTTGGGCGCCCTCGTGGCCCTGTGGCTTGACCGCCGGTCCCTCAAAAAGTCCGTAACGGCGCGAGTTGAGCCAGAATCTAAAGAAGAGGATGAGTAGGAGCGAGCGGCGCATCCTAAAACGCTTGGCGCAGCCGCACGTGACATATTCATCACCCCTGTGGGCGTTAAATTTCGTAGCGTGCACCACAGGGTGGAGTGAAAGAGGGTAGACTAGAGGTGTCTGTGTACTCCCCCGAGGGTACGGCTGCTCAGCGGCTCACACACCCGCGCGCAGAGAAGACTTTCCCGCAGTCCCAACGTCGAAAAGATGTGAATTGATTCGTCCTGACGGAAAACTCACTCACGATCTCGATCCGATAGACCACGGACCCAAGGACGCCTGCGGCGTATTTGGTGTCTGGGCTCCCGGTGAGGACGTGGCAAAACTAACCTACTACGGCCTGTATGCACTGCAGCATCGCGGGCAGGAATCCGCCGGTATCGCAACGAGCAACGGCAAGCGCATCCACGTGTATAAAGACATGGGGCTGGTGTCCCAGGTTTTTGATGAGGCCACGCTCAGTTCCATGCCGGGCGAACACGCTATCGGGCATGCACGCTACTCCACGACCGGCGCATCCCATTGGGCGAACGCTCAGCCAACTCTGGGTACCACACCGCACGGCACGCTTTGCTTGGCGCATAACGGCAACCTGACGAACTCGGCTGATCTTTACGATAAGCTGCTTCAGAAGAACGGCGGCAAGCCCCCGGCGTTTGGTGAGCTGGCTCAGGGCAATACGACCGATACCGCACTGGTAACCGCGCTTTTAGCCGAGCATGATTTTGATTCTCTAGAAGAAGCCGTTCTCGATCTGCTTCCCACCCTGCGAGGCGCATTCTGCTTCACGTTCATGGACGAGCAGACTCTCTATGCGGCGCGTGACCCGCAGGGCGTTCGCCCGTTAGTACTGGGGCGTTTGGAGCGGGGCTGGGTGGTTGCCTCCGAGACTGCGGCGCTCGATATTGTGGGTGCATCCTTTGTGCGCGAGGTTGAACCCGGCGAACTTATTACGATCGACGAAAATGGCCTGCGTTCACACCGTTTTGCCGAGGCAAAACCCGCCGGATGCGTCTTCGAATACGTCTACCTGGCTCGCCCGGATACCACGATTGCGGGGCGCTCTGTCTACGAATCTCGCGTGGAAATGGGGCGCCAGCTCGCCCGTGAACACCAGGTCGAAGCCGATTTGGTGATGCCCACGCCAGAATCCGGCGTCCCTGCGGCCATCGGCTACGCCGAGCAGTCCGGCATTCCCTACGGTAACGGTCTAGTCAAGAACGCCTATGTGGGGCGTACCTTCATTCAGCCTTCGCAGACTATTCGCCAGTTGGGTATTCGACTCAAGCTGAACCCGCTCAAATCCGTGGTTGCGGGCAAGCGTCTGATTGTCATTGACGATTCGATCGTGCGCGGCAACACTCAACGAGCCCTAGTACGCATGCTTCGTGAGGCCGGGGCGAAAGAGGTTCACGTGCGCATTTCTTCCCCACCCGTGAAATGGCCCTGTTTCTACGGTATCGACTTCGCCTCACGCGCAGAGCTGATCGCGAACGGTCTTTCGGTGGACGAAATTTGCGCTTCTCTCGGTGCCGATTCGCTCGGTTTTATTTCGGAAGACGGCATGATGGCGGCGACCGAGCAGCCCGCGAAAAGCATGTGCACGGCGTGCTTCACCGGCAAGTATCCGATTGAGCTCCCCTCGGAGGAGCGCCGCGGCAAGTCGCTCTTCGATACCGAAGAAGGCAAGGGCGGTCCGCTCGCCGGCAAAGCGGCCGAGGTGACCGTTGAGCGCCCGGTACCAAGCAAGCCCGAGCATGCGGAGGCTGTCTCCATTGAAACCCGCACGGGTACCGATACCTTGGAGAATAAGTTCGATACCGCCGCGCTTCCGGTGGTTCAGGCGCAGGCTGGCTCTGGCGCATCAGCACCCGTCGAGCCTGTTCAGGAAGCTCAACAACCGGCACCGGGCATGTGTAACCCCGGTCCCGATGCCGATCTTGAAGCGTTTTTGACCGAGGAAGACTTGGTTCCCGCACACGTTAATTCACGCCCTATAACCCCGAAGGACTAATAAACCCATGAGCGAAAACAGCACCTCTGTAACCTATGCAAGCGCTGGCGTTGATGTTGAGGCGGGCGACCGCGCCGTCGAGCTGATGAAGGATGCGGTGAAGGCAACTCACAACGCTTCGGTGATCGGCGGTGTGGGCGGTTTTGCCGGGCTGTATGACCTCTCGGCGTTGTCCTCATATCGCAAGCCCTATTTGGCGACCTCTACGGATGGTGTGGGCACGAAGGTTGCTATCGCGCAGGCACTCGATATTCATGACACGATTGGCTACGACCTGGTGGGTATGGTCGTTGACGATATTGTGGTGTGCGGCGCGAAGCCCCTTTTCATGACTGATTATATTGCTACAGGCAAGGTCGTTCCCGAGCGTATTGCCGATATTGTGCGGGGTATTGCCGGGGCTTGCAAGGTTGCCGGTACCGCACTGGTAGGCGGCGAGACGGCGGAGCATCCGGGGCTTTTGGCTGAACATGAGTACGATGTTGCCGGTGCCGCAACCGGTCTGGTGGAGGCCGATGAACTGCTCGGCCCCGATCGCGTGCGCGAGGGCGATGTGCTGATCGGTATGGCCTCTTCGGGTATTCACTCGAACGGGTACTCGCTGGTGCGTAAGGTGATTGATGTGGCGGGCTGGGGCTTGGATCGTCAGGTGGACGAGCTTGGCCGTACTTTGGGCGAGGAGCTCCTAGAGCCTACTCGCGTGTATGCGGCGGACTGCCTGGATTTGGCGGCTGCGTTCCCGGTCAATGGTGCCGACGGGCAGACCGGTCACGGTATTCGTGGGTTTTCGCATGTGACCGGAGGCGGTCTCGCCGCTAATCTGGCGCGTGTTTTGCCGCAGGGTTTGGAGGGCCGTGTGGACCGTTCAACCTGGCAGATTCCCGCGATTTTCTCGCTTATCGGTTCGCTCGGTCAGGTTCCACTCGCCGATTTGGAGCGCACCCTGAACCTGGGTGTGGGCATGATTGCGATTGTTGATCCTGCGGTGGCGGATGCTGCAGTAAGTCGCCTGAATGAGCGCGGTATTTCGTCCTGGATTATGGGGGATGTAGTGAAGGCTGGCGACCCTGAGTTGAATAACCCTGACTATGTGCAGGGGGCCAAGGGTGTTGATGGAGGCGCGGTACGACTTCACGGCAGTTACGCGGCCTAGCCTGCGCTCTGACAGGGTTTCGCACTGTAGCGCTCTCCCCCTATATCTATAAAACGCGAGCGGATGATTTTTGACGAGACAAATCATCTGCTCGCGTTTTGTATAAGGCTTCAGCGAATTTGAAAGACGACGAGCTAATTTTGTGCAGACTTTAAATCTTCACTCAATACTTGGCTACCTATCATCTTGCACTTGCGGAAAACTTTAAAGTATTTCAAGACCCTAAACCTCGCACATCAGATAGTGTGATGTATATTAAATACACTATTATTCTCCCCAAAAGAATAAATTAGACCTCGATTTCACCTTGCAAAATCAAGGATTTCACCAATATTTTAAGAGTAAAACTTTATGTGTAAATCTATTTTTAGTACAAACTGTATAAAAATATTTTGAGTTGAAATACTTTCAAGATGCACTTTTTCAAAACACCCTATATTCTATTTTTTGATGGCGAGTTCAATCACAAATTCGCCATCACATATATTCACTCACACATAACTGAACATAGGACATTTCATGTCACTCATCGAACACCCTACGGTGAAGCGGGCCCGTATGGCGGCGCTGAGCGTGGCGGGTATCGCATCCCTGATGGTAGGGCTCTGCGCACCGTCCGCTCACGCCGCACCCGCATCACCGGTATCAACGAAGACCGGAGTTCCCGCAGCAGCACAGGCTGAGGATATTCTGACTGCAACCTCGGCGCAGCAGCAGGAACAGGGCTATGACCGCTTTATCATCAACTATGCCGATCACGCCAAGAACGACCTCGATATCGCGGGGCTGGAATCTGGCGAATACTCCGAGTTTGTGCCCGAACTCTACCAGGGCATCGAGAAGAGCGTAAATTCGCTTGATGAGCTCCTCGGCGTTAAAACCACCTATGTGCGTGATACCGCGCAGAATGATTCGGTGGTCTCTCTATCGAAGCCGCTGAATGCGCAGCAGGCAAAGCAGTATATGCAGACGCTCGCCGAGAACCCGCAGGTGGACTCGGTCGAGCCGGATCTCAAACGCCAGCCCACCGGTACCCTCCCCGGCTCGGATAAGGTCGATTTCAACGATCCTAAGATGTCACGCCTGTGGGGTTTCACTGCCATCAAAGCCGATTATGCGCTAAAGCACGCGGGAGATCACCAGGTAACCGTTGCCGTGATCGATACCGGCGTTACCAAGCATTCAGACCTGGATGAGAATGTGCTGCCCGGCTACGATTTCGTTTCGGATGCCTCCGCTGCGCGCGATGGCAACGGACGCGATAACAACCCCCAGGATGAAGGCGACTGGACCACTGAAGGGCAGTGCGGCTCTGGGGCAAAAGCCACCAATTCAACCTGGCACGGCACCCATGTTTCGGGAACTATAGCGGCCGTTGGCAACAACAAAATCGGTATTGCCGGGGTAGCCCCGAAGGCCAAGATCGTGCCGGTGCGCGTCCTGGGTGCCTGCGGCGGCTACGATTCAGACATCATCGATGGGATGATCTGGGCATCCGGTGGGTTCGTGAGGGGCGTACCCGCGAACCAGCACCCAGCGCAGGTTATCAACATGTCTTTGGGCGGTGCCGGAAAATGCTCGCGCACCTACAACCGTGCCATCGAGTCCGTGAACAAGCGCGGCAGCATCATCGTGACCTCCGCCGGAAACTCAAATCAGAATGCTTCGGCTCAAATTCCCGGCAGCTGTGACGGCGTGATTAACGTGGGCGCAAGCAACCCTGGAAATTCACGTGCACTCTACTCTAACTACGGCTCGACCGTTGCCATCAGCGCCCCCGGCGGCGATTTTAGGCAGTCGGGTGTGGGCGTTCTTTCGTTGGTGAATAAAGGCAAGACTGTTCCCGAAAAGGAAGATTACGCCGAATATGAGGGTACCTCGATGGCGGCTCCTCACGTTGCGGGCGCGATTGCCATCATGCGGTCAAAATACCCGAATCTGAGCTACGAGAAGGCTCTGGATATTCTGAAATCCACCGCCAACCCGATCACCTGCGATCGTGACTATTGCGGCGCCGGCATTATAGATGCAGCTAAGGCAATGGATAAGGTCGATGAGCTCGTAGAATCGGAGAAACAGCCGAGCCCCGCACCAACTCAGCCTGCACCGTCCGAACCTTCTATGCCTGAGCCTGCGCCGTCCGACAGCTCTACTCCGGCACCGGCTGAGACCTCAAAGCCCGCGCCTGCACCCACACCTACCCCAACGCCTGCGCCGAGCAAGCCTGTACGCCCGATTGCGCCCCCGCCGTCGAAGCCTCTGCCCACGCTGCCTCCATATGAGGAACAGCTGCCGGTTCTGCCGATCAAGCCCAAGCCCGCGCCAAAGCCTACCAAACCCGCACCGGTTGAGACTCCTAAGCCGAGCCCGGCTCCTGTGGAAACCAAGAAGCCCACGCCCGCACCTTCGGAGTCTTATAAGCCAGCGCCTCCTTCATGGTGGTACTGGTACGATTACCCGGGTCAAGGCTACTACTCCCCCAGCCCCTGGTACGATCCCTGGTCGGGATACGGCGCATGGAATCGCTGGGATCACGGATACGGTTCTTGGGGCGGTTGGGGATACCACCGCGGACACCGTGGAAGCTGGCACAACACCTCGTGGATGTACCGTTCAGGGCATCCGTGGTGGGCATCGTACCCCTACGGCTGGGGTAACAGCTACCGCGGCTACGGCTACTATAACGTAGGCTACCGCTACTAAAATCCCCTGACGGATAACGCATAAAAAGGCTCTTGATATACGTCAAGAGCCTTTTTAGTAAGAAGTGAAATAGAGAAAATATGTGCAATTTTAAATCTACATAAAATTTTACTTTATATGTGATGCATGTATATGATATAGGACATCATACAAATCTCATCCATGCTCAACACACGGGGTTTTTATTTGAGTAATTGATGAGGGCAATAACCGCATCGCGCCTGTCTGCTCTACACAATATGTAGCGGCTATGAGGCATGATACGGTGCTGCGCTGCTATGAGGCATCGTAGCCTCACAACCTTGAATATCTGGAGAAACCCCATGAGTACACATAGCCTTTTGCGGTCAAATATCCCTTTGAGACGCACAGTATTCGCGATAGGTGCGAACCAGCTGTCAGACGCTATGTCTTATATAAGTGTTCCCCTAATCATGCTGTTCCTCACCGGCTCCCCCGAAAACGCGAGTCTTGCCCTCTTTGCTACAGGTGTAACACGCATACTGGCGAGCTTCCTGACTGGAGTTATTGTCGACAGATATAAGCCCACATACACTCTTACGCTTTCATGCATGGGGCAGTGCATCACCTGGATAGTCCTAACCCTGTGTGTTCTCGCAAACGTCGGTTCTGTTCCAATTCTGATAGGCATCCTGTGCGTGATGGCACTGGCATCATCGTTCGATTACCCCAGCGAGCAGGCTATTATCGCACGGGTGGTGCCTACCAAACAGCTCGGGTACGCCTCTGGATTAGGAGAAACACGAGAATCTGCCGCGAACCTAATTGGCAGCCCGTTAGCGGGTCTACTCGCCTCCACTTCTTTGATTCTGACCGCTTGCGTGCACGCGTTCGTCAATTTCACAGCTTTTCTGGCGGCACCTAGTTCATCTACTGTTGTGCATGCCGAGCGTAAGCACCGGCAGGCAGGCAGTGAAACTACGGTGTCCGATACTGTCATCGATACACAATCTACCGGATTTTTTGCCGACCTCGCCCAAGGGCTCATGTATGTTGTGAAGAACCGTGTTCTTGTAGCGATCGCATCTGTAGCCTGCTGCGCGAACTTTGCCGCAACAGGACTGCCACTCGTCTTCATCTATTATTACGCGGAACAGGGTATTGCGGCCTACAGTATC
The DNA here is from genome assembly GCF_001809525.1 of Rothia sp. HMSC064D08. Taxonomy (NCBI): domain Bacteria; kingdom Bacillati; phylum Actinomycetota; class Actinomycetes; order Micrococcales; family Micrococcaceae; genus Rothia; species Rothia sp. HMSC064D08. The sequence goes on along the minus strand of NZ_KV797895.1, from coordinate 396,916 downwards.
GGTATTTTTGCCTGTGTTTTTGGTGCCGGAGTGCTCTTAGGGTCCCTAACAGTCGGGTGGATGACGGAGCGTTTCGCCTTAGGAACATTGGGTGTGCTGGCGGTCGGGATGATGGTCATATGCTACATGACAGCGGCGTTCACCCACGACTATTTTTGGATAACCTGTGCGCTGATGCTTATTTCGGGAGTGCCGCTTCCTGCCTTCAATTCCAGTATCGTCGCGTATATCAATGCTTCGACTCCGGTAGACATGATAGGACGTGTACATTCGGCGCAGGGCATCCCGAATATGCTTCTAGCTCCTGTGGCGGCATTGCTTGCCGGCATCATGTATGTGCAGTGGGGGATTTCCAGAACGGTTCTCTTTTACGGATCGTTTATGGTTTTGGCTTTGATCCTGATGCTCTCACAAAGAAGTCTTCGCACACTGCCTAAACTTTCGGAAATGGCCCCGGCTTCTGACTAAGTAATCTATGTTCCCCCTCCCTATAAAAGGCTCATTATTTGAATAATGAGCCTTTTATAGGGAGAGACCTACGCCGCAGGATGTTCTACAAAGAATGCGTGGCAAGCTCGCGTGAGCGCTCGTTTTGCTCCGTAGTCTGCGGAGGCAGTGCCGGCAGGAAAACCCACCGACGCTGCACCGCGAAACTGAGGGGAATCAAGGTCAGCTCGGTCAGGATCTTCGCCACGATGAGCATGACCCCGAGAGCGGTGAGAACCTCCATCAGCGCAGCATTTGCAAGCAAAATCCCCACCGCTAAAATCGCATAGCGCCCCAGGGACACCGCCCGCGAGGGGCGATCGGCACCGTCGTTCATGAGCATACGGTTAATACTGAAATTCGTCAGCGCCGAGATAATGCGCGCCAGCACAATCGCCGGGAGCAGAGCAAAACCCACGCCTACGAGGGCAAAGAGGGCGAGCGCATCCACGATAAACCCGGTGCAGGAAGATACTAAGAATCCCAACAGCGGCGCGTAGATTCGTGCGGAATCGCGGATCGGGCGGAAATGACTGCTCGGGTTCCCCGGCTCATATACTTTCACGATGGGCAGCTCAATAAGCTCCACCCCGGCCCGGCTAGCACGAAGCAGCATTGAAAACTCGTATTCGTATTTATCGCCGCGCAGGCTGAGAGCCCAATCAATCATCTGTGTGGTAAACCCGCGAAGCCCCGTCTGGGTGTCGGCAATGCGAGTGCCCGTCGCCAGCGTAAAGAACCCAACAGTAAGTGCATTACCCACCCGGGAACGCAGAGGAACGGTGGGCTCGGTGAACTCGGCGCGAGTATCCGGCAGGATGCGTACCCCCAGCACGAGGGCACGCGTACCGATGCTCGCCATTCGCTCGGTTTTAGCGCCCACCCGCAGAATATCGCGGGGTAAATGCTGCCCGTCAGCATCCGCCGTTACCACAATGTGATCGGGCCGATGCGCCCGTGCCCACGCCAACCCGGTGCGCAGGGCCGCGCCTTTTCCGCGGTTTGCAGGGTGGGCAATAATCGTGACGCCCCGAATCGCCAGCTCGGTAAAGATCGGCACGTAGGTGCTTCCTGAGCCGTCATCGACCACCAGGATTTCGGCGTGCGCATCCAATTCTGTAATCTGCTCCGCTAACTGCACGAGAGATTCATCCGGTTTATAGGCGGGTATCAGGATTATCATGATGCGCTCCCGGCGATGTACAGAATATCGCTGGTTCCGCGTTCTTTGGTGCCGCCCATCGGTTTATTGACTAGCTGGTTGTTGAAGACCATCACCGAGGATCCGCCGCCGTCTAGGTTATAGGCGCTTACACATCCGAGTTCCTTGAACATATAGGCAAATTCGGGCGTGGTAACTCCGCGCGAATACCCGTCGGAACGCCCATCGACCACGATAAATACGAGGTGGTTCTGCCCGAGCACGCCCACACCGGTACGCGGCTGGTTGCCTTGAATGGAGTGGTTGCCGAAGTTGGTATCGACCTCAACCTGATCGATGCCGCTGACAACCTCTGAGTCCCGCACGAGTGCTGGCCCGAAGGAAAGCGTATTCCAGACACCTTCGTTGAGGAGCTGCTGCGCGTTCGTGCCGGTTTCGTCGTAGAGTTTGACGGAGCCGTCTTGATAGAACGCGAGCCCTTCACGGGCGCCGGAATCACGGTATGCCACACCGTTGCGAATGACGATGCCGGTGTCACGGAACCCGTAGTAGTCGCCGTTAATCGCCCAGATGCCGTTGTGCTGCGCGGCGATATTGGAGGGCGTATCGATAATGTTTTGCCCGAATTTGTTGTTGGCGAAGGCTCCGCGCAGCAGGGTCATGGCGTTGAGTTTGATCTCTGCGGCAAAGGAAACGACCGCGTTGTTGCCGCTTCCTTCGGTGGATTTGGTAATGGTGATAGAGCCTTCGCTGGCGCTCAGACCATCAGAGGTGATCTTAACGTTGGTGAGTTCGCTGGGGCTTGAGGCACCGTCAGATGATGAATTATTATTCTTTGCTTGTTGTGATTTTTCATAGGCTACGGTGTCGTCAATCTGCGTATGCTCGGCAAGATAACGATTATATGCCCAGCCAGCACCAACACCTGCGACGGAAAGGGTACCGAGGCCGCCTCCTAAGAGAACGCGCCTAGTTACTTTCTTTTTCTTGGGTTTCTGGGATGTTTCAGAAGCCTCTTCGACCTGTTCGGCCGGCAGTGTTGCAGTAGTATTTTCGTTCTTCATGATTCTAGAATGCGTGGCATTTCTCGTTTTAAAACATGAAGAAGCTATGTTTTAGCTATGTATGAGTATTCATTTCCGGGGGTTGTCTCACCATGCGCATATACTCCACACAGTTTGATGCTTTAGATGCCAGACCGTCTTCGTCCGATTTCTATTTCGCGGGTTATCGTGTATCGGGCGACTTAAATAACCGTAAAATGCACAATAACCCTCAAAATAGACCTGCCGCCTCTGCGTGATACACACTTACGCACCGGTGAGGTTATCGAGGTGCCGCTTTGTGACGGAGTCGAAAAGATCAAGGCTCTGTGCGGAGCGTGCTATCAGCTGCGCGCCCTGCACCGTGCAAAATAAGGACTCCGCCTCTGCCTGCGCGTGCTCGGGATCGTACCCGGCATGCTCAAAACGCTCGGCGAGCCAGCGAATATTCTTAGCCTGAAAGTCTGCGGTGTTAATCTCGGCAGGCTCACGGTTTTCAGCTTGGGCGCGCAGGGGCACGAACGTTGCGTTGATATGCGTTCCCCGTTTCGCCGTCTTCTTTTCCTCTTCAGCATCATAAGCGGATGCGCTCTGCCCCAGGGATTCCAGCGCCAACATTGAGCAAAGGCAGAGTTTATAGCCCTGTTCCAGGTTCGCACGGTAGGGCCTCATATAGGCTTCGAGTTCTTCGCGGAGGCTGTGTGCCGCATCCACACCCTGGCGCAGCGTCTCAAAAAAGTCTGTGCTGTACTTTTCGAAGGCTGTACGCACGAGATCGGATTTCACAGGGAAATAGTAGTGAATGCTGGGTTTTTTGATGTTCATTTTGCGCGCTATATCTGCGTAGCTAAAAGCGTTGACGCCGTTCCTTTGGATATAGTCGGTGGCTATGCGCACAATATCATCTTTAGTTCCCATCATTCTCTCCTTATGTGATCGTTAAAATCCCCTCGACCGTTGGAGCGGGGGCTGCGATGCGAATTCGCCTTGTCATCACTGCGGTAACCGAGGACAATTCCCGCGAGTGCGATTTCATTGGCGGGAATATCCAGGTGGGCACGGACCTTATTCGGGTATTGTACATTTTCGTAGGTGACACTATCGTATCCATACCGCAGGATGCCCGCCAGCATCAGCAGATGCGCAAACAAGCCAACATGAAAACCCGTAGGCCGCTCAAGCACGCCCGCAGAGTATATAAAAAACCGGCCCAAGCCACCCTGCAGGGTGCTTAAGCCGGTTCACGTATGAGCGTAACGCTAGGGCTCTACCGCTACACCTCATCATCATATTTGGCATATTTCTCCGCGTATGCCGAGTAATCATCCTCATCATCATAGCGACGAGAAGATGATTCGGAGGATTTAGTGTTCTTAGCGTTGAGCTCGCGCTCAAGTGCACTGTAGTCGGTCTCGGGGCTGAAGTACTTCATCTCCCGAGCCTGCCGTGTTGCCTTAGCCTTCTGACGGCCGCGCCCCATGGCGTGACCCCCTCTTTCCTCATGTCCGCAGCCACCACACCCAAGGCGCGCATAACCCACGGATCGCTCTCTAGTCTTTCCTATGTTCTAGGGTACCTTGTTTTACCCCTCAATGTCTTGTTGATTGACAGATTCATGCTCAGAAAATCTATCGAATCTTCAGTTTCTTCGCCCAAAACCCGGCGAATTATGCATAAGGTTTGGGCTCCACCTCGCGCATTATACGCTGATGTGGAGCCCAAACCTTTGTAGGAGCCTTCTATAAGAGCCGCGCGTAGCAACCCATCTCTACAAGCCCGAGACTCAAAGATTTTATCCCCAAGCCCCTGGGAACAACCCGCACTAGCTGGCTGTAAAGCTACCTAGCTCGGTCGCACCGGATGCCAACGACGCTGCGTTGGAGTCCACAGCCGATGTTGTAGTGTACACCGTGTAACTCTGACCCTTGACGATCGATGAGCTAGAGACGAGAACCAACTGCACATTCGACTTGGTGACTTTATAGTTAGCCACCACCTTACCAGATGAATCCGCTACTTGAACCGTGGATCCTTGCTCAAATCCGGAACTATTGGTCAGTTTCAGGTAGCCGCTCGTCGAGTTGGTGGAGGGAGCCTCGAACATATCTGCCGTGCTGCCGCTGAGAACCGTGGCACCGTTGAGGAGCAAGTCGCCGTTGGTATCCAGCGCAGCGTTACCGCCTTGGCTGGGACCGTTCACTATCAGCGTTCCTCCAGAAAGAGTTGTGACACCGTTCGAATCAATGCCGTCGCCCTCAGCATTGACGGTAATATTACCGCCGCTCACGTTGATTGCAGCATCGACAACCTCAAAGGTTCCGCCGCCACCACCGGGCATACCACCCTGCGGGGGCTGGCCCATCCCTTGCTGGCCGGTACCTGTAGTTCCGTTCTGAGACGTGCCGTCCTGGGCGTTACCGCCGGGCATTGCCGGAGGCTGACCCATGTTCTGGTTGCCTTGGTTCTGGGTGTTGTTCTGCTGCTGAGCTGTGCCTGAAGTTCCGTTCTGAGACGTGCCGTCCTGCGAGGTTCCAGACATCGCAGGAGGCTGTCCTTGCGGAGGCTGACCCGTCCCCTGCTGTTGTTGATTGGAGGTTTCGCTTTGCTGCCCACCCGGCAGGCTGCCCTGCTGCTGGTTGTTCTGCTGCTGATCGGCAGTATCAGAGGTGTTCGCGGATGAATCCGTACTCTCAGAATCGCTCGTCTTCAGCGAGGCATTCATGCCGTCATCCGCGCTCGTGACGTTTACATCGCCGCCAGAGACGTTGATGTACTGTGCCTCAATGCCTTCATCGGACTGTTCAACCGTCAGGGAACCCCCGGAAATTTCGACGACCCGAGAGGCTTTGAAACCATCATCGCCTGCATTCACGGTCACGGTACCGTTACTCAGACGGGTCCAGCCCTGCCCCTCATCGGTATCGTTAGTGGATTTGATGCCGTCCTGCTGCGCGGTCACGTTAATAGTGCCGCCTAGGATATCCACATAATCCTTGCCCTTGATACCGGTGTTCGCCGCATTGACCTCAAGAGTGCCGCTGGCAATCACAAGGCCGTCACTCGTGTGAATACCGTCTTCGTGGTTGCCGTTCACCTTCAGGGTGCCTTCACCCGCGATCGTCAGGTCGGCCTTGGAATAGACCACGGCATCCGGATCATCTTCCCCCGTTGCGGTGTAGTCTGCACCGTCGCTTATCGTATTGGTGGTGCCGGATGCGCTGTAAAGAATAACCTCGTCAGCGTTTACCACGTTCAGCGCGGCACCGCTGGAATTCGTGATGTTTGCGTTATCGAGAACGAGCCGAACCGCGTCGCTGTCAGCGGTTTCAACCTTGATCTGCCCCTGGTATTCGCCGGAGAGTTTGTACGTGCCAGCCTTCGTGATGGTCAAGGTGCCGTCTTCAACCGTAACGCCGTCCGTTGCGGTGGGGTTTGAAAGGTCAATCGCGGTTTCGGAAGAAGTGTCCCAGCTGAGATCCTGCTCCGAATAGTGAGTATCGACGTCGAGTTTTTCACCGCTTTTCACGTTGGTCGAGAATGACGAGCTGCTGGCGGCAGTGTCGGTGGCGGTTGCCGAGGATGTTGTCGCAGTCGTACCGACTGAGCTATCCGCCGCAGTCGTGCCAGAGGCGAGGGCGTTGCTTGTGGTTGAGCATCCGGTGAGCGCAAGCGCCGCGAGCAAAGTTACCGAGGTTGCCGAAGTCAGTATTTTTTTATTCATGGGGAAAGAATCACTTTCTATCTACACTGTTTGAGCAGTTTGTGAGTATTTTCAGGGTTTACATCCGAATTCTACGGGGTAACGGGTACCTGCCGCATCAAATTCACGGGTTCCTGCAGGCTCCTGATGTATGTGTCGTGTGATAGAAGTTGGATTTTCTGATGCATATTTGTGGCGTGCACCGCCACCCGCGCCGGAGTTTTGTGTGATGGTTTTATCCTGCGCAGGCTAAAGGTTGGAATAGGATTCTCTCCTCTCGTTATGTTTTACAGATCAGGGGTTGATGCCGTGAAAGTTCCACGTTCAACGGCACCAGGTGCAAGGGTGGTGGTCTTCGGATCCACCAGCGTGGGTGCTAGGTAAAGAGTGTATTCTTGACCCTTCACGATAGAGGGATTCGAGAAAAATACTTGTTTAACACCCGGAGTAATCACCCGGTAGTTTGCAACAACTTGTCCGGCAGAATCTACTGCCTGAACAGACTGCCCTTGTGGGAAAGTATCGTTATCTGCAATTCGCAGATACCCATTCGTGGAGTCGTCGATCGGGCGCTTGAAAAGCTCTACACCGCCGCCGCCAAATGAGATCCTGGCGTCGTTACTTACAGTAATGTCACCATTTGGATCAATAGGATCATTGGCATCGTCTTGAGGACCGTTGATTAGCAACTCGCCTCCTGTGTAGAACTCGTGTCCATTAGAGTCCATGCCGTCGGCACCCACGTTGAGGGTTACATTTCCACCGGTCATGTTGATCACGGTATCAATAACCTCTGTGGTATCGCGGGCACCACCCAAGGGTACGGGGCTGGCATCCGGCTGATCGCTGTCTTCCTTCTGATCCTCATACTCTTGATCGTTAGGCAGCTGGTCCTTGAGCGAGGCATTCACGCCGTCATTATTGCTGTTGATGAGCGTATTGCCGCCATGAATATTGACGTATTGCCCTTCAAGCCCTTCTTCAGACCCTTCGATGGTGAGCTTCCCGTCCAGAATCTCAAGGGTGCGCAACGCCTTGATGCCGTCGTCGCCAGCGCGAAGAACAGTGTCACCGCCAGCCACGCGTGCCCATCCAAGACCTTGTTTTTCGGTGTTGGTGGCTTTAATCGCGTCTTTTGCGGCTTCAATACGCAGGGTCCCGCCCTGAATATCCACGTAGTCCTTGCCTTTAAGCCCAGTCTTCGAGGAATTAACGTTGAGGGCACCGCCAGCAACAACCAGTCCTTTGGTGGTGTGCACCGTCTCGTCAAATTTACCGGCGATATTCAGCGTTCCATCGCCCGCAAGGGTTAGGTTAGCGGTTGAATAGATTGTAGAATCTGCCTCTTTTTTGCCCTGAACTGCGTATTCTGGGCCGTCGCTGAGGTTATTGGTGCTGCCCCGAGACGTGTAGATGACGGCTTCGTCGGCAGAGGCAACGTTAATAGCAGGTCCGGTCTCATTCGTGATGTTAACGCTGTCAAGAATGAGCTGAACTTTATCTGTCTTAGGGGCTTGAACCTTCACTTGCCCCGTATAGTCGCCAGACATACGGTAGGTTCCCCCCTTCGTAATCGTAATCGTGCCGTTTTGTTCGCTGACCCCATCGGTTGTGGTGGGATCTGCCAGATTGAGCGGAAGAACAGCATCCTGGTTCCAGGTCACGTCTTCTTGCGTAAAGTGAGTTTGCGCATTAATCTTTTCACCATTTTTGGTGTTCGAGGTGTATACGCCAGATTTAAGTTCCTTCCCCTGTTCCTGTGCGGTCACAGTGGCTTTGGAGTTATCAGGGTTCCCGCTAATGGCGCATCCGGCAAGTGCCAGCGATGCTGCAAAGGCGCATGTAAGAACAGATGTAAACCGGTTTTTGAACATCTCGAACGGGGTTCCTTATCTGTAGGGATTAAGTATCTCGGTAAAGATTGCCTCAACCATCCTACGCGAGAGGGTGGGGTTTCCAGAATGCCCTAACACGGTGAGCCTCTGGAAAACCCCACCCTATTCTTGTGCCGCGTTCTAAGACGTTACCCGCTCAGGTCTAGATCTAAGCGGCAGGTTCAAGCTGCATCCAACGTTGAATCGTGCGCTTCCACTTGTTCGCCGGTAGCTGAGGATTCAACGCAGCCATACCCGTAGCAAACTTAGAAATTTTGACGGGTCGGATGCCCGCACGCCACAGATACTTATCAGCGACTGAAGGTGCGCTGCCGGATTTCGTTTCGATAATCACCGTACCGGGTGCAGTATATTCGGTACCGACCTGATACTTGGTTGGTCCTTCACCGCCGTCTGCGGTGTACATGAGCGCGTTTTCTGAAAGCGGAGTCCAGGTGAGCGAAGTATCAATCGTGAGGCGAGAATCCACCGGATTCTGCTCGGACTGGGGCAAATATACAGTCGTACGACGGTACCCGGTGCGGATAACCGGCTCTAGGTCATCGACAGACGCATCCGTCAGCTGCTCAAGCGCGGTAGCTACATATTCCTTGCCTTCTGTAGTGAGCGTGTCACGGTTTTCGATAGAGTACGGAATACGTTCCTTGACCGTGAATTCACGAGCCCCTTCAGTCTTGACTTCCAAGAAGCTAAGGTCAGAATCCAGATAGCTGCGAGTACGTACCTTGAACCGGTTACGGCTGCCGATGGCGGAAGCCTTATAGCTCACCAGGTCAGGGGTGTCGAAGTATACAGAGTCATAGGCGAATTCACGCTGACCGTCGATTTCTAGGACGGCCGCCTCGTCGGCGGGAAGTTCAGCTAGGATAGATGCCGCATAATCTGCATCCACAATGTATTTGCGGTCCACACGGGTTTGCATAGCAGCTTTTTCGTTGAGTTCATCGAGGCTGATGCTCTGCCAATAGGTTGGCACGATAGACATGGTACTTTCCTCTCGGTGCCCGCTTCGGTGAGAAGACGGAGTATTATCTACCGCAGGGGTGTGCGTAGATTCCAAGGTCTGTGCGGCGCCACCCTGAAACGGGGTGTACGGCTGAGGTGCTTGGGGACTCATGGTAGGTCCTTTCAACGTGTGAGTTTTTAGGTGTAGTTTTAGGGGATATCCGCGAGATAAAGCCTAGGAAGCGTAGTATTCGTAGTTCGCGTTAAGGTGTTCTTGGAGTTGGGGAAGCTCTTTATAGGTGATAGTCACCTGTGTAGTGTCGTTGAGCAGGTCAAGCTCCAGGATCTTAGCGGAGACGACCTCGTACCCGAGGCGCGATTCCAGATAGGCTTTCAAGGTTCCTTCGTCGCTGATAGCGCGATCCACCGTGACGGTTTGGGTGCGCGGCTGGTTTTTCGCTTCAAAGATCGGTGAATCCAGTAGTGCGATGATTCCGACCAGTACCACCATGAGGATGAAGGCGATATATGGCGGGTCAAGCCGCACGCCGGAGATCAGACCTAGGGCGAGAGATACGAAGTAGTACCCGACCTCGCGCTGGCTTAGGGAGGTAGACCGCAGGCGGATAATGGAGAGAACGCCGAAGAGTCCTAGACCCATAGCGCCCGCAGTGCTTCCGGCATGTGCCAGGGCGACCGTTACGGTGAAGACACCGGCGTTGATAACCGCGTATGAAATCATGAGTTCACGGGTCTTATGACGAATCATGTACAGGGTGCAGAGTGTGCCAATCGCTACTAGGTCTGCCAGTCCCATCATCAAGATATCCATTGGACTCTCCGTTCCGTTTTGTGTGCCGTTATGTTCTTGTATTTCTAGATTCGCGCCCGTTCCTGTGTTCTTCCTGTGTCTGTCTTAACTTGTAGTTATGTATTTCGTGCATATCTACAAGTTCCCCGCGATTGCAGGGAATAAAGGATGAAGAACGAGACTCAGTACTACAAAAATGTGGTGGTATGCTCATAAAAATTCAGAATTTGCATATACGGAGCGTTAGCGCCTATCTAGAGGTCTTAAGGATGCGCAAAAGGCACATTCTGACTTAGATAACGTCTCCTATGCAAATCCTGATTGGTACGCTTTTCGATCCTTAATACTGCCGAACGGGGTCTCGTTGCAGAGGGCGGCTATCGACAGCTTTTTTGTGGAAACTATCTTCCTAGATTTTGAGGTTTTAAACAGCAAAATCCCCCGCTCCTCAATCATGAGGAACGAGGGATTCTATGTAGCCTCCGGCAGCTTCTAGAACCGCCCCGAGGACTTGATCATCTAATCTTTAGGCACGCTTGCGCTTACGCAGAGCAGCTACGGTTGCACCGCCCACGCCCAGAGCAACCATACCCAGACCTGCTACGGTCAGAGCACCGTTTGCACCGGTGTTAGCCAACTTGCCATTGCTGTTCGAAGAAGCGTTATTAGAGCCGTTATTGTTGTTATCCGAAACGTAACCTGCACCGCCGTTACCGTTGGATGCGCTACCCTGCTCGCCATTGCCGCCGTTGCTTTCGCAAGCTACGCCGTCATGATCGCTGTCGAGCTTCTCAGAGTATGCAGCGTCGCCGCGCTTAATGTCCTTGAAACCTGCTTCTTCAGCCTCTTTACAGGTAGCAAACTGGTGAGTTTCGGAACCGTTAGTCACCTGGGCGGTTTCGGTTGCGGCAGCAGATGGGGTGCTTGCAGCCTCCGCAGTGGTGGATGCGCTCGGAGTTGAAGCAGGAGTGGTTGCTTCAGGAGCCGATGAGGGGGTCGCAGTCGGCGTAGATGAGGGAGTGCTGCCGCCGCCTACGGCACCCATGCCGCCCTGGCCACCTTCACCGGGAAGGGAACCACTCTTCTCAGAAGCCACGACCTTGACCTTTACAGTCTCACTGCGCCGCACATCGCCAGCCTTTTTGCCGGTCAGAACGGTAATTTCAACATAGTCACGTTCTGCATAGGCAGCATTCCACTTGATGTTGCCGGAGACATTGCCCTGCGCGTCTGCTTCATAGGTACCCACGATGGCACCTTCACCATCTTTAAGCACCAGAGTGGAACCAGCAGAACCATCTTCGGTTGTATAGCCGGAGCCTTGGAAGGTCAACTCCTGACCTTCTTTCCATTCATTGGGGAAAGAAATCTTAGCTTCATCGCTGTGGGAGTGTTCCGAATTTCCCGGAACAGAATTAGATACAGAATTACCAGGAAGGGAATTAGTGGCAAATGCTGCCGGAATGGTAGTAAAACCGCCTACCAATCCGCAGCTCAGAGCTGCAACGGCACCGAAAGTAGCAATTTTTTTAGTTCTCATGCTTTATATACTACTCTCTCAAAACCCCGCCTTCGCCTCTATGACGCGGTTTGAGCGGATTTTTTAAAGAGAAATTATTAACACAGGTATTTTTGATAGATGTACTATTACCATAAACTTTAAATATCATCTTGAGGCTTTAACTTTAATGTTATTGCAGGCACCTTAAGTTCTATCTAGAAAATACTCTTGATAGTGAAAATCGGTATTTCCAACGCTTTTTTCTTTTGAGTAGCCCAAGGATTAGCAGGTTAGATATCGAGGCGATCCAGCATTTCTTCCAGTGCCTCCCCCACGCCCGTGCGCCACAGATAGGTGACGCGCGCATCCGCACGCCCGGGGCCACCGTTCATAACCGCCACGGGTTTATCCGCGCGCAGGGCATCAAGCACAATCTTGTAGCTGCTCATAACCGCGACCGAGGAACCCACCACCAGCACACCCGAAGAATCCGCGAGCATCTGCTGCTGGCGGGCCTTCCGGTCGGCGGGCACGGATTCACCAAAATAGACAACATCCGGTTTGAGTTTCGTCGAGCCGCAAGCCGTGCATCCCACCATCTGGAAGCTGCGAATATAGTCGTTATCGAGCTCAACATCGCCGTCAGGATTAACCTGCAATTCGGTACTTTCGAGGCGTTCCAGATACCCCGGATTTGCTGCATCCAGGCGGATATCCAGGCTCTCACGCGACTCACGCATTCCGCAGTCCAGACACAGAATTGAGGATAAATCGCCGTGCAGCGCTAGCACGTTCTTGCTTCCGGCACTCACGTGCAGACCATCAACATTTTGGGTAATCAAGCCATTCACCGCACCCGCATGCTCAAGTTCGGCGAGCGCATAGTGAGCACGATTCGGGGATGCGCGGCGCATGCGCCTCCACCCGACGTAAGACCGAGCCCAGTAGCGTTGTCGGGCGGCATCGTCGTAACGAAATTCTTGGTAGGTCATGGGCCGGTGGTCTAGGAGTGATCCGGAGGGTCCGCGATAGTCGGGAATGCCGGATTCGGTGCTAACCCCGGCGCCGGTAAGCGCCAGAACGCCGCCGATGCGGAGCATTTTTTCGATGCCCTCGGCGGCGTATAGAGGGTCATGCGGGGTGACGGTTTCGGTGACGACTCGTTCAATGGAGCGAATGGCGGCGCGATGCGCGGAGGCGATGAGTGTGCTTTTCTCGCCCGCGTCTGCGAAGTTCTGCGTATCGGTCCATTTTTCCATGTATCTAGTGTATGTCGGGAATATTTCTCTCCCCCAGTTAGGGACGGGCAACCTACCCCCTGCTCGGGTTCTCTTGATCACAAACTCCTATATACAAGACTAGTATTACTGATAGTATTATTAGTAACAGCAATAGTGAAAGGAAGCATCATGGCAACCCCAACTATCGACGCTATGATCCTGGGAGCTCTGCATGAGCACCCGATGAGCGCCTACGAAATGAACAAAATGATGGACCAGCGCGGAGTGCGCGGTTGGGCGCGCATCAGCTCACCCTCCGTATACCGCAACCTGGTGCAGCTCTACAAGCAGGGTTACGTGGAGAGCACTACCGTTAAAGACAGTGCTATGCCTGAGCGCACGGTCTACTCCATTACCCTCGAAGGCAAGGAACGTCTTCATGAGCTTCTCTACGATATTGCCTCCAGCCCGGCGCGCGTAGACTTCAACTTCGTCTCCGTCATCGCGAATATCCGCATGGTGGACGAGAAGATGGGGCACGAGCTGTTGCAGTCTATTGCCGATACCTACAGCGAATGGGCAGATCGGCTGGAACAGGCTGCCGCATCCATTGACGACCAAATAGAGGCAAAGGCAACCCTAGAGCTGTGTTCCGATACCTACCGACTTATTGCGGACTGGGCACGCAAATTCGAGAAGGATTTCTACCAGAATCGCAAGAAGTAAGGGCTGATTCTGCGCGTTAAAGACTGAGTTCTGGGAGCATAAACTATGCTCCCGCCTCGGGCAAAGATAAAAACACGGCTCGGAACGAAACCTTATACGTTATGTTTCATCTATAGGTATGACTGGGTTTCCTCGGAGTAACTAACCCTCCTTGAAAGTGCCTGTGGGGCAAGCAGTAGCATGAGTTTTATGTCAAACACTATGAAAACAATTGCTATGCTACGTTCCCTACCAATTTCTGACCCAGAAGCACTCATTGAGACTGAAATGCCCATCCCTGTTCCCGGGCCCCAGGATCTCCTGGTTCGAGTGAAAGCTGTCTCTATCAACCCCGTGGATGTCAAGGTACGCGCAGGTGCAGGAGTTCAGCAAGATCCTAAAATTCTTGGTTGGGATGCGGCAGGTATCGTCGAGTCCGTAGGGGAAAATGTGTCTGGTTTTGTCCCTGGCGATGAGGTTTATTACGCTGGTGATCTCACACGCCCAGGTTCAAACGCAGAATATCAGACGGTAGATTACCGTATTGTCGCTAAGAAACCTGCATCGCTGGGGTTCACGGAAGCGGCTGCCATTCCACTTACCGCAATCACTGCGTGGGAAACGCTCTTTGATCATATGGGTCTCACCAAAGACACTTCGGGTAACCTTTTGGTGATTGGAGGGGCAGGCGGAGTCGGTTCTATGGTTATCCAGTTTGCAAATGCACGAACTTCTCTTCGCGTAATTGCATCAGCCTCACGCCGAGAATCCGCTGAATGGTGCAAGAAGCTGGGAGCGGATGACATTGTGGATCACAGCAAAGATTTGGGACAGCAAGTTCAGGATCTTGGCGGTGCCGACTACGTTTTCTCTGCTTACACTGAACATCGTGAAGAGGATATTGCCTCTGCCATGAATCCGCAGAGTCAATTAGTTTTTATTGACGATCCTCAGACTTTTAACATTGGCGCTTTTAAACCTAAGTCGATCTCTGTGACGCCAGAATTTATGTTCACTCGTTCCATGTTTGCAACAGAGGATATGGCGTATCAGTCTGATCTGCTGAGGCAGGTAGCTGACATGATTGACTCGGGACAGGTTACGGGCACTCTCACCGAGACTTTAACAGGACTTAGTGTTGAGTCTTTCCGTGAGGGGCATCAGAAAGTTGAAAGCTCCCATATGATCGGAAAACTCGTCATCTCTTATTCTTAAACTCCCGTCAATGTGAGGAGGGGCTATCGTGCAGACGATAACCCCTCCTCATATATATTCTGCCGCTATTTCGTCGTATCGTACACGTCTTGTGCGTCAAGTACTTCTTGTTTATGAGCCTCAGACCATTGGCGAAGAACTTGTAAAGGCTCAATTAGGGTTTCACCCAATGGGGTAAGTTTATATTCCACAGTAACGGGTACGGTAGGAAAGATAGTCCTGCTCACTAAACCGTCGCGCTCTAATGTCCGGAGGTTCTGGGTCAGAACTTTCTGCGTTATGCCGGTGATGCTACGCCTCAACTCTGAAAAACGTTGAGGTCCCTGCTGCAGACGCCCGATAATAAGTGCCGTCCATTTATCCGCGATCCTATCGAGAATATGTCGGCACGGACAGTTCTTGTTGTAAACGTCAGCGTTATTCTCACAAGTATCCATGAGGGAACTATAGCATTTTGAAATATCTAGAAGCTTATGCAAACAGGCGTATCGGTCCTTAGCTCTGCAAGCACGAACTCCTCCGGGAGTGGAAAGTTGCAGCGGGAGCGTAATTTACGCTCCCGCTGCAACTTAGCATTCTGTTTCGCGCCGTGATGATTTAGTCGTCACGCTTGGAGGTCACCGACAGACCGTCCATCGCAACATCCGGGTTCACATCCACCTCTACGGTATCGCCATCGTGGATAGCGCCCGAGAGGATGCCCTTCGCCAGACGATCGCCGATCTCGCGCTGTACCAGGCGGCGCAGCGGACGGGCACCGAAGGCCGGATCGTACCCTGCCAAGCCCAGCCACTCCAGGGCGGCGGGGGTAACATCCAGGGTCAAGCGGCGGTCGGTCAGACGCTTGCCCATGCCCTGAATCTGCAGGTTAACAATCTGTCCCAGATGCTCGGAAGAGAGCGGCTCGAACATGATGATGTCGTCCAGACGGTTCAGGAACTCGGGGCGGAACGCCTGGTGAACCACCTGCATCGCCTTCTCTGTGCGCTCCTCAAACGGCATCTCCTGATCGACCAGATACTGCGACCCCAGGTTCGAGGTCAGAATCAGAATCACGTTGCGGAAGTCCACGGTGCGACCCTGACCATCGGTCAAACGACCGTCATCAAGCACCTGCAGCAGGATATCGAAGACCTCGGGGTGGGCCTTCTCAACCTCGTCCAGCAGCACCACGGAGTAGGGGCGACGGCGCACAGCCTCGGTCAGCTGACCACCCTCTTCGTGACCCACATATCCGGGAGGCGCACCCACCAAGCGGGATACACTGTGTTTCTCGCCGTACTCACTCATGTCGATGCGCACCAAGGCGTGCTCGTCGTCAAACTGGAACTCCGCCAGAGCCTTCGCAAGCTCGGTCTTACCCACGCCGGTCGGTCCCAGGAACAGGAAGGAACCAATCGGGCGGTTCGGGTCGGAAATTCCGGCGCGGGCGCGGCGAACCGCATCCGCCACGGCAACCACGGCGGCTTCCTGACCGATCAGACGTTCACCGATGCGCTTCTCCATCTCCAGCAGCTTCTCGGATTCACCCTGAAGCATGCGCCCGGCGGGAATGCCCGTCCAGGAAGAGATAACCTCGGCAATGTCGTCAGCCGTGACCTCTTCAGAGACCATAGCCTCGCCATGAGCCTCAGTTTCGGCGCGCTGAGCTTCCTCCAGTTCCTTCTCCTTGGCGGGAATTTCGCCGTAGAGCAGGCGGGATGCATCCGCCAGGTTGCCCTCACGCTGTGCCACCTCGGCACGCGAGCGCAACTCGTCGATTTCGCTCTTGAGATCGCCCACACGGTTCAAACCGGCCTTTTCGGCTTCCCAGCGGGCGTTGAGCGCATCCAGCTGCTCTTTCTTATCGGCCATGTCTTTGCGCAGCGCCGCCAAGCGTTCCTTCGACGCCGGGTCGGTCTCGTTCTTGAGGGCCAGTTCTTCCATGGTCAGACGGTCTACGGCGCGGCGCAGCTGGTCGATTTCCTCGGGGGCCGAGTCGATTTCCATGCGCAGGCGCGATGCGGCCTCATCCACCAGGTCGATCGCCTTATCGGGCAGCTGACGTGAGGGAATGTACCTATTTGAAAGTGCTGCGGCGGCAACCAGGGCGGCATCCGAAATTTGCACCTTATGGTGCGCCTCGTAGCGTTCCTTGAGCCCACGCAGAATACCGATCGTGTCATCAACACTAGGCTCACCCACGTACACCTGCTGGAAACGGCGCTCCAGGGCGGGGTCTTTCTCAATGTTCTCGCGGAACTCGTCGAGCGTAGTAGCACCAATCATGCGCAGCTCACCGCGTGCCAGCATGGGCTTGAGCATATTACCCGCATCCATGGAACCTTCTGATGCGCCCGCACCAACCACGGTATGCATCTCGTCGATAAAGGTAACGATCTGGCCTTCGGATTTCTTGATTTCTTCAAGCACGGCCTTGAGGCGTTCCTCGAATTCGCCGCGGTATTTAGCGCCCGCAACCATGGACCCAAGGTCAAGGCTGATCAGGGTTTTACCGCGCAGGGATTCGGGGACGTCGCCAGAGACCATGCGCTGAGCCAGCCCTTCGACCACAGCAGTTTTGCCGACGCCAGGTTCACCAATAAGCACGGGGTTATTCTTGGTGCGCCGCGAGAGCACCTGCACCACGCGGCGGATTTCGGAGTCTCGACCGATCACGGGGTCGAGTTTGCCTTCACGGGCGAGCGCGGTCAGGTCGGTTCCGTACTTTTCAAGGGCCTGGAAGGTGCCTTCGGGGTCCGGGGTATCCACGGTGCGGTCTCCTCGTACTTGGGGAATGGTCTCTTCGATAACTTTGGCAGTTGCGCCCAGGTTTTCAAGCGCGCGAGCGGTATCGCTATCGCCGCTTGCGATGCCCAGCAGCAGCATTTCGGTGGAAATATAAGTATCACCGAATTTCTGGGCGTGGGTCTGCGCGCTCTGAATAGCGGCGAGGGCGCTGCGGCTGAAGTTTGCGTTCTGCACAGATGCGCCAGATGCCTTCGGCAGCTTCTTAATCTCTGCGGATGCGGCTTCCGAAATGGCGTCGATATCGAGCCCTGCAGCCTTGAGAACCGCTACGGCAACGCCTTCTCGCTGATCCATCAGTGCTTTGAGGATGTGCGCAGGTTCGATGCTGGGGTTACCCGCTGTCTGCGCGTTCATA
Organism: Rothia sp. HMSC064D08; assembly: GCF_001809525.1. Lineage (NCBI taxonomy): Bacteria > Bacillati > Actinomycetota > Actinomycetes > Micrococcales > Micrococcaceae > Rothia > Rothia sp. HMSC064D08. Next base: position 379,088 of record NZ_KV797895.1, on the reverse strand, counting down.
TTAGCGGCGGAGAGCGCTTCTTGGCTCTTGGTGGTGAATTTTGCGTCCAAAACTGTGTCCTTTCGTGTGTTGTGCGGGGGCGCATCCTGCGCCTTCTTTTTACAGCTAACTTGAGTCTACTACACTCAATGTTTGGATGCAAGGGGTTACCGACGATTTTCCGGACCAAAATTCAGTGCTAAAAAAGGCTCTTGATACGAATAAAGCGTATTTTTTCGCCGCTTTATTCGTATCAAGAGCCTTTTAGAGCGCGGGATGAGAGGATACAGACTAGATCTCAGTCCAGGAAGTCATACGGGCTTTGTTGTCGCGCCTGCTCCTCCAAAACCTCGTCAGTAACACCCTGCCGCATGCGCGCCGAGCGCCTATTGGCGTTGAAAGCAATCACGGCGGCGGTAATAGCCATGGCAAAAGTCAAAATTCCGAAGGTATTCCCAAATCCTGCACCGTAGCCCACGTAATCGGCACCCGCGAGCGCACCAATTCCCGACACCGGCACCCCGGCACGGTAGTCGGGAATGAACATCCCAAAGAGAAATGCGAGCACCCAGCAGGCCCACACGGAAAATACGAATCCCCAGGATGCACCAACCCGAAGATGCTCGCCACTGGCAACGCGACGATGTGCATCACGAAACATCCACCATGCGCCCAGGCACAGAATCACGGCTAGCGCGGGACCGAATGAGATAGCAAAAATAGGCACGAGATCACCGGCGGCACCAAAGAGAGCACGGCCTACGGTAATCCAGGCGGCAGAAACAAACGCCATGGGGTAGGCGGCATAGAGGGTTGCAACCTGCATGACGGCAGGTGTGCGTGCGGCTAATGAGTTTACGTGCGGATGCGATCCGGAGTGCTCTGATTTTTCGTTCACTGTGCCATCTTAAACGGTTTGTGCCCCAGGCTGGGGCAGCACTCACCATGTCAGCGGGCTTTCTGCGGTAAATCCCGCATAAACCTAAACTTAAACCAAAAACTTTATTGTTATACTGAGCACCTCGGGCGCTCGCGGGTGCCCATACCAACCACAGCGATAAATATTGGGAGCCTACATGAAAATACTGGCTTTAGGAGCAAGCGGTCGCACTGGAAGCCTTTTCACCCGCAAAGCGTTAGAGGAGGGACACACGGTCACCGCCTATGTGCGTAACCCCGATAAGGCGGCAACGCTTTTGGGGGAACACCAGAACCTCATTATTGTTCCTGGTACCCTGAACGATACTGAGCGGCTCGCCACGGTTTCTTCCGGGCAGGATGTGATGGTTAGCATCCTGGGGCAGAAAGCTACGGTACGGGAGTTTCTATCGACCAAGTTCATGCAGAAGCACCTGCCGCTCATTATGGAAGCGGTAGTGGGTGCGGGTGTGAAGCACTGCGTTATTATGAGCGCCTACGGGGTGGGTAATACGGTACGGAGCGCATCTTTCTTAATGCGTGTAGTGTGTAAGACCATTATGCGCAGTATTTTTAGGGACCGCGTGAAGGCCGACGCTATGGTTACTAAGTATCAGCCGTATATTTCGCGGGCACTGCCGGGCAGGCTGACAGATAAGCCTGGTAAGGGCGGGGCGAAGGTGGTTGATGTGGCGAGTGTTGCGCGAGTTCCGGGTATTCCAATGATTGCTCGTGAAGATGTTGCTGATGCTCTGCTCAGTATTGCGGGAAACCCACTGAACGCGGGGACAGATTTTTTGGTGACGATTGATGACGTTGTCCTACGGGCTACCTAGAAATGCCCGGTAGGCTTAATCTATGACGAATAATTCTTCTTTTCCCGCCGCAATTCTTTTCGACCATGACGGCACGCTTGTGGATACCGAGCCGGTGTGGGCTGCCGCGAAGGTTGCTCTGGCGGCCGAGTTCGGCGGCACCTGGACCGAGCAGGATACCCTGGATTGTCTGGGGCTTTCCATGAAATTTACGCTCGACCGTCTGCGCGAACGCGGGGTTGATCTGCCGGATGAGCAGATTAACGAGCGCCTAGTTGCCAAGGTTCGTGAGGCGCTGGCGCATCAGCAGGTGGAGTTTCTGCCCGGTATTGAGCGTTTCCTGACCCAAGTGCGTGATGCCCAGATTCCGGCGGCGATTGTTACGAATGCGACTACGTCGATTGCTCAGCGTACAGCCGATGCCGCCCCGGAAGGAACGTTCTCGGTCGTTATTGGCAACGATGAGACAACGCATCCAAAGCCGGATCCGCAACCGTACCTTTTGGCGGCGCAGCGTTTGGGGGTTGAGCCTAGCCGGTGTGTGGCGCTTGAGGATTCGCCCTCCGGGGTGCGCAGTGCAACGGCGGCGGGCATGAAGGTGATTGTAGTGCCGGGCGAGCTTGAGGTTCCCGCCGAGCTGGGGCATGCCCGCATGTTACATACCGAGTTAACGTTGGATGCGGTGCGCGCCTTAGGCGAATAGCTGCCCGATTTTCGCATTCCTCGCCGTATTCACGATGATGGTTCGCTGATTGCACAGGGTTGTGGCAGGGTGTGCTAAGCCTTATCTAGGCTATTTTTTAGCATTGCCAGAACCACCTCCAAAGCCATCCTTATTATGAATTACTAAAAATAAACTTGACTCCGGGGCGTAAAAATGATTTACTAAGGATAACGCTTTTGTGGGGAAATAGCGGGTGAGAATTCCCCGACGTCTACCCCCTTGAAGCAGCATCTACGCACTAAGAAGGAGTCTCACATGACATTCGCACAATACACCGCACCCGGTCTTACTCTTGACGAAGGCAAAGAGATTTCCGAGGTTCTACAGGCTCGCCTGCACGACCTCAACGAACTGCATCTTTCCCTGAAGCATGCACACTGGAACGTAACCGGTCCCGACTTCATCGCCGTGCACGAAATGATTGACCCGCAGGTCGACACCGTTCGCAACTTCGTGGACGACATCGCAGAACGTATGGCAACCCTGGGTGCAACCCCCAACGGTCTCGCCGGTGCACTGGTCGCAGCACGCAACCACGAGGATTACCCCGTAGGCCGCGCTCGCGTGACCGAGCATCTGCATGCCCTCAACGACGTCTACACCCGTGTGATCGAAGACCAGCGCAAGGCTATCGAGTTCGCCGGCAAGGTTGACCCCATTACCGAGGACCTGCTGATCGGCCAGACCGCTGAGCTTGAGAAGTTCCAGTGGTTCGTTCGCGCATTCCTAGAGAACAGCGCAGGCGAAATCAAGTAATCCGCACACAGGATTTTAGAACGAAAGGTGCCGTCTCCCCTACGCGGGAGGCGGCACCTTTATTGCCCTAACTATCCCCTGTATTGATTTTCCTCAGGTTTTCTTAATAGCCGTTTCTCACGCTACCTGTAAATTCTTTTTCGCATGAAGAAACGTACCAGTGAGGGTACTGGGAAAGATATTTTTCGATGCAGCGAACATAAAAGCACCGGTACCTTTTCCTAGATTTTCGAGTACGAAGCCCCTATGCTGGTGAGTTGCACACCAATCTACCCGGGATATCTATGACATCGGCCGAACCGCATAAAACTCAGAGCGAGCATCTTCTCACCGCCCAGGCCGAGGGGGTTCGCACCGCATCCGAAGATTCTTCCCCGGCGACCGGGCACATACCGGCACGGCACCACCCCGTCACCCAGCCGAGTGATGCGCAGATCCGGCGGTGGCGGCGTTATCTCGCCGATGAAGAGTCGGAGGCGCGCATCTACCGCTACCTGGCCCAGCGTGCCGAGGGCGAAGAGCGTGAGATTCTGATGCAGGTTGCCGAAGCCGAGAAACGCCATCAACAACACTGGCGCGATATGCTCGGCGAACATGCCGGTAAACCCTCACGTCCTTCGCTATCTTCGGCGATTTTGCAGTTCCTTGCGCGGCATTTCGGGTCGGTTTTTATTCTGGCGATGGCTCAGCGGGCCGAATCCCGCTCCCCCTACGCCGAAGATCCGGATGCCACCGAAGAAATGGCGGCTGACGAAGCTATTCACGAAGAAATCATCCGTGCCCTGGCCACTAACGGGCGTGAAAAGCTCTCGGGCAACTTCCGCGCGGCGGTGTTCGGCGCGAACGATGGACTGGTCTCGAATCTGGCGCTGACGATCGGTATTACGGCCTCGGGTGCATCCAGCTCTATGGTGTTACTTTCGGGGATTGCCGGACTGCTCTCGGGTGCGCTTTCTATGGCGGCGGGCGAGTTCGTTTCGGTACGTTCTCAGCGTGAACTTTTGGATGCATCCCAGCCAACCCAGGTAACCCTGCGTGTGGCGGGCGACCTTGATATTGATGCGAACGAGCTTGAGCTCATCTACCGGGCGCGCGGTATGGATGAGGAGGCGGCGCATCACCGCGCGCTGGAACGTTTCGGGTACCTCGACTGTGATTGCGACCCGTCACTGTCGCATCGTGCTGATGAAGAGGGCGAGGAAGAAAACGTAGCGCTGGGTACAGATATTGGCGCGGCGGCGGCATCGTTTAGCTTCTTCGCATCCGGGGCGCTCGTGCCGATTCTGCCCTATATTTTCGGGCTTTCCGGCCTCTGGGCGATGGCGCTTTCGCTCCTGTTCGTCGCCATGGCGTTGGGCTTCACCGGCGGTATCGTGGGGCTGCTCTCGGGGTCTTCCCCGATGCGCCGCGGGCTGCGTCAAATCCTTATCGGACTAGGCGCGGCGGGTATCACCTACCTGCTGGGTCTAGCCTTCGGCACGACGCTGGGGTAGGGCCCCGAGAAAAACTATTCTCTATAGGCCTATAGATCCCCATGGATCAGCACTTGTCATCTTTTGAAACCCTCTTTGACTACAGCGATAGTGGCTAAACCCTGCCCTGGTGGGGGTTTACAGCTGTACAGGAATACCTGTAGCTGTACCGGCAGAATTTATTCCAGAGCAGAGCCTCTGCCGTTGCTATGATGCAGATTTATGGAATAAACGGTGCAGGCAGATGAGAAGCCGATATTTCGTTGCATGAGCGCAGTGCCCCTCCATGAGCAGCCCCTAAAAGTAGGCTATTTATAAGTATTGACACCATATTATTCTAGTACTAGAATATAAGTATTCTACTACTAGAATAATATGGTGAAGGTGTCTATGGTTATTTCATTAAATGAACAGCTTATTCTAGGTATTCTGACTGAAGGGCCGCAGCACGGTTATCACATTGAACAGGTAATTACAGAACGTGGTATGCGTCAGTGGTCAGACATTGGGTTCTCATCTATTTACTACATTCTTGATAAATTAGAGAAAAAGGGGCTGGCTGATAGTAAAGCCAGTAAAGGTAAAGAGAAAAAGGAATATCAGATTACCGATAAAGGTGTTGAAGCCTTAAAGGAAGCAACACTAGAGATGATTTGCGAACGTAAGCCCACAAACACACATTTCATGACGGGGTTCGCAACCAGTTTTCTTTTAGACAACGAGGAGTTAATCGTCGCACTTTCCAAGCGAAAGGAGAATCTTGAGACTGACCTCAGCAACATGTTACACGAACGAGAAAATAGTCAGCATCATGCTCCCATTGCTCAGCAGCTTTTTAGTCTCGGGCAAGCGCTAATGCTAGCAGAATTAGATTGGATCAACCAGGAAATTCATCTACTTCAAGGAGGAAATGAAGATGGCATTTGATTATAAGAAAGAGTTCAAAGAACTCTACCAGCCTAAGACAGAACCCAGCATTATTACTGTTCCCACAATGAACTATCTGGCTGTTCGTGGGGCAGGTGACCCTAATCAAGATGGAGGCGAGTATAAAGAAGCTATTGAATTATTGTATGGAGTGGCTTATATCTTAAAAATGAGCTATAAAGGCCCTCATAAGATAGCTGGCTTCTTTAACTATACTGTTCCACCTCTTGAAGGTTTCTGGTGGCAAGATAAAAGCGAAAATGAAATGGATTATACGAGGAAACAAGATATGCATTTTATATCCGTCATTCGATTGCCAGATTTTGTAGCCAAAGAAGACTTCGACTGGGCTGTTGAAACAGCCACGAAGAAGAAAAAGCGTGATTTTTCAAAGGTTGAATTTCTAACTTACGACGAAGGGCTCTGTGTACAATGTATGCACATTGGCACTTATGACAGCGAGCCTGAAACCGTTGCTGCAATGCATGAGTTTGCCATTCAAAATGACTATCAAATAGACATGAGCGCAGAGCGCCTACATCATGAAATTTATCTCAGTGACCCAAGGAAAGCCAACCCAGAAAAAATGAAGACTGTTGTCCGTCATCCGATTAAATAAGAGTGGCGTTTATTCACTAGAAGATAGCACCCTGGCTGTGAGAATATACGAAGCCCCCGGCGGCGCGAGTATTACGCTCGCACCGCCGGGGGTCTTATTAGCTGCCCAAACCGGGCAAAATGCTACTTGTTGGCGAAGATTTCGCGCATCAAATTAGCGGCCTCGGAAGGGGTCTTGCCAACCTTCACGCCGGCAGCCTCCAGAGCTTCCTTCTTCGCCTGAGCGGTGCCCGAAGAACCCGAAACGATAGCACCAGCGTGGCCCATAGTCTTGCCCTCGGGAGCGGTAAAGCCAGCCACATAACCGACCACAGGCTTGGTGACGTTCGCCTTGATGTACTCGGCGGCACGCTCCTCCGCGTCGCCACCAATCTCACCAATCATCACGATGCCCTCGGTCTCCGGGTCAGCCTCAAAAGCCTCCAGAGCGTCAATATGGGTGGTGCCGATAATCGGGTCGCCGCCAATACCGATAGCGGTGGTGAACCCAATGTCGGCGAGCTCGAACATCATCTGGTAGGTAAGGGTACCCGACTTAGAGACAAGACCGATCTTGCCCTTACCGGTGATATTCGCCGGGGTAATGCCAACCAGGCACTCCTCAGGGGTGATAATGCCGGGGCAGTTCGGCCCGATAATGCGGGTAATCTGCTTGCCGTTCTCGTCCACCGAAGCCTTCGCGGCAGCCCAGAACTCGGCGGTATCCTGCACCGGCACGCCCTCGGTAATGACGACGACCAGACCGATCTTAGCCTCAATAGCCTCAAGCACGGCGGACTTGGTGAAGGCGGGCGGCACGAAAACAATCGAAACATCCGCACCGGTTTCTGAGATAGCCTCGGCAACGGTACCGAAGACCTTCAGCTCAACATCGGAGCCGTCCTTTGCCTTGTGGGTAACGGTGGTGCCAGCCTTGCGGGCGTTCACGCCGCCCACAATGTTTGTGCCGGCTGCGAGCATACGAGCGGTGTGCTTGGTGCCTTCGCCGCCGGTGATGCCCTGAACGATGACCTTAGAGTCTTTGTTCACAAAGATAGACATAGTTTTTCCTATAAATCCTTCGGTGGCGATTACGCCTTGTTAGCGAGCTCTGCTGCCTTGTCGGCGCCTGAATCCATGGTGGTTGCCTGCACCACGAGCGGGTGGTTTGCCTCAGAGAGGATGCGGCGGCCTTCCTCCACGTTATTGCCGTCCAACCGCACCACGAGCGGCTTAGTTGCGGAATCGCCCAGAATCTCAAGCGCCTTCACGATGCCCTCAGCCACGGCATCGCACGAGGTGATACCGCCGAAGACGTTCACGAAAACGCTCTTAACCTGCTCATCGCCCAGAATAATCTCAAGACCCGCAGCCATAACCTCAGCGGATGCGCCGCCACCGATATCGAGGAAGTTGGCGGGCTTCACGTTGCCGTGCTTTTCGCCAGCGTATGCCACCACATCCAGGGTAGACATCACCAAACCGGCGCCGTTACCGACAACGCCAACTTCGCCGTCGAGCTTCACATAGTTCAGGTCGTGCTGCTTAGCCTTAGCTTCCAGCGGGTTTTCGGCGGATTTATCGACAAGCGCCACGTGATCGGGCTGGCGGAATTCTGCGTTATCGTCGAGAGAGACCTTACCGTCAAGAGCCAGAATATCGCCTTCGGGGGTCTGCACGAGGGGGTTAACCTCAACAAGGGTTGCATCTTCCTTATTGAAGACATCGCCCAGTTTCACGAGAACCTCAACCACCTTGGGCTGCAGTTCAGCAGAGAACCCGGCGGCCTCAACGATCTCCTGTGCTTTGGCGGAGTCGATACCCACCAGCGGGTCTACCTCAACCTTGGCGAGAGCCTCGGGGCGTTCAGCGGCGAGCTGCTCAATTTCCATGCCGCCCTCTACCGAGCACATGGCAAGGTATGAACGGTTTGCACGGTCAAGCAGAATCGAGAAATAGTATTCTTCAGCAATGTCAGCACCCTGTGCGACCAGCACGCGGTGAACGGTGTGACCCTTGATATCCATACCAAGAATCTGCTGAGCGTACTCGTATGCCTCGTCAGGGTTTTTAGCGAGCTTTACACCGCCAGCCTTACCGCGGCCACCGGTCTTAACCTGAGCCTTAATGACGGTCAGGCCGCCGATTTCCTCAGCTGCTGCCTTTGCTTCTTCGGGAGTGGTCGCAACAATACCCTTGAGCACGGGTACACCGTGCTTTGCGAAGAGATCGCGCGCCTGGTATTCGAAAAGGTCCACAGGTGTCCTTCTTCGTCGAAGTGATGCCGCCGCATGGGGTGCGACGGCCTGGTCTCATGAGGTTCATACGATGCGCCTTGGCACCCGTGCGGGCGCGCGAAAACGCTTTCGAAATCCTCTCATCTCTACTTTATCGGAAATATAGGTTAGTGTGCACTTATGGGTGCATATCAACCCGGTTTTTGTGGGTGGCATCACGTGTTCGGATGCACCCTGCGGGCCGGGGTCTACGAGACTTTCTCCAACGGCGCGTACCGCAGCAGCAGACGCTTCTCTTCGGAGGCAAAACGTACCTTTGCCACGGTCTTATCGCCGGTGCCTTCCAGAGCGAGAACCCGACCCTCACCGAACTTGGTGTGGCGCACCGTATCGCCCACCTTCAGCTGCGGAATTTCCTTGCCTTGATGCACCCGTGAGCGGTTGCGCACCGCCCCGGATGCGCTGGCTGCGGCCGCCAAACCGTAGCTTGCCGAACCATTGACCTCGGCAGTTGATGGCTCACGGTTCGCTCGGGTGCGGGATTCATCGTATCCCATGCCGTAGCCATCCATGCTGCCCTTATCTAAGCCGCGCCCATCAGCATTGCGCCCACCGCCGGAACTGTATCCGCTCGCCCCACGGTAGCTGCCCTGCCCGTAGCCGCCATACCCGCTGGCACCGTTGGCGTATGCGCCCATCCCGGAGGCACCAAACCCGGCAAATCCGCCCAGGCGGCGCCATTCGATCAGCTCCTCGGGAATCTCTTCCAGGAAGGGTGAGGGCGGGTTGAACTGGCTCTTGCCCCACATCGTGCGGGTCTCGGATCGGGTGACGTAGAGCCTCTGCATCGCGCGCGTGAGCCCCACATAGGCAAGGCGGCGTTCCTCGCTCATCTCGCCTTCGTCGGTCAGTGCCCGCTGATGCGGAAACAGCCCGTGTTCCAGCCCGGTCAGGAAAACAACCGGGAACTCCAGACCTTTGGCGGTGTGCAGGGTCATCAGGGTAATCATGCCCTGCGCCTTCGCCTCTGCGGCCTCGGCGGCAATCTGCGCGGCAGACGGGGTCTGCCCGTCTGCGGAGGTGCCTCGGGATGGAATCGAGTCGGCATCCGCCACCAGCGAGACATGCTCTAAGAACTGTTCTAAGTCCGCGCCGGGGTTCTCCGCCTCAAACTCGACCATCGCGTCCAGCAGCTCCGAGAGGTTTTCCACCCGGGATTCGTCCTGAATATCTTTAGATTCACGCAGAGCGGCGAGATAGCCGGATTGTTCGAGCACCGCCTCTAGGGTTGTGGCGGCCGATTCGGTGCGCGCAATCTGGGCGAGATCGTCCATGAGCTTGACGAACTCCGCATACTTTTTCACGGCGGCAGCGCCCAAACCTGGCACGCTCCCCGGCTCGGCGGCAGCGGCACGGGCGGCGGCGAAGAACGAAATTCGCTGTGCCGATGCGTGATCGGCGACCACGGTCTCAGATTTCGCACCGATACCGCGTTTAGGTTCGTTGAGAATACGCCGCACACTCACGTCGTCGTCCGGGTTTGAGAGGGCGCGCAGGTAGGCGAGCGCATCCTTAATTTCTTTGCGCTCGTAGAACCGGGTGCCGCCGACCACGCGGTACGGCAGTCCGGCGCGCATCAGGAGTTCTTCGAGGGCGCGAGATTGGGCATTGGTGCGGTAGAAAATCGCCACATCCGAAGGCTTGATGCCGTGTTCGTCGGCAAGCCGGTCTATTTCTTGGGCGATGTAGCGTGCCTCCGCATGTTCGGATTCGGCGACGTACCCCACAATTTTGGTGCCCTCCCCCGATGCCGTCCACAGCTTCTTGGGGCGGCGGTTGGGGTTGCGTTCAATCACGGCGTTCGCGGCAGAGAGAATGTTCTGCGTGGAACGGTAGTTCTGTTCCAGCAGAATAATGTGTGCGTTGGGGTAGTCGCTCTCGAAATCCGTAATATTGCGAATGTCGGCGCCGCGGAAGGCGTAAATCGACTGGTCTGAGTCGCCCACGACGGTCAGTTCGCCGGGCGGCGGAGCATCCGGGTACGGCCCCTGCTCGCGAGTGTTTCCCTGCGGATGCGCCCCCACTAACTCCCGCACGAGCGCATACTGGGCGTGGTTGGTGTCTTGGTATTCGTCCACCAGAATATGCCGGAATTTACGGCGGTAGTAGTTTGCGATTTCGGGGAACTTCTTGAGCAAAAACACGGTTTTGCCAATGAGGTCATCAAAGTCGAGAGAGTTCGCGGCGCGAAGGCGCTGAGTGTAGACGGTGTAAATCTGCGCGATAGTCTTTTCCCACGGGTTATTCGCGGCCGCCGCACTGTATTCTTCGGCGCTCACCAGCTCGTTTTTGAGGGCAGAAATCCTGTGCCCCACGGCTTTGGGGGCAAACTTTTTGGTATCAAGGTTCAGCTCTTTGATAATGAGCGTGAGCAGGCGTTGCGAATCCGCCGAATCGTAGATCGTGAAGGTGGATTTGAGCCCGAGCGCCTTGGCTTCTCGGCGCAGCACGCGCACGCAGAAGCTGTGGAAGGTGGAAATCCACATGTGCTGTGCGCGCGGACCGATCAGCGCTTGGATGCGCTCACGCATTTCCGCTGCGGCCTTGTTCGTGAAGGTGATGGCGAGAATTTGCCCGGGGGTTGCCCGCCCGGTTGCGAGCAGATGGGCGATGCGGTGCGTCAGCACGCGGGTTTTGCCAGACCCGGCCCCGGCGACGATCAGCAAAGGCGAACCGGCGTGTAAAACAGCTTCGCGCTGCCGGTCGTTAAGCCCGTCGATCAGGGTTGCGGGGTCGATGGTGCTCAGCGAATAGGTGCGCTCCCCGTAAGGGTCCTCGGGATTGTACTCGCTTCCGTATCCACCCACTCGGTAGGCGGGCGGCATGAACTCGCCGAGCGCATCCTCGTGGGCGGTGACGGTTTGGGCATTCACCGCTTCAGGGTTGAACTCTGGCATAAAAGATTCGTGCGCGAAGGGGTCTTCTTCGGGTGCGGAGGTATCTTCCGGCGGAATATGGGCATCATATTCGGGATCGTAGGGCGGCTGCGTGTTTTCGAGATCGACAAAGAGGGTATCTGCGGCAGGCTCAACGCCGGATGCGGAGTTGGTGGGTTCGCTCATGATCTACCTCGCTGCCTAGAATACACGTTCGATATTCCATGCTACCGTATTTGCCCTCTCGCTCCCACCCATCGCGCCCGTTTGCCGCGCATAATTCGCTCTTAGCGGTACCCCACCGCGCGGTGTAGACATGTTACGATGACCGGATGGATCAGGTCATCACTCCCGCTATTTGGTGCGACGGCACCGCCGACGAAGCAGCACAGTTCTACGCCGATGTTTTCCGCGATGCATCCGTGACCGAGCAGGTGCCCGGGATCGCGGCGACGGTCAGCATCCACGGTTTCAAGCTCTCGCTCATCAACGGCGGTAACCAGTACGCCCCGAACCCGTCGATCAGCTGCATCCTGAACTTTGATCCGCTCTTATTCGGCGGAGAGGAACAAGCCCGAGCCTACCTTGATGAGCTCTATAAGCGGCTCAGCACCGGCGGCGTACTTATGGAGCTGGGTGAGTACCCCTTCTCCCCGCGCTACGCTTGGGTTCGTGACCGTTTCGGCATGACCTGGCAGCTCATGCTCACCGACCCGGACGGCGATCCGCGCCCCTTTGTTATCCCATCCTTCATGTTCGGCGGTACTAACCACGCTAATGCCGAGGAGGCCACCGACGCTTGGATCGCCCTGTTTGATAACTCCCGCCGCGGTGTCCTATACCGTTACGAGGAAGGCGGACCGCTGGATGCGGGTACGGTCATGTTCACCGACTTTACCCTACGCGGCACCTGGATGGCAGCCACGGACTCTGGGACCTTCCACGATTTCACCTTCACGCCCGGAGTCTCCATCATCGTCTCCTGCCGCGACCAGGAAGAGATCGACCGCTACTGGGCGGGGCTCTCCGCCGTGCCCGAGGCCGAGCGCTGCGGCTGGTGCATCGACCGCTGGGGTGTCTCGTGGCAGGTTGTCCCCCATAACATCGCCGAGCTCATGGCCGACGCCGCCACACGCGATAAGGTCCTACAGATGGGTAAGATCGACTTGGCCAAGCTGTAACCCGCTGCACCACGACCCTCCTGATATAGGGGTATCAGTAAATAAGCAGTATCACGCGGCAGAAGACCAAGAAGCCTGCCCCGCATATACTCCCATTCTTTTGGTAAAGGCCCCACGCTGACACAACCAGTCGCTCTGCGCAATAATGGAAGGTATGGGTCTATCACAAGGTCAGAAGAAGCGCCTGTACGGCGAACAGGCACAGCAGGGGCAGAGTCGACCGCAGCCCGGGCGAAAACCCCAAGAGCATAAAATTCATGAGCTCAAACAGGTCATGGATGACCGTGCCGTGCGCGCGAACGCGACCGCCGAACAGCAGCGTTCGAAGACCTTCCTGTATGTGGCGGTCACAATTTCCCTGCTGCTGGGCGCCTATGTGGCGTTCTGGGTGCTGCCAAGCTACGGCAGGCTGGCGAACGCCCAGGTTCCCGACCTCTCCCCCGTCACCTCAGCCGAAGCTCTGTCCGCCTTCGCCTCCGGGCTGGGCGACAATCTGGGCGCGTATACGTATGCGCATCGTTCGGTGGGCATAGTTTTTGCGCTCTTTTTTGGGCTTTCGCTGGCGTTTCTGGCGTACACGTCACGCCTGCCGAAGGTACTGCAGGCACTTTTCACAGCGGCTCCGGTGGGCTACCTACTCGCGCACATTGCCACGATTTTTATGCTAGATGCGGCGCTCGCCGACCCCGCGCATCAGCCCGGTGCTCTGAATATGCTGTTACCCGTGGATTGGGCGCTGCTGCTTCTATCTCTGGCGGGTATCGCATACCAGCTGGTGCGCAGCATGAAGGATGCGGCCTCCACCTTTATCGCGGGCGGGCCGAGCGTCGAGGCAGACGGTAAATCCGAGGAATAACCCCCCCCTCGTCCTCACTGCATAAAAAGGAACCCTAATTCACGATTAGGGTTCCTTTTTATAGAGGGCTCACGCAGAACCCCGCACGGAAGGCGGGATCAGCGTTGGCTAAACTTTTGACGAAGCTGATGGACTACTTGTGCTCTCCTCACCTTCCTCTTTAATCTGGGTAACGACCCCTAGAACCTCCCACACACCATGCTTATACTCGGCAAGCAGACGTCCCGTAAACTTTTTGGTAACTTTAGCGCCGCCGGGCACAAGTTCTTCTGCGTTACCGTCATTGACCTCAAACGCACCATAGTCAACAGAAAAAGTGCGATCCCACGAGTAGTACTCACCCTCAGAATCTGGCACTTCGGTATCTAGGGTGTATGTGAATTTAGCGTTATCAACCCACCGTTTACCGTTACGTACTTTTTCGAGCTTTTCTTTGGTCTCTGGGTCTAAATAATAGTTCTGCTCCACTTTATCCATGTTGCTTTGCTGGATCAGAGAATAATCACCCGTATTAATCGCATACTCAACCGCAGCCACCGCGTAGGCAATACTGTCTCTCAGTCCTTTAGCGGATTTTTCGTTCATAGTCGACGGTTTCTTGGGTTTGGGGGTGTTTCTCTGAGCGTGTTCCTTGGTGGCGGGCTCAAAAGTACCCGACTTCTCGTATTCGAGCACGGATTCAAAGTTAATATCGCCCTTGTAGCTGCCGCTCATATCGATACTCGGGCTCGGGCTTGACGACGCTGAATGTGATGCCGACGAACTGGAGCTTGAAGAACTCGACGAGGAGCTGGAACTCGACGAGCTGGAAGAAGACGATGAACTAGAGGATGCGGGCGACGTCGCCTCAATCCCATTCACCTTAGGGGCACATGCAGATAAAAATACGGCACCGGCGCTAGAGCCCAGAACCAGTAAAGCGGTTCGGCGATCGAACAGAGAAGACATGAGTAGAGTTCTCCTTATCGGAAGTGTAGGACAAATCGGTATATGTTTAAGTTTAGGCTTGCACTGCCCCTTTGCGCGGCACAGCGCACAAGTTCCCGTCATCATCAGCAATACTCGTCGTACAGGAGTATAGAGCAGTACAGCACGCACATTAGTAGTCCGAAAGGATAAACAGAGTCCTTCGGAGATAAATACCTTTACAGAGGCAAGACCACTTACGTTTTAGCTCTTAGACTTCGGCTGATTGGCAACCGCGCTGGTTATCCAAGCTCCGTTAATATACTGCGCCGTCAGATTACCTATAAATTTATCGCGATATATCATGTCGTGGTCTTCGTCTGAATGGTACTCAACCTTGCCGTCAACAACCTCGAATTTACCGTACTCAACGATAAATTCACGATCCCATATGTATTCGCCATCGCCTTCAAGCCGGGGACTCTCTTCGGTGAGCGTATACTCGATCGTAATATTATCCGGCCAGAATGTGCCTTCGCGGGTTTTATCGAGTCGTTCCTTCTCTTCCCTCAAGAAGTAATTGCGTTCTGGTTCCGACATAGAGCTTTGCTCCAGCAGGGAGTAATCCCCCGTGTTATAGGCGTATTGCGTTGCGGCAACCGCAAACGCGATGCTCAGGTGGAGGCCCTTGAGGGACTTCTCATCCGCACCGGCAGGTTTCTTGGGTTTAGGAACGTTTTTTGCCGGATGCTCCTTCGTAGCGGGCTCATATGTACCGGATTTCTCGTATTCCAGAACGGACTCAAAATCGATTTTTCCGCCATAGCTGCCGCTCATATCAATATCAGTTGCGCCAGACTGCGATGGTGAGGATCCTGAGCTTGATGATGCAGAAGCTGACGAGGAACTAGCCGAGGCTGAACTCGACGATGAAGAGCTTGAACTTGAAGAGGCACTCGGCGATACATCAGACGACGATGCGCTCCCCGACCCCGAGCTTTCAGCGGTGGAATTACCACCGCACGCGCTCAGTAGTGCCGCACCGGCTCCGGTTCCGAACACGAACAACGCATTTCTGCGGGTAAAAATAGAAGACATCATTGCCTCTCATAGATATGTACGGGTGTTTATCGGTCACTTTCAGAATAAGCGTATAGGGCTTCCTACTTCAGGATTTGCGGCAAAATGTTATGGAATCTTTATGTTCTACACGCCGCATAAAGATGCTCCCGACCATCGAATGATCGGGAGCATCCTGCCAAAGAACAGCGCAGATTCGTTAGCGCTTCACCAATCTCTTAGGAGGAAGAATCCTTCTTCTCACCGTTGAAGAATCCGCTAAGAACCCATGCGCCATTAGTGTATTTTCCGGTGATCGCTCCCCGGTAGTATTCCGAGGCAGGTTTATCGCCCGGCTTTGGCGTTGATGAGTACGAGGTATCGTGCACCTGGCCATTACTCACGTAGTAACCACCGCGGCTAACAGTCAGTTTATAGTCCCAGGTGTATTCGCTCCCATTCTGTTGAGGCTGCGGATCCAAGAAGGTATACCTGTAGCTTGGATCATTTTCCCAGTAGGTGTGGTTACGAATATCTTCTAAAGGATGCTCCCGCGCAAACTGTTCCCGCTCACTTTCGGTCATCCCTGACATTCGCACATAGGTATCGTCCCCCATATTCAGGGCATAGTCGATAGCCGCAATAGCATATGCCAAGCTGTAATAGAATCCTTCGGTGGATTCCAGGTTCATATTATCCGGCTTCTTGGGCCTTTTCAGGTTCCGAGCCGGGTGTTCCTTTGTCGCAGACTCACTCACGCCTGCGCTTTCGTAGCTGTCATATTCCAACTTCGGTTCACCACTCCAATCGGAGCGGGCGCTCGTGCTGGATGATGAGCTTGAGCTTGACGAGCTGGAGGAGCTCGAACTTGCTGGGCTTGAAGAACTTGAACTCGACGATGAGCTTGATGAAGAACTAGACTGTGCGGGACTTGGCGATGCAGAACTAGAAGATGATTCAGCGGATCCTTGACTGCCCGTCACCGAGTTACCACAGGCAGAAAGGAAGGCGGTACCGGCGCCAAGACCCAGCACCCCCAAGGCAGCACGACGGTTCACAATAGAGGACATAGAGACCAGTCTCCTTTCAGACATCAATGTTCAACCGGTCACTTCCAGCATAGAATTATGTCTGAGCTCACTCCAGCAACCTCATGTGTGATATTAATAATATCTAAATCACTACCTTATAGTTCTACTAACTTGTAATAGATATTGAATGTATATTCTGAATGATTTGTTCCAGCTATATTAAACACCGTACAAGCAAGTCTATACTTCAGTGTTCTACACCCTCAACACGGGCAACTGCGCCCCACAGATAAAATAAAACCCGCTTGATGCTCCTCTACGTGTGGAAGCTGCATCAAGCGGGTTCGCTACCCGTGCCCCCGAGACGATTCGAACGTCCGACACCTTCTTTAGGAGAGAAGTGCTCTATCCCCTGAGCTACGGGGGCAACTCGTTCCATTATACGGGCATCACATAGGTTTTAGCATCTTACACGCCCCTAGAATAGACGAGTGAGTATTTTTATTGACCCGCCCGTTTGGCCCGCACACGGCACGGTCTTTTCGCACCTGATCTCTGACATTTCTTTGGCGGAACTTCACGATTTTGCGGCAAAAACTAGCATAAGCCCGCGTGCCTTCGATGCCGACCACTACGACGTTCCCGCGTACCGGTACGAGGGGCTGGTTCGTGCCGGGGCGCGCGAGGTGAGCGGATCGCAACTGACGCGCATCCTGATAGGCAGCGGACTGCGGGTGCCGCTGCGGGAACGCCCCAATAAAATACGCCCGCGCCTCATGCGCGCCTGGGAGTCGTTGTTGCCCGGGCACACAGCGCTGGGCGAAGATCTACTAGAACGTTACGAGCAGCCGCATCGGAAATACCACACGAGCGTGCATCTTTCGGAAATGCTCACCGCACTCAAGACGCTTTACGAACGGCACCACACCGCAACCCCGCGGGCGGTACTTCTGGCGGCATGGTTTCATGATGCCGTCTACGAGGCAAATCCCGGCGAAGATGAGGCGGCTAGTGCCGACCTCGCACGCACCGCCCTCACTCCCCTGGCGAGTACCGGGTCTCTCACGAACCGCGAGGTTACCGCTATTGCGCACCTGATAGAGCTCACGGCTTCTCACCAATTAGCCGATGGTATTGAGGAATATACCTCTGGCGCGCTCACCCGTGCCGATGCAGCATTCTTCCTTGATGCCGACCTTGCGATTCTCGCCGCCGATAGTCCGCGTTATACCCGCTATGTCACCGGAGTTCGCGCCGAGTACGCCCATTACGCTCCGGATGCCTTCACTCGCGGCCGAGCGGGGATTCTGCAAGGTTTTCTGAATCGCACAGCGATCTATGCTTCAGACACTGCGCATCTTCTCTGGGATGCGCCCGCGCGTCTGAACCTCCGTACCGAGCTGGAGGGCTACCGCGCAGCATTGAGCGAACAGCCCATTAAGGAGGCACACTAAATTGTGCCCACCAATGAGCTAGTCCTGCTCACTGCGGGGATTTTTTCGTGCCCTCGTTTTCTTGCGGTAGATCATACGGGCACTCACCATGCCGATAATAATGCCTATGCCGCCGACGACAGAAACCCACATGGCCGGGTTGCCGAGCGGCAGCGCGACGAGCAGACCGATCACAATGCCCGGGATCGCACCCGCCACCATGCCGACGGCAAGGTACGTAAATTCCTGGTCGGAGCTGTTCTTAGGGCTTTCAAACTGTGTTGGCATTCTTCTATGGTACCCGCATATCCTACCCCGCAAGAACGCATTTTCGCCTCACGCCTAGAGACGTATACGGGGCGTGCGCCTGATCGACCATCAGACGCACGCCCCGTATAACCTACCGAAAATAGCCTGAGGCGGGCTTAGTAGTACATGCCGTGGCGATAATCCCAGCTGGGGAATGAGTCGCTCAGATGGCGCATAATCTCTTCATAGTCCAAGCCCTTACGAATCAGGGTGGGGGCGGGGGTCACGCCGCGTTCACCGTGCTGTTCGGGCACCAGGTTGCCCTCGGCATCGACCATTGAGACCATCACGCCCTGTTCGTGGCGTGTTTCGTCGGTCTTATCGGGTTGAATGGATTTCACGTATTCATCGCCGCGCACAATCACGTCTACGCTGTTCTCGATGCGGTCGCCAATGCCCGTCACGCGCCCCTTATTCCCAATGCCCGAAGGGTTTGCTGAGCTCGCGAAGGTCAGTTTCCCTTCATTCTCCCAAAGGGCACGAACAATCTGTTCTGCGGGAGTGCCAAAACGCACCACGAAGCAACTGGTTGCGCGCGCATCGCGGGCAAGTTCCTTCGTCGTTTCATCCGGCAGGTACTTTTCAGCGTCTTCGCGCCAGGGCAGAATGCATCCTAAAAGAATATCGTCGTCCCAGTGTTTCCGGTAGAATTCGCGGATTTCTGGGGTCATCTGGGCAAGTTTATCGAGCTGTTCTAAGGATGCGCACAGCACGACGCCGGGCTTTTCGCGCTTGCGGAGCTTGGCGTCAAATTTACGTTCGAGGCCTTCGCCATCAGTCGCCATGAGAATATAGCCAACCTTTGTGGGGGCGACGATCAGGCCGCCGGTGCCTGAGAGGGTCGCTACAGCTGTCGGAGATGCCTCGCCCGTCCAGTCTTCGCGGATGGGAGTTGATGATGTATTTTCCATAGTTCAAGTATTGTACTCGCCCAGAAGACAAGACAAGCCTATCTTTATATAGTCACATCATGAGATATTCACATGACCACGATGCGGTCTCTCCCGCGTTTTTTGCCATAAAGCCGCGGTGTGAGGGCTTAAGCGTCTAGAATCTGCATGCAAGCCACGAGTGTGCACCAAGTCTGGCACCGAAGTTCGAAAGGTATATATACCTTCCAGAGCACGCAAAGACGGCACCTATCCGATTGGACGGGTGCCGTCTTTGTCTAAGTTTTCTCTATCTCAGATGAGATTAGAAAGCGGTGTAGTAACCATCGACAGGCATGTAACCATTGCCATCAACGGGGGTCAGCTGGGTACCCTGCGAGGGGTTCAGAGCGGAGACCATCTGGCCGTTACCCACGTAGATACCAACGTGGTTGTAACCGTTGGTGAACACGATGTCGCCAGGCTGGGGGTTCGCGGTTGCGCGAAGCTCAGTGGACATGGTGTAGGTGTAAGGAGTCAGCTTGATGCCCTGCTGAGCAAAGATGTAGGAGACGAAGCCGGAGCAGTCCCATGCACCGTAGGAGCGACCGCCCCAAACGTAACCGGTGCCCTGAGCAGCCTTAGCTGCAGACACAATAGCGTCGCGGGTTGCGTTGTTGGTAGCGGGTGCAGGAGTCTGATCTGCTGCAGCAGCAGGTGCCTGTGCAGAAGTGGTCTCAACCTGTGCGGTCTGTTGTGCAGGTGCAACGTACTCGGTCTGCTGCTCAGCCTGAGGTGCAACGTAGGAAGTTGCGGGGGTCTGGTAGCTGCTGTAATCGTACTCGTAGCTGCTGTAGTCGTAGCTCAAGTCGGTTGCTGCAGGAACCTCAGCAAATGCGTTTGCGGGAATGTTGGAACCGATAACAGCAGCACCGGCAACAGCAACGATACCTGCGTTACGAACAATCTTCTTAGCCATTAGTAATATTCCTCCATTGCCTGACGAGGTAAGCTGTCGGGCGCGAGCATGGATTCACTCGGTCACTTGCGCGACTTAGCCCCTAGGCTTCTCCCCTAAGGAGAAACCGAAAAGTGGTTCCCCCGCTTCTGCCGTATTGGGTAGACGTTCCTTGAAGTGCTGGCAGAACTCGGCGGATTCACTCCAAGGGTGTCCTCTTACGATTAGGATTTGGACACAAAATGAGAATACACAGAAAACTCTCAGTTGTCACCTCGTGTCGCCACCTTTTTTCACCCCAATAGTGTCAAATAGTCCATAACACGGAGTTAGCAATACTTTACGAAAAGAACACTTGTTCTTCTAGAATAAGCCTCTGACTAGTAGTTTTATACAGCGTTCCGCGGATTTGAGGGGTTTTATCGGCACAAATATCCAGCATTCCCAGGTTTCTTTAAGGTTGATCCACATCTCTTAAAATTTTTTTCTGCGCGAACGTTAATTTTCTCCTGATAGTCGCACCGTAAAGTTTTGCCGTTTTACGGCAGCTTCCGCGCTATATCTGGGATGTATCCCCCAAAACCTGATTTTGAACATCGCATCTGCAAAAGGCACGTCCGGCATGGATGCACTATGACACGCTAAATTCTCGACGATACAGATATACCGTCCCGAAGAGTATAATCCGGCAGCCACCCCCTATATATTAAGGAGTAACCGCGGCTCACACCCGCTCACCCCCGAGAATTCAGGACATAACAGAACCGTGGAGCTCACCCTACGGTAAGCCCCACGGTCAATTATGAGATCTATACGGGAAGGCACACTATCAGCCGCCTTCTACAACCGTCCGGCTGGCGAACGATACATTCTTTAGAGTGCAGATGCGCGCTTGACCACAATAGCGTTCGCAACATCCAAATCCAACGAGATAGAGGCGTCTTCGCCATCGGCACGCACAATCACATCGTTATTGTCGCCGCCAACCACAGACACCGAAGCACCAAAGGTAATACCGGCGTCGGCAAGCACCTTGAGCAGGTCAATATCCGTCTGAATAGATTCGGGGAAGCGTGAAATCGTGAAGCGATCCTCAGGACCGGAATCGCGGGCAGCAAGCGCCATAGGAACGGTACGTTCGTCGTTCTTTTCGCTGTCGATGCCGAGTTCTTCAAGGCCGGGAATAGCGTTGCCGTAAGGAGAGAATTTAGGCTGGTTGAGCATATCCAGAATGCGCCTCTCCACGTGATCGCTCATCACGTGCTCCCAGCGGCATGCCTCATCATGTACATACTCGATATCCAGACCGATCACATCAGAGAGCAGACGCTCGGCGAGGCGGTGCTTACGCATAACCTCAACGGCCTTCTTGCGACCTTCATCGGTCAGTTCGAGGTGACGGTCGGGCTCAACAGTGAGTAGTCCGTGCTTTTCCATACGCGCCACGGTCTGTGAGACGGTCGGACCGGAATGGTCTAAGCGTTCCGCAATACGCGCACGCATGGGGGTAATACCCTCTTCCTCAAGTTCGAGGATGGTGCGCAGGTACATTTCAGTGGTATCAATCAGATCGGTCATACCGTCTTATTCCCCTTATATACAACCTGCAGCCAAGCAAACGTAGCCTAGCCTTATATCGAACCTATATCTGAGTAACTATTATGTACCTTTTTAAGTAGTTTTGCCACGGATTACCCCGGCGCGTCGCTTGAAGCGAACTTTTCGCCTTAGAATCCATCTCGAAAATCGTTCTGAGTACATCCGCGAAGAGCAAAACTATCAAGGCGGCTCTCAGCAAAAGCTCACGCTAAACCTCTTCGGTATCCTCGGCGTCCTGCTGATCCTCAGCGGATGCGCCCGCCTCCTCAGCGCCGTTGTTATCACGTTCGCTGGCCTGCAGGCGATCTGCCCACGGCACCCACTCGGGGGCGAGAAGCGCATCATCACCGGGAATCAGACCGACCTCGCAGATAGTCGCGACCTTAGATCGAGGTGCCCGCGATAGAGTCGCAAACCAAAACCACCCGCGGTACCCCGGCAGCGTGCACTCAAACAGATGCGTAGTCAAGCGCTCTTCTTCGCCGCGCAAATGGTGCACCAGACCGATAGAGTTATGCGGTGCAACAGCCTCAACCCCGGTGAGTGCAATATCTTTTGCCTCCGCAAGAATATCGTCAACCTTCGTGGTGCGACGGCGCCTATGCGCAGGCCCCAGGGTGGGTTCCCCGGTAGGAAGTTCATCTTCCTCAACGACGAAAGGGTCATGCGCAGCTGCCGTTGTCTCGGCATCGTGTTCAAGCGTGGGCACGGTAGATTCGTCGGGTTGTTGGTTCACCTGTTCAGACATACTACCTATTAAAGCATCTCCCAGCGCGATGACGGCGAGGGGTTCGTGTGATGTTTTCGCCCGCATGCGCCCATGTCAGACCCTAACCTGCGCAAACGCTGTGAATACTGCCCGTCACAGCGCAATATTGCGTTTTTCGGCGGGAGCAGGCCCATAAACCTGATACGGTTATGCCATGAGTAGCAAAAGCGTATCTTCCTCTGAGCCTGTAGAGGCCGCCGCTGCCCTTCCCTACACCCGAGCGATTCGCTGGCTAGGTGCAGGCGGCGGTATTCTAGCCGTAGTATGCGTAATATGCGGCGTCGTCATGCTCCTCATGAAATGGGCGGGGGCGCATCCGCCAGCGCTCATGAGTCAGATTCCGCTGATTCTGCTTCCGGTCGCTTTTCTTGCGCTCATGGTCAGTATTGTACTGGCGGTTCTGCGCAGGCGAGCAAGCTAAGACGCGCATACCGGTACATAAGATTTTCCGATAATTTTCCTGGTGAAAGAAGAGTACACAATGTCTGCAGAAGCTAAACTGCTCGTCGTTGATGACGAGTTCAATATTCTAGAGCTTTTGGCTACATCCCTGCGCTTTGCGGGGTTTGAGGTTGTCACCGCTGGTAACGGTCGCGAAGCGATTGAGAAGGCGGAAAACGAACAGCCGGACCTCATCGTCCTCGACGTGATGATGCCCGGCATGGACGGCTTTGAGGTCACTCGCCGTCTGCGCGATGCGGGGCGCACATACCCGGTGCTGTTCCTCACCGCGAAGGACGCCACCGAAGATAAGGTTGCCGGTCTGGGCGCGGGCGGTGACGACTACGTCACCAAACCGTTCTCGCTTGATGAGGTGATCGCCCGCATCCGCGCGATTCTGCGCCGGTCACGCAACGCCCAGGAAGAAGACGACGCGATTTTGCGCGTGGACGACCTGAGCCTGAACATTGACACCCATGAGGTGTTCCTGGGAGACGAGGAAATCGACCTCTCCCCCACCGAGTTCAACCTGCTGCACTACCTGATGCTCAACGCAAACCGCGTGCTCTCGAAGGCACAGATTCTCGACCACGTATGGGAGTACGACTTCAACGGCGATTCCTCCATTGTGGAGTCGTACATTTCGTACCTGCGCCGCAAGATTGATAACAACCGCGAAGGACACGAACCGCTCATTCACACCAAACGCGGTGTGGGATACATGATTCGCGGTTCTCGGAGCTAGTATCTCGTGCCACTGAAACCTGTTGATCGTCTTCCTCACTCGCTGTCGCTGCGAACCCAGCTGGTGCTGGTGACCTCGGTACTCATTGCGCTTGCCATCGCGGTCACCTCGCTCGTGGCGATTTCAGCACTGCGCGCCCAAATGGTGCATCAGCTCGACGAAGAGATGAAGGCGAGCTCTTCCTCGCTCGTTTCCTCCGTTGGGACCTCACAAACCCGGCAGGACGGGGCGGTCGGCTCGTACCGGGTCTATGTACTCGATCAGCACGGAAACGTGCTGTACTCGATTGCGGGAGCCGATCAACAGGCGGAAAACGAGCCGGTTCTCACCGGCTGGGACTCCGAAAAGGTCAAGAAATACCACGAAACCGGCACAACCGTAAACTCGCGGACAGGATCTAACGACTGGCGTATCATGCCGATTTCTTTGGAGTCTTCAACCAATGGCCAGGCATCTTCAATGGTGATTGCCCTGCCGCTGAAGCAGACGAATCAGGTGGTCGCGCTGGTTGGGGTGCTGACCTTCGCGTTCGGGCTTGCCACACTCGCCGCCGCGATCGCGATGACCTGGGTGATTGTGACCCGCACCTTCGAACCGCTGGCGCGTGTGGAGCAGACCGCCGCGAAGATTGCCGCCGGGGATCTCTCGCAGCGCATCGAGGATTACAACCCCAGCAACGAAATCGGCAACTTGGCGATCTCGCTGAATACTATGCTCGCGCAGATTGAGAGTTCGTTTAATGCGCAGGCGAAGTCAGAGGCGAAGATGCGCCGGTTCGTGGGAGACGCCTCGCACGAGCTGCGCACCCCGCTGGTAAGTATTCGCGGGTACTCCGAACTATACCGCCAGGGTGCCCTGCCCAATGACGAGGCCGTGGCAACCGCGATGGGGCGCATCGAGTCCGAGTCCAAGCGCATGGGCCAGCTGGTCGAGGATCTGCTCACGCTGGCGCGCATCGACGAACGCCGCGAATCTAAGCTCGCCCCCTTCGACCTATTCCACCTGGCGGTTGATGCCAGCAACGACGCCTACGCAACGTCGCCGGATCGTGAAGTCTCGCTTGTGGGCCTCACCGACGATGTAGCCCCCACAAGTGCACCCGTGATCGGCGATGAATCACGGATGCGCCAAGTGGTCGCCAACCTGCTCACTAACGCGATGCGCTACACCCCGGCGGGCACGCCCTTAGAAATCGCGGTTGGCGTGCGCGAAGATGTTCCCGGATACCCGCTCTCGGTTATTGAGGTGCGCGATCACGGCCCGGGTATTCACGGTGAAGATCGCGAGCGCGTGTTCGAGCGTTTCTACCGCACCGATACCTCGCGTTCGCGTGAGACCGGCGGCACCGGGCTGGGGCTGTCGATTGTGGCGGCGATTTTGGAACAGCACGACGGTTCTGTGCATATTGAGGAAACGTCCGGAGGCGGTGCGACCTTTGTGATTAGCCTGCCGTTCTATCCGGCGCCGGTGATGACCGATAACGGCGTTTCGCAGTAGCCGCTGGGCGGGAATATAGTTCGTCATAGTTCGGCTGGTGCGGATGAGAAACCGCATCCCATACCGGTTTTAGGACGCTCTCGGACTGTGGATAACCGGTTTTTATGTCCCGCGCGGGCAGTTATCCACAGGCAGTAAGATTCGCGGGCGCATCGCGATGGGCGTTTCTCTAAGGTAGATGGTGAGCGCTGTACGGCACTGAATTCTACGGCAGATTTTCACGCGGCTGGCAGCTTTCGAAAAAACCTTTACACCCTACCCAGGAGGAATATCATGGCACAGTTCGTCGTCGATTCAGAGACTATTGCAGCGAAGGCAGCCCAGGCTAAAACCCAGGTCGCTAACATTAGCGCCGAGGTTACCGGGATGACCGCATCCCTACAGGATTTGCAGGGTTCGTGGACGGGCTCGGCATCGACGAACTTTCAGGCGGTGCTTGATAATTGGCGCGGCACCCAGAAGCGTGTGGAAGAGTCGATTACCCAGATTAACGAGGCTCTTGACCGTGCGGGCGTGAACTATGCGGAGACTGAAAACGCGAACGCTGCAATGTTCGTGGGCTAGGTTCCAGGGTCGCACTATGTGCACTGAACTTTAACGAGATAGCACGCGGGGCTGCCGTGAAGGATTGATAGCGGACTTCACGGCAGCCCCGGTTTTTCTTAGGCGCAGATGATCTGGTGACGTCGGTTCCCGCGCGGGCTGCGCCGATTTATGCGGGCGATGTGCGAGCTTAGGATGCGGTGGTCTCTTGCCTAAACCGCAGCCGCCACCCGTTCGGGGCTGCTGCCGTGTCATAATGCCACAGGCTCGAACGATTGACTCGCCCGCGTGCCGTCTGCACTGCCGCCATGATGAGCACGTTATGATCATCGACAACCTGCACGCCCTGTTTGGCGGGGCTGCCCTGCTGGGTGAAGGCACGCGCACGGTACGCGATGGTGTCGGCACGGCTGACGGAACGACCGGTTGCGGTCACCCATACCAGACGCTCGTGCAGCAGCGCAGAAATCTCGGGTTCGCTCATGCTCCCGCCGCGCATCTCAAGCTCACGTTCGGCGTGCACGGCGTCTTCGGGGTTAGGGGCGGAAAATGCCGGTTGTGCAGGTACCGGTGCAGCGGTTCCCGTGGGGGCGGGTGCAGGCTCTTTGGGCACGGCATTTTCCGTGGTGCTTCCCTGAGAGTTGTTCTCCTGCTCGGTTTCCTCGAACCCTTCGCCTTCAAATTCTTCGTTCTCTTCGGCTTCTGATTCGGCAAGTTCCTGCTCGGCGAACGCCCGTTGCTGCGCCTGCGCCTCACGCTCTGCGGCACGTGCAGAGGCTTCGGCAAGTTTCGTTTTCCGCTCCTGCACCGCCTGCGGATCGGGTGCGGCAACGGCGGATGCGGGCTTGAGAATCCCGTTGAGTTTCAGGGAGTCGAACCCCTGGCGTGCGCGTTCCACCTCGGTTTCAGTGAAATCTTCGAGGCTCAGGTGCGCATCCGCAGCGAGAGTATCGGGGTCTTGGGCGTGGGCGTGGTTCTCGGTTTCACGATTTTGGTCGGCTTGGGTGCTCGGGTCGGTCTGTTCACCTGCTGTATGCGGCGAACCGGGAAATCCCGGGCCGGTTTCGGGTTCTCGCCCTTCTTTGAAGGCCTGCGCGGCTGCGTTCGCGCGGGAGTCTGCGGCCTCGTTCAGCTCGTGCCCGGCATGCCCTTTAACCCAGACCATCTCGTAGTCCCTGCCGGTGCTTGCGGCATCGAGCGCTTCGAGCAGGTCACGGTTCTGCACGGGTTTACCGTCGGCCTTTTTCCAGCCGCGTTTCTTCCACCCGGGCATCCACTGGGTGAGGGAGTTAATCACGTACTGGCTGTCGCAGTAGATCAGAAGTTTACTCTCGGCGCGGTGAGCGGTCGCCTCAAACAGGTCGAGAACCGCCTTGATCTCGCCCATATTGTTGGTGCCGTGCTCCCAGCCCCCTGCCGCCCAGTGGTTCTCGTCAATGTACCATGCCCATCCGGCAGGTCCGGGATTACCAAGCGCGGAGCCGTCAGCCGCCGCAATAATCTGATTCTGCATGCTCTCGACTTTACCTTACACACTCGTAAAGCGCAGAGTGTGGCGCCAGTTCATGAAGCTAGAGGTTTCGTCACGTCACGCAGGTTCCAGGCGGCAGGCAGGTAGACTTAGGGTATGACCATCCACTCTATATCTTCCGGGGATGCGGATGTTTCACGCACGCACATCAGTGTATTTACCCTGCCCACCCGTACCTTTACCGGCGGGTTAAGGTTCACGTGGCTTGACTATGTGGGCGAGGAAGCTCGGCGCAAGGCGGCGTCAATACACAGCCCGTCGGCCTCGGTGAGTTACCTGGCGACTGAAGCCCTCATGCGGGCGTTGGCTGCGCCTCGGCTGGGTATTTCGGGGCGGAGCGCACGCACGATCACGGTGGATCGGTCATGTCGGCTCTGCACGAGCGGTAAACCACACGGTAAGCCGCGCATTGCGGGCGTAAATTTCAATATGTCACAGGTTCCCTCGCTGGCGGCGGGTGGTTTTTGTGCGCAGCAGCAGGTGGTTCTCGGTATTGATCTTGAGGCGGTTCAGGCCTCACTTTTCCCGGGTTTCGCACGGGTTGCGCTCACCATCGACGAACGTACCGCCTATGAGTCCCTACCGCCGGGCCAGCAGCAGGCGGCGGGAGTTGCCATCTGGACCGCGAAGGAGGCGGTACTCAAGGCAACCGGGCACGGGCTAAGCGTTTCACCGCAGACGGTGCAGATTGAATGCGACGATGCGACCTTAGCGATGGTCAGCGCCCTGTGCGAACCGGCAAACCCGCTGGATGCGCCGGGTAGACAGGATCGCCCCTGCGAGCATGAGCTTTCGGTAAGTCCGCGAGTGAGTGTGCGTGCCACGCTCACTCTGCCCGAAGACTCAGATACGTCAACAGAGGAAACGTCGGCGGACGGTGAGAACACCGGCAAGCATCAACCCCCGAAAAACCGCGATATATCGGACGAAAACGCCTCTACAAATAGCGAGCGCTCGTTCTTTATTACCTGGTCGGTGCTGACGCTCAGCCCGGTAGCGCATCCAACGGCGGATACGGCGGGGCGGGCGGCGCATCCCGAACGGTTCCTGCTGGCGGTGGCAACCGAAGACACCGTTCCCGTGGTGGATGTGCACTCGGTCGCCACACCGCTGGATGTTAAGCGTCTGCTGGAACCGCCTGCGGCAGCGTATTAATGCCCAGCGCACGCCCGAAACTGCCCAGTTTCGTGCCGGTTTCGGTGTGTTCCAGCACCGGGTCTGACTCAGCCACAATGCCCGCGCCCGCGTAGAGGATGGCGGTTTGCGCATCAACCTCAGCACAGCGCAGCACGAGCGCCCACTGACCGCTTCCGTCCGCGTTCATATAGCCGATGAGCCCGCCGAAATAATCTCGGCTAAACGGCTCAAGTTCGGCGATCATACGCCGTGCAGCCTCGGTGGGGGCACCGCAAATCGCAGGGGTCGGGTGAATAGCGCGCGCACCATCCAAGCAGGTCATGCCCTGCTTGAGCACACCCGAGATGGGGGTACCCAGGTGCCACAGCTGCGGGGTCTGCAGAAGCGAAGGAGCCTCAGGAATAGTGAGCTGGCGGGTCATAGGTTCCAGCTGCGCCCGAATATCGGCGATAACGGTCGCATGCTCGCCACGGTCCTTACGCGAAGCCATAAGCCGCTGCCCAAGAGCCTCATCCTCGGCGCTTCCATGCTCGGCGATGCGCGGCGCACTGCCCGCCAACGGGTGCGTTTTGAAAGCACTGCCCTCCCCGGTGTCGGGTTCCGTACTGAAAATCAGTTCCGGCGAGGCACCCATCAGATACGGATGCTCCAACCCGCGGTGGCCCTGCGGCAGCTTAACGCTAAAAACAAAGGTGTTAGGCTGCTGAGCACGCAGATTGTTATACACCCCCGCGAGGTCGAGGGCACCCGGCGCATAATCGGCGCGCAACAGACGGGAAAGCACAACCTTATCCAGCTGATGCGCCTTCATACGCTCAACGGCGGTCGCCACCGCCTGCCGGTACCCGGGGTTTTCGCGGCCCTCAATCTGCGTTGGCTCGGCGAGCTTAACCTCGTGCTCGGGCACCGGAATGTCGTCGATCTGCAAGCGTTCGGGCACAAAAAGATGCGCGGGGGCGTTCGGGTCGAAAGGAATCAGACCGACCACGGCGGTACCGGCGGCTTCGGCGGCGGCGCGCGCATCCTCAAGGGTAACCTGGCGCAGGGAACCGGCGGTACGCATCACGCGGGTGCCGGTGGCAAACATAAAATCAGGAAGATTATTGCTCACTGATAACGCCTTTCGGGTCTGTTAGAAGGTTGCGCCGCCATCGGCAACAATATTTTGCATGGTGATATGCCGTGAGGCATCGCTGATGAGGAAGGCATTCACCGCCGCAATATCGGCGGGGTCGGCGATGCGCCCGAGCGGAATTCCCAGGCGGAAGGTCTCAGGGCTGCCTGCCACGGGTAGGGCGCTGAGGTCTTCGCCGTTCCAGGCGTCGGTCACCATGGGGGTGCGGGTGGTGCCGGGGCAAACCGTGTTCACGCGAATGCCGTGGCGCGCCAGCTGCAGCCCAAAGCTTGACGATACGCGCACCGCCGAGGCTTTCGAGGCCCCGTAAGCACCAAACTCGGCGCGGGGCACGCGGGCGGCGTTGGAGGCGACCGTTACCAGCGAACGCGTGTTCTCAGGCGATGTCTGTACCTGCTCAATCATAACGCGCGCAAACTCACGCAGGCACAGGAAAACACCGTCAGCATTGACCGCATGCAGCCGTTTCCAGTCTTCAAAAGAGGTGTCTAAGAGCGGTTTGCTGTGCACGATTCCCGCCACCAAGACGGCGCCTTGGATAGGTTCACCCACCTCAGCGGCGGCATGTGCGAGCGCCCGCACCGATTCTTCGTCGCTCACGTTGACAAAGCGGTAGCGGAAGATGGCGTCGCCGTAGGCGGCGAATGATTCGTGCGGTTTGTCTGCCAGATCGGCGGCATACACCGAATAGTTATTCTTGATGAGTTCGTGCACGGTTGCCGTGCCGATTCCGCCATTTGCGCCGGTCACGATAACCCAGCTCATGCGCATACCTTCCGGAGTTCCGGCTCGTCTGCCGTGACGAGGGCACCGGCGTTGAGGTGCTCCAGCACCTCGGTGGTGTTGAGTACGCGGGCGCATCGTCCTGAGGCGTATTCGCAGGCCATGCGGTGCTCTTCCGCGGTGAAGTCGGCGAGCGCATCCGCCACCATGAAGGGCTGAATATCGCGCATGAACGCTTCAAGGGCGGTGGTCAGGCAGCCGATATGTGCGTATATGCCGCCGATGATGAGCTGATCGCGCCCGAGGTCTTTGAGCTGCTCTTCGAGCGGGGAACGCGCGAAGGCAGAGTAGCGCCATTTGGTGAGCACGGTATCGGATTCGGTGGGGGCGAGTTCGTCGAGGATCCGGGCGTTTTCGTCGTCTTGCAGTCCGTCGCCCCAGAAATCAGTCAGCAAGCGCCTGTCGGCGGGGTGCTGGCGGGGTGGTTGGGCGGTGTAGTAGACCGGTATGTTCACCGCGCGTGCCGCATCCACTAGGCTGCGAATATTGGCAATGGCAATGTTGATTTGGGCGTCTGGGAGGTGTTGTCCGTCGCGTTCCAGCTCAAATGCGCGCACGAAATAGCCCTGCATATCGTGCACGAGAAGCGCGGCACGCGCGGGATCGACCCGCCAGTTTACACGGTTTTGATGCTCCTGTTCGCGGTACGAATAGGGGGCAATCTTGGGTAGCGCCATATGATCTCCTCCTGCCATTGAGTTACAACAGCTTAGGGGGTTCTTAATAGAACGTTTGTCTGTCTGCAAGTACTATATTAGGTCACCCTTAGCTAATAGATATAGACACCCCGTAACTAAACGAGCTTCCCAACCCGCCGCCGCATCACGACAGCACGGGTTGGGAAGCTCGCAGGCACCCCAAAGTCTCCTGTTATTTCAAGGATAAAGGTTAATTCACAGGCACCGCATTCGCCAAAACCTCATTCAGTCCTTCAGTAATCGAAGGGTGGGTGTAAATTTCATCACGTAGCTGCGATGCCGTAATATTGTGGCGCATTGCCAACGCCACAAGGTTGATAACCTCCATAGACTCAACCACCAACAACTGAGCACCAAGAATCTGGTCAGTCTCGGCATCAATCACAAATTTCATGATGCCGCGCGGGTTTTCCAGGGTCTTCGCACGCGGCATGGCGGCGATAGCGGCAACAGGTTTGGCGGCAACCTTGATGGTGTGACCGGCGGCGAGCGCATCACGCTCAGTCAGGCCGACGGACGAGAGCGGCGGGTTCATGTAGATGGTTGCGGCAACCGCCTGGCGGTCCTTCGTGGAGCGGGAACCGTCACCGAGCAGCTGCGAGAGCACCACGCGGTAGTCGTCCAGGGAAATGTAGGTGAACTGCGGACCGCCGTTAACGTCACCAAGCGCAAAAATATTCGGTGCCGTGGTGCGCAGATGCTCGTCGACAGCGATTGCGCCGTGCTCGGTGGTTTCGATGCTCGTGTTCTCAAGCCCCAGCCCCTCGGTGGCGGGTTTGCGCCCGGTTGCGACCATCACGTAATCCACCTCAAGGTGCTTGGACGCACCCTCGGAGTCCAGGTAGTTCACGGTCACGGAGTCGGCGTTATCGGTAACGGTCTCTACGCGAACGCCCGCGTGAGCGGTAATGCCTTGGTCGGCGATAATCTCGCGTGCCGCCTGGGCGACGTCGTCATCGTAACGCCCGAAAAGCGCGGGAGCGCCTTCAAGCAGGGTTACTTCGGTGCCGTAGGAGGAGAAAATACCGGCGAACTCGACACCAATAGGACCGCCGCCGATAATGCCCAGGCGCTTCGGGCGCGGGGTGATCTTCTGCAGTTCGGTAGAGGTGAGCACGCGCTTCGATTCGCGGGCGCCCGGGATGGGCGGGATAGTCGCCACGGCACCGGTGTTGATGATAAAGCAGTCGGCGGTGACGACCAGTTTGTCCTCGCCCGCGGTGACCTCGACCTCGGTGTCTGAGAGGAACCGTGCGTGACCGTCAATGAGTTTGGCGGTGGCGTTCGATTCGAGGATTTCGCGGTTCTTCGCGCGCATGGCACCGGTGAGTTTGTCGCGGAAAATCACGGCGCTCTCGTAGGCGGCGTTCGCAGCGTCGGCGTTGTGTTCGCCGCTGGCACGGAATTCGTCAGCCCGGTGCACAAGCGCCTTGGTGGGCACGCACCCGATATTGATGCAGGTGCCGCCGTACATGTTTGAGGACTGCTCGATTAGGGCGACGTTCTTGCCGGTTTTCGCGTAGGCGCCAGCAAGGGTTTTGCCGCCCTTGCCAAAGCCGATAACGACCATATCGAAGTGAAGGCGCGCGGTAGTCATAGTGTTCTCCCGGTGAAGTTTGAGGTGTTTATAATTCGCGTCTGGTGTTCCGTTGAACTTTAACGGGCGGCGTGTGGCATTTATTCCTGGTTTTTGCAAGAAAACATTAAGTTTTTTGACGCTGCGCTGACGGGCCGTCTACCTTATCTTATGCAGCCTAAAAAGAGCCTTTATGTGAATAAAGCGTTGAAAATCCCGCTTTATTCACATAAAGGCTCTTTTTACACCCAGCAGCGGGGGTGCAAGCTACCGCGACACCACACTCACGCGCTCGCGCTGATGCTCCCCTGACTCAATAAGGTCAAGCACGGCGACCGCGAAATCCGCATAGCTGATTTCGCTCTGCCCGGCGGCATTCATCGTCAGCACATCGCCTGCCAGCTGGTATTCACCCGTGCGCTCACCCTCGGGGTTAAACACCAGGGCCGGGCTCAGGTACGTCCAGGCAACATCGTCGCGAATGCGCAGCGCATCATACGCCTGCGCCATCGCGGTAGCCAGCGGTTTGAATTCTTCGGGCATGGCGGGCGAGTCTACAAGCCGCTGATTCGTGGTCGAGTCGGGGTATAGGCTGCCAGCGCTGCCGATAACGAGCAGGCGGGTTTGGGTGCCGCTGAGCGCATCCGCAAGATGGACTAGGTGATCCTTGTGCAGGTGCAGGCTCTCGGGAGTCCACGCGCCGAAGGCGTCTACCACCGTATCAAACCCAGACAGGTCGCTGCGAGTGAGCGCGAAAACGTCCTTGATGAGCGTGTGCTGCGCCTGGGTGGGGTGTTCGGACCGCATGATAGCGGTAACTTCATGCCCGCGTTCGACGGCCTCTCGCATGACGAGAGTACCGGATTTACCGTTTGCACCGATGACTGCGATTTTCATGTTTCCTCCGCGATAAACGTTGTATTCTTAGGACGTATTCAACGCTACCGACGCGATAAACACCTGTGAAGACGGCACTTTAACGTGCCCCAGTTACCCCAAGGAAACCATTGTGACGGACCAGTACCTTTACCAAAATGCCGAATTGCCGCAGTGCCCCGTCGAAACCACTCTGGAGGTTATTTCAACGCGCTGGGGCGCTCTGATTGTGCGTGATCTGCTCAACGGACCCCTGCGGTATAAGGAGCTTCAGCGCTCGCTTGGCGATATTTCGCAGAAGGTACTCACCGAGAACCTGCGCCAGCTTGAGGCTCGCGGAATCCTCACCCGCACCGTCTACGAGCAGGTGCCGCCGCGTGTGGAGTATAAGCTGACCGAGCTGGGGCAGAGCATGCGCACCCTGTTCGATGCACTGTGGGCGTGGGGCGAGCACTACCAGGAGGCCGTCGCGCAGAGTTAGTTGTGGAAGAACGGCGGCGACGGTGAGCGTTATTGCGCCGGTTGACCTTGGTGTGCCTCAAAATAGACAAGGGCAATACTGGCTGTTACGCTACCTCAAGCGGTTGGATTGCCGCTATCTGCTCGCCCTTGAGGTCTTCCACCATATCGAGCTCATACGTGGCTTGCAGGTTCAGCCAAAACTGCGGTGTCGTGCCGAAGTAGCGGGCAAGGCGCGCAGCTGTATCGGCTGTGATTCCTCGTTTACCGTGCACGATCTCATTGATGCGCCGGGGCGGCACACCGATTGCCACCGCCACCTTATTCTGGGTAATCCCGAGCCCTTCAATGAAGTCTTCTAACAGGACTTCTCCGGGGTGAATTGGTGCAATTTTGTCAGTGATAGTCAACGATCTCTACCTCCTCAGG
This sequence comes from Rothia sp. HMSC064D08, assembly GCF_001809525.1. Classification (NCBI taxonomy): domain Bacteria; kingdom Bacillati; phylum Actinomycetota; class Actinomycetes; order Micrococcales; family Micrococcaceae; genus Rothia; species Rothia sp. HMSC064D08. The sequence goes on along the minus strand of NZ_KV797895.1, from coordinate 344,907 downwards.
TCCTAAATCGGTCCACCTAAAACATATTCTCCACTGATTATATTGTCTGCATATGACGTGTGGGGCGGCGCGGTAACTGGCAGAAGTACATCCCATCCTGCGGGTTGCTTTGCGTTTCGCAGCTTAAATAGCCTCAAAATAGATGTGTCTCTGCCCCTTTGAAATCTAGACTGGTGGTAGACGCTTTTACCCCGAATGAAGGAGCCGCAATGGATGCCCGCGATATTCTGCGTGAAGCCGCAAGCCGACCCGCAACTGAGGCGAAAGCCCTTGTAAACACCCTGCCCACAGGGGCATTGAACGCGCACGCGGGTGGGCATACGAATTCGATCGCCTGGCTGCTGTGGCATGCGGGGCGGCAGATGGATGCGCAGCTCGCGCAGCTGAATGGCGAGCCGCAGGTGTGGCATAGTCAGGGGTTCGATTCCCGCTTCAACTTGGGTAAGCTGGGCGACACGGTGGGCTACGGACATACCGCTGAGCAGGCGCGTGCCGTCGTGGTGGAGGATGCCGCGCTGCTGGTCGAATATTTGGGTGCGACCACCGCGGCGTTGAGCGAGTATATTGCGGGTTTGAGCGAGGCTGATTTGGATGACGTGATTGATACGTCGTGGACTCCGCATGTGACGCGCGGGGTGCGGCTGGTGAGTATGATCGATGATGCCGCCCAGCACGTGGGGCAGGCGGCGTATGCGGTGGGTATTCTCGCGGGCGGGGCGGCGTAGCGGCAGTTAGTGCGGGCGGAGCCGATTGGCGTGACGGCGCGAGTGTCGAGCGGGTCGCGGCGCTTAGGCGTCAAGAAAAAGGCTGAACTGATGGGTTTTACTCGGGATCACCCCCGCTCAGCTTAAGGATGCAGTTCCCGTGCGTTCCTATAAGCTCACTCCGCAGGGCGGGCGTTACTTGACGCCCACCCCGAGGTGGTGGCTAAGCACCCGAAGAAGGATTAGAGTTCTCGCCTCTTAGGGCTTTCCGGAGAAAGTTTTGAAATAGACTCTTACACCACAGGAATATAGACCGAATTTTAGAAGTCTTAATATCACAAGAAACCTCAGGCTTATTGTTACAACCAATATCTAACCCGTAGTTCCATGAGGTCCACTCGGGATACTCTTCTTTAATTTCCCAGTCCTTATAAATCCTAGTCTTTTCAAACCCTTCCCGCTCTTTAATCTCTCTAGGAGTCTCGACAAGGCTAATAGATTCCCTCGCTAAATAAACATCCCGAAGTGCATGATATCCATTACGGAAAATAATATTTTTCTGTGTTTTATTAAACTTCTCTGCACGAAAAGTCATGACCCCTGCAAATATAAAACTTGCAAAAAATATAATAAATAACCAGAAAGGCGTACGTCCTGTAGCGACACCAAATCCTAGAGTTATAAAGTTGATCAGAAAACCAATAATTAAAGTTATACTTATAGCCCAATTCTTTAATACCATTTTCTCCCATGAAGGTCTTGGATAATATCTTCCCCCTGAACTTAGTTTAATTGAAGTTAAATTTTCCCTAATTTCAGCTGATAAAATACCAAGTTTAATAACCTTATTTTCTAGAGTGGCTCGCTTAATAATATCATTATAGGTAGACTGAATAGCATTTATATCCAATTCATGTTTAATATTCTCAGGGTAATCGCTAGAATCCTTCAGAATCGTCGACCATTTCTCCAGACGTAACAGCTCTGGCGGAGTTGCCTCTTTCCTATTCTCAAACTCTTCCCTAGCGACCTTCGTACCACGACGAGAACCAAAATATGACATGAGCGCCGCAGCGAGAGGAACTATAATGCTGATAACAATATCTTTAATTTCCACAATTATTCTCCTAAACAATATTACATTCAATAAGTACTTCGATTTTTGTAGACTTCGTTACCACCTTCCAAAATTTCACTATTTGACGTGAATGCACAATCTCTCTCCCTCCTCAAAAAACGCAGTAAGAAATAATTTCTGGGAGGGGATGATATGGGATAAAATTATTAATAGAAACCTGCAATCATTTTATATTTTTCTTTGTAAGTTTATATGCTTTCTTTAGATCTTTATCTAGATTTTCAATATTTTTTCCCGAAGAACGCATATATTTCTTATAAGATTTACGAGATTTTAATTGAAGATGAACGGAAAGTGCGATTTTAAAAGTATTCAAACCACTGTCATTATCATCCAATTTCCTCACCCCTTTAATCTTTTTGACTCTACTAGTGTCCTTAATAAAAGCCTCAACACAACAGTTGATCATCTTAATCATACAATTATTTATGTCTAAAAATACTTTACTTAATGTCCTCACATAAAACCAAATTTCTACCAAAGGAGTAACAATTAGTAAAAATATTACAGCACTATCAAATAACCAATTAGCATGATAATCATTACGACTAAAAGTAAAAGAATTTATGAGAGCCAGAATTGTTAGAAAATGCTCATATAATAATAAAATATACAAAATGATGAATGACCAGAAGTAGGTTATTATTTTAAAACCACGTGGATATATCTTAGAAATAATACACCAATCAATGATACTATTATGTAATGCTAGAAAATAGTAAGCTAAAAATACTACTCCGTAAAGAATCATTACCGCCCAGTTGATAAATGATCTAACACTTAGGCTCAATTCAACACCATATATAAAGCCTCCGAGGCTCCAGAGAATGAGAGACTGAAAAATTCCGCCTACTATAACGATAATAATCATCGCAGCTGGATTCATAATCACTTTATTATTTTCTTCATTAATACTTGTTCCCCATGAACTATAATCTACTAGAGACGTTAACCTATCATCTTTTTTTGTTCCAGGTATTATATTTTTTAATATATAATCATACCATTTTAGATTTTTCTTATTTTTTAAGTGTAACCTATAAATATAATTAGAAACTTTATGTAGGTTTTTACTTCCTCCTTCTATCTTAATTACATCACGATACGATGACATAATCCGATCATGTAGTGAAAAATCATCAGCCTTTATATGATTTATGATAGACAGAACAAACCATGACAAAAATAAAAATATCCATGATGGTATTTCAGAATCTATTTCAAAATCTTTTTGTATAAAATTACCTTTTATATTTAAAACCTTACATAAAAATAGAATAAACCAAATGACCCCTAAAAAATGTATAATAACTACTACATATTTTTTGTAAGAAAATTTTCTGATAAATTCATCTGGAGATTTCCAACTACTCTCATTCTCATTTTTAAAATTCAAGAAAAGAGCCAGTATTAATGCAGCAAATGATGTAATTATAGACATTTTAAAATTAAATAAAAATGATATAATTGATATAATATTTTTAAATACTTCTGGATAATTATCAATCGTTGAATTTTCTGGATATGTAACAATCATATAAGAAACACCAGTCACAATAAGTACGGTTATAAGCCATATCCATATTGGATATATGATAGAATTACAAAATTTTTTCCAACCTTCTTTCTGGTCTTCTTTGCTTATCCAGTTCATGGCTCCCTTTCCTTTTAATTTCTATTATAGTATTAAAGTAATTTTTATATTTTAATTAGCAATCACATTTTTAATTCCTTCTCACAACAGGCTTAAAACATCGTACTGTGTTGGTGTAAATGTCTGCTGCTTTTTTGGTAATGTTTAATGCTTAGTAAACTATACCTCCGTTCTGTATTCAAACTTTATTTATGTATTAGTTTACTGTTATGGTTCTCTCAAGTGCTGGATTTTCGGAGAGAAACACCCAAAAATTTTGTTTGTGGCGCTTTATGACGCGAAACCCACAGCGACACACCAGCACGCCGCTACCGCCTCATCCATCTCCGCCAGGTTGCGGGCAACCCCGATAACACCGCGAACAGATAATATTTCGGCGAGAAGATAACGGACTGTTATCTGCTCGCGCGTCTTGTGTCTTGTTTCGCCTCGGTTACAGCGTTCTTACCCGTGATAGAATCCACAGTATTATGAGACGCACCACAGACCCTTCGCCTGAGCCCCCTGAACCATCTGAGCTGAGTACCCCAACAAACACACCAGACTCGCCCGCAAACCCCACATCCACAGCATCAAAACCCACATCAGCAACGCCGCTGAACGCACGCGGGCAGCTCACGCTCCTGACCGCGCAGGTTTCTGATGCTCTGGCCTCCAGCATCCAAGCTATCGCCATGCCCCTGCTAACCTACGGCACCACCGGCGACCTCGCCCACTCCGCTATCGTCATGGTCGTCGAAGCAATCCCCGTCATCCTCTTCGCACCCTTCGCAGGCACAATCGCCGACAAATTCAACCGCAAAACCCTCACCGTCAGCTTCAGACTCGCTAGCTCTGCCCTACTCATCGCGTCCCCAGCCCTCTACGCCGCCGCAGGACTACCCGCCTTCCTCACCATCGCATTCCTCGTCTCAACCTTCGGCACCTTCTCATCCCCCGCAGCCTCAGCCGCCATGCCCTCCCTACTCGGCGACGACTACCAAAAATACATGGCACGCCGCGGCAGCCTCATCTTCCTCGCCCAAACCCTCGGGCCCACCATCGCAGCTGCCGTCGCCTCCTTCACCACACCAGCCCTCGCCGTCGGATTCGCAGGAACCCTCAACCTGCTCGCCGCCCTCACCGTCGCTACCATACGCAACTACGACCTCACCCACGCCGAACGCACCGCCACCGTACAGGAGCACCACACCGGCAGACTCCTGCGCGAAGGCGCCGCCTACACCGCACACAACCCGGTCGTGCGCGGCATGCTCACCTTCTGGTTCCTCTCCATCGCCGCCGTACCCATCACCACCCTGCCCATGCTCGAATACCTCACCCGCGGCCTCGGGCACGACTACACCGCCTTCGGAATCGCAACTTCCGTCTACGCCGCCGGATGCGTGATCAGCTCCTGGCTCTCAGCCAAACTCGGCGTCGGCACAGGCACCGGGCGGGTACGCATAACCAAACGCGGATGGATGTGCATCTCCGGACTCGGCTACGGTGCCCTCTGCCTGAGTATGGGACTGCACCCGGCACTGTGGGCGGTACTCGTGCTCTGGTTCATCTGGGGCATGTTCTACGGACCCGAAGAAGTGCTCGGGCAAGTCCTCTTCGCAGACGCTATCGACGAGCACATGCGCGGGCGCGTCTACAGCTTCATGGGCGTAGTTTTCTCCCTAGCAGGTATGATCGGGTACCTCATCACAGGATGGGCGGTACCAGCATTCGGCGCGATCAACACCATCGTTGCCGGAGGGTCACTCTTCGTTATCGCCACCGTATTCACGTTCATTCTCGGCCCGACCGCGCGAGCTATTCGGGCGCAAGAGGCTCGGAATGAGGCAAAGGGCCGTGCGGGTGCATGATTTGCTCCGAGTATTGCCTCGGGGCATCATCGCCTCGCACCCACTACGCTGCGGACTGCCCCGACAGCCCCGCGAGCAGATAGGATTTCGACGAAAAGATAACGGATTGCTATCTGCTCGGCGAAATCCTATCTGCTCGCGGAATTGGGAATGAGCGCTCGACCGATAAGCTTACCCGCGCTTCAGCAACGTTATAACCTCGTAGTGGTTCGTGTGAGGGAACATATCGAGCACACGCGCGGCGACCGGCTTGTAGGAAGGCATACGCGCCAGGTCAGCGGCAAGGGTTTTCGCGTTGCAGCTCGAATAAATCACATGCTCAATTCCAGAGCCCTCAACCCAGGCGCACAGCCTCTCACCAATACCTCGCCGGGGCGGGTTCACCACCAGCATCTCGGGGGTTTCGCGGGCGTTCATGGCGAACTCAGTCGCATCCCCCGCCGCAAATTTCACGCCCTTAAGCCTCTGCTCGGCAACAGTACGCTGGGCGCTGCGAATCGCCTCCGCACTGATCTCGATCCCGGTGACCTCACCGTGCATCACCTGCGCCGCGTGCAGGGCAAAACCGCCCACGCCGCAATACAAATCCCAGAGCGTGCGCGGCTGAACCTGCCCCACCCACTCACGGCCCTGCGCGTACATCGCCTGCGCAATCTGCGTGTTCGTCTGAAAGAAACTCTGCGGGCGCAGGTGCAGGCTCATGCCGTTCACGCGCATCGGCAGGGTTTGCCGCTCGGTCAGAATAATCTCTTGATCGCCCTCAATCAGCGCCACATGCTCGCGCAGCAGATTCACCGACAGCACCGCCAACTTCGGCAGACGCTCCTGCAGCCACCCCAGCTGGCGGCGAATAGGCACCAGCAGCTTCTTCGAGCGGAGCACAAACCGCACCATCAGCTCACCCGTCTCGGATGCGGTCACCAGAATATTCTTGAGCTCACCACGCCGGGCCGGAATGTCATACGGGGTCAAATCGGCACGCTGAATAAGCTCGTGCAGCACCGGAATAGCGCGCTCAATCGGCTCAATATAGAGCGGGCATTCGCTTAAATCGGTGGCGTTCCCCGAACGATAATCAACGATGCCCAGGGACGGGTTCTGCGCCGAACCGCCCACCACCAGCTTCGCCTTATTCCGAAAATGCGCCTCGTCGCTGGCGACAGGTTCCAGCCAGGTCAGGTGAGGATAGGCCGCAAGAAGCCTGCGCGCATCGGCCTGTTTCGCCGCGAGCTGGGCGGGGTACGGGGTTTCGATGTTGGTGCAGGAGCGGCAAAGACTCTCACGGTAATAGGCGCATTCCATAGCCCCACCATTCTACCCTGTGGATGCGCAGGCGCGGGTAACCCGCCGGATGGCACTACCGCTATGCTGTTCTCCCCTGCACCATCGCAGGCAAGGCGGCGGAAAGGCTACGGTTTCTTTGCCTTCTTCTGCTGGCCCGCCTTAAGCACCGACCTGTATGACCGTGCCGAGAGCACAGATGATTCCGATAAAACCGATAACACGCTCATGTAGCTCAGGCACGAGGCAATGGACAGCGAAGAAAAAGCCGAGCCGATAGATCCGAACGAGAAAACCGAGCCGATCGAAAACGCCGAATTGACGGAGCCAATGCTGCACACCGAGTTCACCGACCCGATGCTCAGAAATGAATTTTGCGAGCCGATGCTCTTTGTGTTTTGGTCGGAACGGGCGGGGGCATCGGGGGCGTTTTCGGAAGATTTGGAGGTGGTGTTAGACATCATAAATCCAGCATACCGCGCGGCTCGCCCATACCGAACGAATCACGGCGCACGTCGCGAGCAATCGTGCATACGCACGAGCAGGCAGTATTGTGCCGAAAAGGTAGGATTTTCCTACCTGCTCGGGCCAAAAACCACCTGCTCGCGGTTCTGAAGAGCATAGACAAAAAGCTCCCCGGGGGTGGGTCCCGTACCCGGCATTGTGCCGGTCAGGAACCCACCCCGGAGAGCTTCAACATACTCCCTCAGTCGGGAAACGTTACATCATGCCGCCCATCGGGTCAGCAGCCGGTGCCGCAGCGGATGCGGGCTCAGGCTTGTTCGCCACCACAGCCTCGGTGGTCAGGAACAGACCGGCGATCGATGCTGCGTTCTGCAGAGCGGAACGGGTCACCTTCACGGGGTCGTTAATACCCGCAGCCATAAGGTCTTCGTACTCGCCGGTTGCAGCGTTCAGACCGGTGCCCTCGGGCAGAGAACGAACCTTATCGACCACCACGCCGGGCTCAAGGCCAGCGTTCGTTGCGATCTGCTTCAGCGGCGCATCAATAGCCACACGCACGATGTTCGCGCCGGTTGCCTCATCACCCTTCAGGTCGAGCTTGTCGAAGACCTTCGTACCCGCCTGAATCAGTGCCACGCCACCGCCGGGGACGATGCCCTCTTCAACGGCTGCCTTCGCGTTGCGCACAGCATCCTCGATGCGGTGCTTGCGTTCCTTCAGCTCAACCTCGGTTGCCGCACCAGCCTTGAGCACAGCCACACCACCGGCGAGCTTTGCCAGGCGCTCCTGCAGCTTCTCGCGGTCGTAGTCGGAATCGGAGTTTGCGATCTCGGCGCGAATCTGTGCCACGCGGCCCTCAAGTGCGGCGGCGTCGCCAGCGCCCTCAATAATGGTGGTCTCGTCCTTGGTGACAACAACCTTGCGTGCCTTACCCAGCATCTCAAGGGTTGCGGTATCCAGGGACAGGCCAACCTCTTCGGTAATAACCTGACCGCCGGTGAGGATCGCAATATCAGCCATCATAGCCTTGCGACGGTCACCGAAACCGGGTGCCTTCACGGCAACGGACTTGATGGAGCCGCGCATCTTGTTCAGCACGAGCAGCGCCAGAGCCTCGCCCTCAACATCCTCAGCAATAATCAGCAGCGGCTTGCCGGACTGCATGACCTTCTCAAGAACGGGAACCAGATCCTTCACGTTCGAGATCTTCTGGTTGACCACCAGGATGTAGGGGTCTTCCAGCACAGCTTCCTGACGCTCAGGGTCGGTCACGAAGTAGCCGGAGAGGAAGCCCTTATCGAAGCGCATACCCTCGGTGAGTTCCAGATGCAGGCCGAAGGTGTTGGATTCCTCAACGGTAATCACGCCTTCCTTGCCGACCTTCTCCATAGCCTGAGCGATCAGCTTACCGATCTCTTTATCGCCCGCAGAGATGGATGCGGTTGCCGCGATCTCTTCCTCAGTCTCAACCTCTTTCGCGGAGTCGAGCAGGGTCTTGGTGACCTCCTCAACAGCCTTCTCAATACCGCGCTTGAGGCTCAGCGGGTCAGCACCAGCAGCCACGTTGCGCAGGCCCTCACGCACGAGCGCTTGAGCGAGCACGGTTGCGGTGGTGGTACCGTCACCTGCGATATCGTCGGTCTTCTTGGCTACCTCTTTGACGAGTTCAGCGCCAATCTTTTCATAGGGGTCTTCAAGCTCGATCTCTTTGGCGATGGAAACACCGTCGTTGGTGATCGTGGGTGCGCCCCACGACTTCTCAAGCACGACGTTGCGGCCACGGGGGCCAAGAGTTACCTTAACGGCATCGGCTAGAGTGTTCAGTCCGCGCTCTAGACCGCGGCGAGCTTCTTCATCAAAAGCAATAAGTTTTGCCATGTGGCTATATCCCTCCTGGACGTTTCGAATGGAGCGCTCAGGTTTTCCGGTCTGCCGAAGCAGATTTTGATACCGGTTTTAGCACCTGAAGGCGCCGAGTGCTAAAAACAATTTTGGCACTTGGTGCGCCCGAGGGCAAACATTTTGAGCACCGAATTTAGCTTAATCGCCCTCAGCGCATTCTTGAGGCACGCGGAAAGCCGCAATGGGGTGAACGGGTACGGCTTCGAGGCGAATGCACGGAGCGGAAACACCAGTTTCGAGCGCCGGGTAATGTTATGTGCGAGCGCATAAGGCTCATAGAACGTTCCCGAAACTAGCGGGGATGATAAACGGTACCGCACACCGCGGTATCAAGCCGATTGATACCGTTAGCTGTAGTCGGTGGCGAGCACCACCACAATATCGTTCTCGCCCAGAATCGAGGTGTCTGAGCTCTCCTGAACCGTCGTAATGTTCAGGGTTTTCGCAATAGCTTCGGCCTGTGCCTTCTTGGCCTCGTCCTTGTAGTAGACCGTGCTGGACTGCGGCGGGGTGCCCGACCAGTTTGCGGTTTCGGTAATCGTGTAGCCCTCAAGCGCGGCGCTTGCCTTGGCCGCAGACCCGCCGGGCGCGGATGCGTTATAGACCGCCACGTTCGCATCCTTAGCCTGCTCGGATGCTGAGGCAGAGGGCGACGATGACTCCGAGGGCGAGGCGGGGGCGCTGTAGCTCTTGGCGCGCGCGGCGGCCTCGGGCGAGCTGCTGCGCGGGTGGTTAATGTACATAGCGCCGCCGATCACGAGCGATAAAATACCGGCGACGACAACGGGAATAATGCCTTTGGGGCTCTTGGAAGGGTCGTCAATCACACCGCGGTATGTTCCACGGCGGGCGGTATTCTCGTCGATGTCGTCGAATTCATCATGCGGGTATTGGCTCATGACTTCCCTAGGTTGAGTAATAGACGTACCGCTCTGCGCGGTGGAGCCCTGCCAAAGCTCTCTCTTACAGGGTACCGTATGGGGCTTTATCCGTCCTGTTCAGAACGGCGTGCGCTCATGCACACATCGGTGCGGCTGCCTCTAACTGCGGTCGCGAACCTCGCGCAGGCGGTGCATCAGGATAGGTTCGGCGGCGATCACACGCTGGCTATCGATCATCGTGTTAAGTTTCTGGTAGTAGGCGATCGGGGTGAGCCCGAGCGCGGTAATCGCTTTCTCTTTGGTGCCCTGGTACTTCCAGTGTCGTTTTTCCAGGGCGATCATGGCACGCTCTAAATCGGTGAGGGCGGATTTTCGCGTGTTCTCAGTTTCTCCGCCGGTTTCGCGGGTCTCGGAAGTGTCGGGGGCAGAAGAGGCAGGCTGTGTTGTAGGGCCGGGTTCAGAGTTATCGGCGGGGACTGCCGCTGCGGGTTCGGCGGCATCGGAGCCGCCAGCAGGCGAAGGTTCGGGGGTTTCCGAAGAAGGTATCGGCATCTGGATTCCTGACGAACATAGGTGGTCTACATGAACACTTTAGAGTATGTTGGTTGAAGTCACCGTGTTATTAGAGTCAAATTTTCTCAGGGAGTATTTTCATGACGAACCCGCCGCTGACCGACATTATGAGCGAAGACTGGGCGCAGGCCCTCGCGCCCGTCGAAGATAAAATCCACGCCATGGGCGAGTTTTTACGCACCGAACACGCGGCGGGACACCGAACTTTTCCCACAGGTCAGAATATTTTCCGCGCATTCTCACGCCCCATGAACGAGGTCAAGGTGCTGATCGTGGGGCAAGACCCCTACCCCACCCCCGGAAACGCGATGGGGCTTTCGTTCTCGGTGCAGCGGGATATGCCCCTACCGAAATCGCTCATCAATATTTACCGGGAATTGTCCGACGATTTGGGGATTGAGCCCGCGCAGCACGGCGATCTGAGTTCGTGGTCCGATGAGGGCATCATGCTCATGAACCGCGTGCTCAGTGTGCGTGAAGGGGCGCCGGGGTCGCATCGCAATAAAGGGTGGGAAGAGGTGACCGAGTGCGCTATTCGGGCGCTGGCGGCACGCAATAAACCCCTGGTCGGGCTACTGTGGGGTGCGGATGCGCGGCGCACCGCCCCGATGCTGGAACCGTATCCGTGTGTGGAGTCGGCGCATCCCTCGCCGCTGTCGGCGCATCGCGGGTTCTTCGGTTCGCGCCCGTTCTCGCGGGTGAATACGCTGCTGGTAGAGCAGGGTGCGGAGCCGGTGGACTGGACGGTCAAGTAGCGCGCATCCGCCCCCTCATACCTACATACAAAGGCTCTTTATTCCACTGTGGAATAAAGAGCCTTTGTAGCGTCTCACATCAGGGGAACGTGAGAACCGCGATGCGCTACTCGGCAGCCTCCGCGGGCACATTGCGCGGAACCGCGAAACGCTGCAGCAGGTACTGCATCAGGTAGTTGCCCAGCGTTACGCCCGCCGCCATCGCGATCACGATCGAAACCGCCGAAATCATGCTCTGAATGCCCCAAACCACGTTCGTCTCAACCGTCAGCAGGTACATGCCGCGGAAGAACGACAGACCAGGCAGCAGGAAGGTCAGCGCGGGAATCGAAAAAACCGCCTGCGGGGCATGCAGTCGGTATGCCACGTAGGTGCTCAGCATGCCAATTACGAGGGCGGCAAGCGCCGTATTCGCACGCCCCGAATCTACCCCCACCAGGTAGGTATACAGGTGATAGGTCACCAGGGCGCTACAGGTAATGAGCACCAGCCACCCCAGCTTCACAAGCTTCGTATGCAGGGTAATCGCAAACGTAACCGTCGCCGCCAGCATGAAAACCGAGAACGTGAGCGGCGAAGGAAGCTCAAACCGGCTCTGCTCAATATCCAGAATCGGACCGCCAAACAGGCTAATCGCATTCACCGCCGAGGCAATGCCGATCACCAGACCCAAAAAGCTCATGCCCGTCGAAACGAATCTTCCCGCCGCGGTCACCGGGAAACCGTTAATCGCATCCTGAACAGCGCCTACCAGACGCGAGGTCGGCAGGAACATGATCAGCCCGGCGGCAACCACCAGAGGCGCTGAAATCGACTCCCCCGGACGGCGAATCATGGAATGATCCCCGCCCAGCCAAATCGCCAGGAAGGTCAGCAGACCCGCGCTCGCCGCCATGCGGAAGAACGTGGGCATGCCAATCTTATTGAGCCACTGAATCAGCAAGTACACGGGAATGAACACGATCGCCGCAGCGGTTGCGGTAGACCAGCTCGCCCCCAGCGCCGCCGTCAGCGTGGTTGCGCAGCCAATATTCGCCAGCCAGGTAATCAGCGGAGGATACGGTTTAGGGTGGTTCGTAATCTCGCTCAGGCGAAGGTCGGCATCCTCCAGGGTCATGCCGCCCTCGGTAATATCGTGAATCAGTCCATAGGTAGAAGCGAGCGCCTCATAATTCTCGGTAGAGGTGCGCACCACGCGCACGAGCGTGTGGGTAAACCGGGAATCGGCACTCATGCTGCGCGAGCTGATGCGCGACTCCATGTAAATATCGGGATCGGAGGTGTAGTTGATGGTCACCGACTGGTTGGTGATATTAACATCCACCGAATCAAGCCCATACGCCGAAGACACCGCAATAATCGCCGAGTCTACGTCCATCGCATCCGCGCCATAGTAGAACATGGCTTCCGCCAGGCGCAGCGTGAAATTGAGGGTGTCGCGGGCGTATTCTTTCTCGCGGTACAGAGCCTCACGCCGGGCGCGTTCTTCGCGTTTGGCGCGCGGGGTGAACTGCCGTTGGGCGATGCGCGCAACACCGCGCGGCGCCGCGTGCGCCGCCGCCTGACTGCCTGCACGCACGAAGGACCGCAGGGTGGTTCGCACGCCCCACCGTCCGCCCGTGCCACGCCCGGCGGGCACGGTCGTAGTGGGTACGGATACCGGGGGTGCGCTCGCCGTGGGCTCTACACCGCCGAACCGCTGCGCCGCATGCGAATTGGGCACCTGCGGGATCATGCCCGTCATGGGGACGGGCTGGGACTGACGATATTTAGCGACCTCCGTGACGATATTGCTGGAAGTCTGCGCGGGCGGCTCCTGCGGATGCGGTATCTCAGGCGGCACGCTCTGCACCGCCTGGATTACGGGTTCTTCGGGGATTTCCTCGTAGGGTATTTCCGGCTCGTAGGACATCTGTGGAGCCTCGTCGAGAGGCATCCCCGATTCGTCGACGGGAAGAAGCTGGGTGTCGTCCGTATCGGTTTCCACGCCGTGCGCCGCCGCAACCTCGTAAAGCGCCTCACGCGCTTGCTCAGCCTGCTCGACCTCCTTGCCGCTGTGGGCAAGCGCCTCACGCAGCTTGGAGTCGTGCACTTCGGAGAGAGGCACGGCGAAGAAATATCCCGGACGGCGAATACTCCTCGCGTTCTCATCGGCTGGGTTGTAGCTGTGCTCCTCGGGGTTCTTCGCCATAGTATCCCTTGATCGTGTTGCGTGCTGGTGCGCTGTGTGTACCGGTGAGTGGCGTGGCGGTGCGGCGTTTCCTAGTAGAAGGAATAGTGGTGTTTCTTCACCCACAGGCGAAGCATCAGCCGCTCCACACCGGCGTTCCAGAGTTTATATTTGAGCTCTGAAATAGGCTGATCGTAAACGCCCACGAAGTCGGTCACGTTCTTCGTGAACGAGGTTTTGAACAGACCCAGACCGTAGTAAGGGTGTTCCTTATTCTTGAGTTCGGCGGCGGGCGGGGTGCCGCAGAAGTCATAGGTGCTGATCCCGTGCTCCTTCATGAGGTCGGTAATCGCAGTCCACTGTACCAGATGAGAGTCACCGTACTGTTTACGGCGCGGCTTAGAACCGCCGTCTTTATAGGTGCCCTTCGTGCCGTAGTTAATCACGTAGGCGCCCACGGAAGGTTTGCCGTCTTCATAGGTGAAGTAGAGCCTGCCCTGCCCGGCGTTCTCGAAGGCCTTCCAGAAGTCGCGGTAATACTCGTAGGGGCGCAGCAGAAGCGAAACTTTGCCCTGGCCCACGGTATCCATAAGGGCATACATGGCGCGCATATTTTCGTCGGTGAGCTCAACCCGTTTGACCTCGCAGCCTTCACGGGTGGCGCGGCGTACAGCGTTACGTCCGCGCGAAGACAACGACTTGAGCACCTCTTCCTCGGTGCCTTCGGTGGAGAGGATGGCGGTGTAGTCATTCGGCTGAATATCGGCGGTACGAACCAGCTCGGTGCCCGCAATAACCTGCTGGGCGTGCTCATCCGCCACGATTTCAGGTTCGATCTTAACGGCAAAAACACCCAATTTCTGCTCGGTAATCAGGCGGCGGTTCGCCTGCAGCAGGGCGGGCAGCTCATCGGCATCATGCACCGCCGGGCCTTTGATGAAGTACCAGAGTTTGCCCAGCAACGGAATATTCTTCTCGAACGCCAGGCTGTAGCTGGCGAAAGGCTGCTTCTCGCCGTCACGATCGACGGTGCCTTCGTACACGATATAGCGGGGTTTCCACCCGTAGTCGGCTTTGACTTTTGCGAATGATGCGGACTGCAGCAGATTTCCGCCGTCCGGGTTGGCGATCACGTGGGTATCCCACTCCTGAATTTCTGCTGGGGTTGCAAAACGTGCCGTAATTTCGTGCAAGGGTCTCTATCTCTCGTGGGGTGGTGGGTGTTCCGAACGTCTATCGCCCGCGAACCTTGTGCGGTCTTTTTGATGCGCTCGCGGCGCACGCACGCCTTAAGTCTAACAAGAGGCGCGGCGATTGGTGCATCGGCGGGGTTCGCCTCGCCTAAAAAGAACCTTGATGCGAATAAAGAGTTAAAAACGCCGCTTCATTCGCATCAAGAGCCTTTTTATGCCCCCCCCTTCCGACCTGATCGGGCTGGCTGAGGCATGAGGCGGAAAATAGACCGGATGCGCGCCCGAGCTTTAAAGCAGGTATCCCGCCGCACGTGAAGCGACGGGATACCGGTAAGCTGGCGAGAGTCGCCGGAAGGATTACTCTGCGTCGTGGTCGGTTTCGAGAATCTTCTTCAGGGTCTCTAGAGCTTCGTCTGCGCCTTCACCTTCTGCTCGGAGCACCACACGGTCACCGTGCTTAGCGCCCAAGGACATCAGGGATAGGATCGAAGCCGCATCCATTGCCTCGTCTGCGGGCTCGCCTTCGGCTGCAATGGTGACCTCAACGGGGAGGTCGCCAGCTGCCTCAGCAAAAATTGCTGCGGGACGTGCGTGCAGACCAACGCGGCTTGCAATGGTGGCAATAACCTCTGCCATGGTTTTTCTCCTTTGTGAAGGAATCGTCTGTTATCGACTCCATGTTTATCAAACAGGAGGATGCACCCCCTGTTTTCCTGCCTCAATTGTACAGTTTTACTCACCGTTTGGGGACCAATGCCTCACCCGATCTTGAAATAAACTTTCAACACCGGGTTAGCCTTTTCTCCACCGGGTTTGAGGCGTCTTCTAGAGGCCGAGCTCGTCCAGAATCGGCAGCTCAGCGCGGGCGGCAGCCTTCGCCTCGGCAGAGGAAATCTGTTCCAAAGCCTTGTTGGCGATATGACGTGCCTGCTCCAGGGTCACCGACTTGAGCACCGCCGCAACCGCGGGGATAGCACCGGCGTTCATCGAGAGGGTATCAACCCCCAGGCCGACCAACACCACGGCCAGCGCCGGATCGGCGGCGGCCTCACCGCAGACGCTCACATACTTCTTCTCGCCAGCATTCACCGAAGCTCGCTTAGCGCCCTTGACGGTCAGCTTAATCATCTTCAGCACCGCAGGCTGCCACGGGTTGTTCAAGTGAGCCAGATCGCCCAGCAAACGGTCTGCAGCCATCGTGTACTGGGTCAGGTCGTTGGTGCCGATCGACACGAAATCAACCTCACCCAAAATCGCTTCGGCGTTCACAGCGGCGGCGGGGGTTTCAACCATCACGCCGTGTACCGGCAGGCCGACCTCCTTGAGCATTTTCGCAAAGTTGCGAGCCTCGGAGGTGGTCGAAATCATCGGTGCCATCACCCAAATATCGGCGTCGGAATCCTCGGATGCCTGCTTGATAGCCTCCAGCTGGCGAGTCAGCACGCCCGGTACAGTCCAGTCGGTGCGGAACCCGCGCACACCCAGCGCCGGGTTTTCCTCGGGATTCACGTTCAGGAAGGGCAGCGGCTTATCGGCGCCCGCATCCAGGGTGCGAACCACGATGTGCTTGCCGGGGAAGGCATCAAACACAGACTTGTAAGTTGCTGCCTGGGCCTCAATAGACGGCTCGGCGTCGTGCCCCAGGAAGCCGAACTCGGTGCGCAGCAGACCCACGCCTTCGGCGTTCAGGCTGGCAGCCTTCTCGGCGGATTTGCCGTCGCCCACATTCGCGTAGAGTGGTACGCGGGTGCCATCGGCGAGCACGCCTTTACCGTCGAAGTCGGCGATAGGTTTGCGGTTAGCGTATTTTTCGGCGGCTTCGCGGTCTTCATCGGTCGGCTCAGTATTGACGATACCCGCATTTGAGTCAACATAGACCTCGGTGCCGTCTGGAATATCGGTAACGCCCTTCGCCGCCACAATAGCGGGAAGACCCAGACCACGCGCCAAAATCGCGGTATGCGCCTGCGGACCGCCGTCTGAAGTGATCAGGGCGATCACGTTCTTCGGGTCAAGGGTCGCGGTATCTGCGGGGGCAAGATCAACTGCGGCGAGCACGAAAGGCTCCTCCGCGAAAGGGATGCCCGGCGCCTGCTGACCGGTCAGTTCCGCCACAATACGGGCGCGCACATCGTGAATATCGGTGACGCGCTCAGCCATGTAACCGCCAAGGGCAGCCATCTGGTCGGCGAACGAGGTTGCTGCCTCCCAAATCGCGCGCTCAGGTGCCATCTGCTGGGTCTCAACCAGCTTCACGGCGCTCTTAATCAGGGCGCGGTCAGTCGCCATCTGCGAGGTCGATTTGAGCACGGCCTTGCCGTCACGGCCCGCGTTTTCGGCGCGTGCGAGCAGATCCTCTTTCACGCGAACCGACGCATCTTGAATACGTTGACCGGCCTCTTCGGGGCTTTCACCGTCTAGGCGCAGACCGGCTTTAGGCTCTTGAATAGGCTCGGGCATCTGTAGCACGGGACCAATAACGCGTCCGGCATAAACACCGACGCCTTTATATGTAGTCATGAAGATATATCCTTCGTGTTGGGTTCTCTACAGTGTAACGCTTATGCGGCGGTCTTCGCTGGGGTCTCGGTCGCAGTCTGCCGCGACTTCGCGCCAATCGACTTCAGCAGCACATAGATGATGGCGGATACGACGGTACCGGCGACAACAGCGAGCAGGAACATCGGAATATTGTTGCTCAAACCAATAATCCAGATACCGCCGTGCGGTGCCGGGGATGCCACATGCGCATTCATCGAAATAGCACCGGCAATCGCGCCGCCTACGATGGAGGACGGGATCACGCGCGCTGGGTCTGCCGAGGCGAACGGAATAGCGCCCTCAGAGATGAAGGATGCGCCCAGCAGCCACGCGGCCTTGCCGTTTTCACGCTCGGGCTCGGTGAAGAGCTTGGGGCGCAGGGTGGTGGCGAGCGCCATAGCCAGCGGCGGAACCATACCGGAGATAATTACGGCCGCCATGATTTCCTTGTTCACATCGGCACCCGAAGAAAGCCCGGCGGTTGCGAACAGGTAAGCCGCCTTGTTGATGGGGCCACCCAGATCGGATGCCATCATGGCGCCCAGAATCAGGCCGAGAACAAGAGCGGATGCGCCAGACATGGAGGTCAGCCAGTTCTGCAGGGATTCGAGAACCCACGCCAGCGGCGCGCCCAACAGCAAGTACATGATGCCGCCCGCAACGAGTGAGGTTATGAGCGGGGTAATGACCACGGGCATCATCGAACCGAGCCAGCGCGGCAGTTTGAGGGTGCCTAAACCGTAGGCAATTAGACCGGCGAGCAGACCGCCGACGATACCGCCGAGGAAGCCAGCCTTCACGGCGACCGCGACGGAACCGGCGATAAAGCCGGGCGCAATACCGGGGCGCTGCGCCAAACCATAAGCGATAAAGGCGGCGAGCGCGGGAACCATCAGGTCAAGACCGAACTTACCGATGGTTTGCAGAACCGCGCCCAGGTAGAGGGTCCAGTGGGTGTCTCCCAGGTTGTAGATTGTGGCGTTGGCGAGGATTTTTTCGGTATCGACATCGCCCAGGTTCGGCATGGTGATTGCTTCGAGGATGAAGCCCAGAGCCACGATAATACCGCCGGCGGCGACGAACGGGATCATGTACGAAACACCGGTCATCACGGCCTTGTAGATGCGCGAGCCCCACGAGCCTTCGGCGGCTGAGGATGTGTCTTCCCCGCTGGATGCGGCGGCGCTCACCCGCTTACCATTGGGGTTCTCAGCCTCGGCCAGGGCCTCGTTCAGCATGGCTTCGGGCTCGTCAATACCGCGTTTAACCGGGGACTCCACGTAGGGCTTACCGGCGAAGCGGCTGCGGTCACGCACGTTCACCGAGACCGCGAAAATAACAGCGTCGGCTTCATCAATATCGGCCTGGGTGAGGGTTTCATTCCCGGAGGACCCCTGAGTCTCAACCTTGAAGTCGTAGCCGAGGTCTTCCGCAGCGTATTTGAGGGCATCCGCCGCCATATAGGTGTGCGCGATGCCGGTGGGGCAGGCGGTGACCGCCACGATTTTCTTGGTGGCTGGCTTCTCGGATGCAGTCGCTTCTGCGGAGTCGGTCTGTGCCGCTGCAGCTTGAGCGGATGCGCCTGCACCCGCCTTTTGCGCGTTCGATGCTGCCGAGTCGGCGGAGGCGGGAGCCTTCTTCGGGGCGCCGGTGCCGAGCGCATCGTTCACGAGGTCTACGATTTCTTCGGGGGTTTGTGCCTCACGCAGGGATGCGGTGAAGCTCTTCTTCATGAGCGAACGCGCCAACGTGGAGAGCAGTTTCAGGTGTTCCTGGTCGGCACCATCGGGGGCGGCGATGAAGAAGATCAGATCGGCCGGACCGTCTTTCGCGCCGAAGCTCACACCGGGGTTGGGTCGTGCCATCGCGAGGGTGGGTTCGGTAACCGCCGCGCTTCGGCAGTGCGGAATAGCGATACCGCCCGGGATGCCGGTGTCGGTCTTGGACTCGCGGGCTTCAGCAGCGGCGTACAGCTGATCGTAGTCGGTGGCACGTGAGGCATCGACGACGGCATGCGCAAGCTTGCTGATGACGTCGAATTTAGTCTCTCCCAGATTCTGGTCTAGGAGCACCAGCTCTGGGGTAATAAGCTCAGACATAATACCCTCCTCGGGGCGTATGATGCGGTGCGCCATGATGCCTGTGTGGGCGTTTTCAGTACGCACTCAAGTGTCCGTAAATATGTTGTTTTTAGGGGTTGACCAGGCTATATGCTATATGCCTGATATGGAATATAAGCTAACTGGAAAGCTGCCTTAGGGTTACTTTCTCGGGGGTTGTCATGGCTGCCGAAGGCATTTGTGTTCCGGGTAAAGATGCTGCCGCCGAGCCATGCGCAACCGCCTGCACAAGGCATTGCTGCGGCGACTCCCCTCGCTCATAAGCATAGAGGAAACCGGAGAGCGACGAATCCCCTGCGCCCACCGTGCTGCGCACCTTCACGGGTTCATGCTGTGCATGCCAGGCACCTTCGGCGGTCACGAGAACCGCGCCGGACCCGCCAAGGGTTGCCAGCACATAGGGAATACCGTCGTTCACCAAGGTTCGTGCGGTACGTGCGGTCAGTTCGGGGCTTGATTCCAGCTCTTCCCAGTTCTCGGCACCGGTCAGCTGCGCCAGCTCCTCAGAATTCGGCTTAATCAGCGTAGGCTTTATCTGCCCCGCGACGGTGGCGATCAGCGGCGCCTCAGAGGTATCGACGGCGATCTTGCCCTCATATCCGCTGGCGCGCAGCTTCGCACACAGTTCGGCGTAATACGTTGCCTCCAGTCCGCCAGGCAGCGAACCGGCGAGCACCACCCAATCTGCGTTTTCTGATTGGGCGATCACGAGCGCATCCAGGGCGTCGCGCAGCTTAGGGGTGAACTCGGTGCCGGGGGCGTTAAGCTTAGTAGTCGTGCCGTCCGGATCAACCACGGTGATATTCGAGCGGATAGGCTCACCCGTGGGCAGATTCGCAAACTGCACGCCGCTCGCCGCAAGAGCGGTCAGCACGGGGTCGGTAGCCTCTCCCGGAACCACCGCAACAGTAGGCACCCGAGAAGTATGTAAGGCACGCGAAATATTGACCCCTTTACCGCCGGGGTCTTGAACCGCGCCTACCGCACGCTGAACGGCGCCGTGTGCTAGAGGCGAGCCCAGTTCGATCGTGCGATCCAAACTAGGGTTAGCGGTGAGAGTCAGAATCATGCGATGAGTACCTCCACATGAGCGGCTTCAAGAGCCTGAGCAAGCGCACCATCGGGGGCGCGGTCGGTGATCATGGTATCGATATTCTCGAAGTCAGCGAAGCGCACGAGTGATTCCTGCCCGAACTTCGCCGAATCGCACAGAAGCACCACGCGCCGCGCCGATTTGCAGATCGCGGTCTTCACGATGGCCTCATTCATGCCGGGGGTGGAAACACCAAATTCGGCGTCTATGCCGTTGGCGCCAAGAAACGCAATATCGGGGCGTACCGTGGCGAAATATTCGGCGGCACGAGCACCAATCGCCGCCCACGTCATCTTGCGCAGCTGACCGCCCACAAGTTCGAGGGTGACCCCCTCTGCCTCAGCGAGTTTGACCGCAATGTGCAGGGCATGGGTAATAATGATGCGGTCGCTGCCGGTCTTGAGACTAAAGTTTTCTGACCCAATATAGTCCGCCAAAATCTCAATGGTCGAGCCAGCGTCAAGAACAATTGAACCCACATCAGAGTCACGCAGATACTCATAAGCCTTCGCGGCAATGCGGCGCTTCTCGGGAGTATTCATGCCCTGACGTGAGGCAATAGAGGACTCTAGGGAGGTAGACTGCTCAACGGTAACGGCGCCGCCATGCACGCGGCGCAGCTTACCCGCTTCTTCGAGGGCGGCAAGGTCTCGTCGCACAGTCTCCATGGTGACGTCATAGCGTCGAGCAAGATCAGCACCGTTAACGCGGCGCGCAGAAGATACCAGCTTCGCAATTTCGGCACGACGTTCTTCAGCAAACATATGCGCACATCACTTTCAAGGTATGGGTGTGGAGCGAACGAACCGTTCCACGCGAATTCTTAGGTCTGTGTATCATGGCGGAACGGCGAATGCGTATCACCACTCAAGACAACAGTCTTGCCCTTGATTTTATGTGGGTTTATGTGGGTGCGTCAAGATAACCCACGGATAAATCATCGATTTTTTGTGAATTTACCCTCGAAACCACACTTAAGGTCAAATAATCCACAACAGACACACACTGTTCACCCCACAACGCATCTAAACCCACACCGGATGCGCGGCTTCTGAAGTTCGGGCGCGAGTAGTTTTGATCTGCCTTTGAACCATAAAGGTTTTCTAGTGCGTGGCGCTTTCAGGATGTGCAGGCTTACAGCGAGTACCTAGGGCTGTCTCTACCGTCGGAGCGAAGCGGAAGCATCCATATCCGTGAACTACCTCTTAACCCAGCGCATCAAGAAAGCACGTATACCCCAGGCGGTCAGGGAACCAACAAACGCACCCGTCCCGTTCATGAGCACGTCTATGGGGTCGCCGGTGCGTTCGGGCATCGCCGTTTGAATGAGCTCGATTCCGGCACTGACCGCCACCGCGCCCAGAGTGATTACCCCTACCCTTCGCCACGGGCGGGCACGGCAGAACAGCAACAGCATGAGCAAAAACCCGCCGGGGGCAAACATGATGACATTCGAGAGTTGTTCGATGCTCGCATAGGTGATAAACCCGGGCAGCCAGCCCTGGGCGTGACCGGCGTCAAGAAGCGAAGCCAGACGAGAGCCCGCCTCGTTATCGTCCACATGCTGCGGGGCGAACACGATCGTTGCAACGGCGGTACAATACAGCGCGAAAAGCGCCCATCCGATTACCCAGAACACTCTGCCAGATCTACCAGACAAGACGACCCCGCTCATCAAACACCGTGCTCTCATCAAAGGCAAAAAGCCCCTTAAGATCGACCTCTAAAGGCTCAGCGTTCGGCACAGTCTGCGTATGCTCGTACCCCTGCGCCGCCGAAATAGCGCGGCGAATCAGACTCCCGTGGCTCACTACGATGATGCGCTCCCCGGGATACTGGCGCACAATCTCACGCAGAACACGCACAGCACGCACATACACATCGCGTTCGGTCTCTACCTGCGGATAGTAGCGGTCGGGGGCGCGCCGCTCGGGAACGGGAATATTCACGCCCTCGGCGGCACCATAATCACGTTCCACCAAGTCAGGGTAGGTTTCACTGACCGGAAGCCCGAAATCCTCGCCCACAAGCTGCGCGGTTTCATAGGCCCGCGACAGCGGTGAAGAAATCACACGGTCATAGCTCAAACCCAGACTGCGCAGCTTCGCCCCGGTTTCACGCGCCTGTGCGCGACCGGTGTCGTTCAGCGGAATATCGCTGATACCTTGCATGAGCTGGTTCTTATTCCACTCGGTCTGTCCGTGGCGAATCAGCGTGAGCGAACCGCCCGCCAGATTCTTAGGGAAAGGTTCGGCGTGCAGCTTAGGCTGGCGGTTAACCAGTACGTGGGCATCAATCGCATCGTCAAGATAATCGGTGGGAAGCTCGGTGAGCGAAGCATTCGGAGGAATCGGGAACATGCCGTCAATCGTCTCGTAGCCCTCATGCTCGCGGCCTTCAAGAAGCACGGTCATCGTCACCGCAATCAGCATGCCGTGGGTAGCCACCACAATGTTCTTGCCCTCATGCTCGCGGCGCACCCGGTTCAGGGCGGTCAGGGCGCGGCTCACCAGGGCCTCGCGTTCCTCAACCCCGTATTTATGCCCATCCGTGCGGGATGCCGCCACCAGCTCAGGGGTTGCAGCCTCACCCTCCAAATCACCGAATGAGCGTTCTTCTAGCCCCGCGTATGCACCCAGATACGGCACCCCAAGCTCCCGAGCAACAATTTGCCCGCTCTCCGCCGCGCGCTCAAGCGGGGACGAAACCACACCGTCAATCTGCACGCCGCGCTGAGCCATCTCACGCAGCTGCGGCACGGCACCCCGAACCTGTTCACGCCCCGTATCGTTCAGTGGAATATCGGTTCTGCCCTGAAACCGGTGATTTATATTCCAGTCGGTCTGCCCGTGCCGAAGCAGAAAAATCTTACCGGGCGTTTCAGCGTGTTCATGGTGGGTCTGTGCGTCAGTCATGGTCTTAAGTATGGCATCATCCGCACGATTTAGAGCCGTATCCCAGAACACTCCCCGCTCATCCTTAGGGATGACAACCCGCACAAAACCCGGCGTTATCGCCGCATTTTTTCACTCCGCAGACGGATAAAAACGCCCCGTCACCCTTGGAAAAATGGATGCTATGAATACTTCTTACACCTCATACGCACCCGTTATCTCGGTGCGCAACCTTACCAAATCCTACGGACAGCACACAGTACTGCGCGATATTTCGCTCGATATTTACCCCGGCGAATCCGTGGCCGTTATGGGACCCTCCGGTTCCGGAAAAACCACGCTTCTGCACGCGCTCTCCGGCATTATTCGCATAGACTCGGGCACCGTTCAGGTGCTCGGCGGCGGACCCGAGATACCGGGCGGGCGCGTTGAACTCGGCGCCCTAAGCGAAAAACAGCGCACAAGCCTGCGCGCAAACTCCTTCGGATTCATCTTTCAGCAGGGACTTCTCATCCCCGAACTCACCGCAGAAGAAAACGTCTCGCTCGCCGCCATGATCTCCGGGATGTCGCGCGAGCAGGCACGCACCGCATCCGCAAACCTGCTCGCCCGGCTGGGGCTAGGCGACATGTGCGAGAAACGCATCGGCGAACTTTCCGGCGGGCAAGCACAGCGCGTGGCAATTGCGCGTTCACAGATTACCGGTGCGCCGATTACCTTTGCGGATGAACCCACCGGCGCACTCGACAGCGTGACCGCCCAAGAGGTCATGGATCTTCTGCTCACACTCGTTCCGCAGCAGGGTAAAACCCTCGTGATCGTCACCCACGATCCGCAGGTTGCGGCGCAATGCTCCCGCACAATTCATCTGCACGACGGACAGATTGTGCAGGATAACCGGCAGAGTCCCACCGCGCCCGGTCAGCAGGGCGGGGAATCGGTACAGTATCGGGTGCCCGCACCGCCGAGCCAGCCGGTACCGCCTCAGGATGCGGCACCCGCTCCCTCCGCGCAGCCGGGCGTCTTCCAACCGGGGAACCCCGCGGTAAACCCGCCCCAAACATACAACCGGGTTTCTGCACAAACCCAGCCGCCCGCGAACGTTCGCTACTCCCCCGCCCATGCTCCGGGCACGGCGCACACCGCGGCCTCACGCAACCATGCACCCGCGCCGTATAAACCCGCCCGGCGTCTTTTCTCGATGCGCGGCCTCCTGGGGAAAGGCGCCTAAGAATGCAGACCTTCAAACTTCTCGCGCGCCGCACCCTGCCCACATCCCAGGCGATCCTTCCTGTGCTTGCGTTTGCCGCATCCGCGGCGCTCTTTCTGCTGATCGCCGGAGGTATTCACGCCTTCTACACCTGGCTGGGCGGGGATGCCAGCACGGCCACCTCGGTCGAGGCGGGATCCGGCACCAAAAACACGGCACACACGATGCAGCCGCTATACCTGATGCTCGCCTGGATCAGCGGGTTCCTGCTGCTCACCCCGCTCTTCACGCTCGGCGCATCCGCGGCACGGCTCAGCGCACGCCGCCGCGACGACCGCCTGGCAACCCTGCGGCTGCTGGGCGCCTCCACCCGGCGGCTTACCCTCTACACCATGCTCGATTCCGTGATCTACGCTGCGGTTGGGTTCGTGCTCGGGTTTATCGTGTACCTGGTTCTGGTGCTGCCTTTCGGGATGCTGCGTTTCCAGAACATCCCGCTGGGTCCCGAAAATATGCTGCTGCCCCTGCCCATCGTGCTGGTCTGCGGGTTTGTGAGTCTGATCATCGCCGCAACCAGTTCGCTCTTTGGGCTCTCGAAGGTGACCATCAGCCCGCTGGGGGTACGCACCCGTTCGGATAAGCCGTCCCTGGGTAAACGCGCCCTCATTCTGGGCTGTGCGCTTCTAGTGGTGGGCTTCATCGGGGCGATTGCCTCCCACATTATGAATCTCGCCGCTGATTCGATGGGCTCGAACGGGTTCGTGTTGGTACTAGTAACCACCATCATGTTTGGGCTGCCGATCCTGCTCACGATGCTCGCCGTAGACCTGATTGGCGGGTTCGTGGTGGGCCTGTACGCCCGCATTCGGGTTCGCACCGCCCGCACCCCCGCAACCCTGCTGGCATATCGCTCCATTTTGGAATCGCCGCGCGCCGCCTGGCGGCAGGTCTCCGGGGTTGCCATGACCACGTTTATTGCCGCTTTCGTGGGGCCGATTCTGGGCATGGTCAATTCCGCGCCGGGTGTGGAAGAAGGCTCGGCGGAGTCCTATCTTATTGGGGATATACTGCAGGGTCTGGTGCTGGTGCTGTTCCTCTCCTACCTGCTGGTGGCGCTTTCGGCGCTACTGAACCAGTCCGCCGCCATTTACGAGCGCGGGTCGTTATATTCTTCTCTGCGGATGATGGGTACCGAAGCTACGGTGCTCAAACGTTCGAGGCGCATCGTGGTGTTTGGTCCGCTGCTGTTGGTGAGCTGTATGTCTGCGGTGGTGGCACTGCCGCTATTCGTGCTGCTGCTTGGTTCGGCACTCACCGAGACGGGGCTGCTGTACACCGCAGCACTGGTATTCGGCTCGATCGTGATGGGGCTGGGATTGGTGTTTGCGGCGCTGGCGGCAACCGGGCCCGTTATGGAACAGGTCAGCCGCAAACCGGTCTCGGCGGTGTAGCGTTTTCTTTTCCGCGAGCAGGTAGGATTTTCCTACCTGCTCGCGGCATACACTAAGCGTTAAGACTAAAACTCGAACGGGTTGAGAATATCGAGGTCCATGCCCTGAAAATCTGCAACGTTACGAGTCACCAACATCAGATGGTGTTCTCGGGCAGTGGCGCCGATCAGCGCATCGTATTCTGATTTCTTATGCGGCACGTGGAGTTCAGCGCAGGTAAGAGCAACCTCTAAAGAAACCGGCAGGATGCGCCCCGCAAACTCCGGCGCAAGCTCATGAGAAAACCACTGCTGCAGAATCTGAGCCTGGGCCGCATCTTTACGGGCATGCCGCAGGATTCCTGTGCGAATCTCCATCATGCTAATCACACTGATATACACGTCGTTCACGTCTACGTGTTCCACCCAATGGCGCACCGAAGGATGCATTCTGCCCGAGCGATATTTACGCAGTTCGGAGATCACATTTGTATCGGCAAGGTACACGGATTAGTTCTCCTCGCTGCCGAAAAGGTCGCCGTCTTCTGCGAAGTCTACCTCGCGGTGAGGATTTGGGATGCTCGGTTCGCGATCAATATCAAAATCAATCTCGCCCGCCTCTGCCGACATGGTGGAAAGCGCATCCGCCAAGGAACGCCGAGGTTGCGGTTGGGCCAGTCGTTGATAGTCTTCAATACTCAAAATAACGTTGGTCGGTGTGCCGCGTTTGGTAATAAAGACGGGTTCTTCCGCGGCAAGGCGCAGAGCGGCACTGGCATTCTGATTAAATTCGCGTGCTGATACTGTAGTCGTCATAGTTTTCTCTCCCCCCAAAGTCCGATTGTAGTAATGTTACTATATTTCAGAATACCGCGAGCAGGTAGGATTTTGCCGAAAAGGTAGGATTTTCCTACCTGCTCGGACCAAAAACCACCTGCTCGCGGAATAGGAGTAATAGGAGGGCGGGTGTGAGAAGATGGAGACATGTTTGAACACACCGTGCCCGCATCCTGGTTCCCCCGCTGCGCAATCTTCGACTGCGACGGGGTTCTTCTCGATTCCGAGACCGCCTGGAACCGCGTGCAGCGCGAACTCTTCAACCGTTGGAATATCCCCTTTAGCGACGACCTCGAAGAGCAGTTAACCGGGCTTTCCGCGTATCAGGTTGCAGAAACGCTCGCCCGTCTCTCATACACCGGCGACCCTAACAACACCCAGGAATACGCCCAGCATCAGCACAATACGCTCACTGAACTTGCGCGCATCGAAGCAGATATTATCAACGCCGGTGTGGACCTCGTACCCGGTGCCCAAGAATTCCTCAGCTACCTGGGCGAGCATATGCCCGTGGCCGTCGCATCCAACTCCACGGCAGGCATTCTCGACACCAAAATGCACACCTACGGGTACGCCCCGCTCGTGCGCACCTGGGTCAGCTGCGACGACGTTCCCCACGGCAAACCCGCACCCGACATCTACCGGGAGGCGGCACGTCGCCTAGGGTTCGCCGGGCCGGATGCGCTCACGATCGAAGACTCACCGGCGGGCGCGCAGGCGGCACGAGACGCCGGAACTAAGGTTCTTGTTTACGTGCCCCACGGTGACTTTGCGGGGGCACCGCGCGGGTTTGGGCACTTCGACACGTTTACCGACCCGCAGCTTTGGCGCACGGCGCGCGACTGGGTGGCACGGCTGGAGGATTCGGCGGTGAAAGCATCCACAACCCTGATGATGGAGAGCTAAAATGACACCTCAGAACTCGGGTAAAGATGCCCGCAACGAGCAGAATTTTGGCGACCAACCTGAGAAGAACTCAGCGCGAAATCGGGCTGAACAGGCTCGCCCGAATCAGCATGAACAAACCTCGCGCGGGCAGTATCAGAGCGGGCAGGGGCGCTACGGTTTGCGCTTTGAGAACATGAGCGCCGAAGAACTCGAATACTACCGCCCGTTCTGGGAAGAAAAACCTGACCCGGATGCGGTTCCCCCAGAACTCATCGACCACCTGAAGGTGCGGGCGCGCCGCCGCCTGGTGAACGCCCTCAGCCTGATTGCCGTGGCGGTCGGGGTAACCCTCACGCTCTCGGGCATGCTCTCAGGTGCCCTGTACCTTTCACTCCCCGGTGCTCTCGCCTTCGGAGCAGGCATCTTCGGCTGGGTCGCGGTGCGCCGTCGCCTCTTCGCCTGGCTGCGCCTGCCCGGGGAGAGCGCGCTCAAACGCGGCGAACGAAGCCGCTGGTGGATACTGCCGCATGTGCTTGCGGCGGCGGGAACCGCATCCATTCTGGGGTGTTTCTCGGTGGTGCCGATTATTTATGCGCATGTGGACGATACGCTTAGGCGCAATCACATCGTCATGTGGGGCGAGATCGGCACGACCCTGCTGATTTTCGCGGCGCTCATCTACGGCATGATGGCGCTCGGCGAATACACGCAGCAGGACGACGACGAACGAGTGCTGCGCCCCACCGACTACGCCCAGCAGAAGGGTACAACCGGCGATGCACCGCAGATTCCGCGGTACCGTCCGGGGATGCTCAACCCGCGTCATAAAGACGATTCCTCGTCGTAGCGGATGCGGTTACGGATGTTGTGATGGGCACGGGCGGGTGGTTTCCTGCCTCAGCCAGTGAGCGACCGGATGCTCGCGTGATTGGACGCCCGCATCACCACCATGCTCCAGCTCAAACATTGCGCGTTCGCTGACGCTCACGACGCAAAACTCGCAACTCGCATGGGATGATGCGGGATGCGCCAACAACATTCCACGGGCCGACAGTTCCCCGTTACCTCTGTGGCATTTTCGAGAAAAACCCGCTCACCCGGCACACGCGAGAAACACAAATAGGAACCAGGCTCGGGCTGCACTATTCATTCATAAGCCCAAACATAACTCAAGGGGTTTCCCACGAAACACGATTGCTTCATGGGAAACCCCTTGAGTGTGCCTAATCCGGCGAATCCTACCGGCGCAGAGCCTTCTTTGCCAGCATATTGCCGATGAGCTGCACGAGCTGCACCAGCACGATAATGACCGCAACCACAGCCCAGGTGATCTGATCCTGGAACCTCTGGTAGCCGTCAACGATAGCGACCTTACCCAGGCCGCCGCCGCCCACATACCCGGCCATGGCCGACATATCGACCACGCCGATCACGATGAAGGTGTAGCCCAGGATCAGCGGTCCGAGCGATTCGGGGATCATCACGGTGAAGAGAATCCGCAGCTTGGAAGCACCCATCGCGCGGGCAGCCTCAATCACGCCAGGGTCGATCGAGACCATGTTCTGCTCCACAATGCGCGCAATAGCGAAGGATGCGCCGAAGGTCATTGCGAAGATCGCCGCGTTTATGCCTAGACGGGTCTGTACTACCGCGCTGGTGAGCGGTCCTAAAGCCGCGATTAGAATAATGAACGGGATAGGCCGCACGATATTCACCAGAACGTTCAGCACCGTGTAAGCAAACCGGTTCTGGAAGATATTTCCGGTGCGCGTGGTGTACAGCAAGGCACCCATGATCAGACCGAGAAGACCGGCAATCACCATCGTTACAGAGACCATGTACAGGGTATCGAAGATGGCGGGAACCAGCTTATCGGGAATAAAGGTATCCCAATTCACCGACCGGGTTGATGCCGCTAACGGCAGAGTAGTCACAAGTGCAGACATTAGCGCACCTCCTGTACGCGGGTTACGGTCTTCAGCTCGGCAACCGCGGCATCAATACTCGTCACATCGCCAAGAAGTTCGAGGGTGAGGGTTCCGTAGGCTTTCCCCTGCAAGGTCTCAATGCCGCCGTGCACAATATTGAAGCGCACGTTCCGCGAGCCCAGGTACGCCAGGATTTTGCCGAGTTCCTGGTTGCCTTCCACGATCTCGACGTTCACCAGGTAGCCCTTGTGGTTATTGCGCAGCGCGGCAGCCGCATCGCCGGTGGGGCTCTGCTTGACGGTGGTCGCCACGAATCGTTGCGCAACCTCGGTCTGCGGATTCGAGAAAACCTCGTAAACGCTTCCGGTTTCGACCACGCGGCCTTCTTCCATGACCGCCACACGATCGGCGATCGAGGAAACAACATCCATTTCGTGGGTAATCACGATGACCGTAATCCCAAGCTCACGATTGACCTCTTTGAGCAGCTCAAGCACCTCATGCGTGGTTTCCGGGTCAAGAGCACTGGTTGCCTCATCCGCCAACAGCAGGGAAGGCTTCGTAGCGAGCGCACGGGCAATACCCACACGCTGTTTCTGCCCACCGGAAAGCTGGCTCGGATAGTATTTCGCGCGGTCTGCCAAGCCCACGAATTCGAGCATTTCCTGCACGCGTTTGGTGCGTTCTCCTTTGCTCCACCCGGCGACCTTGAGCGGGAACTCCACGTTTTGGGCTACGGTGCGCGAGTTCATGAGGTTGAACTGCTGGAAGATCATGCCGATATTGGTACGGACTTTTTGCAGCTCAAGGTCACGTTTACCGGAAATCTCGAAGCCGTCCACGGTCAGGGTGCCGCTGGTGGTGCTCTCCAGCCCGTTGATCAGGCGCACCAGGGTAGATTTACCTGCGCCCGAGTAGCCGATAATCGCGAAGATCTCGCCCTTCTTGACGGTGAGGGAAACGTTTTTGACGGCGGCAACTTCTTTCTTGCCCTTGCCGAAAATTTTGGAGACGTTATCGATCGTGACCATGGGCTCGGCGCCGGTGTCCGCTGCGCCGGGGCTGATGAGGGTGTTAGTACCCTTCGGTGTGGTGGCGCCGGGCTCTGGGTTCTTCGCCCACGGGGCTGCCTGTTCGCTCACTGTACGCTCTCTTTGCTCTCGTGTGTTTTAGGGCTGGGACGGAATACACCGGATGCGCTTGTGCTCGGCGGCGCGCATCCGCATGTATTCACCCCAGGGACGGCAAAGGCGGTAAGCCGGTTTTCGCCTGGTTTTCAGGGAAATTCCGGGTTACCGCATTTACCGTGTGCACTCATGCACGTGTCTGTTTTACTTGCGAAGCGCCGATTCTTCTTTCTGCAGCGCCTGCTTCAGTTCGTCCTGGGAGAGGTTCACCTCAACCGCAGTGTTCTTGGAGTCTTCCTTCACGGCATCCTGCACGGGTTGGGTGTGGAAGATTTCGACGACCTTCTTGTAGGTTTCGTCGTCTACCTTATCCTTCTGCGCCACGAACAGGTTCACGTAGCGGCGGGCGTCGGGGTTATTGGGGTCGTCCTGCGCGAGGGCGTCCGAGGGATTCAGTCCCGCATCCGCCAAGAAGGTGTTATTGATGACGGAGGCGTCCACGGAGTCCAGGGAGACCACGGTCTGCGATGCGTCCACGGGGGTAACCTTGACCTTGGACTTCTCGGTGTCAATATCGTCGTGGGTGGGGCTGTGTACGTCAGACTTGAGGGTTACCAGGTTCTGAGCCTTCAGCAGCAGAATGGCGCGCGCCTCGTTCACGGGGTCGTTCGGGACGGCAATGGTACCGTCCTGGGGAATTTCGTCTACCTTCTTGTGCTTCTGTGAGAAGAGAGCCATGGGGTAAATATTGGTTGAACCGACGATCTGCAGGTCTTTACCCGAGTTCACGTTGTAGCTCGCCAGGTATGCGATGTGCTGGAAGCGGTTCAGGTCGGTATCGCCCGATTCCACGGAGGGGTTGGGCTGGTTGTAGTCGGTAAATTCCTGGTATTCGATGTCGATACCCTGCTTGGCGGCTTCTTCTTTGAGCACGTCGTTAGCTTTCTCGGTGCCGACCACGCCGATGGTGACCTTCTTGTTGTTACCGTTACCGTTCGAGGAGGAACCGCAGGCGGCGAGGCTGAAGACGAGAGGTACAACTGCCAGTGCAGCAACAAATTTCTTCACGGCTATGAAACTTTCTGTTGTTTGGGTTTACGATGCGCCACCACGTGCACGGTTTAACTCCTGTGCGGGTGGTTCCCGGGTTTCCGGGGGTGTTTACCCATTAGAGCATGCCCCCGGCTGTGGGTGGTAGTTATTTGACCCCACCGTGACACACTCCGTCAAGCTCGTCATATTTCTTAACATTTCGGAACATGCGGGGTGTGAGTCAGGACTCGGGCGGGTTCTCAGGCTCGGGTTCCGTGCCCTTCCGGCTCCGCGAGCAGGTGGTTTTTGGTACGAGCAGGTAGGAAAATCCTACCTTGTCGGCAAAATCCTACCTGCTCGCGGGTAGGTTTGATGCCGACAGGGATGCGGCAGTCGCCACAAACCCGCCCCCGATAGCCCAGCCGCCGGGCAGAACCGGAGCATCCGGCATAGTCGGGATGCGCGCCGTGAAGGTGCCGCGCGCATCCTCTCTCCCACGCCCCGCCCCAGATTCGACGTCGCAGGCTACGGAAATATCGCTCACGTCAAATCCGCGAAAACCCAGGGGGTACCAGGTTTTGAGCGCCGCCTCTTTTGCAGAAAACAGCACCTTCGAGTAGACCCCGAAGGCAAACCGCTTTTCTTCGTCGCGCACAATAAGCTCGTGCACGGCGGCAGAGAGCGGCACCGCGGGTTCAACATCGATCCCGACGCCCGCATAGCGGTGTGCCGAGCCAACCGCCGCCGCACGATACCCGGCGCAATGGGTCATGCTCCCCACAACCCCCGCAGGCCAGGCGGGCGAACCATCGGCGCGCGGCACGAACACGGGCTCGGTCGGCGGTTCGGTGAGCTCAGGCTCCCGCAGGTACAACCGCTTGAGCGCCAGTCGGGCGCAGGAACGCGCCGTAGTCGCCTCGCGCACGCGCTTGGGCACGGCACTGGCGAAATACTCCCGTTCAGCATCACGAAGGTGCCCGAAATCGCCGGTGGTCTCTGCCACGCATATATCCGGCGGAAGCAGGCTTCGCATCAGCGATTCGCCCGCGTTCTCGACGGTGCTCATATGCTCAAGCCCCCGCGAATTTTCGGTGCCGCCCGTGTTGTCGGTGCCCTTCATATCGTCAAACGCTGCATTCACGCGGTTCACCGTACCATTACCGCCGCATCCGCTGAGGTATTGTGTCTAATCAAAGGACGGAATTTCGCCCCGCTGCATGGCGTGCACCGCATTGCGGAAATCCTCGGTGAGCACACCGCGGGCGAAGAATTCGTGCTCGGCGTGCATATGTTCCTCAAGCTCCACAACATAGCGCGCGGCCAGCATAGACTTAGCGGCGCACACCGTATGAGAGGCCGAACCGGCAATCTGCTCCGCGAGCTGTTCGGCGCATGCGTTCAACTCACCCGGCTCTGACACCCGATGCACCAGCGAAAGCTCCTGCGCACGCGCGGCACGCAGAACAGGCTGGGTGTATAACAGTTCGGTGGCGGCGCTGAACCCGGCGTAGCGCGGTAAGAACCAGCTCATCCCGCCGTCCGTGGAGGCCCCGATCATGCCGTAGGCAATATTGAGTTTGGTGCGCGGTTCGGCAACACGCAGATCGCATGCGAGCGCTAAGGACATGCCCGCCCCCGCCGCCTGCCCGTTAATGGCGGCGATAAAGGGGATAGGCGCGGCAACAATCCCAAGAATAATGTCTTCGAGCAGGCGCGCGAGGTCGCGGCTGTACGCTAAGGATTCTTCTTTTTCGCGCGACATGCCTTCGGCGAAGTCATCGTAGCTGCCGCCTAGACTAAAATCCTGCCCGGCCCCGGTGAGCACGGCGGCTTTGAGCGTGTCGTCCTCGTGCAGCCGGTTGAGCACCTCGCGCAGCTCGGTCGCCAGGTGGCGGCTGAGAGTGTTGCGGTTTTCGGGCTGATTCAGGGTCACATACGCGATGCTGCCGCGGCGTTCGAGGAGTACGGCGGGGTTATCTGCGGTGTTGTTAGTCATGAAGTACCATCCGAACTGTGGCTGTTGTGGCGGGTTTGCTCTGGCCTTTAACATGAACGGCAACACGAATTTCGGCGAGAGTGGCATCCCCAAAATCTTCGGCGCTCACGATTGATGCACTGCCGCATACCTGCGAGTCCACCGGCACGGCGCTGCGGAACCTGGCGGCACTCACCCCGGCGTTCACAAGCATAGAGGTACCCTCTGCGGGGAGCAGCTGCCCGGCGAAGGTGATGGCGAGGCTCAGCAGATACGCC
This sequence comes from Rothia sp. HMSC064D08, assembly GCF_001809525.1. Taxonomy (NCBI): domain Bacteria; kingdom Bacillati; phylum Actinomycetota; class Actinomycetes; order Micrococcales; family Micrococcaceae; genus Rothia; species Rothia sp. HMSC064D08. Next base: position 310,986 of record NZ_KV797895.1, on the reverse strand, counting down.
CCGTGCACGATGGTGCCGCCGAAGGGGGTGTGCGCCGCGCGGTACGGGTCTGTGTGAATCCACTGGGTGTCGCCGGTGAGATCGCCGAAGCGGTTGATGTTCTGCTGGCTGATGCGCATCCAGGGGGTCTCGCCCAGGGGTTCGCCGATGCGCGCGCTCAGGTCGGCGGTGCGTTCCGCGGTCATGATGCGCCTCCGGCGGCGTGATCGGCGGCGGTTTGTACGTCTTCGGGGGTGATAGCGCCGCCTGCGCCGGTCCCGGTGACGGTTTTCAGATCGACCCCGAGGGAGCGGGCGAGCCTGCGCACGGCGGGTGAAACTTTGGCACCCGAACGGGCCTTGCCGCCTTGAGTTTTGGCGGATTTTGGCGGCAGCGCGGTACCGGTGCCGCCTGGTTTGATGGGCATTTTGCCCCTGCCTACCAGGTGTTTGCTCTCTCCTGCGCCGGGTTTGGCGGGGAGCTTATCGGCTGAATCCTTCGCGGGGGTTTCTGCACCAGCCGTGGGCGCCTGGGTCTGCGGGGTGGGGGTGCGCAGCTCAATGAGGGGCGCATCCACGTCGACAACCTGACCGACCGGTTCGAGCAGACGCACTACGACACCTTCAACCGGCGAGGGGATTTCGACCGTGGATTTAGCGGTTTCGACCACCACGAGCACCTGATCCAGCTCAACCTGCTGGCCTTCGCTGATGAGCCACTCGATAATCTCGCCCGAGCGAAGCCCCTCCCCCAAATCCGGCAGGTAAAAGGTGAAGGGGTAGCCGGAAGCGTCGGAACCCTCGGGCGGTAAGGGCTCGGGGCTCGGGGTGGATGAAGCGTGCGGTGTATCAGTCATGCGTGTTTCTCCTAGTCATTCTCGGCGTAGAGGGTTGCGATAGCGCCCAGAATCTTCTCTTCGTTCGGCAAATACAGGTGTTCCAGCCCGGGCGGCGGATAGGGCACGTCCAGACCGGTCACGCGCTCTACGGGGCGTTCTAAGTAGTCGAAACAGCGTGAGGTAATGCGTGCCACCACCTCGGCGCCGAATCCGCCGGTCTGCGGGGCCTCGTGCACCATGACGGCGCGGCCGGTGCGCATCACGCTTTCGCATACGGTGTGTTCGTCGAACGGGGTGAGGGTGCGCAAATCGATCACCTCAACGCTGTACCCGTATTCGGCGGCGGTTTCGGCGGCGGCAAGCGCCATCGGTACCGTCGGCCCGTAGCTGATGAGGGTTACGTCCTCGCCGGGGCGACAAATTCGTGCCTGCCCAATCGGCAGAGGGTTCGCCGAGGTATCAAGGTCACCCTCTTCCCAGTACAGACGCTTGGGTTCGTAGAAAATCACCGGGTCGTCACTGCGAATCGCTTGGCGCAGCATATGGTAGGCATCCGAAGGGTTCGAGGGGGTGTACACGTGCAGCCCGGGAGTATGCGCGGCGTACCCCTCCGAACTGTCGCTGTGATGCTCCACGGCACCCACCCCGCCGCCGTAGGGCATGCGCACCACCACGGGCATGGAGAGATCGCCGCGTGTACGGTTGCGCATTTTCGCCAGGTTGCTCACCATCTGCTCAAAGGCGGGGTACCCGAAGGCGTCAAACTGCATTTCGATCACGGGGCGGAACCCGTACATCGCCATGCCGATCGCGGCCCCCATAATCCCTGCCTCAGAGATGGGGGTGTCGAAGCAGCGTTCCTCGCCAAACCGTTCGGTCAGCCCGTCGGTCACACGGAAAACACCGCCGAGGGTGCCTACGTCCACGCCGAACATCACCACGCGGTCGTTATGCTGCATTTCGTGGCCCAAAGCCAGGTTGAGGGCGCCCACCATTGAGGTTCGCTGCACCGCATCCGAGCGGGATTGGGTCGATTCCGGCGCCTGAGGTGCGGTGTCAGATGCGGTCTTCGCGTCGCGTACCTGAGTATCTGCTGCCTGCTGGCTCATGCGTTTTCTCCATTCTGCGCGGCGTGCTGTTGTGCGTACTCTTCGGCGACGGCGCTCAGGGTTGCCGGCGGGTTCGCATACACGTGGGCGAAAAGGTCCTGCGGATCGGGCATCTGCAGCTGCATCATGCTGGTGCGGGCCTCGGAGGCGATCTTTTCTGCGGCCAGGATTGCGTTTTCGATATGGGTCTTTGCGTTCGGCAGGCGCTGGTACATCTGATGCTGAATGCGGGTGAGCGGGTCACGCCCGCGCCACTGCTCGACTTCTTCGCGGCTGCGGTACCGATCGGGGTTGTCGGAGGTCGTATGCGGTCCCATACGGTAGGTCATCGCCTCAATTAGGGTGGGACCGCCACCGGCACGGGCACGCTCCACGGCTTCGTGCAGCCGAGGATACACCTGCTCAAAATCATTGCCGTCAACCCGGTATGCGGGTATGCCGTACCCTTCTCCCTTCGCGGCGATACTTGCCGCGCGCATCTGCCGGGATACGGGGGTTGAGATAGCGTACCCGTTATTCTGCACGAGGAAGACGACGGGTGCCTCGAAGACGGCAGCGAGGTTAAGCGCCTCATGAAAGTCGCCTTCGCTTGTGGAACCGTCGCCGCACATCGCGAGAGCTACCGTGGAATCACCGGCGAACTTTGCCGCCATCGACAACCCGACCGCGTGGGCGGTATGCGTGGCGAGCGGCGTTGCCTCCGGGGCGGTATGCGTTTTCGTGGGGGCATACCCGCAGTGCGAGGATCCGTGGAAGGGCGAGAGGACTTCGGCAAGGTCGATACCCCGGCTCATGACGGCGACCGAATCGCGGTAGGTGGGGAAAAGCCAGTCGGCGGGTTCTAAGGCGAAGGCGGCGGCAACCTGGCACGCCTCCTGCCCCAGGGATGAGGGGTACGCCCCCATATATCCCTGTTTGGCGAGGTTGCTCGCCTGCTGATTAAAGTGCCTGCCCGCGAGCATGGCGGCGTGGGCGGTGATGAGCAGGTCATCGCTCACACCGTTCTGCACCTGCTGCGGCGGGGATTGTAGTGTGCTGTTGGGCATGTTAACGCCTATCTGTCAGTCCCCTCATAAAAGCTCTTTTTATGAGGGGTGTGGGTGGCATAAGAGTGAAATACGGTGACGGATTCTGGCTGCGCGCAACCGGGATGCGCCCTGACCGCCAGCGCTCAGGCGGTGGTTTTGAACCCGATCACGCCCGCGCCCCAGGTGAATCCCGCCCCGAAGGCGGTCAGCGCCAGCAAGTCTCCCGGTTTCACGTGCCCCTCCTGCTGCCCGACGGCTACGGTAATCGGGATGGAGGCGGCAGAGGTGTTCCCGTACCGGTCGATATATGAGAGCACTTTGGAAGAATCCCAGCGCAGCCGCCGTGCAACCGCCGCCATAATCCTTCCGTTGGCCTGGTGGCAGACCAGCTGGTCGATCCTCTCCGGGTCGATACCGCACGAGTCGAGTACATAGGTGATTTCATCGGACATCGCATCCACCGCCGCCATATAGACCTCGGCACCATCCATCACCACCTGCTGCGTGGAGTCAGAAATATACAGTGCCTGCGCCTGGCTGCCGTCGGAACCGAACGAACACATATAGGGGTATTCGTCCTCGCTCACCTCGGGGGCCGCCTGTACGATAGCGGCGCCGGCACCGTCGGCGAAGAGTACCGCCGTGCCCGCATCCTCGGGGTTAGTCAGGCGTGACATCGCATCGGCACCAATGACGAGCGCCCGGTCGATACTGCCCTGCTCGATTTTTGAGGCGGCGTAGTCGAGGGCGTACAGGAACCCGGAACATGCGGCGTTCAGATCGACCGCGCCCACCTGCGGGGCGCCTAAACCTGCGGCGACGACGGGCGCGAGCCCCGGCGAAACCTGGTCAGCGGTTGTGGTTGCGGCAAGCACAAAGTCGATTTCTTCGGCGCTTATACCGGCATCCGCAAGTGCCTTCTCGCTCGCTTCAAGCGCCAGCTCGGCGAGAGTCTGCTCCTGGCGCAGGTGGTGGCGCTGGCGCACTCCGGTGCGACTGGCAATCCATTCGTCGTCCACGCCGAGCGCGGCGAATTCGCTGTTTGGAATGGGGTCATTGGGCACGGCGGCGCCAACGCCCGAAATTGTCACACTCATGGTGCCTTTCTTGAATTTCTAGATAAAGGTGAATCGGCTGCGTGCCTTAACGGCACCGCCCTGATTCACGGTGATCTCTGTCTGATAGGTGTCGCGGTGTTTCTCGCACCGCAGCAGATTGAGGGTTGGAATCTCGGTGAGTTCCACGAACTCGAAAAATTCGTGGGTTTCTTCCGCCACGCGCAGGTTCGCGGGGTCTTCCCCGGTACGATGCGCGAGCGCCGCCACCGCGAACTGCCGGGCTGCGCTTGCCATCATGAGCCCCGGATAGTGGTCCAGCGGGCGGTCGAAATGCCGTGGCGGTGCTGTGGGCACGATGCGGCATTGGGCTAGTGCGGGGGTTCCCTGCGGGTTCTGAGAGAGCCGTTCCGAGGTTTTCTCCCGCGGCTCTTCCACCTGTTCTTGGGCGGTTTCGGTACCGTGGGTCGTATCGTCATGACGCACGTCTCCGATCAAAACCTGGGATGCGTCGCTCACCCCGCACAGACTCGCGGGGGCAGCCTGCACGTGCCCGTACGGCGTTCCCCACACGCGCACGGCCTTCGGAGGTTCGGCGGATGCGCCACCGGCGGAAGCCGCATCCTGGATTTCTGCGGTGTTCCCGAGTTCACCGCGCAGTTCCTCGAAGGTATCGGCAGTGAGGAAGAGCGCCGCGCCGTCGCTTTCGGCCAGGCAGGTATCGCCCGCCCAGAGGGTGATCGCCCCGCTGATCGCATAGCACGGCTGCCCGCGCCTGCGGCGGATGGTGCTTACGGGAACGTGCAGGCTCAGCTCGATCGGCTCGTCTGCGCCGGTTGTGTCGGGGCCGCGAACGTCGCCGCCCAGAACATGCGGGGTGAACCTCAGCCCGGCACCGCGAAGCACGAAATGGTCGGCGGATTTCACGCCGAGCGCCTCACGCCCGAGCGCCTCGATCCCCTGGCGGTGCAGGTCTTGCAGGTATTCCACATCGGTCACGCTCAGCGTGACCGGCTCCCTCATATCGGGGGCGATGCGCGTATCGTACCGCAGGAACACGCGGTATTCCCCGCCATTCGCCGGGTCTTCGGCGGAGGGTTTTTCCGCTTGCGTGAGATCCGCATCGGCTGCCGTGCTGGGGGCAGGATGGTAGGCGCATCCGAGATACGCCGCGTATCGCGGATCTGCGGATGCACATCCCGCCGTCGGCGGCGCATCCTCGGGAGGCTGCCGGGTACTCATGCGCGTATCGCCAGGGTCACGTTGTGCCCGCCGAACCCCAGGGAGTTTGAGAGCCCCAGCCTTTTGGGCGTGCCGTCGGCCGCGTTGAACGTGCCGGGTGCTAAATCCTGTGGTTCGCCGCTGATGCGCACCCGCCCCAGCCGCTTATCCAGGTTTTTCAGCCCCAGGGTGGGCGGTGCCTGCCCGTGCCGGAGAGCCTGAAGCATGGCGATGGTTTCGACGGCGCCCGCAGCGCCGAAGAGGTGCCCGATCGCCGATTTCGTGGAGGAAACCGGGATGTCCTCAAGAGCCGTGCCGAACACCTGCCGCAGCACGTTCACTTCGGTCGTATCGTTCAGCTCGGTTCCGGTGCCGTGGGCGTTCACATACGACACCTGCTCGGGGGTTGCCCCCGCGGTTTCAAGCGCACGGTTGAGGGCGTAGGCCGCATACTTGCCGTCCGGGTTCGGTGCCGTAATGTGGTGAGCGTCCGAGGAGAGCCCGTACCCTGCGATTTCGCCCAGTATCTCGGCGCCTCGGGCGCGGGCGTTCTCGGCTGATTCGAGCACGAGAATACCTGCCCCCTCCCCCAGGTTGAAGCCGTTGCGCTCCTCATCGAAGGGGGTCGAGTTCCCGTCGGGCGAGATCGCCCCGGCGGCGTTGAAGATAGCGCGGGTGAACCGGGTGGTTCCCGCCTCTGCGCCGCCTACGACGGCTGCATCCGCCTCGCCCAGCAGAATACTGCGCACACCGGCGATAATCGCCTGCGCCCCGGAGGAGCACGCCGTGACGATTGCGGTTGTTTCGCCGTGCAGCCCGTGGCGCATGGAAATATGCGCGGGCGCGGCGTTCGCCATCATCATGGGCACGGTCAGCGGCGAGACTTCTTCGGCGCCCTCGGTGTGCATCACCAAATGCTGCGTTTCGAGGGTGTCCAGCCCGCCGATAGCGGTACCGATATAGCAGGTGATGCGCCGCGCATCGCACGGCAGCCCGCCGCCCCAGCCCGCCTGGGCGATAGCCTCATCGGCCGCCGCCACGGCAAGCTGGGTGTACCGGTCCATGCGGCGCATCTCGCGGCGACTGAGCGGGTTCTTCACGTCAAAGTCGAGGCATCGCCCAACCTTGCCGCCCAGCCCGTTCTCGTTTTCGTCGTTCAGCCCGCTCAGGCCCGCCACGGCACGCGTATGCAGCGTCTCGGCACCAACACCCAGCGGGGTGACGGCACCGATTCCCGTGATGACTACTCTCGTACTCACTTCTCCTGTGCCTTTTCACGAATAACATCTACGGCATCCTGCAGGGTGGCGGCGTTTTCAAAATCCTTGGGCTTGACGGGAATCATCAGCTGCTTCTTGACCGCCTGGGTGAGCTCAACAACGTCTAGGGAGTCGAGCCCCATCGAATCGATTTTGGCGTCGAGCTTGACGGTGCTGGCGGGCACGCCCATGTCGATCACCTGCTGGGTCACGAACTCTTCCAGGGATGCGGTGTTAACGGGGGTCTCAGTCATGGTTCTCTCCTCATGGATTATCTGGTGTTTTCTGTGGTTGGTTATCTTGTGTTCACGGCGGGTACCCGTGAACTCATCCGGCAAACGGCGGGGTTACTTGGGGCGAGCGCGAACCTAGTTCAGCGAAAACGCCTGAGCGCTCAGCCCACCATCTACCGCAATGCTCTGCCCGGTAATGTAGTCGGCGCGGTCGCTGGCGAGGAACGCCACGCACTCGGCAATATCGCGTGCCTGCGCGGGGCGAGCCATCGGCACGGCGCGCTGCACCGACTGGGTGAAGGTTTCAACCTCTTCGGTCATGGAGGTTTCAACGAGTCCGGGGCATACCGCGTTCACGGTCACCCCGCGTCGCGCCACCTCGATAGCCATCGCGCGGGTTATTCCCAAAATTCCGCTTTTCGCGGCGGAATAGCTGCCGGTTCCGGCGATTGTCCTCCCGGCGAGAATCGAGGAAATATTGATGATTCGCCCAAAACGTGCGCGAATCATCGGCCCCAACGCCCGCCGAGAGGTACGAAAAACCGAGCTTAAGTTTGTCGAAATCGCCGCATCCCATTCGTGGTCGCTGAGCCCCGCAACCAGCCCGTCGGAACGAATTCCGGCGTTATTGACTAGCACGGTGACCTGCCCTAACGAGTCTTCGAGTGCATCAAAGGCGTCATCAACTGAGGTGGTGCTGGTGACGTCAATTTTGATGGGCATCGCTGACACGCCGCACTCGCGGATGCGCCCGGCAACCTCTTCGGCGCGCTCGATTCCGGTGGCGTAGCCGACGGCTATATTCCATCCGTCCTGCGCCAGTCTGAGCGCGATTTGTGCGCCAATATCTCCCGACGCTCCGGTGACGAGGGCGCATCCTGGGCGCTTCTGGTGTGTCATCTGACTCCTTAGGTTTGGTTCTTATGCGGCGGCGGGTTCACGGCGTATCATATGCCGTGGTACTTCGCCGCGCGGTGCTCAATAGCGTTACGTGGGATGCGTGAATGCGTGTTTCGCCCGTGTTTTAGGCGAAGGCGGCCTGCCCGGCGTCTGCGGGGGTGGGGTACTCGGAGTTGAGAACACCGATCTGGCGCAGCAGGCCGAGTTCATCGCGCCCGCCCCAGTGCTCGATTGCCTTGCCGTCTTCAACACGGAATAGGTGCAGGTGGTGAATCTCGAAGGGCTTACCGGTGGCGGGAATACCCATGAACTCGCCGGTATGAACGCCGCTGAACTTGATCACCATGGTGTAGTGCTGACCGTCCGCGCTTGCCACGATCTTCTGGGGCTTCCACGATGCATCGGAGAACGCCTGGTTCATGTATTTCGCGGTTGCCAGGTACCCTTCGGGGCCGCCGCCAACGCCTTCGCTCGCCTCATGATCGACGAAGTCGGGGTGAATGTACTTGCGGGCGGTTTCGATATCCATGTTCGTGAAAATCTCAGCCACGCCGAGGGCAACGGTGCGCAGGTCTTCGGGCATCTGCGCCATCATGTCTTCGATAATATTTCCCCACTTACCCATGGGTTTTCCTTTCGTTGGGTGACCTTCCGGTCACGGGGTTTAAACTGTTTCCTCTGCCGGTGAGAGCAGGGGGTGCAGCTGTTTCACGCACTCTTCGGTTGTGGTGAATTCGATGGCATCCCACCCGGCTGCACGGGCGCCTTCGCAGTTACGCGCAAGGTCGTCAATGAGGATGCACTGCGCCGGGTTCACCCCGGCAAGTTCTGCGGCGTACTCGTAGATACCGCGCTGTGGTTTGCGGTAACCGACCTCGAAGGAGAGCACAATATCGTCGAAAAGGTCGGGTTCGTTGAGCATGGCGCGCCAGTGGTTATCCCAGGCGGGCACCATATTTGAGATCAGCCCTACCTTCACACCGTGCGCCTTGATCTCGTGCAGGTACGCCACCCAGGATGCGTTGGGCTCGCGGTCGCGGAACCAGTCGTCGGCGAGGGTGTCGAGCTGGAATGCCCCGCCTACCTGTTCGGAAATTTCACTCAGCCACTCTTTTTCGCTCATCAGGGGCGTATCGACGAGTTCCAACGGGTCGGTGAGGTTGTGGTTGCGGGCGACCGCCTCAAATCCCGCGCGCAGCTGGGACTCGGTGAGCCCGTATTTCTGGCAGAAGACGCGCATCGTGTGGCTGACCGGCGGGGTGAGTACTCCGCCGAAGTCCGTCCACATATATTTCGTGGTGTTGTAGTCGGGCGACATAAAGGTCCTTGTCATCTAGCTTTTGAGCGCGAAATCCGCGATCTGCCGGTTATCTTGTTCAACCACGAATTCCCCGGGTGCTGTTGCACGGATCTGCACGGGTGAATCGAGTTCTGCGAACGCCAGGAAGTTCCCGCGTATTGAGGAAATTTCGGGAGCCTGCTCGCTATCCGGGCGGGTTGCCAGGTAGAGCTGCCGTGCCGCCTCGGTCAGAATCTGCATGGTGATGTGGTCGTAGGCGTGGTCAAAAAGTGCCTTATTCGCCACGTTCGGGGTCACCTGCGCACTCGGGGCTTCGGCAGTGTTCAGCTGCGAGATCACCACGTTGAGGGGGTTGCGCCTGCCCACACGCTCGGGGGCGATAGGATCCTGCACGTCTGTGAAGGTCAGCTCGTGCAGGTTCGCGGTCGTGGGCGGTGGGGTGCCGCGGTATTCGCTGCGCAGCGCCTGCAATTGGTTTTTGGTGAGGATGCGCCCGCCGCTGAAGTGCTCGGCGATCACCCGGTTGCCCATAATGAGCTGCTGGTAGCACCGACCGGAGCGCGGGGCGCCACGCCGAATGGAGGTCCAGTCGAAGTAGTTGCGAATCAGCAGGTTGGTATCTTCGGGGTTTAGCGCGGCGATTTCATGCGGATAAATCGTGAGCCCAAACTCGTTGGAGATCAGGGTGTTTCCGGCATCTACACCGACTTCGTGGGCACTGGCGATTGTCGCCTGCCGCGCAATTTCGAGCAGCAGGAGCGCATCGGGGGTTCCTTCGGCATCGTTGTAGATGCTGTCGTGAAAGAAGCTGTGCGATGAGGGCAGCTGCGCCGCCACGAGCACATGCTGCGCGCTCTGCTGGCGAATATCTGTGAGGAAAACTTCGGAAACCGCTGCACGGTGTACCTTATGGCGATCGACGGTACGGTCATAGTGCAGATTTTCTATATCCGGGTCTATCGTGATAGTTTCGTCGAGCTCTGGTGCCGACTCGTATATGAGGGTCATATGCCCTCCTCCTTTGGCTGTGGTTGGTGTATGTTGCACGTGGTTACGGGGTCCCGTGGGGCTTACCGCGTGCGGGTGAGTAAGCTCCTTGGGTGTGCGTTATCGGTGTTGTTATGCCCTGCCGCTGGATACGGGTAATATGGTGAAGATTCTCAATATCAAAAAGATATAAGTACGGTCACTGTGGTGCGAAGGTGTGATGATCCCTTGATATTCCTGCGGATTCACGATGGATGCGGGCTGCGAAAGACCGAAAGCGCAGCGTTTGTCTATCCCGGCATATACCTGAAGGTGCACCGCTGCCCGTGAGGTTGGGTCAGCGAGGATCTGAGTGTCGGAAGGCTTCGAGTGCTCAGGCAGCGCACCGCATCGTGCGTTATCTGGCGTCTGTTATGAATTCTGCTGATTTCGTCGGTGTTCATAGCGTTCATTCCTTTTTCATCCCTACCGTGTGGGTAGGAGATACCATCGGAACGTTTCGGAAGTTTGAGTTAGGTTCTGATGGTTGTCTGTGGTTGGTTGAAAAATATGTGCAGCTGGCCTAAGGCAGCTTAGCTACGGGTTCTGGTTCTGGCGCAGCCGCTCGTTCGCCGGCGGGTTCGCCAGTTTTGGGAAGCACGGTGAAGACGGTAACAGCGCCCAAAAGGCCGACTGCCGCACCTACCCAGCACGCAGCGGCTACGCCTCGGGGCGATTGTGCCGTTGCGGTGGCGATTCCGATACTTCCCATCAGTGCGATACCCAGGGCGCCGCCGAGCTGCATAGCAACATCGGCAACCGCCGAGCCCGCGCCGGTTTGTTTCTTGGGGGTCGATTCAATGATCGAGTTCACGGAGGCCGGGGCGCCAAAACCCACGCCCAGACCGAACGTGAAGAGCGCTACCACAACCTGCCCGCTCTTGGGCGAGGGGCTGATAGCCAGAAGCACCATGCCGAGGGCGACCATGAGAGGGCCGGTAGCCGAGACGGGACCCAGCCCAAACTTTTCGACGAGTTTGGGCGAGATCGGTGCCACGAGAACCGCCGAACACATGGCGAGCATATGCAGACCGGACGTAAAAGGGTCAAGCCCTAGGACGAACTGCAAATGCTGAGTCATGATGAACAGCCCGCCGAAGACCCCAAAAAATACCGAAGAGATCGTCAGCAGCGGCCCGCCGAACCGGCGGTTGCGAAAGACCTCATGGCTAAGCATAGGCGATGCGCTGCGGCGCTCCCATACGATGAAGATGAGGCTCAGCACCACACCCGCAATCAGCAGGGTCAGCGTCAAGCTTGAGGTCCAGCCTGCTTCCGGGGCGGCGATAATGCCGTACACCAGCAGGGCGGGTCCGAAAATCGAGAGGATCAACCCGAAGAAGTCCAGGCGGGAAGAGTGCTTTTTTGAGGATTCCGGGGCGAGCATCAGGCATGCCAGGAATGCCACGGCAATAATAGGCACGTTGACCAGGAAAATTGATCCCCACGAAAAACTTTTGAGCAGCAGTCCGCCCACAATGGGACCGAGCGGAATACCCAGCGAGGACATTCCTACCCAAATTCCGAGAGCTTTAGCACGTTCATGGTCTGGAAAAATATCACGAATAAGTGCTAGGGTCGAAGGCATAATAAATGCTGATCCGAGACCCATAATTACTCGTGAAAAAATAAGTACTTCTGCATTAATAGAGAAAGCCGCCAGTATTGAACCAAGCAGCAAAATAAACATACCGGCTAGAAAACTTAGTTTATGTCCGATTCTGTCGGCAAGACCGCCAAAGAAAAGCAGCGGTGCGGCAAATGCAAGTGAATAGGCTGCAACAACCCATTGCAATTGCTCACCCGTTGCATGCAGTCCAGTCTCCATAGACGGTATAGCGACCGCAACAATGAGCGAATCCAGCCCGGTCACAACCAGCGCTAGGCACATAAACCCGAGGATGGCCCAGCGCTTGGGGTGGGGTGTAGTCACGCTCATTTTTGGTCCTTGAAGTGGTTGGAAGACATAGCTATATGTAACAGTGATGTCTCAAGTATACAGTTCAAATTTGGTCTGTCAATCGTTTATTTTCTCTATTTACATGTCAATTATTTATATATATTTATTACCGCCCAAGAAACAAAATTAGTGTCGCTGTAAATTATTAAAAGAATTGAGAGAGTGAAGGTTTAGTTTTTATATTTTCCTTGTAAATACTTTCATCAAAATTCCCCGGTAATTATCGCATAAACCTACCGCGTTGTGTTGAGCGCATAGCATAATCCCATCTCGGTCATCACGGCATGACCGTCGTTTCGGGCGAAAGCTAGTGAATCTTGAGAAGCCCATTGTGTGGGATGCCTTACGCCCCAAAATTTTCGGTGTGTCCGTCTGCTATGCACTACGAAGCGGGGGAGAACCAGACCGAAGTCTGTTTCTCCCCCGCTAGAATCTATGGGCTCATAGTGAGTGTTTCTGGAACCTCGTAGTCTTGTAGAGCGTATCCGTTAGACCAGATCACGCACTACCTATTCTCTGAGTAGCCAGTCAGGGTCTCCACCGATTCGGAAGCTTTAGAGCTTTTCCTGAAGAACCCGTCATGGTAGAAAACCCCGACATCGTACCGCACTGAATCTTATGCTTGGGGAAGCGAAGAAAGATACATAGCCCTTTCCTCCTCCCTGCGCTTGTACAGCCCCTGGATGAATTCTCCGCCAGCGTGCGAGTATTGCAGCATAGCATCCGCGGCAGCCTGATAATTTCCCTGGTTCGTGAGTTCGAGAACATCACTCGACTTAAAGGTACCCGCGCCCAGGTTGAAGGTGAATGACACGAGCGCATCGTATTGCTTCTGAGTAATTTCACGAGTAACAGCAGAATTCACAACGGCTTCGGTAGGCTTCAAATCTGCACGAAGGATCTTTTCCCCTTCTTCTTCGGTGATATGCTGCCCCTCATGAATGGGGTATTCCTCAATACTGGGCGCATAGATCGAATGCCCGTAACCAATCGTGAGAACACCCGCCACATCGTAGTAGGCGTCGCTCCTGAACCCTTCCTTCTCTTTCAAGAAGGCAATTCCGTCAGGTGATATCTGATGCATTGGTATCAACTCCTCTGAAGAATAATTACGATTTCATTAAGAGGTTCCGGTCCCCACCGTAACTAAGGATTCAGAGCCATGCAAGAGGTATGACAGACGGCTTTCTGCCGTGACGCTCGAACTCGCAGTTGTGCCAGAGTGTGTTTTTAATCAAACTCCCCGCTGGCGATTAACTGTTCACGTACCTTACGGCGCAGAATCTTGCCGAGCATCGACCGGGGCAGATCGTCCACCGCCACAATCTTGCGCGGCACCTTATAACGGGTCACGCGCGCATAGCAGTGCTCGCGCAGCGCATGTTCATCAACCGCGTGCCCTTCGGCGGGAATCACGGCGGCGACCACCATCTCTCCCCCGCTGGCCTGCGGGATGCCCACGACCGCCGCATCCGCCACGGAATCGTGCTGTTTCAGGGCGGTTTCCACTTCGGTGGGTGAGACGTTGAACCCGCCGGTGATGATGACTTCCTTAATACGGTCCACGATTTGAATGAAGTAGTCTTCGTCCAGGCGCACAATATCGCCGGTGCGCAGCCAGCCGTCAGCCGTAATGGTTTTCTGCGTGTCTTCCTCACGTTTCCAGTACCCGGCGAAACACTGCGGGCCGTGAACCCACAGCTCGCCCTCTTCGCCAAGCGGCACATCTTGAAGAGTTTCGGGGTCTACCACGCGAATATCGGTTGAGGGGAAGGGAATGCCGATTGACCCGGCGCGGCGCGTATCGTTGAGCGGATTGCATGAGACGAGCGGCGCGCACTCGGTCAGCCCGTACCCCTCAACCATGTACCCGCCGGATGCGTCCTCCCACTCTGCCACCAGCTCGGGCGGCAGGTTCATGGCGCCCGAAACCGCATAGCGAACGCCCTGCAGCGAGATACCCTGCTCTTTGGCGACGTCCATCAGGCGGCGGTAGACCGGCGGTACTGCGGGCAGAATCGTGGGGCGGGTCTTCTTCATCGCCTTAGTAATCAGACCCATATCGACGGTTGGGAAGAGCACCAGCCGGGCGCGGCACAGCGCCGCAATCGTTACGCCCAAGGTCATGCCGTAGGCGTGGAAGAGCGGCAGCACCGAGTAGATACTTTCGTCGTTGCCGGGCTGAATCCAGGCTTCGCCCATGCGCCCGTTCGATTCGAGGTTGCGGTGGGTGAGCATCACGCCCTTGGGCAGTCCGGTGGTGCCGGAGGTGTACTGCAAGAGCGCTACATCGTGAGCGGTGGGCCGTTTAAAGTCGGGGTCGATCGGCGGGCTCTTGAGCAGATGCGCCCAGCTTGTGGTTCCGGGAGCGGCTCCTTCGAGTTTTTCTCGTGAACTGCGTGCCTTTTTGACCGGCAGTTTGAGTGCTGCACGGGTGAGAGCGGGCATCGCTTTGATAAGGTTCACGGCGTAAATATGCGCCGGTCTGATGTCTGCGGGCAGACCCGTAATATGCCCGGAAATTTTATCCCACACGATGGCGGCCTTCGCACCGTGGTCCTCGAACATGTGCCGCAGTTCGGCGCCGGTGTAGAGGGGGTTGTGTTCCACGACGATCGCGCCCAGGCGCAGAATCGCATAGAAGGCAATAATATGCTGCGGGCAGTTGGGCAGAATCAGGGCGACCCGATCCCCCGCCTGCACCCCGGCCAGGCGCAGCCCTTCGGCGGCGCGGTCGATCTGACTGCCAAGTTCGGCGTAGGTGGTGGTTGCCCCAAAGAATTCGAGGGCAATCTTGTGGGGAACGTCGCGGACAGCATCGTCAATCAGGTGGCTTAGCGAGGTTTCGGGCAGGTGAACGTCTACGGCGACGCCGGGTGAATAATTTTTGAGCCAGGGGCGATGCGCCAGCGGGTTCTGCCCGGAAGCGGCATCAGGCGTAGTTTGAGCGGGTGCAGGTCTTTGAGATTCCTGCGCGGGGGCTTGGGCATCGTGCGGATGCGAGTCGTGATATTGCGGGTCAGTCATGCTTCGATTGTGCCTGCTGAGGCTGTTTCGCTCAACCCGCGACGCGCTGTGCGCTCCCATTTCACGAGCAGATAGGATTTCGACGAGCAGATAACAATCCGCTATCTTTTCGTCGAAATCCTATCTGCTCGCGG
>NZ_KV797895.1:237097-295817 GCF_001809525.1 Rothia sp. HMSC064D08 | reverse complement strand
ATCTTTTCGTCGAAATCCTATCTGCTCGCGGGTGATATTCGAGGTTCCTTCGACTATGCGCTCCCGCTTTCAGCGTCTCAATATACAACTACGTACACCACATGCATCAGCACACATCGCAATGTTACGGTGGAAAATATGAGTGAGAAGTCTTTCGGCAATAATCCTACACAGCAGAATTCGAACTCGCAGATCTCAGCAGCAGGCACCGCACGCCCGGCTCTTCCTCTCCGGAAGCTCTACGGTATGCGTTTTGGATTAGCAGGTATAACGCTTGCGCTCATGGCTCAGACTTTTCTTGCCATCTTTTATCCGAGTTCTCTCAATTATTTCCCGGTATATACGTCCTCACCTATCCTCGTTACTGTGCTCTACTGGGCTCTGCAGATCACCGCGACAGTATTTTATCTGCGGTCACGGTATTTAGGGTTTATCCTCGGAGCCAATATCGTGGGTGCGCTGCATCATGGGCTTGACCTCTTCATGCTTATCTTCCTGGGGATTCTGTATCACCCGGACGGTATCGGTCATTATCTCGAAGGTGCAAACGCTGTATATATAATTGCTTACTGGCTCGGACAGGCTGTTACCCTCATCGACTTTACGCTCTGCATTGTCTTTATCATCGTGCTCATGCGTGTGTTTTCTCGCCGCAGCCAGAGCAAAGTTCAGCCCTAGCGCCTAGCCAGTTCCCTGCGTTCAAGCCCTAGTTGAGGGCACTATACAGTAAGCCTGCATCCGATGGGGCCTTTCTGAGATACTAGGTGTATGAGCAACAGGCATGACATTACCGACGAGCAGTTTAAAAAGCTGCTCCGAGAAATCTCGAAACGCTTCGCCATTCTGGGCGGCATCGTGATTCTCATCGGCTTAGCAATTATCCTCATCATGTACTTCTGGATGGGAGGGACTCACTCATGAGCAAGCCCAACCGCCAGAACCTCAGCGAGGCTTTTGAACGCATGACGGCGGGCAAAGCCTACCGCTTTACCGAGGAGAATAAGCAGGTCGGCGATTCCATCTACCAGGCAGTCAAGTTTTTCGAGCAGTACTATGCGCGCGGCGAGCACGCCCACGGCATGCATGTGCTCCGCGACTACTTGGGCAGCCTGGGTGAGCATACCCAGATGCGCCCGCCGGTTGCCTTCGACTTTGGGGTCAATACCCATATCGGCAAGTATTGTTTCTTCAATTTCAACACCACGTTCCTAGACGTAGCCCCCATTACCATCGGCGACTATGTGTTCGTCGGTCCCGGCTGCCAGTTCCTCACCCCCACCCACCCGCTCAATGTTCAGGATCGCATCAATTTTTGGGAGGGCGCCCTGCCGATCACGGTAGGCAATAACGTGTGGATAGGCGGCGGAGCCATTATTCTTGGAGGCGTCACGATCGGCGAAAACGCGGTGATCGGGGCGGGATCTGTGGTCACGAAAGACGTTCCCGAGAACACGATCGTCGCCGGTAATCCGGCCCGCGTTATCCGCACGATTGACCCGCAACAGCGACCGGCGCATCCGCACCAATACAGTGAACAGGAAATGACGCAGGCGCAGGAATTTTATGCGCGCCTTGAAGCTGATAACTTTTAATATCGCTCAACTTCCGACCCTTAAACTGAGCGCCACAAGCGCCACGGTTTTTATGAGCATATATAGATAAAAATTCTCAGATGCCAACCACCGATATGGAGGAGACCATGACATCTACCCCAAAGAATACCTCAGGTCCCCATCGCAATACCCCTGCTGAAGAAAATACCGCTCACGCGAAGGATAAAACGAACCAGAGTGAGCTTCGGGAGAGCTCTCATGACGCCTGGGACGCCGCTTTTGAGAGCGACGACCCGACCGTCGTGCTCTCCCCCAAGGATGTACTGGTCGATGATATATCCGAAGAGAAAACCCGTCCTCTCTCTGCCGCCGACCAGCAGAAATATCTTGAGGAAAGCGCTTCATCCGCCAATGCGCAGGTGAAGACTGATGCGGGTACCGCCAAGGATCGTTCACGAGATGGCGATTCTTCCTTCGGCTGGTTAGAAGATTCCGACGAGTCTGCCGGCAGCGACTCCGTGGATCAGTTGCGCCCCGCCGTGCCCAGCAGCATGGTTACCTACAGTACGGAGGCGCTTCCCCCGCTCCCTGAGCAGCCCACGACGCCCAGGGAAGGCGGCGACAGCGATGCCATTGTGGCCGTGTCTGCTCCTTCCCCCGCGCAAAATTACCTTATAGAAGACAGTGAAGATACCGACGAGCACGCCCCCATTCTTACGGCGGCAACTGCGTTCGAGCTTCAGAAAGCACGCTACGGACGACTTCAGGTTATCCCCGGGCTGATGGGCTGGTTCGCCGCAATGGGTGTTTTGCAGTTTTTGCTCTGGGTTACAGCGACCGTGGTAGAGGCCAATCACGGAGCCCCCTACGATTCCTTGGCCCCCATTGTGCGTGGGCTATTCTCGGGGAACGATGCGCTCGCCCTCTGGCAGGGTATCGGAACCGGTGCCGCATACCTGGTGGCGTACTGCATCGGCGGGTATGTGGCTGGCCGCATGGCACGGTTCTCCAGCGCAAAGCAGGGCATTTCGGTGTGGCTGTGGCAGGTCATGATCATGTTTGCGGCAAGCCTGCTCACCTATTTCACGCCCCAGGTTTTCCAGGGAGGCTCCGCAAACCTTTCCGTGCAGTGGTATACGCAGCACGGTACGGCAAGCGCTATTCTTTCGGTTGCGTTGGTTCTCTGCATCACCTTCATCGCCGCAGTTCTGGGCGGCCTGTTGGGCGGTCTCTATCACCGTCGTGTGGAACGCTACGCACAAAACTATGTGGACCAGGAGTTATAGCGTTTCAGGTATATAGCCCATAGGGAATATAGCGATCGGGGCAGGGTTTCGTGACGACATGAGAACCCTGCCCCCATTTTTGTGTGCACGATATGGCTATATGCCAACTCGGGAATATTCCAGAAACAGAATATGTGTGGTTTCAAGACCCAAAAAAAATACACTAGGGCGCCGAAAGAGGAGAATCCTTCGGCGCCCTTGAGCGTTACTGTACTTGTAAGCGCTACATATCCAAAAGCATAGCGGGCTCTTCGAGAATCGCGGCAACATCCGCCATGAAACGCGCCGAGAGATCGCCGTCTACCACGCGATGATCGAAAGAACCGCCCAGCGTGGTTACCCAGCGCGGAATAACCTCACCATCAACCACCCAGGGCTTCTGCTTAATCGTGCCGAAGGCAACGATCGCCACCTCGCCGGGGTTGATAATCGGGGTCCCTGTATCGATACCAAGCGAACCGATATTCGTAATCGTCAGGGTTCCATTCGCCATCTCGGCGGGCTGGGTCTTCCCCTCACGGGCGCGAGTCGTCAGGTTATTCAAGGCGATCGCCAGCTCACGCAGAGAGAGCTCCTGCGCGTCCTTGATATTCGGCACCATCAGCCCGCGCGGGGTCGCCGCCGCAATACCCAAGTTCATAAAGCGCTTGATCTGAATCTCGCTGTCCGTCCACGTAGCGTTCACCTGGGGGTTCCGTTCGGCCGCCCAAATCACGGCGGCGGCAAGCACCAGCAGCGGAGTTACCTTCACGCCCTCGAAGTGGCGCGACTTCTTCAAACGCTTGATAAATTCCATGGTGCGCGAAGCATCCACGTCCACGAAAATCGACACGTGCGGGGCGCTAAACGCCGAAGAAACCATAGCCTTCGCCGTTGCCTTGCGCACCCCGCGCACCGGAATATGCTGCATGCGGTCGCCCTGCGCGGACGGGGACTGCCAGAAACGCTGGCTCGTGGACTCCTGCACATCGTTAAGATGCGCCACATAGTTCAACAGGTCTTGTTTCGTCACCTGCCCGCGCGAGCCGGTTGCGGTCACATTCGCCAGATCGACGCCCAGCTCTTTTGCCGCCAAACGCACGGGTGGCGCCGCCAGCGACGGGCGATGCGGCACCGACTCCTGCGTCGACTGTGCGGTTACGACGGGCACCTCAGCCCCACCCTGGAAACGCTGCACAACCGTATTGAACGGGCTGTTCTCTACGAATTTGGAGGCGCGCTCGGCAAGCTCGCTGAAAAGCCCCTGATTGCGTGACTCCGGCACCGAGGGAGTATGCGCCACCGGCATCTCCTGAGCGGGCGAAGCCTGGACCTGCGGCGCGGCGTTCTGGGTCCTTGCGGATGCGGGGCGCTTGCGGGCGCGGCGCTTCACCGAATCGGCCTTGGGCCCCGAACCCACGAGTGCCTGGTTACCGCTCTCGCCCTCATCGGCGGATGCGGCGGGCGCATCCTGCGGTTCGTCTGCGGTGGATGCGGCACTGCCGGAGATCGCGATAATAGGCGTCCCGACTTCGATCGTCTCACCCTCGCTCACCAGAATCTTCTCCACGGTGCCGGTGTAGGGCGAAGGCAGTTCCACAACCGATTTGGCGGTCTCGATTTCGACGAGAACATCGTTGATGCTGACCTCGCTACCAACGCTGACTTTCCAGGTGAGGATCTCAGCCTCGGTAAGACCCTCACCCACATCTGGGAGATTAAAAATCTGGGACATTTTATGCCTTTCGCTAGGGAATATAGCCTATCGGGAATATTCTTCGCGGGTTATATAAGGAATATGGAATATACGGTTTAGTATTCAAATGAGCGATCAACGGCTTCAAGAATACGGTCAATATCGGGCACGTATTCGTCCTCCGTGCGTGGTACCGGGTACGGCATATAGTAGCCGCCCACGCGCAGCACCGGGGCCTGCAGGCTGTAGAAGCAGCGCTCAGTGATCGCGGCGGCGAGTTCGCCGCCCATGCCCCCGAAGGTCGGCGCTTCGTGGGCAACGATCAGGCGCCCGGTCTTCACCACGGATGCGGCGACGGTGGGCACATCCATCGGGGAGATCGACCGCAGGTCAATGACTTCGATCGAGCGCCCATCTTCGACGGCAGCCTCTGCGGCGGCGAGCGCTACCGGCACCAGCGGGCCGTATGCCACGATGGTCGCGTCTGTGCCTTCGCGCACCACCTGCGCCTGGAACGGATCAAAATCGGTGTCCGCAAAATTCACCTCGCCCTTGAGCCAGTAGCGGCGTTTGGGTTCGAAAATAATCACCGGGTCGTCGCATTCAATGGATTTACGAGTCATCCAGTAAGCATCATGCGGTGAGGACGGCGTTACGATGCGCAGCCCGGCGGTGTGCGCGAACAGTGCCTCGGGCGATTCCGAGTGATGCTCGACCGCCCCGATTACGCCGCCGTAGGGAATGCGTATCGTAACCGGAACAATGTATTTTTTGTCGCTGCGGTTGTGGATTTTGGCGAGCTGGGTGGTGATCTGGTTGTAGGCGGGGAAGACGAACCCGTCGAACTGAATCTCGGCTACGGGCCGATAGCCGCGCATCGCCATGCCGATGGAGGTGCCCACGATACCGGCCTCTCCAAGGGGAGAATCCATCACGCGCTTCTGCCCGTGCTTCGCCAGAAGCCCTTCGGTTACGCGGTATACGCCGCCGAGTTTGCCGATATCTTCGCCGATCAGCACGACTTTGCGGTTATCTGCCATCGCGTCGTCGAGGCCGCGAGTGATCGCTTTCGCCAGGGTCAGGCGCTCAACCTGTGCATTCTGCTCGCTCATTCTTAGTCCTCCTCGAAACCTGCGACGTAGTTGCGGTAGAACTCGCGTTCTTCTTCTACCTGAAGGTGTTCTTCGGCGTAGGCGCGGTCGAAGAATCGGTCGAATTCATAGGGTTCGGAGGCAATCGCCGCCTCGCGCACTCCGTTAGCAAGTTCTTGTGCTTCTTCGGCGAGTTTTTCGAAGAAGGCATCATCTGCGTGCCCGTTCTCGCGCAGATATTTTTCCAGGCGAATCAGCGGGTCTGCGTTCAGACGCTGCTGGAGTTCTTCGTCGCCACGGTATTTGGTGGGGTCGTCGGCGGTGGTATGCGGGCCCAGGCGGTATGTTTCCGCCTCGATCAGCACGGGGCCTTCGCCGCGGCGGATTTTATCGAGCGCGTAGCGGGTGACGGCGAGGGTTCCGAGCACATCGTTGCCGTCAACGCGCAGCCCTTCAAAGCCGTAGCCTTGGGCGCGGGTTGAGATGGGCACGCGCGACTGCACGTCGAAGGGTACCGAAATAGCCCAGCGGTTGTTTTGCACGAAGAAGAGTACGGGGGCATCGTAGGATGCGGCGAAGGCCATGGCCTCGTGGGCTTCGCCTTCGGTGGAGGAACCGTCGCCGAAGTAGACGCCAACGGCGGGTTTCACGGTGTCGTTATCGGGGTTGGTGGCCTGCCCTTGGCCTGTTTGCAGCTGCCCGGTTTCCGCCGCAATATCGGCATCAAAGTTCAGTCCCATAGCGTAGCCGACTGCGTGCGGAATCTGCGCGGCAAGCACTTTGGTGTAGACGTGGAAGTTATGTTTTTTAGGGTCCCACCCGTGGGTGTGTGAACCGCGGAAAACCGTGATGAGTTCGCGGAAATCTACGCCGCGGGCAAAGGCGACCGCGTGTTCACGGTAGGAGGGAAAAATATAGTCGTTGGGGGCGAATGCCAGTGCGGAGCCGACCTGCGCCGCTTCCTGCCCGCGGCTGGGCACCCACAGAGCCATTTGCCCTTGCCTCTGAAGCGCCGTTCCTTCGTCGTCAATGCGGCGGGTGATGTACATCAGGCGGTAGGCTTCGCGAAGCTGTTCTGCGTCTACGTCCTGCACATAAGAGCTGAAGGTGGGGTTCTCGTGTACCTTGCCGTTCTCATCCATCAGCTGGATGCGTTCAGGTACTCCCGGATATTTTTCGTTCTCGTGCATCAATCCTCCACGCAGATACGAGCTGTCCTTCACGCTGAGCGCACACAGAGAGTTTCGGCGCGCGGGTCGGAAGGCTTGGGCATATTTCCTCTTATTTTACTCGCTTAAGAACGAAGTGAAGGTTTATTGTGCGGTTTTCTATGCTTTCCTTCTGGCGTAATGCACCGTCCCGTGTGCATGTTGGTTCGCGGAATACTTACATGAGCGAAGAGCATTCTAAGTGTTGTCGCCGAGAGCCCACACGGTCCCTTCCCGATCCCTCGGCGACATAGCTCAACCCCGCGGAGTTGAGGGAGTTTAGACTCTGTGCGGGAACTGCTCGCAGATGCTGATGAAGCGATCATTTGCCTCGTCTTCACCGATGCTCACCCGCACGCCCTCGGAATCGAAAGCGCGCACCGCCAGAGCGTTAGCGCGCGCCAGTTCGGTAAATTCCGCAGTGTGTTCTCCCAGAGGAAGCCACACGAAGTTGGCGTAGGTTTGCGGAATGTTGTACCCCAGCTCGTGCAGCCGGGCGACCACACGCTCACGCTCAGCCACCAGGTGTTGCACACGTTCCATCACCTGATCTTCATGTTCTATGGAGGCGACGGCGGCAGCCTCTGCCACGGCGGTGACGGCGAAGGTTGTGGCGCTCACCCGCAAATACTGGGTCAGCTGCGGATGCGATACCGAGTACCCCACGCGAAGCCCCGCAAGTCCCTGTGCTTTCGAGAAGGTTCTGAGCACGATCACGTTCGGGTATTCACGGTACAGGCGCAGACCGTCCAGCGGCGCATCTTCCCCATCGGGTACGGGTGATACCGTGCAGAACTCGAAATATGCTTCGTCGAGCACCACCACAATATGAGGCGGCACCTGCGCTAAGAACTCGCGGATTTGTTTTTCGGTGACGGCGGGCCCGGTGGGGTTGTTAGGAGTGCACACCAGGATCACGCGAGTGCGGTCGGTGATCGCATCGATCATTCCCCGCAAATCGTGGGCACCGTTGGGCAGGTTCGGAATCTGCACGCTTTTTGCGCCCAGCAGCCCCACCAGAATGGGGTATGCCTCAAAGGAACGCCAGGCGTATATGACTTCGTCCTGCACGCCGTCGGCATCGACTCCGGCAAACGCTTTGAGAATCTGGTTGAGTGCGCCCAGGCTTCCGGCGCCGGTCACGATATTCTCGGCATCCAGGTTGAACCGCTTGGCGAGCGCTTCACGCAGCTTCGTTGAGAGCGGGTCTGGGTAACGGTGTACCGCATCGAAGGTGCTGAGAATTTCGGCGACCTTGGGTACGGGTCCGAGAGGGTTCTCGTTGGAAGATAGTTTGTACTGGGTTAGTCCGGCAACCTGCGGCGCGGGTTTTCCTGCTACATAGGCCGGAAGGTTCGCAAAAATATGGCGCGGGGGAATCGGTGATGTCTGCGGTTGGTGTGATTCACTCATATCCACAGTATAGTGCTCGCCAACCTCCCCGCCCCGGATTTTCACGCTAGGTCACGCGGGTTTCTGCCGATCGGGCGCGGTTGTGTTTACGCCGGTGCGCCCAGGAGCCTGGGGTCGTGTGAGGTGCGCATCTCGGGGTCTGGGGTGATGGTGGGCATACGGCTGCCGGTATCGGCGGGGGTTACGGTCTCACCATCGGGCTGCAGCTGATTCTGCGGTATGTGCAGGTGTGGTGCCTCGGCGGGGTTGTTCATCAGGTGCTCCCCCAGCGGCGGCAGGTACCCTTCCTGTGTTTTCAGGTCAAGGTTCGGCAACAGGTTTTCGCCTTCGTCCGTGCTGTGGGGTATATCGAGCTTGGGCAGGTTCAGGTCATCCAGCAGGCGCGGCGCATAATACGGTTCGGCGTGAGAGCCTGCCCCGGAAGGTATGATCCCTGCCCCGTGATAGCTGTACGGCATGGGTTTTGGCCCCGATATGTTCTCCAGTGACTCGGGCACATGCCATGCTGCAGGTGAGTGTTGGGTATCTGCGGTGCCGGGATTCTGCACCGGTGCGGGCAGTCCCGAAATCTTCGGGTCCGTGTAATCCACGGGCTTTCGTGGATCAAGCGCATCCATACTGGGTTTCAAAAAATCGGGTGTCCATGACCGTGCCTTATCTTGAGCCAAGTCAATCCCCATATTTCCAGCTACTTGAGGATTTACACCACGCTCATTTGATAATGTTGCGGCTCCGCTCTCCCATAACGAAGGTCCTCCCTCAGAGGTAGCGTTATAGACATTTCCGCCTTCGTAGGTGTATTTACCTTGAGGCGTAACAGCCATAGGTTTCTGCGCGTTAGCATCCCGTTCTAATGATTCACGATAAAACCTCATATCGTGAGTCATTTCATGTGGTTTAGGATCTCCGCCCTGGCGAAAACTTCTACGGTCAGTAATCACGGTCGAGTCACCTGGGCGTTCCTTCCACGTCTGGCCGCTAATGATTGCGGGTATAGGATCGCCTTTGTCTTTGGTTTGATGCACGCGGAAGGTCTTATTTCCTCGGTCTGGTAAAGCTTGTACGGGGCCGCCAAAAGTGTACACATCGCTCACGTGGTAGCGTGAGGCAAACTCGTTGTTATTGGCGGCGTTATAGGCGATAGCTGCGCCTTGAGAATGTCCCACAAGAATCACATCATCGGCTGAGGTTACGCCTTGATCTCTCAGCGCACGGTCTAGGGCGCGCATCATGATATGGCTGTCTTGGATAGAGGCGTTCGGGGTATCGGCGCCTATCTGCAAGGTGCCTTGGATACCGTCGGGTTCGCCAGGTTTATTGGAAAAGTCCGTCCCTGGGATATAGGCATATACGATTTTGCGGCCGGTTTGGGGGTCTCGGTATACCTGTACCTCAATCCCCGAGTAACCCTTCCCGTCTTTATCTTCGCCTTCGTATTTTTTCGAGAGGTCTCCCTTGCTCACGCGCTCCATATTCTGGGCGATCTCGGCGCGGGTGCGGGGCATTTTATCCGTCGGTTCTGCCTTATCACGATGCCAGTTCTTGAGTTCACCTCGGTTCTTGTTGTCCTGTTCTTTCTTCCCGAGCCACGGCATTTTTCCATTCACAATTCGTTCGGCTATCTCACGGGGAATACCCATTTTTTCGAGTCTTCGCGCTATACGCCTGCGCGCCATCTCTGGGTTAGCACGCATATCCTGGTAGGCGGTCGCCCCGAAAAGGGTAATCGCCGTCAGTGCGGAAAAGCCCATAATATAGGGGTTGCCGCTACGCATACCCCACCCGAAAATACTCTCTGCGGCACTATATCCAAGCTCGTACTTTTCCCAGGACCACATGTCGTTGAAGGCGCCTTGCGGATGCATGATCGCGTTGCGCATCCACTCTTCCTGCGACATACCGTTAGGCATCTTCCCACCCTGAGTGAGCCCGATGCGGCTGAACAGTCCCTTCGCGGCTTCTTCTGCCTGATGGTAGCCCTTCGAGCAGGTATCTATTGCACTGGCGGTTGCCTCCAGCTTAACGGCCCGCTCCCCCAACGTCGCCGCGGCAGAGGTGGTCATGACCGAGGCTTGCCGCCCGTGCTCGTTGGTGCCGAGAAAAAGCATGAGCTGCGCCGCGATACCGCCCAGCGGCAGGGGTAATGACCCGCAATCGCCGCCTAGCTGGTGTACATTCTGTGCGAGCTGCGGCAGCTCTTCCAGCAGAACGCTAATGGTTTTATCGTCCCCACCGGCTGCTATCTGTTGTCCCGGAGTGTTCATCGTGAGTCCTTCCCTATTGTCTAGCGATTAGTGAATGCCCGAACTCTGCAAGAGCCCGGTGGGAACCTGCGAATAATTGAGTAACTGATCCAAGGCATGCTGAGCGTTCAGCGCGCCGGAGGATTTGATGATGTCTGCGGGGTTCAGGTTGTCGAGGGCATCGGCGGTGGTATTCAGCAGGCCTTTGAGCATCCCGTCTAATCCGGCGGCGGCACCCAAAATAGTGTTTGCTTGGGACTCCAAGGCTGCGGCAACTTCTTCGCCAGCGCGGCGCGCATCCTCGGCGGCATTCCGTACCTGCTGGTGAGTTTCGGTCAGGCTTTTTTCGTGCTGGTCTAATGCGTTTCGATAGGCTCTCCCAGCCGAGGATTTCCAGTGTTCGGCACGCATACCGTGGGCTTTGTGAAGCATCGTCTGAATGCTCGCAGCATGCTGTTCTAAGCTGGCGGCGAGTTCCTGGCTCTTACTGCGCGCCTGCCCCGCTAACCCTTGCAAAGACGCCGCAAAACTGGTTGCGGCGCTGGTACCGATCCCCATGTCACCGGCGGCACGCAGAATATCTGCGGACGTGGGCGGATGCGCTCCCGGGGGAATATCGCCGGTATGCGGCTGGGGCGTTGGTGCGGGTGCGATGGCTGTCATATCTTCCTCGTTAGCTCTTAGGTCACGGCGGGCAGCTCCCGGTATGCGGCCGCACGGGTACGCCTGAGTGCCCGTTGCGCGTGACCGATGCTGTGGCTGCTGTACCTGTTTACCTTCACCCTAGAAGGCTCGGCTCCGGTTAATACCCGCTCTCTCGTTGCCCTGTGGATAACCTGCCGTGGCGGGACACTTTTCCTCGTTATCCACAGACTGTTTCTCCCGATTTTGTCGGGTTCGCACCCTCACGTGACCGAATATGACGCAGACCCGCACAGGCGTGGCAGACCGCGCATCCCATAAATAACGCCTTAGCAGATCACAGAAAGACACCCAAAATTCCTGAGACGCTGTGCTCAAGACAGACACGGCACGTCATCCGCCGCAGAAGACACCCAATCTGACCTTTTACGCCAAAACATGCGAAGATAGAGGTATGTCTCACCCTGAAAACACGCTCCTGCCCTCGGGAAGAATTGACCTGGGCACCAGTAATCTCGCGCTCGGCCCTCTCGATGGGCGTTACGCCCCTGTGACCGCGCCTTTAACGAACTATCTCTCCGAAGCCGCGCTGAACCGCGACCGCATCCACGTAGAAGTCGAATGGTTCATATACCTGTGCGAGCATGCCGTTCTTCCCGGGCTCACGCCGCTCACCGATGAGCAGAAGTCCGGTTTGCGCGCTATCGTGACCGAGTTCAACACCGACTCCGTCACCGAACTCGCCGAGATTGAGGCGGTCACTGTTCACGATGTGAAAGCCGTCGAGTACTATATCGGTCGCCGCCTCGAAGCGCTGGGGCTGGGACATCTGGTACCGCTCGTGCATTTTGGGTGCACCTCCGAAGACATTAATAACCTCTCCTATGCCCTGGGTATTAAGGACGCGGTCGAGAACGTATGGCTTCCCGCCGCCCGCGATCTGGTGCAGGTTTTGCTGGATCTCGCCGAGACCGGCAGAGATGTTCCGATGCTCTCACGCACGCACGGCCAACCCGCAACCCCCACCACGTTGGGCAAGGAAATGGCTGTGCTGGCGTACCGTTTGAAGCGCCAGATTTCCCATGTTGCCGCCACCGAATTTTTGGGCAAGATTAACGGCGCGACGGGCACCTATGCGGCGCATTACGCCTCGGTTCCGGGGGCTGACTGGCAGGCTATTTCGCGGGGTTTCGTGGAGCATCTGGGCCTTAGCTGGAACCCGCTAACCACGCAGATCGAATCGCATGACTGGCAGGCGGAACTGTACTCTGATGTGGCGCATTTCAACCGCGTGCTGCATAATCTGTGCACCGACGTGTGGAGTTATATTTCGATTGGTTTCTTCCGCCAGATTCCGGTGGCTGGTGCAACGGGCTCGTCGACGATGCCGCATAAAGTGAACCCGATCCGCTTCGAGAATGCGGAAGCTAATCTTGAGCTCTCAAACGCGATCTTCGATTCGCTGGCATCCACGCTGGTGACTTCGCGTTGGCAGCGTGATTTGACCGATTCTTCGGCGCAGCGCAATATTGGCGTGGCGTTTGGGCATTCGGTGCTGGCGATTTCCAATGTGATTAAGGGTCTGCAGCGCCTCGATATTGCCGCCGACGTTATTGCCGCCGATCTGGAGTCCAATTGGGAGGTTCTGGCGGAAGCCATTCAGATGGTTATGCGCGCGGAGGCAATCGCGGGCACCCCCGGCATGGAGAACCCCTATGAGCGTTTGAAGGAGCTTACGCGCGGTCATCGGGTGGACGCGGTTCGCCTCAAAGAATTTGTGGGCACCCTGGGCCTGTCTGCCGAGGCGCAGGAGCGGCTGTCAAACTTGACCCCGCATACGTACAACGGCATCGCCGCGCAGCTGGTGGATCACGCGAAGGATGCGCAGGGCTAAAACTCCTACGGCTCCTTTCGCCCGCTCTCTACGTTCTAAATAAGGCTCTTTGTTCACATAAAGCGGTTTTTCCAATGCTTTATGTGGACAAAGAGCCTTTTTATGGTTCCGAAAGGGGCTATAGAACACCCATTTATTCGCCAGGTTTTCTCATCAACACAAAAAGTTGTTAGATTAAGGAGGCTCTAATCTAACAACTTTTCGCACTTTGACAGAAAACTGTTAGATTAGCACCCCGCTAATCTAACACTCTCCCGTGTATGTCTCGTGAAAACCGCATCAAAACGGGCGCTCTTACCCGCGAAATACCGGCGAGCAGGGGCAAGGGGTTAGTTTCTTCTAGTTCTCCATCGTCTTGCGATGCTGCGCGCCAGGATTTTGCAGCCCGTGAGCGTGCGCATCATGATTCTTCGTATCGGTCTTAGTGCGCTTGAACTTGCCGGTCAGTGCTCGCGTAACCTTGGGTCCGTGAGAGTTTTTCTGCTCATCAGACGTGAACTTGGGGGCGCGCGGGGTAAGCATCAGCTCAGCCGGGAAAAACGCGGGAGCATCACCAAACGCATTACGGGCGCTCTTAACCACGTCACGCCCCAGCGCCAAGTTTGCGCCGCCGCCGACCACCGCGCCCACACCGAACGGCAGGGCACGCCCCAGCAGGGCTCCGCTCTGGCGGGTCAAGAAACGCTTGATAAACATATTGCGAATCGTGCGTTCCACGCTGAAAGTCTTGCTCGCTGACTTACTGCCCAGCAGCATGCCCCACCGATTGGAAACGCCGCTCGCCTTCCCGGTCTGCAGCAGCACGGTATTCATCAGCTGCGAGCCTTCTTCGCCGAGCATAATCGCCATCACCATCGAACGTGCGACCTCGGGGTTCTCCACGTGCACGCCGTGTAGCTCAGCCACCGCCTGCGCGAACAGTGCGGTCCTTTCCAGGTACCCGCCAACCGCGAGCGCCGAAAGGCTCATCGAGGTCACGGTTCCGATTCCGGGCACGAAGGCAGATGCGCCCGTCACCCCGCCGATCGCGGTCACGTCACGCAGATAGTTGCGTTCAAGGCGCCGCAGAATCTTTTCGGGGGTTTCATCCGGATGCGCCGCCCGCAAACTTTTCACCATCGACAGCGCTAGGGGGCGCTGAACGCGCAGAACGGTATCAAGCGTTTTGGTGAGTGCCGGGCGGGGATTGCCGTTATCGTCAAAAAGTGACTTTTTCGGGTCTAGCATAATGTCAGTAAAGCACGTTTTGACTCAAAGTAGGTACCGCATCCTGCAGAAACGGTGCTTATTCCGCCCAGCGAGTATTCCGCCGCGTTCATGACACGCCCCTGGCCTGGAATTTTAGTGCGTCAAGAACTACTTTCCCCGGCTCTACCTGTGCACACTACACATGACATAAATCTTGCCCGCTAACCCATCGGTACGGTATATACGCCCCAAGTCCAGACCTGGTATCTCAAAGTGGCATGGCTCTTTCCGCCGCTTGCCTTCGATAGATTTCATGATGGAGTAAATTTCACGGTATGACGTTTCAGTTCGGCTTTTCGCCCCGAGGGCTTAGAATTGAGCTAGGTTACACAACACACTCGTTCATTCAGGCGCTCCGACGCGTCTTCTGCGGTGTTTAGCAATGGCACTAACACCGGCCTTCACACAGTAAGGAACCTATATGTCTGCTCCTGCTTCGGCGCGCTCGCCACTGGCGGCTCAGGGCCTCGGTATGGCGTATGCTATCGGCGCCATTATTTCGGCACAGTTCGGTTCTGCGCTCGCTAAGACGATGATGGGCGATCTGGGCGCGTGGGGCGTGGTGGCTCTGCGCATGATCACCTCGTCGCTTCTGCTGTATCTCTTTTTCCGCCCGCAAGTTCGTCAATGGACGCGCCCGCAGTGGCTTGCCGTGATCGTCTTGGGGGTTGCGCTTTTCGGCGCAAACGCTTTCTTCTATGTGGCAATTCAGCAGGTTCCGCTGGCGATCGCGGTGGCTATCGAGTTTATGGGTCCGCTCGTGTTGGCAACGGTTCTTTCACGAAGAAAACTCGACCTGATATGGATTCTCCTTTCCTTTACCGGTATGGCTATTTTGACGGCAGAGTCGCAGTCAAAGCCCGAAGATTTCGCACTGATAGGTATATTTTTCGCTATTCTCACCGCCGTTTCTCGTGCCGCCTATATCCTAGCGACGGAGCGTGTGGGCGCCACAATTCCGGGGATGGGCGGTATGGTGATGGGCAATCTTGTCTCCACACTCTTAGTTATCCCATTCCCTTTCTTCATCACGGGCAATCATTTAGGGAAAGTCATCACCGACCCTGCCTTACTGGCGCTTGGTTTTGCGATGGGGCTTCTGGCCTCTGCGCTTCCCGCACTGGGCGAGATTTCGGCGCTTCGCATGCTCCCCTCGAATGTATACAGTGTGGTGCTTTCGCTGGAACCTGCGGCGGCGGCGCTGGTGGGCGTTATTATTCTGCAAGAACCCACTGATGCGGTGCGTTGGGTTGCAATTGCGCTGCTGATTACGGCGAGTATCGGGATTACGATATCGCACGCTCGGGTGGAACGCCAAGCCCTTGAGGAAGGTACAGCGGAGACAATTACGCACTTCCTGCCCGGCGCGGTTGACAGCATCGGTGCCGATATTGTGCAGAAGACCGGGGTGATTACCCTGCCCACCACCGAGCAGATCAAGCTCGATCGGCAGGCTAAAGAAACTCCGTCAGAAGGGGCTTCCCAAAAATAGGACATATTTCAAATTTGGGGTATGTCCTAGGTTACAACAGTACGCAGGCGGCGATACCATTAGTCTCACGTGGTACCGCCGCCTGTTGTCGATGTGATCCCTAGGAGGTTTCTTGACCAGCCTAAGCCCTCATAGTCACCGCAAGCGCCCCACCGTCGGCATTATTTTTGTGATCATCTCGTGCCTTTCTCTGCAATTCGGCGCGGCTTTCGCGGTGCACCTTTTCCCGCTTTTTGGTCCGTGGCTCGTCACAGTTCTGCGCCTGCTTCTCGCCGCGATCACGGTGGGTGCGGCGGTCTGGATTGCCGGGCGCTGGCGGGCGCATCGGGCAGGTGCACAAACCGCATATATGGCAATACCTGCGAAAACATCCGGCGGGTTCTTAGGCTGGTCTTCCCGCCAGTGGCGTGCCATGCTCATTTTTGGTGTCACGCTTGGGCTCATGAACGGCTTCTTCTACAATGCGCTGGCGCGCATCCCGCTCGGGCTGGCGGTGGCGGTCGAGTTTACCGGTCCGCTCGTGCTGGCTTCTATCCTCACGCGGCGTAAACGCGACCTAGTGTGGGTATTCTGCGCGGCGGCAGGCATGGCGGTACTTGGTTTCGAAGCGGTACACGGGCAGGAAACAGACTTGCTGGGCGTACTATACGCCCTGATTGCGGGCGCATTCTGGGCACTCTACATTCGCTCAAGCGCCTCGGTCGGCGAACTCGTGCCCGGCGCAAGCGGACTCGCCGTAGCAATGGCCGTGGGTGCCATCTGTGTGGTCCCCGGAGCCCTACTTTTCCCCGGCCCCGTAGCGCTCTGGAGCGTTACGCACGATACCCAACTGGTGCTCTTCATGATCGGAACCTCCCTGCTGGCATCGGTCGTGCCGTACAGCAGCGAGTTGGCAGCCCTGCGGCACCTTCCCGAACAGGTCTTCAGTGTGCTTCTCAGCCTGGAACCGGCGATTGCGGCGCTCGCGGGGTGGGCGCTGTTGGGCCAGGAAACCGGCCTGATGCGCTGGGTTGCGATCATCCTGCTGATCACGGCAAGTATCGGAATTACCCAAACGACCGGGGGCTCGGCGCCTGCGGACGAAACTTCTGATTCTTACCGGAGGAACGAGCCTCCCGAGCAAACCTCTCCCCTGCCGCTGCCGGAATAGACTACGGGATACTACGCTGCGTGCAGGGTCGGTTCTGCGGCGGACGGCGTGGGCGGTTATTGCTCGGCCAGGTACCCCAGAAAATCCCGCAGTTCTTCGGTACTCAGCACCTCCGCCGGATGCGGTCCCCGCGCGAACAGCGCATCGGCGGTGTCTTCGTCGAGTTCGCGTGCGGTTGCGATCAGCACCAGGTTCCCCTCGTGTTCACCGCTCAGCATGGAAGAATCGCACAGGCACCACACATGCTCGAACGTGTCTAATAGAGCGCGCGCCTGCCCTTGGAAGAAGGGCAGCCCGGCATCATCGCCAACGTTCACGGCGAGTACCCCGCGGGCGCTCAGGAGCTCACGCAGCTCGGCGTAGTAGTCGGCGTTGGCAAGGTGTTCGGGCGCATCCATGCCCGTAAAAATATCAAGAATAATGGCGTCGATCCCGCGAAAAACGCCGTCGTCGGATGCGGCATGAGCGCCGAAAAGCGTGGGAATCTCGGGGAGCACGGCGCGCGCATCCGAAACCACGAACTCGCACCGAGTACCTGCGGGTAACGGCAGTATCTCGGTCACAAACCCCATCAGCTGTGGCTCATAATCGACGGCCACTTGCGAAGACCCCGGGCGCGTGGCCTGCACATAGCGGGCAAGCGTGAGGGCCCCGGCCCCCAAGTGAAGAGCCGTCACGGGTTCGCGCGAAGGGGCAAGTACATCCAGCACATTGGCGATGCGTCGCAGATACTCGTAAAACACGACGGTCGCATCAGCAGCATCAACATGGGATTGTTCGGCACCGCCGATCTCAAGCACATAGCCGTGCTCGCTGAATCCGTCCTCAAGAATGCGGGCGCGCTGGCCGCTCACACTCAGGTGAACGCCCAGCGCGGCACGCTCTCGCTGTCTTTCATCCATCACGAAAGACTAGTTCAGCCCTGCGGCTTTCTTGAATTCTTTGGCCATATCCTCGGCGGAGGTCGAAGAATCCACATTCTCAAGAGGCTTATCGTTCACCGCGAATTGGGGGGTGCCCTTCACGCCGATCTTTTGGCCGTACTCAAAATCGCCCTTGATCAAGTCGATGGTTTTTGGATCGACCAGGTCAGTCTTGAATTTCTCCTCATCCAACCCAAGTTCCTGAGCATAGCTGAGGAGAACTCCCGCAAACTCGGTCTGCTCGGTAATATCCTTCCAGCTGTCCTGAGTTTCAAAAAGCTTATTCGCCATCTCCAGGTGCTTACCCTGAAGCTCTGCCGCCTGCACGGCCTGTGCGGCGGCAATAGCATTCTTGTGAATTTGGGACAGCGGCATATTGCGCACGGTCACATTCATGGTGCCCTCAAGGTCCTTGGCAACCTTCTCATAGGTGGGTTCGGCCTTGGCGCAGTAGGGGCACTGGTAGTCGGTGTACAGGGTCACGGTGGGCGCACCCTGCTTGGGGGTGTTGAGGTGGTATCCAACTTCGTCACGCTCGCCAACTTTGGTGGCGGTCATTTTGGCGGAGTCACCCGAGGCCGAAGCCGAACCGGATGCGCTTGCCTCTCCCCCGGCGCTAGCGCTGCCGGAAGCATCGCCCGAGGGAGCGCTGCTTGCTGAGCCGCTTGAGCTGGCGTTAGAGCTTGAGCTACCGCTTGCGGATGCACTCGACCCGGAATTTGAGGTGGCATTAGCGCATGCGGAGAATACGACTGCGAGAGCGGGTACCCCGAGCGAAAGCGCGGTACGGCGATTGAGCATAGATGTCATGAGGGTTCCTTTACCGTAAAGATAATAGACTTGCTTTTTATCCTCCCATATCTTGCGGGGGAACGCACCCCTTTCGAGTTATGGGTCATATTCGCCCTACCCTGTAATCTCTGCTAATATTGGCGATGGTATACGCGCCATATAGGTCGTATATCGTGCGCCTCCTTAGCTCAGGGGTAGAGCATTTCCCTCGTAAAGAAAAGGTCGTGGGTTCGAATCCCACAGGGGGCTCCATTCGCACGTCACTCTGGATACAAGAAATCCCGCTCCAGCCGGGAGGTGTCCAGGGTGGCGTTTTTGCTGTTCTGACGCGGTTTTTTGCGAGGCTCGACTCGGTCGGCAGCGGTCCGACCTACGAGCGTCCATGAGCCCCAGAGAGTGCCTTCGCGAGCTACGGCAATCGGGTCAGGGGAGGTTTCGTCGCCGGTTGCCACCAAATGGGACAACCCCATATCAAAAGGTTTACGGTGTTTGGCTGAGACCTATATGTGAGCTGGAATCCAATGTGAAGGCGCTAAGCTTGCAAATTGTAACTACTAGTATGTACAGTTATGGTTATGGACAGCAGGACTCGACTTGTGGAGGCAACCCAGGATCTCCTGTGGGAACAGGGGTATTCGGCGACCAGCCCGAAAGATATTATGCGCCGATCAGGTGCTGGTCAGGGCAGTATGTACCACCACTTCACTAATAAGCAGGAACTGGCCGTGGTAGCTCTAGAATGCAGCGCCCAATCCATGCGTCAAGACGCAGAAAAGCTGCTTGCGACAGATGGTAGTGCTTACGAAATAGCAACAGCTTATCTGCGTCGACAGCGCGATGTTCTGAAGGGGTGCCGCATGGGAAGAATGACATTCGATGCCGATGTCTTGAACACCCCAGAACTCATCGAACCTGTCAAACGCACGTTTGTGTGGCTGCTCGAAGCTCTCACAGTACTCTTTGAGCGAGGCAGAGACCAAGGCGAGTTTGCAGCAGACATTGATGCCCGCAATCTGGCTTCACTGGTGGTAGCAACAGTACAAGGAGGCTATGTGCTAGCACGTGCCACACGAGATACGGATGCCTTTGATGCGGCGGTTGAAGGGGCTGCTGCGCTCCTACGCAAGGCCACAGTACCTCTGACTACCGAGGTGTCGGATCATTCTGAGTGAGTGACCGCATGGACTAAGAAGAAATGGGGAAAGACGTATGTATTCAATGCAGTACCGTGTCCAGCTTCCAACGGACTACGACATGGAGATCATCAGGGACCGCGTCCGTCGCACTGGGCACTTGATGGATGGATATCCGGGCCTGGAATTCAAGGCGTACCTTATCCAGGAGAAAGCCAAAGGAGCCGTGGAAAACTGCTACGCACCGTTTTACGTCTGGAACGACACAGAGGGAATGCGATCTTTCTGCTGGGGAGAGCCTGGGTACTCATCAATTGTGCGCGATTTCGGCCGTCACCCCATCCAAGATTGGACAGTCCACAAACTCATCAAAGGAACTACACCTCTCACCCAAGCACGCAGCCTCAATATCCAAACTGTCACTCTGCCCGAGTTCGCCGCACCGTCTGAAATCATAGAGCCCCTGACTGCGGACTTCCTTAACGGACAGAGCGCTAACACGCTCTGCCGCCTGGTCGCAGTCGACGTCACAACCTGGAAACTCATCCAGGTTGAACTCAGCAGTGCCAACCCCGACCACGCACAACCGAAAACCACCTCCTATGAGGTCGTCCACGTCTCGACCACCGATATTGACTCCCGCTGATCAGGAAACCACTCAGCACGAACCCCAACTTTGCTGGGAGGTGTTCGGGCGGCGT
Organism: Rothia sp. HMSC064D08; assembly: GCF_001809525.1. NCBI lineage: Bacteria > Bacillati > Actinomycetota > Actinomycetes > Micrococcales > Micrococcaceae > Rothia > Rothia sp. HMSC064D08. Next base: position 275,373 of record NZ_KV797895.1, on the reverse strand, counting down.
TTTACCTGTTCTGGGGCGGTTTTGCAGGGGTGGAGTGGTTGACACCAGACGGTCTGAGAGCGGATTATGAGACGTCAAGCGTGCTTCCACTAGCTCTAACAGCCGGGCGAGGCACCTTCGTAGCCGGTTGCCGTCAAAAGCTAGAGCCTCCCGCATCAAAAAGTATGGGTCTGCCGTCAAAAGATACACTGAGGCGTGTGGGTGAATCGAGCCAGCTCCGCTTTGGTTACCAGGCGGATTGTTGGTGAGATGATGAGGAGTAATCAGTTGTTGCAGGGAGAAGCCGGGTCTTAACGTACGGCTGAGGACTTTGAAAGCTTGCGTGGTTTATAGGTATAGGACATATTGTGTGTCCGAGGCTGGCGCTAGTACCCCTCTTTTATTAAGGGTTATCCTCGGTTTCTGATTCCTAAACTTTCTTGCTAGAGCACCTCAACTGGTCCATCCATCAAATAGCCACCTGCTCTTGGTAGGGCGAGAATATCCAGGATAGACACACAATATATATCCTATAAACCCGATTACCCTTGAAAACCCGTACAATAAGGGAAAGAGTTTTACCGTTTTGTTTGCACTTCGAGAGGGGCATCATGCGTCATAAAAAACAGACCCAGCGTTTTGGGTTGGTATTCGTGCTTCTGCTGATACCGTGTTGTGCGCTGTGGTTCTTTTATCGATGGATTTTCGGTGAAGATACCATTATTGCCGTTCCCATCGTGCTGGGGGTTGTGACCTCCTATATTTGCGCCTATGCCTTTACCGGCGGCAGGACTCCGTACAACTAGCTGCTCACGACGAAGCCGTACCGTATAGAGAACACGTGAGCCGCGCATCCTGATCAAAAGCAGGATGCGCGGCTCACGTTTATATACCAAGACTTTAGACGTTGGCGCGCTGGGCGTCGCTTTCGGTCTTTCCCCACAGCCCGTAGACTTTGGCGAGTTCTTTAACCTTCTTGGCACGCAGGTAACGCGGCAGATATGAACCGTCGTGCGGCCCGTCGATGGGAACATCAAGCATTTTGTGCGCCTCGGCGATTTCGTGGTCACTCGGCGAGAATGCCTGGTTAATGGTATCTGCCTGATCGGAGTCAAGAGTGAGTTTTCCGGTCATGCCGTGGGCCGTGGCGTAGGTGCAGGCCTCGGTGAGCGCCGCCTTGTACTTACCCACGGATGGTCCATCAATAGGGCCGGGAATACCGCCCAAAGTTGAAGCGATCACGAGCTGCGAGCGCACATAGGCGAGCGCCATCGGGGTGTCGCTGGAGCCGGTATCGCGGCGATAATCGCCTGCCCCGAAGGCGATGCGGAAGGTTCCGATAGCGCTGGCAATTTCGACGGCGTTGTGCACCCCGAGAGCCGATTCGATAAGCGCGATGATGGGCGTTCCGGCGGGCAGTTCGGAGGCGGTGCGGTCAATATCGGTCGCGTGTTCTGCGGTGGCGAGCATAACGCCGCGCAGACCTTTGGTGTTTTTGAGGGCTTTAACGTCTTTCCACCAGTGCTCGGTGGTGATAGCGTTGATGCGCACCCATGCGACCACACCTGAGTTGAGCATTTTGACGACTCGACTGCGGGCTTCGTCTTTTTCGTCTTCGGGGCACCCGTCTTCGAGGTCTAGAATAATGGAGTCTGCTTCACTAGCGAACGCTTCTTCAAAGTCTTTTTCGGCGGAATTAGGGCGTACAAGAAGCCAGGAGCGAGAGAGACTAGGGCGTAGCTGGCGCGCACGTTCATTGCGATGGAATTCGAGCATTGGTTGGTCTTTTCCCTGATGTGCTGGTGTCCGAGCTTTTAGTGTAGGCGTCTGGTCCATGATGGTTATACTAAGCTCAACCTTAGTTAAGGTTCTAGTTACCTCATGTCGTGTGGGGTTTTACGCGGATTTATATGGTTTTATGTTGGATAGTTCGCGACGTGAATCCCTCAAAAGAAACTAAACCCCCGAAATTATCGGGGAAATTATACGGAGCCCGCGACTACACAACTATTCGCACATCGCCGCTAGTTTCACGTTTATGACGTTAAACCGAGGTTGTCTGCAGAGCCGGGTTTTCGTTACGCGCCTGCGCAGCTTTTTCATCACGTGCACGGGCGATCAGGCGTTCCGCATTCTCGACATGCTCAACCACACTCTGCACGCGGCGCTCCACCGTGATCTTACGATGGCACTGCACACTGCACTCGCCAAAGCACCGCGCCATCGCCAGAGCCTCAGCGCAGAGGGCTACCGCATTGCCAGCTTTCGAAAGCGCCCGATGCAGATCCGAGAACGTGCCCTCAGGGGAGGCAGGAATATCCATGCCATCACTGGGGGCAATACGCTGCGCCTCCATCGCGACGGTACGAACCCGCGGAATAAGATCGGCAAGAGTATTCGCATCCGGCACGATAAGTTCGATCATCTCGGTATCGGCAAGGCGTTCAAGAACCTGATGGAAACGATCAATACCGCGAATAAACCGATCGTGCGCACGACGCCAGAGACCACGCCCAAGTTCCGCGTCATCACGCCGTGATTGTAGGAAATCTTTGAGTCCCATAGCCCCTCCTCATGCTCAGCCGGTCGTGCGTCTAGAAAGCTCTATATACTTAGGGTACCCTAAATCTTATTTTGGTGACAGGATGTCGTACAAAAAATGTTGATGTGGGATTAAGCTCTCGAAAAATTCACGCATTTAGCCCAGCCAAACCAGCACAACACGACTTACATCACACGCAAAACAACCTTGCCGCGATGCTGACCAGTATCAAAGTACTCATGGGCCTGCGACGCCTGCCACCACGGAAATTCACGGTCAAGATTCGCCGAAAGAACGCCGCGCTCAAGCAACGGTAACACGTTCTCATGTACCCCTGCCATAATTTTTGCCTTCTCATCCGCAGACCGTGACCGCAAAGATGTACCGTGCACCGATAGGCGCTTCGTTAGCATAAGACCCAGATCAAGTTCCGCGCGGCGGCCGCCCTGCACGGCAATCGTCGCCAGATGCCCACCATCGGCTAAAGACCGCAGATTATCTTCCAGGTATTTCGCGCCCACCACATCAAGAATATAATTCACGCCGTGACCTGCACTCTCACGCTGAATCACCTGACGAAAAGACTCCGTGCGGTAATTAATCGGATGCGCCCCCAACGCCCGCACCACCTGAGCCTTCTCGTCATCACCGACCGTCGCAAAGACCCGCACACCGGCGGCGCGCGCCAGCTGAATAGCGTGCATGCCCACGCCCCCGGTACCGCCATGCACCAGGAGCGAAGTCTGCTCATCTTCCGCCGGGTTATTCTGCGCGGGATCAAGGCTCATCCCGCACAGAAGCACCAGATTCGAGTACACCGTCGCGGCAACCTCCGGTATGCACGCTGCCTCAACCATGCTCATACCCTTGGGAACGGGTAGAGTATGGCGCACATCTACCGCCGCATACTCGGCGTAACCGCCGCCAGCAAGAAGCGCCATAACGCGCTCGCCCGCCAGAGCGGGATCAACGCCCTCGCCCACAGTCTCTACCACGCCCGCAATCTCAAGACCGTATACGGAGCTTGCCCCCGCAGGAGGCGGATAATGCCCGCGCCGCTGCAGGGAATCCGCCCGGTTCAGCCCGGCGGCATGCACCCGCACCAAAACTTGCCCGGGTGCAGGGGCGGGAATCGGAACCTCAGAGAGCGTTAGAACCTCTGGATCTCCATGTTCTTTCTCGACAATGGCGCGCATAGTAGCCTCAACAACCTTCTTATCTGTATCTTCCTGCACCGAGATTAGCATGTGTTCTCGGGGCATACCGCAATGTTCAGATTTACAGAAAAGCATAGAACATGAGATAATCGGCGGGTACCTTTTCCGCTCAAGGGCGGAAAATACCGGGATGGTTGTCCGAGCGGCCGAAGGAGCTGGTCTTGAAAACCAGTAGGCGGTAACCCCGTCTCAAGGGTTCAAATCCCTTACCATCCGCATACTAAAACCCCGCGATGCGCCTGAATTCTCAGGTGTACCGCGGGGTTTTCTGCGTAGAATCTGCAGGTTACGAGACCAACCTTGAGAGGAACCACAGCACAATATCAAAGACACCGAGGATACCCCCGATAAGCGCCATAGCGGTATAGCCAGCATTCTTTCCCTTATTAGCAATAAGACCCCTAATACAGGAAACTACGGCAACAATCCCAAAACCGATGGTAAAAATCCCAATACCGACAGCACCTAGAACAAGGGAAGTAATGGAATAGATTTTTGCGTTTTTCTCTGCTTTGATTGCTTCAGGATCAATTGTCGGCGGGTACGGCTGCTGGTAACCCTGCTGGGGGTATCCGTCTTGCGGGTTCTGCTGAGGCTGGAAGTTATAGTTTTCGGACATTACTATCCTTCTTGGGGTAGACGATCCTATCGTTGCACATAAGATCTATTTCATTATCGGCTTTATTTACTGTACAGGGTTAAAGATAAGTACACGCTTTCCAACATGCCGTATTAACAAATCCATACCAACACCGTGTACGTGCTAAAGCGCCCAGATCATGCACGATAAAGCCCCGCTGTCCTCCCGACATCGGGATTCTGCGGGGCTTCCACGGCTGCTACCGAGTACTGGCTATAGCGGCTATCACAAACGCCACCATCGGAATAAAGAAGAACAGAGTCTCAATCGCCCCCAGCGACAGGGCAATCCAGCTGGTGGCAAGGCCGCCTCCGGCGGGAACTCCGACACGTGAAGCCTGAGCACCTTTAATCGCGCCCCAGATCCCCAAACCCAGTGGAATCACACTCGTAACCCAGAAGAGAGCGAGCACCAAACCAACAATGCCCAGCGCTAAAGAGGTTTGTGCCGCCTGCTCACCGGCAATCTGCTGCGGGGTTTTGGGGACAACCGTCATCATGGGCACGGGCTGCACATATACCGGCTGCTGATAGTAGTGTTGAGGAGCAGGCTGTTGGTAATACTGTTGGGGGGCGGACTGGTGATAGTACTGCTGAGGAACAGTTTGTTGATAGTCTTGCTGTCTAGGAGCGGGCTGCTGCTGGTTCTGATAAAGCTTAGTGTATTCGGGCAGAGAGTCAGAGAGAGAGCGAGTTTTCTCGTAGGCGTCCTCACCCTGATGGGGGTTTTGCGACTGAGACGGTTGCTCTCCCGCGGGATACTCAGACATAGCTATTCCTTTCGGTGACAAGAAGCGACAACTAGACCTGCCCACTGTCTACCTGCTGTAAGGAAATATCTGGGGAACCGTTTTCAGCCTGCGTGAATGGGCGTGGCGACATCTCTAACTATAGCGCGTTGTTTTTCGCTCATGGGGGAAGTTTGGTCGGCAATTCCGAATTGACCAGTCTGCTTACTCCCGATATTCTTATAGGGATGCACTCGTTTTGTGCACCGTGGAGACGTGCCAGAGCGGCCGAATGGACTTCACTGCTAATGAAGGGTCGGGGTTGAACTCGACCGGGGGTTCAAATCCCCCCGTCTCCGCCAAAGAACGAACCCCCGAACCGTAAAAGGTGCGGGGGTTCGCTGCGTCCTAGGTGCGTAGGGCATCAAGTTTTTGCAGTCTGTCTTATGATGCAGCTTTGTTTCCGCCTGGCTAACCTTGCCCTCCCAGTCGAAAAAGCTGCGGTTCAGCAAGAAAGGGCGAGGGCGCAGTGTGCCGACTGCGGATAGGATTTAGAAGCTCATAAAGTCGATGAGGCGCGCATCCGCACCATCAAGAAGCGCCCACTCCCCCGGCACCTCAAAGACCGCTACGGACGAAGGCGAAAAGCCATAGGAAGCGTCCATCAGGGAATTGTAGTCAGAATCGGGGCTCGCAAGCTGTAAGGTCACATCTTGTACCGCAGGCAGGTGCGACACCACCATAAGCGTGCGCACGCTCTCAGAAACCCCGTTAATGCGCGCCAGCACCCGGGATGCAGGAACCTCATACAGACCCTCGTCCAGGTGCGGAGTAGGTGCCTGCTCACCGAGCGCATCCGAAATCCAGGTGGTGGTCTGCCGGGTGCGCAGCGCCGCCGAAGACATCAGCTGCTCGGGAATATAGCCCTTCTGCTTGAGCCAGGAGCCCGCAGCCGCAGCCTGCCGATGCCCGCGCTTAGTCAGTGGGCGATCAAAATCATCCATACCCCAGTCGGCTTCGGCATGACGCATGATAATCAGGCGCTTAACGTCTCGGAGTGAGTTCTCAACCATACCTTCATAGTACAACGTAGGCGCCCCGATACGCCGGGTTGCCGCGTGATAACGCGCCACAAAAACGGCATGTGAAAACCCCGCGCTCTTAAGAAAGAACGCGGGGTTTCGAGCGTAAAAAGACTAGATAGAGTATTCGGGGGCGGCCCACACCACAACTTCGGGATGCTCAAAGAACCGGTACCCCTGACCGCGCACGGTACGCACGGTTCCCGAAAGACGCCCCAACTTCGAACGCAAACGCCGAATATGCACGTCAATAGTGCGTTCGTGGGGATGCTCGTCCCCAGCGCTCCAAAGCGACTCCAAAAGCTCATCGCGCCCCACGGTGCGAGTGGAGTTCTCAACCAGATGCGCCAGAAGCTCAAACTCTTTGAAGGTGAGCATCAACTGTTCCCCATCAAGGAACACCTCACGACGTGCCAAATCGATCAGAACGCCATTAGAACTGGGAGTTGCGGGCTGTTCGGCTTCACGCGCCTGCTTGTGCAGCTCCGCCTGGTAGAACACGGCAGTCGGATCGCCAAGCGCATTGCGCACAACCTCAAGATCGCTGCCCTCCGCATGAACGGGAGCCAAAGCAACGGCGGCATAGGATTCGGCCTCAGGTGCCAGATGGTGTGCATAGGTTCGCAAATCCTGCACAATACGCACCAGCGATGTGCCGTTGGCTGCGGCAAGTTCTTCATTGAGCCCCACATACAGCACAAACCCGCGCGCCTCGTTCTCCTGAGCTCCTGCCTTCTGGGTGCCCTGCTGATCCCCGGAGGAGAAGGTCATCGGGCGCAAAGTAGCTGCGGACCCTTGTGTGCGGTTCTGCTGCGGCACTTGACGCTTTGCAGCACGACCACGCTGGGAGATGTGGACGTATCCAGGTACTGCACCTGACATTGTTCAACCTTCTCTCAAGATTTGTTGCGTACGGGTCCCTTGATTCTGCATGATGCGGAATGCTCAAACACCGCGCGGTAAAGGCGGCGTTTCCTTTGCTATCAATATTTCTATTATTTGACTCATAAATCAAGCAACTTGGGGTATCTGCGACGTTCTGCTCGCAGCTTCACACCCTCGTGAACTTTGATTCAGTGCCGGGAAACGACGCTGACAAGCACCGTTTCTCCCTCATATTATACATGGAGATTCGGAACCGATACCCCAAAAAGCCGCGTGCTCAGAGCCTCTGACCGCATACGAACCGGGCGCAATTTCCACGTTCTGGAGCGGAGGCTCCCAAGGATACCGGCGACTCGTACAGTACTAGTGTTTTTCGCCGCATTCGCAGATGCATGTGGTGAAGGGTGCACATCACAGCATGGAGGGGTCCAGAAGGACCGACGCTCCGCGTGCAATCTCAAGAATCAATCGCCAAAGCACATGTTTGCGGCACCCGACGTCTAAGACCGCCCGCGCGGAATCGTCAGACCCTTAAGGATGCGCTACTGCGCCAGCCCGTAGAGACGGTCGCCCGCATCGCCCAAACCGGGCACAATATACGCCCTTTCGTTCAGGCGCTCATCTTTGGCGGCAAGGAACAGGTCGATATTCCGCAGACCCTCAACGCCCTTTTCGAGGGCCGCAATACCTTCGGGGGCGGCAATCAGGCAGACACAGGTGATGGATTCGGCGCCGCGTTCGCGCAGGAATTTAATAGCCTCAATCAAGGTGCCACCGGTAGCGAGCATAGGATCGAGAAGGTACACCTGACGACCGGTCAGGTCTTCGGGCAGACGCTCGGCGTAGGTGACAATATCGAGGGTCTCTTCGTTACGAGCCATGCCCAAAAACCCGACTTCAGCAGTGGGAACCAGGCGAGTCATGCCTTCAAGCATGCCCAGCCCGGCGCGCAGAATCGGCACAACCAGAGGCTTCGGGTTAGCGATAACGGTTCCCATCGTGCGCGCCACCGGGGTTTCGATAGGGCGCTGCTCAACCCGAATCTCACGGGTAGCCTCATAGGCGAGCAGGGTAACGAGTTCATCGACGAGCTGGCGGAACGTGGGTGAGGGAGTGTTTTTATCGCGGAGCACACTAATCTTGTGCGCCACCAGCGGGTGATCAAGAATCTTAATACGCATACTCTCAGTTTACTCTGCCTACTAGTGCGGGCGCTGTTTGCCGGTTACTACAGTTTGCCGTGGGGATGGTCGAGAAGATACTGTACTCCACTATTGGTTTCGATAGATTCCTCAAGTTTTCGCCGGTCATCAGTGCTATACGGTTGAGCCCAGCGTCCTTCAGTCATGCGGAAAGCCAAGTGGAAAAGGGATAACTGCGTAGAGGTTTTTAAGGGGCGGATAAGAGTTTTTCTGCCCCGAAAGTCTTTAATGATGAGCTTATCGCTGTGTGGTTTAAAGATGTACTCAGAAATATCTGTATATGGTATATTCTTCCTACGTCCATAAAATTTTCTCACGGTAATTCCTTGGGGATCTATGCGCACATACATATCACTGAAAGATTTGTGAATGTATATAAAAATAATAGAGAAAATAGCTATGATAACCCAAAACATGGGAGCAACAAGCGCTCTAGGACCTGATGTTATCGATCCCCATATCAAGAATACAGCGACCATTAAACAAATAATATCAATGACTACTACAGAAATTTTGTATACCCAATGGAGCCTAAATTCTGTATTATCATCTGCACCAGAAACAAGTGGTTTAGGTTCTGAAATTCGAGCAATGAATGAAACACACCAAAATACGGCAATAATTGCCGAGATAGGGATAAAGAATCGTAACAAATCTATCAGTGCCATGACCTGTCACTCTGGCTTCTCTTCAGGAACATGTTCAATAACGCAACGAGAAATTTGAAAGAGATATTCACATGTCTCTTTGTCGCTTTCCAGATACTCCTGAATTTCCCGCTGGTCTTCTGGACTATCGCTCCGTGCCCAGTATCCTTTTTGGAGGCGGAACGCCAGCTGCGCCATCAGCAAACCGGCATCCGTTAGTATGGGGTCAAAACGTAAAGTACCTCCACGAGCTGTTTTTACCACAAGCCACGTAAGATCAATACCGATATCTCCACTATCGCGTGAGTTATAGGTAAATTTAACAATATCTTTATACGGCGCGTGATGAGATATTGCCAGGAAATTAGCCCACATCATACCCTCTGGTGTCGTCTGCAAATAAAAATTTTTACAATCCAAATACATAAACAAACATAAATACCAGCCCAAAAATCCCAAAGGCAACATAACAAATGCACCACCAAATTCTGGGTCAAATAATATTAAAAGAACCGTTATAGAATTCAAAATAAAGCAACACACTAGCCCAAATTTTGTAAATCTTTCAAAGATATATGTCCTTCTTCCACAACGAGGGAATTTATAAGTAGTGTAATTTTTATTTTTTACACTCTTATATATCAAGACACAGGATAAAAGCTGAAGAGCAAGAAGAGTAACTCCAAAAATCTGATCCACTTCTAAAATCCTTTAGCATACTTTGCTACATCCTCCACCTTGTTCGGATCAGCATAATACCCATTTTCTGAGGCTACCAGATACCCCATCATCAATTTACACGTCAGGCATAGGCGCCGGCTTACCGCCCAAAGAACGTGGTGAACAGCTGTTTTCAGGGGCGATAGGTTCAGGGCGGACGTGCGGCATCGCTGCTCCTTGTGTGGTTGTAGTTATATCAACGTAGATATAGTTAATGTTTGCGAGTGTCACAGAACACTGTATAGGATATATTTACCCTAACCTTCACATAAGGGTTAGTCAAGGATATTCGTCATGAACAGTACATTTAGGCGCGGCATGTCGGGCTGCTTCGCGTGTGAGGCGGTTGCCGAATCATGCATATACGGGAACGGACATGCACCGGTCGAGTACAACCAACCTGACCTTTAAGGGGTGATGTTTAGATTTCTACCTCCGGCAGTGTAGGCGCTGTACTCACTCACGGGAAGTCCTGACTTAAAGGTCGAAATCATAAGTTATTGGTAGGAATAATAGGGATAAAGAGTATAGGGGGCCTGGAGAATAACAGCAATGGGAAACTACATTTACTATTCCCTCATCTTTAGCGGCATCGCTATCTTTAGTTACCTCTCGTATCGAAGCGAGAAAAAACAAAAGAACTACTATCAAAAAATAACCTCGACGTATGCCATGGACTGGGGTGCCACACCGTCCTCGCATCGTGTGCCAAGAACACCCGACAAGACAGGAGAAGACTCGTCTGCTGAGGGAAGTGCTGCGCATGAGAACGAGCGCTCTGATACTTTGGGAGAAACTCCTGAATCTGTTCCTGCTAGGGATGTCGAGGAGTTTGTGGAGAGTTTTACGAATATTGTTCAGAGGCGGCCTTTGTTATTCCCTATTGCAGGATGGGCAACGATTGTAATGCTTGCATTTTTAGTCTGCTCCTCTGTTTTAGACCTGATAGGCGGAAAACCTATACAGGATTATTTACCTTATTTTGTGGTTGCTTGTGTAACGTTTCCTGTTGCTGTTTTTTGTATTAGGTTCGGTCGTGATGATTATGTGAATTTTCGGCGTGCGGAAATCGTGCATAAGCCTTTGGGTAGTGCTCGAAAGAGTTTTCCGTATCATGCGATTGCTGGGTATTATTTTGATCCTCGTAATACGGAGCATGGGGTGTTTGAGGTGCAGACTCGGCAGGGGTATAAGGCGCGGTTTGTGCCAGGGATGTATAACTGTGTGTATGTGGGGTCGCAGATTGCGTTTCGGCTGGATTATGGGTATTGGGCTGATCCGTTATCTGTGTCTGATATGTGTGCGCTTGCTGCGTATGTGACAGATTTTCGGTGGGTGTATCGTTTATTGGAGGTGCCTGCTAGTGCTCATTTGGATCAGCGTGATGTGGGGCTAAGGCCGGTTGGGAGTCCTTCGCCTGGTGCTGGGTATGTTCGCGTGGTTCCTGAGGTGGAGGATTTTGTGTATGCGAAGTCTGTGATTACACGGTAGGTATTTGAGCGGTTCAAGGATTAATTCGCTTGATGTTTATAAGGTTGGGGTGAATAGCATCAAATCTGGGTTCACTGCTGGGGCGAAAACCTATGGCGGCACCATTAAAAATGCTCGTGGGGAATCCGAGGCTCCCTGGGCTAGTCTTCAGACCGGCACATCAGGGACGGTAGCTGCTGATGAGCAGTGAACTTATCTTTGGTCTCTTCTGCCTAGTCTTTGTGGTGGGGACGTTTTGGCTCTCAGCAGTATTTGAAGGGCGCCGGCGTGAGCGTGAGCAGAAAACCCAGCAGGTGGTAGAAGAAACTTCTGATCCTCGGGCTGTGGTGCGGGTGTTGGCGTCGGTGCGGTTACAAGCCTCGTGGTTCATTAAAATGCTCTTATGGGTAACGCTTTTGCTGTTACTCTTTTTGGCTTCTCTTTTGGGCCTTATGACTATCGCGACTCTTGTTTCACAGGATTATAAGCCTGGATATACCACAAGTGAATGGGTTGAATTAGGACTTATTATTGTGGGTTTTCCTTCTGTGGTGTGGGGTTTGTGGGTGTGCAGGGTCTCGTACCGGGAAATCCTGCCCGAGAAACTCATGAGGGTCAATAACCGGGGACGTAAGCAGGTGCTGCACTACTGGCAGATTGACTCTAGTTATTTCACTCTGTTAGGGGATGAGAACGGGCTCTTTGAGCTGACCGATACCGCAGGGGTGGTGTATCGGTTTAAACCGCATATAGAACCGTGCCGGTATGTGGGTTCTCAGGTGGCGTTTCGGTTGGATTATGGGTATTGGGCTGATCCGAACAATACTCAGGATGCTGAAATACTTGTGCAATATATTCGGGAAAAGTTGTGGGTGCAGCGCCTGTTGGAGGTGCCCACTGTTTCGGGGTTAGCCCTAGACGGGTACGGGGAAGGGTACAGGCCTGCTGGTGAGCCTGATTTCCGTAGTAGGCAGAGTGTGTCGGGGGATTTCACCTGGACCACAAACTTCGTCCTCACCTAAGCCTATGGTTCCATAAGCGTGACATGCAGAAAACCCGTTGGGTCTTAAAATTCTTAAGACCCAACGGGTTTAGCTATGCGGTGGTGGAGGGATTTGAACCCTCGTTGGCTGTTACACCAAACATCATTTCGAGTGATGCACCTTCGGCCGCTCGGACACACCACCAATAGGATGTAATTCTACCGCATCCGCCCCAAGGGGGCAAAAACTCTACCCCCTTGCTCGGTTCCATCCAAGGTATGGGGACACCCCTCAAATCCTTAGTGACAAGCGCATCATACCGCTTATTCTGCCTGCCGAACTTAGTTCCTACCCAAGGGGTTTAGCCTTCAGTCGAGAGCGAACCCATAGCGGCTGTGCACCCCAATATCGCCTGAAAGCCGCATCCATCAGTGCCGAATATAGCCGTCAAATACCAGCATGACCGCACGGGTGGAGTCCTCGATGCTACGCTGCACCCCGTGTATCTCCCGATCCATCGCCAGCATAAAAGTAGCACCAAAAATAGAAAGCGCCAACGCACGTGTATCCTGGGCGGTATCGATCGTGTAGCGGCTGCGCAGGGCGCGTACCCGCGACTCTATGAAATCCAGGATTTCTTGGCGGTTGTCCACCATTGAGTCGGTCCAGGCGTCCAACCCCTTCCACACTTCGCTCACCCAGAGCCTGGTGAACCCTCGGTGTTCGTGCAGATAGGCGAGCGCCGTGGAGATGCTTTTGCGCAGCCCTTCGCGCGGGTCGCTCTGAGCGATGGAAGCTTCGCTCATGCTCTCCACGAGCAGGTGCGTGCCGTATTGCAGAAGCCGGTCGATCATGGTTTTCTTCGATCCGAAATTGTAGTACACGGTGCCTTTGGAGACCCCGGCGCGTTGGGCGACCTCTTCAATGCTCACGTGAGCGCTTCCCCGATGCTCCATGATCTCCATCGTGGCGGTGAAGAGTTTGCGTTGGGTTTTGCCGGTGCGGCCCGGTCGGCGTGCGGGGTTCGGCGTATCGGGCATGGGGATGGTTCCCTTCGTGGCGGTTGCTGTTCTCTCCATACTAAGGCCCTACACCGTGATTTCGGGGATTAGTTTTTTCAGGGACCAGATGCGGTCGCGGCGAGTTCCCAGGTACCCCAGCACCAGACCGGCGGCACCCCACAGCAGCAGGTACATCATGATCGGCATCAGGCTGGATTCGTTGATGCCGTAGCTGAGCCTGCGCATACCGGTAACGGCGTAGCCCATGGGGAAGAAGTCGTGCATCCACCTCATGGCGTGTGGCAGGGTTTCGTAGGGCATGGTGCCGCCCGCCGTGATGAGCTGCAGGATCATGATAATCAGGGCTATGAGCTTGCCGGGCGAGCCGAAGAACACCACCACGCCGTGAATGAACAGGGTGAAGATCGTTGCAACGAAGCAGAGGAAAAGGAAGGCAAGCCACGGATGTGCCATCTGGAATCCGAGCCCGAATTTCACTGCCGCGAACATGAGTACTGCCTGGGCGATACCGATCAGTCCGAACGGCAGCCAGCTTCCTAGGATGATGCGCGCCGTCGGTGCCTTTGAGGCCAGTGCACGGTTGTTGAGCGGGCGCAGGGTTTGCACGAGCATCAGGCCGCCGATCCACAGGGCTAGGCACATGAAGAACGGTCCCATGCCCTCGCCGTAGTTACGCCCGTTGGCTAGGGAACTGTGTTCGAGGTCCACGGGTGAGGACATGACGGAGGCTACGTCTTTTTGCTGTTCTTCGTTCAGGTTGGGGATTTGGCGGGTGCCGTTTTGCAGTCCGGTGGAGAGCTGCCCGGTTCCGTCTTTGAGCTGTTCCGTGCCGTCGGCGATTTGGCCGGTGCTGCTGTTGAGTTTTCCGGTGCCGTCAGCCAGCTGAGATGACCCGTCCTGCAGTGTGGTTGCGCCCTCGTGCAGTTTGTTTTGGCCGTCTACGGCTTCTTTTTCACCATCGGCAAGCTGCTGTGCGCCGTTGTGCAGGTTTCCGGTACCGTTTTTGAGTTCGCCGGTGCCCTCAGCCAGCTGGGATGCTCCGTTATTGAGGGTGGAGGCACCATCGGCAACTTTCCCGGTGCCGTCGGCGAGTTTAGCTGAACCGTCCGCTAGGGTGGTTGCCCCAGAATCGAGTTTGGTGATGCCGTCGCGCAGTGTTCCGGCACCCTGCGCTACCGCCGTGGCGCCGGAATCGAGCTTATCCACCCCGTCAATCAGGGTACTGAGTTTTTGCGCTGCAGCGGATTCCCCGGTGGCCACGCAGTTGTCGTTTTTGAGGGTTTGCAGCTTCGTCAACACATCTGAACCAGCTTGTCCGTGCTGCGCCAGATGGTTTTTGAGTGCCTGATCGTTCGCTGATGCTACAACCGATTTCGTCTGTTCAGAGTTGATGTTGGCGACGATCGCATCGGCGGTTTCCTGGCTGATGGAGCCGGATTCGACGAGAGGCGCTAGTTTCTGCCGGGTATCTTCGGCAACCTTAGACACCACCGTATTTGACAGGTCTGTGCCGAAATCCCCGCTTGGGGCGGAGGTGTCGATCGAGTTCAGGTTTTGGCACATGGCGGTGAGCGTTCCGGGAAGTTGACGCACCCCGTCCTGATCCAGCGCATTCTTGAGCGAATGCGTTCCGTCGGCGACCTGCTGGGCACCTTGGGCGAGGTCGTTCGCACCTTTCTTAAGGCTGCCGGTGCCGTTTGCGAGGGCTGCCGAGCCATCCGCCAGCTGGGAAGCGCCGTTATGCGCGTCAGAGGCACCGTTGGCCAGGGTTGATGATCCGTCCGCGAGCTTGACGGCACCGTCATTGACTTTTCCGGCACCTTGGTTGAGGGTGCCCGCGCCGTCAGCCAACTGGGATGAACCGTCGGCGAGCTTATTCTGCCCTTCGATGAGCCTACCGGAACCATCCACCAGCTGCCCGGAACCGTCCGCGAGCTTGACGGCACCATCGTTGAGGGTTCCGGTTCCGTCAGCGAGTTGGGTCATCGCATCGGAAAGTTTGACGGTGTTCGCGTTGATTTTGTCGGCGCCGTCAGCTGCCTCATTCATTTTGCCGTGAATGGTCGTGAAGCTTGCCAGCAGAGTGTTCGCCGTCTTATCCCCCACCTTGGAGGCTACGGAATCCCGCACGGCTGTTCCCGCCTTCGTCACGATGTTGGTGAGCACATAGTTATTGGCGTCGTTCGTGATGATTTCCAGTCCGGCGGCCTGCGGGTTAATGGGACCGGTGTTGCCTTTCTCATCGGGTTTGAACGAGCCGGTACTCACGAGCCTGGCCGAGAAGTCTTTCGGAATCACGAGCGCAAAATCATAGGTTCCGTCGCTGACGCCTTGGACGGCTTTATCACGGGTCTCTACGCTCTTCCAGTCGAAGGTTCCCGCATCCAGCAGGCTCTTTTTGACATCCGCACCGGTGTTCAGATCGTTACCGGAGGCATCTTTCGCGCCCTCGTCTTCCACCACGAGCGCGCCCACGATACCGTTCACATTCCCGTAGGCATCCCAGTTGCCGTACAGGTACAGTGAACCGTACAGCAGCGGAATACACGACATAGCAAGAAGCACCAGTACCGGAAGCACCCCGGAGGTTAGACGCTTAAGTTCGACGAGCGCAACACGAACTACACTCACAGTTACTGTTCCTTCTCTGCTGGATTCTTCGGGTTTGATAATTCTTCGAGCTGCTCTTCGTGATCTTCGAGGAGAGCCTCGGATACTTCGGACGCGTTCACCGCCGAGTCTTCCTGCGGTGACCGGACGGTCTGTACCTTCGCGCCCGGATCTTCGCTCTCTAGCGTCTCGCGATCGTTCGGGTCGCCATGATCATCGTGGTGGTCGCCACCGCCGAGCAGGTCATCCAGGGACGAGTCGGTTTCCTCCCGCGCGACGGTAAGGCGGATACTCTCGCGCGCATCCTGCGGGGTTTCTTCAAGGTCTTCGTGGGCGTCACCAACCACGGCAGTTTTGCCGTCCCAGCTTTCGGAAATATGCGGAACTACGGCGATCACGGCACGCGGATCGTCTTCGTTTTCGGCGAGTTCCTGCAGATACGGCAGCCACATGCGGGTGTGGTCCAGATGCCGTGACGGAGTATCAAATACCAGAAGATCGGAGCGGGTATGCGCCGCTAAAGCGCTCATCAGACGGATATTCTGCTCACCGGTAAGCTGTTCGGTCCAGAGCCTGTCGAGCTCGCCTAAATCGTTCTGCTCCAGCCAGTGGCTTGCCCGGGGCCGACCAAAGAACGGCAGAGAGTACGAGAGCATTTCGGAGACGTAATCATGCACGCGCATATGCACTTCGGGGGCGGTAACTTCTGGGGAATCAATAATGTCAGAGATACTGCGCAGGTGGCGCAAGCTGACGGGGCTTCGATGATCCCAGCTGAGAGTTCCGCCGCTGAGCTTCAGCCGCCCGGTAAGGGCTAAGCTCAGGGAAGTGCGTTCAATCTGGCTGTCGGCCTGTATCAGGATGACTTCGCCGCGTTCCACCGTGAAGCTGGTACGGCCGAAGAGCGCCTTATGGCGGCCCCGAGCCCAAATATCGTCTGCGGTTAACATGTGTGACCTTTAAATGAATACGTGTCAGGATTCTTGGCGCGTCTCCGCGTTAAGTGGCACGCAGGACCCTGAATTACCTCATCTATCGTAGATCCGCAGAAACAGTGCACATGACCATTTTTTGACGATTCCCGATATTATTTTTGAAATTTATGGATTATTTTTCAAAGAAAAAGCGATTTTCGTTCAAATAAGGGGGGAGGAAGTCGTACCGGTCCCTTTCGCTTCCTCTCTCCCCTATCGTCCTCCTTGTCTTCTCCGAACAAAAGGCTCGTGATGTGAATAAAACGTTGGAAACCGTTTGATCACATCACGAGCCTTTTATGAGGGCACAAGGATTTTAGGCAAAAATACCCAGCGGCTTAGACCCCTTGCTGCGGGCGGCGTGCTTCAAAAAATGTGCGCATCAGCCCAGCACATTCCTCGCGCAGCACCCCGGCGTAAACCTGCACATCAAGCCCTAAACGACGGTCACGGAGCACATCATATTGACTCCCCACCGCACCCGTTTTTTCTTCCCAAGCACCCATCACCACCGTGGGTATGCGCGCCATCAGAATCGCCCCGGCGCACATGAGGCATGGTTCAACGGTCACTACGAGCGTGCACTCTTCCAATCGCCATGTCTTAAGATGCTGCGCCGCCTGGCGAATCGCGTGGATCTCAGCGTGCCCGGTGGGGTCATGATCGTGTTCGCGGCTATTGTGCCCCGAGCCGATAATTTCGCCTTCGGCATCCACCACTACCGCGCCGATAGGTATCTCACCGGCGCATGCTGCGCGCTTGCCTTCGTCGATAGCCAGGCGCATCCAGCGTTCATGCTCAGCCAATGTCGCAATGGTGCTGAGAGCTTCACCGTCACCGGCGTGAGCACCACTATTGTTATATTCCATATCGTCTATATGTCCTTGTCAAAAGCTATATATTCCTCATGAGAAATACAATTCTCAGTGCGTCACACCCAGCGCGAAGGGGTATACGGCGGATGCTCCGCCCGCCCGCAGCCGCTGCGCCAACACGGTTATGCTCCAGCGAGAATCCACAATATCGCTCACCAAAAGCACAGGCCCCGGATGCTCACGCAGCCTCTCGATCACCTCAGGCGGAATCTGGTAGGAACGCATAACATCGGCGCATCGGAAAACACTGTTACCACCAAAGAAACGCGGTTCGGCAGCCAGCTTAGCCTCGCCCAAATACACGAGTTTACCGACATGAGCCAGCCCCTCCCCCAACGAGCGCGCTAACGTGGGACGCACCGGAGACGGTACCGTAAGTACAGTTTCGGGACGGCCGGTTTCACCCCAGTCCCATGCCGCAAGAACCCGCACGCAGGCCTGCCCGAGGGCTTGGGGAACGGGCGTATCGAGAGGTTCTCCGGATTCGTCGGTCGCCAAAAGTTCACGCACGCGGCTGCCCCACCCCACATCACTGAGGCGTGCCAGCGCGTAACCCGGTTCGGCGCGCTCTGACACCGGAATCTTACCCTTCGGCGCGTTCTCCCCCGCAAGCTCCTGCAGCCCGGTAGGCCACATGCCGCGCGGGGCTATTTCCACGCCAACCGCGTTGAGGGTTCCTTGAGCCTGCTGCACGGCGCGCTCAGAAACCTGTTCGGGATACCAGGGGCCCGCGCACCTATCGCATTTTCCGCACGGAGCCGCCGTGGTATCGTCCAGCTCGCGTGCCAGAAAGACCATGCGGCACCCTTCGGTACTCTCGTAGGCGAGCATGGCCTCTTGCTCCCGAACGCGCGCCTGCGCCACGGCACGGTATCGTGGCGCATCGTAGCTCCAGGGAGCACCTGTGGAGTACCAGCGTGAGCCGATTTTGCGCACCGCATCCTCAACATCAAGTACTTTGAGCAGAAGCTCTAAGGTGCTTCGGCGTAACTGTACACGTGCCTCTAGTGCGGGTATAGAAAGCCCATCGGGCTCATCCGCCAGCGCCTCACACATGGCGTAGGCGTTCTGTTCGTCGGGCATGGATGCGGTCGCAAAGTACTCCCAGATTGCGCGGTCTTCGCGCCCCGGCAGCAGAAGCACATCCGCGTAGTCGGTGCCGCGACCGGCACGACCCACTTGCTGGTAGTAGCTCACCGCCGAAGAAGGCGCCCCTAGATGCACCACAAACCCCAGATCCGGTTTGTCGAATCCCATACCGAGGGCACTCGTGGCAACAAGCGCCTTAACTCGGTTGGCTTTGAGGGCTTCTTCGGCTTCGCGGCGTTCATCGGGATCAGTTTTTCCGGTGTACGCAAGAACCTTATGCCCGGCGGTTTGCAGCAGTCGTGCGGTGTCTTCGGCGGCGGATACTGTCAGGGTATAGATAATTCCTGAGCCCGGCAGCGTATCAAGGTGTTCAACCAGCCAGCCTAGACGCTGCGCTTCGTCGGGCAGCTGCAGCACGCCCAGCCTCAGCGAATCGCGGGTGAGCGAACCGCGTAGCACCACAACATCCTCGGGGCTGGCGCCTGCGGCAAGCTGTTCGGCAATATCGCGGCTTACACGTTCGTTCGCGGTCGCAGTCGTCGCGAGTACGGGAACGTTCGTATCAAGCTCACGAATAAGCGCCCCGATGCGCCGGTAATCGGGGCGAAAATCGTGCCCCCAATCGGAGATACAGTGCGCTTCATCAACCACCAGAAGGCCGAGCCGCGGCTGCAGATAAGGCATCCATTCTTCACGAAATGCGGGATTATTGAGTCGTTCAGGTCCGATGAGGAGAACGTCCAGCTCGTTTGCATCAAGGCGGGCGCGTATTGCCTCCCATTCGGTCACGTTAGCGGAGTTCACCATAGCGGCACGAACCCCGGCGCGTTCGGCTGCCTGCACCTGGTCGTGCATGAGCGAAAGCAGCGGGGAGATAATAAGGGCAACCCCGGAACCTTGGGCACGCATCAGAAGCGCCGAAATAAAATACACGGCAGATTTTCCCCAGCCTGTACGCTGTACCACAAGGGTGCGGCGGCGGTCGGTGACAAGCGCCTCGATAGCCTCGAACTGCCCGGGATGAAAGCTCGCATTTGGGTTTGCGGTGAGCTTTCTGAGCAGGGTTTGGGCGTTTTCATGGAGTGTTGGCATGGGGTTCCTTTGTGAGGGGTTTCTCCCATCATGGCAGATTTCAAGGCTCCGCACATGCTGTACGGTTACCTCGTGCATGCAGGTTTGGGAATACTATCACGGTCACGGAATATATGGGTACTGACTTCACTATCCTTTATATTCTTCATCGGGCATAGACACCATGATTCCATCAGTTAGCCAAGCTCATGAGGCAGGTTCACACTCTTAATCGTTTCTCACAGAGAATCCCGGTAGAATATTGCGAGACACTTCATAGCTTCCACATATTTTTGCCTTAGTGGTCTCTCAGGCAGACCGCATAGGATTGTGTGCAAGCACCGCGCGTGCCTTGTGTTCGACTACTTCAGGATTTTTCTATGGCTTTTTTTATCCCCGCACTTCTTGCCCATCTTCCGCTGGGGCTTCTCGGTTTCAAGCTTGAAGATGTGCTGATCAGCACCGGTCCGTGGGTTCTGGTGGTTTCGGCCATCATCGTTTTTATCGAATCGGGCGTGCTGTTTCCAGTGCTTCCGGGCGACTCTTTGATCTTCGCTCTGGGTATGCTCCACGACCGCATGGGGCTGTCGCTCTGGTTGGCGTTCCCGGTTCTCATTATTGCAGCGGTAGCTGGCGGCGAGGTCGGGTATCAGCTGGGTGCCCGTTATGGCCGTAATCTTTTCAAAGACGATGCAAAAATCCTGAGCACCAAGAACCTGCACGCCGCGGAAGAATTTTTTGCTAAACGAGGCGGTTTCGCACTTGTTGTAGGTCGCTTCGTACCGATCGTTCGTACCTTTGTTTCGCTGGCGGCAGGTATTTCTTCGTATCCGCGCCGTAGGTTCAACCTCTGGAATATTCTGGGTGCCGTCCTGTGGATTGGTTCTATTGGCATGGCAGGCGTGCTGTTGGGTGGTGTCGAGTTCATCCACAACAATATTGAGATGCTTGCGGTCATTATTGTATTGGTTTCGGTTCTGCCCGTGACTTTTGAATACCTGCGCGGTCGTTCCAAAGCCAAGAACGAAGCAGCCGAGTAGGGGGCGCCTAAATCTCAAACTTCTGCGTATGCATAAGGGGGCGGCGAATACAGACTGTATTCGCCGCCCCCTTGTATATGCTTATATTCTTATCAAAGCATATACCCTAATAGTTATAGGGTTGGTTCCCCTGCTGCTGGTAGGGATTTACGCCGCTCTGATTCTGCTGGTACATACGCCAGATGCGGCTCTGAGCGGTATACTGCGTAGCATCACGCAGCACCATGAACACGATAATGGCGCTCTGCAAAACCGTGGAGAAGATTGTCATACCAATTGACACAGGGTCGTTCATCGTAGAATACGGGGAATAACTTACCGACCCTGTGCCAGCACCCATGAGGAGCATAATCAGTGTAATCACACCGAATGCAGTACCAATACTACTTAAGACCAAAGCTGTAATACGCGCCCAAGTGTGCCCTTTGGCGTAAAAATAACCGATAACGACCGTAAGAGCGACTATGATGACGGCTATCAGAATGCCAACAACAATACTCGTTGTTATCATCGAGTCTGAAAAGTTGACGCTACTGTAGTTCCCATACGGAGAGTACTGGTTCTTCTGCTGTTCGAGCAGGGCATTCATCCTGTCTCGAAGGGTTACCGAGTTGTAAATACTTGATACCAGGGCATAAAGCGCGTACCCAAAGATCAGATAAATACCTGTTTTTACCACCGTGCTGGGTTCGGGCTTTTTCTCTGGAACAGGCATATAAGCCCCTGGCTGGTACCGCTGGCCATAAGGTCCTTGAGGCTGTTGGGCATATGAGGGCTGATACTGCGGATCTTGATAATAGGGATTTTGGCTCATGGTGTGTCCTGGTGACTCTTATCGTGTGTACCGGTGTTATGTCTGCGGCAGTCGTATGCATGCCAGCAACACTTTTATATGTTGCAAAAACGCAAAACGCTCGCCGTACTTCAATGGTAGTGTACGGCGAACGTTTCCGCGCTGTTGAGGGCGCATCCGGGTGTCTGTAGGTTAGTTCAGGCGGTATCCATCGCTACCACCGTCGTACCGGTCATTAGGATTCTGCGGTGCGGGGTTTGGTCGTGATTGCGGATTCTGTGCCTGTGGGTTTTGTGCAGCCTGACCGAATCCTTGCTGAGGCTGGGAATCTGTGGGCTGTTGAACGGGCTGCGGACCCTGATCCTGCCGGTAGTTGCGCCAGAGGCGGCTATCGCTCGTGTACCGAGCGGCATCACCACGAAGCATGAAAACCACTACCGCAATCTGCAAAATAATGCCCAATATAAGAACTATGTATACAGCAGGGCTTATAGATACCTGCTGCGCCCCATCCATCTGAGATGTAACGGACTGTACCAGCGACTGGGCGAGAAGGGTGAGCAAGAAGTAGAGCAGATCGCGAATGGTACCGATAATCCCCAAGACAAGGGCGGTAATGCGCGCCCATCCGTGACCCTTAGAGTAGAAGAATCCGAGGAGAATGGTAAACGCAGCAAAAATTGCACTGATGACATAGCCGAGTCCCGTCGAAGAGTTTACTTCGGTCGTCTTGCCGTTCTCCGTGTGGTATGTCTGGAACCCGAAATCATCCAAGCCAACGATGGCTCGCATGATCATATACAGCGCCACGGCGTAAATCAGGTAGGTACCGATCTTGACGACGGTAGTGGGCTCGGGTTTCTGCGTTGGCACGGGTGCGTATTGAATCGCCGGGTGCATGGGCGCGTTGGGATGCGGTGGCTGGTATGGGGGTTGTTGACCATAAGGATCTTGACTCATGGTTCCTCCTCAACAATGTTTTCTGTGGTTGGGCTGCGGAATTCTCACTTCGATTGTTGAGAGTTCCTTAAAGAATGTTCGTCGTGCCCCCGTCTGAGGTGCACGACGAACATTGTTAGGCATGCACGAAGTGCATCAAACCTATGAAATTTTCAATCTCTAATTCAGATTGTACCCGCTATTACCCTGCTGGTCTTGGGGATTTTGCGGGTTTTGCGGCACATTATTCTGCTGAGCCTGCGGATTCTGAGGAGCTTGCGGGTCATATCCATACCCTTGCTGCCCATTCTGAACATGCTGGGCGTTATGCTGTGCAGCGGGTGCCTGTCCCTCAGATGCGGGCACGGCTAGAGTGCTGGCATCGACGGGCTGGTTCTCGGGCTTCTGGGCTTCTACCGCGCCGTAATATTCCCGAGCCTTTCTCATATATTTGAGGGTTGTTGGCAGCCAGATCAGGATAATCAGAAGAACCTGGATCACGATAGAAGCTAGTTCGAGATAAACCCCAAACTTTATAGCGGAGAAAAATCCTTTGTACTTCTCTGGGAAAAGGGGATCGCTTATAATTTCGTCAAAGCTATTAACGTTATCCAGAGCCTCTGGCATTCCATTAGCATAGATCACTGTAAAGATACCGGCTACAGCAGTAAGACCGATAGCCGAACCTAGACCTCCTTTTTTCATATTTCTTGCTAGGGTAAAGAAAAGAAGGGCAATTACGATGCCAAAGATAATTCCTCGGGGACTAGAATCAGTAATTCCAAGTTCGCTTTCGCTGATGTTATATTCTTGGGCGAAATTTTTTGCCTGCGGATGTAGGTAAAGCCCCATAATAATATCAATAATCCGCAAAAGAGCCGCAATAATACCCACGATGAGAACGGCAACAACGGTTCCTCGGTACGCGGGCTTCTCAGGAAGTTCAGCGGCGGGAGCGGGGGCGTTCCCATACATGGGCTGACCGGCGGGTGCGGGTTGTTGGGGGTAGCCTTGGTTTCCGGAAGGCTGGGGATTTTGAGGCAAAGCCGGGTCAGGTCTATGCTGCTCGCTCATCGGTGGTACTCCTTTGTTCTCGGTTACCGTGTTAAACGGCTGTATTATGAGCATAGCGGAGCCTTAGTTTCAGGTCATACATTATTGACCAATGTCGTGAAATATTTTTTAATCACGCCGAGCTCAACCTGATATTTCGTCATACACGACAAATTTTTGGACACGCCCGATCTCGAATTTTATTCGGAAAAACCCTTCAGCGACCACAAACCATCGCTCCCGAATTCAGAAAGCTGACACGCCGCCGTTAACTCAGGAGCATAGCCCGGATATGTCTTGTACATAGGCTCCAAAACCTACGGCTAACAGTGCGCGCATGCCTGACGGTAGGCGTTGCTCTCACGCATATACAGGGTAACGCTGGCGGGGAACATCAAAAATCCTAACAGCACCAAGTGCGTCAGTGCCGCCATGCTCAGCACCACAACCGACAAATATGACCCCGGAATATCGGGAACGGCGGGGCGCAGCCAACTCAGAGTCAGCAGGGATGTTCCCAAGGTTAGCAGCGCGAGTGAAACCAGCAGAGCGCGCGCCAGCGCATACCCCCGAAGAATAAAAATTCCTAGAATAACGTGCAAGAAAACGTTGGCAATAGTCAGAGCATTCCCCAGAACAAAATTGTCAAAATACCACGATGCCGTCAAATATATGGTGCGGAGAATAGCAATCATCATGCTGGCGCATGCGGCTATCTTCACCGCACGCGGTAAATAAGGCCGCTCTAAAGAGGCTCTCGGTACGGGCGAATAATTCACCATATTCTCTTCGCCCATATACCCAGAGGTCAGTGTTGCTTTGGAGTATTCAGAGCGTACAGCACTGTCATAGCTCATTGGCGGTATTCCTCCTAGAGGGCTGCGGCATTGTACGAAAGTATCTAAGGTCTTAGCTGAGTGTTACGAAGAACCTCCACAACCCTTAAAGCACACGTTACAGGTTCATCAAGCAATATGACAATATCTCTAGTTTTTTGCACTATGTTTTAATGTCAGAAAAGCGTCGGTTTAAGGCGCTTATAGTTTCATTATTTATCGGTCAGATGCCCAGAAATAAAGGCTTTATGGGCATACAAGAAATTATTTACGCGCAACGAGATTAGTTATAAAAAGGGTGCTGCGACATATATTTCATATATGTCGCAGCACCCTCACGAAGTAAAACTCTTATATCCTCGGGGAGCTAAAGCTGCTGCCCTCCAGAAGGAGGCTGATTCCCCGGTGCCTGCCCCGGATGCGGTGCGGGTGCCGGATATGCATAGGGCTGCGGCATTCCGTAGGGGCTATTGGCCTGGTTTCGCGCCCGCCGCACCGAAGTACGCTGGCGAACATACCTATTCGCGGGCGGCAGCCACATCAGAATCAGGGGCAGAAGACCCACCACCAAAATGGCGATATAGATGATGACAAGTCCGAAAGCTTGACCTCGAAGATCCACCAAATCCGTAAAATTGGCAAACTCGTTGTAGCCTACGATCGAGTCCATCAGGAAAAGCATGACTAAGAGCGTATTCAACACTGTAAAAACCGTCAGAACAATACGCGCCCAGTTGTATCCCAGGAAAATAAAAATTCCGAAAAAAATGTAGATGACGCTGAAGAAAATACCAAAAACAAAACGGCCTACTAGACCGACCTGCATATCTCGAAGTTCATAAAATTCCGGTTTAGCAATAAACTGTTGATAAGCGCTCTCCCCCAACGATTGACGGAGCGCTTCCATCAGGCTACTCACCATAGAGGCCATAACGCCGTATTCGATGACGCGTAAGATGGGCATCAAGATCGCCAGGATGAGGACAGACAACAGCAGAATCGACATTTTCGGTTTTGCGGCTGATTCCGGCGGCGTAGAGGGTGACGACACCGCCTGATGCGCCGGATTCTGCATATACGGCTGCGAGATCTGCGGGTTTACGGGTTGGTTCTGCCCATACTGATTCTGCGGCTGGTTTGGGTATGCGCCCGATGTCTGCGGACCTTGCTGCGGCTGGAGGTCTGGGCCGGTTGGCCTGGGGTATTCATTCATCGACAATAGTCCTTACGGTTATAACGGGGTGAAGCACCGCTTTGGGCTTCTTTTCGAGAATAGCGGAAAGCGCTCACACTGCCTAGCATCTGGGCTATGAGCTTGTACCTTTAGTCTGCTCTTCCGAGGCTGATTCCGTCTGAGCCGCAAACCGGTCGGCGTAGCTCTTACTACCCGCCTCAAGCGCTTCTTTAGCTTTCCAGTAGGCTTTAGTATTCCGCATATACACGTTCACAGGCGGCATCCACACGAGAACAACTAGGCATATATTCGCCAGGAAAAGTAGCATATATACGGCCACCAGAGCCCCTAAATACCCCTGCGCATTCGCAAAAGTCGGCGCCTCTGGGTCGGATATCGTATAAGCCTGCCCCAAAGCGCTCATACCACTCATCAGCACGCCCAAGGAGGCAAGAATAGTCAGCAGAATGCGACCCCAGTTTTTTCCACTATTCACGACGAGCCCAAAAAGAATATAAAGCAGAGCAGATGTCAGTACGGAAAGAAAATGGAATGTGAGCGTTGAGTTTAGCTGCGCCTGTGCAAACATTCCAGATTTCATCTGCTCAAGAGACATATCACCATACGCAGGTACGTATGTGCGCGATTGATGCCATTTAAAAGCCTCACTCAAATATGAAGACGTTAGGACATACTCCACAAAACGCAGGATTGGGCACACGGTAGCGGTAAAAATTGCGAAGACAAAAACAAAAGTAGGTCTTTTAGGCTCCTTAAAGGCGGCAGCGAGACCTCCCGGATTCAATGCTGCCATATGAGGCTGATACGAGGGCGTGCCTTCCGGCATAGGCGCGGCAGAATATGTCATGGTGCAGTCCTTACACGGGTTTTATGAAATTTATAGTGTTACGTGAATACTCTTTTGAGCATACTAAAAAGTTCTTTGAACACCAGCATTGTGGTTCTCTTATGAACTGAACCTTGGCGGCTTAGATTCTGCCGCCGCCCTAGCTGCCGATCACAATCTGCTCGTCTACGACTGCCGCCCGGTATTGGGGTTGTAACCTCCTGGCTGCTGACCCGCATAGTAACCTGGCTGAACAACGTGATATGCATATACCTGCTGATATTGAGTCTGTTCCATTAAACGCGCCAGCCGATATGCCTTGAGTTTGCGTACATAACGATTAGCCGGGCGAAGCCACATCACAATTATCGTAAGCAGGTTAACCGCGCAGAGGGCAGCGTATAGAATCACGAGCACCCTCATATACCCCTGTACCTGTGGATTTTGTGAGATCCCTTCAATACCTGTCTGTGCGGTATTAAAAGCCCAGCATTTGAAGGCGCTCATAATAATCCCGATAACGGCAATAATTGTCAGCATAATACGCGCCCAATTCCGCCCCACATATGCGAAACAGCCGAAGAGCAGATAAAGACACGAAGACACGAAAACAGATACCAGCAAAAGGGCTGCCTGGGCGCCCGAGAGTAAAAATGCGGGAACCGCAATGGCCTCGCGATCAATATTCTCTGCATACTGTTGGGAGCTTACCCAGCGTGCCGCCTCGTTCATTAACGATGCACTGACCAGATACTCTATGATCCGTAACGCGATGCATGCCAAAGCACCCACAAGAACCAGCGTCAGTACGAATGTTCGTACAGGTTTTTCAATCTTAACCGCGTTATTGTCATATGTGCCCTGAGGGGCAGCCTGAAGGGGAACTGTAGGATTCTGCCCCTGCCCCACCGCCATATGCTGCTGCAAATGCTGCACATAAGGGTTTGAAGGTTGCTGGGGTGAGGGGTCTCCTGAAGTAGGGTTTGGGTGGTTGGTCATCGGCGATTCTCCTTGAGGTTTTAGCTCAATAGAACTGTGAACTTATTTCTGAGAGTAGCCGACCTCAAGGGCGGTTTGCAGTATTTACACCCGTATTCCATATGTGGAATATTTCTCAGCAGGTTTTCTGCGATATACAAAAGGTACCGCACCAGAGCAGAAAACACCTGGCACAGGACCTTCAAAATACTCTCTCACCTGTATATATTCCAAATAGAGAATATACTGTGGGGTGGTTTAGAACAGCAGGGAATCCTCACGCTGCTCGGCACGCCATAGGCTTCGCGCATGCATATATTCGCGGGCGGCACGGCTCCAGATCAGTCCAAGAGCAATAACGCTCACCACAAGATACGGCATGCCCACATAAAGAGGCACATAAAGCGGCGACGAGTTGGAATCTAAGAGGAACTCTACTTCCTCCATAGGAGCCCCATTAAGACCGGCCATGATAACGCCCACCAGCAAGAGCACAATAAAGGTGCAGAGCATTCCCAACAGCAAGGAGGCAGTCAGCACATACGCAGCCCACCTATGCCCGCGTAAATACGCAAATAACACCACCACATGAAGCGCCATCAGCACGAAGGTAGCCATCATGAAAAATACGAGGGGAAGCTGGTCTTTGAGCGTCAGAAAAGTTTCTGATTCCCAGAGCGATACGCCCTGCAGCGGCACCGTAACAACCCAGACGATATACGAGATCAGAATGTACGCCCACATCCCTATAAATATCGTCATGATGAGGGCTGCCAGAGACACTTGAAGGGGCCTTATAGGCTTGCCCGATATCTTCGACACTAATACCGTGGCCCGATCGTCATGCGGATGCTCTGGCTGGTTTTCCACCCGGGTTTCCCCTCTCGTACTAGTTTCTAGTGTTAGATTAGCAAGGTTTCCCAGCAAGAGACAGAAACAACGCCGCTGTGTATGTCATATCGCGTCGCACAGCGGCACAGTGGGTCCTGTACATACGCCCTAGCGAATACTCAATGTTGGGCGAGCAAGTATCGCACGCAGAGTATTGAACTTATACAGGGTTACACTCAGCAATGCGATTTCAAGAAGCCATAAAGCACCCAGCGCGCAGAGCACAATCATGGGGTCAAGACCCAGTGAAATACCATCCCAGTTCAAGACGAGAAGTAGGAATGTGATGGGTGAAAGTACTAGTCCAACACCAATAAAGCAGATCAGTGAAAATATTCCCCACACGGAATATACGGATGCGTCCGAAGCGTCTTTGGGCGGACGCGCTAACGGCCATACCTGAACAACAGCGTAGATTGTGATAATCAGCCAAAACCCCCACCCCATATTCGTGGTGTAGCGTGCAATAATAGAGCCTTCAAAAATCCCCAAGAGAGCGAGCACTGCTAACCGGACACCAATGGTGATGTTCAGAGAACGTCGTCGTGCATTTATTGTTTCAATGCCTACCTGCATTTGAGAGAATGCGCGGCTCAGGTTCTTCGGCGTATATGCCTGATGTGGAATACTATTCCGTCGCGGCGATGCATCCTGCTCAACCTCTTGTGAGGTTTGTGATGGGGCAGGTTTTGATGCAGCGGATACTTCCGAAGAACTAGGCGCTGGCGGCGTTGATGCAGGGGCGGGAATAAAACGTGGGGCAGGCGCATCCTGAGGTGCCTGAGGCTCGGCAGTTTTCGACTTCGTAGCTGCCCGAAGCGCCTGACGAACCGTGCTCTGTTTCTTGGGCTGCGGCGGCTGTGGGGCTGGTTCCGGTTCCCCCGAATTCTGCCGTGCATGCTCAAGGGCGTATGCGGGCGGCGCTGCCGGAACCGCGTGGCGAATCGGTGCCGTGTAGCGGGTGGGCACCGCATCCTGACCGGCCGGCGGGGCTTCGTCCCGAGGCGAAGAATCTTCGGCGTTCATGCGGGCAGAAGGAAACGCATCGGCATCATGCACGCGAGATTCGTGATCCACAGCAGTTTCCTCCTCCCCATATATCCTAATCCTAAGGATTTATACGGATTTTCCGACGTATAAATTCCCGAAGCCGCATGAGTTTTTTATCTACGCATACCCTATCACGGTTGATAGGGGTTCTTCGGGGAATATATGCCTCGTTTCATACGCGATGCATACACAACAAATACGATCGAGAAAACTAAATCAACCGCAGGTGCAACCGTCGCCAGGAGGGCGACTAATGCCCCTCTACCCCCGTTATGTCCCCAGGTCGCCATACTTCCAACTGCTATGAGTAAAACTAGGGCTCCTCCCATAGTTCCCAAGGCTGAAAGTACAATCCCAATAATGTTGATAACGCGCACCATCAGATAATGGCGGTTATTTTTAACGGCTAACCAGCCAAAAATATTGCAGATCATAAAGGCCGCGATAAATATTACTAAAATATACCCAGGTGCAACGACTATACGTTCACGTGCAAGGCATTCATCCTGATTCAACGCCCCTCTGCACGAATCAAACGTGTCATTAATACCTGAAATAATACCCATCGCATACAGGGCAAGAAGCGCGCCTACGCCACCTAGACGCACCAGATATATCGATGCATATTTTCTGATCTCGGAATTATCAGGACCCGTCGATAATGCACCAGAGTACCCGAAGGTACCAGGCATACCGTACGCTGCGGCTCCGGCAGCATAGGGGTTCTGGGGTGCTGCATAAGTGGGCACACCAGGCTGACCCTGCATTGGATAACCCGCCGACAAGGCAGGGTGCGCTACATGGTGTTCCGCACCCCGACCCGTCGACTGTACATCGGAATTATTGCCAGATACGTTTTCTACCGGCTCGTGAGCCACATTTTACCTTTCACACCAAGAGCACTCGAATGGGGCACGGTGCGGCACCCCGCAGTGGTTATACACCGGGTTTCGTGAAGTAGTCCTTATGGTTCATCCACGAGGCATGCCGGACGAAAATAATCGAGAAAATAAGCTCTGCCACGGGTACTGCCCCAGCCACGAGGAATATGATAAAAATGGCGAGTAATCCCGAGGATCCAAACGCCGTTATCATCGCTATACCGCCCAAGAGCATTAAACCAGCAAGCACAATCCCCAGAGACGAAAGCACAATGCCAATAATGTTAATGACAAGCACCCTCACATGGTGCTGATTTTTCCTAACGGCAAGCAGCCCAAAAATATGACATATCGGGTACGCGATTAAAATGACAAGGAAAATCGACGCCCCCGTGATTGCTGAGGTGTTATCCTCACGGCATACTCGCTGCGAGTATTCACTCCATGAGTAGCTGCCGGTTCCGCAGTCGCTAAGTTCGATGATCGCACCGATAAGGGTGAAAGTCGTCGTAACAATACCGATCGCAATGAGAGCACCCACAATACACAGGCGCAGCAGGTACATCAGCGAACGTTTGCGGACAATCTCATCGTGCGGGTTTGCCGGATATGCAGTGTACGGGTATGCGGTTGGGCTCGGCACTGCATATCCCGAATATCCGGGTACGACATGCGGATTCGCATAGGGATTTGGAGGCGTCGATGGACTCGGCGCAGGATAGCCCGGTTGTAACCCGACATACCCTGGCGCTGACGGAGGAGTCTGTTGGTTCTGGGTGTTGCCGGAGTTGTTGGGGTTTTGTTTATCCTCGGGTGAGGGATCCGACTTCGCGGTGTGCTCGCTATGTTCGTGCTGCGATGCGCCACCGGTTCCGTCGGTTTTATGCGCGGTGCTATCCTCCGAATGATCGTCTACAGGCGACGTCGCCGAAGATTCCTGCGGCGTAGTTCTAGGTTCCTCAGACTGACGGGAAGAATCATCGTTTTTCATGGGGTCTGTGCTCATATATACATCCTCATTACCGGTAATTTCTGTGTAGCCCGGCGCGCGGGTGCCTCGCTACACCAACGTTGGGTTATGTCATACACTACCACGCTTGCAAGGAGTAACGGCTGCAATCATGGCACGTTGGGGAACGGATGAGCTCAGGAGCTCATTATGGCGTATCCGAGTCTGAGCGGGGTGTGCCCTGTGCTTCGGCCTTAGTCAGCGTATGGTCGTTGACTGCCTGGTCTTCAGGCGGGGAAGATTCTTGTGACAGTTCGCGAGTCTCTTGGGCTTCACGTTCGGCACGGGAGGGGAACCTGCGGAAGATCAGGAAGACGAATATGAGAGAGCATAAAATCTCGATCACGAAGGACGCCATAATCCAAATGGTCAGAATGGGGTACGAGCCTCCCAGGAGTTTCCACAGGGTTCTTGGCCCGTGAATAAACACCAAAATATAGGCGAAAAATCCGGTGATGACGGACGCCGCCAAGGCGCTGAGCAGGTTTCCCACCATCACGAGCCCCATAGATTTATTGCGCGCATACGCGACCGCAAACCAGCCGTGCAGAGACAGATACATGAGGGGAACCGCGCCGATAGGGTCAAGCCCGATAGCCTCGAAAAAATACACCAGCGTCAGTGCAGGCACCACGAGGAAAAGCATACGGACAAGGTACAGGCGCCGCGCGGGTGGCGGCGTGGAACAAGCCTGATCCCAAAAACCCGGGTTATATTTTTCACTCATAGGTACCCTGTCTGCCGCTGGCGTTGTAGAGCACTGCCGGAGGGGCCATCGAGAAAGCACTCAATACTACGGTACGAGATGAAACTGAGATAACGCTGAAATTTACGCCCTATTTACTGAAGCGTCACCAAGAGCTTGCAGAACGCAGCAAAAATTTCAGAGTTTATCCCTCGAAAATCCCGCGGGCACGATCCTTACGCACGGTGTGCGCCGGGAAAATTCGGCCGCTCATGCTGATGTAAACGCCCGGTTCCAGCAGGTTAAGCGCGGAAATCGCAGCCCCCAGGTTGAACCCCGCATCCGAATGCGCCATGACCGCCGGCTGCATGGCACCGGTCAGCACCACAACCTTTGAGCCCAGCTCGGCGTGCTCGGCGATGTATCGGGCGGATTCGCTCATCGTGTCGGTCCCGTGGGTGATGAGAACCTGGTCGTGTTCAATCGCGTTGAGGGTGGCAACGAGTTCGGCACGGTCTTCGTCGGTCATATCCAGGCTGTCTTTGCCGATGAGCGCACGAATATCAAAACGAATATCGGTGAGCACTCTCGACAGCACATCGTGCGCGGCAGGCTTGCCAATATCGAGGGTGCCCGCCACCGAGTAGAACTTATCGATAGTTCCGCCGGTTGCCAGGATAGTGATAACGTCCGGGTTTTTGATGGTGCTCATGGGCGCGGGCTCCTTAGGGGCTGAAACATCGCCGGGGTGTATCTTTGCCCCGGTACCGCATATATTCTAGGGCATTGACGGGTGTTTCTTCATGCCTTGTGGGGCGCAATGTGGTGCTGGGTCGCGTGTAATTGTCGGGGCGTAAAATACCCACCCGGGCGTGGAGGAGGAGTCCGCCCGGGTGGGTAAGCCTTATAGCATGCGCTTATCGCGGTGGTTAGCGGTTGTGCCTGACCCGACAGCACTTACGAATTTTGCTCCGCCGTGGATGCGGTATATGGCACGATCGTTCGCACCGACGTTGGTCCTTCCGCGGGGCTGCTGACGAACATTTCCCCATCGAACGTGGCGAGCCTGCGGCGAATGCCTTCCAACCCGCCGGATGCTTTGCTGCCCAGCGCATCCTGTGGGATACCACCGGCGCCGTCATCCTGCACTTCCAACATAATGAGCGATTTACCCTGCGTGATACTCACGGTAATATTTTGGGCATTCGCGTGTTTGACGGCGTTCGTCACCAACTCCGCTGCCGCGAAATACAGCGCGGTCTCCAGCGGTTCGGGCAGGCGCCCGGTCAGCGTGCTCGTGAATGTAGTCGGTACCGAGGTGCTGGCGCACAGCGAGCGCACTGCCTCATTCAGTCCGCGGTCCGCCAGCAGCGGCGGGCGAATACCCCGCACCAGTCCGCGCAGCTCCTGCAGGGCCGTCACCGAGCTGTTCTGCGCCTGGGAGAGCATCTGCTGGGCACGTTCGGGGTCTTCTTTCATGAGTGCGGCAACCTCGTTGAGTGTCATGCCCATAGAGACCAGGTGTGCCTGAACCCCATCGTGAAGGTCGCGTTCGATGCGTGAGATTTCATCCTGCTGAAAGTCCAGGGCATCGTTGCGGGTGTCGGTCAGGTGGCTGATACGCTCGCGCAGCACCAGTTCGGAGGGGCGCCCCAGCACAGGCTGAACCCAGTAGCCGTAGGCCTTCAGCAGAGGTCGGGCGATGATGAACGCCAACGGGATCTGGATAATACCCATGATTCCGGCATACCAGTACGCATTGGGGGTGGTCATATCAAGGAACATGTAGTGTGGTCCGCCGGGATCAACGTCAAACAAAGGGACGAAATAATGCTGCCCCATCATGAGCGCAACACCCCACACACCGCTGAGGAATAGCGAGATTGGTAAAATCCCGAGGAATGTACCCACGAAGACATTTACAAAGTGCCAGAGAATATCGCGCAGCACCAAACTATCGCCCAACCGGGCGAGGCTTTTGCGGGGGCTGATCGAGTATTTACCCCCTTCTACGGGTTTGTACCCGCCGATCACCTCGACTCCGGCGCGGTGGCGTGCGGTATTGCGCTCTGCCTCTGCATTGAATTTCATCCAGTTCAGCATGAACGGCAGGAGCAGGAAGCCAATCCCCACCAGGCACAGGCTGATGACGACGCAGAAAAGAGCAAAAACATAGACCTCATAGAGGGCACGAATGAAAATACCCGCCATGAGAAGAATAGTTTGTCCGCGCCCGGGCGGATTGTAGTCCCGCGCAGATGTCTGGGTGCTCAGCGGTTTGAGGTAGGAAGGTCGTGAGCTGATTGAGTCCGGGTTGGTTGGCTCCGGGCGTGCGGGCTGAGGTTTGGAGCTAGGTTGGGGCGCGGAACTCGACTGCGGGTCCGTGTACATCCGCAGGATCGGTTCGGCGACGTTTTCGGTGGGCATCGTGCCGCCTCCTGTCGGTAATCCGTGGTGGTGTGGTTGCGTTTCCATATAATTAATAGTGTCACCGAAGGGCTGGCCCCGTCATGGGTGCTGGCACCACCTTTTTCCGCAACGTTGTATCGGAGGGCGGATGCGCATCGTCATAGCCGAAGACCAGTTTTTGCTCCGGCAGGGGCTTGAGAACCTGTTTACCCGCCACGGTTTTGAGGTTGTTGCCGCCGTGGATGATGGGCCGTCGCTCACGGATGCGGTGCTCACCCACCGCCCGGATGTTGCGCTGATCGACATTCGCATGCCGCCGACTTTCACGGATGAGGGTTTGCGCGCGGCGGTTCAGATTCGCAAGCAGATTCCGGGGCAGCCGGTGCTGATTCTTTCGCAGTATGTGGAGCGCCTGTATGTGGATGAGCTGCATATGGACGGCGGTTTGGGCACCGGCTACCTGCTCAAAGACAGGGTGTTTGACGATGCCGGGTTTGTGCGCTCGGTCAAGGCGGTTGCCGCGGGTGGCGTGGTGGTAGACCCGGAGACCCTCAAGGAGTTGATGGAGCATCGGGCGGTGCAGCAGCGCTTGGAGCGGTTGACTTCCCGCGAGCTTGAGGTGCTGACCCTCATGGCGGAGGGTCTGTCAAACAGCGATATTGCTGAGAAGCTGTTCGTAGCGGAAAAGACCGTAGCGAAGCACATCAACACCCTTTTCGCGAAGCTCGACCTGCCCGATACGAACAGCAACGCCCGCCGCGTGCAGGCCGTACTGCATCTGCTGCGGAATGGGTGATACTTTCGGTTTAGCCTGGTTTTCTATTCGGCGAGTTATTGTGCAATGGGCGTTTATTTAAGCCGCCCGATAGACTTCACGATTGTAATTACACAAACGCTTGAACCGGATTTATGCACCGCGTATAGTCGCCTACTACGGAACTAAACCTGATGGAAGGAGTACATGATGCGCGCAAACTACCCCGAACTCGCTCCCGAGTCCTACAAGGCAATGATGGCGTTAGAAGGTACTCTCACCCTGGAAACCGCTCTCAAAGAGCTCGTCAAACTACGCGTCTCACAGATTAACGGATGCGCTTTCTGCACCGATATGCACGCCAAGGAGGCCAAACTCAACGGTGAGCGGGAGCTGCGGCTGTATCATGTGCCGGTTTGGCGGGAGTCCAATCTCTTTACTGAGAAGGAACGTGCAGCCTTGGAGTGGGCCGAAAAACTAACTCGCCTAGATGGCGGACATGTGACCGATGCAGATTATCAGGAGGTTCGCCAATACTTTGATGACAAAGAGCTGGCAGAGCTCACCTTCGTGATCACCGCTATTAATGCTTGGAATCGTCTGGGCGTGGCATACGCCGCCGTTCCCGGAAGTGCTGACAAAATGATGGGTCTGGATAAAGCAGGGCTGGAATAAAGGCTCTGTTACTCGACCCGATCGGGTCTATCTGCAACCGATTCAGCCTTGTGAGCGGTTGTGAAATACCCTATAGGTTCAAGTTCACGGTCATAAACTAATACATAGCTGGGTTTAGCTATAAGAATTTTTAACATTATTTCTTGATATTTATTTTTATGGCAGATATATACACTAATGTGCCAGTATAACTCAAAGGGTATTCGACAGTATGCATATACAGTGGTGTTTGTTTGTTGGACACCCAGAATACCAGAGCCCTACCTACTTCTTCTTTTGGTGTGTTGGGCTCTAACCCCGGTACTTCCTACAACCATCATTCATACCCCCTGACTTCCTACAACCATCATTCATACCCCCTGGTTGTATACCATCGGAGGAACACCAGCTAACCGCAACTGCACCCGCTGAGGGTTATACCACAACCATATACCGCACTAACGCCTCACGAAACTCTGCAAGACTACGGCAGGTTTCGCCCTGAAACATCTCCTGCTTCAGATGCGAGAAAAATTCTCTATCACCACATTGTCATAACAATTCCCCCGCCGTGACATTGATTGCACCGCACTGTGATACACACGTAGCACTGCCATTTAAGACATTTAAGACGTGCTTTTGAAAACAATCTTAAATATAGGGAGGGAGCTTCAAGTCGGTATATCCAAAAACAGCATCACAGAGAATTTTTGAATAAGAATTATAAAATAACAATAATAAACTATACTTAAATCGGAATTTCATTATTAAAATAATTAACATAAATATTGATGTGAGTATAATTTAAAGTGTATCAAATTAATAAATTTCTTGTTTGCCTTGTTTTGGCGTGTTATTATTAGGGTGATGAGTTCAAGAATATTAGTTGCGATAAACACATCTAGGTTCTTGGATCATTTTAGAGATATTTATTAATCAACATATATTAAAGGTGGTTTTATAGGTAAATTTTATTTAGTTGTCATTAAAAATTAAAGTAGAACGTTTCTGTAAATTTTAATGCAATATCGTTATTGCAAAAGTGAATTAGGAGGATAGTTTTGAGTAATAATATTTCTTTTTTGACGCCACTTACCGATCAGGAGCTTGACCAGGTAACTGGGGCTGCCAAGAGTTCTTATTGTAAATATCTGGACTCTACTTGGCTTCCCTGGACTTTTACTGATGCATACTATTATATCCATAATTGTTAGTAAAGTAATCTAATAGCACATGGAGGGTTATTCATTTGGGTAGTTTTGTAGACAGAAAAATAATCCCAAGTGAATAACCCTCGCTATTGGTCGCGCCGTGCCTCTACCGTCATCACGCGGTGTCAGTGTGGATACAGGGGCTCTACGCCTAAATCGTGTGCTGCCTCTAAAAGGAGCCTTTAGTCGCATAATGTGGTATTGTTTCTTGTTTGTTGCACATGCCAAATTGATGAGTTAAAGATAAGTCAAATACGTACGGACTTCTACTGTTACATCAGAAAGCTAGACCGTCACAAAGAACTTTATCTCAGCCTTAGTGCAGTACAACGTGCACCGCGGATGGTATACCTAAACCATACGAGCTATAGCGGGTTAATAACTCTGGACAGCTCAATACTCTGGACAGCTCAATGTAGTCTATTCATCAGTGAATGGAATACTGATAAATATAATATATTAATGAATTTAATTATAAGATTTTTACATTACTTCTTGATATTTATTTTTATGGCAGATATATCCGCTAATGTGCCAGTACGACCCAAAGGGTCTTCGACAGCATGCCTATTGCTAAAACATGCCCCCGAAGACCCTTGAGTTGAAAATATATTTTATTTTTAGAAATCTAATGCATTAAATAAAATACAAAATATAATGCGGTGCATTTGCATTAATTACCGTGCTGCCAACAGAGGAAAACCCGGGATATGGGTATGGTTCCAGACCACGACGGGATAGGAATCCTCACTCGTCGTCATGTCGCCCTGATCGTATGCAGTAAGGTGGACCTGGTACTTGTGGCTCGGGTTAATCTTAGCGCCATCAACGTTCACATGCAGGTCAAAGTGTCCATCGCTACTAATGCTAGACCCGTCTGCACTGGTGCTAACGTCATCATCAACGACGTTCCCGAACTCATCAAGCTCCTGAACAGTCAGAGAGTAACTAAAACTGGGGTTGTTATCGTACCAGACACCTCGCACATTCAGAGCATTGTCAGTTTTCTGCGGGTCAATGAACCCGTCAACAGAGTCGATCACAACAAAGATGCTCTCTACAGGAGCACTAGGCTGGCTTACCTGCCTCTGACCATTTTGCGATGCAGAATTCGAGTCGTTCTGAGAAGCGTTAGCGCCTTGCTGCTGGCTCTGAGATGAGCCGTCAGATGCAACCTGCGTAGCACCATCCTGAGCCTGCTGACCTTGATCATTAGTACTCTGCTGCTGCTGCCCCTGTGCATTCTGGGATGCAGAGCTTGCGCCCTCACCCTGAGGACTGGCAGGCGCTGCATTTGCCTGCGCAAGCGGAAGAACCGTTACACCTGCAAGGGTGAA
>NZ_KV797895.1:177422-236997 GCF_001809525.1 Rothia sp. HMSC064D08 | reverse complement strand
GAACAATTCAACCCTAAACATAATTGAGGACCAAGACACAAGGGATATCAAGGAATCACAACAATAATTATTCTGAGAACGAACTTTTTACGTTGATATAGGCTATAGCGGGTTAATAGCTCTGAAAAGTTCAATGTATTTCATTCATCGGTGAACGGGATACTGATAAATGTAATATATTACTAGATTTAAGTATAGAATTTTTAACATTATTTCTTGATATTTATTTATGGCAAATATGCCCGCTAATGTGCCAGCACAACCCAAAGGGTCTTCAACAGCATGCATATCACTAAAGCATACTCTTAAAGACCCTTGAGCCGAAAATATATTTTATTTTTAGAAATCTAATACACTAAACAAAATGCAAAAGATAATACGGTGTATTAGCTACTGTGCTGCCGACAGAGGAACAACCGGAATGTAGCTACGGTTCCAGACCACGACGGGGTAGTATGCGTAACTCCTCGTTAAGGTATCCTGATCAAACACGTCCAGGTAAAGCCGGTAGTGGTGGTTCGGGTTAATCTTAGTGCCATCAACAACCACGGATATCCCGAGGTTCCCCTCCGAATCATTGCTAGACGCGCCGCCGACGGTGTTAACGTCATCATTAACGATGTTCCCGAACTCATCGAGCTCCTGAACACGCAGGTCGGATATTATACGGTGGGTATTATCGACCCCGGTAATCCCTACAGACAGAGAGTTATCAGTCTTCTGCGGGTCAATGAATCCATCGACAGAGGTGATTGTAGCATAGCCGGAGCTCTGCTTCGCGGGTGCGGAGGGCTGGCTCTGACGGCTCTGATTATTCTGTGACGCAGACTTCGAATTTGAGCTGCTCTGGGATGCGGGTGCACCCTGAGCCTGCTGACCCTGACCGCCGGCATTAGCACCCTGCTGGCCCTGAGCATTAGCACTGGCGCCCTGCTGCTGGCCCTGATCCTGACCGTTCTGCGCCGCAGAATTTGGCTGGCCCTGTGTGGCTCCAGAACGTGCCTCATCCTGAGGGCTTGCAGGCGCTGCGTTTGCCTGCGCGAGCGGAAGAACCGTTACACCTGCAAGGGTGAAAATAGCAGCTCCGGTCATAGCCGAACGAGAATAGCGAAAAGACATCATAAACTCCATTCATCGGTGATACGGACAACTTAACCCTAAACATAATTCAGGACCGAGACACAAGAGATTCCAAGGAGTCGCAACAATAATTATTCTGAGAACGAATTTTTTACGTTGATATAGAAATATTCGAAGTTATTTAGTCAAGATTTTATAAAAAATTTCTCCATTAAGTTTTTACAGAAAATATAGCTCTGCTTCTCGCAAGCAGATTTGAGTTAAATTCAGGCTCCCCGATCTAAAAAGAGTCTTGATCGTGAATCAAACAGTGAAAAGTGCGTTTTATTCACATAAACGCTCCTTTTACACGAGAGGGGTGGGAGGGCAGAGAAAAAGCCCGCCGCATCCGACAGGTAACCGGATGCGACGGGCTTTGTTTAGTGCGCCCTGTGGGGCTCGAACCCACGACCTGCGGATTAAAAGTCCGTAGCTCTACCAACTGAGCTAAAGGCGCGCCGTCCCGCGTGAACGCGAAGACATCATCTACTATACACTACAAATCCGTCACGAGTCGCCTTCGCAGATATGATTTTCGTCCGGCTGAATCCCTCGAAAAACTCGCGCCCTGCCCGTTACACTAAACACCTATGGCTCATCGTGCACATCATCGCCCAGTATCTCAGCCCAGCGAAAAGTTTGAGCGCCGCGTTGGCGGTGAAGATCCCGCCGCCCGTGATGAGGCGGCGCATACGTCTGCTCGTATTCTGCTGGAGCGCGGACGCCAAAATTCTGACCCGGAGGTTGCCGCCCGACTCATAGACTTCACTGACGAATACGGTATTGAGGCGCTTGCGCAGCTCTGGTCTCATTCACCCGCGCGTTCCCTCCCCGGGGCGCTATGGCGCATGTATTCCCTGCGCGACATGGTACGACGCTACCCAAAGGCCACCGCACAAGCGTTCTCTACCGGTATGGGTGCCGATTACCGTTCGCATCTGCTGGCGGGGGTGCCAGACCCACCGGGCGCCTCCGAGGTCGTCAAAACGGCGGACAAAATTCTGGCCGGGCTCTACAGCGGCGATATTGATATAGCTCTCGAACGTTTTGCGGCGTTCGCGCGTGTGGTGGCACTGGGGCTGCGCCTCAACTATGAGCGTGCAGATATTAGCCGACTGTCCGGTAACCCGCAGGGAGTGCATCCGCCCAGTCATGAGGTTCGCCGCGAAGGCATTGAACGCATGTTCCGCGTTCCCGAACAATACCGAAAACTCGTGAAAATCGCCGAGGATTTGGAGGCGACCGCCGCGCACTGGCGGGCAAGCGGCGGACTCGAAGCATTGTAGCCCCGCACGGTACTCGCGCGCTATCAAATCCCGGGAAAATACAGGATTCGGAACTGATGCCGGGTGTTCTGCTTAGAGCTCATGTACCTTGACGGAGGCTCGGCGCGGGCGGATAATTTAAGACAAGATGTCGGGTTGCTAATAGGTAGCCCCGGGCTCCAAATCATTTGCCGCTTCGAGCGGCCTTCCGCCGAGAGGCGCTCCCAGCCCGACATCGCTAACGTTCACAGCGGGAAGGCTATCATGTAGCCTTCCCGCTGTTGTATTCTCAAGCCGCCGCGCGGGAAGTATCAGACCCGCGCACCCTAAGCACACCCGCGTTAGACTGTAACTATGTTGCACCGCATCTTTCCACAAGCCAACAGCTCACTCACCTCGCTTGCACAAATCTCGGTGCAGGTGGCGGAGGCGGCGGCGCTCCTCTCCGAAATGGTTGGCTCATCTACCTCCGAATACCCCGAGCTCTTCGACCGCATGCTGGTGCACGAGGCGAACTCGACCGACCTGTTCTTCATGACCCTCACCACCGTGCGAAGCTCATTTGCCACCCCGGTACCCCGCGAAGACCTCTACACGCTGGCCCGCAAACTCACGAACGCGGTCGAAAAGCTCACGAGTGCCGCGCACATCCTTTATCTGCACAAAATTGACGGTTTTGCCCCGCATATTACCGCGATACTCGACATTATTCAGCGGCAGGCGGTGCTGACCGAGGCGGTAATTCCCAAGCTCGCCGATATTAAGGGCCTGGATAACTATTGGATGGATATGCTGCGTATCTCGCGCCAAGCCGTTCGCACCGCCGAAGAATACGATGCAGAACTCGCCGAACGCTTCCCGATGGAACGCTACCGCCGGTACACCAAGTTCATTGCCCAACTGGTTGAGGCGGCAAATGCGATGCGCGGCGTGTCCTCTGAGATCGGGCGTATTATCGTGCAGGAGTCCTAGTGGTTCTGCTCAGTATTCTGTGTGTGGGCGCGTTTCTTTCCGCGATTTTTGTGACCGGCATGCACGATGCCTCCAATGCGATCGCGGTGCCGGTACGCACCCGCACGATGGGCGATACCGCGGCTCTGATTACCGCCGCGCTGTTCAACGGTATCGGGGTGTTTGCGGCGTATCTACTAATCACCGATATGAGTGTGCCCTGGATTGCCGTTCCCAGCGGGCATTTGGGTCTTCCGGGGCTGACCGCCGCGCTTATCACCGCCGCCTTATGGGGTGTGGCGACCTGGGCCTTACGCATGCCAGCTTCCTCAACGCACGCCCTCATCGGCGCCCTTGCCGGGGTGGCGTGGTATGCTCGGGTTGATGGCGAAGGTTCACGGTTTATCCCCGCGATTTTCGATGCCACCCTGCTGCCGCTCCTCTACCTGCCGCCCCTGATTTTTCTTCTTTCTTGGCTTTTGGTGATCCCGTTTTATCGCTTAGCGATCCGCTCTTCGCCCAGCAGTGTGAACCGGCATTCGCGTGAGGTGTTGGCGGTGTCGGCATCCGCAATTTCACTTCTGCACGGTATGCAGACCGGGTACCTGTACCTGTTGGTGCTGCACGTGCTGGGTGCGGTTTTTCCGCTTCCCACGCGGGACCTCCTCCCTTGGCATGTGCTCACTATTGCGCTGGCTCTGGCGGCGGGCACGCTCACAGGTGGGCGGCGCATCGGCTACACCTTCGCCTACCGTATGGTGCGCTTAGATCCGATGCGCGGCGCGGTAGCTCAAGGCACCACGGCTCTTATGCAGGCGCTCGGGTACTTCCTGCTGCAGCTGCCGTTCTCGTCTTCGCACCTGGCGACCGCATCCGCCCTGGGGGCTGGGGTGAATCAGCGGTTTAACTCGGTGAAGCCGAAGATCGTTGCGAACATTATGCTGACCTGGTTTGTCACGCTTCCGGCATGTTTTTTGTGTGCGATCGCCCTCATGATGGCTCTTGATGGCATATTTGGGTAGAATTTTTACCCCTAATGTGGGCTGGAATGCTCGCTTATTCCCGCGCAACTCCGTAGAATTCTAGACAACCCTATATATTTCCGCCCTACGTGCCTTATGCGCAGGCCTTATATATTCTTTGGAGAGCTTTGTTTTCCTCTGTCGCCGTCATTGTACGCACGAAAGATCGCCCGGTCTTTCTCGCACGTGCCCTGCAGAACATCGCCGAGCAACGGTATACGCAATACACCGTGTACGTGGTCGATGACGGCGGAAATCAGGAAGAATCTCAGCAGATTATTGACCGCAGCCCGGTTGCGGCACAGACCGTTCTTCTTCATGCTGCGGGCGGCAATATGGAAGCGGCTTCTAACCTGGGTGTGCGTTCCAGTGAGTCTACCTATATCGCCATTCACGACGACGATGACCTGTGGGATCCCCAATTCCTGGAACGTACCGTCGCAACCCTTGATGAGACCGGCGCCGATATGTGCGTGGTACGGATTATTGAGCGTTTTGAGCGGCAAACCGAGGACGGTTTTATTG
Source organism: Rothia sp. HMSC064D08 (assembly GCF_001809525.1). NCBI lineage: Bacteria > Bacillati > Actinomycetota > Actinomycetes > Micrococcales > Micrococcaceae > Rothia > Rothia sp. HMSC064D08. Next base: position 232,115 of record NZ_KV797895.1, on the reverse strand, counting down.
TTCTGAACGAATGCACCTTCCACGAAGATCTGCCCGCGATGGGGCTGCAGTTCCTATTCCGCACCAATCGCGCGGTTCCTATCGGCGTGCTGTACCGCCGCACCCTGCACGAGAAGGTGGGGTATTTTGATGAGGAACTTCCCGTGGTGGGCGACTGGGAATTCAATATGCGCGCCGCCATGGCCGGTGAAGTTCAGCTTCTGGACGAGCCGCTGGCGTACTGGTGCAAACGCCCCGATGCGACGGGTTCTGCCGCCAACAGCGTGAGCCACGAGCAGCAGCATCGTATTTTTGATGCGCAGGTGCGCGCCAACGCGATCCGTGAAGACCTTGCCGCCGGGGCGCATATTGGGCCCTATCTCTACCAGGCGCACCTGACGAACGAACTTGACGGTCGTTTATTGGAAACCCTGGAGGCGCTTCAGGACGTTCAGGAGCGTTTGGAGCGCCTCGAAAATATGCAGCAGGAACAGTGTGAGCGGCTGCACCGCATGGAGCGGGCGATGTCGTGGAGCGGCAAACTTTCGCGTTTGCGTGCCGTTTTTTCGCCTAAAGATTCATCAAGCAAATAGGTACGCATATGACTCGTGTTCTTGTTGTCGGCGATATTGGCCAGCCCGTCTACCATGTGGGGGACGAGGCCATGACGATCAGCACCGCCGAATACTTGGCGGATGCAGGAATGCAGGTTATTTTAGCAACCCGTGATACCGATCAGAGCAAGCGTTATCTGGGGGCTCGGGGTTCGTCTGCATACGAATATATGCCGTTTTTGCTGTTCCCGTGGGCGCCTGCCGAGCGCGAGATCACGTTGGAACGCCTCGAAGAGTTTCTGGTGGGCGGCGTTATGCCGAATCTGCCCGACTTTTGCCCGTCGGCGCAGCATATCCGCGATTTTGTAGAGGGTATTCAATCGGTGGATGCGGTTGTCATCTCCGGCGGCGGCAACTTGAATTCGCGCTACGGTTGGCTGCTGTATGAGCGCGCCGCTATCGCGCTAGTGGCGCAGTATGCGAAGATTCCGGTCTTTGTTTCCGGGCAGTCGATTGGTCCCGTGCTTTCCCCGCGCGATGAGGAAGTTCTGCTGCGTATGCTGCGTTCGGCAGCCTCGGTGGCGGTGCGCGAGCGCAGCTCCTACGAGTGGTGCCGTGAGCACGATCTTAAGGCGCTTGCGGGTGTGGATGATGCCAGCGACTACCGGGCGCATACCCCCGAGATGACGCTCAACTATGCGAGTGTGCGGGTTGAGGTTCCTGAGCTTCCCGAGCGTTATGTGTGCGTGACGGTGCACGAGGTTTCGGGGAGCAAAGTACATGAACTAGCCTCTTTATTAGACAAGATTTACGCCGAATATGGGCTGGCGGCGGTCTTCCTGGGGCATATGGGCGACCCGGCGTCGGAGGGCGGGCGCACCGGTGACTACAAGGCGCATGAACTGGTTGCCGCATCCATGAAATCCCCGGCGACAGTGATACCGATTCTGCACGCGGATGCGACGGTGCGTATCCATCAGGGTGCCGCGCTGAATATTACCGACCGGTACCATCCCGCGGTTTTTAGCCTTAGCGCCGGTATTCCTGCGGTTGCGCTGGTGCCCGATGCGTTTACTGAGATGCGGATTTGCGGGGTCATGGGGCATTACGGGATGCAGAATTTTATGACTCCGCTTCATATGCTCGGCACCGACATTCCCGAGAAGCTCATTGCGTCTGCGCTCTCACTCAGCAGGGGGCAACGCCAAGAGCTGCGGGCGCGGCATGAGGCGGTAACCGTGCTGCTTCACGCGTGGCGTGAGTATCTTGCGGCCTCTGTGCGCGGGGAGAAGCAGGCGCATATGCCGGAGGATATTTCTGAGGCTGCGGCGGTTCCCGCCTTAGAGCCGTCCCTAGAGGCGATTAACAATGCGGTGCGTGAGCTTTTGCTGAAGACTTCGCTGGCCGAGGGTACCGAGTGGGCGCTTTCGGATCGCATGCACTCGTGGGAAGCGCATATGCGGGGTGAGTTTGAGCGTGCCGAGGATGAGCTGCAGGCGTTGAAACGTTCGCGGATGGTGCGGGCGGCGCATCGTACCAGTCGGCAGGTGCAGGCGATGCGGCATATCGGGAGCCGGTTCCGGTAGCCTGCCGCCCCTAACCTCTTTTACAAAAGAGCCTTGCCAAACATCAGAGATCCCGCTTTGTTTCGAATGAGGAGCCTTTGATGCATATCATCCAAGGGTGCAAAAGACCTGCGGCGGCACAATTTCAGGGCGGGTAGACTAGACACTATGGCACACGCATCCATGAAGGAACAATTCTTAAACTATGTCCGCGCCGGAGCTCACCGCGTTCGGGCGGGATTTTTTCAGTCTATTCAGATCACGATCGCCTCAATGGGGGCGTATCTTTTTGCGGAGCGTGTGCTGGGGCATGAGGAACCTATTTTCGCGGCGGTCGCGGCACTAGTCTCGCTCGGGTACGTAAGCGGCTCTACCCATTCGCGGCGCATCCTAGAGGTTTCGTTCGGGGTGAGCCTGGGTATTCTGATTGGCGATCTGTTTTTGCAGATGCTCGGGCGCGGCATCTGGCAGGCCACGCTTGCCCTGTTTATTTCGGTACTTCTGGCCAGGTTCTTGGATAACGGCATTATTTTTACGATTCAGCTCAGTTTTCAGGCATGCCTGGTGATTCTGCTGCCACCAACCTCGGATCTGCCGTTTACCCGCAGCCTTGACGGCGTGATCGGTGGTGTTGCGGCGTTCCTTATGATGTTTTTGATGCCTAAAGACCCGCGAAGTGGGTCACGTCAGCGTGCTGAGGCTCTTATGAGCGCTTTCTCGGATGTCTTCTTTCTGGCGGCGAAGGCGATCCGCCGGTACAACTACGATCAGGCGTATCAGAGCCTGCAGGATTCGCGTAAACTTCAGCCGCTGTATGATGCAAGCAAGAACGATTTGGTGACGGCGCGCGGTATGGCGCAGCTTTCGTGGGCGGGAAAGAAGACCCGAATCGAGCTTGATCGACTGGCGCAGACCCTCGGGGCTATCGATTTGGCGATTCGTAATACCCGCGTGTTTAACAGGCGCATGGCATCCACGATTGCGCATGTGCAGCTGCGCCCGAAGGCTCTTGAAACGCTTTCGGCGGCGCTCGAAGAACTGGCGCTTGCCGCCCAGAGCACGGGACTGGGCATGTATTCCAGCACCGAACATGAGCGTGAACACTATATGGAAGTTGCCCGCGAGCGCCTGATTTCTCTCGCCGAGACCCTGGAGCCGAAGCATCTGGGGGTAGAGACCTTCGAGGGCGAGTCGTTGGTGCTTATGCTGAGGCTTATAACCGTGGATATGTTAGAGGCTACCGGTATGGATCATGAGGATGCGGTCGCCACGCTGGTACCTCTGGGCGAGGCCGTGACGGAGCATGCGCCGCGTACCTCCGAGATTCCGATTGTGCAGGCTGATGTTGCGGGGGCTCAGGAGGAGGATTTGCGCACCCGCACCGTTAACATCATGCTGCGCGATGAAGACCTCGAAGAGGGGCTGGGGTAGGTCGTGTGCGTCTAATCCCCGTGGAATCCGCCCATAAGACCCTACCATGAGACCCGCGAGCAGATAGTATTTCGGCGAGCAGATAACGAATTGCTATCTGCTCGCCGAAATACTATCTGCTCATGCATATGACACGTTTTATGATGATGTGCGTCCCCGTGCCGCAGGAGGCAGCGGTGTGTGGAGTTTGGCGAGTTCCGCCAAGCTTTCGGTTTCCTCCTGTGTGAATGTGCATGCCAAGAGTTCTTGTATATCAGGGTCGGTCTTCATGACATCGGTTAATCGCATCCCTAAAACCGTGTTGATGAGCATACCTTTTGCCAAGAATTTTTCGGTTGCTTTAGGGCTCATCCCTATTTCGTGGTGCAGTACTCGGTATATACGCATAAATTCGTCGCGGGCGAGCTGACCAAACCGCTCATAATGCCCCATCGTGAAGAGATGCATCATGGTTAGCAGGATTCCCCGGTCAGCTACAAGTTTTACGTAGGCATGCCCCATCTCTCTTATGAGTTCCTGAGGGCTTTCTACACCTTGAGCGGCTGTGCGGAATACTTCAATGGTTTTATCAACAGCACGGCTGACTGTTTCTACGAAGAGGTTTTCTTTAGAACCGAAGGTGCGCACAATATATGCTTGGCTTACTCCAGCTGCTTTGGCAACGGCGTCTGTAGTAGCTCCGGTGTAGCCACGCTCACCAAAAACAATTCTGGCGGCGTTTAGCATCTGTTCACGGCGCTCGGCGGCGGGGAGCCGTTGCCCAGGTGAAGGTTTTTTCTCGGCCATATTGACATGTTATCACCCGATAACCTAGCTTTAAGTAATCAATTGATTACTTAAAGCTAGACGAAACGGACCTTCCCATGCAACAGACCCCACAGGTAGAAAACCATCGCACCCACCCCGCCTGGCTCATCATCATCTCACTATCCATTCCTATGTTCATGGCTTCCCTCGATAACCTCGTCGTCACCAATGCCCTTCCAGTCATTCGGGCAGATCTGGGAGCCACGCTGGAAGAGCTCACCTGGACAGTAAACGCCTACACCCTGACCTTTGCGTCCTGCATTCTCATGTCCTCGGCACTGGCCGACCGGTTTGGACGCCGCACCGTCTTCCTCCTTGGAGTCTTTATATTTACTGCCTCCTCTGCATGGTGCGGTATCAGTGATAATATCGGTGCCCTCATCACGGCCCGTACTCTTCAAGGAATCGGCGGCTCTGCCGTTATGCCACTTTCCCTTGCGTTGCTGAGTACTTCCGTACCCGAGCGGCTGCGTGCTACTGCTATTGGCATCTGGGGAGGAGTCGCTGGACTCGGTGTAGCACTCGGTCCCCTTATCGGCGGCGCCGTAGTAGAAGGCATGAACTGGCACGCAATTTTCTGGATTAACGTACCATTCGGGTTGCTCTGCATTCCCCTGGTATGGATCACAATCCCGGAATCCCGTGGTCGCCCCGAACCGCTTGATTTCCTTGGGCTGGCCCTCGTTGGAATAGGGCTGTTCGGAATAACTTACGGCATCGTGCGTGGAAACGATGCCGGATGGACAAGCGCAGAGGTCTTGACCGGTCTTATCGGGGGCGTTGCTCTTATAGTAATCTTCATCTGGTGGGAATCACACGCCGCCTCGCCTCTGCTTCCGCTGCGCCTCTTTAGCAACCGCAGTTTCAGCATGGCGAATATTGTGGGTTTCCTCTTTTTCTTCGGTATTTTTGGGGCTATTTTTATCTTGATACAGTTCTTGCAAGTGGTCCAAGGAGCAAACCCGCTCGAAGCCGGGCTGATGACCATGCCATGGACTCTCGCGCCCTTCGTTGTTTCACCGCTTACAGGACTACTGACATCCAGGGTCGGCACCCGTCCGGTGATTGTGGTCGGCATGGCACTCATGAGTATTGGGCTGCTCTGGAGCGGCATAATCCTCGACCCCAGTGTTGAATACATCCATTTTGTACCTCCTTTTATAGCTGCCGGAGTGGGCATGAGCTTGGTTTTTGCCCCTATTGCCGCAGCAACCTTGCAAGGTATGGCCCCTGAAGACAGGGCAACCGCCTCGGGAACTAACATGACCGTGCGGCAAGTAGGAGTCGCACTGGGGGTTGCCACTCTCACCGCAATTTTTACGGCTCTCAACGGCGTCCTCAGTCCCACAGGGTTTACGGATGCAGCTTCCCCAGCCATTTTGACCGATGCGGCGGTAATGATGCTGGGAACTTTTGCTGCCTTTTTCCTCCCCAAACATGTGCGTACGGAAGAGAAAGTGCAGAGTTAACCGCCTAGCCTGCGTGAGCAGATAGTATTTCGGCGAGCAGATAGCATTCCGTTATCTGCTCGCCAAAATATTATCTGCTCGCGGTTCACGTCACGATGTGCGGCAGTTATTTATCCTGCGGGAAGAGCAGGTTCAGCGCCTCGCCCAAGGTGGCGACCTCGCGCACGGTCACCCCATCGGGCACCTGCCCCACACCCGTTGGGGATGCGGGCACCAGCACATGCGTGAACCCCAGCCTGCCGACCTCGGCGATACGCTGGCGAATACCCGGCACGGCACGCACCTCCCCCGCCAGACCGACCTCGCCAAACACCGCGAGTTTACGCGGCAGCGGCTTATTCTGCGCGGCTGATGCCAGCGCCATCACACACGCCAAATCGGCGGCGGGCTCAGAGATTTTGGCGCCTCCCACCGTGGAAACATAGCAGTCAAGTTTGCCCACGTTCAGCCCGGCACGGCGCTGCAAAACCGCCAAAAGCATCTGGATGCGCGCCGAATCCAACCCCGCCACCGTGCGCCTGGGCGCGGGTGCCACCGCCTGATCCAACAGCGCCTGGACTTCGGCCAGCAGCGGGCGGCGCCCCTCCATCGTCACGGTCACGCAGGTTCCCGCCACCGGATGCGGCGTGCGCGAAACAAACATGCCGGACGGGTCGAGCACAGGCGCGATCCCGTCCTCGTGCATATCGAAGCAGCCGACCTCGTCGGTGGGTCCGTATCGGTTTTTGATAGCGCGCAGCATACGAATATTGGAGTGTTTATCGCCCTCGAACTGGCACACCACATCGACCAGATGTTCCAGCAGGCGGGGCCCGGCGATCGTGCCTTCCTTGGTTACATGCCCCACCAGCAGGGTGCACATATTGCGTGCTTTCGCGGCGGCAATCAGTGATGCGGCAACCTCCCTCACCTGCGTAACACCCCCGGCGCTGCCCTCAACATCTGCGGAGGCAAGGGTCTGCACCGAGTCGATCACCAGCATCGCCGGGTCTACCTGCTCAATATGCGCCAGCGCGGTTCCCAGGTCGGTTTCGCTCGTCAAGTACAGGGTATCGGCGACGGCGTGGATGCGGTCCGCACGCAGCTTAACCTGCGCGGCGGATTCCTCACCGGTCACGTACAGTACGTCGCGGGTTTTCGCTCGGGCACGCTCGGCGGCGGGGGTTCGCGGGGTGTATCCGCGCGCGAAGGTGGCGGCAACATCCAACAGCAGGGTAGATTTGCCCACGCCGGGTTCGCCAGCCATCAGAATCACGGCACCGGGCACCAGTCCCCCACCGAGCACCCGGTCGAATTCGGGGTTTCCGGTGCTCATATAGGCGGCGACGGTCGAGTCTACCTCGCCGATCACCTGCGCCGGTTTCTGCACGCTGGATGCGGTACGGGTGCGCGCCACGGTACCCCCGGCGGCTTCCTCAACAGACCCCCAGGTTTGGCATTCACCGCATCGACCCACCCATTTGGCGGTGGTCCAGCCGCATTCGGTACAGCGGTAGGCGGGGGATCCTTTAGTGGTTTTTGTGCGTGCAGCCATGGTTTTTATTGTACGGGCGACCCTGACGTTTTAAACACCCAGATCTTCAAAAGCCGAAGAAGAGAATATCGGGGTGGGGCGCGCACAAAGGCGGTGACACAGGCTAAAACGATACAATATATTCCGTGCAGACAGATTACAGTGAACTCCTCCTGAAGACCATTGCGCAGATCGCCCCCGGCACCGAGCTGCGTGAAGGGTTAGAACGCATCCTCCGCGGGCGCACAGGCGCACTCATCGTGCTCGGTTCAGACCGCACCGTCACGGGACTCTCCTCCGGTGGGTTCACCATCGACACCGAATTTTCTGCCACCCGCCTGCGTGAGCTCGCCAAAATGGATGGCGCGATCATCTGTGACCGCGACGCCACCCGCCTGCTCATGGCGGCAGTACAGCTCATGCCGGATGCAACCATTGACACCAACGAATCCGGAACACGCCACCGCACCGCCGAACGCATGGCAATCCAGACGGGTTTCCCGGTGATCTCGGTCAGCGCCTCTATGTCCGTCATTTCGGTGTATGTAGACGGCACCCGGTACACGGTCGAAGACACCCAATACCTGATGGCGCGCGCCAACCAGGCAATCCAGACCCTTGAAAGCTATAAGAAACGCCTCAACAAGGTGCTTTCCACGCTGTCCGCGCTCGAAATCGAATCACACGTTACGCTCAGCGATGTCGCTATCACCCTGCAGCGCATGGAGATGGTACGGCGCATTATCTCTGAAGTCAGTCACTATGTGCTTGAACTCGGTGTGAACGGTCGCCTGGTGGCGCTTCAACTTGAAGAGCTCCGCAGCCCCGATATGGCGGGTATCGACGTTATTCTGCACGACTACCTGCCGCGACCCACCGCGCAAAGCATCTCCATCGCAACCCGGGCTCTGCGCGACCTTACCGACATGGATATTGTGGACCTCACTATGATCGCCCAGGCCGCAGGGTTCGGCGATTACGAGCTCGACACTCCCCTGCAGCCGCGCGGCTACCGCCTGCTTGACGGCATCGCCACTATTCCGAACACAATTGCCGAACGCCTCGTTGAACGATTCGGCACTTTGCAGGCGCTCATGGCCGCATCCTTAGAAGATCTGCGTGATGTTGATGGCATAGGCGAGCACCGTGCCCGCACCGTGCGCGAATCGCTCTCCCGCATGGCGGAAAGCAGCCTCGAAAAATACCTCTAACATTAGCCGGGTTACGGTCCGTAAGAACACCAGCCACCCGATAGAAAGAGCCTTTATTTCAATAAAGCGTTAAAAACTCTCTTTATTGAAATAAAGGCTCTTTTTATACATCTTTTATATATTCCCGCAGGGAAATACTGTGGGCGCTATTTCAACAGGAAGTTCACCCGCTGCGAGGTCACCCCGTTCACGGTGGCCGTCACCCAGTACGTGCCCTTCGCCGTATTCTTCAGCGCATTACACCCGGAGGTATTGAGCTTACGATCCCACGCAACATCGCTGGCGGCTTCCTTGCCCGCAGGAATCTCGGTCTTCTTCGTGGGAGTGGGCGTGCACTTCGCAGACGAATACACCTGGGTATCGCCCGACGTAATGTTGATCTCCACACCCTCGGCAACCTTATCGCCGCCAATAAAGCAGGGATTACCCGCAGAATTCGTGTATACCACGTGGAACGACGGCATTTCACCGGGCGCATACTGCTTCTTCGAAGGCTCGACCGTCACCTTTAGATCCTTGGCATTGCACAGAGCCACGGCTGGCGTTGCGGATGCGCTCGCCGACCCAGACGGAGTTGCACTGCCGGATACCGCTGGGGTCCCAGAAACGGACGGGGTTGCCGATGCATTCGGGCTGCCGGATGCTGAACCGCTCACCGGCCCCGAAGGCGCAACCGTAGAAGGTGTGGGGCGCGCGCTGAAATTCTGGAAAGGTTCGCCGGTGGCTGTCGCCTCTGCGGCGGCATCGTCTTGAGGCCCCTTATTAATCTGGTTCACTAGGGTGGTAATACCAACAATGCCAACCAGCAAGACAAGAATAAGCACTACCACGGCAACGATACGACGACGGCGGTATACTTCGGGGGGTAATTCGGGACCAAGTTCAGACATACCGTTAAGAATAACGGTTTTTTGGGTGTCGTGCATGCAAAACCATATATATAAACTACATGGAATAGATAAAAATACGTTGCCTGTATATTGTGGGTCAATTGGCACCCGACACCCAATATAACCTACCCTAGAAACAGTAATACATTACAACGCAAGCAATTATTGCCATGTTCAATTTACAAAACTCACACGAACTACACCACCGCATAAATACCTGGTACCAGCATCATGCCCGCGACCTGCCGTGGCGCCGTGCCGACTGCACGGCCTGGGGTGTGATGGTGAGCGAATTCATGCTGCAGCAGACTCCCGTGAACCGCGTGCTTCCCGTTTGGGAAGAGTGGATGCGCCGCTGGCCCACACCCGCATCCCTCGCCGCCGAAGACAGTGCGGAGGCGGTGCGCGCCTGGGGTCGTCTGGGCTATCCGCGCCGTGCCCAACGCCTGCACGGTGCGGCGGTCGCTATTACGAAGCATCATGACGGCGAGGTTCCGGCGGATTATGATGAACTTCTTGAGCTTCCCGGCGTGGGGGCATACACTGCGGCGGCGATTACGGTCTTTGCCTTCGGCAGACGCGCCACCGTTATCGACACTAATATTCGCCGGGTGCACGCCCGCGCCGTCATGGGCAAGGCGCTGCCCCACAAACATTTGAACGTCGCCGAAACAACCCTTGCCGAAGAGCTGATGCCGCAGAATACCGCCGTATCCTGCGTGTGGAACGCCTCTGTTATGGAGCTGGGCGCGCTCGTGTGCGTCGCCAAGAATCCCCGCTGCGAGCAGTGCCCTCTTGAGGATATCTGCGCGTGGGTGAAGGCGGGCAAACCACAGGCCGAGTATACGCCTACAGGGCAGAGCTGGCACGGCACCGACCGGCAGCTGCGCGGTGCCATGATGGCGGTTCTGCGCGCCGCGCACGCACCGGTGCCGCGGGAGCTTCTAACGGACTTCTCCACCGATATTACAGTTCCCGATGCGCTAAAGGTTCCGGTGCAGGATTTACGCAAACTCGACTCGCCCCAAGAACAAATCGATCGATGCTACAGCGGGCTTCTCAAAGATAAACTCGCGAAAGAGCGTAAAGACAGAGTTTCGCTTTAGGTTTTGGCCTTTTATGCACTATTCCCCAACTCACGATAAACCCCGAAAAAATATTGTTTTCACCTGAAATCTTTGGAAAAATGGAGAAAACATTCTGGAAAGCTCATTTCTTTATGAAGGAGGACTCCATGAAAATAGCGGTCATAGGGGCAACCGGCACTATCGGCTCGAAAATCGCCGCCGAACTGGAAAAACGCGGTCACGAGGTAGTGCCGATCAGCCGCTCACACGGGGTAGACGTTTCATCGCTCGCGGATTTAAGCGCGGCGCTGACCGGAGTGGATGTTGTGATCGACGCGATTAACAACATGATTATGAGCAGCAAAAAGGCGCAGACAGCCTTTATCAGCACCTCCAGCAATATCGCGCAGGCGGCAGCTGATAACGATGTGAAGCGCATCGTCTGCGTTTCAATCGCCGGAGTAGAAAACCCGGCGGTTAGCCGCGGATACGGTTACTATGCGGGCAAGGCTGCGCAGGAGAAAACCTATCAAGATTCCGCCGTAGACACCGTTATTATTCGTTCGACGCAGTGGTTTGAGCTTCTTGACCCCATTGTTCAGCAGGTTACGGTGGGTCCCGTCTCGGTGCTGCCGACCATGAAAATGGCACCTATTCCCGCAGAGGCTGCAGCACAGCTGGTATGCGATGTTGCCGACGGCTCCGAGAAGGTACCGGGTACGGGCATCGTCTCGATTCGCGGCGAAGAAGAAGGAACAACGGCGGAGTTCGTAAAGCGTCTTCTCACGGCACGCGGCGAGGTCGGCGGCAAAACGCCGAAGGTGGTGCGGCAGCTGCCGTATTTCGGTTCCGCTATTGCCAAGGGCGGGCTGATTCCCGATCCCGCAGATCACACCGTCTCCACTACGCTTGAGGAGTGGCTGGCAAGCCTGTAGCGGTTTCGATACTGCGCGAACCGATGCGGTCTTCGTATATACGAAGACCGCATCATCGCGTTAAGCGCTCATACACCTATGCGCCCTTATGCTCAAGAAACGCGATAAGCCTGTCGAGCAGGTCTTGCAGCTGTTCACGCTCCTGTGAGGTGAATTCGGCGCTCATGGCACGCTCGACGGCGCGAACCTTCTCGTCAGCCTGAACAACCAGTTCTTCGCCCGCATCGGTGAGGGTCACGATATTCACGCGGCTGTGAATTTCGGAGGGCACACGGGTAATCAGGCTTTTCGCATCCAGACGGGCAAGAATGGTGGCCATCGTCTGCGGGGTTACCGCTGCGGCACGCGCCAACTGCGCCGCCGACTGCCCGGGCACATAGTAGAGCGAGGTCATGGCGGCATACTGTGCGACGCTCAGATCGTACTCGCGCAGAACTTTAGATTTGACCGCCATCATCGCCTGCTCGGCGCGTTTAATCGACGACCCTATCCGCGACCGGGTTTCGGCAAGATAGGCTTCTTGCCCCTGTCCCGGCTGCGGAGGGTATTTTACAGGCTGCTGTGATTTTTCCGATGATGCGGGCATGTACTAAGCATACTATCCCCCGGCTCCGTCTCGCTTTGTTATTCACTGACATACATACTTATCAGAAGCACAGCAAAAACACCCTGCACAACTAAGGCTTGTCCCCGAACCCTCACACGAAGGATTCGGGTACAAGCCTTAATTAGTACCTCCCGCAGGATTGCCTACAGGGGAAAGCCGCTAGTCAGATGCCCCTCCGGTAATCTGCTCGGCTTCTTCTACGGCAGACTCCGCCATCTTATTGACGGTCTCCAGGGGTAAATCCCGCATCTGCTGTGAGGAGAAGACGAACTTCGCATCGTCGCCTTCGCCCTCGACACCCACGGTAATCTTCTCGCCGGGCTTGATTTCGCCGAAGAGGATCTTCTCGGAGAGAGCATCCTCAATATTACGCTGCATTTCGCGGCGCAGCGGGCGGGCGCCCATTGCCGGGTCGTAACCCTTCGAGGCCATGAGAACCTTTGCAGCATCCGTAAGCTCGATCGACATTTCCTGATCTGCCAGGCGCTTTGCCAAGCGGCCCACGAAGAGATCCACGATCTGCAGAATCTCGTTCTCGGAGAGCTGCGGGAACACGATAATATCGTCCACACGGTTCAGGAACTCGGGGCGGAAGTGCTCCTTGAGGTTCTCCATCACGCGGGCCTGCATGCGCTCGTAATCGGCATCGCCGTGATCCATCGCCTGGAAGCCCACGGGAACGCGACGGTTCACATCGCGCGAGCCGAGGTTCGTGGTCATAATGATTACGGTGTTCTTGAAGTCCACCACACGACCCTGCGAGTCGGTCAGGCGGCCGTCTTCGAGAATCTGCAGCAGCGAGTTGAAGAGATCGGTGTGAGCCTTCTCGACCTCATCGAAGAGCACCACCGAGAACGGCTTGCGGCGCACCTTCTCGGTCAGCTGACCGCCCTCGTCGTAACCCACATATCCGGGAGGCGCACCGAAGAGTCGAGACACGGTGTGCTTCTCCTGGTATTCGGACATATCCAGGGTAATCAGGGCGTCTTCATCGCCAAAGAGGAACTCTGCCAGAGCCTTCGCAAGCTCGGTCTTACCAACACCGGTTGGACCAGCGAAGATAAACGAGCCACCGGGGCGGCGCGGATCCTTCAGACCGGCACGGGTACGGCGAATCGCACGGGAGAGAGCCTTGATAGCGTTGTCCTGACCGATCACGCGCTTGTGCAGCTCGTCCTCCATCTTGATCAGGCGCGAGGACTCTTCCTCGGTGATCTTGTACACCGGAACACCGGTCGAGGATGCGAGCACCTCAGAGATAACCTCGGGGGTCACCTCGCCGAAAGCATCGCCGTTTTCGCGCCAAGCCTTCTCAGCCTCAGCCTTCTCGGCGAGTACCTTCTGCTCCTGATCGCGCAGCGCGGCGGCCTTCTCGTAATCCTGGCCCTTGATAGCGTCTTCCTTCTGCGTGCGCAGCTTCGACGCCTTCTCGTCAAGAATCTTAATCTCGGGCGGGGCGGTCATCCGCTTGATGCGCAGGCGGGCGCCCGCCTCATCAATCAGGTCAACGGCCTTATCCGGCAAGAAGCGGTCGGAAATATAGCGTGCCGCCAAGTTCACGGCAGCCTCGATCGACTCGTCGGTAATGGTTACGCGGTGGTGAGCCTCGTACTTATCGCGCACACCCTTGAGAATCTGCACGGCGAGCTCTTGGGAAGGCTCGTCCACCTGAATCGGCTGGAAGCGGCGTTCCAAGGCGGCATCCTTCTCAATGTGCTTGCGGTACTCGTCCAAGGTGGTGGCACCGATGGTCTGCAGCTCGCCGCGAGCCAGCATCGGCTTTAGGATGGAGGCAGCGTCGATAGCGCCCTCTGCGGCACCGGCACCGACGAGAGTGTGAATCTCGTCAATGAACAGGATAATGTCGCCGCGGGTGCGAATCTCCTTGAGCACCTTCTTGAGGCGTTCCTCAAAGTCACCGCGGTACCGGGAGCCCGCAACCAGGGAACCCAAATCCAGGGTGTACAGGTGCTTATCTTTGAGAGTTTCGGGAACATCGCCGTGTACGATGGCCTGCGCCAAGCCTTCAACGACGGCGGTTTTACCAACACCGGGTTCGCCGATAAGCACGGGGTTGTTCTTGGTGCGGCGTGAGAGAACCTGCATTACGCGTTCCATCTCGTGGTGACGACCAATCACCGGGTCAAGCTGCCCCTCGCGTGCGGCGGCGGTGAGGTTACGCCCGAACTGATCGAGAATCGTCGAACCCGCCGGGGTGCCCTCGCGGGAGTTGCCCGCGCCGACACCGGCGGTTTCCTTATTCTCATTGTTGCCGGGGTATCCGGAAATAAGATCCATCACGGCCTGGCGAACCTCGGCACCCTGCACGCCTACTTTGGAGAGAACCTGGTTTGCCACGCCTTCGGAGGCGCGCACCATGCCCAGCAGGATATGTTCGGTGCCAATATAACCGTGGTTAAGCTGAATGGCCTCGCGCATGGAAAGTTCGAGGACCTTCTTGGCGCGCGGGGTGAAGGGAATGTGACCGCTTGGCGCCTGGGGGCTGGGGCCCACAATGCTCTGCACCTGTTCGCGCACGGCATTCAGGGTAACCCCGAGGGACTCAAGGGCACGGGCACCGATGCCCTCGCCCTCGTGAATCAGCCCGAGCAACAGATGCTCGGTGCCGATGTAATTGTGGTTGAGCATGCGTGCTTCTTCTTGGGCAAGCACCACAACGCGCCGAGCTCGGTCGGTAAAGCGTTCAAACATTGCGCACTCCTTGGAAATTTTGCTTGATACTAGATTACGTGGAAAAGCGCGGCTACGGTGCACTGTTCGCCATCAAGAGAACGTCTGTGTCGCTATTTTTCGGGGAGCCTTTTATCGGACCAAAACCGGGATGCGCATCGGGCGTTTCTCGACGGTCATAAACATTTTCATGAAACTTTTATCGGGCTCTATCAGAAGACCTAATATCGCTTTAGCTTATAGCAATACTAATGTACCTCCGCGCCCTTTACTAAAACGTTATAATTCTGCTTCGGTATTTAGATTCTTAGGAGACATTCTTGAGGATTGCTCTCATAAGATAACGGGGATTCCATAAACACCAAGAAAAGGCTCGGGGCGATACCCGCCACGTGATTACCTAAATACATATCACGGGGCTAATAAAAAACCGGAAGATGATAGCTCTTCTCATGAAGGGCTTTTTCTAAAACCTCGTTATACAGAAGGCGGGATAACACTCGATGTGTCATCCCGCCTTCGGCAGATGAAATACCATCACAGAATTAGCGATGGTATCAATACTATTTACTTACCTTCTGCCTTCATAGCTGCGTAGTAAGCATCCTGAATTTCCTGGTGGATGCGACCGCGATCAGAAACTTCGTGACCGTTTTCGCGTGCCCACTTACGAATTGCAGCGGTTTCAGGGTTACGCTTCACCGGAGCGGAAGAGCCACGACCACCGCGGGAACCGCGCTGGGAGGCGCCTACCTGAACGCGACGACCCTTAGATGCGAACGGACGAATTGCATCACGAAGACGAGCGGCATTAGCACTGGATAGGTCAATCTCGTAATGAGCTCCGTCGAGGCCGAATCGTACAGTCTCTTCTGCGGGACCACCATCAAGGTCGTCCTCAAGAATAATGCGCACCTTCTGTGCCATAGGGGTTTTCTCCTTAGTTTGGTTTATTGCTCCAACTATGAGTTTTTACACTGCACGTTGTCACACTCTCTAATTTATCTCCTTCATAATAACAGAAATAAATGACTAATGACTACCAACATAGAGAATTCTAAGGAATGACACAGAATAGTGTTGTCATTTAACGGTTATATTTATTGACGCCCTGTTTTATTACCCGTTTTATCAGTACCAAAAGGATTTACCGTTCCTTGTGAACCCTTTACCTTCTCGTACCACTGTTGAGCGTCTTTTTCGACATCACGCTGTGCTGAACGTTCGGCGCGATCCGCCCGGTTAATCCAACGCAAAATGAAATATAACGCAATCCCGGCAAAAATAGGAGGCAGCAGCGCAATCAAAATCTCCATGAAAATCCCTCACAACCTTTCGTGCTGATGACAGCATACCCGATAGCGCAAAATGCCGCCCGATAACGCATACACGTTACGAACGGCATCTACGGTTTAACGCGGTTTACAAACCTTTACGAAAGAAAAGCCTTGATCAAGCCCGAAATTACGACTCCGGCTTCATCAGCGGGAACAAAATAGTTTCACGAATACCTGGCTGACGCACCACGGTTCCAGGGCGTTCAGGGTCCTGTTCACCCGCCAAAAGCATAATCAGACGGTCAACACCCAGCCCGAGACCGCCCATCGGCGGTGCACCGTGCTCCAGGGCGCGTAAGAAGTCCTCATCAAGTTCCATCGCCTCGTCATCGCCCGCAGCAGCTTTATGGGACTGCTCGGTTAAACGCTCGCGCTGAATCACAGGGTCGATCAGCTCAGAGAACGCGGTACCGCGCTCCATACCGCCAATAATCAGATCCCACGCCTCAATCGTGCGGGAACCATCGCGGTTTGGCCGCGCCAGAGGCTGGGCGCTCGGCGGGTAGTTATACACAAAGGTCGGGTTCAGCAGTGTTGGCTCCACGATTTCGCCGAAAAGCTCAATCACAAGTTTCTCAGCATCCCAGGCGGGATCCACCTCAACCTCATGCTTGGCAGCGATCTCGCGCAGCGTCTCAGCGGGGGTATCCGGGGTTATTTCAACACCCACGGCCTCAGACAGTCCGGGGTAGACGCTCAGCCACGCCCACTCACCGCCCAGGTTGATCGTGCCGTCCTCGGTCTCAATCGCGGTAACCCCGAGCTCCTGTGCGCACGCAACAATAATCTCCTGCATACGTTCGGCCATCACGTACTGATCGGCGTAGGCTTCGTAGCATTCCAGGGTTGTAAATTCGGGGCTGTGCGTCGAATCCACGCCCTCGTTGCGGAATACGCGACCAATTTCGTAGACGCGCTCAATACCGCCCACCACGGCACGCTTGAGCGGCAGCTCGGTGGCGATGCGCATCGTCATAGGCTGGTCGAAGGCATTCAGGTGGGTGCGGAACGGACGAGCCGTCGCGCCGCCGTGCACCAGCTGCAGCACCGGTGTTTCCAGCTCAATATAGCCGTGATCTTCCAGCACACGGCGCACAGTGCGGGTAATCAGAGCGCGCTTTTTCACCAGGTCACGCGCCTCGGGGCGAACCATCAAGTCCAGGTAGCGGCGGCGCACCCGAGTTTCCTCGTTCAAATCCTTGTGCAGCACGGGCATGGGGCGAATCGACTTCGCGGCCATCCTCCACTCACGCACCATAATCGACAATTCGCCGCGGCGAGAGACCACCACGCGGCCGGTTACATACACGTGATCGCCCAAATCCACCAGGGATTTCCAGTCGGCAAGCGACTGTTCGCCAACCTCATTGAGCGAGAGCATCGCCTGAATGCGGTCGCCATTCGTGCCCGCCTGCAGGGACGCAAAGCAGAGTTTACCGGTATTGCGCACGAACACAACACGGCCCGGCACATGCACCACATGGTCGGTTTCGTCCCCGGCGGTGAGCTCGCCGGACTCTAATTTCGGGTCGTATTGAGCGCGAATATCGGCGATATGATCCGGTTCGATGCGCTTGCCTTCGGCGTCTAGAAGCCCAACGGGGTACGCTTCACCCGCGGTCTCCAAGAACTTAGCGCGCTTCTCCAAGCGAATCTTCATCTGCTCGGACATATCTGCAATGGCCGGTGTGGCACTCTGCTCGTTGCTCAAAAGGTACCTATCTCGTGTTTTAGGAGGTCAAATGTGACGGTTTGCTACAGCAAATCCATGTTGTCGATCAAGCGTGTGGAACCCACGTATGCCGCAACTAGTGCGAGCACCCGCTCGGAATCGGCGGTCGGCGGCTGGAAATTGCTCGGATCCACAAGCTCCAGGTAGTCCAGGCGCACACCCTCGGTCGAGTTAATACGTGCCCGTGCACTCTCTAGATCGATGCTCTCAAACCCGCGGTTCAGCGAGTTTTCGCGCATCAGTGCAAGGGTTCGGGAAATCACCAGCGCAGCCTCGCGTTCCTGCTCGCTCAGGAACTCATTCCGTGAGGAGAGAGCCAAGCCGTCGTCGTCACGCACAATAGCGACGGGACGCAGGGTAATGTCGTGGTTGAAGTCGTGAATCATGCGCTGCACGAGCAAAACCTGCTGGGCATCCTTCTGCCCGAAGTAAGCGTTCACCTCGTGCGAGCCCGCGGCGGGGCGCACAATATTGAAGAGCTTATTCACGACGGTGAGCACGCCGTCGAAGTGGCCGGGGCGGGTGATTCCCTCAAATTTATTGCCCAGTTCGCCGCTGGAAATGCGAATAAGCGGCTCGCCTTCGGGATACATTTCATCCACGGAGGGCGCGAAGATAATATCAACGCCCGCATCGGCGGCGACCTGCGCATCCGTTTCCAGGGCGCGCGGGTATTTGTCATAGTCTTCGTTGGGACCGAATTGAAGCGGGTTAACAAAGATCGACGCCACCACAACATCGTTCTGTTCACTCGCGCGGCGCAAAAGCGTGGCGTGCCCTGCATGCAGAGCACCCATCGTAGGCACATACCCGAGCGTAGCGCTGCGGTACTGCACCTCGCCTTCCTGTTCGGCGGCTTCGGCACGGGCGCGCTCATTCAGCCGTTCCTGGGCGGCAGCAAGCGCCTCCGCAATAGCGGAGCGAAGCTCGGTAATAGTCGTGACGATGCGGGGCATCGAGGTCTCAGTCATGACGAGAACTCCTTATCGTCAGGCATCGCACCGGATTGACGCGTGCCCGTGGTGTGGGTTCGCAAGGTAGATTCAATCCGAGCCTTCTGGTCGTCGTTTATCGAGTTTCTATTATGCGCCCTAGATGCGGTTGCGCGCACCATGGCGGCATATGAGTCAGCGATATCCTGTGTATTTTCGTGGTCGGTGTACTCTATCAGCGCATTAAGATGCGCATCCAGGGTACCTGCATCGCCGCGTGCCACGGGACCGGTCAGCGCGCCTTCGCCACTCGCAAGCGCGTTATCGACGGTCGCACGAACCAGCGGACCGAGGTAACGCGCCGGGTCTTCAATACCGATACTAGCAAGCATCTGCTGGGACTGTCCCAAAAGTGTGACGAGATGATTGGACGCATGCGCCAGTGCGGCGTGATAAAGCGCACGATCGGCTTCGGCAACGTGGACGGGCTCACCGCCCATTTCAACGACGAGCGCCTGAGCTATAGGGATAAAAGGCGCGGGCCCGGTCACGGCAAAGCTCGTACCGGTGAGTCGTTGTAAATCCAGGGACAAACCGGTGAAAGTCATGGCGGGGTGAATCGCCAAGCCGATAGCGCCCAATGTGGTTGCGGGAGCAAAAATATCGGTGCCGTGCCGCCCGGAGGTGTGCACAAGCAACTGCCCACTGGTTAAGGACCCGGAAGATGCCAAATACTCGATCAGACCAGCCAATTCATCGTCGGGGACAGCCAACAGCAGCAGCTCGCTGCGTTCGGCAATCTGTTCCACCTCAAGGAGCGGTACGCCGGGTAAGAGCACATCCGCCCGTTCTTGAGAAGCTTCAGAAACCGCATGCACGCCCACCAGGGAATGCCCGGCAGCGCGCAGGGCGGCACCGAGCACAGCGCCAACTTTACCGGCGCTGATAACGCCGATGCCGAGGCGTGCGGGTTTCAGATGATTCGTGGTCACACTCTTAAGTATATTAGGTACCGCAAAATCCGCGTGTTTTTCAGCGTTCACCAGGTGCGTCGACGATCATGGCGGATCGCTACAGGGAATTATGCCGAAGGCGATGTGTAATAGGCCCGAGTGCCGTCAGTGCGGGTGATGATCTCGGCGGCAATGCGTTCGGCATCATGCGCCTCTAGGTTCTGGACGGCGGGTTTGACCGGCCCCGGAACGCTGCCCAAATGTATGCACGCGGTTTTGAGGATGCGATTGAGCGGCCCCTGCGACCACTGCACCGCGAGCACTTGCCGTTCGGGGACTATCGAGAGGAACCGCAGCAGGCAGCCGCCACGCAGCAAGAGAAGATCCCGGGTGGGGGTGTGTCCCGGGGTTTGCAGCTCACGGTTCTGGTGATCATCGACACCCGTTTGTTCGGTATTCACCCGCGCGAAACCGTCACGCCGGAAGGTGAGCGGGTTAAGCCAGCGTGTTCGGCGCGGCGCCGTCACTACGCCTAACTCGCGGCTGTCGGCGGGGTTGTACCTTGATGATTCCATGACCGCCTGCACGATTTCGAGGCTGTGCGGTGAAACATTCGGCAGCAGCAGGTGAAGAAGCCGCTGCATTTCGCGGGCGGTACCCACGGGCAGGGCGGTGTTGCGGGTAAATGAGTCGTCGGATGAACCCTCTGTATTTACCGCCACGCCCGCAATATTGACCACCACCCGGTACCACCCGAAGGGCTTCCACAGCAGGGGCTGTTCAATCTTGAGGGCTTGAATACGCTGCGGGAACAGGGTTTGTGTATGTGTTCCCGTGAATCCGTAGGTGATGCGCAGGCTGTCGCCGCGCGCATCCGAAGTGTTCTGGCGAATGCGCTCCACCGTGAAATTTGCGCCCTGATCGAAGCTGCTCCACAGCTGCCAAAGAAAACCGAGAATTGGAATCAGGGACGGAAAAATAAACTGCGATATCTGTCCCAGGTCCTTTTGGGGGTTCATCAGCCACCCCACGATCGTACCGCCCACCCAGATAATCGCTACCGGGAGTGCCCACAACAATGCGCTGAGCACAATCGCGGCAAGAACCCGCAAATTGGGGACTTTGAAGAGCAACCGTTCCGGCTTGTGACCTGCTTCTGTCTGCTGCTCCCCTGCAAGGTTCACCTCGTGCTCCTTCTCAGCCGGAACACTCACAGCATCGGCGAACTCTGACCTATTGGCGGCACGCAGGGTACTCACCCGCTGCAGCAGGCGTTCCTGCAAATCCTGCGCCTTCGCATGCGAGAGGTATTTGATATGCAGGGCTTCTTCGGCACCGTCCGCTGCCTCAAGCCGAAGCTCGGACAGCCCCAAAATACGGGCGACGAGTGGGCGTGAAATATCGACGCTTTGCACGCTTTCCAGGCGAATCTGCCGCTGTTTCTTGAAAAATATTCCGCTGTGGCGGTATACCGAATGCGCGCTCACGCTGTAGCGGGTAAACGCCCACGAAAGAATACTTCCACCAAAAATAAGGACCGCCGCAGCACCGTAGCCATACAGCATTACCGGGTTATGTCCAACGTGGTTCAGCAGATATTCGGGCAGCTGCCGCAGAATATTCCAGTAATCATTCTCGGCATTATTGTTGAAGGAATTCTTAATATAATCCCACGCGAGATAAATAATAAACGCGACGAAAACCCATATGTTCATGATGAACGTGCGCACATCGGTACGCCACCACGTGAGGGTCTCCGCAGCTTCACTCGGGACTATCTGATGTTCAGAAGTGTTAGAAGACTCGACAGACCGCACGCCCTGGTTATTCGAGTTTCGGGGTTCCTGTGTCATTACAGCGCCGCCATGCGTTCATCGGCGCGGCGTATCAAAAGCTCGCGCAGCTGCTGCCCACGTTCAGTGGGAATACCGTACAGCGTCACCTTAGAAGCGGTCACCCCAGCGGTGCGGATCGTCAGACGCACCAGGTGATGAGCACGCTCCAAGGGACCGGAATCTACATCTACATACTGGATGCGCCCATACGGAATGGACGTCACATGCCGAAACAGCAACCCCTGGCGCGCCATCAGATGGTTGGGGCGCAGGCTATAACCCAGCGCTCGGGTGCGGCGCGGCAGCAGCGCCGCCCACCAGATGCCCCACACCACCAGGACAGCGGCGATCGCCCCAGTAAGAGCGGGCAGCCACGTGGTTTTGGGCAGAACATCGGAAGAACGCATCATCTCAAACATCACAGTCAGCGCCGCAAAAACGACTACCAGCGTGATAAAAAACCCTACGACCTGTATCAGCCGAATCTTGGTATACGAAGGATGCGCGCGCACCCACTCACCCTCGGTCGCAGTCACCGAGCCCTCACCCTCGTGCGAGAAAGAAGCATCCTCAGCATGTGAAAGTTGTGACATACATACCCTCTATCGTCGATCACTCGTGCGGGAATATCCGTCAGCGGCGAGCTTACCCGAATTCGAGCCGCCCGAAGACGAATTACCGTCCGGATCATCCGGCGGAATACGGCACAGATACTGCGCCCACAGCCCGCCCGCCAGCAGCAGCACAGCACCGATCAGATTCACCACAGTAGACCAGAAAAACCCGGGAATACCGCGAGCGCTCGCCAGCGCTACATCGTAGACAATAAGCCCGAGCATCCAGCCCGCCAACAGTGCCCCGGTCAAAATCGCACCCTGCGCACACGCCAAAGTACGCGCAGCCATGAGAGAGTTCATGGATTTCGCTTTGCGCCGGGTCTCAACATTGCGAAAACGCGCCACCTGAAACGCAAACCAGAGCGTAATACCCGCTATTACCACGCAAATCAGTGCCACCACAGGCGACATTGCAAGCTCACCGCCGCCTGCGTTCACCACCAGATTATTCAGGATTGTTGCAGCAACAAGCCCCAGCGCCACGGCACACGCAATAACGGATATTCGGATGAGCTTCATACGCCCTCGCTTTCAGCACCACTATCAAATAGGTTCTTGGGCAAATTCATGTCTCGCATAAATCGTACCGCGTTAACCCCCGCACGTTCATCGGCTGCGCGTACCCTGCGAGCTAAATCGGCAACGAGATGCCGCGTCTGTTCGCCCGTAGCGGCATCACGAGACGGTATTACCGCCTGCGGGTTTGCCTGCTCCCACGGAACCAGCACGAAAGCGCGCTCATGCGCACGCGGATGCGGCAGCGTCAGAACCGGGTCGTCGCTGACGAGGTCGTCATAGGTAATAACGTCAATATCGAGAGTGCGCGGACCCCATCGCACAAGCCGCACCCGGTGATGATGCGCCTCCACCTGCTGGCACAGCGCTAACAGCGCGTAGGGGTCAAGGCTTGTGTGTACTTCAAGGATGGCGTTGATATAGTCCGGTTGGTCGGCGGGGCCGCCCACCGGTTCCGTCACATACAGCCCGGAGGCGCCTACTAGCCGCACTGCACCCCCGCTAAGATGCACGAGGTCGGCGGCGACCTGCTCTAACGTGGTTTCGCTCTCGCCCAGGTTTGACCCCAGGGCCAGCACCGCCGTATGCGCTAACGCGTCCATGCCGGGCGCAGGGTGCGAATGGTTTGCGTTCGGTACATTACCCACGCGCGCAGGCACCCTTTCCGCCCTGAATCTGCGTGCCTTCACGCTCCCGGAATACGGTCACTGCCACGTTCCCGAAGGTCACCTCAATTGGGGCCTTCGGTTTATTGACGGTCACCTCAAGGGCATGCACATACGCGCATTCGTCCAGAATGTTCTGGGCGATACGCACGGCAAGAGTCTCAATCAGATCGAGGGACTCCCCCACAATATGCGTGCGGATAATCTCGGCAACTTCCGCATAGTTCGTGGTTTGGGCGAGGTCGTCGGTTGCGGCAGCCTGCGTGAAGTCGGTGTATAAAACCGTATCTACCACGAAGGGCTGACCTTCACGTTTCTCAAAATCAAGCGCTCCGTGAAAACCCACGGCGGCAACACCGGTCAGGGTAATGCGGTCGCAGGATGCGTAGGCGTGCGCGGGGTTCGGCATGGTGTTCCTTAGCTGATGTGAATACTGGTACATAATTTTAGGTCTGTTTGGTGCGGGTAATAGTGCGTAAAGTATTTGCCACGGTCACGGCATCCACCGTGGGGGGCACATTGTGCACGCGAACCCCCCACACTCCCTGGGCCGCCACGAGTGCAGAGAGAGCGGCGGATGCGGCATCACGGTTTTCGGGGGCGCGTGCTGGCGGCATTTGGTCGGGCGCGGTGTTCGCGCCCGCGGCGGGGTTCTGGGTTTTGGTGCGCGCCGCATCCGCAGCGTTCAGCGCATTCGCCAGAAAACGTTTACGTGAACCGGCGATTAGTACCCGGTGCCCCAGCGTGTGCAGCTGCCCAAGGGCGGCGAGCAGTTCCCAATCCTGCATGCCACCCTTCGCAAACCCCAGCCCGGGGTCAAGAATAATGTTCTCGGCATGAACCCCGGCGGCAACCAGGCGATCACGCAGGGCGGCGAGCTCGTCCAGCACCTCAATGACGGTGCCGCGCGGGTAGGCGGCGAGCGCATCCATTGTGGTTGAGGTGCCGCGCGCGTGCATCAGAATATAGGGTACGCCCAGCTCGGCTACGGTCTGTACCATCTCATCGCTCACGCTCATGCCCGAAACGTCGTTAATGATGTGCGCCCCGGCGGCTACGGCGGCGCGGGCGGTCGCTGCGTTCATGGTGTCTACGCTGATGGTGATACCGGTTTCGGCAAGCCCCTCGATCACGGGCAGAATACGCCGAAGTTCCTCCTCAACACTGATGCGCACCGCACCGGGCCGGGTGGATTCGCCGCCTACATCAATAATGTCTGCGCCCTGCGCGATCATGCGTTGCGCGTGGGTGAGAGCGTCGTTCGCGGTATAGTGTTCGCCGCCGTCGCTGATAGAATCGGGGGTGACGTTCAGGATTCCCATCACCAGGGTTCGCTCTGCGGCTGCGGCGTCACAGGGCAAGTGTGCGGGGGGCTGCGGGCTCATCATTGCGTGCATGATTTAATCCTAACGGATGCACGTTTGCCCCTTTCATGCCACGAGCAGGTGGTTTCTGGTACGAGCAGGTCGGAAATCCTACCTTGTCGGCGAAAAACAACCTTCTCGCGACCGGATTTAATATTGCATTATCTATGCGCATTTTTTCATGCAGGGCGTAGCGGGGGTATGCTGGATTTATGACTATAGAGTTCTGTACGGCTACGGTGCCGGACGGAACGTAGCGACGCATCGTAGAGACTGACGGTTTTGGAGGTTCAGATGAATCTGAAAGTTGGCGCCTGGATTCTTGGCTTTATCGCTCTTGCGGCGTTTATCACGGTTGTTCTGGCGAATGGACTTACCGCCGTGCGCTGGGTCGCGTTCGGTGTCGCAACCTGCGCAGGGTTCCTCTCCCTGGGTATGGTCGTAACCCTAGCCCTCGGCTGGGATGACCCCACGGGAACGAAAACCGACTCCCACTAGTTTTATCTCGTGCAGAGGCGTTCCGCTAGGATTAAGCCATGCCGGATGCCCTCACGATTCGACCCGCCACCCCCTACGATGCGCAGGCAATAGCGCGCATCCGTGTTCAGGGGTGGCGGTTTGCATATCAGGGTTTAATATCTCAGGACTACCTCGATTCGCTCAGCGTCGCCGAAGATACCGAGCGGATGCGCGGGTATCTCAGCCAGCTTCCCCAGAACTCGCCGCCCAGCAGGTCAGAGTCCGTGCAAGGTTCGAGCGACGGTAAAAAACAGTCGTTTATGCTCGCTGTACGCGGCGATGCGGTGCTGGGGTTCTGCCGTTTCAGCGCGGCACCCGATAAGATTGACCGTGCAGAAAGGGCTGTTTCGGGCAGGACGATGAACGGAAGACTCCACTCGCTCTATATAGACCCGGATGCCCTCGGGCAGAGTATTGGGCACACCCTCATGAACCATGCGCTCAGCACTTTTGCCGCATGGGGGTGTGAACGCGCGAATCTCTGGGTTTTGGAGGGAAATTCCCGCGCCATCAGCTTCTACGAACGGCAAAGCTGGCGGTGTACGGGCGCTACAAAGGTGGACCGATCCTTTGGGCTGTGTCTGGTTGAGCACGAAATGGCGGTGCAGCTTTAACGCAAAACCGCCCGGACGATCGTGCGACTTGTTGACGCAGGTTCACGATTCATCGAGGCGGTCGCTAAGTTAGTCGACGCTATTAGCCGCTGGCTAGTATAACGTCCTCACAGGGTGGGCACTCATAGTTTTAGCAGACTGGGTGCTCACCCGATTGCTACTACCTTACCTATATCGCGCGCATGCTCCACCCTCTGTAATTATCTACACTTCCGGATGCGCATGCAGAGGCAAATAATGCCTTGTGAAAAATTGGAGGCAGAATAAAATGTCTATTCCTCGGGAAAAACTATACACATACCGCGTCGATTGGTCCGAAGAAGACCAAGAATTTGTGGGAACCGTTGCAGAGTTTCCTAGTCTCTCTTGCTTAGCTGATAGCTCTTTGGAGGCTTTATCCGGAATTCAGCAGGTAGTGCTCCAGGCTATCGACATCTTGGAGGAAGAAGGGAAACCGGTGCCAGAACCCTAAAACTTACGGCAGGAACCACCCATGCACACGCGGGGCAGACTCATCCCAAGTGTGAAAGGTAGCGTGATCTCTCACGATGCCCTTTGCACATGGCGGCGGATCTCTGCGATAGCCTCATCGGCAGTGATGTCATGATGAGCTGCCCGAGCCACAATATCTTTCAGCACAGGGTCAGTGACATGATGACCAGCTAATGCCAAAGCCGCATCTGCAAAAACCTGATTCTCCTTAGCCTCGGGTGCGGTAATGCGGGTACCAGACCGTATATGAGTCATAACTCCCTCCTACAGCCTTTATCGTACGTGAGAATGGTTCAAAGCCAAGGGGCTCTTCTGTCTTTAACGCGAGCAGGTGGCTTTGGTACGAGTAGGTAGGATGTTCCTACCTGCTCGAGCCAAAAACCACCTGCTCACGGAATAAGAAACTAGTGCTTCGAGAAAATCAGGCTCATCGCCTCGGCACGAGTTGCCGCGTTCTTGAGCTGCCCGCGCACCGCACTCGTGACGGTTTTTGCGCCGGGTTTGCGCACGCCGCGCATCGACATGCACATATGCTCGGCCTCAATAACAACGATCGCACCGCGCGGACTCAGGTGCTCCTCCAGCGCCTCCACCACCTGCGTAGTCAGCCGCTCCTGCACCTGGGGGCGGCGCGCATAAACCTCAAGTACCCGCGCCAGCTTGCTCAGCCCCGTCACCTTGCCGTCAGCCCCGGGAATGTATCCAACATGCGCCACCCCGTGGAAAGGTACCAGGTGATGCTCACACGTGGAATAGAACGGGATATCCTTCACCAGCACCATCTCGGAATGGGCAATATCAAAGGTCGTGCCCAGCACATCGGCGGGGTCGGCGTGCAAGCCTGAGAAAAACTCCTCGTAGGCGCGAGCCACTCTCGCCGGGGTGTTCTGTAAACCGTCACGGTCCGGGTCTTCACCGATTGCCAGCAGGATTTCCCGCACCGCCGCCTCAATGCGCGGCTTATCCACCCCCGAGCCGTTATCCTCGCTCATCCGACCCTCCATAGGGGTTCTGGTTCGGGTTGTTATACGGGTACGGGTTCTGCTGCTGCTCATTCTGCTGACCCGGATACAGCTGCTCAGGGTATTGCTGCGGAGGCATCGCCACGGTCGGGTCGGTATCCTCAATATCCTGCGTGCCCGAATGCGGCATCTGCTGAGGCTGACCACCCTGACCGGGCAGGTTCTGGCCCGGTTCCGTGTGCTCGGGCGCAGTCGGCATGGACGCAGTCGTAGGAGCCTTCATCGCCACGGTTGGATCGGAATCGTCCTCCAGACCATTCTTCTCTGCAGCAAGTTCGCTCGGGGCCTTCACCGGCGGAATGTCGGTGCGTTCGCGGCCTTCCTTGGAATACCAGTGCTCGCGTTCGGGGCGCTTACGCACATCCTTGAAGATCTCCGCGATCTCATTCTCCAGCAGAGTCTCTTTCTCCAGCAGGGCGAACGCCAAGCGGTCAAGCACATCGCGGTTCTCCACGAGAATCTGGAAAGCCTCATCGTGAGCCTCTTCCAGAAGTTTACGCACCTCGATATCGATCTTGTAGGCGGTCTTGTCAGAGTAGTTACGTGCCGCCGAGGGATCGCCGCCCATGAACGGTTCGGTGTCGTCGCTGCCGAGCTTTACCGAACCCAGCAGGGCGCTCATACCGTAGTCGGCTACCATTTTGCGTGCGGTATCGCTCGCCTTCTGAATATCGTTCGCGGCACCCGTGGAAGGATCGTGGAATACGATTTCCTCAGCCGCGCGACCGCCCATCGCATAGGCCATCTGGTCCAGCAGCTCGTGGCGCGTGGTCGAGTACTTATCGTCCTGCGGCATGACCATCGTGTAACCCAGTGCACGGCCACGCGGCAGAATCGTAATCTTGGTAACCGGCGCAGAGTTGCGCAGGGCGGCAGCCACGAGAGCGTGACCGCCCTCATGGTACGCGGTCACCTTACGCTCATGCTCACTCATGATGCGCGAAGCACGCTGCGGGCCCGCCATTACACGGTCGATAGCTTCATCGATAGCACGGTCATCAATCACGTTGCCGTTATCGCGAGCGGTCAGCAGGGCTGCCTCGTTCATCACGTTCGCCAGGTCTGCACCCGTAAAACCGGGGGTACGCTTAGCGACCTGCCCCAAATCGACGCGACGGTCGATCGGCTTACCGGCGGCATGCACCTCAAGGATGCGCTGGCGGCCCTTCATATCGGGCGCGTCCACACCGATCTGGCGGTCGAAACGACCCGGGCGCAGCAGGGCGGGGTCGAGCACATCCGGGCGGTTGGTCGCAGCAATCACGATCACGTTGGAGTTGCCGTCGAAACCGTCCATTTCGACAAGCAGCTGGTTAAGGGTCTGCTCGCGCTCGTCGTTACCGCCGCCCATGCCGACGCCGCGGCGGCGACCGACCGCATCGATCTCGTCCACGAAGACGATTGCGGCGGGGTTAGATTTTGCTTCCTTGAACAGATCGCGCACGCGGGATGCGCCCACACCCACGAACATCTCAACAAAGTCGGAACCGGAAATCGAGTAGAAAGGCGCGCCAGCCTCGCCCGCAACAGCTTTCGCGAGCAGGGTCTTACCGGTACCGGGAGGGCCGTACAGCAGCACACCCTTAGGAATCTTAGCGCCTAGTCGGGTGAACTTTTCGGGCTCCGCAAGGAACTCGCGCACCTCTTCAAGCTCAGCCAGTGCCTCATCAACACCGGCGACATCGGAGAAACGCACGGTCGGGTTATCTTTGTTGAACTTCTTCGCGCGCGACTTCGCGAAGCTCATGACCGAAGAGTTACCGCCCATGCGACCCATGAGCAGCCAGAAAATTGCACCAAAAAGAAGCACCGGCAGCAACAGAGAAATCAGCGAACCCAAGAAGCTGTTTTCCACCGGCTGATCGGTGTAGCTCTCCAGCTGGGCGCCGTTCATGGCCCGCACGACTTCTTCGGCACGCGGCTGCACATAGTAGAACTTCACAGAGGAACCGTAGTTGTTGCTGCCCTGCTTATAGTCTTCCTTCAGCTGCAGCTCAACACGCTGGTCGCCATCATAGATTTTCGCGCTCTTCACCTGGTGGTCGTTGAGCAGCTGCAAACCAACGTTGGTATCTACCTGGCGTGCGCCCTGCGCAAAAAGCGAGCTCAGCGAGAACGCCACGACAACAATTGCAATAACGATAGCCCACAGCCAGCGACCATTGATCAGCCTGCCTAAAAAGTTATCGGGGCCGTTCGGCGAGTTATTGGGTTTTTGCGCCAATGCTTAGTTCCTTACGTTTACGACGGCTACACGCCGGGTACGCGCCGCAGCGTGCCGGAGCACTCCGTGACGATAGAAAGATGCAACTTTAAATGTACCCTAACCCCGCCGGATTACGCCTGCATCGGCGGCATTTCACCTCAAGGCTAAAAGGAGTCAGTGCGGGCATGCAAAAGCATGTCTAAGCGGTCGATCCCCAACTCTGTTCCCTGCATACCTCCAAAAAGGTTTGCAGGCTTGCTGTGCCTTCCCGGTGCAGGTCAGCAACGTTATCTGCATAAAAATCTGCGCCACCATTCAAACCAATAAATTCACCGCGCAGCACGTCTGTTTCCGGTTCGTATTGAATGACAGCCTTATGACCATCGATCATCATCACATTGTTCATGGTTTCACTCTACAGCTCGTCAAGGGAAACCTTTACCCCTGGCTGCGGATTAGCTAAGCGGTGACGCACGGTTTCGAGAAACTCTGCACGCAGGCATAAGCGTGCCCGCGCATCTAGAATTTTCATCAGGATGCGCGGGCACCAAAATCTTGTGCACACCCTGCGCACGACCGGGTTTTAGGAGTATACGTGCGGGTGCAGAGTCGCCACGCAGTCGAGGTTGCGGTACTTCTCAGCGAAATCGAGCCCGTAACCAACCACGAACTCAGGTTCGATATCCCAACCCACGTATTTGACCTGAACGTCAGTCTTGACGACCTTCGGCTTACGCAGCAGGGTGCAGATTTCCACAGATTCCGCGCCGCGCGATTTAAGGTTCTGCTGCAGCCACGCAAGAGTCAGCCCGGAATCAATAATGTCTTCAACAATCAGCACATTACGACCGGTCAGGTCGGTATCAAGGTCTTTGAGAATACGAACCACACCTGAGGATTTCGTGCCGGACCCATATGAGGAAACCGCCATCCAGTCCATCGTGTAATGCCCCTTGAGCGCGCGGGACAGGTCTGCCATCACCATAATGGCGCCCTTGAGAACCCCCACGAGGAGCACGTCTTTGCCTTCGTAATCTTCGTCGATGCGCGCCGCCAGCTCGGCAACTTTCGCATTGATCTCTTCCTTGGTGAAGAGTACGTTCTTCAGATCGTCCTGCACGTCTTGAGCCTGCACGGATTCTTCTTTCTTGCCGGGGCGTCTTCACGCCGAACCCGCCCGAATATTTTATCGGGTCGGGTATATTTTCTTGGTTCGTTTTAAGTATGACTTAAATTCTGATGCGCGGCTTACGTTTCACGGGTGTCTGCTGGGGGTGCTTTGGAAGAATGCTCCCAAAAACACGAATAAACCGCTACCGCGCCGCCTTCGCCGTCTGCTCGGCTAAGTAGGTTGCGGTTTTCAGATCAAGATTCAGCTCTGTGCGGCGCAGCTCGCGAATCAGCTGAACCTCATCTTTCGCAGGGTCAAGACCCGCCTTATCCGCTACGGAACGAGCCCAATCGATGGCGGCTTCCATCGGTTCGTCTTCCTTCGCGAAGAGAACGGCAAGTTCCGCCCTCGGGTTCTTATCGCTGCCAAAAAGTCCCATGCTTTTTCCTTCCGTATACCACCGAATCCTTGTGATATATCGAGACTCAAGGGTTTTCAGTACCTTGCTATCTTAACACGGCACTATAGCCATTTTGAGAGATGCAACACAATAACTGGCTTATGAAGTCGAAGGCTTCTCTTACCGCTGGGAAATAAGTACCAGCGCATCCACGCGGGTGCCGGTGCGGGGGTCGTGTACCCTACGGCGGCGGTAGGCGCTCACATGCCCGGGCAGCTGTACCGGCCCGGCAGTGGCCTGCTCGGCAACGAACTCATCAAGCGCCTGCAGCCGCTCAAACCCTGGGTTCTCCCCCTGCGCGGCGCGGGTCGCCAGGGCGAGCACGCGCATCCGAAGGGCAGGGTGCAGTGCCGCCGTTTCCGCACGATTCAGGGCAATAATGACGGGGGCGGGTTCTTCGGGGACAGCATCCGTGGAGTGGTTGCCGGGCACCGTATCAGCCCCGAGGATGTTAGGTAGATGAACCCCGGCGGGCAGCTTCAGGCGGGCGTATTCGGCGGCGGCGAGCGCATCCAAATATTCGGCATCAGGCCCGGCGACTGCGGCGGTTCGCGCCAGGGAGAGTGCCACATCCCCGCCAAGATGCTCTTGCAGGAACGGTAGGATAGTGTGCCGAATGCGCGCGCGCATGAGCGTCTGGTCGGTGTTGGTGGGGTCGTTCCAGGGGGCGACCCCTTCGGCTTCGCAAATATTCAGCATGTCGGCGCGGCGCAGCGTGAGGAAGGGGCGCAGGTAGGTGACTCCGTTTTCGATGCGCACGGGCGGCATTCCTGCGAGGGAGCGTGTGCCCGAACCGCGCCCAAGCCCCAGGAGCACGGTTTCCGCCTGGTCGTCAAGGGTATGCCCCAGCAGAACAGCTCGTGCGCCGGTATTATGCACCGCACGTTCAAAGGCGCCGTACCGGGCGGTTCGCGCCGCCATTTCGGGGCCCATGCTGCCCTGCGGAACCTGCACGCGCTCCGTGAGCACAGGGTGCAGCCCCAGGTTCGTGAGGGTTTCTGCGGTGGATGCGGCAACCTCGGCGGAGTCGGCTTGCAGTCCGTGATCGACCACGACGGCGCCCACACGCACATCGGAACGACGCGCAAAATGCGCAGCAATGCAGGCGAGCGCGAGCGAATCTGGACCGCCGCTGCATGCAACCAGCACGAGGGGTTTATCGGTTTCTGCGCCCTGCTGCGATGCGGTCGAGTCTCGCCGCGCACGCCCGGTCGCCTTGATGGTGCCTTCACCCAGCAGGTTCGTCAGCGCACGCGCCAGTTCCCGGCGAGCCTTCCCCACCGCCGGATGCAGCCGCCCCTGCCGTCCATGTTGCATGTGTTGTCCTTCTCTGTTGTATATGCCGCTACGACAAAATCTATTCGCAAATCCCTTTGATCCTCGCGGCAGACGCAGCAGCGAATTACGCATTATCAAGCACGCTGGCGTATTGAAATAATGCTCGGTTTTGTCACATAAAGTGTCACGTAAAAGGGGTTTACGTGACAAAATGTCATGTAAATCTAGAGTTTTGTCACGTAAGTTTGTCACATAAATATAAGACTCACGGCAATTAGTCCCGCTTTATACCGGGGATTTACGTGCATATATACCATATAAACACCCCATGTTTCGTGACATTTTATGTGACAAAAATTGTCACGAAACACGCGGTTTTGTCATATAACCCGTTCTGGGATTACGCGGTATTCTCTTCGTCCCCACCACCAGCCACGACCACCTTGGCGTCCTCGTCCAGCACACGCTTGATCCAGGCGTCGGGGTTGTGAATCTCCCGCTCGGTCGGCAGGTTCTCGGGCCGCTCCCACACGACGTTGAAGCGTTCCATGCCGACCGCATCCACAATATGCTGAACGAACTTCTGCCCATCGCGGTACTGCGCCATCTTTTTGTTCATGCCCAGCAGCCGGTAAATGAGCTTTGTGAGGAACTTTTGGGTTGAGCTGCGGCGGTTGAACCTGCGGCGAATCGTCTTGACGGTCGGCACAATCTGGGCGTCCACGGTATCCATCACCACGTTTGCGTGCCCCTCAAGCAGGCTCATAATGGCTGTCAGCTCGCTCGCGATTTTGCGTGCCTTCGCGGTGGCTTCTTTCACAGGATGCGCGCGCCCCTGCCCGGGTTCTTCGGCGCGGGCCTGGGCTGCGGCACGGAACGCATCTTTGAGGTCGAAAGTGCTGGCGGCGCTATCGCCCAGCTCCGTAATCTTGGCGAGGAAATAGTCGCGCAGCCACGGCGCGGCGGCAAACTGCACCCGATGCGTCTGCTCGTGCAGGCACACCCACAAGCGAAAATCTTCGGGTTCAACGTTGAGTTCACGCTCGACGGAGACCACGTTCGGGGCGAGCAGCATCAGACGCCCACCCGGCTGCCCGTACCCGGCCAGCGCCGCATAGGGTTCATATTGCCCAAGCACTTTGGTGGAGAGGAACGAGAGCACGGCACCGACCTCGAAGGCCAACCCTTCTTTGAGTTTGTCCAGGTCAGCATGCGGTTTTTTCTGCTGGATCTTCTCGAATGCGGGCTTGACGAAGGGCACGAGCATGATAGAGAACGCCTGCGCGTTCGCCTTCGCCCAGGTACTTCGATCAACCACCAAAACCTCGGAGTCGCGCAGGTCTTGTGCCGCATCAAGCCCGGTAATGCGGTGCACATGGTCTACGGATTCTTCCGCCGCTTTGCGCAAGGATGCGACCACGCCAGCCATCTCCTGGGGCTTCATGCGCGGCCCGGCGGGCGCCAGGCTGCCCACGATTTTGGCGATGCGCTCAACATTTAGCAGGTTCTGTGTGTTGTTATCGCTCATATGCACAGTGTATCGAACTGTGCTGTGTGAGCCGCGCGGCTAGATGTCCCGCTTTATAGATGTCTGCCCTGAGGAGTCCTGGATTAGGCATGATCTGCACCTTCTACAACGAGGTATATACCCAGCACTTCAGCGGTTTTGAGCACAGACCCAAAAGATGGTCCCGGCTTACCACGTTCAATATCACGAATCGTTTTATCGCTTACACCCACCATATAGGAAAGTTCCAGCTGGGTAAGCCGTTCTTCCTTACGGATGCGCCGCACTCGCTGCCCGAAGTTCTGAGCAAACTCTTCTGCATGAAAAGCCATCGTGTGTGCGGCATGATGGCCGCATCCCCCTTAAAAATACGAATAATAGTTCGGTTTTCAAGAATTTTACACCGCAGGGAGACTAAAAATACAGTAAATACGAATTATTATTCGGAAAAATTTTGAAATTCTCTAGATGAGAAGACACACATACACAAGCGGGAGCGGTTTCTTTATTTGGGAGCACTTTAAGTGCTCCCAAATAAAGAAACCGCTCCCGGAACAGGCAGCTGCACTAGCAGGTGCAGCGCAAGAAATAAGCGAGCTAGGAACGCCTCTCGTCATGATCGAGAGGCATACGATAACGATTACTTGGCAGGAACAGATCCTTGACCGCAGGGTCATCAACCTCAGCGCTCTTCTGCATCGTCTCAGCACGCTCCTGCGCAGCCTCACCAAACATCTCACGAGTCATCTGCTTGGTTTGCTCAATCTTGCTGCGTACCTCTGTCCGAGTGAAACCAGGCTTCCAGGGCTTAAACCGTGCCACGTAGGCCAGATAGAAAACTAAGGCACAGACCCCCACCACTACTGCTCGCCCTGTATCTTGAGTTACTACCAGTGCCACAACCAAGTACACCGGTGGAGGCACTAAGATTTCGTATGCAGCAAACAGCCTCCCTCCTGGAGAGGGGTGCTGTGCACGCACCACCAACGGACGCTGCACCAATGCGCGTACTAGCGGAAAGATGAGGTAAGAAATCAGTACGGTCTTAGTCGCCTGATACAAAGAGAGGGACAGGGCAGAAAGCCCCAAGGCGGAGACAACAGCCCCAGCACCAAGAATCAACAGAAATACGCAAAATCCTTCGAGCAAACCCCCTATAAAACTACCCATCAACGCAGCGCTCAGCGGTACATACTCTGGATGATCCGGCGTATACTGACTGCTCTCCATATGTATCCCTTCCCACATTATCCACGTGTTGGAGTGTTTTCACCGCTTATGCGGAAATGCTCCTCGTTTTTCATGATCGAGGGGCATACGATAACGATTAGCTGGCAGGAACAGATCCTTAATCGCAGGGTCATCAACATCAGCGTATTTCTGCATAATCTCAGCACGCTCCTGCATCATCCCGGTGTACTCCTGCGCGATATCGCCCACCAGTTCGCGGGTCATCTGCTTGGTCTGCTCGATCTTGCTGCGTAACTCTACTCGGGTTAAACCAGGCTTCCAGGGTTTAAGCCATGCCGCGTAGGCCAGATAGAAAACTAAGGCACAGGAACCTACTGTTGCCGCCTTGCCTACCTCCTGAAACATCCCTAGTGTTACCACCAGATACACCAGCGGCGGCACTAAGATATCGCATGCAGCGAATAGCAACCCTCCCGGAGAGCCATGCTGTGCACGCACCACCAACGGACGCTGCACCAATACGAGTACTAGCGGAAAGATGAGGTAGGAAATCCACACGATGCCAGCGATCTGCAGCCGCGGAAGAGACAGTGCAGAAAGCTTTGAAGCTGGCCCAACGACCCGAGCACAGAGAATCACCAGAAAGACACAGAACGATTCGAAAAAACCACTGCAATAACCACCCTTCAGTGCATTCGTCAACGCTACATACTCTGGATGATCCGGCGTATACTGACGCTCCTTCGTGCGCCCTCCACGCAACATAGACACGCTGCCCCAAACGAGTGATACCACATAAAGTTGCGAAGATAGCCTCTGGAAGGCAGGCTGAGGTAACCCCCTCAAGATTGAGTACTGCTTCCCAGGGATTTGCGGCGCATTCACCGACCTCATTGACAAGGTCCTTTGAGGGATAGCGTTCTCTATATCAGACGCACTATTCCAAAGCCGCTTCGTTTTTCGGCTCCGCCCAATAGCTTTACTATATTCCGTTATTGCCCCGGCTAGGGCTGAAGCGCGCGTTCGCAGGGCGACAACGGGCTTAGTTTTGCCGGTAGTGCCGTGCGACGCATCATTTACATTTTCGGTACCAAGAACTTTGCGCATTACTTTCGGGGCAGTAGTCCGCGCAGCAGTATCAGCACCCGCGAAAATCGCAGAAACCCCTGCCGTGGCAGTTAAACGAATGGCATTTCGACATTCACATATCAAGCCTTTCATTTATACTCCTCACCACGACATATCCATTTCAAGGACGTCATATGCTGCAAATTTTGGTGCACAACAAACTCTTAATTAAGAAATACGTAATGCTATATCGCGTACAGATACCCAGATTATGGGCTAATTATCCGTCTCTGTATGTATAGAAGATTTAATGAACAGCGTATTATTTCCCACACTATACGTTCACGTAGCGCAGTGCAACGACAATAAAATTAATTTTTAATAAAGCTCCTCGGGAAAACTGCGGCTCCATAATAGCAACCGCAAGAACCGCTCTTGCCCCCCCTAATACAAACGGGAGCGGTTTCTTCATGCGGGAGCAAATAAAGTGCTCCCGCATGAAGAAACCGCTCCCGATATTAACAGGAACGCGAGTAAGGCTTAGTGGCCTTCAGCGGCGAAGCGGTCGATCGCCTCCTGAACCATCTTCTCTGCCGCGGCGATGTCGTCCCAGCCTTCGCCCTTCACCCATTTGCCGGGTTCCAGGTCCTTGTAGCGCTCGAAGAAGTGCTGAATCTCAGCCTTGAGCTGCTCGGGCACGTCCGCCAGCGACTTGATGTGATCGTAGCGCTTATCGGTGGGCACGCACAGTACCTTCGCATCGCCACCAGCCTCGTCAGTCATGTTAAATACAGCAACCGGGCGAGCCTCCACGATCACACCGGGAACAATATCAACGTCTAGAACCAACATGGCGTCCAGCGGATCGCCGTCCTCGCCGAGTGTGTTCTCAAAGTAGCCGTATGCGGTGGGGTACTGCATTGAGGTGAACAGCACGCGATCTAGATACAGACGACCGGTTTCGTGGTCTATCTCGTACTTCACCCGGGAGCCGCGGGGGATTTCAATCGTGACGTCGAGTTCCATGGGAACCTCTTTCTATGAATGTAAGCCTCTGCACCGCGCATCAAGGCGGCGAACAACTCCCCCATTGTACCCCCTGAACGCGTGCACAACACCCATTCAATGCCACAAAAATCGTGCTTTCGAATACGTTGCCACGAACATCATCACGCTATCTCCAGGCGAGCTGGTAGCGTGTAGTCCTCGCGATGCGCGTAACCGGCTCGGTATTTCGCGGCGGAATTCGTTATGCTCTTAAGATGCGTTCACCCCAACCGATAAACACCCCGTTCACTCGCCGCGCCCTGCTCGGTGCAGCACCCGCGCTATTCCTTGCCGCATGCTCAAACCCAAGCGGCGGGCAGTCGCAGGGCGGCACCGCATCCGTAACCCCGTCGGTCACACCCATGCCAACCCCCACTCCGGTACTGGATGCTCAGCAGCTTCAAGACCTGAAAACCCAGCTTGATAAGCTCTTTCAGGAGCGCCCCTACCCCGCCCATTCCATGCTTGTGACCGCCCTCGACGGCACACGCGAGCTGTATGTGGATGCCCCGGATACCCCGCGCCTGCCTGCCTCAAATATGAAGATTCTGACCTATTTTACGCTCGTGCAGACCGCGCCGGAACGCACTTTCACAACCTCGGTGGTGCAGGGTAAAAATGGGCTGTTTCTGGTGGCAGGCGGCGATACTCTGCTCGTGGAAGGAGCCACGGAACCGGCCACCGCGGATTCGCCGACGATGCGCGCCGGGCTGAGCACGCTCGCTGCGGATACCGTACAGCAGATGAACGAACGCAAGGTCACGCACGGCACCTTCCCCGTCTACCTCGACACCACGATTTACACGGGTTCCGCGACAAACCCCGGCTGGGAGCCCGGCGACCTCGAATCCGGGCAGGTCACCCCGATTAACCCGATCGCGCTGGCCTCACACACCGTGCCCGGGCAGTCCACCCCCGACAAACCGGCACGCCCGCAAGACGCCGGAGTCGCCGCCCTAGAAGCGTTCGTGAAGGTGCTCAATAAGGCGAGTGAAGAGCATGCAGAGGTCAAAGCAGGGTACGTATTTACGGTTGCCGACCGCCGCCCCCGTGAGGCCGATGCCGAGCAGATCGCTCAGGTTCAGTCGGCATCCGCGCTCGATCAGGCCTTTGTGATGATGTTAGAGTCCGATAATGTGCTCGCCGAGGTGCTGGGGCGCAATATGGCGATCGCTGCGGGGCGTGAGGGCAGCGCATCCGAGGCGCAGAAACTTGTGCGCGAGAAACTGCAGGAGGCGAAGATTTCGGTTACCGGGTTGGTGCAGGCGGATGTGAGCGGTATGTCCCTGCAGAACCGGGTGACGGCACGCACCCTGGCGCAGACCTTGGGGGCGTTAGCGGCGCATCCGAAGCATGACGAGCTTGAGCGCAGATTCCCGGTTGCGGGTGTTTCGGGTACGCTCAAGGATCGTTTTAGCGGAGAAGCGAATAAGTATGCGCGCGGGCATGTGGCAGCAAAGACCGGCACGCTGTTCACGGCCATTTCGTTATCGGGGTATGCGACCCGCCCAGACGGCACACGCCTGATTTTCGTGAGTCTGCTCAACGACGTCGGCGGAGCGGAAGCTCTGCCCGGCGCGAAGGATACGGTTGATAGCGCCGCGGCGATTGTGGCGGCGCGTACCGAACCTCCCGCGAATCCCACGGAAACGCCCGCGCCTTCGGGCTCGCAGGTACCGGGTTCATCTTCGTCTCCCGATGCGACGGGTTCGGGTTCCGCCCCGAATTCCTCGCAGTCCCCGGATGGTTCGTCTTCCGCTTCGCCCGCCGGTGGCAGCGTGCCGCAGGAGGATGCACCCTCCCAGGCGGCGGAACAAAACCCTGCCGAAGTTCCCAGCTCGCAGTAAAGCATGAATATGCAAA
Source organism: Rothia sp. HMSC064D08 (assembly GCF_001809525.1). Classification (NCBI taxonomy): domain Bacteria; kingdom Bacillati; phylum Actinomycetota; class Actinomycetes; order Micrococcales; family Micrococcaceae; genus Rothia; species Rothia sp. HMSC064D08. Next base: position 193,067 of record NZ_KV797895.1, on the reverse strand, counting down.
ATAATGTATATTTATCTGACTGCCGGGTACGTCCGTGGGCATACGGCAGCCACGCATCACAAGCACTTTTGCGGTTATTCGCGCATATTCACTCAACCCGTTCCGAAGGATAGTTTCATGTCTTCACCCTCTGCCGCATCCGCGCCCGACGATCTGCCGAGAGTCGCCGTCGCGGAGCTTTTGCGTGTTCACTACTGCGAGACGGCGCTCTATGCCGATTTTTCGCGGCATACGGCAGGCGGCACCCGGGAGAACGAATACGACACCACCGCAAGCGGTCTCTCTCATGTCGTGCGTAGTGATAGCGGCGTGCCCCAGCCCGACCCAGAAGTCATGGCACTTTTAGAAGCAACACAGGCTTCATGTGGCACGGGGAATGCGGCGGCTGCCGAGGTGGAAATACGCACCGCTCAGGGTATGGAACGCTACCCGCTCGCGCGGTTGATCCCGGTGTTGGAAACCCTCACGGAACGCTATGAATTTTTGCGCGCATCATGGCGGGAGGGTATAGCACTCACCGATATTCCCAACCTGCTGAGCTGCGGCGACTGCCCAGCGTGCGCGGCACGTGTGGAGGCCGAAGTCGGCGCATCCGAAACGCTTGACGAACCAGAGCTCGTCCCTCATAGCAGCGATGTTTCAGACGAGGAATCTTGGACGGATTCCGGTGATTCCGCAGCGGAATCGGCGTTTGAGGGCATTCCCGCGAAGGCACAGCATCCGTACCGGGTACGGCCTGCCGCCCCTGCCGACGATGATGAAGAATATGCTCAGCTTGAGCGCCTGCGGAAACGCCTTGCCGAGCTCGAAAAGCAGAATCAGAAGAATCAGGGTCTATCTGCCGAAAATATCCGGTTGGCGATGCTCCTCTCCGGTGTCGATTTCTATCGCCGCGAAAAGGCGCCGTTCTGGCGGGATCATCTGCGCCGCCTGCACGAACCCTACGAGAATTGGGCTAATACGCGCAATTGCGTGATCTTCGAAAGTGTTGAGACCGCAACCGATTGGGAGCGCGTGCGCGGGGCGAAAATGCGTACTCTGCGTGCGGTCGCCACCCTGGCGGATTCACACACCCTCAAGGCCGACGATACCGGGCATTATCTGCTGTATAGTGCCGACGATGCGCCCGCGAAGGCATACGAAAGCATCGATTCCCAGGTGGAGGCGTTTCGCGCGACCAACCCGCAGGTCCGCGTGCCAGATACGCTGCATCGACTCGGGTTTTTCGGGGCAAAAATTATGTCTCTCGAACCGTATGAGGAACCGGGCGAACCCGCAGAGGGCGCTACTTTGGCAGGTGGCGGGCAGCGTGTTGTGATGGTAGTTGCCGAGCGCATCCGTGTGAACGATGAAGAACATGCGGCCTTCCCGCTGGGGCTCACCCCGGGCGCACCCGTGACGACAAAGCAACTAGAGGCCGCGCTTGTGCGCGTAGCGGTCGAGGCTGAAGACTCATTCCCCAATGTTGCCGCGACCGGGACACTTGACCTTATCGACCGCCGCCCGCCGCGGCTCAAAACCCGCGAGAGCCTGCCCCAAGAGACGGATTTTTCTCACGCCGAGCTGCCCACTGTTGAGGCGGTACTCGCGGCGGTTCGTGACCTTGACCATTCCTATGTGGCGGTTCAAGGGCCGCCCGGATCAGGTAAGACCTTCTTGGGATCGCAGGTGATCGCCAGGTTGGTTGCGGAGGGCGCAAAAGTGGGCGTGGTGGCACAGTCTCACGCCGTTGTGGAGAATATGCTGACCGCGTGCCTGGAACGTAACCTATTTCCCGCCGAGCGGGTGGTGCGCGCCAAGGGCAAGTCTCAGCTCCCCGATTACCCCTGGGTTGAGGTCAGCGATAAAGATCTGACCGCTTTATTAGACAAATCCGGCGGGCTCGGAGGCGAAAAATCCGGTGACGGAACTTCGCCCGGCGTTCTTTTTGGCGGGACCGCCTGGGATTTTGCGAACCCGAACCGTATTCCTGAGGGCTCGCTCGACCTGCTCGTTATCGACGAAGCCGGGCAGTTCTCGCTCGCTAACACCCTAGCGGTTGGAAGAGCCGCACGGAACCTGCTTCTGCTGGGTGATCCGCAGCAGCTGCCGCAGGTGGCGGTGGGTGAGCATCCGTACCCGCTGGATACCTCGGCGCTGGGCTGGTTATCCGGCGGGCAGCCGGTACTGCCCACTGCATTCGGTTATTTTCTGCAAGTCACCTGGCGTATGCACCCGCAGCTGTGCGCGCCGGTTTCTGCGCTGTCCTACGGCGGGAAGCTACACTCGGCAGCGGCGGCGAGCGAGCGCATCCTCAAGGTTCCTGAGCGTGAAGAATCCGTTCTGCCCGCTGATCCCGGGCTGTATATGTACGGCGTTCACCACGAGCACTGCACCGTACGTTCCGAAGTAGAGGCGGCAGCTGTCACGCGCTTAGCGGGCGAGTTCGTGGGTGCGTTATGGACTCCCGGGGCGAATCACCCCGCACGCGAACTCACCGGCGAGGATATTGTGGTGGTCGCCGCCTATAACGCGCAGGTCGATACCATTGCGGAGCATCTGCGCCGCGCCGGGCTTCTGGATGCGGACGGTCACGGTGTGCGCGTGGGAACCGTTGATAAGTTTCAGGGTCAGCAGGCACCGGTGACGATCGTGTCAATGGCGTCCTCAAATGCCGGAATATCGGGGCGAGGCGCAGAATTTCTGCTCTCCCCTAACCGCCTGAACGTGGCGCTCTCACGCGGGCAGTGGTGTTCCGTACTGGTCGCATCCGACAGCCTGCACCGGTTCGTGCCGCAGAGCATCCCCGAACTCTTGGCGTTGGGCGGATACCTGGGTTTGGTACGCTCCGCCGCCCCCTGAGGCGCACCCACATTCGAGGGCTGACAAGGCATATTAGACAGTTTTATGCGGCGCGCCCGGTCATCGGCGCCAAATCCGGCGCGATTGTGAGAAACGGCATCGCCCGGGTGTGCTTGCCCATAGCAACCCGTGCTGCGAAACCCTATCAAAACCCGAGGCGCTCAGGCATAATGGAGGGGTGTTCGTGTTAACCTTCATTCAACGTTCCCCCCAGGTTTCATTGCCTGCGCTTCTCGACAAGCTCTCCAAGCTCAACCCCCGAGTTGAATTCACACAAACCTATCCGGACGAAATTCAGGGTGCTTTCGAGAGTTCCGCAGACGCCCTGCAGGCGGCCCTGTATGCTTCGCGCGAGCAGGGATTCTGGGTTGGCATCGGAGTTGGCGAGCGGCGCATTCCCCGATTCGCCGGGGCACTGGGAACGGTCAGCACGAACGATTGCACCGGCGACGCCCTCGAATTCTCACGGCTTGCCGTGGAGGCGGCACGCACCGGCGCCCCCGCCCGCGGTATTGCGGTATCGGCGCACGATCGCGCGGTCGCAGACATGGCTTCGGGGCTCACACGCCTGCTGTATCGGGTATGTTCCGACCGTACCGAGGCCGAATGGCGCGTGGTCGATCTGCTGGTTCCCGGGGTCCGCGGGCAGCAGCGGGCAGTTGCGCAGGCGCTCGGTATTACCACCCAGGCGGTCAGCCGCACGCTCATGCGCTCGCTCTGGCACGAAGAACAGGCGGCACGCCCGGCGGTACTCGACCTGCTCAACCGGTTGGATGCGCCATCGCCTCCTGCCATATAAAAGTACTTCTCAAATGCTTATTACGGGGATACTCCGCGAAATATTCGCGTTTTAGGCCGGTTTTACCGCGCACGAAGAGGTGCACCCAAAGCGAGAAGTAAGGCGAGAAATCTGTGCCCGGTGCCCCGCCACCAACCGGTACGCTCGGTGCGCGACGGGGCGCATCGGCGGGTTCAGCAGGAGAACCCCGACGGAACGCAGGAACTTGCCGCGCAACGTCGCGCTCGGGCATGTGCGCAGGGTCAGGGCGATCGCATCCGAACCGTAGATGATCTGCCCAGCATCGTTAATGAACGGCAAGGCGTGGGCGAAACGGCGCGTATCCACGCGGTACTGCACAAGATTTTCGGGCGTTCCAGGCAAAATACGCGCACCCGGCCCGAGGCGACGCAGCAGATTCGCGCTCGCGGTGCAGAAACCGCAGTCGGGGTCGTACAGAAGAACGCTCATGACCCCATCCTAACCGAGTACCCATCCACCCGCGAGCAGATAGTATTTCGACGAGCAGATAGCAATTCATTATCTTTTCGCCGAAATACTATCTGCTCGCGGTAAGAAAAGGCACACCCGAACCCGAACTTCGGTAAACTTATCCTTATGCCCTTGTCAGAACTATCTGTGAGCACCCAGAACTACCTCAAAGCCATCTGGTCACTTGAAGAGTGGACGGAAGCTCCTGCGACCGCATCCGCCCTAGCCGAACGCATGGGGCTGCGGGTTTCTTCGGTCTCAGACGGGCTTAAACGACTTGCGGCGGCCGATCTGATCGACCATCAGCGCTACGGCGCCATCGAACTCACCCCGCTGGGGCGCACCTATGCGGTCGCCATGATTCGCCGCCACCGACTGATCGAAACTTTCTTGGTGGAAACTTTGGGTTACACCTGGGACCGCGTGCATGACGAAGCCGAGGTGCTCGAACATGCGGTATCGGATTTCATGATTGAGCGTATCGACGCGATTCTGGACCATCCTACGCGCGATCCGCACGGTGACCCTATTCCGGATGCGTCCGGGCGTATCTCATTCCCACACACCGTTCCGCTTACCCAGTGCGAGCCCGGCGAGCGCGTAATTTTGGAGCGGATCACCGATTCCGACCCGAAGCTGCTGCGCTATCTGCAGGATCACGGTTTTGTTCCCGGCGCGCGTTTACTTCTTGAAGAGGGCGCCCCCTTTTCGGAGGCGGTTAACGTGCGGGTTCTCGCGCCCGCCAATCATTCCGATGCGCCTGCCGCTCAAAACCCGAATTCGAGCGCTATACCCTTAGGAACCGCCGCAGCGGCTGGGCTTTTCGTCTCTCGCTCGTCATAGCTTTGCCTCGGTAATTTTGCCTTGGGGCTCGGGTGTCGGATGCCTTATAAGGGTCAGTGGGCGGCGGCTTGCGCCCGGGAGAGCCTTGACCGCCGGGTTACCTCATGTTCCCGCGTGAATCTCGCAAGCCTAGGCTTCTGCCTGTTCTGCCGGGCGGCGTGCCGCGCGCATCCGCCCCAGAATCCCGTAGCGCGGAGCGAATATATACGCGGTCAAGAAAATGATGCCCTGGGTAACGACCACGGCACCGCCGGGTGAAATATCCAGGTGGTAGCTGCTATAAAGCCCCACGAGCGTACCCAGCATCGACACCCCGACCGAGACCGCGAGCATTGGCGTGAAACGGTCGGTGAGCAGACGTGCGGTCGATCCGGGAATCACAAGCATGGCGACTACGAGCACGACTCCCACGATCTGCAGCGCCACCACGCTCGTGAGCGCCAGCATCACCAGAAGCAGCGCGCCAAGAACCCTGGGGCGCAGCCCGATAGCGTGCGCGAACCCGCGGTCGAAGGCGTACAGAATAAAATCGCGGCGTTTAATCAGCAGGACACCCGCCACGATGACGGCGAGAATAGCTACCTGCCAGACATCCGGCCAGGATACACCCAGCACGTTCCCGAAAAGAATATGGTTCAGGTCGGTGCTTGAGGGTGTCACCGAAACCAGTACAAGGCCGAGCGCAAAAAGAGTTGTGAAGACAATGCCGATAGCGGCGTCCTCACGCACGCGCCCGCTGCGCTGGACCGCGCCGATCAAGGTAACGGCAACGAGAGCGGCAATCACCGCTCCCACAGCAAAGGGGATGCCCGCAATATAGGCGAGCACCACGCCGGGCAGTACCGCGTGCGAGATCGCATCGCCCATGAGCGACCAGCCGAGCATCACGAGCCAGCAGGAAAGCAGCGCACAGACCACAGCGGCAATCACGGTAACGACCATGGCGCGCGTCATGAAGGGAAGGGTGAACGGTTCCACCAGGTAATCCAGAATGCTCATGCTATTCTTCCTCCTCACGCCGGGTCTGCTCGTCGGATGCGCCGCTATCGGCGCCCGCCTGAACCTGCATGCCGAACGCCTGCACCAAATTTTCAGGGGCTAACACCGCCTGCGGGGTGTCGTGCATCAAAATCGTTTGACGTAGCAACAGCGCATCGTCGGCAAAAGCGCGTAAGGATGCCAAATCATGGGTTGAAACCAGAACGGTGGAACCCTCGCTGCGCATCTGCTTCAACACCTGAATGAGCATGGATTCTGACCTTTTATCCACTCCTGCGAAGGGCTCATCAAGTAACAGAAGCCGCGCGCCCTGCGCTATCGCCCGCGCCACGAATGCCCGCTTGCGCTGTCCGCCCGAGAGTGCCCCGATTTGACGATGAGCAAGCTCGGTCAGCTCTACGCGCTCTAGGGCGTGCTCGACCGCCTGCTTATCGGTGGCACGCAGCCGACGGGTGATGCCCAGCCCGCGGTACCGCCCCATCGCCACGACCTCACGCACCGAGACGGGAAAGCTCCAGTCTATTTCTTCGCTCTGCGGCACATAGCTGACAATGCCGTTTTTACGCGCAAGGTATGGTTCTTTGCCCGCGATCTCCACGGTTCCGGTATGCGCGGGAATAACACCCATAATGGCTTTGAAGAGGGTCGATTTTCCCGAACCGTTCATACCGATCAGCCCGCAGATACTCCCGGTACCGAGCTCGAAAGTAGTCTCGTACAGGGCGCGCACGGTTCCATAATGGACGCCCAAGTTTTCGACTCTCAGCAGTGTTTCCATAGGTTTTGTATCCGACAAAATTTCGTTCCCGTACTTCTTCTAAGCCCCGCTCGTCATCCGTGACGGTGGGGTGCGCCCCTCACCACGAACCGGCGGGGGCGCAGTATGCGGCGGCCTACTCTCCCGCCGCCGACCGGCTAAGATTGCTTGCCCGTCAGCCCCGCAACAATGGTGCGCGCATCGTGACGAATCATATCAAGATAGGTAGGAACCGGACCATTCGCCTCAGAGAGGGAATCGACATAAAGCACGCCGCCGAATTTGGCACCGGTCGCATCCACGACCTGGCGCATAGGGTCATCCGAAACGGTAGACTCACAGAATACGGCGGACACCTGGTTCTCGCGCACAAAATCAATGGTCGAGCTTAGCTGCGAGGGGGTTGCCTGCTGTTCAGAGTTCACCGCCCAAATGTATTTTTCCTTGAGACCGGCATCCGCCGCCAAGTATGAGAAAGCACCTTCGCAGGTTACGAGCGCCCGCTGATTCTCAGGCAGAACGCTAACATCGCGCACCAGCTCATCCTGAACCTGCTGCAGCTGTTTCTTATAGTTTTCCCCATTGGTGCGGTAATCATCGGCATGGGCGGGGTCAAGCTTACTGAATTCGCGCACCATATTATCCACGTAAATCTGCACGTTCTTGGGGCTCATCCACGAATGCGGATTGGGTTTGCCGGCATAAGCATCCTCGGCAATATTGATCGGCTGCACCCCCTCGCTCACGGTGGCGTGCGGGGCGTTAGAATCCTGCACGAACTTGGTAAACCAGCTTTCCAGGTTCAGCCCGTTGTCGAGCACCAAATCAGCATCATGCGCCTTCTTAATATCGCTGGGAGTAGGTTCATACTCGTGAATCTCGGTGCCGGGCTTGGTCAGCGATTCGACATTCAGGTGATCACCCGCAACGTTTTTAGCTATGTCCGCCAGCACGGTGAAGGTGGTGAGCACAGTCTTCTTTTCGTCTTGCTTCCCCGCCGAAGTGCAGGCGCTGAGCAGAAGCACAAGGATACTGGCCAGAGCTATCCCCAGCATGAGAAAACGGCGCGGATGTGCGGTACTTACAGTGTTAGCGTTCGCACCGTGACGGTGCGCAGTGAATACGGTTGTCATGATTTCGCTTTCTTATGCTGCGGATGCATTACCCTGCTGACCTGTAGGAATCGCCTCCGACTCATTGAGGCTTCGTACCTAGGTGTCGATCATCCTCGATAAACCGGTGCGAAACAGGATAATTTAACAATAGTTCGCCATGCCGAACTTTTCAACTGAGGTTACACGTGTTTAATCACACGCCCAGGCGAACCTTATCTGATGTGTGGAGGTTCAGGCTACGATTTAGCGAACCAAGATGCGAGGCTGCTGTCTGAATCTATGCGCATAAAAGTACCCGCACGATGCGCCCTTGAGCGGGCGATCGTGCGGGTCTACGTGTTCGGGGTTCCGCTAAATATGGAACTTCTGATAGAACCAGCGGCGTATTGGGTTCATCGCCTGAATGCGCTCTAACTCGGCAATACGAGCCTTCATACCTGCAATGGCTTCTTTGGCTTCATTAATCGTGTGCTGCTTCTTATCCAGGTAATCCTGGTGCTCCTCGGGAGTAAACGACTTAACGTCGCGGTGCTCACCACGATAAAAAACGGTCGTCATTATTCCTCCCCTTCTTCTTGAACGTCCAGTGTATTCTCATTATCCAGATGAGTTACCCTGTTTTCAAGGTGCGCAGGGGTTTCAGATCTGGACGGCTCTTCATTTCCTTGCTCTAATCTCAAAAATTCTTCAGCAACCGCAGTGGCTATTTTGAGGTCATCAATTTCAAGCTCCGAGTCGCTGTAGTATTTCAAAATAACTTGCTGTGCCAGTGTGCGTTCAAGTTCCTTATCGCTATCCACATGCTCAACTGCCCATTGAATACGGTCGCGAAAATGGGTGCGCACCGCCTCCCGAGCACGTGCCTGGTTGGTTCTATAGGCAACCCTAATCGTAAAATATGCGGCACACACCGCGAGTAATCCTGAGGTATTACGGGCTACATCGCCCAGCACACCCCACGTTTCAGGACTTATCATTGTCGCTCCCTAAATATCATTGCCTTCACCATAGCAGGGAGCGGTCGATGCATGTCGGCCTCTTCGTCACGGCCTCACAGGAGCATACGGTTCGCCCGTCGAACAGTTTCGGCGCAGGATCCGGGGGGGGGTACCGATTATCCTGCCAGCTCTTCCCGTAGGGCGTTCGCCACAAATTCGGGCTGATCCAGCTGGCTGAACGCGTAACTTTCCGGCACGGGGACCACGCGCGCATCTGGCATGCGGGCGGCTAAACGACGTGCATTCTCGATCGGGAACAGCCTCGTGGTATCGGCCCACAAAAACAGGGTCGGGTGCTCAAACCGCTCCAAATCCCGTGCGGACTGCACCGTATATTTCGTAGAAATTCCGCGCAGCACTTTCACCAAATCGCGGCGAACCCCGGCATCTTTCAATGGTGTAATAATGCTGTTCCACTCGGCAGCATCAAGCTCGCGTTTCACTAGCCATCCGAAGGCAATCGGCAGGCGGCGCACCCACCCCAGATGCAGGGCAGCTCGGAGTGCCTGCATGGTTCCCGGAATGTACGCCACATACTGTAGGTAGCGTAACGGCAGGGGCAAGAAGTTCTTCTCGGTATCGCACGAGAGCAGCACCAGGTGCTTGAGTCCCGCGGGTTCCTGCACCGCCGCCAGCTGAGAAGCCACCCCGCCAGTATCGCTGCCAATGAGGGTAAACCCGTGTGGGCATAGCTGTTCTGCCGCTTCGTTCACGGCTTGCGCAAGCTCGGCAACGGTGAGGGCTGCATCTTCTCGGGCGGGAATAGTGTGACTCCCCAAGGGAATATCGAGGGTTATGCACCGAAAATCTTGGGAGAGGTTCTGCACCACTTCGCCCCAGACATCTGAATTCGTCAGCAGCCCATGCACAAACAGCAGGGTCTTACCGCCTGCGGCTTCACGGGGACCACCGTATTCACGCCAGCGAAGCTGACCGATTCGGGTTTCTGCGCTGCCCGTCACCACAGGCTCAGGGGTAAGGTTCCGGCTCATACTGTCTCCTCACATCACATGTTTAGCCTCTAGTCAGCAAGCTCAATCACCACGGGGGTATGGTCGCTTGCGCCGTCCCCCTCGCGCTCTTCCCTATCGATCCAGGCGTTTTCCACACGGGCGGCGAGCGCCGGAGAGCACAGCTGAAAGTCGATGCGCATCCCCTCATTCTTCGAGAACCGCCCAGCTTTGTAGTCCCAGTAGGTGTACTCGCCCTGAGTGTAAGGGCGCACCGGATCGACGAGCCCTTCATCATTGAGCAGGGCATAGAACGCCTCGCGTTCGGGAGCGGAAACATGGGTGAGGTCGTTCTCCCGGAAAAAGTCGATATCCCACACATCGGTATCTTCGGGCGCCACATTCCAGTCGCCGACGAGCGCAAACTGTGCGGCGGGGTCGGCGCGCAGCCAGCCGTTGACGTTGGTTCGCAGCTGGCGCATCCACTCCATTTTGTACGCCATATGAGGGTCGGTGAGCCCGCGCCCGTTCGGCACGTATAGGCTCCAGATACGCACGCCGTTGCAGGTGGCACCGATAGCCCGCGCCTCAACTTCGGCGGGGTCGCCAGGTTTTCCGAAGGCGGGCTGGTTCGGGAAGGTGCGTTCGACGCTGTCGAGCCCCACGCGGGATGCGATTGCTACCCCATTCCACTGGTTCAGCCCGTAATGCGCCACCTCGTACCCCAGGAACTCAAAGAGCTCAAAGGGGAAGGTTTCGTCCTTGGTTTTGGTCTCCTGCAGGGCGAGCACATCGACCTCGGTTTTATCGAGCCAGTCCTCGATGCGGTCGGCGCGGGCGCGAATGGAGTTCACGTTCCAGGTAGCAATCTTCATGTACACCAGCTTACCGTGTGCGCCCTGCCACACACCTTCCATAGCTTAATGGAAAAATTGGCTGTTTCTTCCATTAAGCCCCCGACTGCGTGTACTAAAATGGAAAAAACCGCTATTTTTTCCATTTAGGGACACTCGATGGCCTCAGCTGACGCATCACAACCTGCAAAGATGCGATCGTAGAACGCCACTATTCGAGTGGTTTATATGTCCGTCCGACGCCGAAGCGCTGGTTTGCACCACTACTTTTTCTTTTGCAAGGATTTTCGGACGCTATAGTGGGGATCTTGGCGTAGTAATTCGCGAACTTCCACATGCTCTGGGGTTTCTTCGCAGTCTGCCAAAGCACCTGCAAAACTCTGTCGCACTCTTACATCAGGGTCATGAGCTAAGCGATAACCCACATATACAGGGTTAGGATGCTTAACCCAGAGAATAGCAGCTAGAGAGCGAGCTCCCCAATCTTGACCCGCAAGGAACCCGATATCGTCATTGAGAAAATCAGATTCTCCAAGACGCTGGAGAGCACGAACCAACCTATAACTGGAGCTTTCATCTTGTCCAAAAAGTTCATATATACGTTTTTTGACATCAATTCGCTGGTCATCACGATCAGCCAAACAGGCAGCTAAGTATAGTGCTTCTGCCTGTTGCCCTATAGGGCTAGAGAAGCCTTGACGTATGAAGCTACCTAGTGGATGGCTAGAGACCGCTTCAATTTCATTTACTATAGGAGTGTTTCCTAATATAAAAGCTCTGTTGTAGTATTCCTGACGCTTGAGTTCGTCCAACCCTTCAACTAGATCAGAAGCAGCTAGAAGATAATCCTTTCGATCTATCGACGAAACTGGATCGCTCTCAGCACGATTCAACAACTCATCTATGACTATGGCTCTCCGCTCTGGAGGTAAGTCACTGACGAATAGCGAATCCTTCTGGACATTTGTACCCACAGAGTAGGCGACTTCACTGAAATCTAGAGGCTCAGTAAGCTTCTGAAAGGCTTCTTCCGTCCTTTCTGCAGACGGTTCAGCCTCATAGAGAGCAACCAGGGTATCCTGTGCCCACTGGTTCTCTGTTTTAGCAAGTCTTTCAAGAGAGGAATGAGCAGTGTCTCGGAACTTATAAATAGTTTCCACAGCGATCTTCTTACGAGACGTTTGAGATCGTCCCAAGATAGATATCAAATGTTCGATAGCTCGCACACGCAAATCTGGAAATACCATCGCTATTTTCGCAACCACCATAGCTTCGTCTTCATCACAAATACGAGAATCATTTGGCTCTAGTTCCAACTGGCTTTCAAAATATAAAAGTGCTGCATTAGCCTGTTCTTGGGTGATCCTATCTGCGATTCTGGCTAATAGTTTGGCCGCCCCAAGGTAGCGAGAGGAGTCTGTAAAATTAAAATCGACTAAAGTTCCTATTTTTTCACTCTCAAAATCCTTTAAGATTTTTTGAACTATCTTGTCCACAGAATCATCGGGAATAAGATCAGCCTCTAAAGCCAGTAAGTGATAAGCTCTACCCACCGTCCAATAATTCGGAGCGTCAAGACTCCCAGAGATATCTATATAACGGTCGGGGAACTTAGAAACAAGTTCTTTAATACTCGACGAACTAGAAGCCCTAACAAGGTGATGAGCCGCTATCTCCGGTTCATCTGATTCCATCAAAATAGCGCCTAGTACATGATGCGCTTTTTCCTCACCGTCCCAATCAGCAGAAGCTACGGCCTGACGCAATGCACGTTGAGCCGCTATAGCTGCCCCTCGGTAGTTTTGTGACTGAAGTTTCTCTAACGCCGTGTTATATGCTCCGCTGTCTCCAGGAAGAATAGGATCGGATGATCCCATTTCTCCCATGGCTATCTCCAGTGGGAGCAACGTGCCGTCTGCAATTATTCCCCTTTTTACACCATATGCACGACTATTAAATATCCAGGTCTGAGCATCTTTCCACCGTTGATCAAGGCTTGCATCGCCAGCCGCTTCATTCCATAACTCGTCCACTTCGTCGAATTTTTGGTGCAAGGCTTGGTAACGTGCATACCTAGCAGCTACTAAAGACCTTTGGGGAGGACTAAGTTTTCTTCTCCTAGAATCCCGCAGAATCTCCTCCCAGCCATTATTAGCTTCTGCTAGAAGCAGCCGAAGGCGCACTATATATAATTCGTCGACACCATCGCCATCTTGATCTAGCAATTTCACACACGAATTATGCAACTTTTTTATCCACGCTAAATTACCATTGGCTAATGCAGTTTCCCCTGCAAGAACCAATAGACGCAATTGGTCTTTTGCATCTCCACACAGTAGAGATTCCGGATCAGGAAGTATTCCTAGAGGATGCCCCAATATTTCAAGAGCTTTCTCTGCTACCTGAAACATATTCACTACCTGCTCATCATTGGTTACTTCTCTAATCGCATTTGGTAAATTGTACAGAATGACACGTGCATCATCATTTTTGCCACGTTCCAGGGTAAGCCAAATCTCTTCAAGAATACTGCGCGCTACTTTCCCCACACGCCCAATGCGTGTTAATATTTTAAATCGAAGGTTTTCATAACCAGCGGCATGTGGGCGAAAACCCGATTGACGCAAAGTCTCCTGTGCTTCTTCCACCAATTCAAGAGCGCGCTCAGGTCTATCGACATAAATCTCCTCCGCTTCACGGATTAATTTATCTGCACCTGTGATTTTCTCAGGACCTCTAGCTAGTGATTCACTTACCGCTACGGCATGAGGGGCAGGAACTTCAGACTTCTGATATTTAAAGGGCCGACAAAATTTTTCAGCAGTCGGCATACCGAAGAAATCAATAACTATCTCAGGACGATTTATCAACTTGTCAGATAATTCTTCCTTACCCCAAAGCTCTAGATCAATTCCTTCTAAACTATTTCGGCAGTCGCGCAGCGCATCTATTACGGCAGTATCATTACCTTCACTGGATACTGCAATAATAAACCTATTAACTTCAGAAAATTTTTGTCGAGATTCCTGAAGCTTCTCAACTGCTTTCCGTAAATCTGAGGCAGTAAATTTATTATACCTTTTGCATTGTAAAGCTACACCGGTTTTATCAACGTCAAAAGCTACAATATCGAGGCCATATTGGTTCTGCCCCCGTTTACCATAAAGATGTGCATTGCGAAGGCCTTCAACATCGCGTAATACCCGCCACAATAGCCTTTCAAAATCTTCCCAACGCAACGCATCAAAAGGTAGAAGCGACGCACCTAAAACCGGAGCAGGAACAATTCTGCTTGGTCTGTGCTCCAAGGGTGAATCGACTGGCAGGCGATACCATGCTTCTTCTACAGACAACATCTAAATCTCCCCTCAAAAATATTCTTAAGTGCAATGATCCTCATGTTTAAAATAACATCCACGGCCACGCTGAGTGATTTATGCTCGTGGCAGGACATAACCTAGTCGCACTACTGGCTTGAAGCATTGATGAACTTCCTTCTTCAGGTAAGTTCGATTCACATCTCAAAATCTGGGAATGTTGGTTTTCAGTGGGAGCGCGGTCCTTGCTCCCGTTGAAAACCAACGCTCCCAGAAGTCACACCTCACTGCGCAGCCCTTCCAAGACAAGTGGAAGAATCGGTCATTTTTTCCAATAAGCTCCCTATTTTGTGTACTAAAATGGAAAAAACCGCTATTTTTTCCATTTAGGGACACTCGATGGCCTCGGCTGACGCATCACAACCTGCAAAGTATCGCACTCTCAAGAGCATTTTTCATGAACGCGGACAAGCTGCCGCGCGCGCCGAACTCGCCCGGCGCCTCGAAGGCTACTCCACCTACACTGCGGACTTTATGGTGGGTGATCATCAGCTCTTCTACGTTGCCACCACTGACATCGTTGATGCCCAGCAACGCATCCTACAACGCGAACGTGACATTGACGCTCTTCTGCGTGTGCTCCCCTCCGCCGCATCCCAAAGTTACTTGACAGACCTTGCGATACGCGGCATCATCGCCACCGATGAAATAGAGGGCGTGCGTACCACCCGAAAAATCATTACGGATGCCCTGGCATCTGAGAACGCTGACGGCAAACGAGCCCGGGAGTTCGTACGCCTGCTCGAAGCATTAGGTACCGCAGATAACATTCCCACCACACCCACAGCGGTTCGCGAAGTCTATGACCGCCTGATTGAGGGTCAGCTCAGCACACAAGATAAGCCTGACGGCAAACTTTTCAGGGCTGAACCCGTCAGCATTCTGGATGATTCCCATAAGCCCATACACCGGGGAGTGATGCCGGAAGAAGCCATCAAACACAACATTTCGGTAGCCCTGAAGCATGCTTCAGACTCTCGGGTTCCCGGGCTGTTCTCAGCGATCATCGCCCATTTTATGGTGGAATACACCCACCCCTTCTACGACGGTAACGGCAGGTTGGGGCGGTACCTTCTAAGTGCGCATCTGGCGCAGGTTCTTACCACACAAACGGTGCTTACCCTCTCGGCGACCCTCAATGCCGAAAAGAAGAAGTACTATAAAGCGTTTAGCGATGTTGAAAATCCCCTCAATTATGCCGAAGCAACCGCTTTTCTGCGCACGTTACTCACTATGCTGGAGCATGCGCAGCAGGACGTTTTAGCAGAGCTCACCGCCCAGAAAAAGGCTCTGGATAAGCTCCAACACCTGGTATCCGAACTTGAAGAAACGTACCCCAAAACCCACAAAATTCTCTTTCTTGTGGGACAGATGCACCTTTTCCATGATCCCGTTGGCGCGGATCTCAAAAATATCGCGCAGGTCTTGGAGAGCAGCGAAAAGACGGCACGCAGTTATCTGCGAGAGCTAGAGGAAATGGGTCTTGTGCACTCACGCAGGATACGGCGCGTTCTGCATTGGTCTCTCACGAATCAGGGCGCACAGCTTCTCGAATTACCGGCCCATATGTCGGATGAGTAGTGTCACCCCTCAAAGCGGGAGCAGTTTTTTCATTCGGGAGCAGTTAAAGTGCTCCCGAAT
>NZ_KV797895.1:75957-177322 GCF_001809525.1 Rothia sp. HMSC064D08 | reverse complement strand
ATTCGGGAGCAGTTAAAGTGCTCCCGAATGAAAAAACTGCTCCCGGAACTCCGCGGCTAAGGATCACATTCGTTCCGCACGCGCCTGACCCACCACATCCAAGGCGGCGTAGCGGGCGGAGAGCCACGTGCACATCATGAGCTGCACCTGGTGGAATACCATGAGTGGCAGCATCAGCAGCCCGAGCGAACCCGACCCGAAAATAATGATCGCCATCGGAAGGCCCGCCGCCAGCGACTTTTTCGACCCGCAGAACTGAATTGTGATGCGGTCCGCCCTGTTGAACTTCAGCCGCGCCGCCAGCCAGTCGGTCAGCCACAGCATCAGGGCCACCATCAAAATTGTCACCACGATCAGCAGCACGATCTGCCACCAGGCAACGCGAGTCCAAATCCCCTGCACTACGGAGGCCGAAAACGCCGAGTAGACAATCATCATGACCGAGAACTTATCAAGCCATTTCGTGGTGGGTTTCTTCGCAAACTCGCCCACCCAACGGCGCGTGATCTGCCCCAGCACGAACGGCAAAAACAACTGAATTGCGATGTCGAGAAAGACGCTCCCCGAAATTTCAATGTGGTCGCTGTGCATTAGGAACATCGCTAACAGCGGGGTAGCCACCACCCCCACAATGCTTGACAGCGATGCGCTCACAATAGCGCCCGCCACGTTGCCGCCCGCGATAGAGGTAAACGCAATGGACGCCTGCACGGTAGAGGGCACGAGCGTGAGGAAAAGAATCCCCAGGTACAGCCCGTCGCCGAGCACAAACCTCAGGGGGAAAAGCGCCATCCCAAAGAGCGGAAAAATCACGAAAGTACAGACCAGGATGAGGGCGTGCAGCCGCCAGTGTTTAAGCCCCGCAATCGCTTCGGATGTGGAAAGGCGCGCACCATAGAGGTAAAACAGAAGCGCAACCGCGAACTTGGTACCGATGCTGAACCAATCGGCGAAGGTACCGCGCGCCGGGATGAGGATTGCAAGAATGACCGCGCAGATAAGCATGACGATCAGCGCGTCGGGGCGTTTTTTCGTGAGTTTGGAGAGCACGTTCTTAATTAAAACGCGAGAAGCGGATTTTTGCCGAGAAGGTGAGAAAATCCAACCTTTTCGGTAAAAATCCGCTTCTCACGAGTTAAGACCAGGGGCTAGTCAGAGGTATCATTCCCCTGCTGGTCCTGCTGTTCAGACCGTTTTTGCTCGGGATGCTGGTCATCAGCGGGTTTTATCGGTTGGTTTAGTGCCACGCCAGGTTCCGTTGCGTCCTTAGGAGGCTCGGTATGCCCCTGCTGCTCAGGCTGCGGGGGTTGAGGCTGTCCCTGATTCGCTTGATCAGGTGCGGGCTGGTCAGCATCAAATTGCCCCGAACCGGGCTGCCACGGCGCCTGCTGGTTCGGCATCGGCTGCCCGTATCCCGGCTGACCGGGCGCTGGCTGCATCGGATAACCGTACCCCGGCGCATATCCCGGCACGCCCTGACTGGCGGCATACTGTTCCCAACGGGCGGCGTAGGCGGCACGGGCCGCGCGAGCCTGCGCATCCTCCCATCCGGCGAAGAGCGTTCCCTGAATCTTGGGTGCACCCTGCGGAGCCGGATATGTCTTAACGGTGTTAAGGTTGTAATCCTCCCACGCCGGCTTCTGCTCGTCCATGAACCCGGTTGCCTGAATCGGGTCAGGCCACTGAGCTGGCGGCTCTTGCGAAGGTATCAGGGAAGGAGGCGCACTCGGCGGGTTAAACTGCGGCCGCCAGAACAGACGCCCCGGCTCGTGTCGGTTGCGCAGCGCATGGGCGCGCCAAGTCAGTACCGGGTGGGTAGAGATAAGGTTGATAAGCCAAATCGCGAAGCCCTGGTCGTTCACGGCACGGTCGGCAAATTCATCGAAATTCACCTGCTGATTCAGGTATTTACCAGCTGTGAGAACCTTGATCGCGCCGGGTCCGCCTTCGGGGCAGTATCGGTACCCAAAGTTATCGGCGGTGTATTCCTGTGCACGTGAAAGGGCTTGCCCCACCACGGGAATCCGCATGAAGGTTTGCGTGAAGAGAAGGCGGAAATACCCCACGTGACCGGCAGCGATATGCCCGACCTCATGCCCAATAATAAAGCGAAGCGCCTGGGGGTCACGGCTCTGACCGCCGACCTCAAAAAGGTCAGAGTTGATGGCAATAAACCGGCGGAAACCATGCCCGGATGCGAAGGCGTTCAGCACACCATTACCGCTCACCACATAGGCATCGGGAACACGGCGCAAACCCGCCGCATAGGCGGCCTCGGCAACCATGGCATAAGCCTCAGGAAACTGCGTCGGCGAAATACGAATGCCGCGCACACGCTGCTGTGCATAGAAGAGGGCACGGGCGATCAGGATAACCAGGGGTGCCAGAATCAGTAGCGTAATCGCTTGTTCCGCATAGTCGTTAAAGACGCGCTCCGCGTAGCTCATCGTCGAGTATCGAGACGATGACGTCCATTCCAGGTTGTTGTATCGGTCGCGGCTTACGATCGTCTCAATAAAGAAAATGAGCAGCCCCAAGTACACGGCAAGGGTTACCGCATAGGCCGCCACCAGCCAGGGAATCTCGCCGGGGTGGCGCAGGGCGTTGAGCATCTTATGGGGTATTAACGATTGGTATCCCCAAAATTTCGGTTGGGGAAGCGGGCTCTGCGGGGTCTGCCGCTTATCCTCGGGCAGCCACCCCTGGCTCACGTCATTCGGCAGTGGAGGTTCAGCACCGGGCGTATGCTGACTCATGCAGTCTCCAAATCTCTCTAAGTACGTACTAGTTCAACTCTACCGCGTATGCCCTTTGATGCGGTGAATACACGCATACTAAATCCGGGAGCGGAGATTTGCAGCGGGAGCGTGTTCCCCGCTCCCGCTGCAAATCTCCGCTCCCGGAATCCTCTGTGGTGTTTCTCAAGGGAAATCCAAGCAACTATTTCGTGAGGGTTATTCATTTGGGTGGTTTTGTATCCAGAAAAACAGTGCCCGCACCACCGAGAACACTCTTTGGTACGAGGTGAGGGGTCTGCGGAAGATACTAGAGAGTACCCGCCAACACTTGAAGTGTGCGATCACGCGTTCGATGACGACCCGGTGGTGATTGATGTGCCGGTTCAGGTGTTTCTCGTCGTCGGTGAGTTCTCCGCCGGGTAGTTTCTTCACCGGGATGATCAGGTCTAGTCCTTGGTAGCCCTTATCGGCCAGAGTATCGTGCGGGTCTAAGAATCTGTCCAATCCGTGCCACCGGTACGCAAACGTGTCGTGATGTGCCCCGGGTACGGGGTCGGTTTTGGTATTTCACCATCATACGTGGACAAGAGGTGAGGGGCCGTTGTTTTTCTGTGTGGTGAAGAGTGGTTAGGCGGTTGGGGTGTTACACCCCTAATGAATAACCCTCCTTAATCCTCCTTTGACCTATCGGCGTTACGTATAGTCTCGTGCGCTCGTGAGCTATCGGAGTTTTTATTGAAGAGAGCCCAGATAAGCGAAATGAGGCCGATTACTGCGAATACGAGACCGACTTTCGCGGGGTCTACTACACCCCATGAAATATTCTGCATGGTTAGCCAGGCTACTCCGCCTACGAGAATTGAGATGATGCTCCAGAAAATTTCTTTCGATTTTTCGGTTTTCATGATGCCTACCTTCCTTATGAAAAAGCTTTCATTCTTAAATACAAATATAGGGGTAAGGAAAACATTTGTATATTGTCCGTTTGTAGGAACGTCTACATCCGAACGGAGGAGCTGACCATTCCTATCTCAGAGATAACCTCTTCAGCTAGGGGCTGAATTGGGTTTTGCCGTTCAACCACGTTTGCTGTAATGGGCAGGTCTCCCCGTAGTGGATGTGAACTAGCATGCCCAGCAACCCACCACTTTTTGAATCCGTTAGCTCGTTTGGTCTGGGGGTCGACTGGAATCTTTTGATCACTACCCTTAACACCGATTGGGCAGGTGAACGGAAGTCCTGGATTTCCGACGAAGGCTCCGTGTATGTCCCTCCCCTAGAATTTACACCTCGTATTCCTTACACAAAATCCTGATAATGTTTTCGCTATAAATAATTTACATACTTTAGGCGAATAAAATATATTTATTGCTGCACCTAGCAAGTATTTACCCGTCCACTATTTTTATTATAAAGAAAAAGGATGCCGCCATGAAAAAATCATGACGGCATCCAAACTATACACATAAAACACCCTATACACATGTGTACAGTTCTAGCACGGATTTAGAAGGCACCAATCCCTATAAGATACCTTCGTATGCAACGAGCACCTTCAGAGAACCTGAAGGCTTACAGAAAGCTCAAACCCCTGTTATTCCGCGGAATTATACTCATGAAACGTACAAGGTTTCATGGGAGGAACATACCGCGAGGGTTTTTCACACCGGAGGCCGCAAACATACATGCCCAAAGTCCTGCGACCCCAATTTTCTGCACCTCGTTGTATATGTCATCTAAGTGAGTGATAGATGTGATATACCTGTGCCAGTTTTGATACAAAGAATGCCAGCATTTCCCCACACAACCACGAATAGAGAATGCACACTATTCTTTGCATCTATTAGTTCATCTGCACAAAGCATTCTGAACCGAAACAACTATAGCAAATTTTATGCCGTTAAGTAATTTAAATAATGACTAAAATAATGTGTCAAATATTATTTAGATATAAAGTTCAACATTCCCTCGCCTTACGCTTATTCTTGATGCCCTGCCCCTAGAGTTTTTGTCGCCCAAAGCCGCGTCTGTGCCTTCGTGCCAGCCTTGTGCCCGGCGCCCTCCCGCCCATGCTAAAAAAGGCTCTTGAGCGTGAATAAAAGCATGAAAAATATCGCTTTACTCACGGTCAAGAGCCTTTAGTATCCCCGAAGGGAAAAGTAGAAAATACTACTATGCGACGAGCTCTTCGGTAGCCTCAGCGATCGCCTTCTCCTCATTGGTGGGGATGACGAACACGGCGATGCTCGAATCCTCGGTTGAGATCAGGCGCGGTTCGGGGGAACGCTTCATGTTCTCTTCCTCGTTGTAGCGAATACCCAACGGCGCCAGGCGGTCCAGCACCAGCTTGCGGAAGTCGCCGGAATTTTCGCCAATACCCGCAGTGAAAATAAGCGCCTGCGCGCCGCCAACCACCAGGTTGTAGCCGCCGATGTACTTCATCAGGCGGTATGCGGTCATGTCCAGAGCCAACTGTGCGCGTTCGTCGCCCGACTGCGCAGACTCCACCACCTTACGCATATCGTTGGAACCCGCCAGCGCCAGCAGACCGGACTCCTTGTTGAGAATGGTATCCAGGCGTTCCGCGTCGATCTCGGGGTCGCGGGTGAGAATCGTGGTCAGCGCGGAAGGGTCAATATCGCCCGAGCGGGTACCCATCACCAGACCAGCCAGCGGGGTGTAACCCATCGACGTATCCACGGACTTTCCGCCCTTCACAGCGGTCACGGATGCGCCATTGCCCAAGTGCGCCACCACACCGTTAAATTCGTCGCGGGCAATACCGAGCATATCTGCGGCAACATGAGAGACGTATTCGTGGCTGGTACCGTGGAAGCCGTAGCGGCGAATACTGTACTTATCAGCCAGGTCATAAGGAATAGCGTAACGCCAGGCGTGCTCGGGCATGGTCGAGTGGAACGCGGTATCGAACACGGCAACCTGCGGCAGGTCTGGCCACGTGTGGAAGGCAGCACGCATACCCTTTACGTGCGCGGGGTTATGCAGAGGCGCGAGCGGTGAGAGCGCATCGATCTCGTCGATAACCTGCTCGTTGAGCAGAACGGGGTGGGTAAACTTCTCGGCACCCTGCACCACGCGGTGGCCGATAGCCTGCAGCTGACGACCGTGCAGAACGCCTTCGAGCTTCTCAGCCATCATGTGCAGAGCGACTTCGTGGTCGGGAACGTCAGTGCCGATATTTTCGATGAGCCCTGAGGTAATCATTTGCTCGGATTCAGGCGCGGAGGTGTCGCGCACCTGGTATTTGAGGGATGAGGAACCCGCGTTCACAACGAGGATAAGCATGAACTTCTCTTCTTTCTTGAAACAAACTTTCATCTCATTCTCGCACTAAAAAGGTGTTTAAAGCGAGATAACCGGTGAAGACACCACATCAAAGAAGGTTAAGCCACATAAACACAGGCACTCGGGCGGGCCGAGGTTCTAGGCTGTGAGTGCATCCGGGTGCACGTTCACGCTGAGGGCACTCGGCACGATGCGCGCCTGCAGCCTGATCGCCGAGGGCGCTAAATCGCCGTCAACTTCAATAGGCTGTGCACCCGAAAGCATGTCCAGTGAGGCCTGATGTCCCACATAATGGCGCATGACCGGCAGAGAGACGCGCGATGAACCGGGCAGGGCGCGGCGAACCACTTTGGCAGCCAGCTGCCCCCATTCCAGGACGGTGCGCGGCGATATGATGATCACTTCGAGGTTGCCGTCATTAACCTCGGTAATATCGGTCAGCTGCAGTCCTCCCTGCAGCCGTCCGCAATTGGCGATGAGTACCGAACGCGCACGTGCTTCGAAAGGGTCATCATCGTCGAGCTGTATTCTGACCTTGTGGGAGTGCCCGAAGATATGGTTCAGCCCGCTGTGCACATAGGCTAACCAGCCGATACGCGCTTTAAGGTCTTCGTTGGCGTCGTTCATGACGAGCGCATCAAACCCCGCGCCGCTCATCACGTAGAACATGTGGTTGGTAACGTCGCCTTCCGCTGATTCGGCGCTCATGTCGATAGCATCGACCATCTGGTGCGTTCCGTTGAGCGCAATGTTAATGCAGGCGGCTATATCGGTGATGGGCAGGCGCAGGTTGCGTGCCAGCAGGTTGCCTGTCCCCAGTGGAATAATACCGAGCGTGACGTCTTTGCCTCGGCTCCTGGCTTCTTGAATGGCGGCGGCGACCGCGCGCACAGTTCCGTCCCCGCCGACCGCAAGCAGGGTATCGACGCCCCGGTCGATCAGATCACGAGCAGCCTGGGTGCCAGGTTCGTCGATACGGGTGGTACTCGCGAGGGCCGGTTTCCAGCCGTTGGCGACCACGGTACGTTCCAGAATATTAACTACCGCGTGGGTGCTCAACTTGCTGGGGTTATACACAATACCGACGTGCCGCTCTTGAGCGACGGGCAGGGTACTCCAGATTCCGAGGGGCGTAACGATGCGCTGCGCGTGCTTGCGAACACGCCGAGCAACCGCCGTGAGGGTCGCTGCCGCGGCGGATGCACCAACAAGGTTCCGAAAAAGGGACATATCTTTAGAGTACCGGGTGCAGCGGTATTGGGTTCGCCAACACTGACGAAAAGCTCAGGTTTTAGAGAATCACCCAAATATTTGTCGGGTAAAGGTAATACTGCCCTCTTCGCAGGGTGAGTCCGCAGTACGCAATAGTAGATACATCCCTGCGTTGACTCCTGGAGCAGGAAGGCGGTGGGAAGGTCATGACGTTCTTCGAACTCATGGAAACAGCCCAAGCAATCCTGGTAAGTCTTATCCTTACCGATGGATCAGCTCAGGCTGTTTCATACACTGTTGATGCGCTTAAGGTTATCGTTCGTAACCTGAAGTAACATCACCCCACGGAGGGGACCTAGTCGTGACTGCGTCTAGGTTCCCTCACTTTCGCGAGGATCCTCAACTGTGTTTACCATAATGCAGTTACTGATATGCTAGCACACCGTATTTTCGTCATTGGTGGGTTCCCCTGCACGCTTGTGAGAGCAGAAGCTAGACCCTGTGCGTATCCTTACTCAAGCACCAGGCTGCACCCGCCACAAAAATCACCAGCCACGCCACCAGGTTCACCAAAGCCCAAGTATCCCATTCCACCCCCACAGGCAAACGAGCCAAAACACCTAACCCGTACGACGGCAACCAATGCGCAATATCCTGAAGCGCCTGAGGAAAATAGGACAGCGGAAGAAACAACCCACCAAGCATAGAGAACAAAGAAATAATAAGATTAATAAGCGTTTGCGCACTATCAGCGGACATAAAATAGCCCACAAAAATACCAAACGCAGCAAAAGCAGAACTGCCAGCAATAATAATGAGCGATGACTGCACCGCCTGCCACGCATTCAGAGGCATACCCATCACAAGCCCCAGAACCATCATCACCACAACAGCGATAGCCCCCAGCAACATAGACGAGATCACCTTCGTAATAACGTACCCCAAAGGCCGGAACGGTGTCAGCGCAAGGGCACGCGACCACCCCTGAGCACGCTCAATCGGAATAGAAGCACCGGCAGCCGAACTAGAAACAATAGCAGCATAGGCACTGAACCCGATCATATAGTAAGTCCCAGTATTCACCGACCCTTCCAGGCTGTCCCGCTGCGGATAGGCGATCGTAAAGAAGAACATAACAGGAAGCAAAATGGACAGTAAAAAGATCCGCAAATTACGGAACTTCCTGCGCAACTCTAACAGAACAACAGTGCTATTAATCCACACAGGACGCACTTGAGGAAGACTCGCCGCCTGGGCACTAGTGTTATTTGGCATTCTTGCGCTCTCCTTCGGAATCGATCTCGGTCAGTAACACAAACGCATCATCTAAGGAAGACGATGTGATCTCCAGGTTCTTAGCGAACCCATCAGCAAGCAGATGCGAAGCAACAACATCGGCATCAGCAGCAGAGATTTCCAGGCGAATACCGTGCAACGATACTGCAATCACACCGTCAAGAGCACGAAGCTCCGCAAGACGCTCCTCAACCTGCTCAGACGTCCACGCATCATTGACCGTCGCACGCAAAGTAGAACCCCGCGCATACGACCTGATCTCGGCAGGAGTCCCATCAGCTACCACATGCCCCTGATTAATGACCACCACACGATCAGCAAACTCATCAACCTCAGCCAAATAATGAGTCGCAAACAAAACAGCACGCTGATGATCCCCCGACTGAGTCACCGACACCCAAAAATCACGGCGACCCTGCACATCCATACCAGCCGTGGGCTCATCAAGAATCAAAAAATCCGGATCAGTCAACAACGCAATAGCAAAACGAAGACGCTGCTTCTGCCCACCAGAACATTTCTGCACAAGCGTCTTAGCATTACCCTCAAGCCCGGCCTGAGCCAGAACAGCAGAAACATTCTTAAGCTTGCCATACAAAGACGCCATATATTGCACAGTCTCTTTAACCGTCAAATCAGGAAGTAAACCACCATCCTGCTGCACAGCAGCAACATGCCCCGCCTTAACAGCACGTTGCGGAGTCGTCCCAAAAACCTCAACCGACCCAGCATACGGTTTAGTCAGACCCAAAATAATATCAACCGCAGTACTTTTCCCCGCACCATTCGGCCCTAAAAGAGCAACAATCTCACCAGGATTAACCGTCAGATCAAGACCATGCAAAACAGTAGTACTACCAAACTTCTGAACAACATCACGCATCACCACCGGAGGCGAAGAAGGCATCATCAGCAGTTCCTTTCAAGAGCTATAAAGGCTGAATACATCTGTGTCATCACATATGAATACACACAAAGGTAGTTACACCCATAAAAGAATAGTTTTATTACTTTTACTGCTGAAGAGGTGAATGAATAGAAATATAGTGTGTAAAAGTCTCAGGTGCGTACTTAAACACATACCAACAATACACCCAATTCATTTCTATATGAACCCTGTTAAGTGAATGTGTAGACCGTATTTTCGAGCTTCTGCTTATATTTGTTGGGTAAAGGTAATACTGCCCTCTTCCCGGGGCACGCCGCAGCACGTCCATTTCAGTAAACCCCTGCGGGCGACTCTTTGGGCAGAGGGGAGGTGAGTAGAACCATGATGTTCTTTGAACTCATGGAAACAGCCCAAGCGTTCCTGATAAGTTTCATCCTTACCGATGGATCAGCTCAGGCTGTTTTTGCATGCTCTTGATGCTCTCAAGGTTGTTATCCGCAACCTGCTACTCAAACCTACGACACGACCGGAATAACCTCAGCACCGTCCATATACGGGCGCAGTGCTTCAGGGATACGCACCGAACCGTCGGGCTGCTGGTGTGTCTCCAGAATCGCCACAACCCAACGGGTAGTCGCCAAGGTGCCGTTGAGGGTTGCGACCGCGCGGGTACGACCTTTGCGTACATTGCCCGCATCGTCCACGGTGTCTGCGGTACGTTCGCGTATGTTCAGGCGGCGTGCCTGGTAGGTGGTACAGTTCGAGGTCGAGGTCAGCTCGCGGTAGGTGCCCTGGGTGGGAACCCATGCCTCACAGTCGAATTTGCGTGCGGCAGAGGTGCCCAGGTCCCCTGCGGCGGTATCAATCACGCGATACGCAAGGCCGCATTTTTGCAGCATTTCTTCTTCGAGGGCGCGCATCTGCTCGTGTATTTCTTCCGCCTGCTCCACCTGGCAGTAGACGAACATTTCGGCCTTGTTGAACTGGTGCACGCGAATGATACCGCGGGTGTCTTTACCTGCGGCACCGGCTTCGCGGCGATAGCAGGATGACCATCCCAGGTATTTTTTGGGTCCGTCGCTAAGGTCGAGTATTTCGTCCATATGGTAGCCCGCAAGCGCCACCTCTGAGGTGCCGACCAGGTACAGGTCGTCACGTTCGAGGCGGTATATTTCGTCGTCGTGCTTGACGTTGAACCCGGTTCCGTTCATAATTTCGGGGCGCACGAGGGTGGGGGTTGTCATCATGGTGAAGCCGTTGGCTGTTGCCAGATCGAGCGCCATCCACATGAGCGCCTGTTCCAGACGGGCAACCTGCCCTTTGAGGAAGTAAAAGCGCGAGCCGGAGACCTTGGCGCCACGTGCCATATCGATGCCGCCGATGAGTTCGCCTATTTCCAGGTGGTCGCGCGGTTCAAAACCTTCTGTGCTGAAATCGCGGGGGGTGCCGACTTCTTTGAGCACCACAAAGTCGTCTTCGCCGCCGGTGGGTACGCCGTCGATAATCAGGTTTTCGATGGAGCTTAGCAGCTCTTCATATTCGGCGGTTTTCGCCTCAGATGCCGCTTTCGCATTTGCCACGTGGGCGGCGAGTTCTTTCGCCTGCGCTACGAGAGCGGGTTTCTCTTCCTTGGGCGCCTTCGCCACCTGTTTACCGAAGGCATTCTGTTCGGCGCGCAGGTTCTCGTAGGTGCCGATCGAGGCGCGGCGTGCGGCATCCGCCTCAAGAATACGGTCTACGTGGGCTTCGTCTTTGCCGCGTGCTCGCTGGGAGGCGCGGAAAATCTCGGGGTTTTCGCGGAGGAGGTTAATATCAATCACATATCAATAGTACCCAGTCGCCCCCAGCCGTAAAAAGAGCCTTGATATGAATAAAGTGTTGAAAACCCTCTGTATTCACATCACGAACGTTTTTATACGATCGCAGGGGGTTAGCGTTTCAGATGCGCCGGTCGCCCACCCGGGAAGAGCGATTCCACCCAGGCGTGGGCAGCATCGAACGAATTCTCGGAGTGGATGCGCGGCGCAACGGTGGGCTGCCGGTCGGCACGCGGGTACGATCCCAGGTATTTAATGCCGGGTGCTATGCGGTGCAGGCCGCGCAGGGCGTCGCGCATTCGAGCCTCATAAATATGCCCGTCTGCGTCCACGCTGAACATATAGGACCCCATCTGCCTGCCGGTGGGGCGCGATTCGATGCGTGAGAGGTTCACGCCGCGCGATGCAAACTGTTCGAGCAGTTCCAGGAGCGCACCCGAACGGTTTTCGGGAGTACCCTCTCGATTTTCGGGCAGAGGGATCGTGAGCGTTGTCTTATCGGCACCGGTAGGCTCTGGAATACCCGCGGTGCTGCTGATAAGCACAAACCGGGTGACGGCATTTTTGTTATCACCAATGTCCTCGGCAAGCACATGCAGGTCGGGGTGGGTTGCCAAAAGTGCGGGCGAACAAATTGCGGCATCATATGCGCAGGAAGGGTCGAGCAAACCCACAGCGGCGGCTGCGGTGGAGGAACCGGGTAGGTACTCGGCGGTGGGGATAGTCTCATCTGCCCATTGCCGCACCTGGGCCCAGGCGTGCGAGTGGGTTGAAACGGTTTTGATGTCTTCCAGAGCGAGTGGACGCGCCGCGACCAGCACGAACCTGATAGGTACCAGAACCTCGCGGATAATGCGCATTCCCTCAGAAGCCGCGATCGCATCAAGAGTAGCGCTCACCCCGCCCTCGACCGAGTTCTCAATGGGCACCATAGCGGCATCCACATCGCCGCTGCGAAGACGTTCGAGCGCATTAGGCACGCTGGTGGCGGGAATGCGTTCGGCACCGACCACGCCGGGCACAGAAAGCAGGGCGGATTCGGTGAAGGTGCCTGAGGGTCCAAGGTAGGTGTATCGCATGGGTTCAATCTTAGCGCGAGGTGGGTTCGGCACCGCCACAAGCTCGCAGTATGAAACGTTTATTTAACACAAGGTTGAGCTCTATGACGCATATCGTCTTCGTGCACTGAGTGGTGTTCATGTCGTGCCATACTTGAGGATATGTCACCCAACTTCACGCTTCTTGATCAGCTTTATACCCAGGAAAGGCTGCTTAATTCCGGGTATACCCGCACCACGATGCGACGTAAACTACGCACAAAAGAGCTGGTCAGCGTGCTTCAAGGGGTGTATATTGCCGCATCGGTCTGGGATTCTTTTACTCCTTCTCTTCAGGTTTTGGCGCGCCACACCGCGCTGGCGCTGCGTGATTCTACATGCGTGTTTTGCCTGTCTTCGGCGGCGTTTCTATACGGTCTGCCGCTTCTGCATATGCCGCAGAATTTGCATGTGCTCGCCGGATATTCGGTGCGAGGGGCGGCGTCGGACGGCGTTCTGGAGCATACCAACAACGAAACCTCGGTGCAGGTGACGGTTTTACGCCCGAATTTTCGGGTTACCGAGCTCTCGCAGACCCTCCTGGATTGTGCCCGC
The DNA here is from genome assembly GCF_001809525.1 of Rothia sp. HMSC064D08. NCBI lineage: Bacteria > Bacillati > Actinomycetota > Actinomycetes > Micrococcales > Micrococcaceae > Rothia > Rothia sp. HMSC064D08. The sequence goes on along the minus strand of NZ_KV797895.1, from coordinate 164,412 downwards.
ACACTTCCCGTTCTCGAAGGATGCGCCCTTGTCGATGCCGCGCTGCACCGTCGAATGCTTGCCCCCGAAGAGATTTTGCCGCGTTTGCAGGCGAGCCAAAATTCAGCGGCCACCCATATTGCCATACATGCGGATGCGCGCAGCGGCTCGCTTCTGGAAAGCGTGGCGCGTCTGCAGCTGGTTGAGATGGGTCTTCCCGCGCCCGTGCATCGGCTGGATTTTGAAGCATATCTGTTGGGGACTTCGGATGCGCATACCCCGAACCGTGCCTCGGACTATGCGGGTGTGTACCGCATGTTACGCACCCAGCAAGCGAGTTTCGTGTGGCTCGAACAGCGGGTGGGTCTTGCAATGGTGGCTTCCGATGCCGTGCTTCCTCACGCGGATGCGCCCACCCCCGAAGGTTGGCATATGGTTCAGGTTCGGTGGGAAGATTTTTATCCTTCGTCGCGCGTGCTTCGCGAGAAACTGCATCCTTATTTTCCGCAGCTTGGGTAAGTGCTTTACCTATTTTCGGGATGCATAAAATATATTCCAACATAGGAATATAAGGTATTTGACTAGTATAAATAAAAATTTATCGCCGGTATATGCCATATTCCCGATCAGGCATATAGCGGGTGCTAGGGCTGGGTAAAAACGGTTTATGCGCCCTTCCTGGCAAAGACCCGAACCTTCTCAGTATCCCAATATTGGGCAGGTACTCCCCCACCCATGAGGACGCGAGAAATAGCTGCCGCCTCGGCGCTTCCGAGCTGTGGAAGCGGAACATGTGAACCCGCCAGAATAATATTTCCGCGCCGTCTTCCTTTGAGCATTGCGGAATCAGCCACAATACTCACGTATTCAAACACCTCAAGCAAGGCGGTGGCTTCGGCACGGGCGGCATTAAGCGCGCGGTCATCACCGCAGTTGAGAATATACAGCCCACCGGGCGCCAGAGAGTGATCAACCGTCCGCACGAAATCCACGCCCGTAAGTTCCGCCGGAGTTTTATCTACCGCGAACACATCGCGAATAACTACATCGCGCGATGCCGGTGCAAACGAGCGAGTGACGGTGCCTGCATCGCCCACCCGAATTTTTACGCGCGGCGACTTAGGAATATCGAACCAGTCACGCACATATTCGGCCAGCTTGGCATCAAGCTCCACAACGGTATTGCGTGAATTTGGATATACGTCCGCGCAATAGCGCGCTAGAGAACACGCCCCGCCGCCAAGATGGGTGATACGCAGTTTTTCGAGATTAAGATGAATCTGAATATGCGAGTCGAGAACCGCAGCAATCCAGCGCATGTACTCAAAATCGAGCATGCGTGGCTGCCCCACTATCACATGCGAAGACTGCACGCCGTTGATGAGCAGAAGCCAACCATCAGCGTGGTAACCATCGGGCACAAGCTCAGCCTCACCGGTCGAAATGGAGTACACACCGGCAACCGCACCTGTTTTGTTCGGATGCTCGGCGCGGCGTGAGGCAGCGCTACGGTTTTTCTTTTTCGCCATGCACATAAGCCTACGCTAGGTTCGGGCAACAGGCAGGAATTCGAGTCCTAAACCGCGAACCTGCCTGTCGCTGCCCGAGCTACCACTACCACGTCAGCCGTATATGCCGAATCTGGAATACAGTTGAGTTTTCCTGCGGCACACGCATTTCAACGGCTAGAAGTACCTTCACAAGGACTGTAAGCACCACCCGTTACGCACGCATAGAGCATCACCACGATAGCCGTTAATTCTATATGCCGCATACAACATATAGCCTTGTCAAGCCAGTATTCCGAGCTTATTTACCAGATTCCATCTGATCTATAGCCGCATTGAGACGCTGCACCTTACCCTCAATTTCGCCATGATCGTGACCGGGGCGAATATCGGCCTTGACCACCAGTGAGACGCGCGGGGCACGTTTCGTCACCGCCTCGGTAGCGCGTTTAATAACATCCATGCACTCATCCCAGTCGCCTTCAATCGTGGTGAACATGGGTCCGGTTTGATGCGGCAGACCGGAAGAACGAACGATAGATACGGCCTCGGCAACCGCATCGTGAACAGAACCGTCGGCGGAACCCCCGCCCGTGGGAGCTACAGAAAATGCAAACAACATATTTCAATCGTAGGTTCTCACACGAAAAATCTACAGAGGGTCGATACGCGCCCCGTGGACTTTCGCTGAAAGTACAAGAATTTTGCATAATTCTGCATGAAAGCGACGTTTGATAGGGCGAGATATTTGATTGTGTGTTTAGTGCACGACAGCATGCTTTTCACCACAAAATATTTCTCAAACCCCACCTAAAACCATATTGACCGCGAAAATACGCACTAAAAACACACCATAGTGCAGTCTTCAATCCCCCTCACACCGCGACAAAAGGTTTGCCCGACTCTCAACCCCGATAAGATAGAAAGGACAAGACAAACTCGACGAGAGTCGCCGCATCCGGCGCATCCAACGTACGTACCGGATTGTTAGCGCGCCCCCGCCGAACGTTCAACGCCAAAGGAGCACTATGACCACCGGCATTTATCTCTCGGCGATGACCCAGGACTCAGGCAAATCCCTGATCGCCCTGGGCCTCGCAGATTCCCTTGTGAAGCGCGCCGATCGAGTAGGCTTTTTCCGACCCATTTTCAAGGGTGAAACTGCCAGCGATGACCCCATGATTCGCCTGATGAAAGAGCACTTTAACCTCTCTGATGAGCAGGTGGGCGGCGCAGTATCGCTCACCGAGGCACTAGAGTTCATTGCGGAGGGCAACACCGAAGAAATTTCGGCCCGCGCGGTTTCCGCCTATGAAGAAATTGCCGCCCACAGCGATGTTGTGATCGTGGACGGCATATACCTGACCGCCCAGAACGCACTCGCCGTCGAGTTCGATCTCAACGCCCAGGTATCCCGCGATTTAGGTCTGCCCGTGATCGCTATCGTGGGTGCGAACGAGGCTTCCCTTGAAGAGGCAACTAACGCCGTAGAGGTTGCACGTTCCGAACTTAAGGCAGCCAAGGTTGATCTGTTCTCCATTATCGTCAACCGTGCCGACCCCGAGCTGCGTGAGAGCATTGAGAAGAACGTTAAGCTGGGCGAGCATAAGTTCCCCGTCTACGTTCTGCCTGAAATCGCAGACCTGGGTAAGCCCACCATCGCGGAGGTCGTCGCCGCCCTCAAACTCGACGGTTCACACCTGTCGCAGGAAGATCTTGGCCGTGACATTAACGAGATCAAGATTGCCGCTATGACCGTCTCAAACTTCCTCAACCAGTTTGCCGACGGCGACTTTGTGATCGTTCCCGGCGACCGCGCCGATGTTGTGGCCGCGACCCTCGCATCCGCGCTTTCGCCCACGTTCCCGGCGCCTTCGGGTATGCTGCTCACAGGCGGACTCAACAACCTGCCCGGCAATAACACCGCTGTGGGCAGCCTGCTTGAAAGCGCGCCTTTCCCAGTACTATCGACCGACCGTGACACCTTTAAGTCGGCGCGCGCTGTTTCCCGCGTGCACGGCAGCGTGATTAACGGCCAGGCCCGCAAGCTTGCGAGCGCATTCGGCGGCTGGGATGAATACGTGAACCAGGAAGAGCTGCTTTCACGCCTTGAGCTTGAGCGCCCGGCTTCGATGACCCCGCTGCGGTTCCTGCACAACCTGATTGAGACCGCTCGTGCGAACCGCCGTTCCGTGGTTCTGCCTGAGGGCTATGATGTGCGTATTCTGCGTGCAGCCGAGATGATTGCGCGCCGCGATTTCTGTGACCTGATTCTGCTGGGCAACCCGGATAAGATCTCGGAAATCTGCCAGGCTGAGGGTATTAACTTGCCTGCCTCGATTCGTATTATCGACATTGCGAATAACGAATACAGTGAGGATTTTGCGGCGACTTATGCTGAGCTGCGCGCCCACAAGGGCATGACTATTGAGGGTGCGCGTGAACGCATGAGCGATCCCTCATATTTCGGTACGATGCTGGTTTACAAGGGTCTTGCGGATGGCATGGTCTCGGGCGCTATCAATACGACCGCGAACACGATTCGCCCCTCGCTGGAGTTCATTAAGACCCGCCCGGGTACCAAGATTGTGTCTTCGGTGTTCCTGATGCTCATGGAAGACCGCGTGCTAGTGTACGGCGACTGTGCCGTGAACCCGAACCCGAATGCCGAGCAGCTGGCGGATATTGCGAAGGCTTCCGCCGAGACTGCGCGTCAGTTCGGGGTTGATCCGAAGGTGGCTATGCTCTCGTACTCGACCGGTACCTCCGGCTCTGGTGCGGATGTGGATGTGGTGCGCGAGGCAACCGAGATTGTGCGCGCCTCTAACCCGGATTTCGCGGTGGAGGGTCCGATTCAGTACGATGCGGCATCGAACATGTCGATTGCTTCGACCAAGATGCCCGACAGCCAGGTGGCGGGCCAGGCGACCGTGTTTATTTTCCCCGACCTGAACACCGGCAACAACACCTACAAGGCTGTGCAGCAGTCTTCGGGTGCCCCCGCCGTTGGCCCCGTGCTGCAGGGTCTGCGCAAGCCTGTGAACGACCTTTCACGCGGTACCACCGTTGAGGACATCATCAACACGGTGGCGATCACTGCCATCCAGGCGCAGGGTATGTAAGGGTGTAAAGCTCTCATGCTGGCTAGGGACGCTCGGTATCGACCGGGCGTCCCCTTGCTACTTTCTATGTAACGTACTGCACTAATCTTGCTCAACCCCAAAAAAGATGGAAAAATACAATAGGTCTTGAGCGAAGATTTATACAAAATTTTAAAAATACCGAAGGAGCTTCCGATGTCAAATACCTCTGCAGCAAATGGTAAAGCATTTGAATACGCATGTTTAGAAGCATTACATCAGGCAATATTAAAACGTGGTGGAAATTCTTCAATTAAAGAAAATAAAGCATATATTACAGCTAAGAAATTTTATGAAGACAAAGACAAAAACACTCAAGAAGAGTATCAAAAAAATGCGAATTTGGGAATAGATATAATACTCCCCCGGGAGCCTACAACATATAAATACAACCATAAGAACATCCTATACCTTCAAAGTGATGATAAAGCTAAAAATGGCACAGATGTTCGTGATGTGGTTGTAGAGTCCCAGGGAGACAGTACCACACATACCTGGGGAATATCTATCAAGCGTAATCACAAAGCAGCACGACACTCACGTTTATCTCCTAGAATCAACTTTGGTGAGAAATGGTATAGAGTACCAGTGTCAAAATCCTACTGGGATGAGGTAACCCCTATATTTTCTATTCTTAAATCCCAAGAAGGTATAAAATGGAAAGAATCAAATATAGACAAAGAGAACAATATTTATATGCCTCTACTTAAAGCTTTTCGAAATGAGATTATTCGAGCCTATGAAGCACAGGGCAGGATAATACTTGTACGGCTTTTGAAATATATCATTGGAGAACCGGAATTCTACAAATTTATATCAGAAAAAGGAAAAGCATGTGTGGAGCGCTACGATTTACGAGAAGGTTCTATAATTCATAAACTATTGCCCAATAAAATACTGAAATTTGACCAAAAAGTGGGAACAAAAACAACACTAATTATGGAAATGGATAATAGTTGGACGATTAGTTTTCGTATTCATAATGCCTCATCAAAAATACAAACCAGTATGAAATTCGATGTGACCCTCCTAAACAAGCCTGACGGACTCAAGGTTAACTAGTGTATACTGGTAGGGCCGAACATACGTATGGCCTACACGAAAGGGAAACTTCATGACCCCACGCACCATGCAGGCAGGGTTTCGCTCATCTTTGACCTATGCTCCAGAAGAAGTTCAGGATGTTCTAAACAAAAAAATCCAAGAAGAAGAACGGGAAACACTGAGGCACTCCACGCCAGTGACACGCCAACTTGAACGTGACATGCACGCAAATATTCGCTACCAAAAAAACGTTCTCAAAGTGGTATCCCTTTTTAGCGGTGCGGGTGGTCTCGATCTTGGGGTCAAACTCGCCACGCTTTCATACACTGGAGGAGCTGAAAATTCTCTCACAATTTTGGCAGATCGACAGAATTTTGAAAAAAATACTAAAAATATAGACTTCATATATTCGAACGATATTTTTCCAGCAGCCAATGAGAGCTACACAGCTAATTTTGGATTGGACGTCGTCAAAGACTCGCGTGACATTAGGCAAGTTATTGAATTTCCAGACAGTGATCTAATGCTAGGTGGTTTTCCTTGTCCAGGGTTCAGCGCTGCGGGTCCGCGGCTTTTAGATGATCCGCGTAATTTCCTATACATTCACTACATCCGAGCTTTAACCCAGTCGAAACCTGCATTCTTTATCGCTGAGAATGTCAAAGGGCTTATGACAATGGCACGAGGTCAAGTGCTGAAACAAATAACAGAAGATTTTTCGGCTGCAGGGTATCAAGTAGTTGCTCATCTTGTCAATGCCCGTGACTACGGAGTCCCTCAGATACGTGAACGTGTCTTCATCATTGGTGTCCGCAATGATATTGCCGAGAAGTACGGCTACAAGTATCATCTTCCCGAACCGACCCACGGTCCTGGACGTGCAAACCCCTATGTAACCCTACGTGATGCGATAGAAGATTTACCATTCCAACCAGAAGATGTTTTTGATAGCAACTATAGTTCTATGTATATGTCCCGAAACCGCAAAAAGTTATGGGACGAACAATCATTCACTATTCAAGCTTCGGGCAGGCAAGCACCACAGCACCCTGCAGGTAGTCCTATGCGCAAGTTAGGCAAAGATAAATGGATTTTCCAAGGTGATTATAACCGACGTCTTTCTGTGCGAGAATGTGCACGCATTCAAACATTCCCTGACTGGTATCATTTTTCTGCAGGGAGCTCAAAAGGGTCCAAGAATAGTCAGTTAAACGAGCAATACAAACAAATTGGAAATGCAGTCCCGGTGATCCTAGCTGAAAAAATTTCCCGTCCAATCTTGCAGTTTATGCTTGATCACAACCTATATTCTTAAGCTGTCATATCGCGCCCCATGATGATGTAAGGGTCTGGAACTTTCACAACGGCAGCTCCGTCAAGTCGGGTTCGATGTAGGGGCGAAAAACAGGCTTAATAGAGGTCAGCACGTCGACCGGGTACCCTGTAATCTGCTCAAGCTCCTCAGATAACCGCAGTAATACGCCGTAATCTGGGGAGTCTTTCATCTCTACTAAAAAATCAAGATCACTGGCGGGGTTAAGCTCGCCGCGTGCCGCGCTGCCGAATAGGTGCGCTTTAACCACCCCATACTTCCGCAGGGTATTGAGCACCGTTTGCTCGTGCGGAAGCGTATAGACCGATTGAGGGTGTGGTTCACGCATAAAGCCAATATATCAAATCACCTTCACCACCTCTTGAGATATACCCCCCTAGGGTATACACTGGATCTATGACAAAGCATGATTCCTCAGCACAACCGCACGGGTATACCCCAAACAAAGAGGCGCATTTGAAGCGCCTGCGCCGCATCGAAGGGCAAGTGCGCGGTATCGCCCGCATGGTCGAGGAAGACAAGTACTGTATTGATGTGCTTACTCAGGTCGCGGCGGTTTCCAAAGCACTCCATGCAGTCTCACTCAACCTGCTCGAAGAACATATGGGGCATTGCGTCACCAACGCCGCAATTGAATCCGAACGTACAGGTGATGCGACAATAGTTGATGAGAAAATAAAAGAGGCAACCGCCGCCATATCCCGCATGATGCGCAGCTGACACGCGGGCGGCGCATCCACAAGTTTTGTAATTCCAAAAATTCTGGAAGGAAACATCATGCCAATCACCACTGTCAAAGCAACCGGCCTCACCTGCAACCACTGCGCCATGAGCGTGAGTGAAGAAGTCGGCGAAGTTCCGGGCGTCACCGGCGTGAACGTAGACGTGGTCAAAGACGGCGTTTCGACCGTCACCATCGAGCACGAAGGCACCCTTAACACGCAAGCCGTAGCGGACGCCATCGTTGAAGCTGGCTTCACTCCCGCCGTCTAATCATGGCGTATTCTCCGCAGTACCAGGCAATGGCGGTCGGGGCAGTGCGCGCACTCGTAGGCACCGAGAACATTCACCTGACCGAGGCGATTTCCCGCGTGGCACGGCAGATGGGGCTCGACTCCGATCTGCTGGATGCGTGGGTGCGCGACTCCACCCCCTATACGGCGCGCGAGGATCAGCGCGGGCTGAAACGGCGGGGCGCATCGCGTATACATTCCTCACAGGATCATGCGGCGAATACCTCCGCAGACGGCACCGGCGATAATCTGCATCCCGGTGTGCACGGCACCGCATACGACGCCCTCGCTCAACGCCGCACATTCAGGCGTGCCGCCGTCACGCGGGTTCGCGGGGTGAACGATCGAGGCTCGAAACTAACCGGGCAGCGACCGCGCAGCAACCGTGCCGATGGACTGCCGGACGAAGGCGAAGTATAGATCAGGGCGGACTGCGGCAGGCGCATCCGCAGCAGGCAAAACCCGAAGACAGCACAGCATCGTGAGCATTGAGAACCGAGGCGAAGAACATGGGTAACTCAACTCAAACAGCATCCACCACAGCTGAGAACGACCATTCTCTTTTCGATTCCTCGGCTAACGGCGGGCAGACGCGCATTATCCACCTGGATGTTCAGGGCATGACGTGCGCATCCTGCGTGGGCCGCGTGGAACGTAAACTCCGCAAAATTCCGGGGGTTGATCCCGCCGTGAACCTGCCGCTGGAGTCTGCGCGCGTGATCGTTCCCGCCGATATTACCGATGAGCAGATCATTGAAACGGTCAATAACGCCGGGTATACGGCATCGCTCAAAACTGAGGTTCGCGATGCAGAGTCCGAAGAGACAACCAACGCGCGCAGCGGGGGCTTGGGGTGGCGCATCGTTGTGGCGTTGTTGCTGGGTGTGCCGATTTTCTTGATTTCAATGTTCCCCACGTTCCAGTTCCCGCACTGGGGCTGGGTGCTTGCGATTATCACGCTGCCGGTTGCGGTCTATAGCGCCGAGCCGTTTCACCGCGCCGCTCTCACGAACGCGCGCCACTTCAGCAGCACGATGGACACGCTGGTTTCTCTCGGCGTGATTGTCGCCTACCTGTATTCACTCGCGCAGCTGTTCATAAACCCCGGGCTGACCGAGCATGTTCACCCCATGCAGGGGGGCATTCTCGGCATGTTCTTGAGCGGGCACCATGCGCCGCTGTACTTCGATTCGGCGTCGATGGTGACTTTATTCCTGCTGATCGGTCGGGCAATTGAGCACCGCACACGAACCCGCTCTTCCGAGGCTCTGCGCACCCTGCTGAGCCTGGGAGCACGCACCGCGACCCTGCTTCGCACCGACAAGCGGGGAACCACGCGCGAGGTGCAGATTCCGGTCGAGGATCTCCTTCCGGGAGACGAATTTCTGGTGCGCCCGGGTGAAAAAATCGCCACTGACGGCACGGTTATTGCAGGGTCTTCCGCCGTGGATGCCTCCCTGCTGACCGGCGAATCGGTGCCCGTCGAGGTTTCGGTGGGCGATGCGGTCACCGGCGCAACCCTGAACACCTCCGGGTCGCTGACGGTGCGCGCCACCCGTGTGGGGTCTGAGACGACGCTCGCGAAAATGGGCGAGCTGGTTGCCGCCGCCCAGGAAACGAAGGCACCCATCGCGCGCCTTGCCGACCGTGTTTCTGCGATTTTCGTGCCAACAATTCTGGTGATTTCACTCCTGACTCTCATCGGGTGGCTGGCTGTATCGCACGATGTGCCGCGTGCGTTCAACGCGGCGGTTTCGGTGCTGGTGATCGCCTGTCCGTGCGCACTCGGTCTGGCTACCCCCACGGCGCTGCTGGCGGGCACCGGGCGCGGCTCGCAGCTGGGCATACTTATTCGCAACGCGCAGGTGCTGGAAACTACGTATGCGGTGAACCGAATCGTGCTGGATAAAACCGGGACCGTAACCGAGGGCACAATGCGCGTGGCACGCTTTGGAACCTTCGACGATTTCACCGAAGTTACGGACGACAACGCCTCTTCAAAGAGCGAACGTTCTGTATCTATTCTGAGCGATGCCGCAGCTGTGGAGGCACTGAGCGAGCATCCAATAGCCCATGCTATTGCGCGTTTTGCGACAGAAAATTATGGAGCATTTCTCGGTACCGTCGAGAACTTTGAGGGTGTGCCCGGAGGTGTGCGCGGCGAGCTCGTGCGCACTCGGGACGAGGGGAAGTCCCGCCGCCTGGTATTGGTGGGCACCCCCGAATACCTGCTGCAGGCGGGCGTTCCCCTCACCGAGAAGCAGCATCAGATGCTTGAGCAAACGCGTTCGGAAGGGCTGACCACCGTGGCTGTGGCTCGCGCGATCGGCACAAAGGACCCCCTTCCTGTCGGGCTCATCGCACTGGCAGACTCCCCCAAGCCCGAGTCGGCGCAGGCTATCGCCGAGCTTCACGAACTGGGCTTAGAACCCACGCTGCTGACTGGTGACGCCCCCGAAGTTGCCCAAGCTATCGCATCCAGCGTGGGGATTAATCCTGAGAACGTCTTTGCGGGGGTCACGCCCGAACGTAAATCTGAGGTTATCGCGCAGCTTCAAGATGAAGGCTACCGGGTGGCGATGGTTGGCGATGGCGTGAACGATGCGCCTGCCCTGGCCCGCGCAGACCTGGGCATGGCTATGGGCTCGGGTACGGATGTTGCGGTGCAGGCTTCAGATATTGTGCTGATGCGCTCGGATATGCGCGCGATCCCCACGTCGCTGCGGCTTTCGCGGGCGACTTTGCACACCATCAAGTCGAATCTGTTCTGGGCGTTCGCATACAACACTATCGCGGTGCCGGTCGCAGCGGCGGGGCTGCTGAACCCGATGATTGCGGGCGCGGCCATGGCGTTCAGTTCGGTGTTTGTGGTGCTCAATTCGATGCGCCTCACCCGATTTGAGCGTTAGCTAGGTCACGGCGGCGAGCTTCGGCTTTTGTGCGTCTTCGCGCAAATCCCTTGTACTCCCCTGCTGACGCTGGCATGATAAGAAGAATCACATGACCGCACTATTTTCAGGGGTATACCTCTGAATTTTGTGGTGCAGGTAATACGTGCCGAAGCATCCGGGAGATTCACATGCCCAAATTAACCCCGCAAATGTTCACATTCCTCAACGACCCACCGGTCGAAGACACACTCTATGACCTCTACGACGCCACGCTCAAGCAGGGCAAGCGCATGTTCATACATTTTCTGCCGAAAATCCACCAGATTTTAGGCAGGGGGATTGATTGGGAGACCGAGAACGAAGATTTTTATACCGATAAATACATCCCCATAACCCCGCAGCAGGGAGAGTTTCTGTATATGCAGGCGCTGGCGAGCGGCGCGCGGAATATCGTTGAGTTTGGTACGTCCTACGGCATCTCGACGCTGTATCTTGCCGCCGCCGCAAAACGCAATGGCGGGCGCGTAATCACCTGCGAATATGTGCCTCATAAGGCTGAGGCCGCGCGGAAAAATTTTGAGCGGGCGGGGCTTGCGGACTATGTCGAGCTGCGCGAAGGCGATGCGCTAAAGACCCTGCAAGACTTGGATTTCAGCCCCGATTTTGTACTTCTCGACGGGTGGCCTGACCTGGTGCTTCCCGTCTTTCAGCTTTTGGAGCCGCATCTTGCCGACCGCGCTGTGATTGCCGTAGACGATGTTGAGGGATTTGGTCCGTCTATGGAGGATTACCTCGACTATGTGCGCACCCCCGCCAACGGATACGTCTCAGTGACCATGCACCCGAGCAAGGCCCTGGAATACACCGTAAAAGTGGTGTAAACACTGGCGTGCCCACGCCCCATCTCATCACAACCAAATAGATTATAGTTTCAACAGGAAAGGTAGTCCCTGATGAAAACTTTACCTATTATCTGGCAGCACCTTGTCAATGCCGAAAAACAAACCTGCTCACGGTGCGGTACAACAGGTGAGGAGCTGCGCAAGGCTTTACAGGTATTGGAAGCTGAGCTCTTGCCTCAAGGTATTCAGCCTCATCTGGAAATCCGTACAATGAGTGAAGAAGAATTCTTGACTCATCCTGAGGAATCCAATCGTATCTGGATTATGGGTGTACCCTTGGAAGATCTAGTGGGTGGGATACAGGGAAGCAGCACCTGCGACGACGTGTGCCACGGTGAACAGTGCCGAACCGTCGAGTCCCAGGGGAAAACATATGATGCAGTTCCAGCATCTCTGATTGTGCAGGCCGCTCACCGGGCTCTTTCACCCGAAAAACCAGCTGAAGATCGGCGGCGGTTTGTCCAAACGATATGTTGTTAGCCGTAGGAGCATATCTAAAGCACGCTTTGGGCAACGCAGTCAATCACGCTGTGCGAAAAAACCGGCGGGAGGCGCATCCCTGCTCGATATACTAAATTCCGTCATAGAAACCCAGCACAGAAAAGGAAAACCATGATTCTCACTCGTGAACAAGCAATTGAAATTTTCAAGCGTCGCGTTTCTACCCGCTCCTACGACCCCGCCCGTACAATCAGCGACAAAGACTTTAACACAATCCTTGAGTTCGACCGCCTCTCCCCCAGCTCGGTTGGTTCCGAGCCGTGGAAATTTCTGGTGATACAGAATAAAGAGCTACGTGAGAAGCTCAAGCCTATCGCCTGGGGTATGGCAAACACGCTCGATGACGCCAGCCATGTGGTGATTATTGTGGCGAAGAAGAACGCCCGCTACGATTCCGATTTCCTGCTGCAGACGCTCGCGAAGCGCAACCTTCCCGAAGACCAGATGCAGATGGCAATGGGCATGTACAAAAAGTTCCAGATTCATGATATGAAGATCGCCGACGACGAGCGTGCCCTTTTCGAGTGGACTAGGAAGAATACCTATATTGCGCTGGCGAATATGCTCACGGGCGCAGCGATGCTCGGCATCGATTCCTGCCCCGTTGAAGGCATGGACTACGATGCGGTCACCCAGCTCCTCACCGAGGAAGGGCTTCTCGATCCTGAGGATTACGGCGTATCCGTTGCCGCGACCTTCGGCTACCGCTCGCGCGAGATCGACCCGAAGCCGCGCAAGCCGCTCGATGAGCTCGTTGTGTGGGCCAAGTAGTCTGCTCTCCCTGAGTTCCCGCGCGGGGATCTTATCTGGGGGCTGGGTATCAGGTACTTAGTAGCCTGCCCGGTCCCCTAATTTACCCGGTTTCTGCACTCACTGGGCGTACCTATGCGCTGGCGCTTCACTTGTGGAATGAGTCGGTACTGCGTTCCGTGCCGCTGGTGCGTGAACACGGAATTTCCCGCTAACCCCGCTCCTGGGACAGGTTTTCGATGCGCACACGGTCACCGAGAACTGGTTCACCGGGTAGCTTCCCGCCCGGGTCTCTTCGTAGCGGTCAGCTATTCTTCGCGGTGTTCCCGGTATTTATCGTGTGCCGTGCGACCAAGATTCTTTCCGGTTTTTGTGGCGATTTTGCGTTCCGCTTTATGGGCGGCGCGCTGGGAGGTATCACCCGAATCCCGCATAATACCCTTGAAAATAACGGCACCTATAGCCACGAACGCAATAACAACAACTGCAAGCACAACGGGGAATATCCAGCCGGGCGCATCAGCCTGTTCGTTGAGGGTATCGTGGGCAAGAATGTTCAGAAGTATCAAAGAGCCTCCTCGTTCTTATACTGAGCCTGCTTCTTTCCACTATAAAACCTGTGCTCACAAGGCGCTTTATACGGCATCGCGTTCGCTTAAATATCCAAAATTATGCGTGAATTCCGCGCCCGTGAACGCTAGTCTTAAAGGTGAGGGTAGTTTTATATGCCTTCGGAATGCCGCTGTGGAAAGGAGTCGCATAATGTCCCTGCTAGATTTGCTGAACCGCCGCCGTTCGGTGCGCCATTACGACGAGAACCAGCCCATTGATGCCGATGTTGTCAAAGAGTGTTTGCGGGCGGCTCAGCTGGCGCCCACAAGTTCGAATATGCAGCTGTACGAGCTCTACCACGTGACTGATCCCGCCACCCTGAATAAACTCGCCGCAGCGTGCATGCACCAGCAGGCCGCCAAGACCGCGCAGCAGATGGTGGTATTCGTAACCCGCCAGGATTTGTACCGCCGCCGCGCGAAAGCCGCGCTGGAATTTGAACGCGGCAATGTTGAGCGTAACAGCCCGGCTGAGAAGCAGAAAGACCGCATTAAGAATTGGGAAATGTACTACACCAAGGCTATGCCGCTCCTGTACGCGCGCTGCTTTGGTCTACTGGGCGCATCCCGCGCGGCAATGGCGAATTGTGCTGGCCTATTCGTTCCGATGATGCGTGAGGTTTCGGAGCACGATTATCGCGTGGTTGTGCACAAGAGCTGCGGCCTGGTGGCGCAGACGTTTATGCTCGCGATGACCGAGGCGGGGTACGACACCTGCCCGATGGAAGGCTTCGACAGCCGCCGCGTGAAGAAACTCCTCAACCTGCCGCGCAATGTTGAGATTAACATGGTGGTTGCCTGCGGTATCCGCAAACCCGGTCACGGCATCTGGGGAGAGCGCTTCCGCCTGCCCTTCGACGAGGTCTATCGCAGGGTTTAGTGACTAGTGCGCTGAGGTTACAAGGAGTTCCCGTGAAAACACTTGCTGTCGTCATTCTGGATAAATTCGCCGATTGGGAGCCTGCCCTGCTTGCCGCTGGGCTGCAGAGTATTATCGGTGGGTACACAGTGCGGTGGGCGTCCGTCGATCGAGAAGTGAAAACCTCTATGGGCGGGTTGCGTGTGGAACCCGATATGACAATTTCCGAGATTCCCTCAACTACAGATGCGGTCATCGTCGTCGGCGCGGAAGGCTCGTGGCGTACTCTGTCCGCCGAAGATTCCCAGCAGCTCGCCTCAATCCTCGGTGATTTCAAGGATGCGGGAAAACCGGTTGGTGGTATCTGCGACGGCACGTATTTCTTGGCTTCTGCTGGCCTGCTCGATGGACGCAGGCACACCGCCAATAGTTTTGAGGACATCAAGGATTTGCCTGCCTACACGAACCCGCATCAGTACGTGAACACCACGCGCGAGGCTGTGCGAGATAAGAACCTGGTGACCGCCAGCGGGGCAGGATTCGTTGATTTCACCTTCGAAATGCTGCATGCTCTCGGTGATATTCCTGACGCCACCATTGAGCAGTTTAACCAGATGCTGCGATAACTGCCGGGCTCATCTCAACTAGTATATTCACTCCATACAGAATACGGAGGGCGCATGAAACATTCACACGATTCCGCCCCTGACGACTGGTCTTGGCTTGATGAGTTGGGGGAGCTGGGCCCGAGTTTTATTGAGGCGATCCAGCAGCTACATGCCGCTCCGATCTACTATCAGAGCCCGGAACGAGCACACGGTGACATATAGCGGTTCCGATTATTTGCACGCCTTCATTCAGTAAATAATGCGCCTTTGGGTATATTACGTATGTTTCGAGGGTACTTTATAAGGATTTTCATGGCCCCTCAGGAAAGGTGAAGAATATGGATTTTCGGTTTGAGAACCCGCCCCAGCTGGAGCTCGGACAGCCTATCGGTTACTACCACGAACAATTTAATAAAGAACTTCATGATTCGTCATTCCCCGGGTGTGAGCGTTTCATGGGTCGCGTTACTCTGGGTGGCGCCGAACGCGTGGTGGATCTTGGATTGGCTGAGGGGAAGGTTGTTCTGTTCTCCCTGCAGATCCTGGATGGTGACACCCTCGACGGCGTGAGCTTGGGACTTTCACCGCGTGAATTTCACGAAAAAATGCGCATCGAGAGGCACGACAGTTCTATTTTCTCCGAGCGCCTGATTTTCTTCGAGGATTTCCTCACCCTCGGATGCGAAGGTAAAAACATTGAATTTATCGAGTGGTGGGATCGCAGATATTGGGATGACTATTCTTTCCTCGAAGAAGCATATCCGAACGAATAATTGACGGAAGTTTTAAGCTCGCTACGCTTTAATCCACACGTCCGAGGCAGCGCGGCGGTCGAAGATGAACGCCCGCAGAAGACTCCGAGCTGAAATACTTC
Organism: Rothia sp. HMSC064D08; assembly: GCF_001809525.1. Taxonomy (NCBI): domain Bacteria; kingdom Bacillati; phylum Actinomycetota; class Actinomycetes; order Micrococcales; family Micrococcaceae; genus Rothia; species Rothia sp. HMSC064D08. Next base: position 148,399 of record NZ_KV797895.1, on the reverse strand, counting down.
TGTAAGAATATGGTAAATTCCGAGGCGTGTAACGACGTCAAAGATGACGGGATCGGGTACGCGCTTCCTTTTATCTTCGAGCCTCAAGAGCCGGGCATCAAAAACCATCAGCAAATATGTGATGTAAAACACTTATAGAACGCGTGAGGATCTGCGCATTCATGGCGTCTTCATATCAGCGCCGTAGGCTTGAGAGACGGCGGCAGGCGATAACAGCCCCGTCGAATCACGCAATATGTGACAGGAAAGGCAGCTGAAATCCCGGCTGCTGTTGAACTTTCAGGCGGAACCTCACCGATCTGCGCTTTTAAGACCCCATATCATCATCCGTTCAGGCGCGCCCGCGCTGTGACGGATACTCACAAAGGAAGAACCATTATGCTTGGACTCATCGGAATGATCATTGCCGGCGCTATCATCGGCGCTCTGGCCCGCCTCATCATGCGAGGTCACCAGAACATCTCGGCACTGTGGACCGTTATCTTGGGTGCTGTTGGCGCATTCGTTGGCGGAGGGATCGCGAGCTTCTTCGGTGTTGCAGATACCGCTGGTATCGACTGGATTCGCTGGATCCTCTCCATTATCGCCGCCATTGTCGCAATCTCCATATACCTAAGCGTAACCGGCAAAAAGAACTAATAGCCCATATTCTTGCGTCGCTTTAGCCTCGCAGAAACAAAGTTAAGCGGGTTATGCAGATGCTACTCCCAGCTTCCGCATAGCCCGCTTTGGCGCATATGAGGACTGCTCGCGCGATAGGCAACTGAGCCGAGCAAACATAGGCAACAGTCGTGTTTGTACACGCTCATCAAAACAAAGTGATATATACCACCATTTTGATTCGTGAGGAATTCAGTACCTCAAGCGTCTTTATAGTAGCGTCACCATCGACCGCAAGAACGGACAAAGGGCGTGGGTAGCGACCAAACTCCCCAGCCGTCGATGCGTGCCGCACATATCAAACATCATAATCCGCGCAGCGGAAAACACATGAAATGAGGCTCCCATGAGCGATAACTCCATTCCCCAAACCGGTCAGCAGCGCGAGCGCGAAAACAACAAGGAAACCCAGCAGGACAAGACTCCTCGCGGTCCCCTACAGACTTCGCACGGTGTAACCACCATTGAAGAGAATGTTGTTGCCAAAATCGCTGGCATGGCAACCCGCGAAGTTCCCGGTGTGTACGATATGGGCAATGCCGTACGCCGTGCCTTCAGCGCCGTGACCGACCGCATCCCCAACGCCCAGACCAATGTTGCTGGCGGTATTAGCGTCCAGAAGGGCGAGACCCAGGCAGCCGTAGATGTTACCGTCGTGGTCGAATATGGAGTCTCCATTGTGGAAGTAGCCAATGCTATCCGCCGCAACATTATCGAGCAGATTGAGGGGACCACAGGGTTGGAGGTAGTAGAGGTCAATATCGACGTCACCGACGTTCACCTGCCCGACGACGATTCCACTTCCGCTGACTCTGCCGATCTCAAGTAATCTACTCCGACGCCCCCGATCTGAGGATCTTTTATGAAGACAACACACCTGGCCCTTTTGGTGGGCCTATTCCTGGGAACAATTCTTGCTTTCGGTTCCTTCGCCGACTTCATCCTGGTGGCGCTATGCGGCCTGGTTGGAACGGTGGTGGGTCTTTACCTGGAGGGCCGGGTCGATGTCCAAAGCATCCTTAATCGATGGAGGAAGTAATGACGGAGACCAATACACAGCCCGCTGCTGTCAGTGTCGAGGACCCTCAGACAGAGAGCCCCCGGCAGGAGCAGCGCGGCGTCACCGTCATTCCCGCCCAGGTTGTTGCGCAGATCGCGGCTCAAGCTGCCTACGAGAGCGCAAATGTGGGCTCGAACGCCGGGGGACTGCTCGGGATCGGGGCACGTCGAAATTTCCATTCACGCCCCGAGGCAAAGTGTGATCTCTACGGTCAGGTTGCCGTCCTTCACCTAGATCTCGGCCTTACCTTCCCTACAGCACTGGTTTCAACTCTGCAACAGGTGCGTGAGCATGTGAGCCAGCGCGTCGAGCACCTCACCGGGCTGAGGGTTGAGAAGATCAACATTGAGATCTCCTGGCTCAATCCGAACAACCAGGTAAGGAGGGCTCTGCGATGAAAACCCCCGTACAAAATCTCATCCGGCGCCCGTCGCGGAGTTTGCCCGTCATTATCCTGGCGTTACTACTCCTCATCGTAGGAGGGCTGGGAATCTGGGCGTTGGGAAACCGGCTCCTGAACGGGGCGTGGCCGAATGGAACATCCTCAGCAGTCAACGGGCTTGGCTCCACGATCGTCGGGTCGCCAGCGGTACTCGCGGCAGCCTGCTTTGTGACCGTATGCAGCCTGTTCATGATTCTCCTGGCTCTGTGGCCGGGGGCACCTGAACGCACTGAAGTTCTTGCAGATAACATACCCGGTCAGACAGCTATTTCACGCCGTGACCTAGCAAAGCTGGTACAAGCCCATGTCGAGCGGGTCGATGGTGTTCACAGCGCTAAGGTTCGAGTCCGTCGAACGCGCGTGAATGTGACCGTGTTCAGCGTTCTGGATGACCTCGAACCTGTGCGTCAGGCCGCACAGAAGGCAGCTGAGCAGGCTATACAGACCTTGAAACCCGTCGGAACCGCACACAGCCGAGTGCGTATCCAGCACACGAGCTGAAAGAGAGAAAACCATGCGTTCGGTATCTGGAATTCTCAATAGGATAGTCCTTGCGGTAAGCGGTATGCTCATCGCGGCGATAGCCCTCTGGCTTATGGCTTCCGGCATGGGCGTGGGTCAGTCATGGCCCGCGCTTAGCTCGGTCCTCGCCAAAGCTGATACCCGAGTCGATACCTGGGTCGGACCCCAGGCACACTGGCTGTTGCCAGCCGCCATCCTTGGGTCGGTTCTTCTCATCGCGTTTGGCTTAGTCCTGCTCATTAAGCAGGTACCCCGTAAAGCTGCCGCATCCCCCTTGCGCTTGACAGGCTCCGACGGCACACTTCTGGCCACACTCAGCCCCGATGTCATAGCCCAAGCGCTGTCTGAGCGAGCCGAAGACGTTCCTGGGGTTCAGCGGTGCTCAGTATGGGTCACCGGTTCACCCAGCAACCTGTGGGTGCAGGCAACCGTCACCGTAGCAGAGAACAGCGAGGTTGCATGGACCGTGAGCGAGCTCAGGAACCGACTTGACCACGACGTTAGTTCCTCGCTGGGAAAGCATGCTCGTCAGATCGACGTACTGCTGCGCCTAGAACAAGCCAGCAAACCCCAGAGTGCAGCCCACACTGTGGCAGGACAACACTCATTAGAGAGCGGCGGTTCTGATAACCATGACCGATGAACAGCGCAGCAATGCAGGGCAGTCTACCGGTCCGCCCACCGAGCATGTTCCTCATCCAAACGCTGCGTCTCAGGGCAAAGACAGGTACCTGGTGCTGCGAGCCCAGGACGGTGACATTGACGCCTTCGGAAAGCTCGTCGAACGTTATCAGGGACGCCTGTTTCGCACTGCCTACATGATCGTGCGCAACCGCCACGATAGTGAGGACATCGTCCAAGAAACCCTTGTTCAGGCATGGCGGAGTCTTCATCTGCTTCGGGATCCTGATGCCTTCCGAGGCTGGCTCATGCGCATCTGCACTAATAAGGCCACCAGCACTATTCGTCAACTTCAGCGCCGAGCCACTGACCCTTACGATTCAGAGGGTCTTGAGAGCGCGAGCGCCCTCCCTAACACAACGTCGACAGCGACCGATGATCCGGCACAGTCCAGTGAGGTCAACGCCCAGATAGAAGCATTAGCCAAGCTGTTGGCATCCGCTCCTGAAGAGCTGCGTATCGTCTGGGTGCTTCGAGAGGTTGATGACATGTCCTACGAGGAGATATCCCAAACCCTAAACCTAACCGAATCCACAGTCCGGGGGAGGCTGGCACGAGCCCGTTCCCTCGTCATGCGCCACATGAAGGAGTGGGAATGAGTTCCACCACCCGCATCCCACACGCAGAACCACGGCACGCACAGTCGGCTCAGTCTTATGAGCTTGACGAAGCCTCCACACGGGAGTACCTGCGTCTAATCGCTTCACTCCACAAGACCTGGGACACATTAGAATCACAGTCGAGCGCATCGGTGATGCCTCAGCGTCATATGATGGATGCGGTAATCGCCGAAACCCGTCATGGCGCTCAGGTAGAGATGCCGCCGACCGACTTAGGTCCATATAGTATGTCCGAATTCTCCCTACGCGCCCTAGTGCGACGCAGTGTAGACTCCGTACCCGGAGCTCGCGCACTCAAGTCTTCCTTCAAACATGCCCCAGCCCCCGAAGGTCAGCGAGAGCTGGGGATACCGGACACGATCTTCTGCCGTATCTCTGCACACGTTACAACCAGTAGCCTCCCCCAGCTTGCTCAACAGGTTCGTGATGCGGTGCGTCAGGCGTGTTTTGAGAACCTAGAATTGTCCCCAACCGTCAATATCCACATTGAGGATCTGCACGATGACGATTAATCTCTCAGCAGCCGAATTGACTCATGTAGTCACGGCCGTTCCCGGAGTGCGCGGCATTGAACCGGGGATCGGCTCCACGCTGAAAGCCATCGGCAGCCGTATGAGCGGCGATCCTGCGACCGCCCGATTCGGAATCATCATCGAGTCGGGCGCGCAGAAAGTCATTATCGAGATTGGAATCGACGACTCTCGTACGGTCAAAGAAATTGTCCGTGATGTTCAAGAAGCGGTTCTGCGCTCACTGTCGCAAACAAATCTAGAGGGCGGCGTTTCGGGGGCAGATTCCAAGTCCCAGCCTCAGGTGAGGGTGCGAATACAGTCCCTTCTCTGAACGCTGCGTATCGCAGAACCGTCTCCGTTTCAGGGAGCACACATACCGCCAAGGGTATAGTCCGTTCGCACATAGATGCCGTGGGGGGTCACCAGTATATGCCTCAACGCTATGCGTAAGCTAGAAGACCGTGAAAACACTTGTCCTCAACGCCTGAAAACCCCGGAAAAATTACGCTTTAATCCACACGTCCGAGGCGGCGCGGCGGCCGAAGATGAACGCCCGCACGCCCTGGTACCACAAGATGTATGCTGCCCAGAGCCCCAGGTACCCCACCGTGGCGCTCAGCAGGCCGCCGGAAACCGCCCAGTGGATCCCGAAAATGACGGGTGCATAAACAACCAGCATCACAAATGAGCCAATTGCCAGGTATTTCACGTCCTGAGCACCCATGAGGATACCATCAAGAACGAATACATATGCGGCTATTGGCTGCCCCACGCCAATCACGAGGGTAGCCCACGCGAAAAGGGTGGCGACGGGCGCATCCTGCGTGAAAATCCAGTTCCCGAAGAAACCGATCACAGGTGCAACAACGCCGGTAACGACCCCGTACACCAGGCTCATACGCACCAGTCGATTCTTGAGCTCACGCACTTTCGCACGCCCGGATTCAGCCGTCAGATCGCGTTCCCCAAGCTCCTTGCCCAACAGCGCCTGCGCCGCAATTGCAAGGGAATCCAGGGCGAAGAGCAACAGGTTGAACACACTCATACCCAGCTGATACGCCGCCGTCTGCTCGTCGCCCAGGCGAGCCACCACAAATACGGTAGACAGCAGCGCCAGGCGCATCGAGAGGGTGCGCAGCATCAGCCAGGACCCGAGGGATAGCACGCCGCGCATCCCCGCAATATCGGGTCGCCAAGTCACGCCGTGCGGGCGCATCTTAAGATGAATAAATATACCAAGAGCAAGCGCCATGCCCCACTGCGTGAGCGATGTGCCCGTCGCCGAACCGGCCACGCCCCAACCGACCGGGTATATCAGCACCCAGTTCAGCGCCACATTCACCACGGTGCCCACGCCCGCAACTTTGAGCGGGGTCACGGTGTCTTGCAGCCCGCGCAGGGTGCCCATGAGTGCCAAAATCATCATCATGGGCGGAATGCCCCACAGCGAATGGTGCAGGTAGTCACGCGCATAACCGATGGTTGCGTCGTTCGCGCCCATGCCGCGCAGCGCAGGATCGGCAAAGATATAACCCACACCCATAATGAGCAGACCGAGTCCAAGCGCAACCCACACGCCGTCCACACCGATGCGGTAGGCGTGCGCCAACCGATGCGCCCCGAACGCGCGCGCAACCGCCGGGGTCACCGAGTACGCAAGGAAGTTCATGAGTCCCACCACGGTTGTGATGAGGGTTGCCGCAATGCTCATGCCCGCCAGGGTTTCGGTGCCCAGCTGCCCCACGAGTGCGGAATCGGCGAGCACGAACAGCGGCTCGGCAATCAGCGCGCCGAAGGCGGGTACGGCGAGCGCCAGAATACGCCTGTTGAGCGATTTTTCGGGTTGAGTTTTCCCAGAGTCCGCATCGCTTTCCCCCAGGTGAAGGGGGATGCTGCCGGTACGCGGGGTCGCATCCAGCAGGTTTTGGGGTTCGTGTGTGTTGGCGGTGCCGTCGGATGTGTTCGCGGCGCCTGATGTGTTGGGTTCTGAGGCCTTGTTGCTCATAGGTACAGCCTACTCCCGCAAAGATGGCACGTCAGCGATGCGTTTATCTGTCTCACGCTATGACCGCCTCTTATTCCGCGAGCAGGTGGTTTTTGGTTCGAGCAGGTAAGAAAATCTTACCTGTTCGGCAAAATCCTACCTGCTCACGGGTCTTAACGACGCCCGCGGAGTGAGAGAGGCGAACCGGGGGTTAGCCTTTTCGCCCCCGCAGTTCGTCTAGGGCACGGCGTTCTTTCTTGGTGGGTCGCCCGGTTCCGCGTTCGCGTTTGGCGACCGGCGGCATCGACAGGTGCGCGGGGCGCGGCCCCGAGAGGTCTTCGTAACAGGTGACGGCGATCGGCGCGCCCACCCGTTTGGTGATGAGTTTTTCGACCTTAAACACGCGCTCCCAGCCGGGGTAGCGCACCCGCACGATGTCGCCTCGTTTGAGTTTTTGCGAGGGTTTTGCGGATGCGTCGTTCACGCGCACGTGCCCGCCTTTACATTCGTCGGCTGCGAGCGCGCGGGTTTTGAAGATGCGCACCGACCACAGCCAGACGTCGATGCGGGCGCTGGTGATCTCTTCGCTCATACTTCCCATTCTAGGAATCTCCCCCATGCGGCGCGAGCAGATAGTATTTTCAAAATACTATCTGCTCGCGGGAGGGCGGTGTCGCTATGTGTTTGCCGTTTTCCAGGGAATCTCCACGTTGTCCGGCACGTCTGCGTTCTGCTCGGTCTTCGCCTCGGTTTTCACACCGACGCTCGCGGTATTATCCTCTGCGCTCATGCGAGTTGCGCGGCGTTCCTTCCACGCCCAGCCGATCGTCCCGGCGAGAAGGCCAAACCCTGCCCAGCCCAACAGCACAGCCCATTGCAGGGAGTTTGAGGCATCCGGGAAGTAGGCGATATTCCGCAACAACGTATTGGATGCGCCCGGCACCATCAGCTGCCCGAGGGCGCCCCAGGGTGCGGGGATAAACTGCCACGGCATGCTTGCCCCGGAGAGCGGGTTACCCACGAACATGGAGAGCACGGCGCCAAGGCCGATACCGGCGGCATCAACAAATAGCGCGGAAATTCCGATCATGAAGGAGGCCGTTGCGAAAACGGTCACGCCGAAGGTCGCCCAAAGCGCCCCGAAGTCACCGGGAACGAATCCGAACCAGGTGCCCAAAATAAGGGTCATGAAGAGCCCGCCGATAAACCCGTAAAGTCCTGCGGTCACGAAGCGGCGCACGGTTCCTTTGACAAGAGAGATACTGAGAACCCCGCCGATTATGCCGCCCATAACAAGCGGGAATGCGGCAACCGCCAGGCCCATACCGTTGGGATCACCCTCGCCGAGCGGCACGACTGCGGTGGTTTTAACCTGTGCCTGCTGCAGTTTTTCCTGCTCGGTTTTCAGTTGTTCGAGCTGCTGGGTGGCGATGGCTCCTTGTTCACCGCCCGCCTGTACGGCCTGCTGCAGCGCCTGAGTTTTGGCTGCGGTGGCTTTCTGCTGTACCTGAGCGTTCATCTGCTGGGCTACGCCGGTGAGCATCTGGTTTGCGGATGCGTTTGCGGCGGGCGCGGTCATGACTTCGGGCGCCGCGCCTTCGGTGAAGACGATCGCGCCGTAGGTTTCACGTTCTTTGATCTGCCGTTCGGCGTCTTCGCGGGAGGACGCCTGTTTGAACTCGAAGGTTTCGCTCCCTCGATCTTTGAGTCCTTGCTCGAATTGGCTTACGGCTGCTTCCGGTCCCGCGATGGAGACGGGCAGGTTTTTCGCCTCCATGGCTTTAGTGGGCCAGGTGAAGGCAAGAATCACGATGCTGACGATGACGGATGCCAGCGTGGCGATGGCGATAACCTTGCGCCAGGATGAGGGCGTGATCGCCTCGGTTGTGCGTGCCATGAAACTCTCCAAACAAAATATCTGTTTTGTTTATCAACACGTAAGACTCTACCCTGCATGAAGACCAGATGCAAACACAATAATCATTTTGTTTATAATGTCACAACAGAGAATATTCATTCTATTTTTATCTAGCGCAAACTCCTCGGAAAGGTATAGTCTTAAGGCATGCCACGTCTGACCGAAGCCACTAAACAGGCACGTCGACGCCAAATTATCGACGCCGCCTTCACGTGTTTTACCGCCAAGGGGTACACCCATACCTCCATGACGGACATCATCAGAGAATCCGGACTTTCTTCGGGTTCCATTTACTCGCACTTCAGCGGCAAAGGCGACATTCTTTACGCCACTGTTCAACAGCGTATCGATATGATCGCCGCAGCTTACGGGGAACTCAAAGACCCCTCCCCGCGCGACATTATGCGCATGATCTTCGCCACCTCAACCGTCGAAGCGAACTTCACCTCGATGCTGCGCATCCGTCTGGAATCGTTTACCGTTCCCGAGGTGCAAGAATCCACCAACACGCTTTTTACCACTCTGCACGACATCGTTGCCCAATCGCTCATACCCTGGGGCCAGCGGTATCTTGAGGCAGAGAATAAACGCAAACCTTCTGCCGACGAACTTCAAGCCTTCGTCAACGACACAGCGGATGCGCTCATCCTCACTTTCCAGGGGTTCATGGTGCGCTCAACCCTGTCACCCTCGACCAACCGTGAGCACCTCTTCCAGATTGCACTGAGCCTGCTGCCCGAATAGCTTCTCGCGAGCACGGGTAAGAGAATACAAAAAAGCTAGGGGCGCATCCCGTATAACATACAGGATGCGCCCCTCAACTCACGCGCGACTCCCCCGGCAGACCGCACGCACGGTTTTATAGCTTACGGAATCTCATAGACCTCAACGTTATCGAGGCGCGGGCGGGTATCGTAGCTGCCGTTCCAAGTCACCTTAACGCCGTAACGTTCCAGCGTGGGGATCACGGTGTCAAGCATCAGTGCGAGTGATAGCTCCTCATGTTTGCGGGTGACGGCCGCGCGCTGCTCATCGCTGAGTTTCTTCCATGCCTCTTCATCAGAGGGGTACGCCTCAAACGAACCGAAGCCAATGTAAGTGCTCCCGCTTTCCGCCAGATTCTCGGCATCCTGCTGGTGATAGTAGATATAGCCCTTCCATCGGTCAGAGCCCTCGCGCTCCTCCCAGATGTCGGCACTGGCGCAGGTTCCACAGCACGCAAACTTACCGCGCGCAAGCACACCGTGCGCCTCCAAATCAGCGAAAGCCGCAGCCAAGTTGCCAGAATCGCCCGTAACACCCAAACGCTCGGCGAGCGCACGACGTTCCTTCACGACTTTCTGCGCGTATTGTTCAATATCGTGGTAGAAGTCGCCTTTGACCTGCGATTCGCCTAGAAATTCTTCAAGGCAGTCGTTGAGGTAATCCGCATATTCGCTGGCATCCTCGCCGGTGAGGAGCAGGAGCATAATTGCATCTTCAAAGTCTTCTCGTGCTTCTTCGGGCAATTCCCAGGAGGTGGGAACGGGTGGAGTGAGTTGCCATTTAAACCATGCGTCCCGAACTTCGGGGCTCACAGGCGTTACAGCTTTTTTATCGGTGAATGAAGTTGTCATGCCCCTAGAGTAGCACCTAGATCAGCATCGCCTTAACCCCGCCCGAATTGCTACGGAAACCTGTACCTGACGTCGAACGGCTCTTGTGCACTGACCAGCTTCTTCTTGGCGAACCCGCGGCGGCTTATCCACACAATCTTCTCGGGTGGATAAGCCGCCCGGGCAGCCTGGTTCAAAGGCTTATGCCCAAGACTCACGGGCAAGTGCGCGGGTGAGCACGAGCGGACCACCGGTTGCGTTGCCGTGGTAGCGGCCGAAATGCACGTAGGGGCCGCGGTAGGCGGCATCGTGAATCTGCGCGGAATACTGGCCGTTGATCACAAAGTAGAAGTACTTACCCTTCACCACAATTTTGCCTTCGATGCTCTCGTTGGGCTTGATAGGCTTTTTCAAGTTCATGGTGTGCAGAACTTTGCCTTCGCGAGGCGCGCCCGGCCCGCCGTCAAGACGAATCAGCTGCGCAAGATCGCCCGTCCGGTATTTACCGTGCTCGTCCCGCACCTTCGCGCCGGGGCGAAGAGCGAGCACATAGCAGCCGTCTTCGGATGCACCCCGGAATTTCCCTGCAATACCGAGCGGACCGTCGTGGCTGCGACCGAACGCCATGTACCCGTAATTCCAAGTGGTGGTGGGCAGTTTCTTGTCCCAGTGCATGGCAAATTCGAGAGTGTACTGTTCCCTATCAGTGGCAGCAGCGAGCGGCCCCAGCAGCAAGGATTCGTCATGATTCTGCTGGTGCACGATTGCCCCGCGGGTGAAGTCGGGATAATCCTGGGCATTGGCGATGCTGGAGGGCAGCATTCCGTGCTCCCGACGGCCGCTTTCAACGTTGATCGTGGCCTGTTTTTTCCACCCGCACACCCATGACGGGTCGGAGCTCATAAACCCGCGCACGCCCAGGCTCTTGTAGTGTTCGTAGGTGCTTCGGCGGTGCACCTCCCAAACAATCACGGGCTTGCCGAAACCGACAATGGCACGCACCTTATCGTCCGCCATGGATCCGTACCCGGGGCCGCGCACGGATTCAAAGTAGGGCACGCCGAGCGCATCCACGTTGTTGGATCCCGCCAGCTGACGGATTCCTTCAAGGCTGTCGTTGGCGTCGAAGTAGCACCAAGTCTGGCAGCCTGCGGCTTTCGCTTGAGCCAGATACTTTGAGTTGGGGTTGAAACCGCCGTGGCCGTCGCGGTACATCTTGATCACTACACGATGCGCCAGCCCGCGTTCTTTGATAGCTTTCAGCAGATGACCCTGTGCGCGCCAGTCTTTTGCTTCGATGAAGAGGGGAAGGCGTTTGCCGGTGGGGGCGTTGTTGATTGCATCCACAGCCTCTTCAAATGTGGGAATCTGCTCCAGCGGTGTACCTTCACCGAGGGTCTTGCGCATATTGACGTAAACGCCGCGCAGTTTTTGCAGGGTAAGATCACGTACTTTGCGATTAAGTCCGGTAACGCGCATCAGCGATTCATCATGAATGCAGACGGGAATATTATCAGCCGTGGTGCGCAAAGAAATTTCGATAGCATCGGCATTTCTTGCAGTTTGAGTATATGCGTATGCGGTATGTTCGGGATTAATATCGCCCGAACCACGATGTGCTACAAAGAATTCTTTTTGTCTAAGAAAGGTCCAAGCCGCACGTTCCGGATCAAATTCAATATCTTCATCGAGGATAGGCTGCTGTTCATCATTGACAGGCTGTTCCTTCTCGCCGGGAAGACTTCCTTGAATTCTCACCTCTGCTGCGGATGCGCCCACCACGGGCATCATAGCGGCTGCAGCGCCAAGCGTGGTGGCGCCAAGAACGGTACGTCGGTTGAGTTTCTGCGAAGAAAGGCTCATGGGTATGAACTCCCAAATACTATATGTTGCTGAGTGAATGAATAGGCGGACGCATCAAAAACATTTTCTTGACGCGTCACATAAATAGCATAACTATTTTTTACCTGTAAATCACTTTTGCTTGAGCGAGAAAATTTATCTTTGTCAAATATTTTCCCACGCCTATTTCTTCGAGACAATGTCTTTTGCCCGTTAAAAAGTTTTTGTTAAAAAATATGGTTCCACCGAAAATCGGTGAAACCATATGAGAAAGCCTCTTTCGTGAGGTCTGCGCGTCGGCAGCTGCGGTATAAGACCTCACATAAAGCGAGGCTGCGTAAAGCCGGAGCATCGTGCCACAGAGCGAGAAAACCAGTACCTTCTGCCCTGTCGAAGCATCACAAGGCTCTACGCGCCTTCTACTTCTTGGTCGCTTCCGCCACGTGATCGCCCGCGTTGACGGTGCGGCGCTCTTCGGAGTCCTTCATAATATTGAATTTGGGGGTGTTGGTAACCATCACCATCGTCTCCTTGGAGGGAATACGATCCTTAATAGCCTCCCAATCAACCTCAATAATGGGGGCACCCGCCTCAACCTTATCGCCCACCTTAGCGTGCGAGGTAAAGCCTTCGCCATTGAGATCTACAGTATCGATACCGATATGCACCAGCACCTCGCCGCCGTTATCGGTGCGCAGCATAAAGGCATGCATGGTGTCTTGAATCAAGGCGATCGTACCTGCCGCAGGGGCAACAATCAGATTCGACGTAGGGTTAACGGCGTAGCCATCCCCCATGACACCCTGCGAAAATACGGGGTCAGAAACTTCAGACAACGGAAGGTACTCCCCCGTCACTGGTGCCACATAAATATCAGCGGTTGCGGTCGATTCCGTCGGTGCCGCTGCTTTTTTCTTCCCGAAGCCAAACATAAGATCTCCTTTGATGTAGTAAACACCCGAAAGCTGTCGTTTGTGTAACGACACAGGCAAATACATGTATTTGCCCTTTAGAATACCGTACTCGTCAGGTTTTTGTTACTGTGTACACCACAGGTCGAGGGATTTTGAAAAAATATTCCCAGCCTGCATAATATGCCGAATTTCCAGAGTATATTTCATGATGCAGCCGCTCAATCAGGCGGCAGACACAGCACCAGAGCTCCGGAGGATTTCGCCGATCGCTCAGTATTTTTGTAAGCCCTCCCTGCATCAGGTAAACACGAGTACACTTAGAGCATATTGAAGGCTTGAACCCTAACGACGAGAAAGTGTTCCCGCATGAGTGAGCAAACCGAAGAACTAACCGGCACCATCCTTGAGGTTTTCATTCCGGGTCTGGGCGAGAACCCTGAGGACCCTAACGATATGGAACGAACCCTCTTTTTGAGTGCCGCGCAGGAAGCACTCGATTCGGGGGTCGATATTGAGGTTTACTCAACCGATAGTTACCCGTCAGCGTTTGAGGAATGTGAGCCCGTCGCCGAGCAAATTGCGATGAGCGGTACCGACGTTCTGCCGATTATGCTCGTCAATGGCGAGGTCAAGGTCTCGTTTATGTACCCGACCGCCGAGCAGATTACGCGCTTCTCGAAAGCCCACAAGGTCAAAAAGCCGAAGGTGAATGCGGCTGCGGCGGCATGCGGCCCGAGCGGTTCCTCAGGCTTCACTCCCATTCCCGATTTGGCACCCGGTGCTCTGCGCGAACCCGCCGGTTTCGCGGCAACCCTCGCCGGTAAAAAGCCCCAGGTGGTAGGTGGTCCCGATATTGGTAATCGCGTGAACCTCATGGGCGGCGATACCGGCGATGGCATTCCCTCTGAGGGTTCAGTCGCCACCAAATCCGGCGGATGCGGATGTGGTGGCTGCGGCTGCGGCGGCTAAAGCGCGCATTCCTGCACGAGTAGTTCCCACCCTGAATGTTTATATGCGAGTGCCCCGGACTCCTTGATAAAGAGTCTGGGGCACTCTCATATGTTTTCACAACTGGCTACCGGCTACATTAGAGGATCCGGCGGATTCTGAGTCTGTGCATACTGAGATTGTGCGGTTTGCGCTTGTGCTCCCTGAGTCCAAACCGTACTATTCGTCCGGCGGCGGGAATATTCTTGACTCACCATGACGATAAAGACGATGCAGAGAGCTACGTCTATGAAATATAGAACCCAGTAGAGGTACGCCAAGCCATTGGCGTACTGGAAGAAGTCATCCATATGGGTGATCACATCAATTAGCGTTGCTATTTCTAGAGCTTGAAGGATCAGACCAATAATATTGATGCTCAGAATAAATCCCAGCGCTTTAGACCTGAGATAGAAGATACCGGCGAGTATTTGAAGGCCATAATATGCCAGAAATGCACATGTCAACGCTAAGTGCAGAAAATCTTCTGCATCCCAATACTCGAATCCATACTTAGCCATAAACTCCACATAGTTATATAGACCCCACACGGAAATCCCCAGGCTCACCAGCATGAACGCGATACGTACCCCATACAGCCAACGGAACGGAAATTTGGGGTCTGCCGTCGTCACGGCTATGGGCGCTTCCGTTGGGTTCGCGGCACCCAGGTATGCATCCTGCCCCGGTACCGTCGAAGCCTGCTCGTCGGAAGACTGCGACGCCGCCCAGGGTTTTACCGCATCCTGCGGGTTCTGTTCGGCAGAGTTTTTTCTCGATGATTGCTCACGCATAAATTCAAAACTATCATGCATATCGTTCACATCCCACTATTTTTCTGCCTCTTCGTCACTGAGGCTGTTGTTTGAACTTTCCTTACTATCGAGGTTTGTGGTATTTAGGGGTCGGGCGGCAGGTTTAGTTTTTGCCCTCTCTGAACCCATCATTTTCACGAAAACAATGCTCACCCCAAGGTCAAAAAGAACCATAAGACACCCAAAGGGGTTATCGTATGCGACGGTAATCATGGTCATCACGAAAGAGAATACAAGACCATAGTTATTCACCTTTTCAACCCAGGGGTAATCTTTGTGCCGTATAAATTTTGCGCAGGCGCGGGTCTGTACGGCCGTAATATATACTGCATAAGGAATCATCAGAAACCCAAGAATTGCTATATGGGATAATGGCCGTTCAACCGATAACAGATTTACAGAAGTTTCTTCGCGATATGAAGTTGAATACCGCGCCATAGAGTTTATCCACGAATAAGCTATAACTACTATCGGAATATACGCCAGCGCTATACGAAGAACATAGAATATCTTGAGATTCTCAAGCCCTAGGGGTTTTGCCGCAGAGACTTCCACTGACTCGTGCGCCTTCTCCGGCGATTTTGCGGGACTTCCTGAACTTGTGGGTTTTTCCGACTTTTCGGCATCATTTTCCGGCTCTCCACTAGGGCGGATCACGAGTTCCTCATCCCCCAGCTGGCCGTAAAGTGCTGTATACGCAGGAAGTTCATGACCTGCCGAGGCACCATCGACCATACCCGACCAAGGAACCTTGCGGCTGCTTTGAGCGGCAGGTGCATCGCGAGCAGAATTATGGGGTGAAAAGTCATGGTCAGTACTCATATTTTCACCCTAGGGTTACACCCTGGATGTTCTATGAAAACCCCCTGAACATTCTCAATGAATATACTCCTTACATATTTCCTCATATTAAAAAGGCTCTTTATTCCAATAAAGTATTAGAAAATCTGCCCGACATAAGTAAGTGCGGATGCTAGAGCGCGCATTTCCACACGGGTAGCGTCCGTTCCCAAATGTTTATATGAGAGTGCCCCGGACTCCTTGAAGGCATCCGGGGCACTCATGTATTTCACAACTTGAAGAGTATAGAGACTACATTAAGGGCTGCTCCGGCGGGTTCTGAGGCTGTGCATACTGAGGCTGCGCGGTTTGCGCTTGTGTTCCCTGCGTTTGTGCTGGCACATCAGGGTTGTGCGACACAACGGTCTGCGGTACAGAAGCATGTGGAGCCGCCGCGTAAGCAGGCTGAGTCTGAGTCGTCTTCATCCTCTGGCGGCGAGAATATTCGCGAATCACAATGATGATAAAGAATATACACAGAACCAGATTAATAATGTACAGTCCCCAGTCTAAGTACGTTGAAGCTTTGGCATATTCAAAGAAAATATCCAAGCGCAGAAGATTCTCAATAAGTTTAGGTAGCGAGGGCAGCTGGACGATTAAACCTAGGATATTCACGCCCAGAATATAGCCAAGGCCTTTGGAGCGCAGGTATAGTATTGCCGCGATAATCTGCATGATTTCATAGACCGGATATCCAATAACCTGCGGTGCTTCGATAATTTCTGTGAGGGCGAGCGACACATAACCATCAAGAATCGTGGTAACAAGTTTGTAGAGAATCCGCACGCTGAGCCATAAACTCACCGCCGTGACTACGATGCGCACCCCATACAGCCAACGGAACGGGAATTTGGGGTATGCCGTCGTCACGGCTATGGGCGCTTCCGTTTGGTTCGCGGCTCCCGGGTGCGCATACTGTCTCGGTACCGTCGAAGCCTGCTCGTCGGAAGGCTGCGACACTGCCCAGGGTTTTACCGCATCCTGCGGATTCTGTTCGGCAGAGTTTTCTTTCGATGATTGCTCACTCATAAATATAAAACTATCATGCACACCGTTCACGACGGCGACTATTTTCGCCGGATTCGCCCGGCAGACCTCTCACACACATACTAAAAAGGCTCTTTGTTCCAATAAAGCGGCGAATAATACGCTTTATTGGAACAAAGAGCCTTCTGATGCCGGGACAAACCGGCTAAGAATTACCTACTTGTTCAGCGAGGTGCCTGCCGAGCCGAGCTGCTGGCAAGCCTCAACCACGCGAGCTGCCATGCCCTCTTCAGCCTTAGCGCCCCACACGCGGGGGTCGTATGCCTTCTTGTTGCCGACCTCGCCGTCAACCTTGAGCACGCCGTCATAGTTGGTGAACATGTGACCGGCGACCGGGCGGGTGAAGGCATACTGGGTATCGGTATCGATGTTCATCTTGATCACACCGTAGGAAACCGCATCCGCGATCTCCTGAGCGGTCGAACCGGAACCGCCGTGGAACACGAGCGAGAACGGCTTCTCCTTACCGTACTTAGCACCGATCTCGTCCTGAATCTGCTTGAGCAGTTCGGGGCGCAGGTGAACGTTACCGGGCTTATACACACCGTGCACGTTACCGAAGGTCAGCGCCGCAATGTAGCGACCTTTCTCGCCCAAGCCCAGAGCCTCAACGGTCTTCACCGCGTCATCAACAGTGGTGTACAGGGAGTCGTCAATAGCACCTTCAACGCCGTCTTCCTCGCCGCCGACGGCACCAATCTCAACCTCAAGCACAATCTTTGCTTTGTTGGTGCGCTCCAGAAGCTCAGCCGCAATCTTGAGGTTCTCATCAAGATCAATAGCGGAACCATCCCACATATGGGAGTTAAAGATGGGGTCTTCGCCGCGCGCCACAGCCTTTTCAGACTCTGCAAGCAGGGGAAGAACAAAACCATCCAGCTTGTCCTTGGGGCAGTGGTCAGTGTGCAGTGCGATGTTCACGTCGTACTGTTTGGCGATCTCACGAGCGTATGCCGCGAATGCCAGGGAACCAGCGACCATATCTTTCTTCGATGCTCCCGACCAGTACGCTGCGCCACCAGTGGATGCCTGAACAATACCGTCAGAACCAGCCTCAGCGAAACCGCGAAGAGCGGCGTTGAGGGTCTGCGAGGAGGTGACGTTTACTGCCGGGTAGGCGAAGCCTTTTGCTTTCGCATTCTCCAGCATCTCTGCGTAGACTTCGGGGGTTGCAATAGCCATGCTGACTCCTTGACTAGGGTTCGGGAAAACGTAAATTCCCGTGGTTTTGTTGGCGCGTCTGAACGCCATCTACAGAGACTATTTTACCAAGGGGGTTAGGGTTTTCTGTAGACTGAAAGCGTCGGTTTTTCGGCTTATTTCGGGCTTTGATGAGGCATTTTAGCCCGTATTTGAGAGTCATTGTCATCATAATGAGGGGAACGCCGAATGGGTGAAAATAACCCTAAGAACGCACGGCTGGCACGCCTGCAAGAACGCCGCGCGGCGATTCAAGCCCGCATGGATGCGCACATCATTGGAGGCGGACCCGTCGCCAAATCCCTCGCTCTCATTGAACGGATGCGCGCCGAAGGTGCCACCGATCTTGAGATAGATACCACCCTCGCCAAGAAGAAGCTCCCCTCCGTCATCGAGGTGGGGCGCAAATCTGCACTTCACGTACCCGGCTGGTGGCTGCTGACCCGCCGCAAGAAGCGCCTCGACCGAAAGATTCACGCACTGGGCGGCAGCTAAACCCACGAAAAGCGAGTGCCGTTTCCTCATATCCTGCACACCCTGCCTGTATAAATACACACATATTTTTCTGTGAGCCAGGGATAATTTTATGTTCCCTGCTATAGCAAGGAATAAACTGTGTTTATTAAATTTCAATAACAATTTTCGGAATATTCCCGGCATCACAGCAGTACGTGCATTATGCATTGACGCGCATATTATCGGGGTGTGCTCCCCGTAACATTCTTATACTTGGTCTGCTATAGTCTTAAAAAACTCCATGCGGCTTCCGGAATTTACTATATATCCGCGTGGAACAACACCGTATTGTGGCGCTCTGAGAAGGTACACCATCGTTCCCGCTGGGCGCTGCAGGTCATAAGGAAAAATATGAGTCTCGATTCACCTAAAAAACCTATGACGCGACCAGACCACGAAGATGCCTTCGCTCATGAGCAGGAAGGTCTGCACAAGGGGCTAGGCGCTCGACAACTTCAAATGATTGCGATCGGTTCCGCTATCGGTACCGGTCTATTCTTGGGGACAGGCGGGCGTCTCGAAAAGGCTGGTCCCATGCTTGCGATCATTTTCGCCGTCTGCGGGTTCTTCGGCTATCTGATCCTGCGCGCACTGGGCGAGCTGATCCTGCACCGCCCCTCCTCTGGCTCGTTCGTCTCATACACCCGCGAATTCTACGGCGAAAAAGCGGCGTTCGTCTCCGGCTGGCTGTACTGGCTCAACTGGGCCATGACGGCGGTAGCGGATGCGACCGCAATTGCTATCTATATCGCCTGGTTTGGGCGATATAACCAATTCTTTTCCGACCTGCCGCAATGGCTCACCGCCTTCATCGTGGTGATTGTGACCGTGTCCCTGAACCTGGTCTCGGTTAAGCTCTTCGGCGAGCTGGAGTTCTGGTTTGCACTCATCAAGATTCTGGCGCTGCTGACCTTCATGGCGGTTGGTATTTGGTACCTCATCTTCGGACAGCCCATCAACGGCGTGCAGCCCGGTATTCCGCTGATTATGTCGCATGAAGGGCTCTTCCCGCAGGGTATTCTCCCGGCGTTAATCGTCGTGCAGGGCGTGGTGTTCGCATATGCCGGTATCGAGCTGGTGGGCACCACCTCCGGCGAAACAAAGGACGTCAAGAAGATTATTCCGCGCGCTATCAACACCGTGGTGTGGCGCATTGCTATCTTCTACGTGGGCGCCGTAGTGCTGCTGTGCCTGCTCATGCCGTACACCGTCTACAGCGATGACGAGTCGCCCTTCGTGACCTTCTTCGACAATATTGGCGTGACCGCGAGCGCCCCGATCATGCAGCTGGTCGTGATTACCGCCGCCGCATCGTCGCTGAACGCGGGGCTGTATTCGACCGGTCGTATTCTGCATTCGATGGGTGTTGCCGGGTCTGCGCCGAAGTTCGCGACCAAAGTTTCTAAGTCGGGCGTTCCGGTGGCGGGTATTCTGCTGACCGGTGTGGTGGGGCTTTTCGGCGTGGTTCTGAATTTCGTCGTTCCCGAACAGGCGTTTGAGGTCGTGCTCAATATTGCGGCCTTCGGTACGATGGCGTCCTGGGTTGCTATTTCGCTCTCGCACCAGAAGTTCCTCAAGCTGGCTAAGGAAGGAAAGTACACACGCCCCGAGTACCGTGCTCCCGGCGGGCGCTTTGCCGACTGGTCGGTTCTGACCTTCATGGCTATTGTTATTGTGCTGATGGCGCTCGACTACCCCGTGGGCACATGGACTCTTATCTCGCTTCTTTTCGTGATTCCGCTGCTCATTATTGGTTGGTTTGTGGTGCGCGATCGCGTGAATGAGGTTGCGCGTGTTCGTGAGGGCTTCACGGGCGCTGTTCCGGTGATTGCGGCTCCTCCGATGGCGCGTAAGCTCTCGAATGAGGGCGTGTACAAGAATTACTTCACGGAACTTGCCGAACACGACGATGATTCGGATGAGGATCGGAAGTAGCTTTTTACACACATTATTTTCCGGATATTGCACACACTACGCTGAACATAATGTCGTGCATATTGTCAGCGTATTCCGGGGAATATTATATACATCACAGTAATAATCTATACATTTGACCGCTGATATACTGGTCCAGTATTTCATGTCAGCCTCTCACGACTAAGGAGATTTATCGTGACCGACCACAGGGTTGAATTTGTTGATGTTGCATCCATGGCACAGTGGATTCAGCGTGACGGCGTTGGGAATATTATTGCCGGTATGGTGAATTTCTTGGAAGAAGATTTCAAGAAATGGCAGAGCTTCGATAAGATTCCGCGCGTAGCATCCCACACCCCCTTCGGCGTGATTGAGTTAATGCCGACCTCAGATAACATCATCTATTCCTTCAAGTACGTGAACGGGCACCCCTCAAACCCTGCACGCGGGTACCAGACCGTAACCGCGTTCGGTCTACTGGCTGATGTGGATAACGGCTACCCCGTCTTCCTCGCGGAGATGACCCTGCTGACCGCCCTTCGTACCGCCGCTGTTTCTGCCATGGTGGCTAAGCATCTGGCACGCAAGGATTCGCGGAAGATAGCGATGATCGGCGCCGGTTCACAGTCCGAGTTCCAGGCCCTTGGGATGCGCGCCGTCCTCGGCATCGAAGACCTTGTGGTATACGATGTTGATCCCGCCGCTATCGAGAAGTTCCGCCGTAATCTAGAGCCTCTGGGGTTCAGGATTCATGCCGCATCCAGCGTGGACGAGGCCGTTGCAGACGCCGATATTATTACCCCCTGCCCCGCCGATAAACAGCAGGCAAAGGTGCTTCTAAATTCGCAGGTGAAACCCGGTGTGCATCTGAATGCTATTGGAGGTGATTGCCCCGGCAAGACCGAGCTGGAAAGCGAGATTTTGGATCGTTCGACCGTGTTCGTGGAGTTCCCGCCGCAGACCCGCATCGAGGGTGAGATTCAGCAGAAGGACCCGGACTTCCCCGTGGTGGAGTTCTGGAAGGTTCTGACCGGCGAGGAGCCCGGGCGCGTCTCGGATGAGCAGATTACTCTCTTCGATTCGGTGGGCTTTGCGATCGCCGACTTCTCGGCACTGCGCTATGCACGCGAGGCAACCCGGGGTACCGATCTGCAGCAGTTCATTGACTTGGTGGCGAACCCGGACGATCCGAAGGATCTTTTCTCGCTCGTGAACGTGAACGTTCCGGTGGGCTAGGGTCCACTCCCCCATAGACACCGCGAGCAGGTGGTTTTTGGTCCGAGCAGGTAGGATTTTCCTACCTTTTCAGCAAAATCCTACCTGCTCGCGGTGTATTTGCTTTAAGGTTTCTGTCCGAAAACATGGCGGCGTACCCAGGCGTGCATCGCGATCCCGGCGGCGGTTGCCGCGTTCATCGACCGGGTTGAACCGAATTGTTCGATCGAGAGTGTATCGCGCGCGGCGGCGTGAATTTCCTCCGACAACCCTGGGCCTTCCTGCCCAAAGACCAGCACGCAATTCTTCGGCAGATCATAGGTTTCAAGCGGCACTGAATCCGGAAAAATATCGATGCCGATAATGTCCAGCCCCTCGCCCTGCGCCCACGCCACAAAGTCCTCAATCGTGGGGTGATGCCGCACATGCTGGTACCGGTCGGTCACCATCGCACCACGACGGTTCCAGCGTTTCTTACCAATAATATGCACTTCCTTCGCCAAAAAGGCGTTCGCGGTGCGCACCACGGTACCGATATTCAGATCGTGCTGCCAGTTCTCGATCGCGACGTGAAAATCGTGGCGGCGCGTATCAAGGTCGGCGATAATCGCCTCCATGCTCCAGTAACGGTATTTATCCACCACATTGCGGCGGTCGCCCTCACGCAGAAGCTGTTCATCCCAATGCTCGCCCTCGGGCCACTCGCCCTCCCAAGGACCGACGCCAACCTCAAACCGGGGCGTTCCGAAAGCCTCGCTTTCGGGGTACTCCTGCGGTGTATTCTGCGGTTCTGCAGGCTCGTTCACGCGGGAATCCTGCCCGGAATCTGAGGGGTCAAGGGGGGTCTGATGGCTTGGGGAACTCATGGTTTCTTTCTGATGGCGCGTACATATAGTGCCGGATGCGCGGCGAAGGATTCGGGGGGGGGCATGCGGTGCGGCAATGCCCGCACGCCGCTAACTACCGGCACGCGCGGGCACCTATAAAGCCCCTAGTCGAGCCCTAAATCATCCTTGGAGTAGGCGTAGAAGCAGGGAACCCCGGCAACCTCCTCGATATGTTCTTTCGCCCCGGTTGCACGGTCTACGATGACGGCGACGGCGACGACCTCGGCGCCCGCTGTGCGCAGCGCATCCACGGCGGTTAACGCAGACCCTCCGGTGGTGGAAGTATCTTCAACGGCGACCACGCGGCGACCCTCAACGCTAGGCCCCTCAACCTGGCGACCCATGCCGTAGGACTTTTGCGCCTTACGCACCACAAACGAATCGATAGCGCGGTCCTGATCGCCCGCCGCGCGCATAATTGCGGAGCCAACGGGGTCGGCGCCCATCGTTAGACCACCGGCGGCCTCAAACTCGATGCCGTTGCGATCGAGCAGATCGAGCATCACCTGACCGACCAGGCGCGACGCTTCGTGATGCAGGGTGATACGGCGCAAGTCGACGTAGTAGTCGGCTTCTTTCCCGGAGGCGAGAGTCACTTTACCGCGCACCACGGCAAGCTCGGAGATGAGCTGGCGCAGACGTTCGCGGGCTTCTTCAATAGGCAGGGTTTCGGAAAGTTTAGTCATGTTTCAAGTTTAGCGGGTTACCCCGGGCACGGGCTGGCGGTGGGCGTCCAGGGCTATGCTTTAGGGGTGCGTCCCGGCTCTCTGCCGTGTAAAAAAGGCTCTTTATTCACATAAAGAGCCTTTTTAGCACCTACTACCCTAAATATGCAGGTTAGTTCTGGTACGGCTGAACGGGCTGCGCCTGTACGACTGTGGGCTGAGCCATCGGATTCTGTGCCAGACGGTACGCCTTGGAATCACGCATAAACCTGTTGGTCCCGGGCAGCCACAAGAAAACAATCAGGGCAACGTTAGCAATAAACAATACCACGTAGATCACAATGAGTGTGGAAAGGGAAGACGTAAAACCGGGCGCGAGCGATGACCTCTCTTCATTCATACCGCTCAAAGCCGCCGATGTGATAAACGTGTGCAAAACAATACCGGCAAGGGCCAAAACAGCAATAACGGTCATGACGATACGCGACCAGTTGTATCCTCGGTAGATGAAAACACCGAACAGGATGTACAGAATAATGCTGAGGAACAGCGGAAGAGAAATAAAGGACACAAACGATTCTAGAGTATTGTAGTTTCTGAGTGACTGCCCGCCATTCATCGCAGCCACAGTCTGCAAAGAGCTCATGGCAGACCTCATGGTACCGAACTCAACGAGGCGTAAGAGCGCGCACGCCAGACTGACTATAAAAGCGGTCATAGCCAACGCCGTAATTTTGGGGCGAGTGGCTGGTATTGAAGCTGCAGCGGCGTAAGCTGTCGGTGCGGGCTGCATCATAGGCTGCTGAGAAGAAGTTTGCTGAACAGACGGGGAATTCTGCGGTTTTTCTTGACCGGACGTAATGTTTTCACTCATCGGTGATGCTCCTTCAAATATTGTGTGCGGAAAGATGGTTTTGTGAAACCACCTCTAGAGCATAGCCGAAATTATATGAAATAGGGGTATTCTGCGATGATTCGTCGGATTTCAGACTGCACCGAACATGCCGCATCAAAAGAGCCTTGATAGTGAATAAAGCGTTAAAACCCGCTTTATATAAATAAAGAGCCTTTTTACAAGGCGGACGAGGAGGCGAGTGCGCGGATGGCGGCGGCGACCGCATCCGGGTGCGGATCCACCGTCAGATCTGCGAGCGGCAGCAGGGCCTCATGCGAGCCCACCGCAACCGCATACTGCGCGCCCTCAAGCAGCCCTACATCGTTCATATCATTGCCGAACGCGATATAAGGGGCGGGTTTCTCGCCCGGACGCACGCCAAGCGCCTGCGGGAGAGCCGAAACTTTATGCACGCCCCCGGGTGCCAGGTCAATACTCGTGGTGGCATCCTGATGCTTAGTCACATGCAGGTTTAGGCTCGCAATAGTCTCTTCAAGCTCGGCGTAAAGATGCGGATTATTGATGTCAAGCAGAATTATTTTGACCGGATTCTCCAGGTCTTTCAAGGAAACTAGGCGGTCCGTTCCCTCAGGGTTTAGCCGTTCCACAAGCACATGCGCATCGGGCAAATCAAAGGCGTAAGAATCCAGGGAGTCCACGATATAGTGCAGCCCGTGACGTTCGATAAGATCCCGAATTTTCGCATAACTATGCGCATCTAGGTGTTCCCACGCACGCAGCTGCCCGTCCCGGTACAGCAGCGAACCGTTCGCGCCGATCAGCGCCAGCCCGCTATGCGTGCGCACACCATCAGAGAGCATGGGCAGAATATCTCGCACCGGTCGGGCGGAGGCAAAAACCACGTGGTGTCCCGCCCGCAGCAGCGCATAAATTTCGCGCTCAATGGCGGGCTCGATCACCATGCCGTTAAAGCTGGTGGTGCCGTCGATATCGAAGACAAAATTCATGATACCCCTGAGTTTTCTTGGTCGGTCGCGGCGACGCTCTGCTTACTCACACCCTTTTCAACAATACGCCCCACACTCGGTGGAAGCGCCGCGCGTAGTTTCGTCAGCATCTCTTCGTACTCGGCGTTCGGGTCTGAATCGGCGACAATCGCGCCGCCGGCGGCGAGGGTTATAAGCCCGTTATCGTGCGCGACCAAGGTGCGTATGACAATAGAGAGATTGGCACCGCCATCCGCCGAGAAAAATCCGAGAGCACCCGAGTATACGCCGCGGGGGCGCGCCTCCAGATCCTCAATAATATTCATTGTTGAGGGCTTAGGCGCGCCGGTCATAGATCCGCCAGGGAAGCACGCCGCGCTGGCATGCACCGCGGAAATTTCGGGTTTAAGACGCGCGGTGACGGTCGAAACAAGCTGATGCACCGTTGCATAACTTTCCACACCCATGAGTACAGGAACCTGAACGCTCGCGGGGTCACTCACCGTCGAGAGGTCGTTGCGCAAAAGATCGACGATCATCAGGTTCTCGGCGCGGGTTTTCGCATCGTGCTGCAGCCAGTGAGCCGCAGCGGCGTCATCCTGAGGATTCGCACCGCGCGGGCACGTCCCTTTAATCGGCTTCGTTTCGGCGTTTCCGTGCGTATCGACCATCAGAAAACGCTCGGGAGACGATGAAAGTACCGAGAAATCGCCACACCGCAAATAGGCGGCATAGGGCGCGGGATTATGCCTGCGCTGAGTGCGGTACAGCTCAAAAAGCTGATCTGGCGTGAGAGGATGTTCTACCCGCGCGGTACTTTCGGCACTCAAGCAGACCTCATAACTATTCCCCTCATAAATATGCCATTGTGCACGTTCAATATCTGCGCAATAGCTTTCACAATCCGGGGCGTCAAAAAGCAGATGCTCCACGTGCTGGGTTAACGGTTTATCACAGCTAAGCGCCTTATCGATTGGCGCCTCGTCGCACAAAGAATCTTCCCGCGCCAATTCGCGCAAAAGCGGCTCAATGTTCTCAAGCCAGGGTTTATCGCCCAGCAGCCACGCGCGGCGGGTTTCATGTTCATAGGTCAGGTACCGCACGGCGGGCATCCAGAGAGAATCCGGGGTTTGCGCCGTGTGCCGGGGTGTGTATCCGATGCGCCCGGGGTGCAGGGCGGCGCGCGCCTCGTACCCGAAATAGCCCACGTAACCACCGCGCAAGCCTTCGGGCAGCTCGGCGATATTATCGGGTTTAGGCACGCTGGCAAGCGCGGTATCGAGGGCATCCCAAGGTGTAGGGTTTGTTGCCTCGCGTGCGTTTTCGATGCGCAACACAGCCGCCCAATGCGGGACGACACCCACATACGAGACGCGAGACATAGGCGATTCTTCTCGTGCAGAATCAAGCCAATAGGCGTACCGAGCACCCGCAGCGATCACGGGGTATGCAGCCTCGGGCGTTATCTCAAAGTCGAGGGCACGCACATGCAGCGTTGGGTATTGATCGGGCTGAAGAATCACGTTTCCTATTGTAGAGTGCGTTGCCGTCGGTCTTGAGCGGCGTGGCTTCGACCCAAATACAAAGGATACGGCACCGGCAGCCATTTCGGGGGCTGGGGTGCCGCATCCTTATATACTATTTTGGCTATATATACTAGTCAAAATGTATATATTCCAAAATTTTAAGGTATAGATTCATTAGTGAACGACGGCAAGTTCCTGCCCGTTTTCGCTTTCCATGGGCAGCTTTGCGGTGAACCAAGCACTTGTTCCGCCAGCAATATTTTTCGCCTGGTATCCGTTCTGGCGCAGGTATTCAGCCGCACGGTTTGAACGCCCGCCACCGTGGCAGATCACATAGAATTCTTCATCTTTGCTGGGCAGCTCTGAAAGTCGTTCGGTTAGCGTTCCTAGGGTAATGTGCTGGGCACCAGCAACGTGACCGCCTTCCCATTCGTAGTCTTCGCGCACATCAATAATCTTGGCACCGGCAGGAACATCGGCAGGGGTTACCTGGGGTACGTTATTCATGGAATTCTCCTCTATAGTTTCGTGAGATACATCTTCAACTCTACAAATTTTGAGGTCATAAGGCACGCGCGCGTGCACGCAATACACCCCAGCCCCACCATTCGATATGAGATTTCATGCAGAGTAAATACGGAATTTATGCCTAATTTCTGCACGGGCTTCTGTATACATATACACTTCACAGGTATACACTGAGGAAATATAACCTAGAACACTTCCGGTCTGTGTATTCTTGGGAGGCTTTATGGTAGCCACACAACCAGCGGCGCAGAAGCCGCGAACATTCTTTGGGCACCCACCGATGCTCGCCAATCTTTTCACCGTGGAAATG
Organism: Rothia sp. HMSC064D08; assembly: GCF_001809525.1. Classification (NCBI taxonomy): domain Bacteria; kingdom Bacillati; phylum Actinomycetota; class Actinomycetes; order Micrococcales; family Micrococcaceae; genus Rothia; species Rothia sp. HMSC064D08. The sequence continues at coordinate 121,351 of NZ_KV797895.1, read as the reverse complement.
TGGGAACGGTTCTCATTCTACGGCATGCAGGTTCTTGCCCTCTATTACCTGTACTACTCTATCGAAGACGGCGGATTAGGGATACCAAAAGAAGCAGCCACTGGCGCTATGGGAGCGTATGGTGCAACCGTTTACCTCATGGCGATCCTCGGCGGTATTTTGGGTGACCGCGTCCTAGGGCCCGAACGTACCCTCTTTTATTCCGCTATCGGCATTATGGCGGGGCACATTGTTCTTGCGGTCATGCCCGGTGCCGCTGGTGTGATCACCGGTCTTCTTCTGGTCGCGATCGGTTCGGGCTGTCTCAAAAGCAGCGCCTCGGTTCTGGTCGGTTCGCTCTACAGCAAAGACGATCCCAAACGCGAAGCGGGGTTCACGCTTTTCTATATTGGCATCAACATCGGCGCGCTTTTAGGCCCGGCGCTGACCGGCTGGGGATGGGGTTGGATAGGCTTCCACTTCGGCTTCGGAATCGCGGCTATAGGCATGGCGGCCGGACTCATTCAGTATGCGCTCACCCGCAAGAACCTGCCCGAATCGGTGCATGAAGTAACCGTTCCGTTCACCCCACGTCAGAACATCATTTTAGCCGGTGTTCTGGCGGGTGTAGCTCTCATAACATTCCTGCTGGTCATGATGGGCTGGATGACTACAGGCAACCTCGCCACGTGGGTGGTAAGCGCGGTCGGCATCGGGGCCATAGCTCTTTTCATACAGTTGCTCACCGCAAAGAACGTGACCAGCAACGAACGCTCGCGGGTATGGGCGTTCATTCCCCTTTGGATTGCCAATGCTATTTTCTGGGCACTTTACCAGCAGCAGTTCACGGTCATTCCCATCTATTCTGAGGAACGGCTCGATTGGCATATTTTGGGAATGGATCTTCCTCCGACCCTCGTCAATTCCCTTGCCCCTATTTTCGTGATTCTTCTGGGGTCGGGGTTCGCCGCCATGTGGACGAAATTGGGCGATCGGCAGCCGCGCACAACCACCAAATTCTCGCTCGCGCTCGTGATTATCGGCCCAGCATACTGGGTTTTCCTCACGCAGGTGGGTGTCTCTCGTGTGGCGGTCTACTGGATGGTTATCATCATGTTCATCTTCACTGTTGCCGAGCTTACGATTTCACCCACGGGCATGGCGCTGACCACTAGGCTCGCGCCCGAAGCCTATAAGGTGAACATGATGGCGCTTTACTGGACCTCGCTGGCGATGGGTACCGCATTCGCGGGCTGGTGCGCACAGTTCTACAGCCAAGACACTGAGGTTTCCTACTTTATGTGGGTGGGTGCCGTCTCGGTTATTGCTGGTATCGTCCTCTTCCTCTGCCGTGCGCCCATCCAGAAACTTATGCGCGATGTGAAGTAGCGGGTCTGCTCCGACCTCTTATAAACAAACACGTGCCTTGGTGTGAATAAAATTGTTGGTTTTATTTTTATTCACATCAAGGTACTTTTTATGTCGGCGACACACGCCCAGTGTGAGGGTTTTCCCACGATATTTCATACAGCATCTCTCACTATTTTTGTTTAACTCTGGAAAATTTTTTGTATACCTATACATTAATATGGGTATATACTAGGGAGAATATAATCCAGAACACTCAGATTACAGTTTGGTCCCTAGGAGAAATATATGTCAGCCATAACGCCCGCCCCGGAAGTGAAGCCTTCCACCGGCGGCTCTTTCTTTGGGCATCCAAAGATGCTTGCAAACCTCTTCACCGTAGAAATGTGGGAAAGATTTTCGTTCTACGGCATGCAGGTTCTCATGCTCTATTACCTGTACTACGGCATTACCGAAGGCGGTTTGGGTTTAGATAAATCGGCGGCAACCGGCGTTATTGGCGCATACGGCGCGATTGTGTACCTCATGGCGATTCTTGGCGGCATCTTTGGTGACCGCATTCTAGGCCCCGAGCGTGCTCTGTTCTACTCCGCCATCGGTATTATGGCGGGTCATATAGCTCTCGCATTCGTACCGGGAGTTCCCGGTGTGGTAATTGGTCTGCTCCTTGTTGCTATTGGTTCGGGCGGGCTCAAGAGTAACGCCTCGGTTCTGGTCGGTTCGCTCTACACCAAAGAAGACACCAAACGCGATGCCGGATTTACCATTTTCTACATCGGTGTAAATATTGGTGCGCTCTTGGGCCCAGCACTGACCGGATGGGGATGGGAAGCTTTCAAGGGCACAACGTTTGGGTTCCACATTGGCTTCGGACTTGCGGCGCTCGGCATGGCGGCAGGACTCATTCAGTATGCGCTCACCCGCAAGAACCTGCCCAAATCGGTGCACGAAGTCGCCCTGCCGTTTACCGCACGCCAGAAGGGTATTTTTGCCGGGATTCTCGCGATTTTCGCCGCGTTAGTAGCGATAATGGTGGTGCTGGGGATCATGACCCCAACCAACCTCAAAGACTGGGTTCTGGCTGCTATTACCGTTGGGGCCATCGGGCTTTTCATCCAACTGCTCACCGCCAAGAACGTAACCAGCGACGAACGCTCGCGGGTATGGGCCTTCATTCCCCTCTGGATTGCCAACGCCGTGTTTTGGGGCCTATACCAACAGCAATTCACCGTCATGGCCGTCTACTCGGATGAACGGTTGAACTGGAATATCTTAGGCATACAATTCCCGCCAACCCTGGTTAACTCCATTAACCCCATCTTCATTATTATTCTGGGCGTAGGATTTGCCACGATGTGGACGAAACTGGGCGAAAAACAGCCTTTCACAACCACTAAGTTCTCAATCGCTCTTGTGGTGATCGGCCTTGCGTTCTGGATCTTCCTCGCCCAGGCGGGTGTGCAGAGCGTAAATGTCGGCTGGATTGTACTGATCCTCTTCGTATGCACTATCGCCGAACTTACAATCTCGCCCGTGGGCACCTCGCTCACGACCAAGCTCGCGCCCGAAGCCTATAAGGTGAACATGATGGCACTCTACTGGACGTCCGTTGCGATGGGAACTGTGCTTTCCGGATGGTTTGCCCAGTTCTACAGTTTCGAGACCGAAGTTCCGTACTTCAGCTGGATGGGCGTGCTCTCCATCGTGACCGGCATCGCGCTGTTCCTGTGGCGCAGACCTGTGCAAAAACTCATGCGTGGGGTGAAGTAGTGAGGCCTATTTTCAAAATATATATCACATTCAACAACACGTCTACTTAATAGAATAGTTTTCTAAAGAAATTTCATACGTTGATATTTTAGAAAGGGTTGCTTTTGTCTCTCCGAATACCAGGAGACAAAAGCAACCCTAATTACATCCCTGTAAACCAGTAAAAACTCTACATATTTCAGAAAGCGATACACAACCCACATCAGATTATGTAAACAAGAATCGTCTTTCCGTTATACAACCGGTACTCTTACATAAACGATTTCAAAAATACCTAAACATTAAGAGTTGTATACTGTTGATTAGGAAATGTTCTACTTTAGAGAGAGCATGTGCGTGGACCATACAGCCAATTTGCAAGAGCACAACCAAGCTGTGCAGCCTTCGACCCATCCTTCAGGGGTTCTGCTGAATCGTACTTGGCATGTGCTGGCGCACCACCAAAAAGACTCAAAGCCATAGCCAGAGCCGTTGCGCCAGTCCCAACCTTGGCAAACTTACTCATTTCGAATCAGCTCCTTTGTGAATTTAATACACTAGAATTGCGCCACCTAGAAAATAAAGATGACACTACCACGCTAAATAATTCTAAAATCAATGTCAAGACTAAAGAATGTTTCCTACACTCATAGGTTTATATATTCACCAACACCATAGGCTAGACATCTGATATTTTTTAAAATTCATCGAACCACAAGCTGCTGCAATAATAAAATATATACACTGCAAACTCTAGACACCCATGCTCGAACTAAAGTATTTAAATAAACAGTTATAGAATATTTTCTATTTCTGATTATAATTAAAATTAGATAAAGGTACTCTGAACTAGATGCACCGCCCGGCACGCGCCGCGAATGCGTCGCCAAAATTTGGGGAAGTTACGGGCAATTAATGAGAATTTGGAGCTCTTATTTCTCGCTAGGGCAAGCTACTGCACGCTATTCAGCCAGCAGGGGCATAAGGGCAAAATAAGCCCCTCGTCAGCAGATCTGACAAAACACGTATTTTCACTAGTCAGATAGTAAATAGAGGCATTCTACGCTACTAAAAGTCAGGTGTTTACGCTACCAAAAGTCAGGTTTTGCTCGCTGCGCATCCTAACCGTCAGCAACTAAAACCCACCCCGAACATTAGACGCCGTATAAATATTCCCGTCACCGCTGTAACATGACGTTTTGTGTCTCCGCATTACTTCATGTGACGGGTGAAGGGTTCTTAAATCTTCGTTTTAGGACTCATAGCGAAAAACATTATGCGCCGCGCCCGCGACCGGTTTAGGGTATATGCCAGACCCGCCGCACAGGCAGGTAAAAGACAACGTTCTATCTAAGGAGAAAACAGACATGGCACTGTACCTGATCGAGTTGACCCCAGCAACCGCATCCAAGGACGAGGCAACCGCACTCATCGAAACCGTTTCCAACTCCCTGAGCGAGGGTGCGGAGCTCATCGAAACCCAGGTTTCCGCCGATCACAAGCTGATCTTCGCCATCATCGAATCTGAAAACACCGCGTTCGCACCCGCCCTCACTGCGGCTATTGGCGAGCGCGCATCCGTGGTTGGCCCCGACGAGGTTCGCTTGGTGGGCGCAGAACTCGACGACATTAAGAAGCTCAAGAAAGATGCAGACTACCTGGTCGAGTGGGATATTCCCGCCGAAATCACAATGGAGCAGTACCTGACTCGCAAGAAGGCGAACGCACCCAAGTATGCCGAGGTGCCCGAGGTTTCCTTCCTGCGCACCTACGTGCGCGAGGATACCGCCAAGTGCCTGTGCTTCTATGACGCGCCCGATGAGGATGCGGTACTTCGCGCCCGCAAAGCCGTGAGCACCCCCATCGACCGTCTCTTCAAGCTACACGCATAAGCACATCTGCACATTGCATCAAGGAGCTCTCTACCATGTCTGAATTCACTCTTGAACCTCTTGAGGATTATCCTCAGCGCGAGCGCGTGCTTGCGCTTGCCGCCGAACACGCAGATGCCGTTGATGCCGGTGAGCGTTCCCCGTTTGAGAATCTGCGCGAGATTGCGAAGAATGGTCTGCTGACTCTGGGGCGTACCGGGTCTTTGCTTCCGCAGGTTTCGGTTGCTTTTGACCTTGCCTCGCAGGATGCGACAACCGGGTTCTCGCTGTGGGCGCATCGTTCTACGATTGCGTTCTTTGATGCGGTGAACCGTGAGCTGCCCGAGGGTTTGGCTGAGGCCACGACGAGCGGTACGAGCGCGATGGCGGCGGCGTATAAGGAGGCTTCGGGGCTTGCGCCGATCAAGGTTTTGGGCACTTTGGTAGAGGGTGGTGTGAAGCTCAACGGCACGGTGTCGTGGGCTTCTAACCTGTACCCGGGCGGCGTGATTGTGCTGCCGGTAGCGGTGCAGAATGCGCAGGAGGGGCATCCGAACCGGTATATTGTGACGGTTCGCCAGGATGCTCCGGGGTTGAAGGTTGCGTATCACCGTAACCTGCTGGCGCTCAACGGAACCGAGTCTGGCACGATCATTTTTGAGGATGTTTTTGTGCCGACCGAGGATATTCTGACCGATAATTTTGAGGGCTTCCTCAATGATGTGACCGCGCCGTTCTTGCTGGTGCAGTCAGCATTCTGCTTGGGTCTTGCCGCCGGTGCGCTGGTGGAGGCTTCGAAGCATCTTGAGGCTTCGCAGGGTATTTTCAGTTCTGAGTTCCCTCTGATTGTGGGCGAGTACGAGAGTTTGCGCGATGAGCTGGTGCGTTTAGCGCGTGAGCCGCAGCGTGCCGAGCGTCGCGATTTGTTGAGCTTGCGCCTTGGTGTTTCGCATCTGGCGACGATTGCTACGCATTTTGAGCTGCAGGTTGTTGGAGGCGCCGGTTACGTTGCTTCCTCGCCGACTGCGCGGCGTTTGCGTGAGGCTTCGTTCCTGCCGGTGCAGTCGCCGACTGAGGGGCATCTGCGTTTCGAGCTCTCGAAGTACGACCACTTAGAGGATTTGCAGGCGGCGCTGTAGCGGCCCCTCCTCTGCTAAATAGGCTCTTGGTGTGAATAAAGCGGTGGAAAATCCGTTTTATTTCACATCAAGAGCCTTTTTACAATGCGCGTGCAGGAGCCAACAGGTGTAGAATTACTGGGAATTTTGTCCTCACTTTCACCTGGAGATCGCATCCCATGAGCACACAGAAATCCGGTTTCGGCTGGCGTCTGCACGGCGACGGCAGAAGTATTAAACCTGGCTCGGTCGTGGCGCCGAGCGAACGCCTCGCTTGGCCTATTACGATCGGCATCGGCGCCCAGCATGTGGTGGCAATGTTCGGCGCAACCTTCCTCGTGCCGCTGCTGACCGGGTTTCCGCCCGCAACCACGCTGTTCTTCTCGGGTCTGGGCACCGTCTTGTTCCTGCTGATCACACGCGGGCGTGTGCCTTCTTACCTGGGCTCTTCCTTCGCGTTTATCGCACCCCTGGCGGCGGCAACAAACCAGCACGGCCCGGCGGGTGCACTCGGCGGCATCGTCATGGCGGGTCTGTCGCTCTTCCTGGTGGGCGTTATTGTGCAGTTTGCAGGTACCGGCTGGCTGACGAAACTCATGCCACCCGTGGTAACCGGCGCGATCGTGGCGCTCATCGGCTTCAACCTGGCACCGAGTGCGAAAGCAAACTTCATGAAGGCGCCCATCACCGCGCTCGTAACCCTTATCTCGATTATCCTGATTTCGGTGCTGTTCAAGGGTATTATTGGTCGCCTCTCGATTCTGTTGGGCGTGATTATCGGGTATGTGACTGCGGTTGTGCGCGGCGAGGTAGATTTCTCGACTATCGAGAAGACCGTGCAGCAACAGGGCATTATCGGACTGCCGCATTTTCAGAACCCCGAGTTCCACTGGGAGCTTGCCGGGCTGTTTATTCCCGTGATTCTGGTGCTGGTTGCCGAGAACATTGGGCATGTGAAGTCGGTGGCGCTCATGACGGGCGAGAACTTAGATGAGTACTCGGGTCGCGCGCTCATGGCGGACGGTTTAGCGACCACCGTCGCCGGTTTTGGCGGCGGTTCCGGTACGACCACCTACGCCGAGAATATTGGTGTTATGGCGGCGACCAAGGTGTATTCGACGGCGGCGTACTGGGTGGCTGCGATTTTCGCGATCGCTCTCTCGCTTTTCCCGGCGTTTGGCGCGGCGATTGCGACCGTTCCGGCGGGTGTTCTTGGAGGTGCCGCAACCGTGCTGTACGGCATGATCGGGATGCTCGGCGTGCGCATTTGGAGCGAGAACCGCGTGGATTTCTCAAACCAGATTAACCTGACGACCGCCGCTGTTGCGCTAATTGTGGGCATCGCGGATTACACCTGGGAGTTCTCGGGCTTGTCGTTCGCGGGTATTGCGCTCGGCACGGCGGCAACTCTGATCGTGTTCCACCTGATGACGTTTATCGCCAAACGTACCAAGGCGGCGGGCGATCCGCTGGACCCCTTCACCGACAGGGACCACGACGAGCTGGGGCACTAACTGCTGGGCTTGCCCACAATCCCTTGAGTTCCGGGAGCATTTTCTTCATTCGGGAGCGGCTTAAGTGCTCCCGAATGAAGAAAACGCTCCCGCTTTTGTCCCATCAAGAAATATCAGTAGTTTGCCCTCCGGTTAGCAGCGTCCTCATGAGCATGAGCCACAACGAGCTTGAAGTTCTCTTCGGAGTCCTTCATGTACTCAACTGCGGGGCGATCATCGTAGAATTTCGACGGACGAGCGAGCCAAAAAAGCAACTTCCCACTCAGTCAGTTTTCCGTCTAATAGGGTTTTAATAACCTGCCGAACCTGCGGATCCACTGCCCCGTCTTTGAACTGAAAAACCGGATATCCGTTACGTCCCGCCTTGTTTTTGAGGCGCAGAATATTGTTCTTGCGCACCCTATCGTTGAGGGCCTACAGACTGATGCCGCCAAGGTATTCGCGGGTGCTGCGGCTATCCTTCACCTTGCCAATATACTTCCCAGACCCCCGCGCACCCTTGCGCACCTCAACCGTATGCGAGAGCGCGTTCGAGAGCTCCTGCATAGACTCGGCAGTGGGAGTGATTTCACCCCGATCGATCTGTTCACGGATGCGCCGCTCAGGATCGTGCAGAACACCTGTGATGAACTCTTCGGTCGCTAAACTCTTAGGCATGATGCACTCCTTCCCTTGTACACACCACCTATCAGCTTTATATGGCTTTATAAAGCTGATAGGTGCAAGAATTCTTGCACTCGGCAATGTTAGAGTGGGAAAGATGAAGACGAAATCGAACTACCTCATGGTCTTTCTGATTATCACCTTCGGCGTGGACGTGCTGGACCGGCACATGAAAATCGAATATATAACGGTTCCAATAATCCTCATCATCATGCTGATCGTTTTTGTTCAAATTATTTACTATTCCTTCTTTAAAAGGATCGACGCGGAAGATAATCAGCAGAACCGCTAATGCGACGAGTCAGTCTTGACTCTAGATAAATACGCAACAGCACCATAAATTCAGTTAATCAGCTGCTTCACTCATGGTTACCAGCCCATTTCGCTTTTGGGGATGCGCACCGACTTAGGTAGTTTTTCGCTGGCACGCAGGCGGCCGACGTCCGTGAGGTACGGGTCGGTGGCGGTGACGACCGCATCCAGCATGCCGAGCACCCGCAGCACACGAAAAAGCACGTCAGTACGCACCGATTCGCCCTGCTCAATGCGCCGCAGGGTCACGGTCGTAATGTCTGCACGTTCCGCAACCATCTGCGCGGTCAGACCCATCAGTTTGCGTTGGATGCGCAGCTGCTCGCCGATCGTCCGCGCGGCCCGGCGCACCTTGGTGGGAATATACGCCATAATCTTTATACCCTCATATAGAAAGAACTATTTCTAGTATAGGCGATAATAGAAAGAATTATTTCTATATAGACGACCGTTTTATGCCCAGTACGTACTTTCGACGGCTCCCTCATCCAAAAAATACGCCTCTCATCCAAAAATTTTTAGATGAGAGGCAAAAATTTAGATGAGGATTTGGATAAAGCTACACGGCACGCAGCCGCGCAGAGGCTACATCGCTCGGTACTGTGCCTCGCCGCGACCCTGAAGCATCGCCTCGATCACCTGCGCCACGCCGTCTTCCCCGAAGGGCGGGCAGGTGCGCCCCACCTTCTTAATCAGCGCAGGCTCACCGGATGCCATCGCATACCCGCGACCCGCCCAGCACAGCATTTCAGCATCGTTAGGCATATCACCGAAGGCCATTACCTCGTGCGCCTCAATACCGTGCCTTGAGGCAAATTGGGCGAGAGTGCGCCCCTTATTCACGGTCTTCGAGCCCATCTCGATCAGCGGCTCGCCCACAACCCCACGCGTGACCGACACCAGCTCACCCACGGTCTGCGCCACACGCACATGCAGGATATCGGGGTCCATACCGGGCACCCGGACCAGGTATTTAATGATCGGAGTATCGCCGAGCGCCACGAATGCCTCCGCCATAGAGGATTCAACCACGCGAGCGCCCTCAAGCACGTCTCCCCCGTCGTGCGGCCCCTGAATGTAGACGGTATCTACGGTTTCGAGAGTGTAGGTGACCTCGGGGAATATCGGCTCAAGCCGGGCGTGGGCACGCTCGATCACGGCGGGTTCGGCACCGTTAACCGCCTCTACTTCGTTGGCGCCCAGATGATACACCACGGCACCGTTCGAGCAAATGGCGTAGGAGTCAAAATCGGTTTGTTCCCGCAGCGGGGTAAGCCAACGGCTCGGGCGCCCGGTCACGAACACGATGTCAATGCCCGCCGCACGCGCCGCCTCTAGGGCGTGCAGGGTGCGTGGGCGAAAACGAAAATCAGGCCCGATGAGCGTGCCGTCCAGATCGCTGGCGATGAGCTTAATCATGCGAGAATAAGCGCCTAAGCCGCCGGTTCTGCATGGGTGACGGTCAGGAAAGCGCGTGCGATGCCGTGGAAGAAGAGGTTGAAGTTCACGACGGCGGGCGAGGTGTTTTCGTCTACCTCAAGTTCGGGTACGTCCACGGCGGTCACGCAGAATATGTACCGATGCGGCCCGTGCCCTGCTGGAGGCGCCGCACCCACGAATCCGGGGGTTCCGGCGTCGTTGCGATGCGCTATCGCCCCGGCCGGAAGCGCCGCGCCGCCCTGACCGCCAACGATAGCGCCCGCGTTGGTCTCAAGCGCGGTAACCGATGCGGGGATGTTTGATACGGTCCAGTGCCAGAACCCGCTGGGGGTGGGCGCATCCGGGTCGTAGCAGGTGACAACGAAGGATTTGGTCTCTTCGGGGAATCCCGACCAGCTCAGCTGTGGAGACTGATCCTGCCCGCCGGGCACGCCAAAGAGCGCCGAGAGCATGGCGGTGGGCGCGGCGGCGCCGTTTTCAAGGTCGGTGGAGGTCAGGTTGAAGAGCGGCAGGTCGGGCAGCCCAGCGTAGGGTTCACGCGGCAGGGGTGCGGTGCCGAGGTTGTTAGTCACGGTAGTCCTCCTCGTTTAGGTTAGGTGGCTGACTTAGCCGTTGAGTACGGCGTTAAGTTCTTCGCGGGTGGGCGGGTTCGCTCCGGAACGCGAGACGGTAATTCCCGCCGCCGTTGCGGAGAATCGTAGCAGATTTTGAATATCTTCGCGGGTGAGCGCGGCAAGTTTGGCGCGTGCTTGGGCACCGCTGATGCCTCTGTCGAGAAGCGCGGCGATCAGCGCCGCCATGAGCGAATCGCCCGCTCCTACAGTATCTGCAACCTCCACGCGATAGGCCGGTTCTTCAATCCCGTTGGGGTATGCACGGGTGTAGGCGATCGGCCCGCCTTCACCGCGGGTTATCACCATCAGCTCTACACCGAGGTCGAGCCAGGCATGCGCGGTTTCTGCAAGGGAACGGTCAGGATATAGCCATGTCAGATCTTCGTCACTTGCCTTCACCACCGACGCGAGCGCAGCAAATTTTTCTGCCCAGCTCTGGGCGAGGGCACGGTCGCTAATAATGGTGGGGCGGCAGTTTGGGTCGTAGCTGATGAGAGCGCTTTCTCGTGCCGCCGTGAGCGCTTGAGCAACCACGTGGGCGCCCGGTTCGAGCATCGCCCCGATAGAGCCGGTGTGCAGCGCTTCGCAGCTGGGGGCTAAGGCCAGAATATCGTCGGCGTAGCTGTCGAGGCTCCAGTCGATATCGAATTCGTAGCGTGCCGCGCCGTCTTCCCCGATATACGCCTGCGCGGTTGAGGTTCGTGCGGCACGCGGCTCGAAGGGTACCTGCACTTTGGATGCGCTCAGGTGCGCGGCGATGCTGGCGCCGTGTTCGTCGGTTCCGTAGTGGCCGATAAACCGGGTCTTGTGCCCTAGCCGTGCGGCGCCGACGGCGACGTTGAGGGGAGATCCGCCGGGGTAGGCGTGCATGGGGGCGTCGTTGCTGTGGACGACATCTACGAGTGCTTCACCGATGACAGTTAACATGTCTCAATTCTACTCAAGGTTGCCTCGCGGTGGAGTGTGTTTCTGTGTGTTATTCCCGTTGTTTTCGCTTCTTGTGTGAGGGCTTGTGTGGGCTTTATTGGCTTCGGGCGTAGCGCATCGTGCAAAGCGTGCTAGATTTCACAGATTCGGCGGCGTGAGGGAATAAAACCGTTCGCCGCAGCGGTTAGACTTAAAGCAGAGTCGGTTGCGTGCGGCCCGATAAGCTGGGCATGCGCATCGGCGCGAACAACAAATTCCGACGAAGACGTCCATTGAGGAAGAAGGTCAAGAGTGACGACTCCCGAAAACACTCACGAGCAGTGGATTGCCCGCGAAACCCAAGCTGAGGAGATGATTCCCCTCATCGGTAAGCTAAACCGCGAGAACGGTGTAGTTCTTAATATTCACGGTCGCAGCCTGGTTAATAAGTCCGTTATTCAGCTGTTGCGCCTGCATGATGGTGCCGCGAAGGTTGATGGAACCCCGCTGAACCCCGAGCATACGCTAGAGCTGGTTCAGGCGCTTTTTGACCTTAACCTTGGTCCCTGCTCGATCAACATTGCGGCTCTGCATCGCCAGCATGTTGATGCGGGCTCCCCCGACTTCTCCATGTGGCTGCCCGAGCAGGTTGGCGCATCGGTTGGTAAGAAGGGCGAGACCGTTAAGCAGCAGGATGTGGTGCTCTATGGTTTCGGGCGCATTGGCCGTCTGTTGGCGCGTATTCTGCTGGAGCGTTCCTCATCGCTGGGGGCAAACCTGCGTCTGCGTGCGGTGGTGGTGCGCAAGAATACCGAGAACGATCTTGAGAAGCGTGCTTCTTTGCTGGCGCGCGATTCGGTGCATGGCCCGTTCAAGGGCACGATTAAGGTAGATGCCGAGAACGACACCATTATTGCTAACGGTCTGCCGGTGCGTTTCATCTACTCGTCAGATCCGACCACTGTGGATTACACCGAGTACGGTATTGAGGATGCGCTTCTGGTCGATAACACCGGCCGCTGGCGCGATGTTCCGGGTCTGACCCAGCACCTTGAGCGCCCCGGTATTTCCCGCGTTCTGCTGACCGCTCCCGGTAAGGGCGATATGAAGAATATTGTCTTCGGCGTGAACGATAGCATCATTACCGACGACGATAAGATTCTTTCGGCGGCATCCTGCACGACCAACGCGATTACCCCCGCACTGAAGGTTCTTGATGACGTGTACGGTGTGGAACGCGGTCACGTGGAGACCGTGCACGCTTTCACGAATGATCAGAACCTGATCGATAACTTCCACAAGGGTGATCGTCGCGGCCGTTCGGCGGTGCTGAACATGGTGATTACCGAAACCGGCGCGGCACGTGCTGTTTCTAAGGCACTCCCCCAGTTGGAGGGCAAGCTGACCGGTAACGCTATTCGCGTTCCCACCCCGGACGTTTCGATGGCTATTCTGAACGTGAAGCTGGCTAAGCCCGCCGGGTCCAAGGATGAACTGAACGAGGTCTTCCGCCAGGTTGCCCTCAGCGGTGAACTTCGCCGCCAGATTGGTTACTCCGATTCGCATGAGGCCGTCTCCACCGACTTTGTGGGTTCCCGTAACGCAGGTGTGGTGGATGCGCTTGCCACCGTCGTCACCGACGACTCAGCCATCCTATACGTCTGGTACGACAACGAGTTCGGTTACTCCTGCCAGGTGGTACGCGTGCTCGAACGTATGGCTGGCGAAGAGGCACCGTCATACCCCACAAAATAAGGTTTGAGTAGTATATATAGCCGAATAGCTATATAACTTGATAAGAATATACGGGTGGCTCCCTGACATATTTTCAGGGAGCCACCCGTATATTTTTATGTACTGCCCCGCGAACAGAGCCACCTTTAAACCCCTGGTTTCACCACTTCGCGCGCATCGTCATTATGCATTATTCTCCGTTAATACTTTCCGCAAACTGGCGATAGCATTTAGGGCGGCGGGGAATCCTGCATAGACCGCTATCTGAATCATCAGTTCCACAAGTTCGTCTTGAGTGCCGCCTACATTCAAGAAGCCGTTGATATGAACATGCAGCTGAGGCACGCACGTTCCTAAAGCGCTGCACGCAGCCACAGAGACCAGTTCGCGTTCCCACAGGCTCAGCCCGGGTCGAGAATAAACATCGCCAAATGAGTACTCGACAATGTAGCGGCCTAAATCTGGTGCAATATCTTGAAGCGATTCAACCACAGCCTCGCCACCAGCTCCATCTACACGCTCAAGAAATGAAGAACCTACCTCGAAACGCTTGGCGGGCTCGGTGCTATGCGTATCTAAGTTCACGTCAATACCGCGTTCGGTGAAAACCTTACGGGCAACAGAGACGGCATTTAATGCAGCGGGGAAACCAGCGTATATAGTCACATGGATAAAAGTCTCGATAATCTGTTCAGGAGAACAGCCCACATTGAGGGCACCATTAATGTGGAATTCCAGCTGCGGAGCTGCATTCCCAAGTGCGGCCAGAGCAGATATGGTGATGAGCTGACGAGACTGATCGGATAAACCTTCCCGATCAAAAACATCCGCATACCCAAACTCCACGACAAACCGTTCTAAGTCAGGCGAAAAAGAAGCTAAGCTATCAAGAATAGATCCGTGAGGGTTCTGCTCTACCCGGGCAAGTACCTCTTTCCCACGCAGATAACGTTCATTGTTTTCAGCAGCCATAATCTTAACTACCTTCCTGGTGATGACATGAGGCGATAGAGAAATCTGCATCCGATTCTATGCGGTCAGCTTTCACGTGATGCCGTCTGCTCAGGCATGCTTATGAAGGCATGCAGGCTTAAACCCTTACGCCCGACCGAAGACCTCGTTGAGGTGGGCAGTATAGTCAGCGAGATACTGTTCGACCTGCGGATTTTTAATCACATCATTGCAAATAAAGGTGGGTAATTGGGTAGTCCCCAAGAACTCATTGGCTTTATGAAAGTGCATATAGAGGGCATCTACCCCGACTCCCTCGAAGAAGTCGCCCTCCCGGATAAAAGCTTCGCGAGGCGCGTTCCATGTCAGCGACAGCATATGCCGCCGCCCCTGAAGAAGACCGCCCGTGCCGTATCCTTCAGTGGGGTTGACGCTGCTGCGACCATCATTAGCGAACAGGGTACCCGCGCCGGTGGAAAACACCTCATCCATATATTTTTTCACGGTCCACGGCTCATGCATCCACCAACCGGGCATCTGCCAGATGACCGCATCCATCCACTGGAATTTTTCTACTTCCTGGTGAATATCGTACCCGTCGTCAATCACAGTTTCTCGCACATGATGACCGAGCGCCGATAACGTATCACGGGCTGTTTGATGCAGGGTGTGGTTCAGGCGACCCGCCGAGTGTCCAAATGCTTTACCGCCGTCGATCAAAAGAATATTCACTGTAATTCACTCCTTAAACTCAACACCACGAGAACGGTTGGCTGTATTCCAGCCGCTTGTTCCACAGTACAGGGCTGCTGCGCTGTGAATCAGCCCGTTTCTTGACATGAAACGGACTTTATTCCGGTCTGTTGTCAGTACATGTAACAGATAGGCGGTATTCCCACCCCGGGCAGGGTACAGAATACCGCCGTATTTAGGCTATAGCAAGAGACCTTAAAATTACCGCTTACGGTAAATAACCCCGCGGTGGCCTTCTAGGGTGAGGGTGGCTGGTGCCGCGTTGTTTTGCGCATCTACAAGCCCTTGATCCTGCGGCACGCGCACCATCGTAGTGCGGTCGCTCGTATTCAGAGCCGCCCAGCCGTGCGTGAAAGCACGGGTTTGCACACTGTCCTGAGCCTCAATCTCACCGGATGCAGCCCCCAAGTCAAAGGACAGCTCGGGCGCATTCGGAGTACCGTCATAGGCATCGTGCTGAGTTGCGTTGATGCCGGTGAAGCGACCGCCTCCAAAAACCCAGAACCCAGCCAGACCATACAGCAGATTCTCATCCGTGCCGCTAATCGGCGACGTCGAGTACCCGTGCGGGGTGCGCAAAATCGTGACCTTAGGAAGGGACTGCTGAGTATTCACAGCGCCGTAGGCATCGCCCGAGCGGTCCTGCACCGCATTCAGCGTTACCAGACCTTCGGCACCGCGCCCAATATGGTTTCCCTGCATGGTGGCGTAGGCGCCGCTGAGGAATTCTTGTGCGCCCCAGCCGAGCCACACTTCCTCAAATCCGCCGCCGTAGGCACTATGGCTCTCCCATTTGCCCCAGCGCAGGCGCGATTCGGCAATATTAGGTACCAGGATTTTGCCGATCTTATTCAGCTCAATACCGGCGAAGGAGATCAAGAAATCGAGATGCTGCCGAATCGTGGTGATGCTTTCAACGCCCTGAATCGGCAGGTTTAGTCCGTAATAATCATTCTCTACATCGTTATCAGCCATCACGCCGTCAAAGGGCGAGTTACGCAGTTCTTCCACCACGGAGTGCACCCACTGCCAGCGGTAGTCTGCACTCCACACCGCCATCTGGTAGTGCTGCCAGTACCCCGACCACTCGATCAGAGAGCCGTCTAGGCGGCGGGCGAACAAATCCTTACCGGTTGTGTTCAGAAGATCCTGCGCATATTTATAAGAGACACCCGAAGAGTAAATGGGGCCTGGTTCATAGGCGCGACTGGAAGAAAGGCACTTATAGGCGAGCACCACCATATTAGGTGACTGCTCTTTGAGGTAGCGTGCCGCATCCAGCTCCCAGGGCTGCAGAATAGCTACCGCGTAGTTCTGCGCCGCAAAGGCCAGCTGCTCTTCCGATATAGGGTCTCCGCCGTATCGAATCCAGGCACCAAATTTTCCCGGAGTGCCGGCTCGTAGAGAATTATCGCTCATTCTTCAATCTGCTCCGTAACTCGCTGAGGTATTTTACCTAGCTTACGGTATATCTGGTCATAACGGTCCATAACCAGGCGAAGTTGGAAGAACTTTACAACTCGGTTGTAAGCGTTAACACAGTACCGCTCATAGATGCTGGGTTCCTCCATCATGGTGCGAAGCGCCTGCGTGAAGCCTTCAACATCGCCCGGAATGGTTAGAATACCGCAGTTACCTATTTCACTGCCATCCGAGGTGACCAGCACATCATCGATCAGCTGCGACATACCGCCCACGTCGGTACTCACCAGCGGAATGGATGCTGCCATCGCTTCCAGCGCCACAATGGGCTGACCTTCGTTGTAGCTGGGCATGAGCAGAACGTCGAAGCGGTCCAGCATTTCGCGCACCTTCACGGTGCCGTGGAAGGTAATGAAGTCGCCCATATTGAGCTCTTCGATCGTGCGCACGCACAACTCATAGTATTCCGGCATGTGGTTCTTCGGTCCGAGCACATCCAGGTGGAAGTTGTCGAGCCCGGCATCACGCAGCAGCGCAAGCGACTTCACGAGGTCTGTGAGCCCCTTAATGGGCACCACACGCGCAATAAACACGAAACGCCACATATGCCCGCGTCCCTCCGCCAGGATGCGCGCCCGGGCAGTCTGACGCCCCACATACGCCGGATACACGCTCTCGATAAGCATACCGTTCGGCAGCACGACCGCGCGGTCTTCTTCACCCTCGTTGTACTGGTCGATGGGCGCACCGATACCGCGTGCCTCCTCAATCGCCTTGGGGTACAGATAGGTCACCATATCGGCGCTGGGATAGCAGAAACGTCCCATTTCCAGGAACCAGACGCACCACGCGGTCTCTTCGAGCGTGACGGGACCCAACTCGGGTTTATCGCGCGGCTCCTTCAGGAAGGCGTAATCCGTGGTGACGGGCTTGGCCATATTGCGTTCCAGCTTGGTGTTGATAGTATCGCGCACATACAGGTTGTGTTCGGTCAGCAGGAAGCTGGTGCCGTAATCGCGCGCACCCGCAGCGCCCAAAAGTGAGGCGTAGCCGGTGGTGTGGGCATGGTACACGCGGGCATAGGGCAGGCGCTCATGCAGCAGGGCGTACACGATAGAGACGAAGTTACGGACCTCCCAGAAGAGTTCGCCGAACGGAACCTGTGCGAGGAAGCCCCAGTTACCGACTGCCTCCATAAACTCGCGGGTGCCGGTGAGGGCGAAGAGTGAGTAGGTGCGGGTGCGGGGGTTAATTCCTTCATCGTAGAACGACCAGAGCGGGTTTACATCGCCGTGTATAAGAGCATCGAAAGCGCTCATAAGTCTCGCCACCAGTTTCTTGCGTTGGCGACGATTCATCTTGAGGTTTTTCGGGTTACATTCTTGGGCGAATTCTTCCTTATGCTCCTCTAGGCTCAGGTAGATCACCTTCACCCATTTGACGTTTTCGGGCATACCGTACAGGTCTTTAAGTTCCTGTTTACTATCCCAGGAAATATGAATAATTCCGAAGCTGATGCTCGGGTTTTCCACGATAATATCGTGAACCACTGCGGAAACCCCGCCCTTGAGGTAGGGGTAGGTCGATTCCATCACCAGCGCAACATCGACCTCAGGATAATCAGGGTCGGGTGTTCGGGGTCCCGGCGCGGGCAATTGCAGCGGGGCATAGTGGTTACGCATTGCGGTGTTTATCAATGTATATGACCTCTCATCTACCAGGCTAGGGCACGACGCCAGAAGAGTGAGTATTCGGGATTAGCCCAGGCACGACGGTAGAGTATCCATGTGACGAGGGCGAGAATTGCTTCGCCGATAATGATAGGCAGATAACCGCCATCGTTCGGGATGATTGAAAAGGCGACAGTGACGATCAGCAGGTGTACCGCACCGATAATGTGCACAGTCTTAAACATGGTCATGTATTCCAGCTGATAGATGAAGAGCGCCATCGCCAGGAACAACCATGCCACCGTCAGTCCCGCATAGGCGAGCGGGAAGGTGTTCGGTACGAAGATATACATCAGAATGCCCGTAATGACCGAGCAGATAACTGAGACAATCAACGTGTTGCGCACGGAGGCGTGAGAAATACGCACTACAGCGTGCGCCTCCGGCTCAATTTCATTGAAGGGAAGTTTATTGAAGAGGGTCCACAGACGCTGAATAGAGCCGTTCACGCGGTTAGATTCAACCACGAAGAAGTAGTTGTAGGCGATCACGCAGGGAACCAGGCTCATGTAGATGGCGATAACGTCGATCTTGCCGTTCGTCACCAAGAAGAGCACGTATTTATCAGCCCAGAGGATAGAACCGGTCAGCAGGCCGCGAATAACGTCGCGGTAGGCGGCACCTAGCGGAAGGCGGCTGAAGTGGAACAGCTGCTTAATTTCACGCCCAATACCGCTGAACAGAATGGCCGACCCTACCAGCGGAGGCAGGAACCACAAGGTCGGCAACGTCAGCAGAACAATCGTGTAGCCCAACCATGCGAAGAACCACAGCGGACGGTTTTTCGCCACGTTCGGCACAATAAGCAGCTGCGCATACGCAACGTTGAGCATACTCAAAAAGAGGAAGGATACCAGCGCCACCATATCCCAGTGCAGCACAAGCACCACGGGAATGGCGAAAAGGAACGCGATGGGCAGGCCCACCAGATAGAGGTAGCCCCAATGGCGGCTAAATGCCCTCAGCTCGCTAATATGCTGATATTTCGGGTCGGTATCGAGAGTAGCAAGAAGTTCTTGCGCCTCTTTGGATTTGTGATCCCGTTTGAGAATTGCCGCTTCTTCCTGAACTTCGCGGCGCGCATCCTCAACTTTCAGATGTTCGGATTCGAGGGCGCGGTAAATAGGCATGCATACCGCCTGGCTTAACCAGGGAACCACGATGGATGCCGCCAGAATAATCTGGATAAGCGGCACCGACCCCACATAGTTCTTGCTGAGAATGGGGGTTACGAACGGGAATGCGACTGTTAGGAGTGCAACGGGAGATACATAGAGAAGAAAATTGTAGAGGAGTCTCCAGCTCCAGCGGTTTTTCGGGATGTCTGCATGGTGGGAAGACAAGACGGGAACTTCTTTCAGCGCTATTCTCACCTAATGCCTATATGTATATTGCCCCTGTACCTGTGGTTTAAGGGCAGGGATGGGCTACGCGCAGGAAAAACTGCGCTGAACGACTAGGTGATCGGTTTTCGGGATTTCAACCCCTTGTATTGTATACGTGTAAACTATTTTTGACACGCAGCCCGCAACTGGGATTTATGCCACATATTCCCCGCTTTTAAGGCAGGGGAAGCCGCATACGTGCATCACAAGGTTTCACTACTACTTGAGTATAGCGGTACCGAACCAAGTTTGCGGGGTTTACCGTCAGATGTGCACAAAAATATCTCACGCGCCATGCGCTGAAATACTTAAAAATCCCTGATAAATAGCGGAATATCGGCTAAAAAATATTCTTCATTTTAATCAGCGTCACACCGCGACACGACAACAAAAAGCTGTTCCCTGCCCCACCCACACGCGGGCGGAGAGGGAACAGCTTTTGTTATATCTTAAGAAGAGATTTAGGACGCGCTCGACAGGGTTCGCAGCGCCACCGAGATCACGGCTAGGCGCGGGTGCGATGCGCTGTCGGGCTCGGCATTGCGAACCTCTTCAAAGATGCGGTCGATATTGCCCACACGAGTCGGGTGGTTCTTAATCCAGGAATCCAACGCCTGCAAAGCCCCCTCGGGGTTGCTTGGAGCGTGGCCTGCGTCTTCCTCAGCCACCGACGTTGCAAGCTCTGCGGCGGTCTCGTAGAGGCTGCCGCGCAGGGCCTGGCGAGAGAGGGTCTCCCAACGGTCGTTACGGGGCAGCTCGCTGATGAGACCGAGCAGCTCATCAACCTTGAAGCGGTCGTAGGTTGCGAAGTAAATCGGTGCCAGCTCAACCGCCTTGAAGTCGTTATCGCGTGCAGAGCGAATAACATCCAGGAGGGCGTAACCCTCGAAGCCGCGAATCCAGATGACGATGAGTTCTTCGGGAAGACCCCAAGCCTCGCCAGCATCGCGCTTGGAACGAACCCGTGCGCGGGAAACATCCGAGAGGTATGCGGGCAGGTTCTTGCGAAGCTCCACCACATCGCCAAAGCGTTCCAGCAGGGAGCTGAGCGGGTTGCCCGCAACCACGCCGCGCTCGGCGATAAACCAACGCACCACGCGGTCAAGAACACGCTGATCATCGTGCAGCACGGTGTTCCATGCATCCAGGGCGGTGTGTGCGGGCAATTCGCGGTGCAGCTTCGCGGCCTTACCCAGCTCGAAGAGCTCGCGGGCAACGATGAAGGCGCGGGCGACCGCATCCACCCCAACGCTGGTTTCTTCGACCGCGCGGTAAGCGAAGGTGATGCCGCCCAGGTTCACCATCTCGTTGGCAACGCGGGTGCAGATAATCTCCTTGCGCAGCGGGTGCGAATTCAGGTACTCGCCGAAACGCTCCACCAGAGGTGCCGGGAAGTATTCGCGCAGCAGGCCCTCCAGGTAGGGATCGTCTGCGAAGTCGGTCTCTTCCAGAGCGTGTGTGAGGTAAATCTTCACGTAGGCGGCCAGCACGGAAAGCTCAGGGCGGGTCAGCATCTCGCCGGTGGTGTCAAACCGTGCCTGCAGTTCCTTATCCGTGGGCAGGAACTCGACGGTACGGTTCAGACCGGCATGCTTTTCGAGGTCACGCATCAGACGCTTGTAGACATCAATACCCAAAGTTCCATAGTTGAACTCGCCCTGTAGCAGAACATTCTGCTCAACGTTGGTTTCAAGCACCTTGGCGCCGACTTCGTCCCGCAGGGATTCGATGAACGATGCGCGCTCATCCGGGGCAAGCTCGCCGCGTGCCACCAGGCGGTCCACCAGAATCTTGATATTCACCTCGCGGTCGCTGGTTTCCACACCTGCGGAGTTGTCGATGGCGTCGGTATTGATGATGACTCCGTTGCGTGCAGCCTCCACACGGCCCAGCTGGGTGAAGCCGAGGTTGCCGCCCTCGCCCACGATCTTGGCGCGCAGCTCGTTTCCGTTCACGCGCAGGGCGTCGTTTGCCTTATCGCCCACCTGCGCGTTCGTTTCGGTGGATGCCTTCACGTAAGTACCAATACCGCCGTTGTAGAGCAGATCAACCGGAGCCTTCAGGATCGCGGAAAGCAGTTCGGAGGGTGCCAGCTTGGTAACGTCGTCCTCAAGACCCAGCACCTCGCGCACCTGCGGGGTGATCTCAATGGACTTCAAGCCGCGCGAATACACGCCGCCGCCTTCAGAAATCAGCTCGCGGTTGTAGTCCTGCCACGAAGAACGCGGCAGCTTGTACAGGCGCACGCGCTCCTCGAAGGAGACGGCGGGATCCGGGTTTGGATCCAGGAAAATATCGCGGTGGTCGAAGGCGGCAACCAGGCGGGTTTTCTCGGAGCGCATCAGGCCGTTGCCGAAAACATCGCCGGACATATCGCCAATACCCACGGCGGTGAATTCTTCGCTCTGGCAGTCGTGACCGAGCTCGGCAAAGTGACGTTTGACGGACTCCCACGCGCCGCGGGCGGTAATACCCATCGCCTTGTGGTCGTAGCCAACCGAGCCGCCGGATGCGAACGCATCGCCCAGCCAGAACCCATACTCGGCGCTGATCGCGTTTGCAGTATCCGAGAATGCGGCAGTCCCCTTATCGGCGGCAACCACCAGGTAGTAGTCGTCACCGTCGCGGGCGATCACGCCCTCAGGGCGTACCACGGTTTCGGTGCCGTCGGTAGCAACGGAGAGGTTATCGGTCACATCCAGCAGGGAGCGGATAAAGACCTTGTAGGATTCGCGACCCTCGGTAATCCAGGCGTCGCGGTCCACGGCGGGATCGGGCAGCTGCTTGGGATAGAAACCACCCTTGGCACCGGTCGGAATAATAACGGCATTCTTGACCATCTGCGCCTTGACCAGGCCCAAAACCTCGGTGCGGAAGTCGTCGCGGCGGTCGGACCAGCGCAGACCGCCACGCGCCACATTGCCAAAGCGCAGGTGCACACCTTCCACACGCGGGGAGTATACGAAAATCTCGAACTTGGGGTGCGGAAGAGGCGCAAAATCGATCTGCTCGGGCGCAATCTTGAACGCAAGCGCTTCTCGACCCAAGTATGCGTTGGTGCGCAGAATAGCCTTGAGAATTTTCAGGAGCGAGCGCAGGTAGCGATCGGCGTCCAGGGTTGGAATCTTGTTGAGTTCTTCGCGAATCTGCTCCAGGATTTCTTCGCGTTGAGCTTCGCGCTGCTCATCGGTGAGCCCATTGTTCGGGTCGAAGCTAGTGTGGAAGAACTGGACGTAAAGCTTCGCGATCTGCGGGTACGCCATCAACGTATTTGACATGAACGAAGGCGTGTAGCCCAAGCCCAGCTGAATCAGGTAGTGGTTGAAGGCGCGGAATAAGCGAACTTCTTTCCAGGTGAGCCCATCGGCTAAGATAAGCCGGTCCAGGGTGTCGGAGTCGCGTTCTCCCAACAGATAAGCGTTGAGCGCATCCTCGTAGAGCGTTGCGACAGCGTGCGGGTCTACACCTTCGGGGAACTGCACACCAAAGTCGTACAGGTATCCGTAGTCCTGCCCATCTTCGGGTGCGAACTCGTAGGGCCTTTGGTCAACGACGACCAGTCCCATATTCTGCATCACCGGGAGCAGCTCGGTGAGGGTATGCGGTGCTGACAGGTAGGTCTTCAGACGGGTGGTAGCTAAGTCGCCGGTCTCGACTTTGATAGCGGCGGGCCTTTGGGTATCGCCCGAGAGAGATTCAAAAATCACAATATCCTCGATCGCGTTTTCTACTTCGTAGTCGGCGCGGTAGGTTGCTGGCGCGGCTTCCGCCCAGGCGGAGGCGAGCCGGCGTCCTTCTGCACCGGGTTTCCAGCCCTCAAGCGCGGCGGCGGTAGCCTCTCCCCAGGAGCGGGTAGCGGCTTGCAGGCGCTTCTCAAGGGCGCTTACATCAACATCCGGCACAACGTTCGGGTCGGCGAGCCGGATGCGGAAAAACACACGCGCCAGCGACGATGCCGAGAGGTAAATCTGGTAGTCGATGGCGGTTAAATCAAATTCTTCGCGGAATACCTGCTGGATACGGGTGCGCACAGAGGTGTTGTACCGATCGCGCGGCAGATACACCACCGCAGAGATGAACCGTGCGAACTGGTCGGGGCGCAGGAAAAGGCGGGTCTTGCGCCGTTCCTCCAGGCCCATAATGCCGCGGAAAGTTTCGGTGAGTGTATTCACCGTGGCGTGCATGAGTTCAAGGCGCGGGTAGTCTTCGATGAAGCCGATGAGCATCTTATCGGAGTAAGAGCCGGGGTGGAATCCCAGGCGACGGCGCACCATGGCGATACGTTCGCGAATGAGCGGGGTTTCTATGGCTGGTAGGGAGTATGCCTGGCGGGTGAACAGCCCCAGAATCACGTACTCACCGACCACGCGCCCGCTCGCGTTGAAGCGGCGCACCCCAATGTAGTCGAGGTAGTCGGTGCTCTGAATGGTGGAGCGGGTGTTCGCCTTCGTAATGTAGAGTGGGCGCGGCCTGAGCGCGCGAGCGAGGGTGTCGTTTTCCAACCGGATGCGGTGCTGTCCTTCGGTGGACCGCAGGATACCCAACGCCGAGTGGGGGCGGTCTGCCAGTTCGAGAACCCCTGAAGAGCCGTCGAGCAGGCGCTCTTTGATACCCATAAAGAGGAAGTTACCGCGGGCGAGCCAGCGCAAAAAGTCCTGTGCGATTTCGATGCGTGAGGAAGGTTCGTTACCGCCGGGATGCGCGGTGAAAGATTCTTCGCCTTCGCCGAGGGTTATGCCGCGCAGCGCATCCAGGGATTCGGCGATAGTGTTCACGCGCTCGGCCATGGCTTCAGCATCGGTTTCGCAGGCTTTAATATCGTCGAGGATTTTCAGCGCGGTAGCGCGCAGGCGGTCGCTGTTTTCGTCGTTGAGCTTGCGGGTGAGGCGAATCGCAATCCAAGACTCGATCATGGGATGCGCCGTGAGCTTGCCGTCCTTCGCTGAGAGCACAGGCAGCCCGTAGGTTGCCGTATCGCCACTGGCAAGGTTACTGGCGCGACCAGCGCCGCGTGCCGAGAGAAGTTTTCCGTTGGGGTCGCGATCCACGATGAAGATGGGGTGGAAGAGCGAGTAGACACCGCCGAAGTCTGAGGCGATTTCGGCGGTGAGGGAACTGACGAGGTATCCCATATCGTCGGTAACGACGAGCAGCGTGGTGGAGTATTCGTCATTGTGCACGGTAACCGCAGGGGTATTGGGTTCGCGCGTCTCAGCGAGCGCACGGTGCGCTCGCGCTAACTCTTCTAGTTCTTCCGTTGAGAAGACTTCTCGGTCTTCAACGGGGCTGTTCTGGTAATACTGTTCAATCCACGCATCATCGCCAGACCAGCGTTTCATAGCGTTGTCATTCACTGACAAGGTATGCCTCCGAAGTTTGTATCACTTCTCTGTGACGTTCTGTCTGTGTTTTATACGGCGTTGTGTGTAATCTCTTCCTAGCTTATACCCTGTACACCGGTGCAGGCTTCCATTTTAGGGAAATCCGGCAGGAAAATATTTTTATTGCGGAGATAAATCACATATGCTTCCGCTCTGAGCAATATTTGAAGCTTTTCGCGTTGTTTTTGAGGCATTAAACCCGTATTCATGGCATTTGTATGCATTCCGGTGCCTGTCGTGTTTTTAGCCGGAAAGCTGCATGCGTTGAGGGGCTTTATTCCGAGCGCGTGGCATGAACACAGTTCCGGGAGCGATGGTTTGCCTTGGGAACGCATCCTTCAAAGCCTTAACCATCGCCCCCGGAATTTTTATCTATCTTCCCGTTTGGGCTTATTCCTCGTATGGTTCATGCCTGAAGACGAACTTTCCGATGGTTTTACCGGCACGAAGCCGTTCTAAAGCCTGGGCGCCGTCGCGAATATCGACTTCCTCCTGAATTGGCACCGTCACCTCGCCGGATGCAACCAACGCCAAAGCG
Organism: Rothia sp. HMSC064D08; assembly: GCF_001809525.1. Classification (NCBI taxonomy): domain Bacteria; kingdom Bacillati; phylum Actinomycetota; class Actinomycetes; order Micrococcales; family Micrococcaceae; genus Rothia; species Rothia sp. HMSC064D08. The sequence continues at coordinate 95,923 of NZ_KV797895.1, read as the reverse complement.
CGGCGCAGATAGGCAGTAAAAATATCGGGGTAGGCATTGGAGAGCAGCCCGATATTGAAGCCCATCATGCTGATGCCGTCGAACCAGAAGGTATTGGTGCCCACCGCCTGATCCCCGTCTTGAGCGGCGTTGCCCACCACGATCAGTCGCCCCTCGAAACGCAGAAGTTTAAGGAGTTCGGGGCGGTTGCGTCCAGAAACCGGGTCGATAATCACGTCGAATTGCCGCCCGCTCTTATCCGCAAGTTCATCGCGCAGCCATACCTCGTCGTAGCCGAGGTCGAGGGCGAGCTGGCGTTTTTCTTCGGTACTGACAATGCCGACCACCTTTCCGGCGCCCATGAGCTTGGCAACCTGCCCGAATTGCGTGCCCAGACCGCCCATAGCGGCCTGCACCAGCACGTGTTCGCCGGGCTGCAGACGCGCTGTGCGTTCGAGCGCCGCAAGGGCGGTAGGAGTATTAGCAGGGACGACCGCCGCCAACGCCGGGTTCATACCCGCAGGCAGGGGTGCCACAAGGTTTGCCTGCGCCAGGCAGATTTGGCCGAAGCCGCCTCCTGAACCCAACAGGGTCAGCGGAGCCGCAACCTTATCTCCCACGCGCAGGCCGGTTACTCCTTCACCGAGGGCATGGATGCGCCCCGCGGCTTCGATACCCGGTGCCCAGGGAAGCGGAAGCTCCGCCATGCCTTCGGCGAGAAGCGCATCAACATACCCGACTCCCGCGTATTCTGTGCGAATGGTAACCTGCCCGGGGTTTGGGGTGGGTTCGGGCACGTCCTGGTACTGCAACCCGTCGATGCCGGTGTACTGCGTGATGTTGAGGGCTTTCATGAAATTATCCTTTCTATAGCAGATGTCTTAATAGTAACAGCTATCTGTTATAGAAGATACAGAAACGCATTCCTCACACAAAGAATGGGTGCTGGCAGCAATATACTCGCCCGTAAAACGGGAGCATTTTCTTCATGCGGGAGCGGCTTAAGTGCTCCCAGATGAAGAAAATGCTCCCGAAATTTCTGCTCACCCAAATACCCGAAAAGCGCCGCTTCTAGCGGCAGCGAGCCCTCGCTAAAGCTACGCCTGCGCCACGGTAAGCGGATGCGCATCCAAGTAAATCACCAAAAGCTCTTCGGTCACGTCAAGCTCATAGGCAAGCGCGGGCAGGTTATCCGGATAGAAGGCGGCGGCGCGGCGCAGATCCTCCGGGTCGATCAGATTTTCTGCGGCCAGCAGGTCGCAGCTGCGCTCACGGCGGGCGCTGTAGGATGCATCCCAGGCGTCGTGCTCATCTCCGCGCACGGCGTGCACGAGTTCATGGGCGAGTACGGAGCGTTCTTGCCGGGTGCGCATTCCTTCGCGCAGGGTAATGGTGCGGCTGGCGTGGTCGTAGCGACCGAGCATCCCGTGCCCGGGCGTTCCCCAGACGATATCGACCCCGAGCGTATGTGCGTGAGTGTAGGGATCGTAGCTAGGCACCAAAGAATCCCTCCTCACTGTCATAGATTTCGCCGCGTTTTGCAGCTAGGGCGTAGTCCTCTGCCGTGTATTTGCGCTTCCCTTCGCTGAGTGAACCGCTCGCGGCACCCGCGACTGCTCGCCCAGCTTGCGCGGATGCAGCAGCAGGCGCCTCCACGGGAGTAGTGGGGGTTACCGCGGCACGCATCGGCTGTTCCCGGGTTTGCACCGCCGTCATGCGGCGCAGCACCTCGCCCATTAAGTCTTCGTTGGAAACATCGCGAATAGACCCGCCCACCCGCAAAGATTTAGCGCGAGCGGTGGTGATAAGCCCGCTTTCGACCATGAGGTCGAGCAGGTCAAGCCCGAAGCGGTCAGCTATCTTGACAAGGGTTTCTACATCCATCACTCCAGTACCCGAGAATCGCCGCTGAATAGCATTGGGGTTCATACCGAGTTCGGCGGCGAGCGCCCGCTGGGAGAGTCCTGTCTTGTATTTGATGTAGTCACCGATAGCCATGCCACCAGTCTAGCAGACTGATTTATTTTTCGGGTCATAAATATTACAAAGTAGTTCATCCTGCCCGAAATTTCAGGGTTTTAATCGTATTTTGCATTAATAATTCAATCAAAACGCATGACTTTCTCTTTCGTTTCGGGTATGCTGTCACAAGGTCCCACAGCATACCCCTCTAGATAGAACCTGACGCCCGCCGCCGCATCTCAACCAGCAGAAAGGACGATATGACACGCACACAAAAACCGCGCCAGCAAAAACACCGAGCAGTTCAGCGGTTCAACTGGTTTAAGCATCTCAACGCGATCATTCCTGCGGTAGCCACTCTTCTGCAGGTGTACGGCCTGCTCAGCCAAGAGCAGGCGAGCGCCTGGGCTGCACTGGCGCTAACCATCATCAGGTTGTGGTTAAACTGGCACACAGAACGAACCTCGCACGCAGCTGAGGGCACCTCACATTCCGCGTCACAACGCAGGTAATACGTGCATTCTCAAGGCGGCGGATAAAAACGCTCCGGCATTCTGCCTCTGCTAGAGAAGATTGCACACCAGGAAGGCATCTAAAATCTATCCGAGATTTTAGACCATGAGCTTTCTCAAGATATAAGTTCCCGCAGATTCCCCGCGCCTACAGGGGAGCCGGCGGGAGCTTTATCCGTCTTAAACATGCTTCCGATAGGTAAACTCTTATACTCGCGGTAGCATGAGTAGCAGACTACCCTACGAAGACGGAGATCCTATGCGTACCCCTCGTACCAGCATCATCATGCCGGTCTACAACACCGCCAACACCGTCATCAACGCCATACAATCCGTCCGAAACCAAACAGACCCCAACTTTGAACTGATCATCATGATCGACGGATCCCCCGATGACTCCGCCGACATCATCACCGACTACCACAAGAAAAACCCCGACACCCGCATCCACATCTTCAACAACCCCGAAAACAAAGGCGTCTCCGCCGTACGCAACCAAGGACTCGACACCGCCCGAGGCAACTGGATCACCTTCATCGACTCAGACGACGAATATCACCCCGAATTCCTCGAAAAACTTCACGAGGCGGCGCGCACTCACGATGCCGACATTGCCGTATGCGGGCATACCATCAGACACAGCGACGGTACCGAAGTGCACCGGGCAAAAGTTACCCCCGGAGTGCACGAAGGCGAAGATATTGCCATCGAATTTTTGGAAGACCGCTACACCGGGTTCATGTGCGATAAAATCTTCCGTGCCCAACTATTTGACGGGGTGCGGTTCGCCGAAGACATTCATCGCGCCGAAGACGCCCTCGTCGTCTTCGCCTGCTGCATGAAGGCAAAGCGCCTAGTCGGCATCACCGATCACCTCTACACCTACAGGATGGAACAGGGCGGGCTAACCTGGGGGCGCATCACACCCGTTGAAGAGAGTATTCGCCACACCGACTATATGCGCCGCGTCGCCGGAGATTTACTGAAAACCCCGCGAGGTAAAAACGCTTTTGCCGCATCTACAAGCGTCACCTTTCTCAATAACGCGCAGCAGGCTCTTCTTGCCGGCGGTTCGGATGCACCCGGCGTTATCGCCGCATGCCGGAAACAGCTTTCGTGGGGTCAGGTTTTTGCGACTCTGCGTTCACGCCCGCTCATGGGTGCTGCGGGTGCTCTCTTGAAGCTCTCGCCAAAGCTATACCGCGTGCTCTACGGCGCTTATGTCAAACGTAACTACGGCCTTTAACCCTATATCGATCCAGGAAAAATTTTATGCGTACCCCTCGTACCAGCATCATCATGCCGGTCTACAACACCGCCAACACCGTCATCAACGCCATACAATCCGTCCGAAACCAAACAGACCCCAACTTTGAACTGATCATCATGATCGACGGATCCCCCGATGACTCCGCCGACATCATCACCGACTACCACAAGAAAAACCCCGACACCCGCATCCACATCTTCAACAACCCCAAAAATAAAGGCCTCTCTGCCATGCGTAATCAGGGGCTCGAACATGCACGAGGTGACTGGGTAGTTTTCCCCGATTCCGATGATGCCCTCGAACCTACCTTTTTGGAACGGCTACATCAGCAGGCCGAGCTTACCGGGGCAGACGTGGTGAATTGTGCTCATAACATGGTAGATACGCGGGGGCACAAGACTAAACGCCTCAAGGGTACACCGGGTATACGCACCGGTGAACAAGCAGCTTACGAGCTTCTGCAAGATGAACTTTCCCCCTATGCTTGGGATAAAATCATTCGCCGTTCTCTTTTCAACGATGTTCGTTACCCCGATATTGAGCGCGCCGAAGATGAATGCGCTCTCCTCAAGTGCTACTTGGCGGCACAGAGCGTATCAGTGATAGAAGACCCTCTCTACAACTACTCCGTAACTCCAGACAGTCTGACGTGGAGTCGCATCACCCCGGTAGAAGAAACACACCGCCTTATCGCATATTTTGAGGATGCTCTCGGAGAGCACCACAGCAAACCCGATGCGCAAAAAGCCCTAACCGTCGCACGAGTTCTTGCGTTTCTTAACAACGCCCAGCAAGCGCTAGTGGTCGGCGGTGATAGTGCGCGAGAGACACTACGTGAATGCCGTAAAGGTTTCACCTATGCACAAGCGCTCACAGCGCTTCGCACCAATCGAGTCTTTGGAGCAGCGGGAGTACTTCTTAAAACTTCCCCAAAACTCTACCGTGTTTTATACGGAATATATATAAAACGTACTTATAAAATGTAGAATATGAATTTTGGTACTGTCACGTATCTATAAGCATAAACAACAGTCATAGAACACAAAGGGTTGGTATGGTAGGCTCCACACGCGATAATTCCCTTCACCTTAAGGGAACAAAATCGTCAAAGCAGCGCCGTGTGTACCTTGACCTCATCAATTCGGTGGCAATCATGTGGGTGGTACTCCTGCATGTGCGTTTTATTACCCCAGATAATCCGTCATCTTCGGCGTGGTGGGTTGAAAATATACTATCTGGCTTCGGGGTTGCGGCAGTTCCACTGTTCTTTATGGCGACCGGCATTAACCTCTTGGATTTTACTCGCCGCGAGTCTATAGGAACGTTCTATCGCAAGCGTTTTACCAAAATTCTGATTCCCATGATCTTATGGGCGCAAATCTATCTTTTCGTTCATATGTGGACGGGTTCTACTCCGTTTCCCGGAGCGCACGAAATTCTGCGAACATTAGTAGCTCCCAGCAGCGAGGCAGCCACTTTCTGGTATCTTGAGGCCTTAGTCGGCGTCTATTTAGTGCTTCCGATTTTCTCTTACGCCATACGTGGTGTTCAGACGGAACAAGCTACCACGGCACGCACCGGATTCTTCTGGCTTATGGCGGCACTCGGACTTGTTCTACCGATTATCACCCAGGCAATCCACCTGATCTACCCTCACGTCCTACCTGAGTTTGTTGCACCCATCACCGGGTATCTTGGGTTCTGTCTTCTTGGGTATGCGCTTGCCAATACCGAATTTTCTCGTGCGTGGCGCATCGTTATTTATCTGTTGGGCATCGTGGGATTAGGAGGATTTATCTTCGGCAGTGCTTATTTAATTGAGCATCGCCCAACGTTCGTGCCTCTGGTACACGGGTACCTTGCAGTTCCAGCAATTTTATGGGCAAGCGCGGTCTTGGTGTTCTGCAAGTATTCACGCATTGGTCAAGCATCGCCCACGGTGCAGAATATTCTAAAACGCCTTGCGGCTCTCACGTTCGGGGTTTATCTGGTACATCTTCTTATCATCCAAATTCTACAGGCGGTAAACTTCTCGCTGACTAAAGTGCAGTGGGAAGTTCCCTATGCGCTCTTCGTGTGGGCTTTATCCGCCGCGATTGTGTGGATGCTGCGGCTCATTCCTCCGGTACGCCGCTGGATTCTGCCCTAATAAGTTTTACTCCGAGAAATCGTCATGAGGGGTTTACCCACAGTATATTGACGCAACGCTGCGAAATTTGTGGAAGCGGAAACTCGCTCTCAATATATAAGTGAGCTCACCGAGAAAGAGTGTTAAATTTCTACCGTTAAATAAGATCATGTAAAGCACACTGTTCAGGTAGAATTTAGATAGTTTACGTCACTCAATGATGGTCACTGTAGATCATCTAATAACTCAGGAGCAACCGCGTGCTGCATAAAAACATACAGAGATACCCTACGCTTTATGAAGGGGTATTTGAGCGTGCCAATTCACTCAATTTTTTAAGACTTATTCTCGCTTCTTGCGTGATTTTCTCCCATACACCCTACCTCGTCATGGGTGCCAAAGTAGACGAGCATCCTCTTGTGCACAACTTTTATGTATTTGGTGACTACGCGGTTAATGCATTTTTCTGTATTTCAGGTTTTCTAATTGCGCATAGCGCCTACCGCAGCGGGGCAGGTTCTTATCTTGTTAAACGTGTGCTCCGTATTTTTCCCGGTTATTGGGTTTCTATTCTTTTTGTGGTTGCTCTTGGTGGTCCAATCTCGGTCATAACGGGGCACGCCGCAACGGGGTGGGACTGGGCAGATGCTTTTCACTACATTCGCAGCAATTACGATCTGATGGCGCTTCAGTATCCGCTCTTTGGCGGGCCCATTGACGTTCCTCTGGAATTTCCTTCATGGAATGGGTCTGTCTGGAGCCTAGAATATGAATTCTTCTGCTATCTCCTATTACTTCCGCTCTTTTACCTGCCCTTTATTCGCAAGAATCTGAAAATCTTTATTCCGCTGGCATACCTCATAAGCCTGAGCTACTACCTGTGTAACCAATATCTGGGGTACGACTTTATGAGCCAAGCATTCGGACTTCATCCGCGCGACCTCAACGCTTCGGCACGTATGTACCCGCTCTTCTTTGCGGGTTCCCTACTCTATCTGCTGAGCCGCAAAATCAGGGTTTACCCGGTGCTGTCGGTTCTGTGCGTTGCAGCCGGGGTGTACATCACCTGGCTGGTACCGCATGCGAATGTTTTGCAGTGGACCCAGCTTATTCTCGCCTACGGAATCATTGGTTTAGGATGTTCCATCAACGTTTCGTGGGCGCGCACCAATGACATTTCCTATGGCGTATATGTGTATGCGTGGCCAGTACAGCAAATTCTGGTGATGCTCGGGTCGGTATCCCTGGGCTTAGCGGCCAATATTTTCTTGGATCTAATCCTCACCTTCGGCATTGCCTGGCTTTCCTGGATGTTTATCGAAAAACCCGCGATGAACCTGGCACGGCATCCCATTGTGACGGGCAGCAAACGCAGGGAACCATCCCCGCCGACCACGCACAGTACATCAGATACGCCCGCATCACAGGCGGATGAGCCCGCAGCGGCTCAGATACCGCATCCTCTGGGGCATCCCATACAGTTCTCATAAAAGCGTCAAGGGGCGGCTTATCTTAGCCGCCCCTTTTCCATACGTATTAGTGGGTTTCGCCCCGTGCTGTATTCTCAACCAGCATCTCCCGTAAAGCCTCGCCCTCACTGAGCGCCTGCGCGGAACGGGCGTGAATCCTCATCGCTGCCAGATGCACCACGAACCCGCAGATAGGGCCCGCATAGAGCGCAACTAGGGCTCGCCCCACCACCGGAAGAGGAGTTAAAAACGCTACCGCGATAACTACCACAGCGGCGGTTGCCCACCCCGTTACATACGCACGATGGCGCCCAATAGCCAACACCATATTCCCCGACAGGGAAATTAACGCCAGCACGGCGGAGGCAAAAACCAACACCGCCATGACTGTACCGGTGATAACTTCGGCATAAGCATCATTCTGATTAGCTTCCGGCGGGTAAATCAGCCTAAAAAGCATAGGAGCTACCAGGTATGCGGCACCGGCGCCGAACGCCCCAAGCCCCAGCACCGCCACAGCAGGCTTTAGAAAAGCCGCCAACGGGCGATGCTGCTGCTTCAAGAACGCCGAAACAGCCACCCCCTGAAAGGCCTGCAAGGGAATCATAATCGGCGAGCGCGTAATAGAAATCGCCAAGAAGAGCGCACCCATAACGAGTTTGGTGTGTTCACTCTGGTTCGGCTCGCTGCCGTCCAAAATATTGGGAAAGCCCATCATAATCACAGCGGCGGATGCCGAGGACAGGAACGACCAGATCAGGTTCATACTGAGCTGTTTGACCTCAATATCGGCGCGTGCCGCCCAGGCTTTGCGCCCGCCGGGAAGAAAGAGGGCAAGAAGTATCCACAACGCCATAGGGGTTACGGTGGCGACCTCCAGACCCGTGAGCGTGGGAACCGCGAATGCTGCGGCGATCATCAGTACAAGACGACCCGCCGATTCTAGGGCGCCAATCCCGGCGAAGAGATACCAGCTGTCGCGCCCAGCACTGGCACCGCTCATGGTCGCCTGCAATGCGTAAAAGGCTACACCAGCGGCAATGGATCCTACCGCCCACGGGGTATTCGTAGGAATTTGATCGTGCGCCCACAACGGGGAGGTGAGCACCACGAGAAGCCCCGCTAACAGGCCGAAAGCACCGGCAACATATACCACGCGCACCCGGTATACGCCGTCACGCCGCGCTGCACCGACCGCACGCGTTACCTCCGGCTGAATGCCCGTAATAATACCGGTTACCGCGAAGAGCGCACCCCAGAACAGCAGAAACTCTTTCATCTGGATACCGCCGAGCGCATGATTGGCGATAACAGTAGTGCCTAAAGTCGCCAGCGCCGTCAACACCGAGGACGCTAAAAGCGCCATCGATTGATACCGGCTGATAGTCCCGCCGGCTGTGCCCTGCTGATCCGTATTCTCGGGGGTTATGTTCTCTGGGGCGGGGTCATCCTGGGGTGTGTTCTTCGCGCCAGCCATTGGACCTTACTTCACCACATGAACGGCAAGGTTCTTCACGCCCTGCCATTTCTTCGCCAGGGCCGCCTTCGGAAGCAGCGTCAGCGCGTGAGCACGGGATGAGAAGCGGATGCGCGCCACCCGTGCCGCCTTCTTCCACCCGAGCTCGTCCATCTCTGCGGCCATCGTCTTGTAGTAGCCGCGTTCCTCTTCAAAGCGGGTGCCTTCCAGGGCGCGCCATGACGAGTCGGAGCCTCCGTGACGACGGTACATGAAGGCTACTTGCGGATCGTAGTAGAGGGCGCCGCCGCGCATCGTAATGTCGAGGATAAGCGCCATATCTTGGATAACGTTAAGGCCTTCACGGAATCCGGTATCGACAATAGCCTCAGCACGCCAACCGAGCGAGGGGAAATAGAACCAGGCGCCGCGCAGCAGAGAAACCGCGAGATCCTCCCCCTGAAGGACCGCCTCTGCCGCAGGACGGTAGTGTTCTTTCGTGCGTTCCACAAGGGTATTAGACAGCGCATTATTCTCGTCAATAACCACCACACCGGGCTGGAAAATACTGGCTTCTGGGTGGGCGGCGGCGGAGTCTACCAGCCACTGCACATAGTTGGGGAGCATCACATCATCCGCGCCCATAACGGTTACGAGGTCGTTCTCTACAAAGGTCAGACACTTACGATAGTTGGCGTTTGCGCCCAGGTTCGTTTCATTGCGCATATAGGTGATGCGCTCATCGTTCAGCGAGGCAAACCAGCCGGGAATAGACTCGTCCGGGTAGCCGTCATCCACTACAATCAGGCGCCAGTCGGGGTTGGTCTGCCGCACAATAGAGAGCACAGCCTGTTTCATCATTGAAACATCGCCGTAGTAGGGGAAGAGGATATCAACGGTCATCGTGTTCAGCTCCAGAGGTTGAGTCTTGGGGGTCTTGATCGGGATCTTGCGGGGTGCGATGCGCTGGCGCACCACCGGGCTGCTCGTGAAGCGCCCGCAAGATAGCCACTTCTTCGGCAAGGATGCGCGTCTTCTCCGAAAGCCTGGAGACCTCTAAGGTGAGGTGCAGGCATACGGACATCAACAGCACGATAGAGAGCAGGAAAAGCAGGTTAACCGGCAGCGTTAAACCCACAAATTCGGTAATACCGTCCAGCAGACCGGGGAATATTCCCAGCACAATAATGGCGGCACCGACGCCCAGCCACAGGGCCGCGTATTTTTCTTTCATCTTCAGGTTGCGCACCTGAATAATAACGAGCGTACAAATACACAGCGCAACGATAAGGAAGAATATACTAGCGCTCATGCTGATCCTTCCTATCAGTCTTTTTACGGTTCATCGAAATCCAGTAGGCAAAAAGTGAACGAACAAGATAAACCGCCGATTTCACCGGACCTGAGGAAGGTGTTCCGCCTTGACGCTCGCGCATTCTCACGGGGGTCTGCTTCACACGCAGACCCTGTCGAATAGCCATAGCGGTAACGTCGATAGTATCGCCTAAATACTCGGCGGGCAGGAATTTACAGTAGAACTTGATACCTCTGCGGTTGGCGATTTTGAAGCCGCTCGTCACATCGGTGAAAGGGGTTTTCGCGGCGCGGGTGAAAAGGTATGAAAGCAGGCTCATCGCCCATTTTCGAGGGCCAGATACGTTGTAGTCGCCCGAGCCCGCAAATCGGGAACCAATAACAATATCGCAGTCCTGCGCGTGCGCAATCAAATCTGGAATGCACGCAGGATCATGCTGACCGTCGGAATCCACCTGCATCGCATAATCGTAGTCGGCTCGGCGAGCATATTTATACCCGGTGCGCATTGCCGCCCCTACCCCCATGTTGTAGGGCAGATCGATCACAAAAGCACCGGCTCTGCGCGCGATTTCTGAAGTATGATCCGTGGAACCGTCGTTCACCACAACCAGATCTACCTCGGGAACCCTCTGTAAGAGCTCAGTGATGGTGTTACCGATAACCTCTTCCTCATTCCACGCAGGCATAATGACGAGTGTGCGCGGCGTCGGCTGCGGACTCTCTGAACTCATGCGTAGGGGATTCCTCTCGGTGATACTGGAATACACGTGTTATGACTGTACTCAGTCTATCAGTCAAAGGCAGAGAGCATTGAAACACCCGTGACAGCCGCCGCTGCCACCGTGTATGTATGTTCTCAACAGGGAATACCGCTCATTACTGAGGGGTACCACAAGCCGTAATGCGGTAAAGAGTTGCCTCGCCTTTGGAGTACACAGGCTCCGCGACGCCTTTCTGCTGCAGATTTTCCAGACCGGGGTACTGGGAACGATGATCTCCACGAATCTCTTCGTTAATCTCCCGTCCCTTAAAGTCCAGGTAATAGTATGCCTTTGAATTTTGCACCGCAGAGCATACCGCGGGGTTATCGGCGGCCTCGTTGAGGTGCTGATAGATCTCACGGGCATCGGGGGTAGCCGTGTACAGAGGATGCGCAGCCGTCACCTTATATCCGGTGAGCGCATACGTCACCGCGCTGCCGGTCCAGGGCTGCACAATTACGGTTTCTCCAGTTGGCACGTAATCATGCAGATGCTCAATCACGTCACGTTCATCGGCCGAGAGGAGCAAGGCGTCTGACTTGGGAAGATACCGTTCCTGGGTGCCCTTAATATAACCCTGGATATTAGGATCTGTCTGCAGGTTGATACCCAGCGGAATCAAGAGAATAACTGCCAGCGCCAAGGATATAATTCCGCCGTGTTCTTTAAGCGGTGCGATGCGCTCGCCCAGAACCGCAATCGCCGCCTTAAGCCACTGATACGCGGCGTGCACACCAACAACGGCCATCGGCGCCGCCAGAATTGGCACATTCGCGGCCAGGCGGAACGGATCGTGGTACCACACGCCCAAAACCCAGTCGCGCCCGTCGTCCCAGACCATCCACCGGGCGGCGACATAGAAGTACATCACATACACCCAGCTGAGCAGCAGCCAAACGCCGATGCTTCGGGTACGCAGCAGATAGTACGCGCCCATCAAAGCAAGCACCGAAACGGTCCAGAGCAAACCATTACTCATTTGACCGTTCAGAAGAGCTTCACCCACGGCCGTGCTGTCCCATTGTGTGGGTTCCCAGCCGCCCGCCTCGCGAGGCGGACGAACGATACCCCACAGGATATTTAGAGTAATCGGGTATATCGCCAAGAGAACTAACTGTATAACGCAGATAAGCGGTTTGAGTTCGCCGCGCCACGCCGCACGAATCTGAAGCGCCGCACGCACCAAAATAATAGGCAGAGCGAGCGCGAGCATGGTCATCAAGACGTTAGGATGCGCCAGCGCAAGCCCTAGCGCCATGAAAAAGCCCATGTACAGCGCCGGAACCGTCTCGATGCGGCGCGCCTGTACCGTGCGCAGAAGCTGGGCGAACAAGCCCAGCACGGTGGGAAGAAGCGCAAGACCCAAGCTATTGGGGTAAAGCACACCGAAGTTGATGAGCAGCATGGGGAACGCCGTAAACGATGCCGAAATAACACCCACGCTGAGCAAGGCCGGAATGCTGGCGCGCATCGTGGAACGCACCAAATACATGACCGACAGCGGCCAGATTACCGCCCCCACCAACACGCTCATAAGGTTTGCGGTGGCGGGTACGCTTATGCCCGTTACCTGGTAAATAACCGTGGCGATACCGTGCCAAACGGCGGGATAGAAGGTCGGTGCTTCTCCGCCCGAGGTCATATTTGCGATAGTCAGCGAGGAAGCATCGCCCGTATCTGCCATATAGCGAATGGCATTGAGGTGAAAGTTTACGTCATAGGTCTGCGAAATATATTCGGGGCGTCCGATAGCGCGGGCAATGCTGATGTACAGCAAGATAAAGCCAACGAGAACGCTAAGCCCCGCCGCAAGAGTTTGCGGGGTAAACCAGCCAGAACGCACAATTGCGGTGTTTTCCTGTTGATCGCGCCGTTTCTGTGGGGCGGGAAAATCCAGCCAGCCTCGACTGCCAAGCAGACGGCAGATCAAATACCCCAGACCGGCGAGAATAACCGCGAAAGCGAGCGGAATCAGGAATGAAAAACGCACTCCCACTTTGGAGGCAAAAATTGCGCTCACCCCAAAAATACCCACGGAAATAGGGGCGGCAAGACCTAACGCTTCCACACCGCGCTGCCGCATAGCCAAAGCAACGATAAGACCCGGAATAAGGATTATCAGAGCACCCACTATCAACGGGATAGTGAGCGAAGCCCAGGTCGTTTCCATGCGGTTATCTCCTTGTGACTATGTTTTGCCGTGGCGGGCTCAAGTGTGCCGTATGCTGCTTGTGCTTGTGTACGTTTTATATGTGTTGCGATGTAAACCTTTAGTTTCCATAGTAGTGGCAATATGTCTGAGTACAATTTTTCACGCCTTTTTATGCATGTCTGTGTGGCGATTCATAGGTTTCCGCGAGGTACCAACGACATACGATTCGCTGAGAGAGCCTTTCCGAATGTTTTGCGCGGTTATCCCCGGAACTCGATGGTCTTTGTGCGTGTCAAATACCGGAACCTGGTGCATTACAAATTCCGGGGCAGGTTTGCTTTCGGTCATGGAGTCTTCCACCCGTTGTACTGTGGACGCATTCGACACAGGAACCTGCCAAAATCCCAGGTTTTATTACGTAATGTTGCTTGGTGCCCGTCATAAAAGCCCTGTCAGAGAAATATTGAGCAATAAACGTGTGCTGGGGGCGGCGGCGTTTTACTCTAAAGATAGTTTGCCCCACATTCACTGACGATGCAGCATGAGAAAGGTCTTAACTATGGCAGAGCCTCTAGAATCAGAAACATCAGAGCTTTTCAAGCAAGCATTCGGGCATCATCCTGCCGGAGTTGCCGTTATTACCGCCACCGATGATGCTGGCGAGCCCGCGGGTTTTACCGCATCCTCACTCACCTCGGTCGCCGCCGAGCCCGCGATTGTAGCGTTTTCCCTCAAGGCAGACAGCGGATCTGCCGGTAAGATCGCGGCCGCTCCCTCATTCCTCATCCATATGCTTGACGCCGAGAATGTGCAGCTCGCCAAGAATTTTGCCACCCACGGCTATCCCCGTTTTGCGGATAAGTCTTCATGGGAGTTCCTCTCCAGCGGCGAGCCGCTCGTGCATGGGGTGCGGCGCGTGCTGCGTGCCACCCCGCTCAGCCGTGTGGAGGCTGGCCCCGCTCTCGTGTTCACCGCCAGGGTCGAGGAATTTATTCGTCACGATTTGGGCGGCACTCCCCTGGTTTATCATTCGCGTTCTTTCCATGCGCTCGGCAAGCATTCCAACGTAGACTACGCCATCTAGACCGCTGCCGACCGCATCATATGGCTGCATCAAGGCTTTTGGGAGTTAATTAAAGCGCTAGAAAACCCGCTTTAATTCACTCCCAAGAGCCTTTTTACTATGCATGAAAGCCAATTCACAGGTCCATAGAGGCGGCAGACGCGCTAAGGTATTAAAGATAACGTAAGCCACATAACCCCACACAGAGCCACAGCATCGAAGGAGAATCCGTGAGCACCGAGGACCCCGCCCAGAGCGCAGCGCACGCCGGCGGCACAGCATCCGACATCCCTATAGAGCCTCAGTCCTTGGAGTGGATGCGCCGCCTAGTTGCCATTCCCAGCATCTCGGGCACCTCAAATCTGGGCGTTATCGAGCTTATCGAGGCGGAATTCGCGCGCTACGGGTACACCGGGCAGCGCACCTATAACGCAGATCAGACCCGCGCGAACCTGTGGGTTACCGTGCCCGCCGCTGATGGTTCAACCGAGGGCGGCATCGTGATTTCCGGTCACACCGATGTGGTTCCGGTCGAAGGGCAAACCTGGGATTCCGATCCGTTCACGCTGCGGGTTGAGGGTTCGCGCGCCTACGGGCGTGGCGTATGCGATATGAAAGGCTTCCTGGGTGTGGCACTGTGGCTTTTGCCGCAGGTCGCGCGAGCGCAGCTGAGGGTTCCGCTGCATTTCGCGTTCTCCTACGACGAGGAAATCGGGTGCGCGGGTGCCCCCACCATGCTTAAAGACGTTGTGAACCGCAATATCAGACCTCAGTTCGCAATCGTGGGTGAGCCATCGAGTATGCGCGTGATTTCTGCGCACAAGGGGGCGCATCGTGGGCGCGTGGAGATCACCGGCACAGCGAAGCATGCATCGTTGGCGCCGCACGGCGTGAGCGCGGTCAATGCCGCTGGCGAGTTCATTACTTTCTTCTCTCGCCTTGCCGACACGTGGCAGTCTGAGGGGCCTTTTGATGATGCATTCATGGTTCCCTATGCGACCGGCGGCGTGAATTTTGTGCGCGGCGGGCTGCAATACAATATTGTGGCCGAATACGCCGAGCTTGAGTATGATCTGCGTACGCTCCCCTCAATGACCACCGAGTCTGTGGTGGAGTTGATTGAGGATGAGCTTTTCAACAAGATCCTGCCGAATCTGAAGGCGCGCGCTCAGAAGGCGGAGGAGCTTTCCGGTGCGCATTCGGGGGTTTTGCAGGAGCGTGTTCAGATCAAACATGAGCTTCTTGCCGCCGTGCCCGGTCTGGGAACAGCCGACGACGCCCCCATCATAACCCTCATGAACGAGCTTTTGGGCACGAACGAGGCCCCCGAAAAAGTCACCTACGGTACGGAGGCGGGGCAGTTCCAGCGCGCGGGCGTTGAGAGCGTGGTATGCGGCCCCGGCGATATCGCCCAAGCGCACTCCGCCAATGAATGGATTGAGCTGGAACAGCTTCGCGAATGCGAGCGCTTCTTTGAGGCAATCCTGCGGTGGGCCTCGCAGTAGGTCCCCCTCCCCCCCCTTTATCCGGCGAATTATTGTGCATGCGGCGACTTCATAATCTGCGAAATGCACAATAACTCGCCGAATAGAAAGTCTGCGTGAGGCACACTCACCTGGGACATTTTCATAAAATGATTGTTATAATTCATGTTATGAAAACGTCTGCGCCCACATTGCTGCCCCTGCTGCGCAGTAACCTGCAAGGTGAGGTGACCGCGCTTCTTTTTCTGCATCCCGAACGGCAGTACACAGTCTCCGAAATTGCGGCTCTTACGAATGCATCGCAGGCTACCATCTCGCGGGAACTGAGCCGACTTGAGAACGCGGGGCTATTAGAGTCTCGTCAGGTTGGCAAGAGTCGCCTCGTCAATGCACTTGTGCATACCCCGGTGGGGCAAGCGTTGCAGCAGCTTATGTATGTTACCTACGGTCCCGTCCCGGCGCTTCGTGAGGCTTTAGCACAGGTTCCGCATCTTGAAGCTGCGGCAATTTACGGCTCATGGGCTAAGCGCCGCAGTGGAGAGCCCGGGCAAGTTCCCCACGACCTTGATGTGCTCGCTATCGGCACTCCATCACGGCACGCTCTTTACGAAGCTATTGATGATGTTGAGCAGCGTCTTGGATTAGAAATCAACGTCAAAAAACTCTCTCGTGAAGGCTGGAATTCAGATGATCCTTTCGTAAAAACCGTACGTTCGCGCCCCATAACCCCGCTTTTCGGCGATTTAGGAGATAACGATGCCTGAAAGGCCGAAACCGGCTAAGCCTATGAAAAACTCGTGGACAACTGGGCGCGAGAAAGTTACTGAGCTTCTAGCTAGGGGAGAGCTAGAGCATGTTGAGGTAAACCCCGAACACGCCAAAGCTTTGATAAACCGTGCAGATAAACACCTTGCGACGGCACACATACTCGTTGAGACTGATCCGGAAGGCGCATACACCCTACTCTATGACGCATCCCGATTGGCTTTGACCGCAGCGCTTGCAGTGCAGGGTTTACGCCCTACAACTCGTGGAGGACATGTGGTCGTAGGAGATGCATTGCGTGCCCAACGCGGTCCGCACGATATGGTGAGCAAAATTTTTTCCCGCCTGCGCCGCACTCGGCATGAGGTCGAATACCCAGATATAGATTATGAGCCCGTATCCTCGGATGAAGCCGAAGAAGCTCTGGAAGATGCGCGGTATATTGTGGCTCAGATGAAGAAGTTTATTCCGCAGCTGGGTGCTTTTGTAGGGTAGAGCTTCTATTGGTTTAACCAGACCCAGATATAGACAGGCTATTGTTTATCCGGCGAGTTATTGTGTATTTTGCGGGTTATTTCGCCGCATGCACAATAGCCTACGAAACGTGAGCTTCCGACGTGTCAGCATCCTCATCTGCCCCCAAGTAACGGTTAGCAATTGGAATCCAGGTGAGGGTTAGTGCCAGCAACACCCCGCCGATCGCCAGCACGGTGAGGCGCGTGCTCGTTTCTGCACCCAGACCTACGAGCGGGTTCACCACAATACCCACGAGGCTCCCGACAGAGCTTGCCACGTTCAGCACTGTGGCGCGGCGATGTGCAGGAATCAGTTTATTGGTTACAGCAGAGGTGATCGGCCCGCGCGCGTGAATACCCACCACCACAAGTAAGAACCCCGATACTACGGCAAGGACATGCGGCACCGCCATCAGGCAGAAGCCCGCGGCGCCATACCCCATGGCCAGCAGAAGCGCGGTTTTGCGCCCTACCCGCTTCTCGATACGCCCCGCCGCATAGTTATACCCTGCCGCAAGAAGCTGACCGGCACCAGCAATCACGCCCCATATTGCAATAGGCACATCTTGCGCGGCAAAAAGCGGCTGGTTCAGCGTGTACACCGCGTTGAAAAGCGCAAAGGATGCACTCGAACCTACCGCAACGTACAGCAGAAGCGGCGAGGTAAAAAGTAGTTTCACACCTATTTTTAGCGAAATCCACGAAGTTTCAGGGTGTTTATCGTGAGTTTTCGGATTCTGCTGCGGCAAAAACGCCACACAAACTGCCGCAACTACGGCCATTGCCGCCGATAACAGAGCGGGCAGTGAAATATCGACGGACCCCAACGCAGAACCCACCACGGAACCTGTTACCCCCGCGGTGAGCATCAGGGCACTAAGATGTCCCCACGCGCCAACCGCTTTCGCATCAGCATCATCACCAAGGGAATCATAAATATAGGCGTCTTGCACCCCCGTAAGCATGGCAATACTCAGCCCACTCATCACAAACGAAAGAGCATAAATGGAGAAATTTGTGCCAGCTGCAAAAAGGATCTCGGCAATCGCGTTGAACACAAAACCGGCACATACGAGTCTCCGGCGGTCGAAACGGTCGCCAATAATCCCGGCAGGAATTTCAGCCACCAAAATACTAGCGACCAAAACACTTTCCAGCATGAAAATATCGGTAAGCGATAACCCACGGCTTTCCAAGAAGAACGCGCTGACCGGCACATAGAAATCAAATCCGGCGGCAATCATGGCGAGCGCCATGGGTATTAGGGATTTGCTCGACCAGACGATCCGACGTGCGGTATATGTGGTGCTCACCTGTTTCTCCTGATTTTTATAGCTAGTCAGGACGCAAATATGGAAGAGGATCCCATGTGCCGTGCATCCTTATTTTCTATTCTCTAGCATCCCGCATAAAAAGTACCTTTATGTGAATAAAGCGTTAAAAACCCGCTTTATTCACACAAAGGCACCTTTTATCGGGTAAATCCAGGTGAGGGTTACCGCCAGTAATTGTTGGCTGCCGCGATGGTCTGGAACTCGATGGCTACCACCTGCGCCGCAGCTGTCAGCGAGTCCGGGTCTACCGCGTATTCCGGGCGCCCCGCTTTGAGAGCATCCGGGTTAGGTTGAATCTGGTGGATGGTATGCCGTGCGATGAGCATCGCCAGCTGCCGCCCTTCTTCGGGGGTTTCGGTGATGAGAGTACCACCGGGAATGCCCTGTAGTTCTTCTGCCGGAAGTCGCTGACTCATGGTAAATACTCCAATCTGCATATAGTCCGTCAACGCCACCGTAATGAACTGCCCCGGGCGCTCTCAAGCAAGTTTCCCCTGATGCTCGGGTTAAGCCACCCCTTATAGCCAGCGCCGCATCGGCAAGCAAAAACCGCATCAACATCCGTGCCGTTTAAACACGCGTGATTCGCCTCCAAACCCTGGACTGTCGCACGTGATGTACACCCCACTTTTCCACACAAACCCACGAATACCGCTTATGTCTTTGGGTTACTTTATCCCAAAGTATTGCTATTTCGAGCTTCATCACGTCTTATAGAAACACATATAAAACCAAATATTCCAACATAAACACAAGCGGAGGGTTCCGTGCACACCATCAGCCCCTACCTCGCCGAATTCCTAGGTACACTCATCATGTGCACTATCGGATGCGGCGCCATCGCCACCGTCGAGCTGCGACGCTCCAAAGGGCACGGCGATAACTTCTTCACTATCGCCTTCGGCTGGGGTTTTGCCGTAGCCTTCGGTGTCTACGCCTCACACCCGTATTCCGGCGGGCATCTGAACCCTGCGGTCTCTGTAGGGTTGGCGGCTTTTGGCGAATTTGATTGGGCTAAGGTCCCCGGGTATGTGATCGCCCAGCTTCTTGGAGCCATGGCCGGTGCGGGGCTGGTGTACCTGAACTACCTGCCGCATTGGAAGGCCACTGCCGATCAGAAGATCAAACTCGGCGTGTTTTCTACAGTTCCCGCCATTCACAACTACTTCACGAACGCGCTTTCCGAAATTATCGGTACTTTCATGCTCGTCTTCTCGGCGCTGTACACCGGCGTGAACTTCAAGCCCACGATTACCACCGGCGGCGTGGAACTCTCCCTGAACCTCAACGATGTGCTCAAACCCCTCGCCTTCGGCTTTATGGTGGCGGTGCTCGTGGTCGGGCTAGGCGGGCAGACCGGTTACGCCCTGAACCCTGCGCGCGATCTGGGGCCGCGCATTATGCACGCTCTGCTGCCCATTCACAATAAAGGAACCTCACGCTGGTTCTATTCGTGGGTTCCCGTCTTTGCCCCGCTTGTGGGCGGTTTTATGGGAGGGGCGTTCTTCAAACTCTATTACGAGAGTGAGTTCACTCTCTGGGTTGTCATCTCGTCGGCATGCGCCATCGCGCTTTTAGGGTTCGCGTATTGGGCAAATAGCCACCTGTACCGTGCACCCAGCGCCGAGGTGATTCCGCAGGGCGAAGACACCCAGGCGACGGCGGCGAGGGCTGCGGCAACCTACACCGCTACCGGTTCCATCCCGATTATCGAGAAGCGAACCTATCAGCAGTAGGCTCAGGTTAAGTTAAGTTCGGGAGCGAAAAGTTGCGGCGGGAACATAGTCTATGTTCCCGCC
>NZ_KV797895.1:0-75857 GCF_001809525.1 Rothia sp. HMSC064D08 | reverse complement strand
GCGGGAACATAGTCTATGTTCCCGCCGCAACTTTTCGCTCCCAGATTCTCGATGTACCCTTACCCGATATGATCCGGCAAGTGGCGGTAACGCATCCGACGGCGGATCCGACGCCACACAAGCACAATGAGCGCACCGATCAAGGCGCCGACGGTGTTGTTGATAATATCGTCCACATCGAAGGTGCGGTATGCGCAGGGCACCAGACCCCAGTTGCCGCTCAGCTGGCTCAGCTCGATGAAGAGAGACAGTCCAAAACCCGCCAAGGCTGAGGCACGCAGACCCCAGCGCAGACATCCGGCGGTAAACAGCCCTATAGGAATAAACAGACCGATGTTAAAGAAGAGTTGGGCGAATGCCCGCGAGGTTGCGCCGCCGGTTCCCGGGGTTTGCAGCATCTGGAATGCTTGGATCCAGCTCCAGCCAGCATAGAGGCGTGGATAGTATAGCTCCGAGTGGCATTTTCCATCGCCCACCCCGATGGGGGTGAGGGTCAGCACCAAAACCACCGCCAAAAACAGCGAAAATATGCTGGTGATGATATAGTGCCGGGCTGTCAGCGACGATCCCGCGCGGCGAGCGCGCGTTCTCATCAGAAGAAAACCAAGGGCAAAAAGAGCGAGGGTAGCGCAGATGATTTCAAGACTAACCGTCCCCATCTGCTCCGATAGTAGTTTCCTCATCCACATTCCTCGTCAATAATGTACAGCGTCATAGGCAAGCCGTGAGTGGTAAAAACTCGCCTACCACCAGTGTAAAGCTATTGGGGCAACATCAAAGAACCGGAGCTTCACACGCCGCCGAATGCGCCCCTCACCTGTGCTGCACCCCACACGGATGGACCCTGTAGACCCTACCTAGCCGGGTTAGAAGAAAATATCGATGGGGATGATGGGGGCTACGTCGTCCCCCAGCAGCAGGACGAAGCAGAGCGTGCCCGCGAGCGCCGCGAGAACCGCCCCGATAACCTGCACGAGCCAGAGCATCAGGAACTTGGCCCGTTTGCCTTCGCGGCGTGCCGTCAGCGCTTCGACCATCGCGGTGGAGAAGGTGGTGAACCCGCCGAGCAGACCGGTGGTGATGGCGGTACACCAGAAGATGACGGATCCAGAGGCACCGTAGTGAATATCGAGCGCGTTCGGGTTAGCGACCGGCATAATCAGCAGCCCGTAGAGGAATGACCCCACCAGATTAATCACGAATACGGGGCTGATGATGGAGCGCTCGGTGCGCAGACGAGGCGACATTTTGACGTCAAGAAAATACCGGGTCATTGCCCCTAAACCGCCGAGCAGAAAGACCGTTAGCGAGAACACGATGAGTCCTCCCGAACGCTGGCATGGCGTGCCTCCCAGCGGGCGGCAATTTTTCCGCCCATGAAAAGACCCAATGCTGCGGCCGCTAAACCGCCGATAAAGAGCACGGCAAGACTGAGCAGAACGTACCACCCGTGCACCGTGTAATGAATAAATACCGCCTGCGAGGTAACCGCCGCGATGGACGAGTAGGTGGTATACCCGCCCATCATTCCGGCACCGAATAAAAAGCGGAACGGGCGCACCGCATCCTCGCTGTGCATGCGAGCGCGCAATGCCCACAGGGCAGTCAGAAGCCCCAGGGTGAAGGATCCGATCAGGTTCGCAGCAAGCACCCCGCCGGGTGTGTGGATGCGGCAGAAGGCGCCTATGCCTCCTCCTAAGAAAACCAGCAGCGGCGCGGGTATGCGGTTCAAGTATGCGGCGAGCGTTCGTCTTTCTGCCATCGTGTGGTGCGCCCCTTCGATGCGCTCGGGGTGAGAACTCGTGTTCTCGCGGCGATCCCCTACTTTCACCTTAGACCACGGAGGTACCAAGACGTTAATGGGCACGTTTATGTAGCCTGCCGCTCATTACCTAAAAAGCGCGAGCAGGTCTTTTTTGCTCCGACAAGGTAGGATTTTCCTATCTGCTCGGTACAATACGACCTGCTCGCGTGGTATACGGTATTAGCGGTTATTTAGTTTTCTCCTTCGCCCAGGGAATCTCGACCTCGGCTACTTTTTTCGCCACAGATTCCTGTGCTTCGGCTTCCTTCTCCTCGGAATCGTCGGATGCCTCAGATTCGCTAGGCGCTTCATCACCATCGTCGGATTTATCCGAGTCTTTGTGGTCCAGCTCTTCCAGAAGGGTCGCCCCTTCCACATCCATATTCGGAACGAGCTTATCGAGCCATTTCGGCATCCACCATGCTTTATCGCCCAGCAGGGTCAAAACCGCAGGGGTGATAGTCATGCGAACCACGAAGGCATCAACCAACACGCCGAATGCCAGACCGAAGCCGATAGGGCGAATCATTGCGGATTCGGCGAAGATGAACCCGCCGAACACCGAGATCATGATGATCATCGCGGCAACCACCACACGCACCGCATGGTTGTACCCGGCGACGACGGCGGTTTTCGCATCCTTACCGTGCACATAGGCTTCGCGCATGCCAGAGACCAGGAACACCTGATAGTCCATCGCCAGGCCGAAGAGAATACCAATCATCAAGGTGGGCAGGAACGCCAGAATCGGACCGGGATCGTGCACCCCGAAGAGGGATCCCATGAAGCCCATCTGGTAGACCGCAACCACGGCACCAAAGCTGGCCAAAATCGAGAAAAGGAACCCGACCGAAGCAACCAGCGGCACCAGAATCGAGCGGAACACCAGAATCAGCACAATAAACGACAGACCCATGACGACCGCCAAATACAGTGGCAGTTTCTGCGCCAGCGTATTGGAGACGTCGATATTGCCGCCAGTCAGACCGGTCACGCCCAGGCGCACATCGGTACCCTGCACGTTAACATCAACCTGCCGCAGCTTCTCAACCAGGTTCACGGTTTCAACCGAGCTAGGCCCGTGTTTGGGGGTCACCTGGAAAATCTGCAGGGTGTGATCATCGGTTTGCCCGATGGGAACTACGGTTTTTACGTTGTCGGGGTCTTTCGCCTCAACCGCATGGGCGATATCGAGCTGTGCCTGCTCGGCCTGCGCATCGCTCATGCCTGCGGGGGTGTGTGCCACTGCAACCACAGTACCGCTCATGCCTTCGCCAAACTTGTCTTTAACAATCTGGTAGGCCTGATATTCGGTGCTTTCAGTCTGTGCGCTTTCTGCCGAGGGAAGACCCATGCGCATCTGACCCATGGGAATAGCGATAGCACCCAGTGCCGCCACACAGAGCAGAATGGTGACCAAAGGTTTAGCGAGCACGATGCGCAGCCAACCGTGCGGGGTAGCCTCCCGCTTTTCCTGCTCGGCGTGATGCGCTGCAATCTTTTCGGGAGTATCGATAGATGCCCACGTTTTCTTCGACATGACCTTACGGCCAATCAGCGAGAGCATAGCAGGGGTTAAGGTCACCGAAATCAACACGGCCACGAAGACGCACAATGCCGCCGCATCGCCCATGTATCCCAGGAAGGGAATACCGGTGACATTCAGGGCAAGCAGGGCGATAATCACGGTTGTTCCGGCGAAGAGAACCGCGTTACCGCTGGTGCCGTTAGCGACCGCGATAGATTTTCGCAGCGGCATGCCGTCCATCAGGTTAGACCGGTGCCTGTTGAGAATGAACAGTGAATAGTCGATGCCCACCGCAAGACCAAGCATCATGCCCAGCATATAGGTGGTTGAGCTCATATCAATGAGGGATGAGAACGACAGGGTTCCCAGAATACCAATCACCACGCCCACAAGCGCCATAATGATAGGCAGCCCGGCGGCAATAAGAGTACCGAGCATAACGATAAGCGTAATGAGTGCCACCACAATACCGATAACCTCGCCAATACCCATACCAACATTGGGAGATTCGGCAATATTCTGGTCAAAATAGACCTTCAAACCCTTCAGATCAGCATTCTGGAAGTGTTCCATGAGCTTTTCTTTATCAGCCTGAGGGGTTTCTGCACTCTTTGTCTTGAAGAAAACCCTGGCGATTGCGGTCGAGTTATCTTCAGAGACCGTTCGGTAGTCGCTTGTCAGCTCCAAAAGCGCAGATTTGCGGGCGTATTCCGACTGCTGTTCGGGGAGTTTCTTCTCAGCGTCGGCAAGTTCAGCAGACTTAGCGTCATATTCTTTCTGAGACTCTTCCAGTTTGGCGCGTTGCCCGTCCAACTGCCCCTGTTGGGAGCCGAGCTGTTCGCGCATAGACTCTAGAGCGCCAGCCGCTTTGGCTTGTTCGCGGGCTTCGTCGAGTTGTTTTTGTGCAGCATCCAGCTGCTCTTTACCGTCTTTAAGCTGTTTACCGGCTTCTTCGAGCTGTTTCTTGCCGTCCTCGATGCGCTGCGGAGCGGCGTCGAGCTGAGGTTTGCTTTCTTCGAGCTGCTTTTTACCGTCGGCTATCTGCTGTTCGGTGGCAAAAGGATCGCCGACGGCATCAACGGCTGAATTCTCATCCTTGAGGCTATTCAGCGTGGTTATGAAAGCCTGTTTCTGTTCCTCGGTGATTGCGGACCCGTTATCTGTCTTTACAACAATCTGCCCGTTACCGCGGTTAGCATCGGGGTACCGAGTGGAGAGTTCGTCGGTAAGACGCTGGGTTTCGGTTCCGGGCATCGTGAAGGTGGTCTTCAGCTGTCCGTGGAATGCGCTATAGCTACCGGCAACACCGGCAATAACAAGCACCCAGATAGCAATAACCGCCCACGCCCTGCGTGCGGCAAAGCTACCTATGGAATATAGCCACTTAGCCACTATGATTCTCCTCAAATGTCTCTGTATCGGTTGAGTATGGTGTGCGTATTTGCTGCGCCTATGCGTATTTGCCGTCGATTAGCTCTTCGACATAGTCAAGACAGTGTTCTATGTTTTCTCGCATTTTTTCGGCATTTTCGGGCGGGTGTGGGTTACCTTCGGCGTCGTAGAAGGAGGTCGCGATTCCCTCGCAGATAGCGGAAGCAATGAGGTTCCCGAAGATTGCGATGCGCATCCGCGGTATGTCCTGTCTCTCCTGCCAAAGCTTGTCAATAACCATCTCAATGGAGTTCAAATAGGAGGTTGAGCTGTACTCATTGAACTTATTATCGAGAGCGTAGTCGTGAAGGGCGAACAGCAGCCGAGCGTGGGGTTCTACGTGCTCGGCAAGGCGTTCGGTGGTGAATGCGGCACGCACGCCGTTGAGCATATCCCGCTCGGGATGTGCTCCTCTGGGGGTGCAAAAGTCGGGGATGATCTCAAAAATACGGCGTAGGTAATCGTTCAGGCGTTCAACAACGGCGGCTTCAACCGAAGAAAAATGGTTGAAGATGGTACGCCTGGATACACCGGATTCTTTGGCGAGCGCATCCGCCGTGAGCGCCTTAAGACCGCCTGCAAGCACAAGCTTTTCTGCCGCATCCATAATGGCGATGCGGTTCTCGGCTTTACGCGCGGAGCGTTTATCTACAATCTTTTGGGCAATACACACAGTTATTACACTAAGTGCAATATTGCACCAAGTGCAACTATTTTTTGTGTGAGCTCAGACATATCTTTGCACTCAGTGCATATTGTTTGAAAAGTCTCTGCTCGCCAGAAAGCCCCAAATCAAGCGGTCTATGAGACCGAAACCCCCTGCCGCATAAGCGGAAGACGTACCGAAAATTCGGTTCGTCCGGGGCGGCTTCGCACAGAAATCAGCCCGCCATGTGCCTGCACGATCGCCTGCACGATTGCCAACCCGAGGCCGGTCGTCCCGTCAGAGCCCGAACGCGCCTTGTCTGCCCGCGCGAATCGGTCAAAAATCTTGGGCGCAAACTCTGGGTCAATTCCGGGACCGTTATCCACAATGGTCATAAGCGCTTCACGCCGATCCGCAGATACCCGCAGCCCGGCAATAACGGTCGTACCCTCGTCCGTATGTTTGCGCGCATTAGAGAGCAGATTCAAAATAACCTGCTGAATCTGCGAGCGGTCCGCGATCATCTCAACCGGTTCATCCGGCACATCCATGCGCCAGATATGGTCGCGCGCCGCCGCCTGCATATCCGAAACGCTCTCGACAAGCAGCTCGGTTAAGTCGATGTTCTCAAACTTCGGTTCACGCCCTTCGTCCAGGCGCGCCAGCAACAGCAGATCTTCCACGAGACGCGACATTCGTTCGGTCTGCGAATCGATGCGTGCAAGCGAGGACTGCCCGCCATCTGCGAGAGGTTCCGTCCACCGCAGCATATCGGAGTAGCCCTTAATGGCGGCCAGCGGGGTGCGCAACTCGTGGGATGCATCCGCAATGAAGGCACGTATCTGCTTTTCGGTACGTTCACGCACGTCAAGAGCCGAACTCACGTTGTCAAGAAGCTGATTGAGCGCATACCCTACAGACCCCACTTCGGTGCGGGGGTTCGCGTCTTTGGGGGTCACACGCACTTCGGGGGCAATAGTGTCAGATTCCAGATTGAGGCGCGCCACCTCGGTCGCCACACCGGAGACACGCTCTAGGGGCTTCATCGTTCTGCGAATTACGAACGAACCCAAAAATCCGGTACCGATCATCACGGCAACCGACCCAATACCCATTGTGATAGAGAGCATGGTAAGGGTCTGATACATTGCCCCCAGCGGCACACCGGTGATAAGCGCATCCGAAGAAGGCCCTGGTGAGGAAACCTTCACCATGTATTTACCAACGTCAAGGTTCACTTCGGTAAGCTGACTCTCTTGATTTACGGTGTTCCGAAGAGAGTTAAGAGTCTCGCGGTCTTTGTCACTGAGCTCCTTGATGCTGCCGTCGGCGCTCAAATACCCCGAAAATTTATACTCGCCCTGTCGATCGACGCAAAGATTAATGGTTCCGGCACCCTGACCCGGCGTATAGAGAGGGTTTTTCGGATTAGATTTATCGAGGCATTCAAAACCGTGACCGCTGGGAGAATTATTGGGGTTGGCGGCGCGATTCGCAGTTTCTTTGAGGGTACTGCCAATTTGCGCCCGCAGAGAGTTCTGCAGTGTGGCATAGGTTGAAACACTGGTAATAAAACAGGCGATTCCTAGAGCCGAAACGAGAATAAGAATAAGCCGCCTGCGCAGATGCGGCATTGGGCGTATAGCGGTTTTATCCCGTTTTTTTCGACTACCCTGTGGGGGCTGTGTCTCGGGAACACTGGGAGCTTCCACAATGGTCACAGACTTCACCCCTTCCAGGATATATTACTAAATCGGAATATAAGAATATATACACCTTGACTAGGCGCTTTACATAATTAGGGGCTTAAACTGCCGGTCGAATTACATAGCCAGCACCGCGTACCGTATGGATCATAGGTTCACGACCCACATCAATTTTCTTCCGCAGATACGAAATATAAAGCTCCACAATATTCGCCTGACCGCCAAAATCATAATTCCAGACATTATCCAAAATCTGGCTTTTAGAGACCACGCGCTTCGCATTCTCCATCAGATAACGCAGCAGGTCGAATTGGGTTGCCGTGAGAGCAATAGGTTCACCGCCACGGGTAACTTCACGGGTATCTTGGTTGAGCACCAAATCCCCCACAACGAGTTCGGCATCGTCAATAGCGGCAACACCCGAGCGCTGCACCAGCCTGTGCAGACGAATCATAACCTCCTCCATCGAAAACGGCTTGGTCACATAGTCATCGGCACCAGCGGCAAGCCCTTCGATGCGGTTATCCACCGAATCTTTCGCGGTCAAGAAAAGGCAAGGCACTTCGGGGTAAAACTTCCGGATGCGGTCCAACAGTTCCAGACCGTCGAAACCGGGCATCATAATATCAAGCACCAGCACATCGGGGCGCCAATCGCGGGCAATAGCTAAGGCTGCGGGTCCATCACCAGCCGACTGTACCTCCCACCCGATCATCTTCAGGCCCATACTGACGAGTTCTTTGAGCATCTCCTCATCATCGACCACTAGGGCACGAATGGGGCTGCCGTCCGGATGTTCGAGGGTCGGCAGGTTTTTAGCGATTTCGGTTGCTTTGCTGCTCATAGTGTTAAGGGTAGCGGTATTTAAACGCCTGTGTAGGTTTAGCGGCTGCTTTTCGAGCAGAACATAAAATATACATGCCCCGCACACAGCCTGCACACAGTATTCCTAACCCGCCAGTACAAGGATGTCCACAAAAAGTGGGTGACGCGCATTAATCCACGTCACCCACATTATGATGAATTATTTAGAGGCGAATACCGCTTGGGACTACTGTACGAGCCTGAAGTGGCACAACACCGCCGCCTCCGGGAGAGCCATATCCGTTAACGCGGGATGGCGTGGCTGTTTGGGCATCCGAGAAATCTTCATCCCGAATCTCTCCTCGATCAGTGATCTCGGTGAGTATTTCTTTATCCCGGTCGCCCACCCGTATCTCTTGGGGAAATATTTCAATCCATGAGCCGTTAGAGCAGGTCATGACTTTTACTTCCCGGTCTTTAATATACCGATAGGTGCCGTCCGCGTTAACGTATGTTTCTTGTCGGGTTCCATACCCGTAATTAGCTTCGGTGATTTCCTGCCAGGAACCGTCAGCATGCAGTTCTGCGCTATGGCTCTTTGTTTTCATGGTCCAGGTTCCATCAGCTTTGACTTCCCCGTGTTCATCGCCGCGCTTATCGTAGATCCATGACCCATCGGATTCGTTGATAGTGGTCCATTTCTTATCTTTGCTGTCCACGGATTCGGTGGATCTGGGGCGGGGCTTACCTGCTTTGTTATCGTCAGTCAGTGCTATCTCTTTTTCGCTGATGCCCTTTTTCTTGAGTGCTTCAAGGTCTGGGTTTTTACCGGATTCGTGGCTCGGGCAGGTGATTGGAAACTTAACGTCCCGCATAAAATCAAGGCCCCGCGCCTTTTCCGGGTGCTCCAAGAGTTCAGATACTTCAATCTGCTGCCCAGCAGACGAGGTGTTCGAGCCGGAGGATGATGCCGCAGCATGCGAGCTTTGGGGCGAGGAATTATTGGATGAAGATGCGGTTCCTGATGAACACGCACCCAGGGCAAAAACCAGAGCAGTGCCCAAAGAAAATACAGAAAGTCTACGCATTAAAAGTCCTTATCGGTGACTATGAGGGAAGTTACAGAATCAAATATACCCCGCCTCAGGTCTTCGCCACCGAAGACACGCTTCTGCTGGTCATAGGAACCAGACGCAGATACCCTTCTACGAACACCTTCTAGCGCTCATTATTTAACAGCCCGCAAACCATTATTTAACCCCATACCCATTTTTACCCTTATATTCCGGGGAATTTTTTGGAAGGGTGCAGAATCATTATTTAACTCTCAGGCAAATATTATTTAACTCCGAGTCCTTGATGATGCGCACAACAAGGGTGGCGCATCCAGCCGTAAAATCTGGATGCGCCACCCTCTACCTTCTTCACAAACATTTTCCGTTAAGACACAGCCTGCTGACCGGGCTGCAGAGGCTGACGCGGGGTCAGCGGAATGACCCCTCCCCCGCCGGGACCATCACCTCCACCAATCAGTAAATCTGGTTGAGGAGGAACGTAAATATACCGTTCTTTATCTACCGAAGATACCTCGCTCTTACGTGATGACGATTCCCGATATACTTTGCCGTCCGGGGTGCTGTATACAGTTTCATAGGCGCTTTGAGTACGCCAGGTGCCATCAGATTTTACTTCTTCTGTTCGGTCCCGGTCTTTTCTCTGCCAACTTCCGTCAGGGTTTACGTGAATAATATCTTCCCCGTCGCTGCGTGTATTATTTTTGATTTCCCATGAGCCGTCAGCATACAACACAGTAGTTCTGTCATAATTACCGGAGTTATCAGAATCTTTCTGCGTCCACGTGCCGTCTGCTGCAACATGTATTGTCGTGTCACCATCGCGCGATTCCCAGCTCCACGAACCATCCGGATTGACCTTAGCCATACCGAAGAAGGGGTCTTTTTCTGAACGTGGTCGGGGCTTGCCCGCTTTATTCTCATCCGTCAGGAGTATGCCCTCAAGTTCGGCGGTAGCATGCTTATACTCATCGGTTCCAGGAACAGCCTCTTTAACAGGCATTCCCAAAGGCAGAGCCGTACGCGGTTTCAGGGGAATAACACCATTTTGAGGAATATATAACCCCATATCGTACATACTATTCATGTATTCCCTAGGAGTTGTAACCCCACTCTGCGCCCCATGTGTGATAGATTTTTCCTCCCCGGTTTCTGTATTCTTTTCCACGGCTGTACCGTCAGGGTTTCCCGTGATGACCTTATTATTCGAGTATCCGCTAGACTTCCATGTGCCATCGGCATGTGCCTCAACGTTTTCTGGGGAAGATGAATCGCTCTTACGCTCGACACTCCACGTGCCATCAGCATTAACGCGAGTTTTTGTCTGTGAAGAAGAAACTTTTTCAATCCTCTCCCAAGATCCATCTGCGTTAATCGTCATTTCGTGATATATGTCAGACCCCGTTCCACGCTTCACATGGAATGTACCATCGACATTAACTACAACTGATAATTTATCCTGACCGCTGCCTTCTTCAACAGTCCACGAACCGTCGTCCTTGAGTTTTACATTCTTTCCTAACGAGCTCTGAGACTTCTGTTCAGCGCGCGGGCGGGGTTTACCAGCCTTATTATCGTCAGTAAGACCCACAATCTGTTTCTCATGACTCTGTTCTTCATTCTTCTGTTTCTCCTCTGTTGGGTTCGTCGTGGGGGAAGCGGAAGAAGACTCGGGTGAGGCAGAAGATGATGCAGAGGAAGATATAGAGGAGACAGGGGAAGATCCCTCAGATTTACCCGGGTTGGCTCGTTCCACAGTCATACAGGCGCTGAGCGCGAGCATGAGGGCGCATCCAGTGGAAAGGGGAACGACGATGCGGGTGAACTTAGTGTTTTTCATCGAAAATTTCCTTAAGACACAGCTTGCTGACCGGGTTGAAGAGGTTTACGCGGTTTCAACGGAATAACGCCTCCGCCGCCGGGGCCGTCCTCTAAATAGGAGAGGCTCGGTTCACGGGGAACTTGAATATGGCTTACTTCATGTCCTCCCGAAGAGAGTTCGGTCTTCCGACCCGAACTCTCCCGAAAGACTTTACCGTCCGGGGTGCTGTACTTGGTGTCGTACTCAGTTTGGGTGCGCCACGTCCCGTCAGCTTTTACCTCTACCGTTCGGAAGGAATCCTTTGAAGTCCAACTACCATCGGGGTTCACGTGAACAAAGTTTTCTCCATCGCCCATTTTTATTTTAGATTCCCAGGAACCATCCGCGAACAACTGCGAACTTCCTTCACGGCCAGTTTCTGCGGAGTCCTTCTGATCCCACGTACCGTCTTCAGAAACACGTATGGCTGAACCTTTACTCAGCCAAGTCCATGCCCCATTCGGGCTGACGATAGCATCATCATCGATTTTCCTCTCTGAACGTGGTCGGGGTTTGCCCGCTTTGTTCTCATCCGTCAGGAGTATGCCCTCAAGTTCGGCGGTAGCATGCTTATACTCATCGGTTCCAGGAACAGCCTCTTTAACAGGCATTCCCAAGGGCAGAGACTTACGAGGCTTGAGCGGAATAACACCGTTTTCAGGGACGATCTCATCAAGTTTATAGGTATCGGCGATCGAGCCTTCATCATGATCTTTCGGGGTTGTGACCATCTTCCACTCTAGCGGGTTAAGAGGTTTCTCCTCCCCCAACTTCGTGTTCTTTTTGATTGCCGTACCGTCAGGTTTTCCCGTTATAACCGCGTTCGCCCTTTCGGTAGATTCCCAGCTGCCGTCGGAACGCATCTCAGCTTTTTCTGGGGACCCCTCACTCCCATATTTTTTCTCGATGGTCCACGTGCCGTCAGCATTAACGTGAGTTTTTTGTTCGCTGGAAGAACCTTTTTCGATTTTCTCCCAGGACCCATCGGCGTTGAGGGTAAATTCTTCCGTAGAATCTTCCGAATTTTTATTCTTCACCTGGAATGTGCCATCGGCGTTAACCGAAACCGATTCCGTGCGTCCATTGTTATCTTCTTCGACAGTCCACGAACCGTCATCCTTGAGCTTTACATTCTTCGTTGAATCCAAAGGCTCCTGTTCAGCGCGCGGGCGCGATGTACCGGCCTTATTATCGTCGGTAAGCCCCACGATCTGTTTCTCATGCGACGTTGCAGAAGCTGATGAGGATGCGCCGGAACCGCCATGATTAGAATCTCCCGAACCGATTCCTTGTACAGAGGTCGAGCAAGCACTGAGTGCCAGCATGAGAACACATCCGGCAGATAGGGGACCAAATACGCGAGTGTGATTATCATTCTTCATCGGAAGTTTCCTTACGGCTATGTAGTCTATGCGGTGTTTAAAAATACCTTTAGTTTCAGTCTATGGTTCTTAGATAGACTCGATACCGCTAACACCCCACGCTTTCTTCCAACACTCAGCGAATATAGAGTACGTTCCCATATTTCTTCCAGCAAAGCTCCAGGCAGAAGGGCGTTTTAGACACAAAAAGGTGGCGCATCCAGCCGTAAAATCTGGATGCGCCACTGTAATCTACAGAGAGAAGTTCGGGGTTACTGAGCCTTCTCCCCTGGTTTAAGCGGGGTACGCGGTTTGAGAGGAACAACGCTGTTGCCACCTACGCCGCCTTCAGCATATGCAATCGGGTTTACAGGAACCGTCGTAGGGGTAAGCTCTTTCCCAACTTCGCGCTTCTCCTGACCTGGTTTCTCTTGGTAGACCTTGCCGTCGGCAGTTCCGTAAAGGGTAGAGTACGAATCTACGCTGCGCCACGTTCCATCGGCCTTAACCTCCATACCCCTAGCGCCTTTAGTCAGATCCGTATCGCCGCTTTCGCGTACTCGAATCCAGCTGCCATCCGGGTTTACGTGAACCCGCTCATTCCGTTGTGCGTCAAAGCTTTCCCAGGTGCCGTCGGCATTCAGATTAGCTTTATCACCTTTATTATTAGTCCATTCCCAGGTGCCGTCAGCTTTGGTGGTCATGGTATAGCTCTCGCTCTTATACTCCCATGAACCGTCCTCATGCACTGTCGCTCCAGGGTAGGGGTCTCCGTATGTCGAGGTCGGCCGCGGCTTACCGGCCTTATTATCATCGGTCAAGGCTTTTGAGGTAGCGCTCGAACTTGCCGAAGCCGAGGCGCTGGTGCTGCTGGAAGCTGAGGCGCTGGGCGATGCGGTTTCCGAAGCAGACGCGCTCGCACTCGACGGGCTGGCGGCGGAAGACGAAGGTGCCACACTGCTCACTGAGGAGGAGCAGGCGCTCAGGGCGAGCACCGCTGCGAGGGCGGCGGAAAGCGGCATCGCTAGACGACGAGGGTTATGCATAGAAGTCTCTTTCAACAGTGATTATTGCACGGTGTTTATAGCACCGACTTATTCATTCTATCGGCATCTCTCCATAAAATGCAGAACATATACTTCATATTTTAGAAGGACTGCATCGTATTTTATGTTTATCGAGGTAAAAGGCGGCAAGCCTAGAGCGCATAGATTCGCTTTCTCACGGTAAACAACACGCAAGGGCTGTAAAATCTTGAGAAAGCATTCGATACCGCCCACACGGAAGGAGGGATGCATGCGCATCAGCCGCATCTATAACAATAATGTCGCCCTCACCCGTGACTCTTACGGGCAAGAGGCGGTAGTTATCGGGCGCGGACTCGCCTTTGGTAAACGCAAGGGCGATCTGGTCGATCCGAGTAAGGTCGAGCAGACGTTCATTCCCGAACATGATATTTCCGCCGAACGGCTCAGTTGGTCGCTCTCCGAGATTCCCCCGGAAATTCTTGCCATTGCCTCCGAACTTGAAACGAAGGTTCGCAATACCCCCGATATTAAAATCGCGAATTCCTTCATCATTCCTTTCGCAGACCACCTGCACTATGCTGTTGCGCGCGCTCGCGAAGGACTGCAGGTTGATTATCCTCTCGCACCCGAGGTAACGCTGCTGTATCCGCGTGAAGTTGAGTTCGGGCGCCAGGCACTTGATCTGGTACATGAGCGTTTGCATCTCACCCTAGATCCGCAGGAAGCGATTCCTTTGGCGTTACATCTCGTCAATGCCCAGTTTGCAACGGCCGATATGTCGCGGGCTTTCCGCATGACTGAGGTTTTTGCGCAGGTTTTTGATGTTATCGGAGCGACATATGGCAAGCCGATAGATACAAATTCCATGTCGGCGGCGCGGTTTATCACCCATCTGCGCTATCTCTTCGTACGTGCCGATCGAGAGAACAATAAACAACAGCGACATATCACTCAGCCTGGTGTTTTGGCGGCGCTTCGGGCGGATGCGCCCCAAGCCTTCGCATGCGCACAAAAGGTTCTTCTCCTATTAGAGATGCAGCTCAATCAGCCGTTACGCCAGGATGAGCTCACATATTTGACGATTCATATTGACCGCCTCGCCCAAGAGATGTGGGGTTCTTAAAATTTAAACTCATCACCTCCGTGCAATAAAAATTCTCTTGATCGTAAATAACGCAGAATTTTTAATGTTTTATTCACAATCACAAGAATTTTTAGTCAGAATGCATCTTACCCCCCCCGACAAGCCCTTCCAAAACTCAATATATTCCTATATTGGAATATAAGAATATACGCTATTAGTGCATCAAAATACAGCAAATAACAGCTTTTTACCTCTGTCCCACTGATAACCTTTCACACTCTCCACCCTCTAGATCATGCCCTTAAGAACGACATAGTTTAGGTCACATATACTATATTTATGTGCCGAGCGGTTCTCGTGTAGAAGCATTTTTTCCTATATTTTTCTCCATATTTAAAACCGTTACCGACCGTGATATTCTCAAAGGGTTTAGACCCTTAAATACGGAAACAACACACATTCTGTAGTAACGAGAGGACCATCATGGTCACTATCATCGTGGCGGCACACGGGGAATCAGCACCCGCGCTCTTAAAGACCGCCAGCATGATCCTCGGAAACCTCGATAACGTGTATCCGGTGACATTTCTTCCCGGACAGGGTCCGGAAGATTTGATCGAAGAGTACACGCGCATCGTTGCGGAAACAGGATCCGAAGAAACCCTTATTCTCGTCGACCTCTTCGGCGGCAGCCCCTACAATGCGGGCGCTCGATTCGCAGCAGAACACGAAAATATTGATGTTGTTGCAGGCGTCAACGTGCCGATGCTCATCGAAGTTATCAGCGGCGCCGGTCGCAAAAATGCAACCCTCAAGAGCCTAGTTGCCAAAGCCCATAAGGCGGGCGTGAAGGGTATTCGTTCCTTCCAAGAAGCCAACCAGCCGGTACAGGAAGAAAAGCCTTCTCAAGAGGCAAAATCCGCCGAAACACCGACGGCACCGGAAATACCCGCAGAACAGCAGGTTGAAGGCGGGCATATGGATGCTATTTTTACGCGCATCGACTCCCGCCTTATTCACGGGCAGGTCGCGGGCACCTGGGTTCCTTATGTGGCACCGCAAACCTTTATTGCCGCATCGGATGCAGCCGCCCACGACAACCTCCGCAAGACCCTGCTGCTGCAGGTGGCGCCCGCCGGAGTCAAAACCAATGTGCTCGATATTGCTAAAGCGGGGCGCGTGTACAACAACCCCAAGTACACCGGTATGAAAACCATGTTTGTGCTTGAATCCCCAGTCGATGTGGTGCGTCTAATAGACGAAGGCGTCGAAATTCCAGAGGTCAATGTCGGCGGCGTAACCTACAAAACCGGTATGACGCAGCTTTCTGAGGCAGTTTACGCATCTGAGGAAGACCTCGACGCATACCGTGAGCTTCTCAAACGCGGCGTCAAGCTGTACGTACAGCAGCTTCCCAACCACAACCCCGTCGATCTGGCAAAAATTTTGAAAGAGAAAGGCCTCGATTCATGAGTCCCCTCGCATTTATTCTCGTCATTGTGGTGGCGTTCATTGCGGGTGTCGCATCCGTGGTGGACGAACGCCAGTTCCACCGTCCCCTGGTGGCATGTACCCTCATGGGTTTCGCCCTCGGCGACCCTACCACTGGCATTATCTTGGGCGGTATGCTCGAACTTATTGCCCTCGGGTGGATGAACGTCGGCGCGGCGATGGCACCCGATGCGGCGCTCGCATCATGTATCGCAACGGTCGTCGTTATTCACGGTCACCTTGATAAAGCGCAGGGCATCGCCGTTGCTATTCCGATTGCCGCAGCCGGGCAGGTGCTCACCATTTTCGTGCGAACTATTACCGTCTTCTTCCAGCATCAAGCCGACCGGTTCGCCCAAACGGCGAATTTCCGGGGTATTGAGCTCATGCATATTAGCGGTATGGTTCTGCAAGGTTTGCGTGTGGCTGTCCCAACCGCCGTGGTTGCCCTTATTAACTCCGAAACCCTGCAGAACTGGCTGCAGGCTATTCCTGCTGAAGTGACGAACGGCCTGCGCATCGCTGGCGGCATGATTACGGTGGTCGGTTTCGCCATGGTCATTAACATGATGAAGTCCCGCGCCCTCATGCCGTTCTTCTTCCTCGGATTCATCGCGGCAGCCGCTATTCCGGCGTCCCAGGAAATCACGCTCAGCGGCGGCAACCATGATGCTATCGGCAACCTCGCCGCAACCCTGGCAGACCCCGCACAGCTGAACCTAGTCGCGATCGGTATTGTCGGAGCATGCCTGGGACTGCTGTATACCCAGCTGAATCCAATCTTCCATAAGAGTGAGGCGGCACCGGCAGCCGCACGCCCAGCCGACGACCTCGATAACGAGCTTGAGTAGGAGCGAATCATGACTGAGAACACTCAAGAAAAAGTAACCGCAGAGGTTCCCGACCTCACCAAGCGCGACAAGATTGATACGTACATCCGTTCCACCTTCCTGCTCGGCTCATTCAACTTCGAGCGTATGCAAGCCATTGGTTTTGCGGTGTCGATGATACCCGCGATTAAACGTTTCTATACCAAGAAGGAAGATCAGGCGGAAGCACTCACCCGTCACCTGGAGTTCTTCAACACCCAACCCTGGGTCGCGTCCTCTATTATGGGTGTGACTGCCGCTATGGAGCGCGAAAAGGCAGCCGGTAAAGAAGGTATTGACGATGCCGCCATCACCAACGTGAAGGTTGGTCTGATGGGACCGCTCGCAGGCGTGGGAGACCCGATTTACTGGGGTACCGCGCGCATCGTGCTGGCGGCGGTGGGCGCATCCTTCGCTATTGCGGGCAATATTCTGGGACCACTGATTTTCTTCTTCGGCATGACCGTGATTCGGTGGGCCACTCGCTGGTACGGCTTCAAATATGGGTACGAAAAAGGTACCCAAATCGTGGGCGAGGCGGGCGGCAACACCCTGCAGAAGATCACGCAGGGCGCCTCGGTGATGGGTCTGTTCGTGATGGGGTCGCTCGTGTACCGGTGGACAACCATCAACATTCCGCTCAAGCTCACGGAATACGAACAAAACGGTAAGAACGTTGAGGTCACCGTGCAGTCGATGATGGATCAGCTGCTGCCCGGGCTTGCCGCACTGGCCCTGTGTTTCCTGTGCATGTGGCTTCTGCGCAAGAGGGTTAACGCCATTTGGATTATTTTCGGTCTCTTTGCCGTAGGTATTGCAGGTTCCTACCTCGGGTTCCTGTCACTTCCCTCCTAGGTCTGGGTGACCGTTTGATAACCTCGCGGGATGCGCGCTCCGGTAGACTGGTACCGGGCGCGCATCCCGTGATTTTTAGCCACCACACAGACCTGAGGAATCCCATGAAAAAACTGATGGCATTCGACTTGGATGGAACCCTGCTTTTTGACCGGGCCATCGATCCCGCGAATGTACAGGCTATTCACCGTTGGCAGCAGGCCGGGAATCTTGCGGTGTGTGCGACGGGGAAAAGTATTTTCGCCACGAAACTTGCCCTCGATAAAACCGGCGTAACCTTCGATTACAACGTTCTGTACACCGGCGCGGTTGTGACCGATGCCGAGTACAACATCCTCCACGCACAAACTCTGCCGGTGTCGGTGGTGCGCGCCTGCTATGAACGGTTCAAAGAAGAACCTGGAGTCGCGCTTTTTGCCACGACTTTAACCCATGACTACCGTCTGGCGGATAATGTGGGGTCTTCGACTAATATTCTGCCTGAGTTCCTGCCACTGGCAGAGTCCGAGGTTGATACCCAAGATTATGTGGGTGTTCCCCTATGGATTCCTGAAGACGATGCTCGTGAGCGCGCCTACCGCTGGATTCTTGAGGAGTTCGGTGGTTCAGTGGATTGTCACAAGAATCAGGATTTTCTGGATATTGTGCCTCCGCGGTGCACGAAGGCTACCGGGCTGGCATGGCTGGCAGAGTATTTGAAGCCTGCCGAGTATGAAACCTATACGATTGGGGATTCCTGGAACGATGTACCCATGCACGAGTGGGCGGATCATGCGGCGTCGTTCAGCTATTCCCCGGATGATGTGAAAGCGCGCACCGAGGTTTCGGTGGATCATGCGTGGAAATTTATTGACTCTTCGTTGGGTGCATAGATTCTGCGTTTCACGTGAAACTTTTTGCAAAAACAACGTTTATAGATTGTTAAAGCGGGGTAGATGGCGAATGTCTTCAACAAATAAGGGACGCAATCCCGAGAGCTTTGGCGATGCTTTTCGGCAGGCCGCCCGTGAGTCTTTGGTGAAGAATCAGCGCGAGCGTAGAAGCGATATTGTTTCCATCGCCCCGATTCAACTGGCGCTCGCCGCGTTGGCGATAGGTATTTATGCCCTGTGGAATATTTGGTTGTGCCTGATCCCGCTGGGAGTGGTGCTGGTGCTCATGTGGGTGCGTTACACCATGCAGCGGCAGATTTCCCGCGATTTTGTGCAGCTGGATGCGGCGCGCACGGCCTGGCACAAAACCCGCGATAAGCAGTATTTAGAGTTTATGGCGGAAAATGCCGGGCACATCCTGAGGGAGAATAAGGCGCTGACGAAGGATGCGCGCAAGCGTGTACAGGAGTACGCCGACTACGCATCATCCCGGCTTTAATCCGCTGCCCCGCTCCCCGTTTTACGCGGAAGAAAGGCTCTTTCACATGGAGGAAAGAGCCTTTTGCGGCGATTCTGCCTGCTGAGTAGTACACCCAGGGGTGTTTTGATCACCCCTGCCGAGTACATTGCTGCATTTATTACATATATGTAATAAATGCAGCAACGTACCTAACCTAAACCCATGCTTCCCCATTCCGGACTTCTTCTTTAAGTTCTCCCTTCATCACCTGATCCAAGAAATTTTGGGCAAAATTTTGAGCTTGAGAATACGACTCTGGGAACATTTGAGGTTCATCTACTGATTTTGCGATAAGTTTCCTGTATTCCTGTATCATTCCAGTTCTCAGGGAAAATTAACCCCTGACAATATGGGTCAAGGTTATTTTCTAGCCTTTTAGCTTCCAGTGCTTTGTACAGATCTACCGCACGTATCCCGAGAGACTGCTGCGCAAGTACTGGAATATCAACAAGATCTTTAATACGTGTGCTCCGAGAACCGCAATGTCCTACCCCTGGATATACCTGCATAGTTGCAGTTACTTTATCTGCAATATGATCTACCTAAATTCCGCGTCCCGTCGAGCGGGTGCAATATCAGAATATCTTCCTTTACCATCTTTCACTGAGGTGCGTGCCTGAAGGTATGTTCGTGCCAAGATTCTTCTTTCATAGTCGTGTTTTTATAAATTTTCCGGGATATTTCAACTCGATCTGAGGGATAGATGATATCGGGATTACCAATATGCCCATGACCTTCAACCGGCATAATTTTTTCGCCAGATTCTAGGTATGAATCCAAAGCCGGATGCGCAGAAACACGTGTTTCAATCCTGGTTTTGAGAAGCTCACCCATAATCCAGGGTGCGGACGCCGAGTAAACCCTGTAAGAGTACTTGTGCACTGCATCCACAACATCAGACCAGTGAACCTCATGCTCTTTCTGAATAAGTTCCTGCAGAACGAGTGAAACCTTCTCAAGATCGCGGCCTTCCCGCAAGAAATCACAGATCAGTCGGGTTGGAGGAACCAAGGGAAGACCTTCAACAATAGTGGCTTCAGCAGACATATCTTGGCGACGCGACAGATGAATATCCTCGAAAGAGATCTGCTTACGTTCCCGTGAATAAAACTCATACTGCTGTGTATAGAAGTCGCCTACCCCATATACTTCGGCCGCAGAGGCAGAAGCAACAATAAATTGGGGAGAATCCCACAGTCTCTCCCCCGCACTCTTTTTGGGGTCCAGCGAAAGCCACGCCGCGCGAAGATCTCGATGGATATCCCAGCGAGCAGAGGACAAAACATATACACCTCGCCGCACCTGCTGTACATACCCTTGGCGCACTTTACGATGCAGAGTCGCGCGGCTTACCCCGCGACGTCACCTTCTAGAACTCTCAAAAATCCCTCACACAATACACCATCACAACACACCTAAAAAGCTCTGACTAGTATTTATATAAGTGACAGACACGCTATTTTACATATACTTTACAAGGCAACTATCTAAGAGTAGAGTGAGTGCCGTACACGAAGAATGTAACGTTAAGAAAGGACAAAAATCATGCAATTCGGTATCTTTAGCGTTGGCGATATCACGACCAACCCGGTTACGGGCAAGACCGTCAGCGAATACGAACGTCAGAAGAACATCGTCGAAATCGCCAAGAAGGCAGAAGAAGTCGGTCTGGATGTGTTCGCCGTCGGGCAGCACCACAACCCGCCGTTCATCGCCTCCTCCCCCACAACCACGCTCGCGTATATCGCGGCGCAGACGAAGAATATCATTCTTTCCACCTCGACCACGCTGATTACAACTACCGATCCGGTGCGCATCGCCGAGGATTACGGAACCCTGCAACATCTTGCCGATGGTCGCACCGATCTGATGCTCGGCCGCGGCAACACCGGACCCGTCTATCCCTGGTTCGGCAAGGATATTCGCGAGGGCGTAAACCTCGCTATCGAGAACTATGCTCTGTTACATAAGCTCTGGCGCGAAGAGCGTGTGAATTGGTCGGGGCGCTTCCGCACGCCGCTCAACGGATTTACCTCAACCCCGCGCCCGCTCAACGGTGTTGCCCCGTTCGTATGGCACGGCAGCATCCGTACTCCCGAAATTGCGGAGCAGGCGGCATACTACGGCGACGGCTTCTTCCACAACAATATCTTCTGGCCTAAGGAACACACGCAGCGCATGATTGAGCTGTACCGCGAACGCTACGAATATTACGGTCACGGCAGTGCCGATCAGGCTATCGTAGGTCTGGGTGGGCAGATCTTTATGCGCAAGAATTCGCAGGATGCGCGCCGCGAGTTCCGCCCCTTCTTTGATAACGCCCCGGTCTACGGCGGCGGTCCGTCGATGGAGGACTTCATGGAGCAGACCCCGCTGACCGTGGGTTCGCCACAGGAGGTTATTGAGAAGACCCTGAGCTTCCGCGATTATGCGGGGGACTACCAGCGTCAGATGTTCCTGATCGACCATGCGGGTCTGGAATTAAAGACCGTGCTGGAACAGCTGGATCTGTTGGGTGAAGAGGTTGTGCCGGTACTGCGCAAAGAGTTTGCAGCACTGAAACCCGCCCACGTGCCGGAGGCACCCACCCACGCCTCGCTGATCGACCGTAAGGAACGCGGTGAAGAACCCATTCCCGGCGGTACGCGTGCTCAGCAAGCCCAGCGGGCTGCGTAATTACGGGCGATTGTTAGGAGGAGCATGATGACGAAGACTCTCACGATTGCCGTGGTGAGCGCTGGACTCTCTAACCCGTCGAGCACCGCCCTGTTAGCGGATCAGATCACGGCGGAAACGCGACGCCAGCTTAACGCTGCCGCCGATGTGCAGATACAGGTGGAGCGTATCGAGTTACGTGAGCTGGGAAATGCTATTATGCAGTATTTCCTCACCGGCATTCCAACCCCGGCACTTGATCAGGCTCATGCCACGCTTGCACGGGCGCACGGTGTTATCACGGCTACCCCGATCTTCAAGGCGAGCTATTCGGGCCTTTTTAAGTCCTTCTGGGATACCGTCGAGGAAGGGGCGCTGGCAGGCAAGGTGATTCTTCCGGCGGCAACCGGTGGTACGGCTCGGCATTCGCTGGCCTTGGAAACCTCTCTTCGCCCGCTTCTGGCGTATATGAAGGGCATCGTTATTCCGAGCGGACT
Organism: Rothia sp. HMSC064D08; assembly: GCF_001809525.1. Classification (NCBI taxonomy): domain Bacteria; kingdom Bacillati; phylum Actinomycetota; class Actinomycetes; order Micrococcales; family Micrococcaceae; genus Rothia; species Rothia sp. HMSC064D08. The sequence continues at coordinate 53,772 of NZ_KV797895.1, read as the reverse complement.
CTTTGCGGCGACTGATGATTTCGGAACGGACAATACTTTGCCGAAGCGCATCCAGGCTTCGGTCCAGGAGTTTGCAGGTCTCTTGGTCAAGCTTCATGGAGTTCAGGTATCTGCCACCTCCGAGTCTTCTGGGGGTTATCCCACAGCTGTGGCGGTTACCAGTGCACAGACTGATGGTGCCCTGGTTGGGACTGATGACTATGATGAAGCATCGGGTGCCAATAGCGGTTCATTCTCTTTGGCATTGCCAAGGGTGCCGCAGTTATCAATGCCGGTTCAGGCGATGATCCGCATCGCCTTACAGTCACCCCGTTTGAGCAGCTTCTTCAGGATGCTCACAACGGGTAACGATTATCTCGCGTGCGGTTAGATATAAGGGTGGGCGGACTATCAAAACCCGCCCACCCCTATATTCTTATTTTGGAATATATACCTGCTGACATGGCAATATTCCATAATTGACATAAGAAAATATAGGGGAGATTCAGTACAAAAGTGCACCGAATCTCCCCTTACTATCAGGTCTTCTGTGAGGGCGAATATACACCACGCTCATCTCTTGAAGGGCTTACGCTCTTCGACAGAAGCAGCATCTTTTACCCCATTCTCCACAACCTCTGGAGCATCAGGAAGATCCTCTGGCAGAGGTTCTGCATCCATATCCACAGCCGGTTCGGCAACTTCTTCATCAAGACGCTGCACCACCGGTTCGCCGATCTCTAGTTCTGATTCATCGGGACGTTTGAGCTGAGCGCCAAGATGCGTCAGTTGATCGCGGTTAACCAAGACAACTAACACCAAAGCGTTCAGGAAAAGACCAACAATAAAGAAAATCCAGCCGATCAGCATAAACCTTCCTCCACTGAGTACAGCACCTACTATCAGCAGTGCCGCCGAGCATAGATATGCGGGTGAGAGAAGGAATTTTGTGTTCATAGCAGACCTTTAGCGAACGTTTGAGCGTGGGTGAGAGCCTCGTGAACCGTTGGGTTTTGAGGGAAGAACTCCAAGTTTACCGGCGTCAGACTCGCGGGTCGAAGACTGCGCGGCTTCATCCGATGCGGAGTTTTCTTCTTCACCATCATAAGCCCCGTCATCACCCTCAGGACTGTCATGACGCTCCGCATTTTTATCGCGCATAGCGCCCACAAGGTTATTTTCCATCTCACTTAAGCTTGTCACTAAAGCGGGCGTAGGCTCTCCTTGAGCCTTGGAAATAGTGACCATGTGTGCAAGAACGTTCAATCCCAGCGCGGCAAGAACTAGAATCCATCCGAGCCACAGCAGCCATGTCTGTGAGAGGCTAATCAGCAAGGCACCGACCACGATAAGAAGTAGGGAGGTGAGATAGGCGGGCGAAAGTTTTTTAGAATTCATGGGTTTTCACAGCTTTTCAATTATGAAGAAACGCATAAAATATTCGTACACATTATGCGTTTGAACGGCGTAAAATTCCTCTTAATCCAATTTTAGATGATATGAGGTCTCAAAGCATTTCATACCGTGAATTTCCTTAATTTTCCCAGGTTCACGGTGTGAAAATCATAGCTTAACGTTGTTCATCAAATATGGCATTAGAAACATATGGCGAAGAAGGGGCATCCTTCACGATGGGAATAGTCGAAGTTCCCAGATGACTGCGGAGCATGTTATACCTTTCAAGAGCTACGCTTCCGGCGGGCAACGAAGGCAGAATAAAGTTATTATTTGTGCGCACATTCTCAGCCTGAACCAGAATATCCAACTTACGAATTACTCGGGAAACATCGTGGGAATCGTAACGATCCTGAGCTGAAATTACCGCACGCTGTGCCGCCATCAGCGCCGCATCACGCAGGCGAATATAGTCGCTTCGCTTATCCTTGAGCTTTTCGATATGGGGTTTATATTCCTCGGGCAGGCTCTCGATAATCTCATCACGGCGAGTAATAGCGGTGTACATATCCTTCACGCGGGCGTAGGTCTCTGGATCAACCGTTGCCTTTGCTTCTTCCTGCAGGGCTTCCAAAGCCGCATTCTGAGCCAGTTTGAGCAGTTCGGGAACGGCGGTATCTTCCTCATGGTTCACCTGCACCTTCAGGATCCTCACCACAAACGGCAGGGTCAGCCCGGGCACCACAAGGGTAAAGAACAGAATCGAAATCATCATCACGATAGCGTCTTCACGCACCTGTTCCATACCGTCGATCATGGGAATAGAGAGCGCAAGAATCAGGGTCACTAGGCCGCGCATCCCCGACCAGGTCATCACGATAACCTCGGCGAAGGATTCGGGAGCACCTTCATGCACCGGGCGGGCAGCCTTACCAATCAGCCAGATGACTGTGAACCACACAAGACGAATTATCATCGCGACCACAGCAATAACGGCACCATCGACGAAGAGACCGGCAATACGCTCTGAGTTGGCTTTATAGATAATTTCGCTCGCCTGCAGACCGATCAGCCCGAAAGCAATACCGGTCATAAGCAATTCAATAATCTGCCAGAAAGATGAGGTTGTTAGACGATCCTCCGCTTCTAAGGCCACCAAATACTTAGTGCTGGTGAATTGAATTGCGGCGATCACCACGGCAATAACGCCGGATGCGTGAATATTTTCTGCCACCAGGTAGGCAGCGAAGGGAATCACAAGAGTTACGGCATTTCTCGTCACCACATCGTGTGCGCGCAGACGCACATAACCACCGATCCAGCCAAACGCAAAACCGATAATAACCGCCAGAACCGAGCCTAAAGCGAAGTCCCTCATAACTTCGAGTGGTTCAATGGCGTGGTGTTCCTCCATCGCATGAATAGCAGCATGAAAGAGCACAATCGATATAGCATCGTTGAAACTACCCTCAGTCTGAAGCGTGCCAATCAGACGTCGTGGAATACCGACCGGCTCGGCGACGGCCTCAACAGCAACGGGGTCAGGGGGTGAAACTGCGGCACCGAGCGCCAGGGCGACAGCGACCGTCATTCCGGGAACCCACCACAGGGCAACACCGGCAACGGCAAGCGCAGATGCCGTGGTGAGCAGTACCGAATATAGGAGAACGGACTTCCAGCGGCGCCGGAGTGTACCCCAGGAGAATTTCACACCGATGGCCCACAGCAGCGGCGGCAGGAAGATCGGCAGAATAATATCGCTGTCGATTTCAATATGGGGTCGATCGGGAGGTAGCAGCAGCGCTCCAACACCCAGGATGGTCATCATCACGGGCCAGGGAAGATTAAGGCGATCACCAACGCTCACCATAATGACTGTTGCAAGTAGAATCAGAACTATAACGGATAAGTAGAGCATTGTCTCTCGTATCAACCCCTTGTATTTTTAGATACACTCATACTCAACTTTACCGGAGAGTCACAGGTAACAGCCCTTCTCGCAGGAGAGTTCGGGTAATGTTCACCTACAAGACGAATAACCGTAAGGTAATACTATTCCAATTTTGGAATATATCGTTTTTGCCCCGCAAAAACAGGGAACCCCTTTACCAAAATTAACCTCTGCGATCTTGGTGAAGGGGCAATTATGTTGCATGAGGGAAGCTAGATACTATGCCGACCCACAGCCACCGGAACCGCATCCGCACCCACCGGAGGCAGCGGGTTTCGGAGTCTCAACCGGCTGAGCTGAATCATGCCCACCGCGGCATCCACCTTCGGAATGCGCGTGCTGATCCGTCGAGACGGAATCGGATCCGCAGCCGCCCGAGCCACAGCCGCATCCGCCCGAGGATGCGGCAGGCTCGCTTTCGTGTCCGCCGCAGCATCCGCCGCCATCAACGGAACCGCAGGCTGAGCCGCGTGCCTCACGGTGACCCATCAAATCAACGCCGAGATCCGAAAGATACGCCAGGTACCCAGCGAGCGCATCGCGACTGCCCGAACCGGCGATCACGATCCCGCCGTGACGCAGTGCTTTGAGGGTTTCATTGACGAGCGGCCAACGCTCAATATCATCGGTAATGGTAATAGCACTCACAATATGCATGGCCAGAGATGCCAGCGAACGCAGTGAGTCTTCGTAGCCTTCGGGAAGGTGAATAACCTTATCGGGGGCAGCAAGCCGCAAGACAGAGAGGATGCGCATCAGCGTCATCGGAATCGCCTGCTGAGGTAGTTTTACGGTAATGCCGGTAGATTTCCCAGCTCCTAAAGCCACCATCCGGTCAGCGAGTTCATGAGAATCAATATCTTGGCTTATATCTAAAATTTCATAAGAATCAATAGAAATTGAACGTGTACCTAATGCTTCAGCTAATTCCTCATCTTCAGTATGAATTGCTATTACATTGCGAAATTCTTGGCGGCGAAGTGCAGATGCTGCTTCAATAAGCGCAAAATCTTGACCGTCTTCAGTGCTCAGAAGCGACTGCGCTTCATCGCGGGTCAATCCTTCTCCCCCGCTAATGCGTGCCACAAGTTCGGAATATGCGTTACTCATACCATTTATTAAACACCTACGTAAGCCTCAATTTTTACAGTTATGCCACTAGCAATTTCTATAGTTTTCTACATAAATACAATTACTTCTTCATACTCTTTACGAGAATTTATAGGTGTTTTTCATGACAGCAGAGAGATTTCACCCGTAAAATAGACGTGTGGTACTTTCTCAAGCAAAAATTTTAGACACAGCATTTGATCTTCTGGTAACCAATGGTTTAGCGGATTTGTCGATGCGCCGTTTGGCAGCTGAACTTCAAGTTGCTCCCGGCGCCCTCTATTACCATGTCAAGAATAAACAGCACCTTTTGGTGCTTCTTGCGAACTATATCTTGGATAAGAAAGCTCCAAAGGAGCTTCTTATGCCCGCGGATTCTAAGGATCCAGAGGCAGTGAAAGAGTCCTTGATCGTGCGCGGACAGGTTCTTTTCGAGACTATTTATTCCATTCCAGAATTTCCTGAAGTTATTCGCCTGGCATTGGCAACTAATCCTGAGCGGCTCAAGCCCGTGGCGGCCATTGCCTATGACGCTCAAAATATGGGGTTTGAGCCTGGGGAGGCGCTGCGCCGCGCCCGCATGCTCATTCACCTTGCCTTGAGCCTGGTGGAAGAGGCACAGGCTATTCCTGTATTGACTTCGCTGACTGCGGAAGCTGAAGAGAATCCCCTGCAGGAAATTCCTAAGCCGGTGTGTGAAGCATATACGGCTGATATTTCCACCGCGATCGATGGGCTCATGCTCTCCAAATAATTCCCGCATACAGATGCATATGCATCAGCCGGGGCTGCTGCCGTTGTGCAGTCGTGCCCCGGTACGCAGGCGTGCAGATGGTATGTTGAAGAGTACCGTTTTATCGCATTGCCTGAATGGAGTTCTATGACGACCACCGCAATCCCGCAGTGGGTTTCTCTGCCCGAGCATCAGGATGAAATTCAGCGGGTACGCCAAGCGTTTCGACAGACCTACGGTAAAGAGCCTGATGGGGTATGGTCCGCTCCCGGTCGTTTGAACCTCTTGGGTGAATACATCGACTTTCTGGGTGGTTCGTGCATGCCCATGCCGCTACCCTACCGTACCTACATTGCGGGGTCGCTGCGCCGAGACGGGGTGCTGCGCGCATCCTCTCTGCAGATGCCCGGAGACGAGCGCACAATCGTGATTCGGGATATTCAACCCGGGCACATTAAGGGCTGGTTCACCTATGTTGCCGGTGTTGCGTGGGCGATGAATCATGAGGGTGGCCGCGATATTATGCTTCCCGGCCAGTTCGGGGCTGATTTGCTCATTAACTCGCGGGTTCCCGTGGGAGGGGGGCTTTCTTCGTCCGCCGCTTTAGAATGCTCCACAGCACTGGCGCTTCTTGACCTTTCCTGCCCGCTGCGCCCCGGTTGCCCGGATACCGATGCGGTTCCTTCCGACCGCTCCCCCGATAACGATGCACTCCGGGCTCGCTTAGCGCAGGTATGCATCACCGCAGAGAATAAAGTTGCGGGTGCCCATACCGGCGGGCTCGATCAGACAGCGTCGCTGCGGTCAAAGCCAGGTCAAGCTTTGGTCGTCGATTTCCGTGATTTTTCGATAGACCCTATTCATCTGAACCTGCAGAAGCACGGGCTAAGTTTTCTTGTTGTTGATACGAATACCCCGCACGCGCTGGCACATAATGGTTTTGCCGCCCGGCGTGCCGCCTCTGAATCGTGTGTGCAAGCTCTTGGTCTCACCTATCTGCGTGATGCTCTTCCCGAAGATCTTACGTGTGCACACCACGATGAGCGCGAGGCTAAAGAGTGGCGTTTGGAACTGGTAGATTCTTCGGTTAATCGTTCTCTAACAGCGTTGGAAGAACGTGAGGGTCCGGCAACTTTCCCGCGCGGTTGGGTCCGCCATGCGTTTCACGATATGACGCTGGTGGGGCGCGCCAGCTACCTGCTCAAACATGCGGATGAGCTGGGGTATCGGGCTTTTGAAGAGGCCGGGCGCATCTTTACCGAGTCCTTTATTTCGATGCGCGACGAGCTTCGCGTTTCCCGCCCAGAGATCGACGCTGCGGTTGAAGCCTGCCTGGCACACGGGGCCTTAGGGGCGCGCATCGTTGGAGGCGGTTTCGGCGGCGCCGTGATGGCTCTTGTTAAAACATCCCGACTTGAGGAAACAGCTCAGGCGATCGCCCAAGCATACGCCGAACACGGGTACGCCGAGCCTCGTTTTCTGCCAATGGTTACCGGTTTTCCTGCGGATTGTGATTGGCTCTCGGAGAACTTTAGATAAATTTCACCCTAACTCATGTCATGATATTTCGAGGGTTGTTTATACTCTGTACAACCTCTACACTGTGTTTCAACCAGTCACCCAAAATAAAGGAGAGTCTTATGGGTTTCGATCCGAAGAACATCGTCGAGCAGGGCATCGACAAGGCAAAGAACCTCGTTAACGACAAGGCAGGTAAGGAAGTCGTCAACGACGAGCACACCTCGAAGGCCGAAGAGGTCGTCAATGAGAACGTCCAGAAGATTACCGATAAGTTCGGTAAGTAAGACTCTAGTCTTCAAGAATTCCCCGCATTCATTTTCATGATGCGGGGAATTTTTCTGTATTCGAAGGCCTTTACCAGCAGATTCATGATTCTTTCGCCTATGCTGGAATTATTGTCTCAAACGCTCTGTTTTTGTAGTGTTAGACAGCCCGCATGCAGTCTGTTGCTTTACCCCGATGGGTCACAGTAACCGCGGCGGGTTCCCTATTGTGTTATACCTTTGGAGATCAAAATGCTCGAACGTCAGCAAGCAACCCAAGAAGACGCACGCAAAGTTCAGGAAGACGGCGGAGTCGTCATCTATTGGCGCCCTGGATGCCCCTTCTGCGAGCGCCTCGATTCGTCGTTAGGCGATCTGGGTAATCACGCAACCTGGGTTAATATTTGGGAGGATCCTCAGGCGGAGGCCCATGTGAAGAGCCTCAACGACGGCAACGCGGTTGTTCCCACGCTCGATACCGGCGATATGCATTTCGTGGTGGCTGACCGACAAACCCGCGAAAAAGCCGCAACTCTCATTCGCAACACTCTTTCCTAAACCACCGAAGGACTCCCCTATGCCGCGTCCACCACTGAACCGTGATACGACCCTTTGCATTTCCCTGTCTGGACGACCGTCAAACCACGGCATCAAGTTCCACAATTATCTGTACGAGAAACACGGCCTTGATTACCTGTATAAGGCGATGACTACCACGGATATTGAGGGTGCTATCGCGGGTGTGCGCGCCCTGGGTATTCGCGGATGTTCCGTTTCTATGCCCTTCAAACAGGCGGTTATTCCGCTCATGGACGAGGTCGATCATTCGGCGCAGGTCATTGGGGCGGTCAATACTATCGTCAATACGGACGGGTACCTGCACGCCTACAATACCGACGTGATTGCAGTAGCTTCCTTGCTGAAATCGCATACTGTTGATCCTAAGCTGCCGTTTCTTCTGCGCGGTTCAGGCGGCATGGCGGCGGCCGTTGCGGGTGCCTTCTACGATGCTGGGTTCCGGGCGGGCACTATTATCGCTCGTAATGAGGATGCAGGCACGGCGCTCGCACACAGGTACGGGTATGCGTGGGCGCCTGAACCCGGCGATCTTACCGCTCCAGTGATTGTGAATGTTACCCCGATCGGTATGTCTGGCGGTGCCGAGAGCGAGCAGCTGGCGTACCCGCAACCCACGATCGAGGCGGCGTCGGTGGTATTCGATGTTGTGGCGATGCCTGTGGAAACCCCGCTGATTCGTGCCGCTCGCACTGCCGGTCGTGAGGTTATCACGGGCGGCGAGGTGATTGCTCTGCAGGCGGCTGAACAATTCCGGCTGTATACGGGCGTCACGCTTAGCCCCGATGACATTGCTCAGGCTGAGGCGCAGGCGAACTAGTCCGTACAAGCGTTCCTCTGGGTGCAGTTCGTTGATCGAGCTGCACCCGTTTTTTGTAATTACACATCCTGGGTTTTAAGTTTTCCACAGGTGGGGATAAACATGGGGAAAACCTTACATGCCTGTAATTTCGAGATGATAAAGCCTTCTATCCACAGGTATTTACGGGGTACTAACAAATGTGAAATTACATCACTGTAGTTATTCACAGTGTGGAAAACTCATGTGGATAATCAAAAAATACAGGTGTTTTTCTGTGTTTTAAAGCAATCGGTGGACCACCGTATCCCACCCTGTCCCCACGGGGAAAATTGGGATGCTGCGGCCCACCGAAAATTAGTTATCCACAGGTTTTTCGAGCGTTACCTTTGGATACTTCGTGTTCGCTGAATAATCTGAGGTGCTAAAAGCGCAGCCGTAGCAAGAGCACCGATCACAAAACCGCCCGCGTGAGCCTGCCAGGAAATCCCGGGAACGAGGAAGCCAAAGGCAACGTTCACAGCGATCATAATCATGAGGGCCCGTATATTATCCCGTTCGCGCAGAACCACCATAATCACCAGGTAGGCACCGATCAGCCCGAAAATACCGCCGGATGCGCCCACAACCTCCGCCGTTGGATCATCCAGAAGAAGCACGCCAAAAGAACCGCCTACGATGGAGAGCAGATATACGAGCAGGTACCGCCACCATCCCATCATCTGTTCAAGGGCAATACCAAAGATATAGAGGGAGAGCATATTCATCACAATATGTGAGTAATCGTTCTGTGAGTGCAAGAAACCACTGGTCAGCACACGATAGTACTCCCCCGTAAATTCGGTGTAGTCCCATTTCAGGGCAAACATGGAATACACCCAGTACTGCGGGATGATGAGCTGAAGCAGATATACCACTACGTTAATCCCGATCAGGGTGTAAGTTACGTAGGGAACGAACCTGCGCGGTGCGCGCGCCTGATATTGGCGTCCATATAGCTCTCGGTAGCAGTCAGGACAGATCATCCCGACATCCAGATTAATTTGGCATTCCCCGCAGGCGGGACGCATGCACCGTTTACACCGTGCATAGCTCACACGGTCGGAATGCCGCGGGCAGGTGGGCTCCGTCTGAGAGCTATTTTGCTGTGGATTAGATGAGTAGTCCACGTTTTTCCTTTCATACGCTCTTACTCAGTCCCTCGGTTCCCGTGGTTTGGCTCATGGATACGAGAAGAACGCAGATACGGTGAAGGACCCGTCCCGGTTGCCCAGGCGGGTCCTTTCCCAGCACGAAATTAGAGTTTCTTGATGTCGATTGAAGAGATAACGACATCCTTCACCGGGCGATCCTGTGCACCGGTTTCAACGCTTTCAATAGCGTCTACAACCTTCTTTGAATCCTCGTCAGCAACCTCACCGAAGATGGTGTGGCGACCGTTCAGCCAAGGAGTCTCTGCCGTGGTAATGAAGAACTGTGATCCGTTGGTGCCGGGGCCTGCGTTCGCCATTGCGAGCAGGTAGGGCTTAGAGAAAGAAAGCTCGGGGTGAATCTCGTCCTTGAACTGGTAGCCGGGGCCGCCAATACCCATGCCGAGAGGGTCACCGCCTTGAATCATGAAGTCCTTGATAATACGGTGGAACACCACATCTTTGTAGAGCGGAGTGTTCATGACCTCGCCGCTGCGGGGGTGCTTCCACTCTTTAGAACCGTCTGCCAGACCGATAAAGTTCTCAACGGTCAGCGGTGCATGGTTGCCAAAGAGATCAACGACGATATCACCGTAGTTGGTGTGAATAGTTGCTTGAGCTGTTGCATTAGTCATAGGTCTATTTTGTCATGTTGTCTCTATGATGCGCTAGAAGCCGCGCTATCACGGCGTCACGTTAAATTTAGCCTGCTGAGAAAACACGGGCGGTTTATCAGTATTTTTAGCTGAGGTGAGGGTTTCAACAAGCATTTTTCAGGGTAATTCCTTATGCTGAGAGGTGAACATTTACCCGCGTACGTGAGGTATTGCGGTATGACTAATGGAGGTTCACGATGTTCTGCAAAAAGCGCAAGGCTCGTAAAGCCGCGAAGAATTCGGCTGTCGTCGCCGCTATGGCCATGGCAGAGAAGGCCGATGACCTGAATATCCCCGGGCACGCAGATATGTTTGCTGAGAAGCTCACCGGCAAGAAAAAAGCCATGAAGAAGGCTCGCAAAACCGCCTCGAAAACCGCACGCAAGGCTCATAAAGAGCTGGCACGCATCGAGCGAAACGGCGGTAAGCGCCCCCGTAAGGGTCTAGCCCTGGTGGGTCTGGTTCTTGCGCTGGGTATTGGAGGCGTTGCCGCCTACAACGCGGCCCGTCCGGTTGAAGACCCCTGGAAGAGCGCCTAGTTACCCCTCTCCCCATATCCGAAAAGCCATTTTCTTGATTCCCCTGTTCTACAGGGTGGATCGCGGAAGATGGCTTTTCTGTTTTAAGGTTCCTCTAACGAGGTCATATAAGTCTGATGCCAAACCAACGTGCAAACACGTAGTTCACTGTGTATGTCCAGTGGGTTCTAGAAGCTTCAAGATGGCAATCGAGGCGAAGAGAGCCGATACCAACCAGAGGAGATCTCCCCAGCCGAAAGGTCGAAAGAATGCGACGCCAAAACCCGTGATCATCGCGGATACAGCTGCCAAGATTACCGAGGCGGTCAAGGGAATACGGCGTGGCAGAAAGAAGTGGGCGGTCCACAGTAAAGCCATCAGGAAGAAAATGGCGGATAGTCCTCGCCACCACGGTTCCAACTTGGCGATCCCGGTATCGTCCGAGGTGGCAACTGCGGCTACCCAGCCGATGATAACCAGTGCCATAACGGCCACGGTCATAAGACCTGAAGCCACGCGGGAAATATCGTTATCCTTTTTCGTCATATCGGTCATCAAGGTGCTCCTATCGCCCGGGCAGAGCTTCTATCCCACTGTTAACACCTATCACGGTTAGATCACTTAGATCACAGAGGGCGGCGCCAAAAGCATCATTGGACGGATATTGGGCTGAATATTCAGCGCCGCAGCAGATAGAGTCTGCTGAATTATCTGGTGAAGAAGACTATTTCGACAAGGATAAGTCATATGCACAGCAGAAGGCTAGTAGGTTCGGTATCGTGCAGACATGCATTCTGACCATTAGCCCGTTTTATATATGCAGCAAGTAGGCAGATATAACAAAGCAAAGAGGCCTCAGACGTCATGTCTGAGGCCTCTTCGGAAAACTAGTCCGGCGACAACCTACTCTCCCACACCCATCAAAGTGCAGTACCATCAGCGCAAAGAGGCTTAGCTACTGGGTTCGGAATGGAACCAGGCGTTTCCCTCTCACTATAATCACCGAAACGTGGAGGCGAGGGGACTCGAACCCCTAACCCTCTGCTTGCAAAGCAGATGCGCTACCAATTGCGCCACGCCCCCGCGGTGCTCTACTACTATAAACTACTTTTTATAACGTAAGCAAATCCAGCAGAGCGTTTCTGATGAGAAGTACATCACAAGATTTACAGACCCCTAAAAATTGTTTCCTTCACACGAATGTGCATTTCTTTGAGCCCCTCCAGCGTAACCCTCTGTTCACGCATATACGTTTGAGCCACATCGACGAGGTCTTCGGGATTTCCATCAATAACAATAATCAGACTGTCCTTCTCCCCCGACTTACGGCTGCTGCTTTTTCCTGAGGTATCGTCTATCCAACGTGCCGTGAAGCTCTTCAAGTTATTGAATTCCTGGGTCTCCATAGCATCCTGAAGCGCCATAGTTATCAGATTCAAACGCTCGGCACCCAAAACCTGAATTGAAATATCCGCAGTAGCACCCGAAGGAACCTGAAGTTTATTGCGCTGTACGGTATATTGCACTCGCATTCCCTGCGAGAACTGCGCGTTTTGCAGGGTTCGCAGATTTTCCTTGATCTTGTTCCATGCGCCCTTCGTGAGGCTTGCATCGACGTCAAGGGTATTCGAATCGTTGTCTTTTTGAATGCTCAACGTATCAACGGCATAGCGAGGTACTGAAACCCCAAGAATTGTTCCCCACTCAGCTTCGGATATTCCTTGTGGGGCAGGAATGGTCATAGCTGCTTCATTATCCGAGGGTTCAAGAGTAATGGACTCGGGGTGTCCATATTCCCACAAGGCCGAAAGAGCACGTGCGGTACCGGCAGAATCTTGTCGCCCACGACTCGTTATCGAGATACGCCCAACAAGTTCAAGATTATCCTCGGAGTTATCGTCCTTGTTCCGACCCTGAATCGTAAATTCTTCGACCTTGAGATAGGTTCCGTCAATATTCTCTCGAATATCGCGCTCCCATTTTTCAAGCTGTTTCCTCCGCGAAACAGTCGCCGCCGCCTCATCGCCTAATATTCCAGCACGGGCAAACTGGGGCATCATCGCAACAACGTCGGCAGCCACGATGCATCCCGCCGTCAGCAAAAGCGAGCGCCTGCTCAGAGAATTCACGCGCTGAGGAACATATTTTTTCCATCCGCTAGACTGAGCATCTTTGTGTGCAACATCGTTATTTTCCGCGTTCTGCGACATTACGATATTCCTTTCACCGGTGAGTGAGATTCTACGTTTTTATCTCTACTCCCAGAATACCCAATACCGTCGCAGAAGAACTCATCAGGACTGTCTCATCCGCTTCACATCACATGAGATTACGTTCAGGCAGATTAGTACGCGCGCCATAAACACTTAAAGCTGTGGGGCAAGAATTACTGCAATTCTTGCCCCACAGCTTTGTCTTCGGATTATCCTAGGCAGATTCAGCTTTTTGAGTCTCTTCTTCATGCTGCCCGGCGTTATTTTGTTCAAGTGCCTCGTTCTGGAGTGTCACATCGGCTGCCGCAAGTTCGGCAATACGGATTTCCCCGGTAGTGGGGTCATCATAGGTGACATATTCAGGATGCCCCTCGATCTCAGTACCGTCATTTACGTGAGTCTCCGATATTAAGAAACCGTGTGCACCTAAAATTTTGGCGACTCGGTCAATATCTTGAGGGGTTGGTGTATGGTCTACCACACGACGAATGTATTCGTTAATGCGTTGGTCACTTACATACGCCTCGCCGCGAGCGGCACGCGACTGCATAAGACGACGCACAACTTCTTGAAGCTGTTCATCAGTCAAACGCATTTTCAAAATTGCCATAACCGCTGCACGGTCTTGAACAGGAACGTCCTTCGGGTAACCGACACTGAGCCAGTCAACAACACGCGAGATGATGTTTTTATCCGGCATCGGATACCTCCTCTATACGTTCATCATATCTATCTTCAAGCATGTATTTAGTGACCTCCACCGGTCACACCAAAGATATTCCACCCAAAAGTATGGAAGATGAAATCTTTGGCGACCCACAGAATGCCAATAAACACAATTCCTATGATGATAGCAAATACAACGCTCGCGGCAATCTTTGAACCGCGACTAGGAGGTTGAATCTCGATGAGTTTACCGTCTGCCGTGTACTCGGTATCCCCCGCCAGCAAGCGCATTCCAAAGGCATAGAGTGCTGGCAAACCGGCACCTAAGAAAAGCCCAGCAAGAACAACAGGGACGATCTTTTCAAACAATTCGAAAAGAGACATTATGCACCCGCCTTTTCACGTGCCGGAGAGGGTAATTCAGGAATGTCTTGATTATCGCTTTGGCGACTCTCAAGAGTTTCGTCCTGAGTCTTCTCAGTCTCCCCACCCTTGGTGTCGTTCCAGTCGGCGGTTACGTTCGATGCGTCCACAGCATCCTTCTGGGAATGGCGCCACATCCAGATACTAAAGGCCAGCAGGATCAAGAAGACAACCAACTCGCCCACGTGATGAGTGTTCGTCAGGTTATTCAGTCCCGTACCAATCAGCCACGTAATAGCACCGATAGCGGCAGCGGCGGGAAGAGTAATAACCCAGGCGATCACCATACGCCCGGCAACACCCCAGCGTACTTCTGCACCTTTACGACCCAAACCGGTACCCAGAATTGAGCCGGTAGCAACATGGGTGGTCGAAAGTGCCATGCCAAAGTGCGAAGAGGTCAGAATAATTGCTGCGGAGGCTCCGTCGGCGGCTACGCCCTGCGGGGTATCAACTTCCACAATGCCCTTGCCTAGGGTGCGGATAATGCGCCAGCCACCCAGGTAGGTACCCAAGGCAATGGCTATGGCACAGGATGCTTTGACCCAGAACGGGATAGCATCGTCGTCTTTTACGGTACCGGAAGCAACTAGGGCTAGGAAGATCACGCCCATAGTTTTCTGCGCATCGTTGGTGCCGTGCGCCAAGGACATAAGGGATGCGGTACCCACCTGACCCCAACGGAATCCGTTGGTCTTCTTATCATCAGATACCGGCGAGGCGACGCGGTAGACCAGCCATGTACCCACCGTAGAAACAAGAGCCGCCACAACCGGGGACATCACGGCGGGAATTACGATCTTGGAAACAACGCCTTCCCACTGCACACCATTGAGCCCCATAGCGGCGAGCGCGGAGCCGATCAAACCGCCGAAAAGAGCGTGGGAAGAACTGGAGGGAAGCCCAAAAAGCCAGGTCAGCACATTCCAGAGAATACCGCCTACAAGGCCGGTAAAGACGATCAACATAAGATCGGCGCCGTTGGTACTGATATCAATCCTGTCAAGGTTTACCAGCCCTTTACCGACGGTTTTAGCAACCTCAACGGATAGAAAGGCACCCACTAGGTTCAGCGATGCTGACAACGCCACCGCTGTCTTAGGCTTAAGCGCACCGGTAGCGATGGAGGTCGCCATCGCGTTTCCGGTATCGTGAAAGCCGTTTGTGAAGTCGAAGGCTAGTGCCGTCAACACCACAATCACGAGGATGATAAGTTCAGTAGTCACATTTTGATTATGGAATGTCTCGCGTAAAATCTAAAGTATTCTTCCCCGAAACGAAATAACACTTAAAACAACATAAACCAACACAATGCCTGTGGGCTACAATGCCTCATCTTGACCTAAAAACCCGAGAAATAAAGGATATACGAATAATAAATCCACTGTATACCACGAGTCTCTTCCATGGTTTTCTGTGGTTTATAGCGTTTCCTAAGATTCTCCCCAACAGCAGGTCTCCTCATGTATAACACGTGTTCATCTACTGTTCATGTAGATGCGAGGATTTATGACGCAGCGCGATTATAAGGTTTGTAATTCTATCTAGGAACACTACATATTCGAGAGAATTCAGCGGCATTTTGGTGATAAAACGAAGGACCCCGAGTTCTATGCTCGGGGTCCTTTTCTAAAACTAGTCCGGCGACAACCTACTCTCCCACACCCATCAAAGTGCAGTACCATCAGCGCAAAGAGGCTTAGCTACTGGGTTCGGAATGGAACCAGGCGTTTCCCTCTCACTATAATCACCGAAACGTGGAGGCGAGGGGACTCGAACCCCTAACCCTCTGCTTGCAAAGCAGATGCGCTACCAATTGCGCCACGCCCCCGCATTAGCGGAAAATCGCTATGAAGTTCTAAATGGAATCTGTAGATTCCTGCCAGGCCTGACGGACCTGCTGCGACTGAACCTTTTTGAAGCCCAGAAATGCCACGATCGAGACAGCCGCAAGAACAAAGAGCTTTTTCATAGCAACCTTTCGTCATGGAGAGTGGGCGTACCAAGACTTGAACTTGGGACCTCTTCGTTATCAGCGAAGCGCTCTAACCGCCTGAGCTATACGCCCTCCCATTCCGGCGGAATTCTCCGCAAGAACGAAATATAACTATACAGATGTTTTACCCTGTTGCCAAATCTCTTAGATGTGCATTACAACACAGACAGAATCCCCATAAAACCAGAAAACCGGGGGGAGTATCACTCCGATACTCACCCCGGTCGATAACGCACAAAGACGGCGGTCTTAGATACTCAGGACTATCTTATGATTCGTCACTGAGGGTCAGCGTAATACCACCCACGAGCTTAGCGGCCAAGTTATACAAAATTGCGCCGATCATACTCAAAAGCGTAAAGATAACGGTGTTAATGACCGACAGAATAGTCGTTGCCAAAGCCACCTGACCGATATTGACCATCTGGGTAATATCAATATTGGTGTTACCGGTACCCATGGAGGTTAAGATCTGGTTCACGCCGGTAAAAGCACCCGAGGCCTGCAAGAAAAGCCAGAGGATTACCGAAGCCACAATGGTCACAATGCCCAGAGCCATAGAGAGCAGGAAGACCATCTTCGCAACCGACCAGGTATCAATTCGCTGAACTACCAGACGAGCGCGGCGAATACGCGAGCGTGGAACCGGGCGGATAGACTGGCGTCGTTGTCCCTTGTTTTTAGGGCGCGCACCATTGGCGGGACGCTTCGCAGAACGCTGCTGTGATGAACCACCAGGCTTAGATGCGTTGCTTTGCCGGTTAGAAGCATTCGTACCGCCCGCAGGGGTTCCCTGTGCTGCGGGTGCCGTTTGTTTTCCTGGAGCCGACCCCTGTGGGTTTGCGCTCATTAGTTACCTCCGTCTACATCGGTGGATGCGGTGGTTGGCTTATTTTCTTGCGTATCCACCACCTCGGAATTTATCACAGATTCTTCTGTGGCTTCCACCTCAGCGTCGTCTTCTTTCTGTTCATCTAGCTGGCGATCTTGGTTACGAGCAATACCAATAATGCTATCGCCCTTACCCGGCTTCGCAAAGATAACACCCATAGTGTCGCGTCCCTTGGCAGGAACTTCGCTCACATTGGTGCGAACAACCTTACCGCTCTGCATCACAACGAGCACCTCATCGTTCTCAGATACGATCAGGCCACCCACAAGAGCGCCACGACCTTCCACAAGCTTAGCAACCTTAATACCGAAACCGTTACGACCCTGAACGCGATATCCCTCAACGTGAGTACGCTTAGCGTATCCGCCCTCGGTCACTACGAACACGAAGGACTCAGGGATAACAACCTGTGCCGAGATCAGTTCATCACCGTCACGGAACTTCATACCGGTCACGCCCGAAGTCGAACGCCCCATAGGACGCAGAGACTCATTGTTAGCGTGGAAGCGCAGCGACATACCATTGCGCGAGATCAGCAGAATATCATCTTCGGGGGAGACGAGGAATGCAGAGACCACTTCGTCATCATCACGCAGGTTAATCGCGATTAGACCGGCGGTACGGTTCGTATCATAGTCGCTCAGGCGAGATTTCTTGACCAATCCGCCCTTCGTGGCAAGAACCAGGTACTCGGCATCCTCATAGGTCTTCAGATCCATGACCTGGGCAATATGCTCATCCGGCTGGAATTCCAGAAGGTTTGCCAAATGCTGTCCCTTGGCATCACGCCCAGCCTCTTGCAATTCATAGCCCTTGGTGCGGTATACGCGCCCCAAGTTAGTGAAGAACAGAATCCAGCTGTGCGTGGTGGTCACGAAGAAGTGCTCCACAACATCGTCGCCGCGCAGCTGAGCGCCTCGAATACCCTTACCGCCGCGATGTTGGCTGCGGTACTGGTCGCTGCGGGTGCGTTTGATGTATCCGCCGCGGGTAATCGTTACGACGACTTCTTCCTCAGGAATAAGGTCTTCCATCGACATATCACCGTTGAAACCGCGCAGAATCTCGGTACGGCGATCATCGCCATAGCGATTCACAATCTCGCCTAGTTCCTCGGAAATAATCTCGCGCTGGCGATCTTCAGAGGCAATAATCGCGTTATATTCCGAAATGAGGCGCTGCAGCTCATCGTGGCGATCCTGAATCTTCTGGCGTTCCAGAGCCGCTAGACGACGAAGCTGCATATTCAGAATTGCCTGAGCCTGCGCTTCATCAATATCCAGGAAGTCCATCAAGGCCGAACGAGCTTCATCGGCTGTGGGGGAGCGGCGGATAAGCGCAATAACCTCATCCAGAGCGTCCAGAGCCTTGAGCAGACCGCGCAGAATATGTGCTTCTTCCTCAGCCTGACGCAAACGGTACCGAGTACGACGCACAATCACATCCATCTGGTGGTTTACCCAGTGGCGGATGAAGGCATCAAGCGAGAGAGTGCGCGGAACGCCATCTACAATCGCCAGCATATTGGCGGAGAAGTTCTCCTGCAGCTGGGTGTGCTTATACAGGTTGTTGAGTACAACCTTGGGCACGGCATCGCGTTTGAGCACGATCACGAGGCGCTGACCGGTACGGCCTGAGGTTTCATCACGCAGGTCGGAAATTCCGGTGACTTTACCTTCCTTAATCAGGTCGGCAATCTTAATCGCCAGGTTATCAGGGTTTGCCTGGTATGGCAGCTCGGTCACCACAAGGCAAGTGCGCCCGTGGATCTCTTCGACATTGACGACTGCGCGCATCGTAATGGAACCGCGGCCGGTGCGGTAAGCATCCTCAATGCCCTTAGTACCCAAAATGGTGGCACCGGTGGGGAAGTCCGGTCCCTTAATACGTTCCATAAGAGCACCCAGAAGCTCTTCATTCGTGGCGTTCGGGTTCTTAAGGAACCATTCCACACCTGCGGCAACTTCACGCAGGTTATGTGGGGGAATATTGGTTGCCATACCCACGGCGATACCCGAAGACCCGTTGATCAACAGGTTCGGGATGCGCGCTGGCAGTACCGTGGGTTCAAGCGATTTACCGTCATAGTTAGGCTGGAAATCGACGGTATCTTCGTTGATGTCACGTACCATCTCCAAGGCGATAGGTGCCATCTTCGTCTCGGTATAACGCGGAGCCGCAGCGCCGTCATTACCGGGGGAACCGAAGTTACCCTGACCGAGCGCCAGGGGATAGCGCATCGTCCAACCCTGAATTAAACGTACTAGTGCATCGTAAATAGCCCTGTCGCCGTGAGGGTGGAATTGACCCATCACATCGCCAACGATGCGGGCGCATTTATTGAAAGCACGGTCGGGGCGATAACCGCCGTCGTACATTCCATAGATCACGCGACGATGTACCGGTTTAAGACCGTCGCGTACATCCGGTAGGGCACGACCGATAATAACCGCCATCGCGTAATCCAGATAAGAACGCTGCATCTCGGTCTGCAGGTCGATCTGCTCAATATTACCGTGGGGATTATCGATCAGAATCTCACCGCGGTTAGTGGCGACCTCGATATCGATATCTGGGTTTTCGCTTTGGTGTTCTTCACTCATAGTTGTTCCGTTCCTCTGTGACTCTCTCGCTTATATTCCGTTTGGGAAATATAGCCAACTGGCTATATGCCAAACCCTTTAGATATCGAGGAATCGAATGTCTTTGGCGTTCTGCTGAATAAAGTCGCGGCGGGCTTCCACATCTTCGCCCATCAGAACCGAGAAGATCTGATCGGCTGCAGCGGCATCTTCCATCTTCACCTGAAGCAGGGTACGACGCTGCGGATCCATCGTGGTATCCCACAGTTCGGTGTAGTCCATCTCGCCCAGGCCCTTATAACGCTGAATGCCGTTGTCTTTGGGTAGACGCTGATTCTTTACCTGGCCGCGTGCCAAAGCCTCATCTCGCTCGGCATCAGAGAACACATAATCATGCGGGGCATTTGACCACTTGATGCGATACAGCGGAGGCTGTGCCAAATACACATATCCGGCTTCGATGAGCGGGCGCATAAAGCGGAAGAGCAGGGTCAGCAGCAGGGTGGTGATATGTTGACCGTCCACATCGGCATCAGCCATGAGAACGATCTTGTGGTAGCGAGCCTTCTCCAGGTCGAAATCATCGCCAATACCGGTGCCGAAGGCCGTAATCATAGCCTGAATCTCAGCATTGGAAAGCGCTCGGTCAAGACGGGCACGCTCCACGTTGAGGATCTTACCGCGCAGCGGCAAAATAGCTTGGCTATTTGGATCGCGCCCCTGCACCGCCGAACCACCAGCGGAGTCACCCTCCACCAGATAAATTTCGGAGATCGACGGGTCCTTTGAGGCGCAGTCCTTGAGTTTACCGGGCATGGAGCTGGTTTCCAGCAGACCCTTACGCCGAGTCGTTTCTCGCGCTTTACGTGCCGCCATACGTGCCTGTGCCGCCGTAATAGCACGGCGCACCACATCCTTGGCGACGGCGGGGTTACGATCGAACCAATCGGCCATATGATCGTTAATCTCGCGCTGGGTAAAGGATTTTGCTTCGGAGTTACCGAGCTTTGTCTTTGTTTGCCCTTCGAACTGCGGCTCGGAAATCTTAATCGAAATAACCGCGGTCAGACCCTCACGCACGTCTTCACCGGTGAGGTTATCGTCTTTATCACGGAGCAGTTTATTCTCGCGAGCATAACGATTCACCAGAGACGTCAACGCAGCACGGAAACCCTCTTCATGAGTACCGCCTTCGTGAGTGTTGATCGTATTCGCATAGGAGTGCACCGATTCTTTATAAGAACCGGTCCACTGCATAGCCACCTCAAGCGCCATATGACGCACGGTGTCTTCAGCCTCAAAGTAGATAATATCTTCGTTAATAACGGTTTTTGAACCCGCGTTGAGGAAGTGCACGTAGTCGAAAAGACCATTATCGTAACGATAGGTGACCGTGCGGTGCCCTTCGGAGTTTGCGCCTACACGGTTAAGGGGAAGAATTTTATCTTTTTCATCCTCTTCTTCGGCAACCTCATCGCCCCCCTCAAACTGGTCACGCTCATCGGTGAGAGAAATTGTCAATCCCTTGTTCAGGAACGCCATCTGCTGGAACCTGGCACGCAGAGTCTCAAAATCAAACTCAACGGTCTCAAAAATCTCGGGATCAGGGTAGAACGTCTGAATAGTACCGGTCTTCTGAGAGGCTTTACCGCGGCGCAGGGGACCATCAGGAATACCACCGTTAGCAAAAGAAATGTGCCAGGAATAACCCTGACGGTGGACTTCGGTTATAACCTTTTTTGAGAGCGCATTAACGACAGAAATACCCACGCCGTGCAAACCACCAGAAACGGCATATCCGCCGCCGCCGAATTTACCGCCAGCGTGAAGAACAGTCATAACGACCTCGACCGTGGATTTATGCTCGGTCGGATGCTCATCCACGGGAATACCGCGGCCATCATCTTGAACGCGCACGCCACCATCGGCCTGAATTGTAACTTCAATATGGCTTGCGTAGCCTGCGAGCGCCTCATCTACGGAGTTATCGACCACCTCGTAGACCAGATGGTGTAGACCACGTTCGGTTGTCGAGCCGATATACATACCGGGACGTTTACGAACCGCTTCCAGACCCTCCAAAACGGTAATGTCAGATGCGCCGTATTCATGGGGTTGTTCAGATGTCACGAGTGCGTAACTCCTTGGGGTAGATCTCATGCCCGGTGATGTATCACCGCTGCACCCCGACGAGCGCAGCATCAGCATATTCTTTTCTATTCTACCGAATTTCACGACTTTACGCCCATATTTTGAAGGGCGTGGAACAGCTTATTTCGAATATACAGCCTTCTAAGGCTTTTCTGAGCATACTCACCCCGGTATGCGGTGGGGGATATATACCGTACCGTTATCTTCGTTTCCGGCGATTTAGGCCCTTATGACGCAAAAGTGTCAAATAAGCGGGTTATCCGTAGGTATCTCGTACCCCTCGACCTCCCGGTGCCCGTTTAGGGCCGCGCGATGCCCAGCGCCCATTATTCGGCCCATAAATACGGATGTTCGTCACTACGCCTTCGCCGAGCTCACGCGCGAACATCTGCACAATCTGATTGCGCATGAGCCTAAGCTGCGTTGCCCACGCGGTCGAATCGCATTGCACATCGACCACGGCATTCTCAAAGCGCGTGGGTTTAGCGTGCGTGGCAAGTTCGGGCCCAACGAGTTCACTCCATCGTGCCATGACGCTGGAGACCGCCACGGGTTCTTTCCACCCGCGAGATCGAATCAGGTACGAGATCACGCCGTCAAGCGGTTTAGGATCGCGAGAATCTTCTCCAGAGGCGGTATAGCCGCCCAACGCACGCATATCGACCCGCTGGGCGCGAGTTTTCCGCTGTCCCGGTTCGGCGCTCATGGCAGAGCCAAATTCACGAAGAATCTTCTTTGCCGAGAATGCGTTGAGTCGCCCCTCGCCGCGGGCGGCTGCGGCGGCGCGCATCCGTTCTACCATGGCGGCGGGGGCATCGACCTCATCACGATAGTATTCTTGCTCGGGATCAAGCGAAGATTCTTCATGATTCGATGCTTGCGTGCCTATTTCCTCACCGTCATCCCAGAGTTTCTCGCTCATGAGGACAAATCCTCAGTCTGCGGTGCTTCTATGGTTTCAGTCACATATTCGGCGTGAGCGGCACTCACCCGCACTAAGCGGTACGTCCCCAATTCCTCGGGAATATCGCTCAGTACGGCGCTGGTGAGCAAAACCTGTTCTGCCTGGGCTACTAAAGCACCGAGACGGTGACGCCGTTCTGAATCTAGCTCGGCAAAAACATCGTCAAGAATAAGAATGGGGGAGGACCCGGGGGAATCATCGTCGGCACGATGCACAAACCAGGAAGCCAACCGCAAAGAAAGCGCAACCGACCAGCTTTCTCCATGGGAAGCAAATTGTTTAACAGCTAACCCGCCCAAAAGCAGCGTTATATCGTCCCGATGCGGGCCTACCAGAGTTACCCCGCGTTCCAGTTCGGCGGTACGGCGCTCGCGCAAGCGCTGCGTCATCGCATCTTTAATGTCGTCGATGCTCATACGCGAAACATGTTCGAGTCCTCGCTCGGTAATCTCCGGAAAAACCGTCGAATCGTAGGTGAATGAGATGTCCTTTGACCCGTCGGTAAGCCCGGCGTAGGCGCGCCGCAAGTGGGGAAGCAAAAGCCATAGAACACGAAATCGTGCTGCGAGGAGCTGTGCCCCTAGCTGCGCTAATTGTTCCGACCACACATCAAGGGTGTGCATCGCGTTTTCATCGTCTGCCGCTGAGGATCCGCGGCGCTGCAATGTTTTCAACAGCGAATTGCGCTGGCGCAAAATGCGTTCGTATTCCTGACGGTACCCGGAAACAACGGGTCGCAGCGAAACCGCTAAATCATCAATAAAACGGCGTCGTCCCGCGGGTTCACCCTTGACGAGCTGCAAATCTTCGGGGGAGAACAACACGGTGCGCGTAATCCCTAAGGCTTCACGGGCGCGCACGGGAGCGGCTCGATTGATGCGCACCCGGTTGCTCGCGCCGGGTGCTATCTCGAATTCGGTGACAGTTTGTTGTGAACCGCGCACCGTGCGCACACGAATATAGGCTCGGGATGCGCCCACCCGCACGAGCGGACCATCATGGCTTACGCGGTGCGAGGAAAGATTCGCGGTGTAGTCTATAGCCTCAATAATATTGGTTTTTCCAACACCGTTAGGCCCTAAAAAAACGGTAACTCCGGCGCTCAGCGGTAGGTTGAGAAGGGGGTAGGTGCGGTAATCAAGAAGCGAAAGATGATCAAGATACACAATACCCCCTTCTATAAAAATGAATGTTTATTCTAATTTTCTATGCCCCGGCGCCGAAACGCACAATTAGTTAGCGGGCAAGCGAATCGGCTGAACCAGGTACCGGTAGCTAAGATCTTCTTCACTCAGCGGTTCATCCTGACCGGAGAGCACAGCAGGTTTAGGAGCCTCAGTGAAGGAGAAACGTACAAAATCGGTATCAAAGGCTCCCAATCCCTCCGAAAGGTACGTGGGGTTGTATGCCACCGTAATTTCGTGACCGTCCAGCTGTGCGGGCATCGATTCGGATGCGCGAGCCTCATCGCCACGCCCGGCATCGATCGAGACCTGTCCGTCTTCGGTGAACTGTAGACGCAGGGGAGTGTTACGTTCCGCCACGAGGGAAATACGGCGCGCCGCCTCCGCCAAATCTGATGTACGAACCACAGCATGAACCGCGGTTTCGGTTGGGAAGAGGGCACGAAGATTCGGGTACTGACCGTCCATGAGAACACTCGTGGTTCGGCGGGATCCCGCAGAAAAACCGATAAGATCGCCATTTTCAGGAAGTGCGATAGAAAGCTCTCCTGAGCTTGAGAGGGTACGCCCCACCTCGGTCATGGTTTTGGCCTTGAGCAGAACCGCAGCCTCAATTTCAGGGTTCTCAGGATTCCAGGTAATTTCGCGCATCGCTAGGCGATACCGGTCAGTAGCAAGAAGAGTCATGGTTGAACCGGAGATTTCCAGGCGAATACCGGTAAGCAACGGCAAAGTTTCGTCTTTGGAAACCGCAATCTGAACCTGGGAGACAGCCTTAGCGAATTCCGCGCCATCAACGGTACCGGAAATCTGCGGTAGTTCGGGAAGCTCCGGATAGTCCGCCACCGGCATACCCGCCAGCTGGAACTTTGCGGAACGACAGGTCATAAAGATTGTGGAGTCATTAGCCACGAACTCAACGTCTGCGTTAGGCAGCGAGCGACAAATTTCGGCAAGCATCTTACCCGGTACTAAACAGGTTCCTTCCTGCTCTACCGACGCCTCGATCGTCTGCTTCGCACTGATTTCATGATCGAAGCTCGAAATAGAAACTTCACCACTTTCAGCTTTGATGAGAAGGCCGTTGAGCACGGGAGAGGTGGGACGAAGAGGTAGCGAGCGTGCGGTCCAGCCAACCGCCTCGGCAAGTACGTCACGTTCAACGGTAAATTTCATCAAAGAGCCTTTCGGTGATGAAGCAAACGGGTTTGAAAAACAACGATGATGAGCTCACGGATGCGTATGGAATTGAGAACCCGACATCGTGCGTGTGTAGTTTATGCAAAACTGCATAATCCATCCTACCGGATACAGGTTCGTCAAGGAGAGGGTACAGGTTAGTTCCGCTCAGAGGGTTTAGAAAATTTTGTAATTACATCTTTAGAAAGGCAGATCATGCAGGACAGCTTCAGAAAGTTATGGAAATTGTAATTACAAAAATCTGGTGCTGTTGTCTTATCACCGTAGTCAAGACAGTTGGATACTGCGTTCGATTGGACCTGCGGGGGTGCACTTCATGTTATGTGAGGGTGTTTTCTTTAAAATACAGTAATGTTAATAACCCCTGTGGATATCGTGGAAAAACCAGAATTTCCCTGTAAAATCAAGGAAAACCCCTGTGGATATTAAGTGGACAAAAATTAGCGTTTCTGAGGATGTATTGTGTATGGATATTTATACATCTATCTTCGTCCACACACTATGAATAATCATGCACTTAATATCCACTTAACACGTCGGTTTAACGCACATGTTATCCACAGGCTGTTTAAACCTTGAAATTCCGGGGAACTACCGGCTTTCACGCTGATCCTGCTTGATTTTGTTCGTCAAATCGGTGACCTGGTTAAAGGTAGTGCGTCGTTCAGCCATTTGTGCCCCCACCTTCCGTACCGCGTGCATAACCGTTGTGTGGTCGCGGCCGCCTAATTCCTGCCCGATGCGCGGCAACGACATATCCGTAAGCTCACGCAGTAAGTACATGGCAATCTGACGCGCATTTGTGAGGGTTCGAGTGCGGGATTTTGACCGCAGATCCTCTAGAGTCACATCGAAATAGGAAGCCGTAGTCGCCAGCACTTGTCCCGAGGTAATTTCGGTATCGCCCGCATCTGTAATGAGATCCTTGAGCACAACTTCGGCTAAAGCAACATCGACGGGCTGCTTATTAAGCGAGGCGAATGCCGTTACACGAATGAGCGCGCCCTCCAACTCGCGGATATTCGCCGTAATATGCGATGCGATATATTCCATCACATCATCGGGAACGTTGAGCGATTCACTCTGTGCCTTCTTGCGCAAAATAGCGATACGAGTCTCCAACTCGGGAGGCTGAACATCGGTAATCAGACCCCACTCGAAGCGCGAACGCATACGTTCAGCAAACCCGGTGAGCTGTTTTGGCGGCAGATCAGAGGTAATCACAACCTGCTTTTGGTGATTATGCAGGGCGTTGAAAGTATGAAAGAACTCTTCCTGCGTATGTTCTTTACCCGCCAAAAACTGGATATCGTCGATCAGAAGCATATCGACATTGCGATAAATCTGTTTGAAAGATGACCCTTCATCGTCACGAATCGAATTGATGAAATCGTTCGTGAATTCCTCAGAATTTACATACCGCACGCGCAAGCTCGGGAAAAGATGCTTGGCATAGTGCCCGATCGCGTGCAGGAGATGGGTTTTACCCAGCCCCGAATCGCCATAAATAAAGAGGGGGTTATAGGCTTGGGCGGGAGACTCAGAAACAGCAAATGCTGCGGCGTGTGCAAACCGGTTAGACTGACCAATCACAAAAGTATCGAAGGTGTAATTTGGGTTCAGACGCGCCGAAGAATCCCACCCGGAATCCGAAGAAACAGCGGTATGAGTATCTGCGGCTGGGGAAGAAATATCCTCAGTCTCTGCAGGAGAAGAAATCGGTTGAGCGGAAACGGCAGAATCCATGTGATGAGGCGTGTGTACTTCGGAAAATTCGGTGGGGGAGGGGGAAGAATTCTGCGGGCGCTCGGCAAAAATGGCGGGATCAACCGGTGACGCTGTCGGTGCATCGGCAACGGGTACATCCGCAGTTTGATGAGGCGGTACAGGGGTGTGGAGCTCGGCCTCAACCTCATGAAGCGGGGGCATAGGAGAATCATCTTCGATCTGCGGTATCGAAGGTGAAACCGTCTGAGATGTTTGCGCAAGCGATTCATCAATCGTGAAAGCCTCTGATACACCGGGACCAAAAACGGTGGTCAGAGCCTGTTGGAAGGGCGCCTTGAGCTGAGACTGAAAAATATTGCGGGTTAGTTCGCTGGGAACGGCAATCAGAAGAACGGTTCCCACGAAAGCCTGAGGTTGCGCAAGACTCACAAAACCACGCAGACGCTGAGAGACCTCAGGATTTGCTTGCAGAATGCTTATGACCTGTTCCCAGCGTTCCTGAAGCTGCGTGTGCTCAGCGTTCATCAGTGGTTCCCCTCGTAAAGATGACAAAGATATGTACCGATTCTACCGTAGGTTATACACATCATAAATAGCTTATCCACAGGAGTTATACACAATGTGGAAAAAATGTGTCTTTCCTGAGGATAAACGGTTGAAAAATTCTTGAATTTCGTTATTTTTCCTTGATATATCAAGGAAATTAAGTGTATATCAAGGATGTGGAAAACTGTGGATATAATGTTTTGAATGCTCGTTGAGAACACCTGTGGATAGTCTAATCCCCACAACCTGGGGATAACCTGGGGTTATGTGTGGGGCGGATTAACTTGCTTTGTAGCATAGACTCTTCTAAAGTTGTTCTGTTGTATGTGTACCGCCTACCTCGAAGTGTCGAGGTACCATCGGGCACGAAAAAGCTTAGAAATCCTAGCCAGCGGGTAGGATTTTGTGTCCAAGGAGATAAGTATGAGTAAACGTACTTTCCAGCCGAATAACCGCCGTCGTGCGAAGAAACACGGTTTCCGTCTTCGTATGCGCACTCGTGCCGGTCGTTCTATCCTGTCGAACCGTCGTTCCAAGGGTCGTTCCAAGCTTTCGGCATAAAGAACTCAGCAAAACCCGCTAACGCATTTGTGTTAGCGGGTTTTCCACTACAGGGAAGGAAAACGTGCTGCCAATCCAGCACCGGATGCGCACCAGCTCCCAATTTTCCACGGCTTTTCGTTCCGGTACCCGCTCAGGGCGCCGGAACTTAGTTGTATATACGGCTCAAAAACCCGGAAATACAACCCGGATAGGTTTCATTGTGTCAAAAGCCGTCGGAAATGCTGTGACTCGTAACCGTGTTAAACGGCGTTTGCGTGAACTCGCTGCCGCAACCGTTAGCGCCTACCCGCAGGGACTGTATATTGCCGTGCGGGCGCTTCCCGCATCCGCTGGAGCGAACTGGGAAGAATTGCGTGCAGACTATCGAGGTGCCCTAGAATCCTCCCTGAAAAAACTTGACCGTCAAGATCAACGCTGCAATGTTGAAAACCGTGGGGGAGGGGACTATGAACCATCGTCGATGTGATGAGCGTTTTCACCCTCATCACAGCAGCACACACCATCCCCACACCCATCAGCTTGATCCCGATGAACGCCTCGCACAAGCGCCCCATGAGTTTGTGCATCCGGTATCTTTTTTACATGCGGTCTACACCTTGCCGCAGAATATTCTGATTGGGCTTATTAAGGCTTACCGTAAAGTCGTATCCCCACTCTATGGGGATGTGTGCCGGTATTATCCGACCTGCTCTGCCTACGGGTTAGAAGCGGTCACCACTCACGGAGCCCTCGGCGGTCTCAGCCTGACCGTGCGGCGCATCCTGCGGTGTAATCCCTGGGCAACCGGCGGAGTCGACCCTGTCCCGCCCGGAAAACGAACCTTTGCCTCCGGTCAGGAACCTAAAATTATGCTCCTGAACCATCCCCTAGAAACTCACTCGAACAACCACTAACGGTTGTCGAGATTCCTACAAAGACTTAGCCGAGTCATAAGGAGAAAAACTCCCGTGAACATTTTTGACATGATCCTTTGGCCCTTTAAATTGGCCGTGTCTGCGGTGCTGTGGTTCTTCCACACGATCTTTACCAGTATTGGTATGGATCCGTCTTCAGGCTTTACCTGGGTGTTGTGTATTATCTGCCTGACTCTCGTGATGCGTGCCGTAACCATTCCCCTATTTATGCGCCAAATTAAATCGATGCGCGGTATGAACGCCATGCAGGGCGATCTTGCAAAGCTGCAGGCCAAATACAAGGGTAAAAAAGATCAGCTTTCTCGCCAGGCTATGGCGCAGGAGCAGATGGCACTATTTAAGAAGCACGGCACCAGCCCCTTCTCATCCTGTTTACCGATTATTGCGCAGATGCCAATTTTCCTCGGTCTCTATCAGGTGCTCATGGGTGTTTCCGGGGCAGCCGCTAAAAATGAAGGCATTCTGCTGCTTCCCGCAGAATTGGTTAAACAGTTCAGTGAAGCCTATATCTTTGGGTCACCTATCTTCTCGACCATGATGAACCCCGGCAACGGTAACCATGCCGCTACCGTTGCCCAGGCCATCATCATGATTCTGCTCATGAGCGGTACCCAGTTCTTCATTCAGAAACAGCTCAGTGCCAAGAACATGTCCGAGGCAGCCAAAAACTCCCCAATATTCCGTCAGCAACAGATGATGATGTACGGTTTCCCCGTTATTTTCGCGGTGACGGGCATTAACTTCCCTCTTGGTGTGATGTACTACTGGACCGTCTCAAACTTCTGGGCCCTCGGGCAGCAGTGGTGGGTTATCCGTAATAACCCGACTCCCGGTTCCCAGGCTGAGAAGGAGCTCAACGAACGCCGTGCCGCTAAAGGTCTACCCCCCGTTGGGAAAACCAAGGAACAGCATGAAAAAGAGCTTGAGGAGGCGCGTGAGCGTGCCGCTGCGGGCCAGCGTCAGCAGCCCATGAGTAAGAAACGCCAGAAACAGCAGCAGCGTAAAGGCGGCGGGCAGAACAAATCGGGCAATAAAAACTCGAATAAGCCGAAACTCAACTAAACACAGCATCGATAAATTCAAGGAAAACCATGACTGAAATATTTGAAGAAACCGCAGAATCGCCAAGCACCGCATCGGAAGCTGAGGCTGTCGAAGAAATCGACGAAATCAGCATGATTGAGGAAGAAGGGGATATCGCCGCTGACTACCTCGAAGAACTTCTCGATATCGTCGATCTTGACGGAGATATTGATATTGAGGTGCGCAACCAGCGCATCTATCTCTCGGTGGTCAATGATGACGATGGGAACGAAGACCTGCGCCACCTTGTTGGTCGCCGCGGTGAGGTCTTAGACGCTCTGCAGGAACTCGTGCGCCTATCGGTTCTGGCCGCCAGCGGCAACCGTTCGCGTCTTATTCTCGATATTGCGGGTTACCGTGCACAACGTCGAGAACAGCTCACCGAAATAGCCCTCGACGCCGTCGAGAAGGTGCGTGCCTCCGGCGAAGATTTCCACCTGAAGCCACTGGGTGCCTATGAACGCAAGGTTGTACACGATGTGGTTGCTGAACAGGGACTCTACAGCGAATCCGAAGGCGAAGGCACGCGTCGCCATGTGGTGATTTCCCTTCCGGAGGCGTAAATGACGGTTCCTTGTGAAGGTCAAGACCTTGTAGCCGCTACCGCAATTTTTGGTGATCGTCTTCCTCTGGCACAGCGCTATGTGGAACATTTGGCGACGACGGGGATTGAGCGCGGGCTCATTGGTCCGCGTGAGGTACCGCGCCTATGGGCTCGTCACGTGCTCAACTGTGCCGCCGTGCAGGAATATATTGCCGAAGGTGCATCCGTGGCGGATGTAGGCTCTGGAGCGGGTCTGCCGGGGCTTTGTCTGGCTATTGCCCGCCCCGACCTTGCGATCACGCTCATAGAGCCTCTGGAGCGCCGCGTGATATGGCTTCATGAAGTGGTTGAGGATCTAGGCCTTGAGAATGTAAAAATTCTGCGTTCGCGTGCCGAGCAGGCTATCGGGCAGGTCGATGCCGATGTGGTGACTGCTCGTGCCGTATCTGCGCTGGTGGGTCTTGTGGATATTACCCTGCCGATTCTGCGTGGTACCGGTGAGCTTCTGGCTCTTAAGGGGCGCTCTGCACGAGAGGAAATTAAGAAGGCTAAGAAGAAACTCAACCGTTACGGGGCTCGCGAGACCGAAATTCTGACGGCGGGGGAGGGGCTGCTGGATGAGCCCACAACCGTTGTGCGAGTTACACTCTAGTCTCGATAAACTCTGAAGCTGCGAGCTTCATAGGGGTTGAAGATACATTCTCAGATGTATCTTCAACCCCTTTTCTTATGGTCTTTATTTGATACCGGAGAAAGAGTTTGTGGTAAGTGAGAGATGCAGGGGAACTTTCGGCGGGGCACCGTAGTTTTTCGTGAATGTGGAATACTAAAAATGAGTAATGGAACTTGTATAAATTTTCCTGGTTGAGAGGTTGATAATCGGTTCATGATGCTGTGCTGAGAGTGAATACTTGGGGATGAAATCATAAATTTTCGTGAAAAAATACGAATCCTAGACAACTTGTCGAGGGTGTACGTGGTATATCGCTGTTTTGACAGGTAATCTTAAAGAGGAACGCGCAGACCGGAGACAGCATCGGTGTTTCACGTGAAACATCCTTGATGCTCTTTATTCAATGTTTCACGTGAAACATGGTGTGCGTATCTTTATCTGGCGAAAGACACATCAACCATCAGCATCAGGCGCGGAGGATATATGACGATCACCCCCGGTGGCTCGACGCCGCCTTTACTGCCCAAGCCCCCACATACACGCGTCTTTACCATCTCGAATCAGAAGGGTGGAGTCGGTAAAACGAGTACCGCCGTGAACATTGCGGCCGCCCTTGCAGAAGCGGGAATGAACGTTTTGGTCATTGATAATGACCCCCAGGGAAATGCTTCGACGGCTCTCGGTATTGAACATGGCGTGGAGCTTCCCAGTACTTACAACACTTTGATTGACGATACTCCGCTTTCCGATATTGTGCAGGAGTGCCCTGACCTCGACAATCTGTGGTGCGCACCCGCGAATATAGATCTTGCCGGAGCAGAGATTGAACTTGTTTCGGTCGTGGCACGCGAGAAACGCCTCAAAAACGCTCTGGAGGACTATACTGAGTGGCGTGCCCAGCAGGGGATGGGACGGCTCGACTATGTATTTATCGACTGTCCTCCGAGTCTTGGACTGCTGACCGTTAATGCTTTCGTGGCGGCAGAGGAAATCCTGATTCCTATTCAGTGTGAATACTATGCCCTGGAAGGCTTGAGCCAGCTGCTCAAGAACATTCAGATGATTCAGAAACACCTGAACTCCAATCTAGAGATTAGTACGATTCTGCTGACCATGTACGATGGGCGTACCAATCTTGCGTATCAGGTAGCGGAAGAGGTACGGGAACATTTCCCAAAGGAAACTCTCCAGACCAAGATTCCGCGTTCTGTACGCATTTCGGAAGCACCGAGCTACCAACAGACCGTTATTAGCTATGATCCAACGTCTACCGGTGCTCAGGCCTATCGTGAAGCGGCGCAGGAAATTGCGCGTCGCTAAGGAGAAATACGGAGCATATGGATGTTCTGGAATATCGGCATATCAGGATTGGTAATGACTCCGATATTCTCCATAAATAAACTTTTTGAGATTTATATCTAGGGAAATACCGAATTTTCTGAGCGCAGATTTTACGGTGCTGCAAGGTTCATATGAAGTGTAATCGGCATGCATGAGAGCGGTAGGAAATTTGGTGTGAGGAAGGAAAAACATGGCAGAGAAGCGACGGGGTCTCGGAAGGGGACTGGGTGCTCTCATTCCCAATAATACGACGCCTGTTGTGACTGCTTCCGATGTTGCTGAGAAAGAGGCGGAGAAGAAGGTAGCGGCGACTCGCAAACCTCAGCAGGAGGAACAAGCCGCCGCATCCTCGGCAAAACGCCCGAAAATTCGCAACGTAAAGCCGGAGCCGCAGAAAAAATCTGCCCCGAAGAAGGAACCGTCTGCGACAACGAAACGCACAGAACAGCAAGAGGTTCACATCTCTTCGTCGCAAAAGTCTACGGAACCGAAACCTCAGGAATCTTCTGCTGAGGCTCGGAAAACTTCTGGTCCATCGAAGCCGCAAAAGGCTTCTGTGGCTAAGATGCCTAGTCTTAAAGCCCCTGCCGTGAAAGTGGGGGAGAAAAAAGAAGAGAACGTACACGTCTCATCTGCATCTTCGTCCGCATCGCATTCTGAGCAGAAATCAGATGTTTCACGTGAAACATTGTCTCAGCCTCGCGAAGTTCAGAAGAAGAAACCTCGTATGGATATGGGTGCGGCACTTCGCAATACGACGTTAACACGCCGCCCGGTAGATTTCTTCTTTGGTGAAGAAACGAAAGAAGCTGGGGAAGAGGGGAGCAGTAACCTCGTACCCGTTCCTGGAGCTCAATTCGCAGAAATCAAAGTTTCTGATATTCACCCGAACCGCAAACAGCCTCGCGTTGATTTTGATGAACAAGACATGGCTGAGCTCATTCATTCGGTTCGCGAGATTGGTGTTCTGCAGCCTATTGTGGTGCGCCCTTC
The DNA here is from genome assembly GCF_001809525.1 of Rothia sp. HMSC064D08. Lineage (NCBI taxonomy): Bacteria > Bacillati > Actinomycetota > Actinomycetes > Micrococcales > Micrococcaceae > Rothia > Rothia sp. HMSC064D08. The sequence goes on along the minus strand of NZ_KV797895.1, from coordinate 20,424 downwards.
ACGCGAGAAAGGTGCCGAAAAATATGAGCTGGTGATGGGCGAGCGGCGTTGGCGCGCAACCCAGGCTGCGGGTCTAGAAACTATCCCCGCCATTATCCGTGACACGCAAGATATTGATCTGCTTCGAGACGCCCTGCTGGAAAACCTGCATCGTAGCCAGCTGAATCCCATTGAAGAGGCGGCCGCATATCAGCAGCTTATGGAAGAGTTCAGTACCACCCAAGAGCAGCTTGCAAAGCGTATTGGGCGTTCTCGTCCACAGATTTCGAATACGATTCGTTTGCTTAGGCTTCCTCCTCTCGTACAGCGCAGGGTAGCGGCAGGCGTTATCGCTGCCGGGCATGCGCGCGCCCTGCTGACTTTAACCGATCAGGCAAAGATAGAGACCATTGCTCAGAAGATCGTGAATGAAGGGCTTTCTGTGCGTGCTGTTGAGGAGCTTGTTGCCCATGCGAGCGAAGCTCCGGCAGAGAAAGAGCGGAAGACCCCGCAGCCACAGAAGCATCACGAGCGTTTGGATTATATAGCAGATGCGTTCGCCGACAAATTGGATACATCGGTTAAGATTTCGCTCGGTGCTCGTAAGGGCAAGATGACTATTGAGTTTGCTAATGTCGAGGATCTCAACCGTATTATTCGGGTTCTGGATTCTGATTTCAAAGGTTCTTAGTCCATGCGATAGCTTAGAATCCTTACCCGCATAATCTACTGGGGGTGGTGATGTTTCACGTGAAACATCACCACCCCCAGCCTTGTATAAGGCGTGTATATCTGGTTTAGTGAGCATCGTGGCGGGTTATTTACCTTGTCCATCTGCCATTGTCTCCGGATAAGAAGAGCTCACAGAGCTCTAAAAGACAGGTGTATGAGTCTTTGTAGGGCTTGCAGCGGTGTATATAGCAGAGCAGGGGAGTGGAGTGGGACGAGACTAATAACGAACTCCGAGCTGAGGGTAATTGTAAGCCTGCGCATCCTTTTTTGGATATTGAGGATTATAAGGGTATTTATAGAGACGAGCTAAAATCCCATGTTTTCGACACGATGAAATGGTTACAGGAAGAACTATTCCGAAGTCATACAGAGATTCATGGATAGTATCTTCATAAGATATTCTTATCTAAAATACAACCTCAAAAAGTATATAAAGTGTTTGTAGCCCTGTAAACGAGGCAGGTATAAAGATAGAAGGTGGGATGTTTCACGTGAAACATCCCACCTTCTATGGGTTTTTTGAGGATGAGGGCTTGAAGAAAACCTACTTGATGTATTCCTCAAAATCAGCAATGAGTGCCTGTTTGGGACGAGCGCCTACGCTCTTCTTTACAACCTGCCCATCTTTGAAAAGGTAGATCGCGGGAATAGAAGTAATGTCGTATTTCATAGCGGTGTCGCCGCTCTCTTCGACATTGACCTTCACGACATCGACCTTCTCGCCATATTCGGCGGCGATTTCATCGAGAACCGGGGCGACCATGCGGCAGGGACCGCACCACTCGGCCCAGAAATCAACGATTACCGGCTTGGAATTATCCAGAACCTCAGCCTTAAAGGTGGCATCGGTTACTGCTTTTGCATTGCTCATATCTGATTCTCCTGACTAAAGGTTTTCGAGGTAGTGCTGTGCGTCGAGTGCTGCTACCGCACCCGAACCGGCGGCGATAATCGCCTGACGGTAGGTTGGATCAATGACGTCGCCTGCGGCGAAAACGCCGGGCAGAGAGGTTTTTGATGAGCGTCCCTGAACCGCAATCGTGTTCTGATCGGTAATCTCCAGCTGATCCTTAACCATCTCGATACGCGGATCAGAACCGATAGCAATGAACAGTCCGTCGAGCTTCATATCGCGGGTAGCGCCAGTAACGGTATCGGTCAGAACGACCTCTTCCAGCTTGGAATCGCCGTGAATCTCGCTCACCACGGAATTCCAGAGAACTTCAATCTTGGGGTTGTCGAAGACGCGCTGCTGCATAATATCGGATGCGCGCAAAGAGTCACGGCGGTGGATCAGATAGACCTTGGATGCGTAGGTGGTGAGGAAGAGTGCTTCTTCCAGGGCAGAATCGCCGCCGCCTACCACCGCGATTTCTTTATCTTTGAAGAAGAATCCATCGCAGGTTGCGCACCATGAGACGCCGTAGCCAGAGAGTGTATCTTCACCTTCAACACCTAGCTTGCGGTACTGCGAACCGGTCGAAATAATAACGGTTTTCGCCAGGTGCACGGAACCGTCGGAGAGAATAACCTTCTTAATATCGCCGTCGAGCTCCAACTTTTCGACATCCTGGTAGCGAATATCTGTGCCGAAGCGCTCCGCCTGGGCACCGAAATTGGTCATGAGCTCGGGCCCCTGAATGCCCTGCACAAAACCGGGGAAATTTTCGACCTCGGTTGTGGTCATGAGAGCACCACCGGGGGAGAGGGAGCTCGCGAAGAGTACCGGCTCAAGGTTGGCACGCGCCGCGTAGACGGCGGCAGTGTACCCGGCAGGGCCGGAACCCACAATAATAACGTTGTGGACCTTCTGATCGCCCTCAGAGGCCGTTTCTTGGGCTTTTTCTTGGGGAGTGGAGGATGCGGCAAGGTTCAGACCGCCGAGAGCGGCGCCTCCGAACAGATTACCCAATGTATTTTCAGTGCTCATTGTTCTCTTCCTCGAATTTCTTCTGATAGTCGCTCAACGCAACAGTATCCCCAATTATTCCATTCTGGAAGCGGCTAAGCCATATTGACTGGGGTCGAAACGAACATAATGGGTACCGAAGAAAAAATGTGACGTTTTATGTTCGGGGCTGCACCCGACGGAGAATACTGGTCGGGAGGTCTTGAGAGAGTGAGATCGAGGCAAAATAAATGGCGCATCCCCATGTATGAGGATGCGCCACTCGTTGAGGCTATACGCTACTCGGCCTTAATCTCGCCAATGCGCAGACCGTAGCTGTACCCTGCGATAGGCTGCGAGAGCTTGGGTGCTTCATCGAAGACGATGATGATGTAGCCGCCCTTATCGGCAGACTGCTTGTCCTTATCCAGCTCAACCGTGACGTCCTGCCCAGAGAAGCTTCCCTTGCCAACTTCGGTGGCACCGCTCATCGAGGCTTGGTTGTTGGTGTACACGGTGAAGGAACCGCCGGAACCGCCCGTCTGCTGAATAGTTAGTTTAGAGACAACCGTGGGAGATTCTAGTTTAGCGGCAAGCCCGAATTCCTTGACGACACCACCGAAGGCGGGGCTACCAAAACCATAGCTGGACCAGGTGCTTGAGGGGTTACCATCGGTCAGTGCGGGAAGACCGGAATCCATATCCGCCATAAAGTTAGGGTTGCTCGGTACCAGACGCGATACGGAGGTAACCTTTACTGGGGCGTTGGAGGCGCTGGGCGATGCCGACGGGGAGGCTTCCTCAGATTCTGTAGACCCTGCCGTAGCGCTTGTGCTCGCCGAGGCGTTCTTGCCTTTAACCGGATTCGATGCGTGATTCGATCCCAGACCGGTCAGCGTGGTGAGCACGCCACCGGCAACAATGACCAATAGAAGCACAGCGGCGAAGGCAATAGCCCAGGTTCCGCGGTTTGTGCCCTCGTCTTCATCGTCTTCATAGACGCCGTCATCGTTTGGTCCGGAGACCATAGGTGCAACGTTCATCGAGGGGATCTGTGAGACCTCCCAGGCCTTTACAGCGCTGATAGCGGAGGTTTCGGAACCCACCATTGGAATGTTTTCGTAGGTTTGCGGCGCGGCACCGGTAAGGCTGTCACCGAAGATTTCGGCACCGAGTGCCTCATCAGGGTTGCCATCGGGAGAGACCGAAGGGTTATCGGTCAGTAGGGTGTCAAGCAAAACATCCGGGCGGCTGTATGAGGTTACCAGGTATTTATTGCCCTCAGGGGCGATTCCCATATCGAGAATCTGAATGTTGTAGCGGCTATTGACCGCCAGTGCCCGCGAATTCTTCTCCAAGAGGTGGCTGCGCACGGGAGAAGCCACCACCACCGAAACCTTACGGTTCAGAATCTGATCCTTACCTTCGAGGATCATATCTGATTCGGCGGTGATGATAATCTGTGCGGTGATTTCGTAACGGCCACCCAAAACGGTTCCGACCGGAATCTGCTGCGACAAGTTCTCTCCCGTCATGTATTTTCTCGCCTATAGTTTAGTAGGCTCTTCCAAAGATTTTACCCGGATTACGCCGGATACGGTGTTTTTAGCGGTTTGCAGGCTGGTTTAAGATTCGTTTGAGGCTCCTCGCCGTGCGAGTGCTTTCACCTTGCCCGCAATGGGCGCGAAGAGAGCATCTGCCTCACGCACGCGGAAAATCTTGAGCATCACCACATAGCTGAAGAGCATGGTGAGACCACAGATTATAAGGGTTATAACCGCTGAAATTTTTGATGCCCAGGCGAAGCCATCAAGATTGTATCCGCCCAATACCCACAATACGGCGGCGGCAATAACTCCCGCAAAACATGCCGCTAGGGTAGTACGAGCGTACATGTTGATAATACGCTTCTGCCCATAATACCCAAGTCTGCGGCGAATTTCGTAGTGGCTGATGGCGACCACGAAGAGGTTCTGCACCGGGAAAATCAGGGAGAGCGCATACACGGTGTAGCGCGGGTCAAGCAGGGAGGCAACCCCACTCATAATGACCATAACAATCGCGGCGTAGAACTGAATGAGGAAGGGGGTGCGCGCATTCTCTCGGGCATAGAGAACGCGCCCGTAGAGGAAGGATATGGTAAGTGCGGGGGTTCCCAATGCGGTAATAGCAATGAGGCGCCCAATGACGGTTGCCGCAACCGGGTCTCCGCCGCTGAAGAGCACCGCCACGGGACCGGCGAGGACGATAAGTGCGAGCGCACAGAAAACGGTGGCAATACCGGCGGTACGCATACCGTGTGAAAGGGCGTGGATGACGCTGTCACTATCGTCCGCAATGGCGGAGGAACTCATGCGGTTAAAGAGGACGGTAGCGATGGAAATGCCGATCACGCCGTGGGGGAGCGAGTAGAGCATTGAGGCGTAGTTCATTGCCTGCAAACCAGGAATCTGAATACCCATATCGGCATACTGGGCGCGGGCGCTCACCACGGATGCGGCAACCCGCGTCATGTACATATACGACAGGTTAGAGACGGCACCGGCGGCAAGGGTCCAAATCGCCAGACGAGATGCTTCCCGCAGTCCGATACCGCGCCAGCCGAAGTCCGGTTTGAGCCGCAGCCCCAGCTTCCTGAGCGGGATAAAGAGAACGATAGCCTGCAGCGCCACGCCCAGAGTTGCCGATCCGGCAAGGAAGATCGTCTGCATCGACGTCCAGCTTTCGACCGAGTGGCGTGGCGGATTGATGGTTGTATCCTGCGCCCCGAAGGTGAAAATAAAGATAAAGAGCGCAGCGATAGCAACGACGTTATTGAGCACGGGCGCCCACATGAAAGCCCCGAAGGCCTCTTTCGCGTTGAGTACCTGCCCAATGACCGTATAAAGCCCGTAGAAGAAGATTTGCGGCAAACACCAGAACGAGAATATATACCCGAGTTCTTTCTGCTCTGGCGTCCATGTAGAGCCCATAACGTTAATAATGGGGATGGCGCACGCCAGCGTAATCGCTGTAATCAGACCGATGGCCGTCACCGTAATGGTTACGAGCTTGGAAATATAACGTTCGCCGCCGTCTTGGGCTTTAGCGGCTTTGATAATCTGCGGCACGAGCACGGCGTTGAACACACCACCGGCGACCAACACGTAGATGAGGTTGGGGAGCGTATTTGCGGTCTCGAAGACGTCACCTACGGTCGAGAGGGCACCCAGTGCCACCGTGAGAAGGATTGCCTTAAGGAACCCTAGAACACGGGATACGAGCGTTCCCGCCGCCATAATGGCGCTTGAGCGTGCATCGGTACGTGCCAACTTCTTCTCCTGGTTGTGACGTTAGAGCTGGGTATTAATATACTCTCGTGCAATATCTGCGATGCGCCGTTCATTAGCGAAAGAGAGTTTCTGGCTAAGCTCCGCCAGGGGTACCCACGCAACATCGACTGCTTCATGATCGGGGTCATGCTCAATGGTTAGGCGGCCGCCGGTAGCACAAAAAAGGTAGTGATGTACCGTTTTATGGATGCGCTGCCCACTAGACGTAAACCAGTAGTCGATATACCCGAGGGTAGCAACAATGTAACCGGTAATTCCGGTTTCTTCGGCTATTTCTCGCTGAGCTGTTTCTATCAGACTTTCATGACCTTCAACATGTCCCTTAGGTAGACACCATTCGAGCTGTCTGTTGCGGTTATAGCGCGCAATGATTGCCACCGGCAGGTCGGGACTATCAAAATTAATCATGAGCCCTCCCGAAGAGACCTCTTCAAGCGCAGGCACCGGAAGCTGGGGCGCGAAGGGGCGTATTTTGGGTGCGCGCGGTACGGGAAAACTCATAGTTCTACCTTATCCGATGCGGCGCTATTTTGGGCTATGGTGCGGCTGATAGGAGCCCGCTAATATGCTCTTGCCGCTAATATCTGGCAGGATTAAGAGACTATGTCGCAAAAACTTGATGTGCTCTCAAAATATCCGGATGCTGTTGAACTCGGCGAACTCTACCGCCAAGCTGGTTTTGATCTCTACTTAGTCGGTGGTTTGGTGCGTGATGAACTACGCAATGCCCCCGGCGAGTTTACCGATTTCGATATGACCACGAACGCCACCCCCGCCCAGAGCGAGCGGATTTTGAGCGCCTGGGGAGAGCATATCTGGGATATCGGCAAAGAATACGGCACCATCAGCGCCCGCAAAAACGGCGCTGTTTACGAGGTAACGACCTACCGCGCCGAAGTGTACGTTGCTGATTCCCGCAAACCCACGGTGGAATTCGGCACCGATCTGAAGGCTGACCTAATACGGCGCGACTTCACCATCAACGCCATGGCTGCTGCGCTGCCTTCGGGGGAAATTGTGGATCTTTTCCACGGCACTAAAGATTTAGCAGAGGGCGTTTTGCGAACCCCGCGCTCGCCTCAAGAATCCTTTTCCGAAGACCCTCTTCGTATGATGCGCGCGGCACGGTTCGCTGCTCGGTTCAACCTCACTGTAGCGCCGGAAGTATTCGAAGCGATGCAGCAGATGGCACCGCGCATCGAGATTATTTCGGCGGAACGGGTGCGCGACGAACTCATCAAACTCATCTGTGCAGATTACCCGCGCGTGGGCCTGAACCTGCTCGTAGAAACCGGGCTTGCGGACTATGTTCTCCCGGAGCTGCCCGCCCTGCGCATGGAAATGGACCCTTCACACCACCATAAAGACGTTTATGAGCACTCGCTCAAAGTCATGGAACAGGCGATCGAGAAGGAAACCGACGCTGACGGCCCCTGCCCCGCGCCCGATTTTGTGCTGCGTTTCGCATCGCTTCTGCACGACATCGGCAAACCCAAAACCCGCAGATTCGAGAAAGACGGATCGGTATCTTTTCTGCAGCACGATATGGTTGGCGCGCGCATGGTCAAAAAACGGATGCGCGCCCTACGCTTCGATAACGACACCATCAAGGCGGTGGCGCGCCTCGTGGAGCTTCATATGCGCTTCTACGGCTACCGTGAGGCAGGGTGGACCGACTCGGCGGTACGTCGATACGTGCGGGATGCAGGGGAGCAGCTGCAGCGTCTCCACAGGCTTTCTCGGTCGGATGTCACCACGCGCAATAAGCGCATGGCGCGCTCGCTAGCGCAGGCATACGATGATTTGGAGCGGCGTATTGATGAGCTTGCAACCCAAGAAGAGCTGGATGCGATGCGCCCTGAACTGGATGGCGAAAAGATTATGGCGGTGCTGGGCATCGATCCTGGGCCTCTTGTGGGGCAGGCGTATAAATTCCTGCTGAACCTGCGTTTGGATGAGGGTGAACTTGGTGAAGAAGAAGCGACCCGCCGTCTGCTCGTGTGGTGGCAGGAGCACGGAGAGTCCTAAATCCCCATAATACGGCGGAATACTGCGGAAAAGAGTATGACGGAGACTACGGTGCATAAGGTTCACTAAATGCCTCTGTGAAGCTAAATTGACGTGTAGGATGGTACTCAGCGGCAGCGTTCGCCGCGCACGAATACACATTCACCGAAAGGGCATTACTATGTCTGATAACTCTGCCTTTAATCCGGCTTCTAACCCCGCATTTAACGGTTCTCAACCTCATGGACAGCCCGTACAACCTATCGCCGTAGCACCGGTCATGATGGTGCAGCAACCCAAATCCATGGCGGTGGCATATCTGCTGTGGTTTTTCCTAGGTTCCCCTGGTATTCACAAGTTTTATCTGAACCAAACGGGTCAAGGGATTCTATACCTGTGTTTATTCCTTACTGGCTGGGCAACTGTTTGGTTTCTTATCGGGATAATTCCTCTTGTAATTTTGGGCATCTTGCTCATCATTGATATTTTCCTGATACCTGGCCGGGTGAACCAACTCAACGGTGTAACCCCCGTTGTCGTGAAGCAGTAACAGCCCATTATCACAACCCCACCGCGCATTGGAGAATCCCGCATCCTCACAGTCGAGGATGCGGGATTTTTTGTCTGAACGAAGGTTGGTGCGGTGGGGGAGGAGAGGGCAGACTCCCACCGAATACACACCCCGTTCCCAGGGTTTGCGCATGTGAACTGTCTAAACTTGCAGTGAGCGCGTTATATACAGCGCGCTGAAACACTCACGAAGGAAGGAAATATGTCGCAACAGGTTTATGAACCTAAACTTTTCGCCCATGGAACCGTTCCGGGCAGCCGTACTTATGTGAACTCCGAACATGAACAGTCGACCGTCGTTGTGGTTCGCCCCAAATCCGTGATTCTCACCTATGTGCTGTGGCTTTTCCTCGGATGGTTAGGCATCCACAAGTTTTATCTGCGTCAGCCAATTCAGGGGCTACTTTATCTAACGCTCACCGGTATAACCAGTCTGCTGACGCCCATAGGTTTAGGTTGGATAACCGGTATTCCGTTAGGCCTTCTGCTCTTCAAAGACCTCTTCACGAATATCCTTCGAGTCGCTATCCTCAACCTTCGGGACTCTTCGGTTCGTTACTACTAAAACCAGAATTTTTAGTGTTCAAGACTCTAGCTTCAGGATGCGCCCGTTACACCCATGCGGTGTGGCGGGCGCATCCTTCTCTTTGCTGGATTCTGCCGCGTATTCTCGTGTAGTATAGAAGAATCTGTGTGTGCATCCTGAACAAGAGGATGCTGCACCGGGTGCCACATGAATCTCCTGCTATGGAAATCCCATAGCCGTTTAGCCCAAAGGAGGGGTTTAATCATGCGTGCATACGAACTGATGGTTATCCTCAACCCCGAGGTTGAGGACCGAGCGGTAGAGCCGTCTCTGTCGAAGTTCCTGGAAATCGTCACCAACGCTGGCGGTACCATCGACAACCTTGACATCTGGGGTCGCCGCCGTCTGGCATACGAGATCCAGAAGAAGTCCGAAGGTATCTATGCGGTTGTTAACTTCACCGCGAGCCCTGAGACCGCCGCTGAGCTCGACCGTGTTCTGAACCTGAACGAGTCCGTTATGCGTACCAAGATCATCCGCCCGGAGGATCAGAAGGTCAACAAGTAAGACTCTAAAACCGCGACCTGATTAAAATGTCAGGTTCCTATGGTTACCTAGAGTTATATACTTGAATCCATTCGAGGAGGCATCAATGGCAGGCGAAACCATTATCACTGTGGTCGGGAATCTCACCAGCGACCCTGAGCTGCGCTACACTCCCGCAGGTGCGGCGGTTGCAAACTTTACGATTGCATCTACCCCGCGTACCTACAACCGTCAAACCGGTCAGTGGGAAGACGGTGAGGCACTGTTCCTGCGTGCGTCTATTTGGCGCGACTACGCAGAGAACGTCGCAGAGACCCTGAAAAAGGGAACCCGTGTGATCGCCCAGGGCCGTTTGAAGTCTCGCTCGTATGAAACGAAGGAAGGCGAACGCCGTACCTCAATGGAGATTGAGCTCGATGAGATCGGTCCCGCTCTACGGTACGCTACCGCCCAGGTAACCCGTTCACAGCGCACCTCTGGAGGTAACTTCGGCGGTCAGCAGGGCGGTAACTTTGGCGGTAATAACTTCGGTAATAACCCCCAGCAGGGTGGTTTTAACAATTCCGCACCGCAGCAGGGCTTCGCTCAGCAGCAGGGCGGAAACGGTTACTCCAGTAATGCCGGATTCGGTGGGGGAGCCCAGCAGGCGCCCGCACAACCGGCACAGCAGCAGGCACCTGCGGCTGATCCGTGGACCTCACAGTCCGGTGGAAACTACGATTGGGGTACCGGTGCCGATGACGAACCTCCGTTCTAAAGAAACGTTCCGTCTTCCTCAAACCAAACCATATATCAATCCATCCCGCGGTTAACGCCGCGGGCTCCCAACCTAAAGGAGCACCACGATGGCTAAGGCTGAAATCCGTAAGCCCAAACCTAAGCAGAACCCCCTGAAAGCTGCTGACGTCACCGTTATCGATTACAAAGACGTCGCCTTGCTACGCAAGTTCATCTCCGATCGCGGCAAGATCCGCGCTCGCCGCGTAACTGGCGTGACCGTTCAGGAACAGCGCAAGATCGCTCAGGCAATTAAGAATGCCCGTGAGGTTGCACTGCTTCCCTATTCCGGCGCTGGCCGCTAACGAGAAGGAGAGTAACAAGTACTATGGCTAAGATTATTCTGACTCAGGAAGTAACCGGTCTGGGTGCCGCTGGTGACATCGTCACCGTTAAGAACGGCTATGCACGTAACTACCTTCTTCCTCGCGGTTTTGCCGTTTCGTGGACCGTTGGCGGCGAGAAGCAGGTTGAATCTATCCGTGCGGCCCGTGCGGCACGTGCGAAGGCATCCCTGGAAGAAGCCCAGGAGACCGCAGCTAAGCTCTCTGCTCGCCCGATTGTAGTGGCACACAAGGCTGGTGCTGATGGTCGTCTCTTCGGCTCCGTTAAGGCAGATGCTATTGCTGACGCTATTGAAGAGGCAGGTCTCGGCACCATCGACAAGCGCACCATTCACCTCGGTTCCGCTATCAAGCGCACTGGTGAATACCAGGTGACCGCTCGTCTGCACGAGGATGTTGTTGCCAACGTTACTCTGGACGTTGTAGCAGCCGCATAAGCAGGGCGTTTTTAGACGCTGTGAGGGCGTCGCATTCCGACTGGGATGCGACGCCCTTTTCATATGTGGAGCCAATTATCCGTTTTACCCGAGAAGTGCGGGGTAGGGGAGGGATATGTTTCACGTGAAACATTGACTGTTATAGAGTGCCGTCAATAAAATCTATGACCGCTCGGGTTACCTCTTCCGAATGCCCCTCGATCATATGACCACCCGTTTCGAAGATACATGTGGTGAGATTCGGGTATCGATACATAGAACTCTGCACATGCCCTCGCGGCTGGGCAAAAGGCACCACTCGGTCATCTTGTGCATGGATCAGAAAAACGGGCGGTTCCAAGCTCTCAATGGGGTATTCCTCAAGATGGACAGCCATATCCGGGTTCGTGATACTAGTATCGATCTTGGTTCCCATACGTCGTTCCCGTAGGGGGAGCATCCCATATATGGTGTGTGAGGGAAGCCCAAATAGAGGTTTGAAAAACGGAGACAGCAGCCACATGATGTAGTCATGGTTCAGAGCGGCAGGAGGCCCCATACGCGTGGGCAGCTTTCGTGGTTTTTCCTCCCAGGGTGGGGCAGAGCTGAGGAGAATAAGACCTGCTGTCCGTTCCGGATAATCCAGAGCGAAACGAAGAGCGGGGGTTCCTCCGGCAGAGGAGCCTAGCACATAGACCGTCTCGATATTGAGGATATCAAGGAGTGCCATCAGAGCCGCTGCCTGTTCTTTGGGAGTTCCTTCACCTGCAACCGAGCTTCCGGGGTACCCAAAACGCGATGGAGCAATAATCCTGTAGTGTTCCGAGAGATCCCTAACGTTCTCAAAGGCTTGGTCGTAGCCTCCATAGATACCGTGCAGAGACAGGATAACGGGAGGGTCGCTATATGCTGAGGATGACCCTGTGGGCATAATGTCGAGATATGTTATCTCTCCATAGCTGAGATGCACCGTTTTGGCCGGATACGACGCGAGTTTGTCCACAGCATCGTGGAGTGCCCGGCGGCATCGTATATCCTGAACACCCATGTAGGTTGTGGCAGCAAGCGCTGTACCACCAAGGAGGAACCAACCCCACCGGCCGTATCCTGCACGGTTTTTCTGTGGTTTCCGTGTACTGCTAGTCCCACGCATAGTTCCCTACTCCTTCGTATACGGTCTATTTTTAACTACAGTAATTTCACAGACGTGGGTGCACAACCCTAGGGGACGGGTATTAGGACTATTCTTGGAGATACTTCGATATAGTAGTATTTCTATCTCTATACGTTGGATAACTATATTTCTATAGGAATATTCTTATATACAGCATCAATGTTTCACGTGAAACGGTGGGCGTAAAAGATTGAGAAATAATAAAAATATCGGGAGGACCTCAAAAATCCTATATTCTCCGAAGTGAGAACCGTAGACTGGACGTGACAGAATATCCTTAAACTTCTGCAGAAGGATAGGTATAGATGTTACAGGTTCAGAATCTTACCAAGAGGTATGGTGATAAAACCGCCGTTAACGATATGTCTTTTATCGTTCCCGACGGTAAAGTCACCGGTTTTTTGGGTCCCAATGGGGCAGGTAAGTCGACTACGATGCGCATGCTGGTCGGACTCCATAAGCCCACCTCGGGCGAAGCCCTTGTGAACGGCAAAAATTATCAGTCCCTTAAATCTCCGCTCCATACGGTAGGAGCCCTCCTTGACGGGAAATCGGTGCATCCGGGGCGCAGTGCACGCACACACCTCATGTCTATTGCGCTTACCCACGGTATTTCGGCGAAACGTGTGGACGAAGTTATCGGCATGACCGGTCTTAGTCAGGTGGCTAAGCGGAAGGTTGGCGGTTTTTCCCTCGGTATGAACCAGCGTTTAGGTATTGCCTCAGCTATCTTGGGCGATCCCCATAACGTTATTTTGGACGAGCCGGTTAATGGTCTTGATCCCGAAGGCGTGGTGTGGGTTCGTCAGTTGGCAAAGTATTTGGCATCCGAAGGTCGGGCGGTGCTGATTTCTTCACACCTCATGAGCGAGATGGCGCAGACCGCTGACGACCTCATTATTATTGGGCGCGGTCGCCTGCTGGAACATACGTCTATTGATGAACTTATCTCGCGAGTAGGCGGTCATAAAGTTCTGGTTCGTACCGATGAACGTGACCTTTTCGCTTCGCTCCTTGCGGAACGGTCGCTTCCTTTCGAAGCGGTCGATACCGATGGTTTGTTGGTTTCGGCTGATGCTCGCGACTTGGGTGAACTTGCTTTGCGTGAACAAATTTTGCTCTATGAGCTGGCCCCTCATGAAGCAACTCTTGAGGATGTTTACCTTGAAATTACACGTTCAGAGGTTGAATATGTTTCTGATGAGCTTCCTGGTGCTGGTGCTGTAGCCGCGGGTTCTTCGGCACCGAATGCACCGGCAGCCGATCCTCAACTGCAACCGGTGACTAGTTCTCCAGAGCACAGCTTTATCGATGAAACCCAGCAGGGGAATGGGAGGAACATATAAATGAGTACTCAAACCTACGCTACTAAAAATGCGCCTGCACCGGTTGCTCATAATCTATCATTCCTGGGTGTGCTCCGCTCAGAATGGTTAAAGATGCGCTCCCTACGTTCTCAGCAGGTTCTCTTCATCATTACGGTAGTGCTGATTTTAGGACTCGCAATGCTGCTGGCTCCTGTTTTTAACGAACAATTGGCACAGTATGAGAAAGATGTGAGTACATCGCAGATTGTGAATGGGCAATCAGTCAACGGTTCCGAGATCATTGACCAGATGAAGAGCGCATCGTACACTATCGGAGTTGTAGGCGCTTCATTGGGAGGCATTATTCTTTCTTCCATGGCGACGGTATTTATTGCATCTGAATATGCCACGGGTGCCATGCAAACAAGTCAGCTAGCAGTACCGCGTCGTTCTCTTTTATATTCTGCTAAAGCCCTCGTGGTGACAGTGGTAGCTTTTGTCGTAGGAACCTTGAGCGGTATCTTGGCATTCTTCTTAGGCCAGATGATACTCACGGAAAAGCTACGAGTCTCTTTCGATGGTGAAGTACTTCGAATCACTCTTCTTCTTGGACTGTATCTTGTGGTACTTGCTTGGATGGGATTCGGGTTTGGTGCTCTCCTCCGTAATAGCGCCGGAGCTATTGTTCTTACAGTCGTTCTGCTTTTTGTGGTGACAATAGTTCTTAGTTTCTTCAGGTCTGCTGAGTGGGCAAGCGATGTTTCCAAGTATCTACCTGTCCATCTGGGCGAAAATATGTTGGTCTACGATACTGATAAGTTTAAAGATCCCAGCTACGAAGTCCGCTGTATCCTCTTCACCCTGTGGGGCTTTGTTCCCTTGGTACTTGGCTGGATTCGCTTCAAATTCAATGATATGAAGTCTTAGACTTACGGCTCATCGGATAAGAGGAAGTGCCGCCTCCTGAACATATACTGGCTGGGAGGCGGCACTTGCTGTTACATCAAGGATCATTGTTGTGAGCTACTCTCGGTTAGGCTAGATATATGGCGAAAAAATCTTTCAATCACCTTCCCCCCAGCACTCAGCTTTTGCGGGTCGGCATCATCTTCGAGGCAGTAAGTGTTGTACTTGTGATACTTGCCTTTATTCCTTTTCCCTCGCTCACGGTGAATGCCATCCTGTTTTATATCACGATAATCGTGGGTAGTTTTACCTCTGTGATCGCCTTTATCTGTGCCATAGTGGGGCTTATTCGGTTTGTGCGCCATCGCATCGCAAATATTGTATTGGCGGCGGTATCGGTGCTGATAAACCCGGTGACCGTAGTTTTGGCTGATGCTCTTCTGAACTCTAACGGCTAAATTACTGTCGCGTGGGGATTGCGCTCTTCCCAGTATTTCTTGCGGGGACTTTCAGGTGTTTTTCAGCCAAACCCCAAGGTTCCTCAAGGTAACTACGGTTAACTAGAAGTGTTGGTTCGAGAGGACTGCGATGTGAATGTGTGTGTTTCAGAGAGCGGATATGCTCTCGTGGAACTGAAAAGCGAGGCTACACGGTAGCCTCGCTTTTCAGTTTTAAAAATTTCGCCTTCTTCCGGGCGGCTATCATAATCTCATGCACGGCACCGGATACAGTGTGTAATTCTCTGCGATATATATGCCCTGTAGGGAAGTTCTGATTTCTAGCTTTGTGTCTACAGCACACACGACCCCTCGCATTCACAGATATTCCCAAGGTTTAACTCACGAGGAATAAAGGTTGACGGGTCATAGTTATATCAGGTAGTTCGAGAGGACTATCTGAAAGTTGGACTTTCCTTAGCGGAAGTGGCTCTGATTTTCGTATGTATGTGTGTGTGATTGAGGCTGAGATCGAATCTTCGGGTTCGGTCTCAGTTTCGTTTAACCCTTAGTCTGCGTTCCGCACATAAAGCCACAGAAAACAATGGCGTAGTACAGGCGTGACAAGAAGCTTGCAAGATACAGCATAAGAAGAATGCGGCTACCTCATAACGGAGTGTAGAATTAGAGCATAAAAATCTTGCATATTAAATACGAATTATTACAGGAGAGTTATCGTGCCTAAAACCCCGAACGTTCCCGGTACCGATCGTCCCGCCGAAAAAGCCGCCGGACACTGGCTGCTCGCCCAACTCGGCAAGAAAGTCCTTCGTCCTGGTGGGCGCGAAACTACAAACTGGCTGCTCAGCCGCGCGCTTGGTGGGCAGATCGATGTGGTTGAGTTCGCCCCAGGACTAGGCATTACGGCACTCGAAATCGTCAAACGCAGTCCCAAGACCTACACCGGTGTAGATCTTGATCCAAAGGCGGCTGAAATCGTGCGCGGGCGCATCGGAGACAACCCCAACTACACGGTCGTGAACGCCGGGGCGCAGGAGACCGGACTGCCTGATTCCAGCTACGACGTGGTGGTGGGTGAGGCTATGCTGACCATGCAGACCGACAAGCACAAGCTGGAAATTATGCGCGAGGCGGCGCGAATCCTGCGGCCGGGCGGCTACTACGCCATTCACGAGCTATCGCTAACCCCTGACTACCTGCGCCCTGAGATTCAGGAAGAAATTCAGAAGGACCTGGCACGAAGCATTCGCGTGAATGCACGCCCGCTTACGGTTGCCGAATGGACTCGCCTTGCCGAAGAAGCCGGGTTTGAGGTGTTAGACGTATATCAAACCGAGATGGCTCTTCTGGAACCCAAACGCATGATTGCCGATGAAGGGGTGGGCGGACTTGCCAAGATCATGTTCAACCTTGCACGCAAACCGCAGATTCGTGAGCGCGTGCTGGGTATGCGCAGTGTTTTCCGCCGTCACGCCGACCATATAGGCGCTATCGGTCTGGTTCTACGGAAGAAATAACTACGATTTGCGCGGTCAGAAAACGGAGCCTGAGTTTTCCCGATACAGTGGGCGGATTACTGAGGCTCCGTTTTACACTAGATATAGAGGCGTAGATCCCACTCAAGCATGTGTACGCCCCCCGCTGGAGAAGACAATGAGCCGTATTCTTTTCTCTCCCGAAAGTTTTAATATGGGTGAAACCACGCGCGGCATCGAAATAGCGCGTATTGCCCAAGACCGAGGGCACAAAGTCCTCTTCCATATATACTCACCCAAATACCGTGGGTTGCTGGAAAGCGCGCGGCTTCCCGTGCATCTTCGTGAACCCATCATGACTGATGACGAAGCGAAACAACTCATGGCGCTTGACCAAGGCAGGGGAGTGCGGCATCCCTTCACCACCGAGAAAGTACGCCAGAGGGTTACCGTAGAACTTGCGGCCATTCGTGACTTTAACGCAGATGCCGTGGTGATCGGCTCTAACCCGACTATGCTGATCTCCGCGCGCATCGCCGGTGTACCTATTTTCTATGCGCGCCCTTACGCATATTCAACGACCTATTTTTCTGCGAAACCTGCCGGGGAAGCCCCCGCAGCACCGGGATGGTTACGCGCACTGGCTCGGACAATATCTTATAAACCAGCCTCGTTCACTCGTGTAGCCCGCGAACATGGAATCAAACTCCCGCGCCGTACCGTCGATATGTTCAGCGCTGACGTAAACCTTATCTGTTCTCTTTTTACCGAGCTGCGCGGCGATCCGTTAACGGCGCCGGATGTCAGTGTGGGTCCTATCTACTACCGTGCTCCCGGTGAACTTCCGCAGGTTGTTCAGGAACCTAAAAAGCGACCACTTATCTACGTGGGGATGGGCTCGTCCGGGTCTGCACGCATCTTGGCGGCGGTGCTGCGGCAGCTTTCAACGGTACCGGTAGATGTGCTGGTCGGTGATGGGGTGCTGTTAGCGGATGCTGATGCGCGCTCGCTGGGCGACAATATTCACCGTGCGGGAACTGTTCCGGCTCATCTGCTTGCCGGGCACATTGATGCCTCAATTACGCACGGTGGTGAAGGAACCGTGCAGACAGCGTGTCTGGCGGGGGTACCGTTTGCGGGTATCGCCATGCAGGCTGAGCAACGCTGGAATATTGAGGAATGTGTGCGGTACGGCAACGCCCTGCGCTTCGCGAAACATGATGTGCACCGAGGTCAGATGCACGGCATTCTGGATCGTTTACTTTCAGATGAGACCATGCGCGCCAAGGCTCGACAGCTCAGCAAGGCAATGCGCGGCATGGACGGTCCAACCCGCGCCGTCGAGGTGATTGAGGGCTATCTCAAAGACTGTAATCCTGCCTAAAGGGTGCGAAACTTTGTTCACAGAACCACAGCGAGGTGAAACGATGAATATTTTGGTTGTTGGAGCATCGGGCTATGTGGGGCGTCATATTGTGGAGCAGGCGCATCGTCGCGGGCATCGGGTGCGTGCCGTGGTGCGCGATAAGGCTCGGGCTGAGAGTGCCGGGGCGTGGGGTGCACCATCGCTGGCGGATAGGGTAGATGAGTGGGTGGTTGGTGATGTAACCGACCGTTCCTTGACAGCAGGGGTGTGCGATGGCGTTGATGCGGTTATTTCGGCACTAGGGGTGACTCGGCAGAAGGCCGATCCCTGGGATATTGACTACCGTGCGAACCTAAATATATTGGAGTCTGCGCGCGCCCATGATGTCACACGTTTCTGCTATGTGAACGCTATACACGCCGAGTCGATTCGTTCGCAGCTCACGCGTGCGAAAACGGCTTTCGCGCAGGCATTGATCCAGTCGCCGCTGGCGCATCAGGTGGTGAGCCCGAGTGGATACTTCTCGGATATGAGCGCTATAGCGCAGATGGCACGCCGCGGCCGGGTGTATCTTCTGCGACCGCAAGGGCGGCTTAACCCCATTCACGGGGCGGATGTTGCCGCATACTGTCTTGATAAGGTGGAATCTGCTCAGGAGGGATCCTACGATATTGGTGGTCCCGAGGTTCTCTCGTGGCGCGAGGTAGCACAGTACGCTTTTGAGGCGGTGGGACGCCCCGCGAAGATCACGGTTATCCCGCCCCGGTTAGCAGACGGTGTGGTGAAGGGGATCGGCCTTATCAAACCGCGCGTGGCCGATACTTTATCGTTTATGCTGTGGGGCTTAACGCATGATTGTGTGGGGGAGCCGACGGGAACGAATAGTCTTCGAGAGTTCTACCGGGAACAGACACAGAATTTATAAGGCGGTGTACATTTCAACAAGCGTTCATGAGAAACTAGCATAGAAGTTCTGCAGAAATTGCTTCTGGAACGCCATAAACATCGGATAAAAACGCGATTTTGAGGAAAAAGCATGTCTGAAACTGCCATCGATTATGGTTCTCGCACCCTGCCGCACGATGATGTCGCGGAGCAGTCGGTGCTGGGCGGCATGATGCTCTCCAAAGACGCTATTGCCGATGTGGTAGAGACTCTGCATGCGGGAGATTTCTATAAGCCGCAGCATGAACTGATCTATGAGGCAATTATTTCTCTGTACGGTCACGGCAACCCCGCCGATGCGATTACGGTAGCGGATGAACTCAAGGGCCGTGGTGAACTCACACGAGTCGGTGGGGCAACATATCTGCATACGCTCATCGCTTCGGTTCCAACCGCTGCGAATGCCCAGTATTATGCTGAGATCGTCAAGGAACACGCGGTTATGCGCCGTCTGGTAGAGGCTGGCACTAAGATCGCCCAGCTCGGTTACACGAGCGAGGGCGAGGTAGACTCGCTGGTTGATCAGGCACAATCTGAGATTTACGCAATTTCAGATGGCAACGCGAAAGAGGATTACGTTACCTTCTCAGATGCCTTAGAAGCCACGATGAACGAGATTGATGCGAACTCGAACCGCTCGGATGGCGTTTATGGCGTGCCCACGAGCTTTATTGAGTTTGATGAGCTCACCGGTGGTTTGCATCCGGGGCAGATGATTGTGGTTGCCGCGCGTCCCGGCGTGGGTAAATCGACTTTGGCACTGGATATCGCTCGTTCTGCCGCGATTCATCATGATATGACGACGGTCTTTTTCTCTTTGGAAATGGGTCGCACCGAGCTTGCAATGCGTGTGCTTTCGGCGGAGGGCCGCATTTCGATGGGCCGCCTCAAGAAGGGAGATCTTGACCAGGAGGGATGGACCAACCTGGCGACCCTGCAGGGGAAAATAACTGGTGCACCGCTTTTTATTGATGATTCGCCGAACATGACGCTCATGGAGATTCGTGCGAAATGCCGTCGTCTTAAGCAGCGCAATCAATTGCAGCTTGTGGTGCTGGACTACCTGCAGCTAATGAGCTCGGGTAAGAAAGTTGAGTCTCGTCAGCAAGAGGTCTCGGAGTTTTCCCGTAGTCTCAAACTTTTGGCGAAGGAACTTGAAGTTCCGGTCATTGCGCTCTCGCAGCTGAACCGTGGTTCGGAGCAGCGCACCGATAAGCGCCCGATGATCTCTGATCTGCGTGAGTCCGGTTCGATTGAGCAGGATGCGGATATGGTGATTCTGCTGCATCGTGAGGATATGTACAATCCCGATAGCGATCGTGTGGGTGAGGCAGACATGATTATTGCGAAGCATCGTGGCGGTCCAACGAAGACTATTCCCTTGGCATTTAGCGGTAAGTACTCGCGCTTTAATAACATGGCTTCTGAGACTCCACCGCAGCAGTATTAGCGGAATCTAGCGCATTTGAGCGTAAGAAGGGCGTTGCTTGACCGGTATTTTTACTGGGAGGGCAGCGCCTTGAGTCTTTAAGAATTTTCGGAGTATAAGGAGTTTTCGTGAATGAGGCTTTCATGGAAGTAAACACCCAAAATATTATGTGATGTACTACATATTATCTCGGTTTGCAAAGCACGGAAAGCCTCTGTATAGTTGTATGAGTCGCCGCGGCGAACGG
>NZ_KV797894.1:0-20430 GCF_001809525.1 Rothia sp. HMSC064D08 | reverse complement strand
AATTCACCGAGGCTAGCTTCTCTAGGGCGAACTTCACCCAGAACGCTAACTTCTCCGCAGCGAACTTCACCCAGAACGCAGACTTCTCCGAGGTAAAATTCACCAGGTTCGCTCACTTCTTTAGGGCGAAATTCATCGGGTACGCTAAATTCTCCGCAGCGGAATTCACCAAAAACGCTAACTTCTCCGCAGCGAAATTCATCGGGTACACTAACTTCTCCGCAGCGAAATTTACCGAGGCTAGCTTCTCTAGGGCGAAATTCATCGGATACGCTAAATTCTCCGGGGCGACCTTCACCCAGAACGCAGACTTCTCCGCAGCGACCTTCGAAGATAAACCAAAATTTGAATACACGCTAGATAATAAAACCTATAAAGCGAGGTTCTCCTATAAGGCCGAACCGAAAGATTATAACTTCGAGGTTTCGTATGATAGCCCCTACAAAATCGAGACCGAAGAACAAGAACATAACGGCGTTAATTTCACTATCCCCAAAGGTGCGACCCTCTTCGATCCAGACGAACCTTCTGAGCAGGAAGACAACGGTGACAGTTAACGGTATACCCACATAAAATGACAGATTAAATTTCCTTGCAAAAAAGAAAATCACTGACCCTTAGGAGTACATCAAGATGGTAGAAACACCAAGAGATAATGAAGAAACCAACACCACCAACCCTGCTGGTAAAACTGAGAACTTTGTTAGTAAGCACTTTGTACGACTATTAGTCTGGCTCGCAGTTAGCGGTGGCGTTCTGGCAATTTTTGGAACCTGGCTACTCTACGTTACAGGTTTGACTGGTGAAACCGATGCGAATCTTCGCCTTCACATCCTCTATGTCACCGGTGGCACTATTGCTGTTCTGGGACTCGTAGAAACGCATCGCAAAAACACAACAGACAGAATAAAAGCAGAAGCCGATATTCAGAACTATCAGGCATCGCAAAGTCACCAGTCAAAGACACTCGACGAACAAGCTCGTCAGTTTACCGAAACCATCGCAAAAGAACGCGAAAAAATCGAGGCAGATAAAGCCAAAAATGATCAAGACCATATAAGACAAGTACATGCAGAGCGACGCAGTCGCTACACCACAGCAATTGAGCAACTTTCTAGCGATAAAGCATCTATTCGTCTTGGCGGTGTCTACTCTCTCGTGGGGCTGGTAGATGAATGGTTAGCAGATGAAAAAACTATCCCTGATATTGAGAAACGCCGCAAAGAAGGCCAAGTCATTATCAATAACCTGTGCGCCTATATCCGCTCACCTTTCCTTCTTGCAGAACGTGCTGAGCAACTAGATAAACCCTACGCAAAAGATCTACAGAATGACTTCGACGGAGATAAAGAAAAATTCAATGCTGATAAGCAAACCTTTAAACAACACAAAGCAACTTTAGAAGAAGAACGCCAGGTACGCCTAAGCATTATCAAAGAGATGCATGAGCATCTACACGATGCCGAAAAACCAGGCCCTTGGTCAGGTTTTGATTACGATTTCTCAAACGCCCATTTCTTCTATCCTATCGATTTTGTCTACAGTTATTTTGGTGTTTTCTCGAATTTTTCCGGGGTGACCTTCACCGAGGACGCTAACTTCTTCGGGGCCGAATTCACCGGGAGCGCTGACTTTAACGAGGCAACTTTCACCGAGCGCGCTAACTTCTCTGAGGCAACTTTTACTGGGGGCGCTTACTTCTCCGAGGCAAAATTCACTAGGGCAGTTTTCTTCAAGGTAACCTTCACCGAGTACGCTAACTTCTTCAGGACGAATTTCATCGAGAACGCTGACTTCGCAAATACAACTTTCATCAAGGAAGCTTACTTCCCGGGGACAACTTTTACCAAAGGGGCTTTTTTCTTCGGAGTGATCTTCGCCGGGCACGCTAATTTCTCCAATACGATTTTCGCTGGAGCTAATTTCTCCGGAACAAGATTTACCCAGGGAGCTTACTTCAACGAGGCAATCTTTATTTGGGATCCAATATTTATATCTACCGCACTATGGGGCATACCACTCTATAAAGCGAGGTTCTCTCATAAGGCCGAACCAGAAGATTATAAATTCGAAGTTTCGTCTGATAGCCCCTACAAAATTGAGACCAAAGAACAAGAGTATAACGGCGTTAAGTTCATCATCCCCGAGGATGCAGAACTCTTTGACCCGGACGAACCTTCCGAGCAGGAAGACAATAATAATACCTAAAACGTATTATTTCTCGTCTTCGTCCCCATCATATAACACATATGCGCCCTCTCCCGTAAGACCTGATACTGTAGGATGTCGCTTTAAATATTCAATGGCGAGTTCAGCATCTGTCTCATAAACAGCATACTCGGGGTGGTCTGCACGGAGACCACTATATATTTCTTTCTGAACGTCCCAAGAGGGAAACTCCCCTCTCTCCATGCGATAAATAATCGGGGACAGTAATTTTGAAACGTACTTATCATCTGAATACATATAAAAATTACACAAGAAATCACCGTTTAAATCACGGAACTCAACATGCTCCGTATGACTATTAGCTGAATATCCTAAATATTTCCATCCATCCACATTTTGGTAATAAATAATATTTTTTGCAGAACCTAGATATTTAACTATGATATACGTATCATAAACCTCAAAGTAATTAAATTCTTCACCAAGATAGCTACGAGTAATGAAATAAGTGATCGTCGCTATGAAAATTACGAAGAATATATTCTGTCTACCGCTTCCATCAAATACTAATACAGCATTTCCTATGGTAATGAAAACCAAAAACAAAGAGATAATAAGCCACAAATACTTAGGAAACCAACGAGGCCTGTACCTCTGAGGATTATCTTCTTCCTCCACGTAAGAACGTGCTATACCGGCTATAACTATAACTAAAAATAGGAAGAATATTACAACACATATCGCTTTAATCACAAAAATCACCTATTCGCAATTATAGCATATATTGCATTTTTCTAGATCTTTCTATAAAATTAATTCTTTCTATACCCTACCCAAAACATATCTGCTGAACTCTCACAGTACTTCTCCCAAATACGCACCTTGGGTGTATTACATACTGTGGGCATGTGGGCTTAATTGCCGGAATTCACGATGGAGCACAGCATGCTAGGCACGTACTACATAGGCTACGAAGACATCAGAAAGATTGCCTTCACCTGGCAGGGTTTACGTTGGGGGCTCGCGCAGGGATACATCAGCCACGCAGATATTCTGCGATACGCATCCGACCGGCTGAAGGAAGACTCCAGCGACCTGGAATACGAGCTCTACCAGTGCAAACCCGAACACACCTACCGGGTTGATGGGATTCTGGCCGAACTCGCGCGGCACGAAGACTCCCCTGAACTCACCGACCCCCGCCACGCGCTCTGGCTGTACCTGCTACTCAAACATGTGTATGAGCACCGCAAGAACTTTGACGACCCGCTGGGCGAGGTAGAAATTCTTTACGCCGATTTTGGCTACCCCGAGGACGTGACCCCGTTCGTGCGATACATGCCCCCGACCGACTATGACCCTTCAACGTACACTCACCAAGAGAACATCGACAGACTCTATGCTCTGTGGGAAGCATACTTACGTGAGGCTAAAGTCCGTTTTGAGGGATAACAGCCAAAACTTGCCTGCCTATTCAGAAGAGTTTTTTGCATTCAGAAGAGCTTATCGCTTCTGAATGCAAAAAACTCTTCTGAATAGAAACGACGCTTCGGCAGGCAGCCCTAATACCGCTGCCTTTCCGGTGCCGCTGGCATACACTTAAGACCATGTACCGCATCATGACTGTCTGCACCGGAAATATTTGCCGCTCCCCCGTGGGCGAGTACCTGATTCGTGAGCACGCGCGCCAGGCGGGGCTTGAGGTTGAGGTCGCGTCCTCCGCCATCACGGACTACGAGATCGGCAACCCCATCGACACCCGCGCCGGGCGCATACTCACCGCGCGCGGCATCGACCCCAGCGGGCACCGCGCATCCAGATTCGTTGCCGAAGACTTCGACCGCTACGACCTGATTCTGGCGATGGACACCCCGCACTACCTGCACCTGAAACAGCTTGCGCGCACCGAGGACGACAAAGCCAAAATCCGTATGATGCGCTCCTTCGACCCCGCAATGGCGGGCAAAAACCTGGACGAGCTGGGCATCTACGACCCCTGGTACGGGCAGATGCGCGACTTCGAGTACACGACCGAGCTTATCGACACCGCAGCGCGGGCGCTGATCGCCGAGCTGAGCGCAACCCCGCAGGAAAACTAGCGCATGGATGTGTGGAGCATAGGTTTCGGCAACGGCTACGAAACCAACGACGTTGAGGAAATTTTCGAGTTCTGCCTAGAGACGTACCACGAACTCACCCTGCCGCCCACCGACGAAGACGGAATGCCGCTCGATACCAACGCCCGCAACGACGCCGCATTACCGATGATCATCGGTATCGACGGGCGCAGCGGAAGCGGCAAAACAAGGCTCTCCGAGCTCCTAGAGCAGTCCTTATCTGCCGAAGGAATCGGTGTGCGCGTGCTCAACCTCGACTCCATCTACCCCGGCTGGGACGGGCTGGAAGAAGGCACGAAAACGTGGCAGAAAATCTCGCGGAACCTGCGCAACGGCAAGCCCGCCAGCTACCGAGAATGGGACTGGCACGCGGATGCGCCCGGCCCCAAACACACGATCAACCCCGCCCAGGAGACCGTCATCATCTGTGAGGGCGTGGGGGCAATCACCGGAACCTGCGATGTTCGCATCGTGGTGAAGGCACCCGACGAACTGCGCTACAGGCGGGCAATAGACCGCGACGGTGAGACCTACCGCCCGCACTGGGAACGCTGGGCGGCGCAGGAAGAAGCCCTCTTCGCCACCTACTCCGCCAAGTATGCGCAGGCAGATTTTATCTACCGCACGGCGTAGCCCTCTGCCCTGCTGTTTGCTGTACCCGTGCTTACCCTCCCCTGATACAAAGAACCTTGTTCGTGAATAAAGAGTTAGAAATCCAGCTTTATTCACGAACAAGGCTTTTTATGTGCCCAGCGGCGGCAAAAAGTTTAGCGCACACGCCACTTACGCCGGATGCGCGCATCCGCTAGACTAGAAAAGTTGCGTCTCCAGCTGGGTGTATTCGGCGCCGTTACGCGTTCATAAACCTAGAAAGCACTCTACCCGTGTCTTCGTCACAGACTACCTCTCAGCAGGGTTATGAGCACCCTGATCACGTTAAAGTTTCCTTCGGTATTCCCGCCCCCGTTATCGTCACCCTTGCCGCGCTGACCGCTATCGCTCCGCTGGGTATCGACATGTACCTGGCCTCGCTGCCTACGGTTGCCCGCGAGCTCAACACCACCGACGCCGCCGCATCTATGACCCTCAGCGCCTTCATGATAGGCATGGCACTCGGGCAGCTTATGATCGGTCCACTCTCCGATAAAACCGGCCGCCGCAAACCGCTTCTGATCGGTTCCGTAGTCTGCTTTATTGCGACCGCACTGTGCGGATTCTCGCCCAGCATTGAGGTCTTCATTGCGGCGCGTTTTCTGATGGGCTTCAGTGGTGCTATCGGCGCAGTACTTGCCCGCTCCATCGTTGCAGATACCACCAAGGGGCTGGCAACCGCCAAGCTCATGGGGGTCATGATGATGATTAACGGGTTTGCCCCCGTGCTGGCGCCGCTCTTTGGCGGGTGGGTGCTGTCGTGGGGCACATGGCGCAATATTTTTCATGTGCTCACCGTAGTGACCGCGCTGCTCATGCTCGCCGTGATTTTCATTCTGCGCGAGACTCTTCCCGCTGAAAAACGGTACAAAGGTACCGCGCTGAGTGTCTACTCCGAAATCCCGAAAGTGTTCAAAATCCGCCGTTACATGGGTTTTTCCCTCACTATGTGCTTTGCCTTCGGCGCAATGTTCTCGTATATTTCGGGTTCCACTTTCGTGCTCCAGAACATTTTGGGTCTCGACGCCGGGCAGTTTACTCTCGCCTTCGGGGTGAACTCCCTGGGCATTGTGGCGATGAGCTCGCTGGCAACCGCGCTGGTTGGTCGTATCGGTCAGCGCGTGATCGTCAATATCGGCGTGATTTCTCTTCTGACGGTCTCAATCCTGTTGACTGTCTCATTCGCACTAGGTATTTCGCTGTGGCCCACCCTGATTCTGTTGTTCTGCCTCACCTGTTCGGTGGGTCTGATTTTTGGTAACTCCTCGGCGCTGGCTCTGAACGAGGCACGCCATATGGCGGGCAGCGCATCCGCCGTGATGGGCACGATTCAGGCGCTTCTGGGCGGACTTGCCGCGCCCCTGGTTTCGCTGGGCGGCGAGGGTTCCTATATGCCGATGGCGTTCTCAATTCTGGGCTTCGCACTGATGACCGCGCTTGTGCTCTTCACAACCCCGCGTAAGGACGCCGATTATGCGGCAGACGGCGGCGAAGGCGGGCGCTAGTGCTTCGCATCGAGCGTGTTAAGACGTTGATACCCAAGAAGCGGGTTTTTGCCGAAAAGGTGAGAAAATATCACCTTTTCGAGCGAAAATCCGCTTCTCGGCGTATTCGCGCAGGTAGCTGGTATCCTGATAAATCCTAAGATTTTTAAGGAGGCTGACCGTGAGCACTGACGAAAACCTCACAAGTGCAGAGATCATCAAACGGTTCAACCACTTCTACGACTGCTGGCTGGATTCGATCACCGTAACCTATGCAAAGGGAACAGCTGTTCGTCTGCGATTCTGCGCGGTGGACCGGACCCATGTAGACGGCGGCTGGGAGAAGGCCGCTACCGACGACGTCTGGCGGCACGTCACCGTAACCCTGGAAGATATTTCGGACTACCGGGTGCAAGGCTCGTTCATCAGCATATGCAGCGGGGTTCATGTTCTCGAACGGGACGGCAAAATCGGGCTCGATATCGAAGGGGACAACGACAACCCCGAAACCTTCGAGGACATCGCCGAGGCAGACATATACTTTATCGCCGAAAACGCCACCTGGGAGCTGGGCCCGCTCGGCGTGCACTGCTGTGAGGGCACGTGAGCCACTACACTGGAAACATGACTAGTTCCGTGATACTCCTAAATTCAGAGAACCCGCAAGGCGTTGCCGTAGACCCCACCCAGCCGCTTATCGGCGTGGAAGACCAAGGATTTACCCGTGGCGACGGCGTTTTTGAGACCATGCTCGCCGTCAATCGGCAGGTGCGAAAACTTGATATGCACCTCACCCGACTCGAATCTTCGGCGCGTATGCTCGACCTGCCCGAACCTGACCTGCACCAGCTTCGGGATGCACTGGCAAACCTTCTCGCCCAGGCCGTGCCCGGCGCCCACACGGAACTCGGCGAAGAGCATATCGTCAAAATCATTATCTCGCGCGGGCTGCCGCATGCCTCTGCGGGAATGCCCGCCGGGCCGTACACGCTGCTAATCGCATCCCCGGTACCTGAAACTACCGTGAACCAGCGGCAGAACGGGGTGAAGGCCATGCTGCTGCCGCGCGGGCACGACCCCGCCGACAACACCGCATACCCGTGGCTGCTGGCGGGCGCAAAAACCCTCTCATACGCGGTGAATATGGCGGTGCTGCGGTACGTTCACTCCCACGGCGCGGACGACGCAATTTTTATGACCGACAACCGCCGCATTCTGGAGGGGGCAACCTCATCGGTACTCATGGCGCGCATTGAGCACGGGAAGAAAATGCTGTACACCCCCGAACCGAACCACGGGATACTGCCCGGCACCACACAGGGCGCCATTTTTGAGGCGGCGCGGCGCGACGGTTGGGAGCTGGGCTACGGCCCACTGTACCCGCAGGACCTCTTTGAATCTGACGGGGTGTGGCTCGCCTCCTCGGTGCGTCTGCTCGCCCCGGTCACGCATCTGAACGGTACGGCGTTAGCGCACGATGCGCAGCTCACGCACCGGTTCTTGGAATACCTGGCACAGGGCTAAGGTACAGGGCTAGCGGCGCAAGGCTGATACTTGCGCCGCGCCTTTACCCCGGTTTTCAGGCCCGGAGTACCTAGCGGCAGCTTCAGTGCGGCTACTGCCATAAGAAACGCAAGGTTCCTAGTCCCAGCGAAACCCCGTAGGCGCACGCCACGATAACGGCGGCGGCAACCGCAACATACGCATCACGCCGGGAATAGGTAGGCACGCGTGCCCAGGAACGTTTGCCGGTGCCGAAACCGCGCGCCTCCATTGTGACCGCAAGGCGCGAACCGCGGCGAATTGCCTGTACCATGAGCGCGAAGGCCTGCCCTGCACCGGTTTTGATGCGCCCGAGCGGGCCCTGACCCGCGCCTAGCCCGCGTGCGCGCCGCGCCTGCCCCAACGTATTCCACTCCCCAAACAGGATGCCGACAAGGCGTAACGCCGCCAACGCGGCAAGCACGAAACGGGCGGGCAGACGGAAAGTTTGTGCAAGCGAATCGCCCAGATCGGTTGGGTCTGTTGAGAGCACAAACGCGAAGGTCGGCAGAATCATCGCCAGGGAACGAATCATCATCGAAAACGCCGCCGCGAGCGACCCTTCCGTGATGGTGTTCAGCCCAAAATCAAGCAGGACGGCACCGGTTTTATTGACAAGAATCGCCACACTCCAGCCGGTGGTCAGCACCGCGATCAGGATAGGCCAGCTGCGCGCCAGCAGGTTCACCGGTCGAAACCCAACCGCAATAAACCCCAGCAGCTCCAGCCCAAAGATGATAGCCGCAGTTACCGGGTCTTGAATGAGGATTGCCGCAAGAACCAGCACGCCCGCAACCACTAATTTGACGCCCGCGTTAAGCCCGCCAAACCAGCTGTTACGCTCGGCACTCGGCCCGAAAAAATCGGTATTCATGCGTTAATTCCCTTCCTGAAAGCCCCGGTCTGCGGACTCATGCGGCAGGCTTTCGAGCGTGATGCTCCGCCCACCCAAAGCCGCCGTAAATTCGAGGTCGTGAGTCACCGAGATCACCGCAACCCCCTCCGTGAGAAGCCCGCGAATCAAGCGCACCAGTTCGCCCCAGGTGCTCGCATCCTGACCGAAGGTCGGTTCGTCAAGAATCAGCACGCGCGGCGCCGTCGCCAAAGCGGATGCAACCGACAGCCGGCGTTTTTGTCCGCCCGAAAGCGTGAACGGGTTGGCGTCTAAGAGCCCGTCTAAACGCAAGCGTTCGGCGAGGGATGCGGTGGCGGCGGCAAGCGCATCCTCATCAATTTTTTCGCGGCGCAGGGCGGCGAGGCGGCGCGGCCCGAGTTCGAGTTCTTCGCGCACACTGCCGCGCACGAATTGGTATTCGGGTTCTTGGAAAACGTAGCCGATGCGCCCGAGCAGCTGGGCGGGACTCCAGGAGGGAATATCCCAGCTGGCGGCTATTTTCTCGCGAGTGAGGGAGCTTTCTGCTGTTGGGTTTTGGTCGAACTCGCGCAGGGCTTCGTGCGCATGCAGGGTTCCGTTGGGGGCGTAGAGGAGCCCGGCGAGAGTGAGTGCGAGGGTTGATTTTCCGGCACCGTTGGGGCCGAGAATACTCAGGTGCTCGCCTTCTCGAATGCTCAGGTTAATGCCCCCGCGCAGGGCAGGAATATCCAGGGGCACGGGTGCGGGTTCCAGCATGGTTTTGAGCTGTCGTCGGCGTGCCCGTAACTGTTTTTTGCTCGGAAATTCCCGCGTAATCGCAAGGTTTTCGGCGCTCAGGAGTATGCGCCCGCTCGGTGCCGCCACGGCGGCGGGTTCGGGAACATACCTGGGCACCCACACGCCGTTGGCGATGAGGGTTTCGCGGGCTTGGGCGAGCACGGTTTCGGGCGCGCCGTCGTGGGTGATGCCTCCGTCGGCACCGAGCACGATAACGCGGTCCATATGCTGCGCCCACACGCCCACCCGGTGTTCGACGACGATCAGGGTGGCACCGGTTGCCGTGACCGCCTGCACCACAGCATCGCGCACCTGTTGAACGCCTTCGGGGTCGAGGTTCGCGGTGGGTTCGTCGAGCAGGATTGCACGCGGGTGCATCGCCAGGATTCCGGCGAGTCCCAGGCGTTGTTTCTGCCCGCCCGAAAGCGCATTTGTAGGATGCTCATGCGGCAGGTAGTCGAGCCCGACGGCGGTGAGCGCGTCGTCAACGCGCGCCCAGATTTCTTCGCGTGCGACCGCAAGGTTTTCGGGGCCGAAGGCTACGTCATCACCCACGCGGGCGAGCACGACCGATGATTCGGGGTCTTGCTGCATGAGTCCGATGAGTCCGCGTGCGTCTTCGGGGGCTACGCCGTCGATGCGCGCGTTGCCGCTTTGGCTCTGCCCGTCGTGATCGTGCAGCACCCCGGCGATAGCGTGCAGGAGCGTTGATTTTCCTGCGCCGGAGGGCCCCAGCAGCAGTACTTTCTGCCCGGGTTCGATGCGCAGGTTCACGTTCGAGAACGCGGGTTTTTCACGCCCGGGGTGGTGCCAACCGAAGTTGTGAAGGTCGATTGCGGCACCGCGGGCGGGCGCATCGGGGGCGGTACTGTGGGGTTCGATCATGGTTGCACCCTGGGTTGCGGATGGTTCAGGATGTTCCGCATTTGAGGGTTTGAGCGTTGAGATAGGCTGTGACATACGCCTGCCTGCCCGTTATCCGCGTGCGGTACGTGCCTGCACGCCGGAGGCCAGCGAGGCGAGTACCCCGGTTTTAGCGAGCGCTTTCGTGAGTCCCCAGGAGAGTACCCCGGCGAGCACAATTCCTGAGACGACCGCACATACCACGTAGGTGACGGCTTTGAAGATTTCCATGTCTGGGTAGTAGATGATGATTTCGTTGACACCCATGAAGAGCCCGCTCAGTGCGCCCGCGAAGGCTGCTGTGCTGAGGTTCCAGACGCGGTATCCGAACACGGCGAAGGCTATTTCCGCGCCAATTCCCTGGAAGAATCCGGCGATGAGGATTGATTGGCTCCAGGCGCCTCCGGTGAGGAATACGGAGATGACGGCGGCAACGATTTCGCAGTAGAGCGCGGCGCCGGGCTTGCGGATAAGGTACCCGCCGAGCACACCGGCGAGCAGCCACATACCGGCGACGATGGGTCGGTATTCGGGAACCGCCGCGAAGAGCGTTTTAGTGGCGGGGTCTACGGCAATATCCCAGATCCAGAAGATTACCGCGCAGGCGGCGGCGACCACAGAGACGATGACGATTTCATTGACCCGCCAGCTGAGGCGAGATTTTTGAGACATATTTTCCTCCCATGATTGGAAGGGGAACATCCACACCCGTTGCGGGTGGGGTGTTGAGAAAACATATTTCGACTCCCTACGCCGGTACTAACCGGATCAGGTTCGAGGGTCTGCGTTGCACTCTCAGCGCCCGTCTGCGGCGCTCCCCTGTCGTGTTGCTTCGAGAGTTCGAAGCTTATAAACGTTTACATTCTATGCTGTATGAGTCGTTTTCTGTGAGTTCGTTGAGTTTTTGAATCGGTTTATGACAAGAACGTGTGGCAGGTCGGTAATATGATTCCTTGATTTGCCGCTGGTATACGCCTTTCAGACCGGCAATACTGTGCTTTTTCTCACGTTCTAGAGTTTTTACCCCGATTTTTCGTGTATGCGCGCGTTAAAACAGGTCATGTTCTCTGCATTTGAGCCGTAAAGCCGATAGGCTAGGGATAGTCACTTCTGATTTTTGAGGAGAAGATATGAACCCCGTAGCAAAGATTGCTATCACCGGTGCCAATATGGCAGCCGCCGCCCTGACAAGCAAAGGTCTTGGCGCAGCGTGGAAGCGTGTGACCGGTAACGAACCTCCTACCATCGGCCCCGAGTCCGAAGACACTTTGCGCAATGTTATTGTGTGGACCGTCATCACCTCCGTGGTGGGTGCCCTGGTAAGCGTCGGTATTGCCCGCGCACAGCGCCGTTTCTTCTCATAATTTCACGGTGTAATTTGGGTGGATGCGCCGCCCCGCAGCCTTCACGCTGCAGCGGTGTGCGCATCCTTTCCGATGTGCTGAATAGTCTGCCTGTTCAGAAGAGAATAAGGCGCTCGGCACGCTGGGAGGCGATGCCTACGGCAGTGTCGCCGGGGTAAGCTACAAGACCAGCACCAGATTGAGGGCGCCTAGCTGCGTCTTACACGAAAGTGAACACATCCGTTATGACTAGACGCATTCCCGACCACAGTACCAGCCGCCGCTCGGTTGCATCTTGGGTGCTGTGGGATGTCGGCTCGTCGAGCTTCGACACCATCATGATGACCTTTATTTTTACGGTCTATCTCACCAGCTCTTACTTCGGCTCAACCGAGGATGCATCGGCGGCACTGTCACTGGGATTGACCATTGCCGGGTTCTGTATTGCCTTTTTCGCTCCGGTTTCGGGCCAGCGCGCCGATAAATCCGGTAAAGGTATTTTCTGGTTAGGTGTTAATACGCTTTCTCTGGTGGCGTTCTCTGGACTGTGTTTTTTCGTATTTCCCGATGAAGCGCATCTGTGGCTGGGCGTGATTCTCGTATCTGCGGCGAGCGTATTCAGCGAATTTGCGGTCGTGAATTACAACGCTATACTTCCACGCATTTCAACCCCGAATAATATCGGTAAAATCTCGGGGATCGGTTGGTCGGCGGGGTATGTGGGCGGCCTAGTGGCCCTAATTATCGTGTTGTGGGGCTTCGTACTTGAGCCTAACGGGCTGCACCTGAGCACCGACAACGCCTTCAATATTCGCGCAGTGGCACTGTTCTCCGCCCTGTGGTGCCTGATCTTCTGCACGCCTTTGCTAATTCGGATGCGCCGCCGCGAACGGGTGCTCCCGGAGGTCCTTCCCACAGGTGAACTCAGGTTCTTAGAACGCGGCCTAGCCAGGCTTTCTCCGGCACGCCAAGGCGGTCTTTTTGCAGCCTACAAGGAGCTGTGGCGCACCATTATGCGGCTGCGCACCACGGCACCGCAAACCCTTTATTTCCTGTGTGCCAGCGCTATCTTCCGCGATGGTTTAGCCGGTATCTTCACCTTCGGCGGCGTGCTGGCGGCTGGTTCCTTCGGGTTCAGCACTTCGGATGTCATTATTTTCGGTGTTGCCGCCAACGGTGTTGCCGCCGTAGGCGCGGTGCTGGGCGGGTACCTGGATGACTATCTGGGGCCCAAAAAGATTATTATTTTCTCGCTGGTGGCCATCCTAATCGCCGCCGTACCCCTGCTCTTGTTCCCCTACCCCATGACCTTCTGGATTTGCGCACTCATTCTCGCGCTTTTCGTGGGGCCCGCACAGTCCTCGTCGCGTACCTTCTTGGCGCGCATCGCCGATCCCGGTACGGAAGGTGAGCTCTTCGGGCTATATTCGACGACCGGGCGTGCAACCAGCTTCTTGGCGCCTATGCTGTTCGGGCTGTTTGTCACGATTTTCAACGCCCAGGTGTGGGGTATTGTCGGCATTATGATCGTGGTGTTGGCGGGTCTGCTCATGACCCTGCCGTTAGAATCGCCACAAGCGCTTCACCTGCGCAAGGCACGCCGCGCCGAAAAGAAAGCGGCCAAGGCGGCGCAGCGGTAGTTCTTTACTCGTTCCCCTTAACCCGCACCCCTTGACCTGCGGGTCTTAATAACCCGCGAGCAGATAGCAATTCGCTATCTGCTCGCGTATTTATTGGGTTTTTTAGTTCGAGTTTTCTTCGGTATACAGCGGATCATCTACGGTGCGCATCGTGAGTATGCCGCTTTCAGATAGCTGCTCAACAACCTGGCGATGCGCATCCTCGGGCAACCCCTCAAACAGCTCGCGCATAACTTCGTAGTGCTCCCGAACCGTCAGTTCGTGAGCGGCGTTAATCCAACATTCTGCCGCGAATGCGGAAAGCTCATCCAGTGAATCTCCGTGATGCAGTAGGAATCTTTCTCCATCCACTAGGTACCCGGTGGTGCCGAACATGCGCTGAAGAACCTGCGTGCCGTTGGGGTATACGTTCGGCAGGCGGTCGGGCACCTCAAAGGTCTCGTATTCGTCCACTCTCTCGGAGTTCGGGAGCACGGCATCCTCGGCGAGAAGTTCACGCACGAGCGGCTCAATATCTTCAACCTCGGAATACACCAGCCGCCATACGCCGCCGCACTGCTCAAACAGGCGAATAATCGAGAGCACACCCTCGGGGTTGAGCGCCACGCCGGAGGTCTGCTCGGCAATCGACATGAGCGCATCCCCCAGGCTCACACGCTCAAGATAGGGTTTCGTGGACTCATCAGTGCGCCCCACTATGACAACGCGAGCGGCTGTATAGCTCGTATCCTCACAGTCCGCCGCGTTCAGACCCAGCTCCACAGGGTTATGCTGTTCCTTCGGCTCGTCATCAGAAACAACCAGCGACAGCGGCTTCGGGTAGGGGGAAATCTCGCGGTCGGCACCCACGATCGTGGTTTCGTCCGTCAGATAGGTGAATTTCTTCCCCAGATACTGCGCGGCGGTCGTCTTTCCCCGCCCCGAAGCACCCACCAGCACCAGCGCGCGCTTCGTAGCGGGGTCGCCAATGGCGGCGGCGTGCAGCATAGTACGCTTACCCGCCAACTGCTGAATCATCGCAACCGTCAGATTAGACGTCAGGGTCTCCAACGCCTGCTTCTCGTTCTGAATATTAAGAATCTGCAGAATCCCGAACGGGTTCACCAGGTCGGGGTGCTCATCAAACAGATTCACGCTCCCGTCCGTGAGCACAATCGCGTGCGCCACAGACTGGGTTGCCTCAAGGGCATCATGCACACTATCGAAGAGGCGCGGGGATAGACTCCCCCAGGTTTGTACGATCTGCTCGCGCAGCGCATCGGGAACACCGGGACCAAAAATAACCTTCAGATCGGCACCGGCAGGGCTTAAAGCCATTGTCTTGAACGACAAGGTATCTCCTTGAAAAAATCATGTGGACGGCGACTAGTCGCCAGATTTCTCAACGGGGATCTCTGTACGGTGAAAGTTCAGGTAGCTGCGCGATGCGGTCGGCCCGCGCTGCCCCTGGTAGCGGTTTCCGTATGCGCCGGAACCATACGGATGCTCAGCCTCGCTAGTGAGCCGGAAGAAACACAGCTGACCGACCTTAGACCCGGGCCACAGCATAACCGGCAGGGTCGCCATATTAGACAGTTCCAGGGTCACGTGCCCTGAAAATCCGGGGTCAATGAACCCCGCAGTTGAATGGGTCAAAAGCCCCAAACGCCCGAGTGAAGACTTACCTTCCAGGCGAGCCGCCACATCCGCCGGCAGGGTCACCTGTTCATAGGTGGAACCGAGCACGAACTCGCCCGGATGCAGAATAAAGGGCTCGTCGGGGGCAACTTCCACCAGACGAGTCAGTTCCTCCTGCTCCTGCGACGGGTCAATATGCGGGTACTTATGATTGTCAAACAGACGGAAAAAGCGGTCGATGCGCACATCGACGCTCGCCGGCTGAATCATCGAATCGTCAAACGGCTCAAGTACGATACGGCCGTCAGCAATTTCTCGTCGAATATCGCGGTCTGAAATAAGCACACTCTAAGGATACCGACTCCAGACTCCATACTTCACCATTGCTCAAAAAGAACAGCCGACAAATCAAAAATAAAAATCTGCGGCAAAGTGTGCGAACCGGGGCAGCACACGCTACACTAGGTTAAGTCCGTTCACGGATGCGCGGCTGTAGCTCAATGGTAGAGCGCACGCTTCCCAAGCCTGATACGCGGGTTCGATTCCCGTCAGCCGCTCGTATAAACCATAAACCCCTAGCTTCTGTTAGGGGTTTTCGTGTGCCCAATCTTAGACGTGAATCGCTTCCAGGCGCGGATTTGGTACCTCGCTCGCTCGGAATCCGCACCCTCCAGCCCGTCAGCCGCTCTTAAATGCTCTGGTATTTGCCAGGGCTTTTTTATTTTCCTCAGCTAGCCCCGCGATAGAAATGATCGAATTTACAGTAAAGTCTATGTGTGTAAAAGTACGTCAATAATCTTTTTGTCAGGAATATTATGAATAATTCCCCCATACCTGCCCCAGAAAATAAGGTCTTCCCCACCGGTAAATACCCGCAATATAACGAAACAACTGAAGAGGCCATTGCAGAAACCCGGGCCATGATGGATGGAGTGCTGGCATCCCAACAGTACAGTTCGCCTCAGGAACTTTTCGAGGAACTTGATACCAGCGGCGAATATTCCTAATTTTCAACCAATGACGCTGATTCAGTAGTCATTTTCTCTCACGAGCAGAGCAATAAAAACGCCGCCAAGAACCGCGATAAAGGTTGTGTGCTAGCCTGAGTGGGAAACATCTGCGTGTGCCGCATCGTCGCAAAATCACCGCAACGCCCGCATGAGCGCGCAGGAAACGCTACTTTCACAGTCGAATCGTGGTCCCATGACAACCAACAGCACCGCCGAAACCGCCACACCTTTAGACCTTTCGCTGTATCTGGTCACCGGCGAAAACCCCGTCGAAACGGTGCGGCGGGCACGGCATGCCACTTGCATACAGGTGCGTTCCAAACCCATCAGCGCCCGCGACCTGTATGCCCTTGCCGAAGAGATTGCGCGTATCGCACTCCCCCACCAGAAGATACTGATTGATGATCGGGTGGATGTTGCCCTCGCCCTGCGCGCTCGCGGGGTGCGCATCGACGGGGTACATATCGGTCAAGACGATCTGCCCGTCGCCGATGCCCGCCGTCTGCTGGGCGAGCACGCCATTATTGGTCTCACCACCGGCACTCGCGAGCTTGTTGAGCGCGCTAACACCGTTGCGCACCTGATCGATTACATTGGTGCTGGGCCGTTCCGCCCCTCCCCGACCAAAACCTCAAACCGCCCACCTCTGGGTATTGAAGGGCTGCGTGAACTTGCCGAGCTTTCGAAGGTTCCGGTGGTCGCTATCGGCGATATTTGGCCGCAAGACTGCCCGAGCATCCGCGAAACAGGGGTTGCCGGGGTTGCAATGGCACGCGCCTTCGTGGAAAATCCGGAATTGCAGGCATAATCATGGCAGAAGTTATTACCGTGGTGGGCGGCGGAATTATCGGACTGACCACCGCCTTTGAACTCACCGAACGCGGCCAGCGGGTGCGCGTCTATGACCCAACCCCCGGCGAGCGCGGCACGGGCGCCAGCTATTTTGCGGGTGGAATGCTCGCACCTATTGCCGAAGTACAGTTTCAGCAGGATGCACTTTTCCCGCTCATGGTCTCCAGCGCGAATGCTTACCCTTCGCTCATGCGCAGGCTCGCTGCGGTGACGGACGCGCCCACCGGCTACGATACGACCGGCACGTTGGTGGTGGCGGGTGACCGTGCGGATGCGGCGCATCTGCGCGATGTTTCTGAGTATTACCGTTCGCTCAACCGCAGTGCCGAGGCGATTCCCGTGAGCCGGGCGCGTGCCTTAGAACCCGCGCTTGCCCCGGATTTGGCGGGTGCAGCGCTGATTGAGGGCGATCATCAGGTGGCGCCCCGGCTGTTTTTGCAGGCTCTCGTGAAGGCGTTGAGGGCGCGCGGGGTCGAGTTTGTGCGTGAGCGTGTGACGAACCCGGATTTTGGGGATATTGTGTGCACCGGTTTGGGCGCGGCGGAGCAGTATCCGCTGCGACCGGTTTACGGCGATATTCTGCGTCTGCAGGCGCCGCATCCGCTGGTGGAGCACGTGGTGCGCGGGTTCGTGAACGGCCGGTCCATTTATGTGATTCCACGGCCTGGCGGTGAGGTATGTATCGGTGCGACAAGCCGCGAGGATACCCGCACCCGCCCCGGTGTGGACGGCGTGTATCAACTACTCAAAGATGCGATCCGGGTGGTTCCTGCGGTGGAGGAATGCGAGCTTATCGAGGCGAATGTGGGGGTGCGCCCCGGAACCCCGGATGATCTGCCAATCTTTGGTGACCGCACCACGGCGACCGGGCGGCGGCAGCTGATCTCGAACGGGTATTTTCGGCATGGAATTTTACTGGCGGCTCTCGCTGGGAAAGCCGGTGCGGAGGTTTTTTTGGGTGAGGATATTCCGCCGGAGTTCGCGCCCTGTTCACCGAAGAGGTTTGAGCGCTGATACGCGATTTTGCTACTCCATACCGCCAGTTTGTGCACCAGAAACGAGAGGAATAATCCATGAAAATAACCTATAACGGCAAATTATTAGACATTTCTACCCCGAATCTTGAGGCGCTGATTCTCCAGCAGGCGGGCACCGATCAGGGTGTCGCTGTCGCACTCGATGGTGCTGTGGTGCCGCGTTCACGGTGGGCGAGTACCGAAGTGCCCGAAGGCGCTAGGGTCGATGCGCTGACCGCAGTTCAGGGCGGGTAGTGACCATGATTATTGCTGAAAAAGAGTTCTCATCCCGGCTCATTATGGGTTCCGGAGGCGCCACCAGCATGGACCTGCTCGAAAAAGCGCTGGTCGCATCCGGCACCGAGATGACCACGGTCGCGATGCGCAGGCACGCCTCGGGCACCCCCATTTTTCCGCTTCTGACCAGGCTAAATATTGCGCCTCTACCCAATACGGCGGGGTGCCGCACCGCGCGCGACACCGTTATCACCGCCCGGCTCGCGCGCGAAGCCTTGGGGACTGAATGGATTAAGGTCGAGGTGATTAGCGACGAAGACACCCTGCTACCGGATGTGTGCGAGACCGTGACCGCCTGCGAAACACTGGTGGCGGAAGGGTTCACGGTCATGGCGTACACCTCTGATGACCCGGTGATCGCCAAGCGTCTGGAGGATGTGGGCGTCGCGGCGGTCATGCCGCTCGGTTCACCCATCGGTACGGGGCTGGGCATTTTGAACCCGCACAATATTGAGCTGATTTGCTCCCGCGCTACGGTTCCGGTGCTGCTGGATGCGGGGGTTGGCACCGCCTCGGACGCCGCGCTTGCTATGGAACTCGGCTGCTCGGGTGTGCTGTTGGCCTCGGCGGTCAACCGTGCGCAGGATCCGGTGGCGATGGCGCGAGCCATGAAAGCCGCCGTTGAAGCGGGCTATCTGGCGCGAGGGGCGGGCAGGATTCCCCAGCGCGAGCACGCGAAGGCTTCCTCCCCGGCGGAAGGTCTGGTGTCATGGATGTGACCTCGCATGATCGCTCTTCGGTGCCTGATGCACCGCAGATTCTAGCGCCGGAGAGCCCTGCTCAAGTGCAGTATCTCGAAGCAGAGCGTATATCGCGGCAGAACCGTCTGCCCGGTTTCGACCAACAGGCGGTTGCCAATGCGCATGTGCTCGTTATCGGTGCGGGCGGCCTGGGGTGCCCCGTGGTGCAGGCGCTTGCCGCCGCCGGGGTCGGGTCGATTGCGCTCGTTGATCACGATGTGATTGAGCTGTCGAATCTGCAGCGCCAGCCGTTGTTCGGTCTCGCCGATTGCGGTCGGGCGAAGGCTGAGGTTGCCGCGTATCGTGCCCGCGAGATTGCCCCGGCACTCACGGTGACGGTGTATCGGCGGTACCTGGAAGCGTCCTGGATTCTTGACCTGTTCGCCGATGAGAACCCGGCGGTGATCGTTGATTGTACCGATACGTTTGCGACTAAATATTTGATTGCCGATGCCGCCGAGATAACCGGTATTCCGCTGGTGTGGGGGTCGGTGCTGCGTTATCAGGGCAGCGTGAGCGTCTTCCGCACAGGGTCGGCGCATCTGCGCGACCTGTTCCCTACAACTCCCGCGACTCTGGAATCCTGCGCCGAGGCAGGGGTGCTGGGCGCTACCACGGCGGTTATCGGATCGCTCATGGCGACGGAAACACTCAAGTTCCTGGCGGGGTTGCCCACGCTTGAGGGGCGGCTGCTCACCTACGAGGCGCTGAGCGGAACCTTCCAGAATTTTGCGCTCTCCCCAGACCCGGGACGTGTTCCCGTAACGGATCTGAGCGCCTATGACCTGCCGAAAATTCTGCTGGATGTGCGCGAGCAGAGCGAACGTGAAACCCAGGTGAAGTACCCGAATTCTTTGCACCTTCCGCTGTCTGCAGCTACCGAGGATGCAGTGCGCGCTATGTTGAAGTTGCTCGCCGGGGAACGCGTAGGCGTGTTTTGTAAGTCCGGTGCACGCGCAACGAAGTTTATGAAGGATTGGGATGCGGTTGCGGAAGAATACAATATAATGCTGGTTGGTATTTAGTATTTATATTTTCTCTTACTGAAAAGACCCTTAATAATGAATAATCAGCAAAATTTTATTCATTATCAAGGGTCTTTAAATATATAACAATATTGAATGAATTATAGATAGCTTTCATGCATGCTTTATTGGAATAAAACTATGGTTGCAATCCTCCGACAATTAATTTTAGGGTGGAAATGCAGGAATAACCTGCATCACCGATGAAAGGATGCATTATGTCACTCGAAAACACTAACCTTTCCCGCCGCAAGCTCCTCAAAGCAGGTGCCATAGGCGTTCCTGCAGCAGGCATACTCGCCTTCGGCTCCACCCTGGTCACCGCAACCTCCGCCAACGCCATCTCCGCCGACGGCTGGTGGGGCGAAGAAAC
>NZ_KV797893.1:13879-36349 GCF_001809525.1 Rothia sp. HMSC064D08 | reverse complement strand
CGGGAGCGTTTTCTTCATTCGGGAGCACTTTAACTGCTCCCGAATGAAGAAAACGCTCCCGGATTAGCGGTACAACCGCAGGAAGCCCTAAAGCCAACCGTTATCGGCGGCGATACGTA
Organism: Rothia sp. HMSC064D08; assembly: GCF_001809525.1. Classification (NCBI taxonomy): domain Bacteria; kingdom Bacillati; phylum Actinomycetota; class Actinomycetes; order Micrococcales; family Micrococcaceae; genus Rothia; species Rothia sp. HMSC064D08. The sequence continues at coordinate 36,230 of NZ_KV797893.1, read as the reverse complement.
TCGCCTCCTGCCGGTTCGAGGCGTTAAGCTTCGCCATCGCAGAAGACAGATGGTTGCGCACCGTACCGGGGGAGAGGAACAGCTGCTCACCAATAGCGCGCGCCGTAGCGCCATGACCGGCAACCTGCAGAATCTCGGTTTCGCGCTCGGTCAGTGGAGACTCCCCATACGCCAAAGACTCCGCCGCAAGCGCCGGATCCACCACATGCATACCCGCATGAACACGCCGAATGCCCTCCGCCAGCTGGGACGCGCTCGTATCTTTCACCATAAACCCGCTCGCCCCAGCGGCGAGAGCACGCCGCAGGTACCCCGGTCTGCCAAAGGTCGTCACAATGAGCGAACGTACCGGATCTCCCGTAAGCGTTACCAGTTTCGCATCTCGAATCGCAGCCGCCACATCAATACCGCTGGAAAGCTCAGAACCGGGCATTTCGATATCGAGAAGCACCACATCCGGGTGATACCGGTTGATCGCCGGAATAACCTCATCGCCGCCGCCAACCTGCGCGACCACCTCAATATCGTTCTCAAGTCCCAACAGTGCGGCCAGCGCCTCACGCACAAGCTGCTGATCATCGGCGAGCATAATCTTAATCATCTGTATCTCCCGAAGGCTCAATCTCGGCGGTATTACCGTCCATACTAACCCGAACCCGCGTACCCCGAACGTCTACTGCCCCAGAACCGGCAGGATGCTCTCGCAGCCAGTGCGCCGGAGCATCCTCAATAACGAGGGTTCCGCCCGCAGACTCCACGCGGCTCTTCATGCCCTTAATGCCGCTTCCAGCAGCGTACTCGGCAGGAATACCCACCCCATTATCAAGAATTTCAAGCCCGGTATTACTCAACCGCACCTCACAGAAACCGGCATGTGAGTGTCGCACAATATTTGTCACAGCCTCACGCAGCACCCACGAAAAAAGCGAAGAATTCACCCCAACCACTGAGAGAGCATGTTCGGCATCGGGCAATTTAGCGGTGATCGACGCCGTCTGCAAGGCACGCGCCGACGCCTGAATTTCACCCGAAAAATCCGGGATGCGCAGCCTCGTGACCGTCGAACGAACCTCCGCCAGCGAAGACCGAGAAAGCTGGGCGATAGCTTCAAGCTCCGCATCGGCACGGTCAGGGTCAGCATGCAGAAGTTTACGCGCCAAATCGGCCTTAAGCGTGATCACGGTCAGAGAATGCCCGAGCACGTCATGTACATCGCGGGCGATGCGCTCGCGCTCGCTGACCATATCAAGCTTGGCCTGGGTTTTGTCGGCGTTTTTACTCAGCTGGATTAGGTAGGAGAACGCCATAATCCCGATCATAGGGATTCCCAGCGATAAGGTTAGACGGGATTTATCCGCAAAATTGATAGGAAACCCGTCAGAGAACATATAAATTATCCAGGAAACCGCCGCTATGACGAAGGCGCCGCGAATCCGCGTGCTGTAGGGAATGTCCTCGGCAAAAGTCCACAGTGCCACAAAATAGATGGTGAACCCGATGAGTACATCTGCCGGTGGAATGGCGGCTATCAGCATTACGCCACATACGGGCACGAGGAGAAGAGCCGTCCAGAGAAGCAGCCGCCTGAAATATGATGACGCCGGAAGAATCCAGGGAACCGTATACGCGGCAACATCTGTGATTGAGAAAATGACCAGGCAGATAATGACATACACGGGTTTCCACACCGGAGCGTTAGGCTCTAAAAGGCCGTCGTAGATGTACCCCAGATATACGAGCCAAGGTGCAGAGAATCCCAAGCTAATCCAGTCGATAGCGCGGTTTTCAGGTGTTTTATTGCGGGGTTTTAGCGGTGTCATATGCTCCTCCTGGACTCTAGTATAAAGACGACTTCGTGTAGCGCAGAGGGCGCATCCGGCGGTACGAATACCGGATGCGCCCAAAACCTAGCAGCCGTTGTCGCGAAAGACCTAGCGCCGCGTGGTTCGCCGCATAAGGAGCATGGTCGCAAGAATGAACAGAGCGCCCCAGGCTGCGAAGCTAACAACGCCGTACCAGAGTGGTTCGATCATGTTCCAGTCGGGGCCGCTGCCGTTGATAATTGTGAGCCCTTGAGTGAAGGGATAGCGGGAGATTTCGGCGGCACCGTACAGCGGAGTGAACCGGGCGTAGGGCATAAGGTCTTTGGTGAGCGGGGCGAAGAGCGTGCCGAAGAACGAGAACACCACCAAAACGCCGTTGGCAATACCTACTGCGCTTTCGCTGGGTACCAGAAGCCCGATGGCCAGCCCGAAGAACCCGAAGACCATAGCGCATAGTATGCTGAGCGCGGCGCAGGCGATCTGCTGATTCAGCGGCATATCGATTCCGGTAAGGCGGGCAGCAATGTTCACTGCTATGACGGGTACCGCCGCCATTACGAACGCTACACAGCATTTGGAGAACAGGTATTTACCGGTATTCATGGGGGTGAGGGCTAGCTGCCTGCCCCATCCAGCCACGTTTTCGACCACGGTTAGGCCGCTGACCGATACGGTGCTGCTGATAGCGCCGTAGAGTGCCATGCCGATCATGACATAGGCGGAGGCGTTACCGTCTGCGACTTTGACCTTTGCATAGTCCTGCAGAGCGCCGAAGAGCATATAGAGCCCCACAGGCAGGATGATCGTGTAAAACACGGAAGACGGCGACAATACCGACCGGCGAATTTCGTAGAGCGTGTAACGTAGCATGTCTAGGACTCCTTTGTGGCGCTAGATGCGGCTGATTCGGTGTCTGAGGTGAGGAGCATGAAGGATTCGTCCATGGAGGGCTTCACGATTTCAAGGTCACTCACAACCTGCGTGTTGAGCAGAAGCCGCACGAAATCTTCGGCATCCGAGATGTTCAGTCGGTGGCGGTATTTGCCGTTTTCCTGGGTAATTTCGACCTGCTGATGCGGTAGATCGTCAAAGGTGAGGGGCGCATCCGCCAGGAAGCTCACATGCCGGTACCCGGTAAGGTCACGGATTTCTTCGGACGTGCCATCGGCAATAATGGCGCCGTCACGCATGAGCACAATGCGCTGTGCGAAGTTCTGAGCCTCTTCCAGGTAGTGGGTTGCGAAGATAATGGTTTTGCCGGTTTCGGCGAGCTTATCCATGCGTTCCCAGAAGGTGCGGCGGGCGGTAACGTCCATGCCGGTGGTGGGCTCATCCAGAATGAGGATATTAGGGTCATGCATGGTGGCGATAGCGAACCGGATGCGCTGCTGCTGCCCGCCAGAGCATTTACCGACTTTACGATGCGCCAGCTCGGTCAGGTCTGCGCTGGCAAGCACTTCATCAATATCGATGCGGGTGGGATAGAGCGTGGCGAGCATTTCGAGGGTTTGCCGCACGGTTAGGTCTTTGAGGAGCCCGCCGGTTTGTAGAACGGCCCCAATATCGCCGCGCTGCACTGCCTTTTTAGGGGAGATACCCTGCACGGTGAGGGTTCCTCGCGCCGGTTCGGTCAGCCCCAGAATCATATCAATGAGAGTGGTTTTGCCCGCCCCGTTTGGGCCGAGCAGGGCTATGATTTCGCCTTTGCTGATGGTGAGGTCGAGATTATTGACGGCAGTGAGGGTGCCGCCTGGAACCCGGAAAACCTGGGTCAGATTCTCTGCCTGAATAACTGTTGTCGTGTTCATGCTTCTAGTACACCAGCTTGTACCGGGTGCTATAAGTGCGTGCTGTCATGACATACCCATGACAGGTGTCATGGTTTTTGGATGCGCCGCCTCGGCGGTGTTCTATTTTGCGAGTTATTGTGCATCGGGCGGTTATTTAAGTCGCCCAATACAAAATAAACCCCAAAATAGCGGGGGAGGGCGGGTGTGTATCCGGTGGGGAAGGAACCTGAACCTCACCCTTGACCGCGTAAATATCTTATGTACTACTTAAGACAGTGATACCCTGATGATAGTGATCCATTGCAATCTGTATGGAGAAATACCATGACCAGACACATTGAACGTCTTCTCAACTATTGGTGGGTTCTGGAACTATTTAACCCGCCCAACATACCTCAACTCACGACAAAGTCTGAATGGAACCCTCTGCATAGACAGGAAGCTATAGTTAAGAAAATTACTGATTGGCGGCGTGGTGACATATTTCCATGGAGTATCTTACCGGCTCCTCTTACCCGTCGCACGAAATATGGTGAAGCGTCCTATAAATGGAAACACACTATATATTTAGGCGTACATCAGAAATCTTTAGTCTATGAATTGCTCTCTCAACTCTACGGTGCAGATCAAGAATCGGATGAATTTCGCACAGCAGGTGAAAGTGCTGCAGCGGCTTTCGTTATAGATCATACTGGTAGAATTAAACTTGATAGCTTCATATTATCGAGTGCGGTATGGGCATCTGCAAATGCTAACCCTGATAAACCTGAGAAGTTAGGTAACCCGGAAGATTTCAAAGAAGCAGAAAGTAATATCACAGAACAAATTATCGCCTATGAGATAGAACGTGTGCGAAAAAAGATCGGAGTGTATCGTGTTGATGGTACTCCACGTAGTGATGAGGAACTTTTAGCGCGTCAGCTGCCAGTAGATTACGGGGTATTTACACTCCTTACTGAAATGGTATATCAGAGTATAGGGATGTCACCAGATAGTCCTACACATAGTTACATCACACGTATTTCGTCGGAACAGGTTCGAGAAGACGATGGTGACGATCATTCTGATAATCCTGATAACTTTCTCAATAGCTTCCAACTTGAAGAATTAGGAGACGTGTTACTGCGCTCGCGTAAAGGAGAATTGGGGAAAACACTCTGTACGTACCTCTCAAAAAGGGCAAACCCTGTTTACGGGACTCGGCAAGATGTTATTGAGGATCCCCAGAGCACGAACCAGATCCTAGAGCCTCAGAATATTCCTGCCGGACGTTGGCCATCAAACCCACAACATCACCTTGCTCGCGCCCAGCAATTTACGGTTAATAGAGTGCTTGCAAATCCGTCTGGGGCAGGACAGCTGTTTGGCGTGAATGGTCCTCCTGGTACTGGGAAAACTACCTTACTTCGAGATGTGATTGCGGGTATGGTAACCGAGCGTGCTTGTGCAATGGCCAAATTTGCTAACCCTGCAGCGGTATTTGGTACTCGTAGGATCAAATACAGGGACGATAATGGTAAAGATCGGTATTTCACACCTCCAGATAGTTCAGTAACTGGTTATGAAATGGTTATTGCATCTAGTAATAACGGTGCTGTAGAGAATGTTTCCACTGAGATTCCTGACCGTGCTGCTATTGATTCTGACACTTGGGAGGGGGCTGACTATTTCACTTCTATTGCAACAGCTCTTTTGCATAAAGTGCGAAACGGATATAAGAAAGAAAATATCAAACCTGTTGATGCTTGGGGTATCCTTGCTGCACGCTTAGGTAACAAAAATAACCGTCATTCATATATAGGGGCACTGATGTATGGAAGTGCTTATACGCCAGTAGACGGAGCAGAACCTATAGAGGTACCAGGGCTGCTTGAATTGCTTGACAGCAAGAGTCATATTGAGTTTTACCCAGATTGGGAGGAGGCGCGAGGAGCTTTTAAGAATGCGTGGGCAAAAGTTGAGTGTTTGAATGAATTGCGTATTAACGCATATCAACGGAATAAAACTCTCAAAGAAGTTGAAGAACATTTAGCTCAGTTAGAAGAAAGGAAAGTAACTGTTGAGGGAGATTTGCAGATAAGTAATATTACATATCAAAATACCCATGAGAATTTAACTCGAATTGCTGAACGGAAAACAGCTGCGACTCTGGCTTATGAGCGCAGTGGTGAGTTGAAGCCAGGTTTTTGGGCAAACTTATTCAGTTTTGGGCGAGCAGGTTCCACTTGGAGATCGCAACATGAGCAAAAAATTGAGGATCTTACATCTTCTGAAACTGCTTTTGTTGAAGGTCGTGTTGCTTATGAAGAAGCTCAGGGTCAGTGCATAGAAAACCAGAAAATACTGGAATATATTAGAACCAGTATCACTACTGCCCAGAAGAAAACTGTGGAGCTTAACCGTCAGATACAGCGGGATCGGGAAGAGTATGGCAGTGCTTATCATGTCAATACAAATGATATTCGCAAGGAGCTTACTGCACCTTGGTTAACAGAAGAATACGATAAAGCCCGATCTGATTTGTTCTTACGTGCATTAGATTTGCATCGAGCATTTATCTTAGACTCTCGCACGAATATGAAGCAGCGACTAAAAATTGCCGGTGCAATTATTAAAGGCAGCATGCGTAATGCTCCTCCTGCATTGGTTAAAGCAGCATGGCAAGTTTTCTTTCTTACAGTTCCGACTGTATCGAGTACTTTTGCTTCTATACCAAGGATGTTTTCTGGATTAGGCCGTGAATCTCTGGGATGGTTATTGATTGATGAAGCGGGACAGGCTAATCCACAGGACGCTGTAGGTAGTTTGTGGCGAGCGAAAAATGCTCTTGTGGTAGGAGATCCACTACAACTAGAGCCAGTGACGACAATGCCCGCCAAATCCCGGCGTGGTTTAGCAGACTATTTCAATATTTCTGGGGAGTGGGTACCTCCGCAAGCCTCGGTACAGACTCTTGTTGATCGAGTTGCACTATATGGCACATATTTGGGACAGGGTTCTGAGCGTCGCTGGGTGAGTTCTCCGTTACGTGTGCACCGACGTTGTGAGTCACCCATGTTTGATATCAGTAATAAGGTGGCGTATGAAGGAATGATGATTTCAGACACTCGTGTTTCGCATTCTTGGTACAGCGAAAACGCAGATGTCTTCCAGAGTGCATGGGCACATGTTCCATCGCAGAATAGAGGCCAAAAAGTTCAAGAAGCAGAGCTACGCCGATTTAGGGAGATGATTGATTATCTTGCTGCTCAAGGTGTGGAATACTCAGATATTATTGCTATTAGTCCATTCCGTGCTGTGGCTAATAGACTACGTAAAATGCAGAAAGATTATCCTGGGTTAACCGCTGGTACGGTTCATACGGCTCAAGGGAAAGAAGCATCTGTGGTTGCTTTTATTCTCGGTAGTGATCCTGATAAAGATGGCTCACGTGGATGGGCCGCGTCTTCACCAAACCTTGTTAACGTGGCAGCAAGCCGTGCAAAGCGACGTCTGTATGTCTTTGGTGACTATGATAAGTGGGCAACTCATCCTTATTTCAGTGATATGGCGAAACTAATCAACAAAAAGATCTAGGTATCGTACGGTGATAGGTATTACGAACACTCTGCGGCAAGCAATAGCCCGTATCTTACCTTTTACCGCACATGCAGCTGTCGCGCGGTAGAATGTTAATTGTCTGTGCCTGCGCCTGGTATCACTCGGGGTGTGGGCGAATTATCGTCGTCATTATGAAGGATTTTCTGTGGCTCTGACTATCGGCATTGTCGGTCTTCCTAACGTGGGCAAGTCCACCCTGTTCAACGCGCTTACCCGCAACACGGTGCTGGCGGCTAACTACCCGTTCGCTACGATAGAGCCGAATATTGGTGTGGTGAACCTGCCGGATGCCCGCCTGAACCGGCTCGCCGAGATTTTCGGGTCTGAGCGTATTCTGCCCGCAACTGTCTCGTTCGTTGATATTGCGGGTATTGTGAAGGGCGCCTCTGAGGGTGAGGGGCTGGGGAATAAGTTCCTGGCTAATATTCGTGAGGCACACGCGATCGCGCAGGTGGTGCGCGCGTTTGATGATCCGGACGTGATTCACGTGGACGGCAAGGTTGACCCTGCCTCCGACATGGAGACCATTAATACCGAGCTGATTCTGGCGGATTTGCAGACTTTGGAGAACGCGATTCCGCGCCTTGAGAAGGCAGTGAAGATTAAGAAGGGCGACGCCGCCCAACTGGCAACCTACAAGCAGGCGCAGCAGATTCTTGAGGACGGGAATACGATTTTCTCGCGTGCGGCTGCCGAGAAGCTTGAGATGGCGCATTTGAAGGAGCTGAACCTGCTGACCGCTAAGCCTTTCATCTACGTGTTTAATGCGGATGATGGTGTGCTTGCTTCTGAGGAGAAGCAGGCCCAGCTGCGTGAGCTGGTGGCTCCGGCGGAGGCTGTTTTCTTGGACGCGAAACTTGAGGCTGACATGGTGGAGCTTTCCGAGGAGGAAGCTCGCGAGATGCTGGAGATGAGCGGTCAGGACGAATCTGGGCTGGATAAGTTGGCTCGCGTGGGCTTCTCAACCCTGGGTCTGCAGACTTATTTGACGGCTGGCCCGAAGGAATCGCGAGCCTGGACGATCTATAAGGGCGACACCGCACCACAGGCGGCGGGCGTGATCCACTCCGATTTTGAGCGCGGCTTCATTAAGGCTGAGGTTGTTTCCTTCGATGACCTGGATGCGGCAGGTTCCATGAACGAGGCTAAAGCCCGCGGCAAAGTCCGCATGGAAGGCAAAGACTACATCATGGCTGATGGTGATGTGGTTGAGTTTAGGTTTAATGTGTAGGTCGCGTAAGCAAACTATTACAGCATTTTTGTAATAGAGAGTTGTTCGTGTGCTCCCTCATTTGATCGCCGCAGGTGGGCGACATACAGTTGGCCTGCGGGCTGATGGTACGGTGGTCGCCGTTGGTGCGAGTACCGCTGGTGAATGTAGAACGTCGACATGGCAAAATATTGTTGACGTTGCTGCCGGAAGTGTTCATATGGCCCGCAATACGGGAAAATCACACACCTTAGGACTTGCTGATGATGGAACTGTTCAAGCCTGCGGATGGAACAACCATGGACAATGTGACGTGCAAAAGTGGCAGAATATAGTTGGGGTCGCCGCGGGATGGCGTTTTAGCGTAGGTTTGCGTGGAAACGGAACTGCCGTCACAGCTGGTAGGCTTGCGGATGATGAGCTAGCTACTTGGCATAACATAACTGAAATTACGTGTGGTGATTGGCATGTTGTAGCCCGGCTCTCAGATGGAACTGCCCGCGCTGCGGGAAATAACACATATGATCAATGCGAAGTCCACAATTGGAATGGAATTACGTCTGTTGCGGCTGGATATCTGCACACCATTGGTCTTACAGAGGACGGTACGGTCTGTGCGACCGGGCATCCGGAATTCTGGAGTGGCAGTGAGCGGTGGACAGAGATCATTGCCGTGGCTGCTGGCAGTTACCACTGCGTTGGTCTTACAGCGAATGGCTCCGTTGTTGCAGCAGGAAGTTCTGAATTTGGACAGTGCAATGTCTATGACTGGAAAGATATTGTGGCTGTGGCGGCAGGCGGTGCATTCACCGTGGGGCTGCGTGCTGATGGTTCGGTCGTTGCTGTTGGCGACAATAGTAATGGTCAACTTAATACCGCGGGCTGGTGTCTTTTTTAAAGGTTGTTGACCCGTCGGTCCACGGTATACATGCCCACGCCCCAGCTAATATAGGCTCATGGCTAAAAGAATCTTGCACATCGTGACGAATGTGGGTCAGTACGATAACGGTGACCCGACGGGGCTGTGGCTTTCTGGGCTGACGACCGCTTGGGATAGGTTTGAGCAGAGGGGTTTCGAGCAGGACATCGCCAGTCCACGTGGGGGAGACGTCCCTTTAGATCCCCGCTCTCTGAAGTTCCCGTTCCGCAATGAGAGTGCAAAATCCTGGCTGAATAACCAGGAACGCATGGCGCTCCTGAAAAACACCCCTCCCATCCGGTCCGTAGACCCGAACACGTACGATGCTATATGCCTGGCTGGTGGGCATGGCGCCATGTTCGACTTCACGCATAACTCCGAGCTGCACAACCTCATCGCCAGTGCATACGAGCGGGGCGCGATCGTCGCATCCGTGGGGCACGGGTACTGCGGCATCCTCAATGTACGCCTGAGTGATGGAAGCTATCTGGTGAACGGCAAAATACTGACCGGCCCCTCCTGGAGGGAAGAGAAACTCGCTTTAGTGTCTCAGAAGGTGCCCTACAACGCTGAAGAGCTAGCAAAAGAACGCGGGGCGGACTATATTCGCTGGAAGAGGCCTTACAGGAGCTCAGCGGCAGCGACTAATGGACTGGTTACGGGGCATAATAACTCCTCATCAGGTAATCTTGTCGCGTTCTCCGTGTGTGAAGAACTCGCTCGGCTCGACCTTCTCAAGGGTAAAGGCTCGGAGCCTCTGTAACTAGTTTTAACGCGCTCGACCCCGGTACGGTTATCGCGAACCATACCGGGATCGAGCCTCATTATTTAAGTATTGCGCCCGGTATGAGATGCGTCCGGGTGCACAGGGAGAGGACTAGTCCTCAACACCAACCATGACGTTGGATGCCTTAATAATGGCGGTAGCAGGCTTGCCAACCTGCAGCCCCAGCTCCTCAATAGCGGCGTTGGTAATCGAGGAAGAAACAATCAGACCGGGAGCGATCTCAATCTTCACAATGCCGTTGGTAGCGCCTTCGGTAATCTCAACAATGGTGCCAGCAAGCTGGTTACGGGCAGAAAGCTTCATGCTCGGTTCCTTCCAGAGTAAACGAATATCCCCTACATGTTATATGTCTTAGTTTATGCAAGCATCTTCTTATGCGGGTAGTAACTCTCAACCCCCAGGGCTTACGCTAATTCCTGCGATGCGAAGCCGGGGTAATACTTGGATAGACCTAACTCAAGCACATATATTTCATAGATAAAATATTCAATATTTCTTATTGTAAGAAGTTTAGAGAAAGAGTTATTTTAGTTTTATAATACATATCTATTCTTTATTATGTAATATATCCACTTATTTACACCCTGTTATAAAAAATATTTGCAAAATCTGGAAAATTCCTGACAATACACATGGGCTTATGCGACGGTTAAAATACCAGCTGATATTTATCAGGAGAAAGGATGCGAATTATGACTACCACGAAGGTACCTGTATATGTATCCCTGGCTGTTGCTGGCATTATGGCTTTGAGTGCCTGTGGTTCAAATAGCTCTAATGATGCTTCGAATTCTTCCCCATCGTCTTCATCATCAACAGCCTCCAAGACGGCTAGCGCCGGTGGATCCGGCACGGTGAGCAACGGTGGTGGAAACTCCGCGAACTCCGGTTCAGGCGCTAACGGCGGCGCAGCAAATTCTGGTGCTGAAGGCGGCACTGGAACGGACCAAAACTCCGGCACTGGCGCACAGAGTGGCAGTGTAACCGGCGCCGATACCAACGGCGGAGCACAAGCGAACCAGGGCGCTGAAGCCCAAGGCGGTGCCCAGCAGCAACAGGCCGATCCTGGAGGGGCGAATGCTGCGAATGATGAACATAATGTCACGAAAAACCCCAACGCATTGACCCCTGGCGAATACGTAATCCACCGCGAAGCTTCCTGGGACTACGTTGATACCACGGGCTCTCGGTATCATGTCGACGGCGACGGTGGCTGGACGAGCGTTGGGGAAGACGGTACCAGTACCGTTGCGGCGGATGGTTCTTGGACCAAGAACTATGCCGACGGGCACACGGTAGCCCGGGTAGAGGCTGACGGAACCTACCGGGTTACCTATGACGGTCAGCTTTCCCCCGAGATACCCAGTAACGCTGTCCCGGTGTCTCCTGGAAAACTCCCTGACCCGAAGGCGGTCCCGGCAGTAAACCCGGTACAGCCCACTAAGCCGGGCATGTAATAACCAGCAGAGACACTTTCGCAAAGTGCTTTGCGCGAAACGGGTGCGCATCCTCAATACCTGAGGATGCGCACCCTATTGTGTGCACAGCGTACACACCCGCTGAAATTTGGGGGCTAACGTCGTCGGGGTTACGGGTTGGGGTGAACGTCAAAAAATTCTATACCGGTGGAAGCCACCGTCTTGGAAATATGTGAGACAGTATAAATTTATGATTTTTCAAAATATTAATAATCTTTAGTTGATTCGTTCATAAATAAAATTTAGTTTAGATATATAAGCTAATTCAATTTCTTTAATGTGTAATACACGGGTGTAATGCATTTTGTGGTAAAAATATTTGCAAAATCTGGAAAATTCCTGACAATACACATGGGCTTATGCGACGGTTAAAATACCAGCTGATATTTATCAGGAGAAAGGATGCGAATCATGACTACCAAGAAGGCTACCGCATGCGTATCTCTGGCTGTTGCTGGCATCTTAGCTTTGAGTGCATGCGGCTCAAATAGTGCGAATGATTCTTCAAGTTCGTCCTCGGCTTCTTCTTCATCAAGTTCATCTCGTGCTTCTAGTTCCACAGGAAGCTCCAACGCTGTGAATAACGGCGGTGGAACATCTGGAAATTCCGGTTCAGGCGCTAATGGTGGCGCAGGTACGGAACAGAATTCCGGTAATGGTGCAGTGCAGGGTGACGGCGGTACCAGTGCTGGTACCGGCGCTAATGGAGGCGGCGCCCAGGCAGATCAGGGCGCGGGAACTAACGGCGGTGTCGCTGGCGGCGGAGCTCAACAACAGGGCGCCCCCGGAAAGACAGCGAACCAAAATCCCGGTTCTGAAGGGTATGTGCAGGTTGCTGAAGACGGATCCTGGACTGCAACCGAACCCGACGGCGAGATCGTGAGGGTGTATCCCGATGGGTCATGGGACCGGAGTAATCCAGCCACCGGAAACACCGATTGGGTGGGTGCTGATGGATCCTGGATTACAAATGAAAACGGTCTGCCCAACGGCTCCAATAAGAACTCACAGGTGCAACCTAACGGTACCTACGAGGTCAGGATGAACGGTGAAGCGTCTCGTGAGACCCCAAGTGGAACGCCTGAAACCCCCGTGATGCCCAATGGTTCGAATGCGGTAACCCCTAAGGGAGCGGTTCAGCCTGCAAAACGCTGATACCCCTTTGAAAGAAACGGTTAGGCGCGTATCCTCAGCCATCGCAGGATGCGCGCCTATCTGCGTCTGTGAGGTGAAGGCTAGCAAGAACCACCCTCAGGAGTACTGTGACCCGCGGAAAATACTGCCCGGTATAGTTCGCGCTTACCTGAAATCTTGAACCTGCCACCGTGCTACAGGTAGCGTGGAGTACAGGTACACGATAAACACCCACCTCAGGAGGCTTTATGCGCGAGCAACACACTATGCCGAAAGATATTGCGGCGGCCCTAAAAAACGCGGGGTTACGCACCGACTATAAGGCTCGACCAGCGTATCAGCGCAACGACTATATTGGTTGGATCAACCGCGCCAAGACACCGGCGATGCGTATCGAGCGCCTCGAACAAATGCTCACCGAGCTGGCACAGGGCGGTATCTATATGGGCAAGGAACATAAGGCCTCACGTAAATAGGTTCAAGATGCACCGCCACGAGCAGTCATGCTGAAAACGCACCCTGATCTGTATTCTGCACTCTGCCAGGATATAGAACGCGATTTATCCTGTGTTAGGCAGTTTTGCTGAGCGTGCCAGGAGGCTTGAATATGCGATTTAACAATATGAACTTTTCTGATGGTCACTATGTGCAGATACCCATTAGCTGGGACGCACAGGAATTTACCCACCGCTTTTTATCTGCAACCCCTCCGTGGGTTCGTACGATAATGCGGGTTCGTAACCGTGTTGTACAGAAAATAGGGTTTACAGTACAGCCCTCATCGAAATCCAAGCAATTGGAAGTTACGGTTGGTTCATCAGCGGGTCCTTTTACCTTTACTGAGGTCACTGATGAGCATGTCATCGGTGGCCATAAGGATAGGCATATAGAGTTCTCATCAAAATTCGTGGTTACCGCTTCTGAGGGCAGCATGTCTGCGTGTGGCGGGATTGAAACATACGCCCAGCCTCAATCGGCTGTGGGGAAGGTGTATCTGACATGTATCTGGCCATTCCATAAGGCCCTGGTGCCTTACATGCTGCGTCAAGTCGATATAAAACCGTGAGCGCAAAAAGACCATGACCCTCGTATGGTTGATTTCTATGATGAAGACAACCCCGATGGGGCGGACCATGATTATTACCGTTCTCTAGCTCATCGGTTTAATGCCCAAAGAATCCTTGACCTAGGATGCGGTACCGGCATACTTACCGTAACTTTAGCTCAATCGGGGCGTGCTGTTATCGGTGTAGACCCGTCAGCATCAATGTTAGAGTACGCACGCAGTCGCCCTGGCGCTTCCAAAATCCGGTGGATTCTGGGGGATAGCCGAAATGTTCCCGACCATGGCTTCGATTTGGTAGTGATGAGTGGTAATGTGGCGCAACACATCCCTAGCCCACAGTGGGAAAAGACCTTGAATGACCTACATCGTATAATGCACTCAGGTGGAATGCTCGCGTTCGAGAGCCGTAATCCAGCATGTCGAGCCGGGGAAAATTGGACTACGTCTACTACGACTCGCTCCACACGGCACGGACTGATATCTGAATGGTCAGAAGCGGTTGCACCTGATAATAATGGGCAGGTTCTGTACCGCACTAACTATCACTTCATGGACTCTGGAGAGACTGTGGTCCAAGAAAGTATCCTAACTTTTCGAGATAAAAAGACATTAGGCTACCAGCTGCAGAATGCAGGATTTGAAATACACGCCGTATGGGGTGACTGGTGCCGCACCCCTTTTGATGGCACTCAACCGATTATGGTTTTTGAGGCTGTGGTGCCAACGAGGTAGATATGCAAAATAAAGCAGCATTATTATCTATATCAAGGGTGTGTTGTTTACTGATGCGGAGGGTATTATGCGTACAACTGTGACTTTGAATGAAGAGATTGTTGCTAAAGCGGCTAAGCTCACCGGTATTGAAGAACATTCTTCTCTAGTGCGTGCTGCCTTGGAAACTCTGGTACGTGTTGAAAACGGACGCCTGCTTGCTACATTAGGAGGTTCCGAACCTCAAGCCCAAGCAGCTCCACGGCACCAAGATATATGAGTGCATATAAGGGCGGTTTCTAATAAAACGCACCCGTAACGCACAATAAAAAGCGGATCCTCGAAACAGAATGTTCGAGGATCCGCTTTTGCAGAATGTGGAAGAAGCTACTTCTTGTGTGTGACGCTCAGATAGATGGAGATAGCGACCATCGCGGCGATAATCGAAAGAATCCAGCGGATCCAGTCGATACCGGCGGTTTCAGCAACACCAAGCAGACCAGCTACCCAGCCTCCGACAAACGCGCCAACAGCGCCCAAGATGATGGTCCAGAGAATAGAAATATTCTGCTGACCCTTCATGAACAGGCGGGCAAGGGCGCCAATAATAGCACCCGCAATAATCATCCCAATAAGCTGACCCATAGATACCTCCTTGCGGTTTGGATGAGTCATATACTGCGCAGAGTTCCATAGACTTTGCACACGAGCGATAATGTGTGGTTATCGCATATGAACCCTCAATTGTACAGTACAAATTACTTGATGGGTAAACTATAGGTGTATGCGGTTCCAACCCGGACTGTACACTATGCGGAACCTGCGCAGCTATAATCCCAGGAGCAGAAAAGAGCTGCCGGGGGTAAGACGCGCTAAAAGGCAACGGGATCCACCCAGTTTCGGAATGCGGTTTATTTCCTGCTGCGCTTGAAATAGTGCTCCGATGGGTAAAATGCTGGCTCCTGCTTGTGCAGGAAGAATAATCTGCTGGCGCTCAAAATAAGCAATGTCAGTCTATCCGGTAGTGGAGCATACGGAAGGATTCCTTCAGGAATGGTAAACGCCGCGTTATCATGGCAGACAGTGCCCCGCTCTTCTTCCACGTCGGAAAGTCTGTCATCAGCCGTTTAGCACTCACCAAGCGCAGGTTATGAGCCCAACGCTCGGGTTCATGATCGTCGTCGCATCCAAAAACGAATCGCGCGCGGGAGTGCTTAAGCGCTTCGTGCTGATCGGAATGCGAAACCATCCACGAGTTTATGACGTCGAACGCGATCTCACTGCCGTGAAAACGCTGCGCAAGATCGCGGAACAAAGCGCGTACCGTGTAACGGTCAAAGTACATCAGCATGCCTTCAATCACGAACAGAAATTGGGCATTCGGCTGCAGATCGTTCAGCTCGTCCATCCAACCCGCGTCGAAGGCTGAGGTCCCCAGGAAAACTTCACTGCCTTGCGGGGGCAGCAACTTTATACGCAAAGTCATCACATCGGGTAAATCTAAGCTGTAAAACGGCACGTTCTGCGCGATTTCACCGATGCGTTCCCGGCGGCTGTCTAGACCGCATCCAACATTAACGATTACCGGGTTAGGTTGGCGCTTAATGAAATCGGCCGCGAGCCGGTCAAAGTAATCTGAGCGAATCGCGGTGCCGACAACGGTGTGAATAACGTTATCAAATTTAGAGAAATTGTAGTCTAACTGCGAAACGACTCGTCCAGCTGCCTCATCTTTGATGATTGGGTCGGGCTGTTGCGAGGCGAGGTGCTTCATGTACAGGGGAATAAGTAAGGTCTCGCTGATGGCATCTTCGATTTTCAGCATAGGAAAAAGGTCCCTTTCAGCTTTGACGAGGAGGTTAGCTTATCCTTAGTATACCGCGCGAGAACCTTTATTTTTAGGGTCTTTTCCAAAGGTTTTTATGCGGCGGCGCAAGATTGAGGAGTGCTACCGCAGGCGAGAGGCGGCTCTAAACATGTAAAGAAGAACCGTGTGAGGCAAATGCTGGTGCATATTCAGGCTCTTATTCCGGCGTTACAACCACAACATGACAAAACGGGAGCATTTTCTTCATTCGGGAGCACTTTAACTGCTCCCGAATGAAGAAAGTGCTCCCGAATTGAGCGTTACCGCAAGAGAGGAACTCTTCCATTACCTAAACAAATCCCACACGCTGAAGGTCGTGCGGCGGTAGATAGCCCCTTTTACGGCTCGTTTCGGGTTCTTCACAAACCCCATGCCGCGCCTGCCATAACCGGGAATCACGGCTCTTTTCACGGCGCGTTTTGCCCGACTGGTGGTGCGGGCCTTAATCATTCGTTTCACACTGGGTTTTCGCATACCAATTCTCATACCTTTAGCCTACTCCCAGCGTCGCAAACATGCGTGCCGCATCGTCACGGGCACGCATAAAGGCGAGGCTTTGAGCGCATAGCCACAACAACATTGTGGCCATATGTCAAAACCTCGCCCGTATGAATAACCCAAGAGTTACATAACCACTACGAGTTTGCCGCGTGTATGTTTCTCGGCTACACGATCTTGCGCGGCGCCAAGCTCCTCAAGTGAGTATTTCTTCTCAATAACTGGGCGCAGCTGACCGCGCTCGACGGCATTGGTAATCCACTTCATGGCCTCGGACGATGCCTTGGTCGCCAGCAGGAAACCCACGCGACGGTTCGTGAACAGCGAGGTCAGAACCGCCGGAAGACCGTCAGGTGAGACTGTCATCATGCGCCCGCCCGGCTTCAAGTAGTTGCGGTAAAACGCGGTCACAACGCCTCCGCAGTCCAGGATCGCATCGAATTTCTCAACCTTTTCGGGGTCTGGCAGAGCCTCGTGGTCGTATGCCTCAATCGAACCTAGCTCGCGGCACAGAGCTATATTTTCTTCGGCTGAAACGGTTGCCACCTGAGCCCCTAAAATCTGCCCGATCTGCAGCGCGGCATGCCCTACACCGCCGCTAGCACCCACCACCAGCAAACGCTGACCGGCCTGGAGTTTCAGGTTCTTGCGGAGCACCTGCAGGGCGGCAAGGCTCACGAGCGGCAGTGCCGCCGCATCAATCTGGTTCTGGATGCGCGGCGCATGGTTAATTCGGTTCTCACGGAATAGCGCGTATTCGGCTGCTGTGCCGGTGGGCGCCATCGAAATGGAGCCGTTGAACCCCCACACAATATCGCCAACTTTGTAGTCCATCACGCCGGTGCCCACGCTGACAACCTCGCCGAGCGCATCCACACCGGTACCTTTGGGGAAGCGTTTACCTGTAAAAAGCCGCATTTCGCCTTCGCGCACGATCACGTCAATGCGATTCACGCTGAAGGCCTGCACGCGTACCAACACCTGGCCGGGGCGGGGAGATGGCACGGGAACCTCGTTGATCGTGAGCAGTTCAGACCCGCCAAATTTGTCGTATTGTACGGCGCGCATTGTGGTTGGTAGCGACATATTTATCTCTTTCTTATCGGTCATTGCGGAAGCATCGGTGTAGGATGCACGGCATTCGACATGAGAACCGCAGCTGTGTAATGGGCGACGGCACCCAAAATAATGCCTCTGTGTTTAACTCTAACCTGTATGCGTGCCAAACCGTGATAAATGACGGTTTTACGACGGGCACCCGGGTATATTTCCAGGCGTACAAACCTGCTGGGCACATTCCTGAGTGCATAATAAAAACCCTTGATGTGAATAAAACGTTGAAGAATCGTGCTTGATTCACATAAAGACCCTTTTTAGCATGGGGGCTATGACGACTACATCTGTGTACTGTCTTTTCTTCGACGGTTATGAGACTCTCGACGCTATGGGACCTATCGAATTTTTGCACCGTGTGCCTGATGTGCGTATGCGGTATATCTCGGTGGCGGGCGCAGCCGAGAGCGGCGGTTCATCGGTGAAGTCCGCCCAGGGCTTTACCCTCAAGACAGAAATTGTTGAAAGTCTTCCTCCGGGGAGCATTCTTCTGATTCCAGGAGGTATAGGTACGCGCTCTCTCGTCATGAACGGCCTATTCCTGCAAAACCTTGCTAAATTGGTACAGCAAAGCCAAACCTGCCTGACAGTCTGCACCGGAGCGGCGCTTCTTGCCGCCACAGGTGTTCTTGACGGGAAGCCTGCTACTACTAACAAACGTGCCTTCGAGTGGGTGCGTGGGACGCGCCCACAGGTGAGGTGGCAGCAGAAGGCGCGTTGGGTGAGCACAGAGAAGTTTTATACATCCTCGGGAGTTTCGGCGGGTATGGATATGACTCTAGGTTTTATCGCCGACCGGTGGGGTTTGGAAACGGCTCAAGAGATCGCGTCCCGCTGCGAATATCTGTGGCAAAATGACCCGGACACTGACCCATTTGCACATTCTGCCGAGATCGAATCAGCGTAGCTTCCTCCCAGCGCATAAAAAGACCCTTTATACGAATAAAGCGTTAGAAAATCCGCTTGATTCGTATAAAGAGCCTTTTTTACAACACTAGGGAGAGGGGAGGGGAGAACAGGGCAGCAAGCCTAGTGCGTCGTAACACCACCATCCACGCTCAATACCGCGCCGGTCACCCATGCGGCCGCATCCGATGCCAAAAACGCGGCGGCACGCCCAATATCATCAACATTCCCGATGCGCCCCAACGGAATCAACGCCGAGGCATTTTGCTTCATTTGCTCCTGCGCTTCAGGCGGCATCGCAGAAACATTGCGCAGCAATTGTGGAGTTTCGACCATTCCCGGCGCAATCGCATTCACGCGCACTCCGGCGGAACCCGTCTCAAACGCTAATGACTGTGTGAAAAGATTTAATGCGC
The DNA here is from genome assembly GCF_001809525.1 of Rothia sp. HMSC064D08. Classification (NCBI taxonomy): domain Bacteria; kingdom Bacillati; phylum Actinomycetota; class Actinomycetes; order Micrococcales; family Micrococcaceae; genus Rothia; species Rothia sp. HMSC064D08. Next base: position 16,912 of record NZ_KV797893.1, on the reverse strand, counting down.
CCTTTGTCATGGAATAGACCGTCGAAGGGCGCCCGGGAAGCATTCGCCTCGAAAAATATGACGAAATGTTAACAATATTGCCAGAATTTTTAGCGAGTTCAGGCAATAACTTTTGTGCCAAGAAATACGGGGCTTTGACGTTGAGATTAAAATGCTCGTCAAAAGCGTTCTCATCGGTTTGCTCAAAGGGAATAAACCGTGCAATACCGGCATTATTGACCAGCACATCAATACTTCCCAAAATATCAAGGGCATGCTCGGCGGCACGGTGTACTTCAGAAATATCCGTTAAATCTGCTGCGAAGGTGTGCACGGTCACGGGGTATTCGCTCAAGCGCGCGCTGGCTTCTGCAAGTTTTGTGGGGGTGCGAGCAATGAGGAATAGGTTAGCACCTTGGCGGGCAAATTCTTCGGCAATACCGTAGCCGATACCGTCGCTGCCGCCGGTAATAACAGCATTCTTGCCGGAAAGAGCAGAATTGGTATTCATGATGATCTCCTTGGGGGAGGGAATGAGTGATAAAGAGTAATTCCCGCTTAAAACCTGCTATCTCAGGCGAGAGCAGCAAATGTGCTGCGGGTATTTAGGAATTTGCTGAAGTTGAATGAAAGTGGCTAGAGAGCTTTACTCGCCTTTTATAAAGGCCATAAAGGCGGCGCCGTCAAGATAAATGCTGGAGGCAACAATTTTGCCGTCTCGCACTGTGAGAAATTCCGGAACCTCGAAAATCTGGGTGGCTCCTGCGGGGGACTTTGCGGTGTAGCGCGCAATAACCGCCGCTTTATCGCCTTCAACCACAAGATGTGCAAGCTCAACATTAGTGGTGGAATTAAAAAAATTTCCGGCACCCTGCAGATAATCTTGTTTGCCAAGATTTTGTTCTGCACTGTTGAATCCATAGGCTAATTTATCGGAAATGTAGTCTTGCCAATTTTCGGCGTGAATTGCCGAATAGTAATTCAGGACGGTCTGCTTAGTAGTCATTTGACCCTCTCGCGAATAGAATATATGACATGCGGGTATAACCCACGCATTTAACTGTAACAGACATGTTCTATTTATTAGGGTAATAACTACGTGATTGATTCATCTAAGCCATTGCGAGCTGATGCGCGGCGCACGGTCAATATCGTGCTTCACGCCGCCGAACAAGTATTGCGCCGAGACCCAACCGCCTCGCTGGAGCAGGTGGCTACGGTTGCAGGAGTCACTCGAACAACTATTCATCGCAGATTCGCCAGCCGCGAGGTTCTTCTCGCGGAGCTGAGTAATATTGCCGTTAGAGAATTTTATGAAGCATTTGAGTCAGCAAGTCCCGAGACCGCTCCCGTAATGGTGGCGCTGCATCGCCTGACCGTTAACGTGATGCGGGTGAAGGCGATCTGGTTGTATGCGATGGCGCATCTGAGCGATGATGATCCCGCCGTGATTACAAAACAGCGCACTCTTTTAGGGCGTTTGGGTAAGGTTTTTGAGCGTGCACAGCGTGAGGGCTATATCGCTGCAGATGTAGACCTTATCTGGGCGCAGCGTATGTTCCGTGCCATGACTGACGAGGCGGTAGCTGGTATCACCGGCACCGGTATGGGGGCTAAAGCCCCGCCAATGCCGACCGGGCCGGATGATTTAGCCAGACTGGAGGCGGTTGTAGACGATGCCGAGCTAGACCGCCTGACCACTTTGATTATGCACACTTTGTTCACTGGAATTGGAACCCACGAACCCTCTATATGACACGCGATCAGCGAGATGGATACGAGGTTTTATTCAGCAGAAACATCTAACCTAGTCCGTGAGACAGTATTGCCCGCCTTGGATCGTAAGAGTGAAGGATAAAAATACGCAGAGTTTAGCCGCGTTTCGGTAGTCCACCAGGCAGATACCCACTGGGAAAAAGTTGGTGAGAAACGATATATACTCCTCAACAAAAGGTATGAATCACCCCGCAATACCGTGGGGAGCCGGTAGACGCTATTGTGCACCAGAACGGTTTTACCCAACCAACGTGAGAATAGAGGCTGTATCTCGCGCCACTCAACGCCCCATGACACGGGCGGCGTGCGGTATGTTTTTGTGGGTCTCCACCTTGTTGCGCTCATGGTGCACTTCGAGTAGAAACACTCGATGCAATCGAACATCAGGGGAGAGTCGGGGAACCTGTTTGCCAGTGTGCGTACAAAATTCGGTGAGCTACGTCAAAATATCTAATGGATAAGGTGCGCTCATAATAATTCTGATACGTCCCTGTAATTCAAGATACGCTTCGCCTGTATCAAAAACGAGAGGCAGAGCTATATTTTTCTGTAAAAACTTAATGGAGAAATTTTTCATAAAACCTTGACTAAATAACTTCGAATATTTCTATATCAACGTAAAAAATTCGTTCTCAGAATAATTATTGTGATGATTCCTCGATATCTCTTGTATCTCGGTCCTCAATTATGTTTAGGGTTGAATTGTTCATGTCACCGATGAATGGAGTTTATGATGTCTTTTCGCTATTCTCGTTCGGCTATGACCGGAGCTGCTATTTTCACCCTTGCAGGTGTGACGGTTCTTCCGCTCGCGCAAGCAAACGCAGCGCCTGCAAGTCCTCAGGATGAGGCTCGTTCTGGGTCCACTCAGGGCCAGCCAAATTCTGCAGCACAGAACGGTCAGGATCAGGGTCAGCAGCAGAGCGCTAATGCTAACGGTCAGGACCAGCAGGGTGCTAACGCCAGTGGTCAGAGCCAGGATGGTGCAACCCAGGATCAGCAGCAGAGCGCTAACGCTAACGGTCAGGGTCGGCAGCAGGGCGCCAATGCTGATGCTCAGGGTCAGCAGGGTGCTAACGCCAGTGACCAGAACCAGGATGGTGCAACACAGGGCGGTGCGACACAGGATCCTTCGCAAGCTGCATCCGGCGGTGAACAGCAGCAGGCTCAGCCTAGCGCATCTCAGGATCAGCAGGGTACTAATGCCAGCGGTCAGGGTCAGCAGCAGGGTGCCAATGCTAATGGCCAGGGTCAGCAGGCTCAGGGTGCACCCGCATC
>NZ_KV797893.1:13543-13779 GCF_001809525.1 Rothia sp. HMSC064D08 | reverse complement strand
TGAGTTCGGGAACATCGTTAATGATGACGTTAGCAACGGCGGAGGGTCTAGTCTTGGTTCGGACGGGAGCTTCGGGATGTACGTGAGTGTTGATGGCACTAAGATTAACCCGAACCACCACTACCGGGTCTACATTGATGTATTCGATCAGGATACCTTAACGGCGAGTTACGCGTACTACCCCATCGTGGTTTGGAACCGTACCTACATTCCGGTTGTTCCTCTGTCGGCAGCAC
>NZ_KV797893.1:13240-13443 GCF_001809525.1 Rothia sp. HMSC064D08 | reverse complement strand
AGCCGTCAGAGCCAGCCCTCCGCACCCGCGAATCAGAACTCCGGTTTTATTGCGATTACCTCTGTCGATGGATTCATTGACCCGCAGAATACTGATAACGTTCTGTCTGTAGAGACTACGGGGATCGATAATACCCACCGTGTACAGTACGAGCCGCGTGTTCAGGAACTTGATGAGTTCGGGAACATCGTTAATGATGACGT
>NZ_KV797893.1:0-13140 GCF_001809525.1 Rothia sp. HMSC064D08 | reverse complement strand
TTAGTGATATGCATGCTGTTGAAGACCCTTTGAGTCGTGTTGACACATTAGTTTATGTATATATTTTCCATCGAAACATTCATGTTGTCATAAAAATAAATATCAAGAAATAATGCTAAAAATGCTAGACCTAAACTCAACCATGTATTACATTTAACAGTATTCCACTAACCGATGAATGGAGTACAAAATGTCCAATACCCGTTTTATCCTGACCGGAGTGGGTGCGCTTGCCCTCCTAGGTGCATCCGTGGTGCCGTCCGTTCCTTCCTTTGCCGCTGAAGGGAACGCTGGTGCGCAGACTCAGCAGGCTATCTCTACGCTTCCGGGTGGCCAAAATACTGGCACTAATAACACCGGTGGGAACAACACAAATATTAATACAGGGGCTAAAGTAACTTCCGTTGAGGGCGGTCCGCTGAACCCTCTGACAGGGCAGAACAACCTTACGATTACTGGTGAGGGGATTGACCTCAACAAGTCTTTTGACGGTTTAGGTGCAGAGGTCTACGAGGTTGATGCAGACGGCGACTTCACGGGCGAAAACTTAGTTCAAGACGGCGGAGGCCTTGTTGTGACGGAAGACGGTCATTTCCGTGGCACTGCCAAGGTTAAAGGCGATTTCGATCCCCAGAAACACTATGTTCTCTACATTATGAGCTACCCCGGGCACGGTAACCGCACAATAGAGGCTAAACAAGATCTGCCTGTACAGCAGGTTGACAGCAAGGACCTGCAGTCTTCCGTAACCCTGACCACCAACTCCTCGAAGACAGATAAGCTCAGCAGCCACCTGAACACCAATGTCTTGACCCTGACCGGAACCCATTTTGATGACGTGAAGCAGGTCAAGATAAAAGTTGAGGGTCTGGATGAGAACGGACAGGTTAACGAAACTCTTGCCACCAAAGACGTCTCGGCAGAGGTGAAGAACGGTAACTTTACTACTCAGATTCAGATTCCTGGATCCAAGATTCAGGAAGGCAAGCACTATCGGGTGCTTATTGAATCCAGCAGCGACGACTGGGTAAGGGCTGTGACCAAGGATTTTTATGGCGATACGGATGATGAGGTTGTAGGCATCATTAACGGTGCACCCCTTAGCCGCAGTGCCGCCGAGAATCACCTGAAGGTTGCTGGCGGCGGGTTTAACCCTGCAGCAGCGGCTCAGAACGGCTCCAAGGTTCGGTTGATTTTCACCGAATACAATGTTGAGCTTGACGATCCCAGCAGCGATGAGATCGTGAATACGACTGTTACCCCGAAACCGAACGGCGACTTCGAGGGCGACCTGACTATTCCCGGTAATAAGCTGCAGGCAGGAAAGAAATACGTGGTACGCGCATACCTTGAATACGCGGATGGCGGAGTCGCAAGCGACATTACCCTCAAGACCCTGGTTCCGACCACGAACTAGGCTTTATTAAGAGAAAATCTCTGTGCTGACACCCCTAGAAGAAGATAAGGTGCTACATAAACCTAAAATTTCCTTCTAGGGGTGTTGCATGGGTAAATCGACCGGTACGATTTGATAAAACCACACTATAGATGCCTTCGCCAGGAGATAGATGATGCGCGCCTTCCTCTGTTCTTACTTCGCCGGTGTAGAACCCGCCTTCAAAAATTTCTTGCGCGGCAACCCATCACAACAGCAGGTGGTGTTTATTCCTACCGCCAGCACGGTTGAAAACACAACTTTCTACGTTCAGGATGCCCTGAATGTTTTCAAAAATTTAGGGCTAACCCCCGATATTCTCGACATTGCAGAAGTTGATTCAGAAACCGCGAAGTTGCGCATCGAACAAGCTGAAGTTCTCTATATTTCGGGCGGCAATACGTTCTATTTGCTGCAGCAGCTCAAATCCAAAGACCTCATCAATTTCATTGTCGAAAAGGTGCGCCACGGCATGATGTACGTGGGGGAGTCGGCTGGAGCTATGGTCGCTTCGCCTGATATTGAGTATGCACGAGTTATGGACGACTCTGACGCTGCTCTGGGAATGTTCAATTTTAAGGCGTTGGGAATTGTCGATTTCTACCCGGCGGTGCACGAGGAAGAAGAACCTTTCGTTCAGGCGGTACGCCGTATGAAAAGCGAATATTCGGATAAGCTAGACCTTGTGCCTATCAACAATAGCCGTGCGATTCGGGTTGAGGGCGGCGTTCGCTTTATCGTCTAGGTTTTCTTCAGCGGGCAGAAACCCACCGCATAGCGTGTTCACCTTGAACACGGCAGACTTCGGGAGCAGTTTCTTCATTCGGGAGCATTTTAACCGCTCCCGAATGAAGAAACTGCTCCCGCTTCACCCGTTTACCAGGTTATGATCGTAATTCTGGTCTTTCTTAGTCTTGCGGAACCCTGAACGTGATGCAATAGAACTGATCATTCCAGAGCAAGCTGGTGTTTGTATCCTCCATGTCTTCGGGTATCAGTGCCTCAATCTCTGAGAGATCGAAAGTGGCGTTCTTGTAGGCTTTACGGGTGAGGACGTTCTTCTTGTACTGCGAATCGATGTAGTCGGAAGTTTCGTCTGCGATCATAATTTTCGTGCCGGGTTTGGCCACCCGAATCATTTCTTTGATCGCGCGTTTTTTATCGCTAAAGAAGTTAATGCCGCCCACGTGCAGCACCACGTCAAAACTCTGATCGATGAAGGGCAGGTCCTCGGCGGCACAGTTCACTAGGTTCAGGTTCGCGCGCCCACCCCAGATTTTCTGGCATTTCTTGAGCATCCCGAGCGAAATATCGGCACCCGTCCAGTCGATTGCGCTCACCTCAATATCGTCGGGCAGGTAGCGTAGGTCGGTACCGGTGCCGATTGAGACGTACAGCGCCGAGCAGCCGGGAAACCACTCTAGTTCCTTCATGAACTGCTGGCGCATCTGTGCGACTTCATTGCCGTAAGCGAGACGCCCAAACCACCGTTCGCCTAGGTCGTAGACGGAGGCTAAGCGGTTGTAGAATTTCATGTATTTGGCGTTATCGCCCTGAACCTGCGCATCATCCAGGCACATCAGGATGCCGTTCTCTTCAGCGGGAGGGTTGGTGTGGAATTCGGGCTTGAGCTTATCGAGTAGCGTGGTTGACATGATATAGCTTTCGGATTGGTGATAATCAAGGACGACGTCAGCCGTTAAAAACATGACCTCGTAAGCACAATTGTAGATATATCGTCCTTGACGGTCTTCATCCAAAATATTGATTTTTGTTTTCTGGATGCGCGCCGCTGCTAAAGGGCAAGCGAGCCCCACACCATGAAGGCGGCGCAGAGGAAGAACAGCATCCATTGTCCCAACATGTAGTAGGTGCGGCGTTCGACTTTCACAGCTGCCAGCTGCACCAGCCATACGAATCCCCACGCGCCTAAGTACGCTGCGATGAATAAACCGATTTCTCGTTTGGCTGGCAATAAGTCGGTGAATGCTAATAGGAACGTAACAATGGTGATCAACAGCAGATCGATACTCACCAGCTGAAACGCGCACATGGCCTGCGCCCAATGCCGGGAAAGCTCTGTGTGATTAGCAGGGACACGTACCATGTTTTCTGTATTGGCGGGATGCGCAACCGGACGCAAAGACAGCGTCTCGCGGGTTCCAACAAAAATATGTGCGCCGAACGCCAGTGCCATAAGCACTCCAGCCATGACGAAAGGTACTACCATGCGATCCTTCTAACTCCCAAGCTATGTAGTAGAGCTGATTGTCTCTTTTTTTAAACACGAGATTCACGTAGTTGCGCTGCACCAGCTGAGTGGATCCACCTGCAACTGTCACATCATGCAGTCGTTGCATGTTTACTGTATGTAAGGGTAGTTCCCGCGTGAGTGCCATAATATCGGCGGCATCGAAAAGCTTAAACCCTTGCTCGGCAAACGGTAGAGTCTCCATAAAATCTTTCTCACAGAAGCTCAAGCACAGACGCCCACCGGGAGCCAGAACCCGGCAAATTTCTGCGAGTAACTGGACTGGTTCATCCCAGAAATACACCGTATTCACGCTCAATATCTTTGTGAATATGCCGTCTTTATAAGGCAGGTTTACGCCGTTGTACAGAGCGTACTCGGCCAGCCCTTCCGCGATAAACACGTTATTGGCGGTGCAGGCCTGCTCGTACATGAGCGGAGATATTTCCACCCCAGCATAGTTCAGGTTCTCTGCAAGGGAGAGAACATAATTGAGGAGTCCGCCGTCGCCGGGACCCACCTCCATAATGCGGTCGTCATCCTCAATACCTAACGCTTCCAAAGCGCTCACAATCATGGGAAGATTCCGCAAATTCAAGGAATTTGCCAGTTTTCGACCGTAGTCGCCCGTAGGGCATTTGAGGTTGGAAGCACGGCGCATTGCCTCATGGGCGAGGTTGGACTCCGAACCGGTCATGGATACCTCTCGTCCTATGAGTTCCTATAGATTTTCCAGGCGCTATGAATCAGTGGAATCTGCAAAGGCAAACGACCGAACGCCACAACACGCTTAAACGCTGACTCATGCCGCCAATCCCACGCCATTTGCACATTCGCCGGGAACACCGCCGTATACAGTGCAATAGCCGCGAGGGCACCCGCCCGGCGGGTTGTTGGGACGGTCAGCATCCCTGCGATACCGAGCTCAGCAGCCCCCGAAGCATAGGTGTAGAACCGCGCGGAGCCCGGCAGGGCACGAGGCACGATTGCGTCGTAATGTTCGGGTTTCGCGAAATGCAGCACACCCGTGGTCCCTAGAAAACCGGCTGTTACCACGGGCGCTATATGTTTCTTACCGCCGGAGCGGGAATCCTCAGATACGTTTTTCTTCAAGCTCATAATTCTAGTTTTGCACATCCGCACTACTACCGCCGGATGATTTTTATGGATTCTCTAGGGCATTGCACATGCGTGGTTCCGCACCTCTAAAACTGAGTAAATTCACATTTCTACCGCACAATATGAGCCTTACACGTCGTGTAACGATAGCGAATCCATACCAGAACAGGGTAGAATGAGTGAACCGGTGCTAAGACATCACGGAAAGGCCCGTGAGGGCACCCAATCACTGATCCCATGAAAGGAATCCTCTCTTATGAAGAAGCTCATTGTACTTGCTCTCGTCGGCGCAGCAGCATTTTTCGTGTACAAGAAGAAGTTCGCAGCCTAAGCTAGAGTCAGCAGTTTTGATGGGGTACATAAAGCCCACATGAACTGAATACACAGCAGATTTGCGTGAGCCCCGCATCCAGAAGGTTGGACGCGGGGCTCACCGCTTGCTTACACACGTTTATCAGGAACTATCCGGTCGGCAAATCCCCGTTCATAACAATCTTTTCCTGAGCGGAATCCCAGGTGAACGTCGCTTGGGAAGACCCCACAGAGGCCGAAATCTGGTTCGCAGAATTCCGTGAGACCGAAGGGGAACCCTGAATCGGGTTGAGCGTGCCGGTTCCCAAGTAGTCTCCGTGATGGAACAGCATAATATGTGACGCACCATCGGATGACCCAACCGTAATCCACGAGAGCTCCGCGCTCGAATCGAAAGTCGAAGTATCCGCCGAACTCAGCGACCACGAATGATGACCGCGAAGTTTACTCGCATTAGAATCCAACGCCAAACGCCCGCTTGAGGACGAAGACCCCGAATTAGAATTTGATGATGCGGTTACCGTAACGGTACTTGCCTCCGGCTGCGGGTTGGCGGTCACCGTTACCACAGACACGCTCGGACTTGGAGAGGCTGAAGAACTGGTGGCACTTGCTGTGGGAGAGTGAGATGCGCTGGTTGAAGCGGATGAAGAACTAGATGAGCTGGAACTGCGTGCCGCCTGCGAACTGCTGCCCGAATCGGTGGATGCGCCAAACGGGTTACCGCAGGAAGAAAGCAGAAGCGCTGCGCCAGCGCAGAAAACTAGCGGTTTTACAGGAAATCTAGACATGAAAAACTCTTTTCGTATCGGTGCGTGTTGTTACTCCTAGTTTACTGGTGGCAACTCGCCCGTGCGGGAGACCTGCCGGGTTTGCGGGTCGAAAGTATACACGCTAATAGCCCGCCCCGTTGCACAAGCGTTGCATTCATCAGCTTTGGGGTATACATAACGAACCTCGACGCTCGTGGGCGATAGCCGGTGAGGCACAAACTTTCCAAAAGGCTTTTGTTCTGCAACCCCGATGAACTCACCGTGGCTGAAAAACAGTAAATGTGCTGGAGAACTACCCGTTCCATTTTTGAGATCCATGGTAATCCACGAGAATTCCGCACACGGATCGTAGGTATTTAGCTCGGGGTTTTTGGTAGGAATATTTTCGGGCACTTTAGATGTGTCCCAAGGAGCACCTTCGCTTGTGTCTCCATCCCATGTGTAGGGTGGTATCTGTTGCCCATATTTTTCGAGAGCCTGCTGATCTGTCAATGTTCCGCACTGCTGCGAGGGGGTGGACGAACTCTGCTCGGCTCCGAAAGGAGCACCGCACGAGGTAAATAACAGCGTCAGAAGAGCACCAAAAACTATAATTCTGAGACGGGATTTCAGAGAGGAAAGCTTCGTGTTTGCCGGATACATTGCGTTATAGTCCTTACCTTATACATGTGAGGTTGTAATAGATACTGTCTGCAAATTCTCAACCGTGAGAGTAGGCCGTAAGTATCTGATACCTAGAAACATTAGCCGCCGTAAAAGGCAATGTTAAGGTTCCACCTTTAAACTTACGACGTTATCTGCCAGAATGCCACGATATCCGTCATGTATAGTAGCCCGGTGTCTGTCAATTTCCTGTCTCCCTTCGCAACAGCATGAATGTACGACGAGACCGCGCCGCCCGGCTCTTACGCGACAGTTCCCCTTGCGCAGGGGCAGAGAACGCGCGACAATGAGGAAATGGCTGAAATTACTTTTCAAAATAACCTTGCAGTTCACACCAGCGGCAACCTTCCCGCCATCGGTTCTAAGGTCCCCGCATTCTCCGTACTCGACGCCGACCTCGCTGAGGTCACCGGCGCCCAGTTCTCGGGTAAGAACCTCGTGCTGAATATCTTCCCCTCGGTCGATACCGGCGTATGCGCCGCCTCGGTTCGCAACTTCAACAAAGAAGCCGCCGGTCTTGATAACACCGTTGTCGTGAACGTTTCACACGATCTTCCGTTCGCGCTTGGTCGTTTCTGTGCCGCTGAGGGCATCGAGAACGTTGTTACCACCTCCGCATTCCGCTCATCCTTCGGGCAGGACTTCGGCGTGACAATGACCGACGGACCTCTCGAAGGGCTCCTTGCTCGCGCCGTCGTAGTCGTGAACCCCGCCGGTGAGGTAGTGTACACCGAGCTCGTTCCCGAAATCACCAACGAACCTAATTACGAGGCTGCGCTCGCAGCTCTTAAGTAAACGCAGCTGAGCCTATCAGGCAGGCACCATGCTCGGTTTTTCCGTGCTGTGGTGCCTGCTTTGTTCTGCCGTTTGAAACTATTGTGCTGGTTCGTGCGGAGTCTCTTCTGCGCGATCGTGTTCCGTGCGATGGTGTGTAAGCTCGTCGGCGACCAGCATATGCTGAGGCAGAGAACCGCGTTTCTTCGCCGCTGCATAACGCCCCACCAGAAGCGCCATATACACTGCCATCGCCACCAAGAGCATAGACCCCGGGGCAATAATCAACGCTACTGCCGCCGCGATCACCGAGAAAAGCACCGTGAGCCTATCGGGGTTAGCGCGATAGGCATCAAGGGCAAGTACCGTAAAGAGCGCAGTCATTACGAAATCGAAACCCTCAAGATGCGCCAGAAAACTCGACCCCAAGAAGAACCCGAGTGTGGAACTGAGGATAACGCTCACATGCATTCCAGCATGAATCCACAGAATGCGTGACCCTCTTAGAGTATGCCGTTCCGGTCCACTGTTGAGGGCAAAAGCCTCGTCGATGAGCGTATAGACAGTGTAAAACTTAGCGAGAGAGCCGTGCACACGCTCGATAGGGTAGGACAGCCCATACATGAGGTGGCGTGAATTGATGAGCAACGTCATCACCGCAACGGATACCAGCGAGGCACCCGCTGCCATCATCGTCAGCAATACGAACTCTACAGACCCGGCGAATAAAACTCCTGGAAGCAGGGGCGCAAGCCACCAAGGAAAACCCAAGCTGTGTATCACAACACCGAGCCCAATTCCCACGAAAAACAGGCCCAGCATCACAAGGGATGCAACGCGCATTGCCTCACGAAATCCGCTCTCGCCAGTGCGGCGAAGCTCGACACTGTGGGCGCTGCCCGCACGTAAATCCTGCTCGCGTTCCTGCACCACCGGAATGCTGCTGGTCGCCAGACCTGCGGAGGCGATAATATCGAGAACCTGTTCGTCGCTGGTTTGTTGCGGCGCCTCCCCAAGGTGGCGGTTGGGGCGTGAAGATCTTTCAAACATGGTATGCCCCTAGAAAACCCAGTTGATGAGAATAACGCAGGTGGCGGTACCGGCGATCATGCTGTATACCATATTCTTCTTCCACAGGTGCACGAGCCCCGTCACCACAAACCCGGCAAGATAGGGAACTGCGGTGTGCGTGGATGAAAAGTCAATACGGCTTATCGCATAAATCGCCAGAAGCGCTACGGCCCCGAGTGGAATCCAGTGGCTGAGCGCATCCAGAATTTCAGAACCCGCAAGGGCTTTCTTGAGGCCAAAGGGGAGCACCCGCAGAACAAAGGTTACAGCCGCCGCCACCAGAACGGCGCTGATAATATAGCCGCTATCGATGTGGCCGTTAATCATGGGGGTTCTCCTGCGGGTCGTTGTAGTGAGTGAATGTGGGGCTTGGGGTTTTCACCTGATCTGTCGTGCTGTCTTCGGCAACCGTCACTGCTGTGTTATTCTCTGGGGCGGGTATCTGGTGTTCCGGCAGTGTTCCCCGTGATTTTGCGATAAAGAACCGTACTATCAGCAGGGCAGTGTAGGTTCCCATCGACACCAGAAGCATGGAACCGGGTGCCAGGATAATACCCACCGCGCCAGAGATCAGCGTGAGAAGAGCCGTGACATTATCCCGTTGAGCGCGGTAGGCGTCAATCGCGAGGACTGTAAACAGAGCCGTCATGGCGAAATCCATACCCTCAAGGTGGCTCAGAAACGATGCGCCAATAAAGAACCCGGCGGTTGTTCCTGCCACCCAGCTGATGTGCAGGAATGTACTCACCCATAGAATACGTGCGTGAGAGAGCGTATTCCGGTCGGGGCCGGTGTTGAGCGCGTAGGATTCGTCGCAGAGCGTGTATATGGCGTAGAGCTTCGCCCAGAAACCCTTGACGTTCTGCAGCGGGAAGGAAATACCGTACACCAGATGGCGGGAGTTCACGAGCAGAGTTGTGAAACCAATAGCGCCTACACTGGCTCCGGTTGCGATCATTTCTACCACCAGGAACTCGACGGAACCGGCGTAAACGATGAGGGATATTGCGGGCGCAAGCCACCACGGTAAATGGTGAGCACTAATAATAACGCCCAAACCTAACCCCAACACCACGAAACTTGCAAGCACAACGCTGGATGCCCGTAAAGCCTGTTTGAAGCCGCTCTCGGTGGGGTTATGACCGATCGCGGCGTAATGTTCTGCGTCGCTTGTTTCCTTCGCGGTATCTTTCATGGTGCCTCTCAGCAAGAGTGAAAATGAGTCTTCAATTATCCTATCCAATTTTAGGGAAGTTTTATGTACTTCGTTTTGCTGTACGGAATATCAGGGGAGGAATAAAGATGTGGTGCCTGCGTTATGCTCAATGTACAAGCGACAGTTTCACCGTGTTAAGGAGTATTGCTGATGAATAAAGCGCCTGCTGAGAAAACAATAGTACGCCGCGAGTCTGAGGACTACCGCGAAGTTCGTGTAGAACGGGTTGATCGCTTGCGGTACCGGGCACATGGTGCGAATGGGGCAACCCTGGACTTCGGGGTGGGTGATGGGCTTCTAACTCCGGTGGAGCTCTTATTAGCGGCGATCGCCGGATGCTCCTCGGTCGATGTGGATGCGGTCACCACCCGCCGTGAAATCCCACAGGTATTCGAGGTACTTGCTTCTGCTCTGAAGAAGCATGAGGACGGTGCGGTACGTCTTGATGATGTTGAGGTCGATTTTGATGTGCAGTTCCCTGAAACCGAGGCGGGCACGCAGGCCGCTAAGATGGTGGATCGGTTAATTCGTTTGAGCGCTGAGAAGGACTGCATGGTCTCTCGTACGGTGGAGCATCCGACGAAGGTTGAGTTTCATAATGTAAATGCTGAGTAGGGCTTTGCTGGATTATCGTATTGGCCTTGACTTTAAGCATATATTTTTGCCGAGCAGATTATTAAAAGTTATCTGCTCGGCATTTATCGCAGGGGGCTTTGATGCGGAAACATATTACATATAGTGCGCAGAATCATCAGCAAGGTCGGTGCCTTGAGGGTTTTCGGTCAGATATTGGATAATGGCTTTTTTGTCATGAAGTATTTCTTCAATCTGAGCCTGGTCTTCTGAACTGTGGATGTGTGCCCACCGGCCCTTCTCCTGTCGGAAGATAACATGCGCGGCTATGGAGTATTCTTTGGTAGCTTTTATTGAAAACTTGGCTGCTGTTTTATCGTCTCTGGTTCTGAGGTGGAAAATATCAGGAAACGAAATATCTTCACCTCCACGGAAATTTTTACCCCAAGGAGAATAACTATATTTATTAATACAATTAAAATGTGTTGTAATAATTTTTCCTGTTCGAGTATGGTATTTAATAGTACCGTCTGAGTGAATACTAAAGTACTCCATTTCGTATGCGTAGAGGAAATTCGCGCTAAGTAGTGCTGTACCGCCGAAAAGAATGGTATTCCACGTTCCGGTCCATGCCATATCCCACGGAATGATTAAGGCATCTATTGTTAAACCTAGCGCTGTCACATTCAGCCATCCTTCAAGCTGGTGATACTTCCTCTTAAATACGTAGGGGAGCTTCTTCTCTCGTGATCTGCGCACCGCATCGTAGGTGAGGTAGAAGATGGCAATGGCAACAGTGATAATAATGATCATGGTAGTTCTGCTCAATGTTTTCTCCCTATTCCTTATTACGTGATGTAGCAACTGATCGAATTGGCTAAACTCAGGCGAACTACGCCGATAATATCAGTAGTTCCCTGAAAATTTTGTGGCGTTATCTGTACTCTTGCGTATCTTAAGCTTTTTTCGCCGCACAGAGCCGAACCTTGAAGAATTTATACGCCGTCAAGGCATCATCTATGTTGGAGGCGGTAACACCGCAAACCTCTTAGCTGCGTGGAGGTTGCACGGTCTCTCGTACGGTGGAGTATCCTACGAAGGTTGAGTTTCATAGTGCGAATGCTGAGTAGGGTGTTACCGCGTTGAATCCATATATAGACCTATATACTCTGGATATGCTCGGTGTTTAGGATGGGCTATGATTGCATGGCTTATTTGTGGAGGGTTGGTTACCTATGGAGACTCAACGCACTATTGTGCTTCTGAGTGGTGGGTTCTCTGACGGTGAGAATACTGATCAAGATGTGTTTCTGTTAGAGTCCAGCATGCGGAGAAAACCAAGGGTGTGTTTTATTCCTACGGCTAGTGGAGATTCACGTGCGTATATCGAGCGTTTCTATACTGCCTTTAAAAGATATTCGTGTATTCCTGCTCATCTTGAGCTTTTTCGCCGCACAGAGCTGAACCTTGAAGAATTTATACGCCGTCAAGACATCATCTATGTCGGAGGCGGTAACACCGCAAACCTCTTAGCTGTGTGGAGATTGCATGGACTTGACCGTGTGCTTCGCAAAGCATATGTCGAGGGAACGGTTCTATCGGGGATAAGTGCAGGTGCAGCTTGCTGGTTCGAGTCATGTCTGACCGATTCGTTTGGTGGTTTAGAGGCGCTCAATGACGGTTTGGGTATACTGCCTGGCAGCTTCTGCCCTCATTTCAATACTGAACCTGGTCGTCCCAGAAGTTTTTTGCAGACACTACAAAGCGGTACTTTACCGCCAGGAGTAGCTTTAGACGATGGGGCGGCAGTTCGATACTGCAACGAGGTAGTAGATGTAGTCTATCGAAGTGTGAGCAATGCTGGTTTATATAATCAGACGACAAAAGGTATATGTGCTGTGGAGCTGTAGTACGTTTACCAGCAGGTTTCGACTGCGCAACGAAGCTTTTGATATGTAAATTTTGAGAATGCATTTCGATAGTGAAAATACTTGATATATCAAGCGAAAAGCGGGGGTTGTGTAGGGTGTGCCACCATGTGACCGGATTCGACACGTGTTATTAAAACTTTATTTTTAACCTCAGGTGCAGATTTTGCCCAGGACGCTTAAGTGTGCTTCTAGTGGGTGCTACATGAAGGATCTTATTCTCTTCAATCCCTGGAATTGCAGGGGATGTATGAGGGGGTAAAAGTCCTTGAGAGACCCCTAGATATGCAGGATTTTTGAAATGTTTATTGTAGACAAAAAAGGGTGCAAGCTGAGTGATGTTCACTTAAATGTTATAAACATGCTTGTATGCCTAGTGGAGCCCCTGTAGCCTGGGAATTGGATACTTAGTCTAGGCTGCCCTTGAGGATTTACTCCTGCGGTAGTTGAAAGTTTCCGTGCACACGAAGCCGACATAAAAGAGGTTTACATATGACTTCTCATCAGCGGAAATCTCCCGGAATTAAGAAGGCGCTGGTTACGACCGGCACCGCCGCATCCTTGTTGGGTGCATCCTTCGTGGCAATGCCTGCTACGTTTGCTAACGTGCCGGATCAGGTTCCCACCTCTCCTGCATGTGACTGCCAGCCCGGTCAGCCGGGACAGCCTGGTCAGGGCGGTCAGGGTCAGACCGGTCAGCCTGGCACCCCTGGTGATAACGGTCAGACCAGCACTCCCGGCGGTGGCAACGGTCAGACTGGTGACAATGGTCAGCCTGGTCAGGGCGGTCAGGGTCAGACCGGTCAGCCTGGTGATCACGACAGTGATCACCCTGACACTCCCGATACACCTGACACTCCCGATACACCTGGTGATCACGACAGCGATCAGCCCGGTACCCCCGGTCAGGGTCAGCCTGGTACTCCCGGTCAGGGCGGTCAGGGTCAGACCGGACAGCCTGGTCAGGGCGGTACTCCTGCTCAGCCTGGTACCCCCGGTCAGGGCGGTCAGGGCCAGACTGGTCA
>NZ_KV797892.1:0-202 GCF_001809525.1 Rothia sp. HMSC064D08 | reverse complement strand
AAAACTAGTCCGGCGACAACCTACTCTCCCACACCCATCAAAGTGCAGTACCATCAGCGCAAAGAGGCTTAGCTACTGGGTTCGGAATGGAACCAGGCGTTTCCCTCTCACTATAATCACCGAAACGTGGAGGCGAGGGGACTCGAACCCCTAACCCTCTGCTTGCAAAGCAGATGCGCTACCAATTGCGCCACGCCCCCGC
>NZ_KV797891.1:0-970 GCF_001809525.1 Rothia sp. HMSC064D08 | reverse complement strand
CTTGCTGCTTTTTATACATCGTTCGTTATAGAGGTGACGGCTTCAAATGTCGATATCCGACCATTACAGTGGATGCTAGGTGCCTGCGTCCTTGAAGCGATCATGAGTATCTTCACGATTATTGTAGTGAGTATATATAACTGGAAAAAGAAAAAACTATCCTCTCATAATAAAAATATGGATACTGATAAACACCCAACGCCAGATAATACTTTATCTGGTTTCAAGAATGCAATATACGAAACGGATGATTTAAAAACCCTGAAGAAGCATCATGAAGATCCGATTGCAGAAATTCCTTGGCAGCACGTTAACGTTAGGTCGCAGAAGAAAGATCAGGGTGAACAGCAATGAGCACCGATAAGAATTTTTCAACCGCTGATAATAATGATCCGCAGCCTCCCGTGGAAAAGCAAAGTGCATCGGGCAATAATCCGGAGAATGCCTATCAAGAGCCTAAATATACACAGCTGTATGGTCTAGAAGGCACCGACGGTAAGATCTCCTTGGAATCCCAGGCGTCCCCGGGGTTTCAGGGCGCTGAGGGAAAGGAAGAGCCTCATAAACACATATCACAACAGTTTGATATAGATCCCAACACCCGTGAGCCTCTTCTCATAGCACAGGCTATCAAGAATATTCTAATTATTATTCCTGTGCTCATCATGCTGGTTGTTTTTGTCTGTGTATTCATTAACGTTTTGGTATCTGCGCCCAGTGGATATGATGATCTTATCTTGGCGGGTATGTTTATTATTGCCGTTATTGCACTTCCTTACATGATTCACGTTATCTTGCAGGTTGTCGCGTTTATGCGGTTTAGGAGATCAGTCAAGTTTCGGTGGATACGAGGCGCCAATATTTACGGTCTTATTGTTGCCCCGATCTCCGAGGTTACCTATGTGCCGTTTATGCTAGAGCGGATTCTTGATCCATCTTCATCTGCCGAGAGCTCTTTTACAATAGTGGG
>NZ_KV797890.1:0-34640 GCF_001809525.1 Rothia sp. HMSC064D08 | reverse complement strand
TAAAGTGCTCCCGAATGAAGAAAACGCTCCCGGAATTATAAGTTTGTGTAAGGCGCGAACTATCGCGTGGGTTTTGCCCCGCGGCCTCCCAGCTGGCGACCTGTATTTTCGTCATTTTTCAGGGCGGCACGCAGCTCTTTGGGCAGAGAGAAGAGAATGTCTTCCTTAGCGGTTTCTACCTCTTCGATGTTCTCGTACCCGTATTCAGCCAGTAGCGCCAGTACCTCCTGCACCAACACCTCGGGCACCGATGCGCCAGAAGTCAGCCCCACGGTCGCCACACCTTCAAACCAGGATTCGTCCACCTGATGCGCGAAGTCCACACGTTCGGCACGCTTGGCACCGTACTCAAGCGCGACTTCTTTGAGCCGCACAGAGTTTGAAGAGTTCGCAGACCCGACCACGATCACCAAATCTGACTGCGGGGCGATCTCCTTGATAGCGCCCTGGCGGTTTGAGGTTGCGTAGCAAATATCGTCTGAGGGCGGGTCTTGAAGGGAGGGGAACCGTTCGCGCAGCCGCGCCACGGTTTCTAGGGTTTCGTCCACGGAGAGAGTGGTCTGTGAAATCCACACGACCTTCTCTGGGTCGCGCACGGTAACCGAATCCACTTCGTCAGGCGAATTCACAATCTGAATATGTTCGGGTGCTTCACCGGCGGTACCTTCTACTTCTTCGTGCCCGGTATGCCCGATGAGCAGAATATCGTAGTCCTGTTTTGCGAAGCGAACAGCCTCACGGTGCACTTTATTCACCAGCGGGCAGGTCGCATCAATCGTGTTCAGCTGCCTGTCCCCTGCGGCAGATACAACCGCTGGAGAAACTCCATGCGCCGAAAATACGGTCACGGACCCTTCGGGCACTTCGTCCACTTCATCCACAAAAATAGCACCCTGCTGTTCGAGGGTTTCCACCACATGACGGTTGTGCACAATCTGTTTGCGCACGTACACCGGGGCACCGTAGTGTTCGAGAGCCTTTTCAACGGCGATCACGGCACGATCAACGCCGGCGCAGTACCCGCGTGGGGTGGCCAGCAGCACCTTTTTGGCACTCGTGACGGGGTTTGCAGCCTCAATATCGGCGCGGCTTCGGCGGGTGCGCGGCAGCGGCGGCAGACCGAGGGAAATGGTTTCAGTGGACATGACTACTATCCTACGTTGTTTGTTCCTCTAGTGTGTGCGTACTGTGGTGCCGCTCGCAGTGAGCGCAATGAGTTTGGCAAGAATACCACCCAGAAGCGAGACCACGGCCGCCCATGCACTGTAACTTGCGAGCGAGTTCAGATGCCCCGTCAGCATGGGGCGCGCCGTATTGACTAGGCCGTCCAAGAAAACAGTTCCCACCGTGCTGTCAGTACTTAGCCCAAGCATCTGCGGGGTTTGCTGCGCCATGACCGCACTCAGAATCCACAGACCCGCCGCAAGAATCAGGAATGCACAGGTCAGAAGCACAAAGCGTCCGCGCGGAAGCAGAATCAGGGCGATCGCTAGACCGATAATACTTGCTGCGATCAGTGCCCCGGACATACTTCCAACCCACTGCGCCCGCTGCACCGCATGCTGCACGGGGTTTCCGTCACGGTCAATAGATATCAGGTGTTTTCCCCAGGATGAAATATCGGGGTCGTATATGCCGATGCTGCCCACACGCGCATCAAGCTCACGGTAGAAGGCGCTGATGTCGAGCGCGGCTGGATCATCAGGATGCGCCAGGTTGTAGGTGTGCGTATCCGCCGCAACCTGCCGCCACATGGTGCGGTATTCGGAGGCTCCAGTGAGCCTCTGTGCATTCTCGCTCAGGCGTTTTTTCACCTCGCTGCGGCTTGTGCTCAGAATTTGTGTAAGAAAGTTGTTGCCGGATTCGGGGAAGACTCGCTTGACCGCGTCAGAGTTCATAACATCGGTGACGGCGGCATCGGCAATTCGTTTTTGAAAGTCTTGGTCTTCCACCAGCTGGGTGCTGAGCTGGTTGAACCCGGATTGGCTGATGAGGTTTTGATTGACCCAGCTGGCAACCGAACCCGCTAGCGCGCACAAAATACTTAAGGATGCGGCAAGAATCGCCAGAGCGTACCGCAGCTTTGAGACGCTGGTGGGCTCCAGTACGTGCCGCTGCGGTTTCTGATTCGCCAGGTTCGCTACGGGGGCACCCGTCGGTTCCGGGGTTTCGCTGTGCGGGCGCGGCACGTCCGAGGACTCGTTGAGCACTCGCGTCTGCTGGTTTATCTCGGGGGCAGATAAGAGCGTGGTGGTTTCATCCGCGCCCTCAAGATCATGCGGTTCGCTGGAGATAACCCGGTAGTCATCGCGCGGAGGTTCGGGCAATACACGGGTGGTGTCTGGTGAGTCCTCTGGAACCTCAAGTTTAATCGTGCGCTTGGGTTCGTGGGGTTGGGGGTCGTCATATACACCCATAGGTTACAGATTACCGGGTTCGGCAGAAAAGGTTGAATGAGTGTGCCCTCAGCGGAAACTGTGACGTGAAGAGTACGCACATGACCGAAAGATGGGCAAAATCGCAGGCTGTGGGAGAGAATGGGGTTATGACTGATTTTTCGGCAGCGCACCATGAATACCCGCACTCGGCTCCCCCGATTGTGCCGCCTGCGGCTGAGCGGCAGCTTCCTGCAAAGTCGCAGGAGACCACACCGCAGAATCCTTGGCCTCTGGCACTTTTGGCTCAGAATATGAAGAACTATATCGATAAGGTTCCGCAGCTGTGGGTTGAGGCGCAGGTTGCTTCCCTCAACGGGCGCGGCGGGAACGTTTTTATCGAGCTGAAGGATCTACAGGAAGATTTTTCGTTTACGCTCGCCCTGTTCGGTCAGGCGGGGCGCGGCCTGGGTTCGGATGTGAAGGTTGGCGCGCGGGTGGTGACCTTAGCGAAGCCCAGCCTGTGGAAGAACGGTCGACTATCCCTGATTGGGCGGCGTATCTATGCGGTGGGCACGGGTAACCTGCACGAACAGCTGCAAATACTGCGTGAAAAGCTGGCCGCCGAAGGGTTGTTTGCGGATGCTCGCAAGAAGCCGCTCCCGTTGCTGCCGCATCGTGTGGGACTGATTACCGGGCGTGATTCCGATGCCGAAAAAGACGTGATTCGCAATGCTTCGCTGCGCTGGCCCGGAGTGCAGTTTGAGGTACGGAACGTGAAAGTGCAGGGCGAAGGCTCGGCGAGCGAGGTGATGGCGGCGCTGAGCGAGTTGGATGCGCATCCTGATGTTGATGTGATTGTGATCGCCCGCGGCGGCGGTTCGTTTGAGGATCTGCTCTCGTTCTCTGATGAGGCTCTGGTACGTGCCGTGGCGGCGGCGCAGACTCCGGTCGTTTCGGCAATTGGGCATGAGGCAGACAGCCCGATTCTGGATGCCGTCGCGGATGTTCGCGCCTCTACCCCCACCGATGCGGGTAAGCGTATTGTGCCTGATGTTGCCGAGGAGCTGGCGGTTATTCGTGAGGCGCGAGCGCGTGCCGACCGCGCGGTTTTGGGCTACCTGAACTATCAGGAGCAGTATATTCGGCAGCTGCATGAGCGCCCGGTGCTGACCCAGCCGGAGACGGATTTAGGGTGGCGCAGTGAGGATATTTTTCGGCTGCGGGAGCGAGCCGCCCGTTCGGTGGAGTACCGCGTAGCACGCGAACGGGACGCGATTTCGCATACGATTGCTCGGGTGCGGGCACTCTCGCCTATGGAAACGCTCAAGCGCGGGTACACGATTGTGCAGCGTGCCGATGGTGATCTGGTGCGTGATGCCACGGCTCTATCGGCTCATGACAAGCTGACGATGCGCGCAGCGGTGGGCGGTGCCGAGGTCAGTGTGGTCAAAACATACGACTCAAATCTTGATTTATAACTCTTTTGTGGAAGGTACAACATTGTCTGAGAATATTAGTTTTCATACGGAAGAGCTGGGTGCTCCCGTCGAGACCCTAAGCTATGAACAGGCGCGCTCCGAGCTTGAGAATGTGGTGCGGCAGCTGGAATCTGGCACCTCAAATTTGGAGTCTTCAATAGCCCTGTGGGAACGCGGCGAGGCGTTAGCTTCCCGGTGCGAGGCCTGGCTTGAAGGCGCCCGGGAACGCCTGCACGCGGTGCGTAACACTCAGGATGCAACGGGTGAAGAAGCTGAGTCTGAGGGCTCCGAGTCCGAAGACTAAGGCGTAAAAAGCTCTTGATGCGTTACCAAGCGTGAAAAAATCCGTTTGATAACACATCAAGAGCAGTAGGAGTGGGCGCGAACTAGCGCGGGAAAACCGCCTAGCAAACCCTGCTAATTCTTTTGTTTGTAATCCGCCATGAAGTTACCCAGCCGCTCAAGCGCGCTCTTGAGGGTCTGCACATCCGGCAGGAAAACCAGGCGGAAGTGGTCGGGCTTATGCCAGTTGAAGGCGCTGCCGTGGCTGAAGAGAATTTTCTGATCTTTGAGCAGGTCGAGCATGAACTGTTCGTCGCTCTTGATGTTGAACTTTTCGGTATCAATTTTGGGGAACAGGTAGAGCGCGCCATCGGCCTGTTCACAGGTAATGCCGGCGATTTCGTTGAGCATACGATACGCCAGGGTGCGCTGCTCGTAGAGACGCCCGCCGGGGGCAACGAGTTCGTCAATGGACTGGTAGCCGCCAAGTGCGGTCTGAATTGCATGCTGGGCGGGCACGTTGGAACACAAGCGCATCGACGCAAGCAGGGTAATGCCCTCGATATAGTTTTTAGCGTCCTCTTTTGGCCCGGTAATGGCGAGCCATCCGGCGCGGTAACCGCAGACGCGGTATGCTTTGGAAAGCCCCGAGAAGGTCATGCAGAGCACATCATCACCGGTGATGGTGGCCATGTTGATAGCCTCGGCGCCTTCGTAGGTGATCTTCTCGTAGATTTCGTCGGCAAAGACCACGAGCTCATGTTCGCGCGCCACATCAGCAATCTGCTGCAGAATCTCGCGGGAGTACACGGCACCGGTGGGGTTGTTGGGGTTAATAATCACAATGCCCCTGGTGCGCTCGGTAATCTTCGACTTGATGTCTTCAATATCCGGGTACCAGTTGTTCTCTTCGTCGCACAGGTAATGCACGGGGTTGCCGCCTGCGAGCGTGGTGGAGGCGGTCCATAGCGGGTAGTCGGGCATTGGGACCAGAATTTCATCCCCCGGTTCGCACAGCGCCTGCAGGGTCATAGGAATCAGTTCCGAAACGCCGTTGCCTAGATATATGTCGTTGGTGTCAAGGTCAAGAATCCCGCGGGTCTGGTAGTACTGCACAATGGCGGTGCGTGCAGAGTACAGCCCGTGGGAGTCGGAATAACCCTGCGTGACGGGCAGGTGGCGGATGATATCCATCATGATCGCATCCGGCGCTTCAAATCCGAAGGGGGCGGGGTTACCAATATTGAGTTTGAGGATGCGGTGGCCAAGCGCTTCCATGCGGTTGGCTTCTTCGAGAATAGGTCCGCGAATATCGTAGAGGACGTTGTTCAGCTTTGAGGACTGACGGTACTTCGTCATAGTTACATTACTTCCTTGGATGCTCTAATAAGAATTTCGCGGCCTCGTCGTCAGCGATGGGGTTGGTACCGCTCGTAAGACGAAGCAAGAACGATAGGTTTCCCGTATCTAATGTAGATGATACGCGGTTTATAGCTTCGCGTGCACTATCTGGCAGGTTACGACGCGCAATCGGAATAAGTTGTTGGTTCAGCTGCGTAGTCTGTGGGTCTTCGAGAGTTGTGAAGCGGTTATCCTCAATCGCCGGGTCTGCGCTGTGCAAAAGAACCACCTGCGCGGTGTCTTTGCTGAGCATACTCACCCGTTCTGCCGAATTTTCGTTGAGAATAGGGTTTTCGACCGTGTATTTGTAGACGGTTTTGAGGCTTGCAACGCCGTAGTTGCTGCTGGTGTATCCGCTGGTGAGAGCAAAACTTAGGGTAGCTTTTACATCCGCAAGATTGGCGAGGCTGCGAAGTTTATGCTGCACTTCATTTTGGCGAGTGGTCACGAGAACATCGCGGTTTTGGGCATTAGCAACGTCTAGAAGTTCCAGGTGTTCGGGGAGCACACGGTTAATAGCGGCAACAGTATCGGTAATATTCAGTGCGCGCGCGTTAATGGCTCCGCTGGGGCTTGCGGTTGCGCCTTCGGAGGCGGACGCATCGTGCGAAGGCGTGTTGGTGGGGGTTGGCGGTAGTGTGACCCCGGCGCTCGCCGCGGATGCGCTGGCACTGGCGGCTTGACGTTCCGCCTGAATTTGTGCGGGGCTAAGTTTGCCGTCGTTCGTAAGATGCAGCAGCAAATCGCCGCTGTAGTCGATGACAAGGTCAAGCGTGTCTGGTTCGGGGGTGTTCGCTTCGGTCTGTTTGAGCGCATCCAGAAATTTGCTGCGGCTGTCTTCGTTGGTGACGACTTCAACGTTATATCCCACGTTGCGAAGCGCCTGAGCGTATAGGTATGCGACCGCCCGCATCTCGCGCAGGGCACCGATGCCCACGCGCAGGGTTCCGTAGCTTGATGCTGAAGGATCAACTTTCGGTTTATCGTCCTCTGACGAACAAGCGGCAAGAAGCGGAGCTAGGGCTAAGGCGCTTATCATGGTGCGGCGGGTAGGCGCGGGGCGGTTTGGGTAATGCACTAGATTTTCCTCGCGTTCTCGTCGGCAAGAAATTCTTGGTATTCGCGCGACCAGGCGGCGGCATTTTGAAAGCCCATCATGGATGCGACCTCGTCGATGAGGGTGCCGTAGCGTAGGGTATCGAGTTCAGCGATAGGCACCCAGCAGGCGCTGTCGGAAGAACCGTTCTCTTCGGCACGCAGCTCGCCGGTGACCACGTGGGCGCGGTAGACGATGCGCAGAGCGCAGAACGGCAGCGTGCTGTCGGAGAGCCCGTTACGTGCGGGAAAATGCCCGGCGTGCACGCCCAAAATATCTTCGATGGCAACGCTGTACCCGGTTTCTTCGAGGGTTTCTCGCAGGGCGGTTTCGTCGGCCTGCTCGCCCGGTTCCATGCCTCCGCCGGGCAGCGACCAGAGCGGACTTTGGGCGCGGTCCTCGGGCACCCAGCGGGTCATGAGCAGTTTGCCCTGCTCGATAATGACCGCGTAAGCTGCGGGACGAGTTTCCATTACCAATGCCATGATGTTAAGTTTACCGCTTTAGCGTTTCTTTCCGGCACGCCGCGCACGGGCGGCTTGAGCGTTGTGACGGGCATAGTCTCGAAGGTTTCCGCTCTTTTTGGCGTTCGATTTCTTCCGATCACGAGCCTCACGGCGGGCATTAGCGGCACGGTTTTTCGCTTTCGTCTTTGCTTTCTCATCAGCAATGCGCTTAGCCCGACTCTGCTTCGTCTCACTTCCTCGCTCGCTGGATGCGGTTCGCCCGCGCACAATACCTATAAAGTCCTGGATCAGGGTTTCTTCTCTTTCGGGGCGCGGATGCGCCACCGGTGCCCGCCTCCAGGTGAGGGTCACCGGATAGGGTTCAAGGCCGCGCATCGGGCGATAGGTGAGGTCTTTACGATGATAGAACCGCGCCACGGACATGGGTGCAATGTACAGACCAATTCCTGCGGCAACGAGCTCAAGAGCCTCACGATCGCCGGTAAATTTGGGCAGGACTCTTGGGTTTTCGGCTCGCCATGTGCTGGAGGCTTCAGCCCAGGCGGGGTAATCGTCGGGGACGTGAAGCAGAAATTCTTCGGCGAGGTCTTCAAAACTCACCTCGTCAAGCACCGTGAGCACGTGGTCGCTGGGCATGATCAGCACGGGTACTTCTTCGTACAGTCTGATGCTGTGGTACTCGTCTGTGTCTCTGCTGTGCGGTTCGTGGGTGGGGCGCACAATCGCCATATGTGCAAGCGGTTCTGCACTTTGGGAGGTGGAAAGCTCTGTGGTAAGGGCCTGAATTCCCAACCCCTCCCCCACCGGAATTTCAGCCAGGGGCGCGCGGTCACCGTAGCGCTCATGCCAGCGGGTGAACCATTTTCCGGGCATAATTCCCGGCACATAGGCAATGCGCAGCTCAGAGCGTTCAAGCACCTGGACGGGTAGGGCCTGCGGAGTGTAGAGAAGATTTGCGATATGGTGCGGAAGCTCGTCGGCTCTTGCTTCTTCCTCTGCCCGTGCGTTGGTGCTGTTTTCACTCATGCCACCACGCTAGCACAGTGGACGGGTACGCGGGGTGTATCCGTGGAATATACGGTAAAAACGGGCTAAGACTGCCGCTTATCAGCAATATAGGTGCGAATCTTTGAGGCTGTCACGCTGATCAGAATAAGCGCGACAAAGATGAGCGGCACCATCCACGGCTCAAATCCGAAGGCGGCAAGGAGAGCAAACCCGATCGTGACGTAGATAATCGCCCATATCAGGGTGCCCAAAAGCATGCCGGGCAGCCAGCGGCGCATCGGCATTTTTGTGAACCCTGTGGTAATGATGACGGCGGTCTGTAGCCCGACCGTCAGAAAACAGAGCGGCACGGCGTAGGCTCCCCACCGGTTGATCATGGCGGTGGCTCGTGTGTAGAGCGGGGTCTGCATGGCGTTACGGATGCGTTCTAGGCGCGCGCTTCCCGTGGCGGCAAGGTAGCCCAGGGCGTAGACGATGCTGGTGCGCAAAATACCGATGCCCCACATGATGACGACGGCAAGTTCGAGAGGCAGAGCCGCAAACCATTCTTTCACCCCCTCATTCTCTCATGTTTTGGGTATGGTACTCATCAGCTGAGGGTGTACATATGTTGCTCTGAGGTTCTACGTAGTGCACATGATCCCGCAATCAAAAAAAATTTAAATTTTTTCTGCACCCTATTATTTGGGGTCTATCCCCGTAAACACAGGGTTTTCGGTTAGGTAACCCTAAATATACTGACAGAGTGTCGCTATTTTTCCGGGATTTACAGTTGGCAGACACCTCAAAATTAGGTTATATTTTTATTACCAAATAGGATACGCCTTGTGGGAAGGCCTCCTAGATACGGTTTTGAAGACTTTTCTTCCTGTGTGTGATGCGAAGGAGGAGGTTCCATCTGGAACCTCCTCCTTTTCCTATGTGCGCATCCTTACTGAATTACTCGATTCATTCTTTTCCCAGGGCACGTAAAAAGGCTCCCCATATATCTGGGGAGCCTTTTTACTCTGGTGCAGAAATAACCTAGAGATCCAACGAACCGTTACTTCTGCTCGCCGTTCTTTGGGCCGCCGTCACTTCCATTGGGCTTCTTCTGATGCAAAGAGCTCAGCGGCTTCGGAAGCTGCGTGGGGGTCCATGTTTTCTGCGATACCCCGGTGAAAGATGCTCCCGTCCCCGGCATATTCCCCCGCTTATAGGACGCGGATGCGTTCGAGGCGGAGCCCGAACGCTCGCCGGGTTCATCCACGACCGGAATAATATCGAGAGGCTCGAACTCAGAATCGTCGAGATCAAGCGGAACCGGAACATCGAATTGGCTCGTATTCGTAAACCCAGACCCGCCTCCTACCGGAACAGAACCGGTCGCCGGTCCTTGCTGGAAGCGTGAATTCTGCGCACCTGAGCCTGTGGGGGTTCCCATCGGACGCTGCGACCGCGGAGGTTCCTGGTTCATGGGGCGGATAGCTCCCTGCGGGGTGAACCCTGCAGGAGGAAGATTCTTCTCCTCCGCTACAGAGCGCGAAGGCGCAAATCCAGGCCCGAAATTCTGAACGCTCGCATGCTGAGCCGTGGAGGTCTGATGCTTCTGGTTTTGCGGTGCAAAGCTGCGCTGACCGTATCCCTGCTGCTCGCCGAGACTCTGCTGTCCTAAGCCTGTCTGAGCCGCCTGCCGGTTCTGGCCTGTGTTTTGGTTTTGCGGCATACCCTGATGTTGCCCCACACGCTGCCCTTGGTGCGTACCATAGCCCTGAGCTGGCGCAGCATACGGATTTTGCGCGGTATTCTGCGGTTGCGCGAGGTATGGATTATGCGCTGCACCACGATACGGTGCGGAACGTGCAGAGTCATCCGCGCGATCCTGCATGCCGGGGCCGAACGCCGCATCCTGAGCAGAAGTATTGCTCATACCGGAGGGCGCGGAATGACCCTGAGTCTGGTTTGTATTCGCAGGAGCCGATTCTAAGAATCCGTTCCTAGGCACAGCACCTTCGCGTTGCGGAGCATCCACAGTATTTCCGGGTGCGGGAGTCACCGGGATTTGCCCGGTTGGAGTGGTCTGAACTTCCTGATCGAAAAGTTCACTCGTGCGTTCCAGCGGGCGCAGATGCGTTCCTGGAATGCGTGCCGGACGGCGCGGGGTCTGCCCCTGAGCAGATGCAGACCCGACAAAACGGGTCTCGTGCCGCTGCGCCTCGGGCTGAGGTGCGGGCGTGCGGTGCAGGTTCTTTGGCTGCACAAAAACATCCTGTGCGGGAGCCTCCTCTGCCGACGCTAAAAACGCATGCTCGGAAGGAGCTTGCTCGTATGAAGCTTCGTGGCCTGCACCCTGCTCCTCATCGTACAGAACGGGTTCAGGAGCATGCTGCGGAGGGTACTTAGGGTGCAACTGCGCCGGAATCCTGCGGGCGTGCGAAGTACCGGAAAAGTGCTGCTGCGCGTCCTCAGCTGAGTACGATTCAGCGTATTCGACGTATTCCTCATGCACCGACTCTTCGCTCAGCTCGTGAGGCTCTGGTGCGAATTCATCGGCACCGATCTGTGGTGCGTGGTCGGCGGGAACACTCTGTTCTGAAGACTCTTCCTCTAGCGTAGATTTGCGGGATGCGCGCCCCGAGTTCCAGCGCAGCGAACCCCACCTGCTGGCCTTGGAAGAACGACTCGGTGAGGTTTCTTCTGGTTCCTCGGCGTCTAACTCGTGTGCCTCATCCTGCGCGAATTCCTCTTCGGCAGCCTCATCCTCGATGGGCAGCGCATTATGCCCGGAGGTTTCGGGATACACCGCATCAGGTTCTTCGTGCCCATCCTTAGGCTGCCCCAAGTAGTAGAGGGCACCGCCGATCCCCGCGAGCACCACGAAGGAAACCGTGGGGGCGCTCCACGGCAGCCACCCCATGAGGGAGAGAATCAGCGAGAAAATCAGAATAAGTGCCACCAACGCGCCGATACCGAGCAGGGTCAGGCGCAGGGTTCCTAAGCGATGCAGGCGTTCCGGCAGCCAGGATTCCTGTTCGAGTACGGGTACAGGACTGGTAAAAGGTTCGACCGGCGAGGCTTCACGCAGATCGGAGAGCGCGGCGCTCGTCTCTTCTTCACTGAGCGGGGGTACGTTTCCGCTCGCGGCGTTGGATTTCTTGGGGTCAGAACCGGGCACTGCGGACTCCTCAGAAAAAAGAATGGAATGCGAAGTCAGAACATCATCAGTCATGGAATGCGGGTTTACAACCGTCTGTTCGGGGGTGTCTGCGGCGGATGCACGACGCATATTCCGCGGTATAAACCACAACAGCATGACGACCGCTAAAACTACGAGAACACCCGACGTGCTCAAAATCGTCATGTGTATCTATCCCTTCAAGCTAACATTTATAAAACCTAGGACTTTTCATCTTACCTAGTACAGGACAGTGTTCGCATTCATCTACGTATACCGTGCGAAAATATACCAAAGAAACCTGGATTATTCAGGGCTCTTCTAGAAAATATGCGCTCAGCACATTTCCCGTGCATGTATAAATACTATCGAACACAGTCGAACATTACGTAAATGAATCAGGGGCGACAGCAGGTCATAAAACCGAACTATCGCCCCTGAGAGGACTAGATATTATGCAAAGAGTGATTAGCAGTTCTTATCGGAAAATTCTTTCAGCCATTCACGAAGTTCAGGGCCGAGATCTTCGCGTTCGGAAGCAAGAATAACGTTTGCCTTCAGATACGAGAGCTTATCCCCCGTATCGAAGCGGCGCCCCTTGAAGACCACACCGTATACGCCCTCACCTTCGCCGGTGCCGACTGCCAAAGTCTGCAGTGCATCGGTCAGCTGAATTTCGTTGCCGCGGCCCGGAGCCGTGTTTTCCAGCACCTCGAATACCTTCGAGCTGAGCACGTAGCGACCAATCACCGCATAGTTGGAGGGTGCTTCCTCGGGGGCGGGCTTCTCAACAAGACCGGTGACCTTCACGTAGCCGTCCTGGCCTTCAACCGCCTCGATAGCAGCGGCACCGTAGGCTGAGATAGACTCGCGGGGAACCTCCATAAGCGCGATCACGGAGCCGCCGGTAGCCTGCTGAACCTCGACCATCTGCGAGAGCAAATCCTCTTTTTCGTCGATCAGGTCATCGCCCAGCAGAACCGCGAAGGGCTCATCCCCCACATGTACCTTGCCGCGCAAAACTGCATGGCCCAGACCTTTAGGGTCGCCCTGCCGCACATAGTGCAGTTCACCCAACTCATTCGTTGCTTCAACAGCTTTCAGAAGGGCGTCTTTACCCTGCTCGGCCAGCTGACTTTCTAGGACCGGAACACGGTCAAAATGGTCTTCAAGCGCACGCTTGTTACGGCCGGTAATCATAAGAACATCGTTCAGGCCGGCGCGGATTGCCTCTTCTACCACGTACTGAATTGCGGGGCGATCAACGACCGGAAGCATTTCCTTAGGAGTCGCCTTCGTTGCGGGCAAGAACCTGGTCCCCAGACCAGCCGCCGGAATAACAGCCTTAGTGACAGACTTAGATACTTTAGTCATACCAATAAGCATAACTCATGCACCCTCTTTCACAGCCTGTAATACTACAATTTGACACGTACCTTCGTGCAAGAATTTAAAAATACCCCGCTGTACCTTTGCAGGTTAGGCGCTATAAGATATCGCCGAGCATCGCACTCGCCGCACAACGTTATCGCAATGGTGAAAGCACTCACCCAGGAGAACCATGAAACCCGAGCCCAGCACCTTATCCACCCCGCACAAGAGCAACGATGTATCCCACAGCAAAACTTCCGAAGATACCGCCCTCGACAAGCAGATACTGCGCTCCCAAATTCGCCCGCAACGCCTGATCGCCAAAAACGCCCGCACAGCGGCGGAACACGAGCAGATGAAACAGCAATACCGCGACCATATTCTTTCGCTGATCCCCAAGGACGCGCAGGCGCAAACTATCGCGGCGTACCTGCCCACCGCCTCCGAACCGCCTATCACCGCAGCGCTTCACGACCTGCACGCGCGCGGGCACCGCATCCTGGTGCCCGTAGTACGCCCGGCACGCACCCTCGCCTGGGTTGTCTGGGACCCACACGTGGAGCATCCGCTCAACGGCTTGGGCATTGCCGAGCCCGAAGGCGAAGAGTATGACACCCAAGCTTTTGTTGCCGCCGACCTGCGGCTAGTTCCGGCGCTCGCCTATGCACGCAACGGCCGCCGTCTAGGGCAGGGCGGAGGCTACTATGACCGCATCATCCCTGCCCTTTCGGCAGATAAACTGCGTGAGAGCACCGTAGGCGTGGTGTTTTCCCACGAAGTGCTCGAAAGCATTCCCTACGATGAATGGGATGCCGTGCTCCCCCGCGTGCTGACCGAGAACGGCATAGAGCCCCTCGGCGATTCCGCGCTCTAGACCGAGAACTTAAGAACATTCTGCCTGCGCTAAGCCCCGCGCGGCACGCCACCCAAGTCGAAACCGGGTGAGGTTCGCGGTACACTCTATACGCAACACACGGCAGCCGCCGCGCTCGCGGCTGCCCTAGGATCTGTCATTCAGGAGAACCATGCCGGTCTACGTTTACCAGTGCAAAAACTGTGGGCACGCTTTCGAGAAACGCCAGTCGTTCAGCGAGGACGCCCTGCGCACCTGCCCGCAATGCGGTGAAGACACACTTCGCAAACGCTTCAACACCGTGGGCGTCGTCTTCAAAGGATCCGGGTTCTACAGCACCGATAAAGGTTCCAGCTCAAGCTCATCTCAAGCAGAGTAGTCACACGAAGAATCGTTCCCTCCCTGTACTGCGGCACTAGCCCCAGTGCGGGGGTTTTTGTTCGCGCACCCACTCTAGACGGGCACGTTCTTCGGGGGTTAAATGTTCCTGCGCCGAGCCGCGGGCATGCCGTAGGTTTCCTCGATTCGCGGCTGACTTCCCGGAGGTCTCTTTGCGTGCAGGCGTTGGCGTATTC
Source organism: Rothia sp. HMSC064D08 (assembly GCF_001809525.1). Taxonomy (NCBI): domain Bacteria; kingdom Bacillati; phylum Actinomycetota; class Actinomycetes; order Micrococcales; family Micrococcaceae; genus Rothia; species Rothia sp. HMSC064D08. The sequence goes on along the minus strand of NZ_KV797890.1, from coordinate 20,577 downwards.
GCATGAAGCGGTGCGTTCACGCCCGCGATGCGCGGCTCGTCCCCTGCTAATGTGCCTCCCCCGCTGGCACGACGATGGCCTCTGCGCGGTTTCGGTGTTGGAGAATACTCACCCATAGGTTCGTCCTTTCAGCTCTGCGCTGCCGGGAGGGTGCAGAAGCGCCTAGTCTGCATATATACCCAAATACCGTAGGATACGCGCCACCACTGCCTCGGGATCGGCGAAAACCTCCAAGGTGTTAAGGGTTACGTAGTTCCAGCCCGTGCGGCTCAACCTTTCAGGAACCAGGCGAGTATGCTCACGCACGCTCTCGGTCGTGTAATCAAACAGCACATCCGACCCCACCATGAGCGGCATCCGCTGTGCGCTCTCCTGTTCAGATTCGGTATGAATGAGCTGTTGCGGTGCCAGCGCGATAAAGGCTATCTCGTCTTCGCCGGGCCGCACCCGAACGCCGCGTTCGCGCAGGCGTGCTACTGCATCGTTAAGCAGCCAGTCCTGAGTTACCGGATCGGTTGGCTCGTCCTCAGTCTCTAGCCAGGCGTTAGACGCAAGAACGTCCTCGCGTGGAGTCTGCGCCGCAATCTGCTGCTGGTTCTCCTCATAGGCGAGCATCAACCGGTATAGATCCAGCGCACCCTCGTGGAGTTTCTGCGCATTCATATCGGTTGGACTCACGCAGCTAACAATATGCGTGGCCCGCCGTGCGCGAGTGAGTCCCACTACGAAGCCTTCACGACCGTGCGGGCCCGATAGCAGCCCCAGATTATGGGAGCTCTGCCCCAGCCGGGCACGCCCCACACCCAGCGAGAAAATGACGGTATCGCGTTCCAGCGACCCCGCACGGTTTACATCCACCACCCGGAAAGACTCGGTACCGGGCTTGAAAAACTCGGCAAGCTGCGGGTACGTATTCAAGGCTTGGCGCACCGCCCCGGCAATCCGCTGGGCATGCTTCGGGCTCGCCGTCACCACCGCCAAAGAACGTTCGGGGCGGCGGTAGGCGTGCTCAAGCACCAAACGGGTTACACGGTCCACTTCAACGCTCGGGGATTCCAGGTTCGCGTTATCGCTCACCTTCCCGCGCGTATCAATATACTCAATACTCAGCGTGTTCACGGGCTTGTGGGATGCCGGGCTCACCGGAATTTCGCGCAGGTGAGACCCATAGAATTCCCGATTCAGGTAGTCGAAAAGCACGCGGTCAAAGGGACGGTGCACGAGCGAGAGCGTGCGGTTTGGAAGCAGACGTGAAAGCGCCCCAAAAGTGCTCTCCAACCGGTGAGAATCCGATGCTGGTGCACCCGAAGTTGGCGCCGAAACAATAAACGGCGCGGGGAACCCGGCATGAGGGTCGCCCACAGCAATTACCTGATCCGCGCGCGTAATCGCCGGAAGATTGGCCGCCAGCGGGGTGGACTCAGCATCCAGCAGGATAACCGTATCAAAACGCATCGACATGGGAATCCGGCGCGCCAGCGAAAACGGACTGGCAGTCCACAGCGGCAGCAAGGTACGTGCCATGACCGGGGCATTCACCAGAAGCGATTCAAGATCAAACTCACGGCCGCGCAGCTGACTCTTCAGATACGAAGCCTGCTCGGGGAATTCTTCGATACGTTCTGTCCACAACCGTACCGTATGCGCCAGCAAACGCGCCTGGGCGCTCGACATATGGGCGTAGTCCGCGCGGCGGAAACGAGCCTCAATATCGCGCAGCTCGTCGCCGTCAAGAATTTTTTCGGCGTGCTGCTCCAGAAGCTCTTCAAGTGCGGATTGCCACCACGCAAGTTCGAGTTCCGATGTCACCTCGGATGCGTTTGCCTCACGCTCACCCAGCTCGTCCAGAAAATCGCTCAGACCCGCATTCGTGAGCCGCCCTAAGAGTACGTCACGTTCGGGTAAGCTCATGAGCACTTCGCGGTCGTTGAGCAGAGCATCCAGGCGGGCTTCGAGCTGGTCAAGATCCGTATGCACAAAGTCGACGCCTTCGGCGGTATCAGGGAGTATGATCTCAAGCCCCGAAAGCTCCGAGCCCAGCGAGTGCAGGGCGTTCGCCAAAGCATCCAGGTTCTCGGGAATCTTCGGGGTGCTGGGCGAATCAAGAAGCCGAATCCACTCGGCGCGCTCGGTCTGCACAACTTTGAGGTGTTCATGCAGATCGCCAATATGCACTCCCGGCAAAATATACTCTTTTGCCGCTCGACGCAGGCGCGAACGCTGCATACTGCTCATGTCGATACGGTTTTCCCGTCGCCATGAGCCGGATGCGGTAGCCGCAATCAGGTCGGTCACCGGGCGGTCGTACACCTCTGCCCGGAAGCGTTTGAGAGTTTCCCGAATGCGAATCAGAATAGCAAGCTGCGCATCCCAATCGGCTATAGTACGTGCCCGGCGCAGATGCAGGCTCGCGTTCATGGCGTTCATCGCCTCGCGCAGGGAAAGAAGCGAGGAACGCAGGGTAATGACGAGGGCGTAGGCGTCCGCCGCCTCGTCTTCGTTAAGCAGACGGGCACGATGCCAGGGCGAAGTGCGGGTTGCGCGTGTGAACCCGTTCAGTTCCGCAAAACGCACAATATCGGCGGTAATGGCTTCGCGGTCTTGCAGGGTATCAAGTAGCTGACGGCTAAAACGCACCTGGGTCTGCGGCGCGCTCTCCTCAGAGGCGAGTTGGGCCACTCGCTGCAGGGCTTCACTGATAGAAATATGCCACAGTGGGTCGCGCGCCGTCAGTGCGTGCGTGTGATCTGTGAGCGCTGTGCGGGTTTCGATCAGCTCACGATTAAGGTTTGTGGAATTAGGCTCTGCGGTATTCTCGTTACGCACGATAGCGCGAATAAACTCGGTTCGCTGATCTTCGGCTGTGTGTTCTGCCAGCAGATCGTAGCGCAGATCGTTAAGCCCGGTGCGTCCCAGAAGCTCGCTAAAGGATGCGAGGGTCGAACGTTTTTCTCCCACGACCAGAACCGACTTTCCGCGCCCCATCAGGGTTGAGGCGATATTTACGGCGGTGCGTAACGGTTCTGTTCCGGGTGCGGCTGTCACAGTCATCGAAAATCCGCTGGCGGCGGTATCAATAATATTCTGCGCCACGGGGTCTGCGTCGAACAGCAGCGTTTCTTGGGCGGGATCGCGCTGGTTGAGGGGCTGCTGCAGGTTGTGCGCGTTCATCTCGCGCGGCTGCGCACCGGGAACTTTGAGCGCCGCAAGATCGCGCACGAGCGGGGTATGCGCAGTGTGCGGCAGCTCCCCCATGCTTTCCTTCAGATCTGCAAAGGTTGAGATAAAATACTTTGATTCTATGGTCATCCCTGGAATACGCCCGGCGGAGGCACGCATCCGCTCGATCACGGGTTCAGGGTCCAGGCGTGACATTGAGTTGGCGAGCTGCGCAACATCCATAGTGCCCAGGTCGATCTCATATTCCTGTTTGATTTGGCGCACCATAGCGGGGTTCAGGCGTGCAGAACCAGCTAGCTGCAGCTCAAAATCATCGCTTGTCGGATGCGGTGTCAGGTTCAGCGGCGCCATCAGAATTGGCGCGATAAACCGTTTTTCAGAGGCTTTGGCATCATCGCGCATCGCATGCGATAACCATGATGCGGTGCCCGCCACAAAATACCCGGCATCGAGCCCGTGCCCGGTCGAGAGCTCATAAATTTTGGTGCGCAGGGTACGCGCGGCACGCATCTCGTGTCCCAGCAGGGACTTATCGCGAATCAGGGTGGAAAGACGTGTTTTGCGTCCGGCCAACAGCTGCGCAAGCCCGGAAGGGTTAGCGTCACTGAGATTGATGTGTACGTAATCGACCTGGTTGAAGTCGAGCATCGCATCCGGCCCGGTATACACGTCCATCTGCTGCGCCCAGCGTTCAAGACCCGCCGAGGGGTCGAAGGCGGGAGAGCTGGGATCCAGGTATTCCGGCTGGAATTCGGCGCTGCGGGGTTCCTTAGCAGCGGTGTTCTCCAGTGTATCCGGGGTTTCGTTCACAGTGTGCTCGTCCTTGGATGATTCGTGGTGAGTGTGGGGATAATCTTACATAACATCATACGGAGGCTCTAGCTAATTCCCGTGTATCCGATGTGCTTTTCCACGGATCAGGTCGGGGAACGGGCGTTCCTCACGTACCGTTATCATGCCGACCAGAGGCGTATATTTGCGAAAAGTACGAGAAGGGTTACCAGCCCGAGGAAAATCATCGAGGCGATAAAAACCCATCGATAATTGGGGGCGAAGGGTTCCTCAGGAGCCTCGCGCAGTGCCCACCAAAGGAAGAACGCAAGCAGGGCACCGGGCAGGTTCCCTGCAAACACCAGCATCACCAGGGTGTAGAAGGCAATCATGCGTTCGGTGTGTTCATTCTCGCTCGCAGCAAATTTGAGTAGTCCCGCGAATAGAATCGACAGGCACCCGTTCAAAAATGCTACAGCATAAAACGGAATATTGATCGCAGCTTTGAAATCCAAGCCGGAGTTGGCGGCGCCCAACAGAATCCACGCAAAGAGCGCCAGGGGCATGATAATGAGATACCAGAAAAGGTATCGGCGCATTTTCTGCGGATTATTGATAAGTTCGAGGATTGCGATCACGGGCTAGGTCTCCGATGGGTCTGTGTGCTGCCGATCGATAGCTGCTGCACCAGCTTGGGCGCGTATATCGGCGACGTCGAGTGCCCCGGTTTCGGCGCTAAATTCAGAACTTTCAAGAACCTGCGCTGTTTTGGTGGAGTTGCCGCGCTGTTGGGTTTCAACATGGTCTATATACCGGCGCACAATATAGTCCAAAAGCACTGAGAGCGCCACGAACGAGTGGTAAGGCTTGCGCTGGGTACTCAACTGGGTGGGGGTGGTTTGGTAGTGCAGTGAGTACTCGGCGTAGGAGGACATAAAGTTCACGCCAATAGCGGTAATTGCGATCATGGGGATTTTCCGCAGTGCCAGCATTTTGACGTGTTCGCGCATATTTTCAGTCTGTCCTGAAAAGGAGACAAGAATCACGACATCGTCCTGATTCATAGCGCTCATGGTGCTTTCAAATTCATTGCGCGCAGGAATCACATGGCAGAATTTGCCGCAGACCTGCATAGACTTAGCAAATTCTTGTACCGCGTTTCGTTGCGCGTACCCGGTTCCGAAACAGTAGATTGTGCGCGCCGTATGAAGTTTCCTCAAAAGCCCGGAAAGCTCCATATGTTCCAGGTAATCGTAGGTGCGCAAAATATCTTCGCGGCCACTTTCGATAAAACGCGGGTTATAGGGTTCCGATTTCGTCAAGGAAGATTTAATGAAGTATTTCAGCTCGGCAAAACCCGAAAAATTGAGCTTCTTGGTGAGCCTAATAATGGAGCTGGTTGAAGTATAGGTCTTGTGCGCGAGGGAGTTGATAGTCGCCTCCGCAACAAATTCTTCGTTTTCAAGCATGAACGCCAAAATATCGCGTTCGGTATCGCTGAACCTGTGTTGGTTCGCGTTCACCACATCTTGTAAATCCACTCAAAAGCTCCTGAATCGAAAACGCGCAATACATAAATATTACAACGTCTTCGATTCAGGAGCTCGGTAGGTTTCCCTAGAAGGTGAATATAACCTTACTCTTTGGTGTTCACCATGGTTTCAAAACGCTCGCGAACCTGCGGAACGTCCATACCCACAATCACCTGGAATGCCTTACCCTTGCGCACAATACCGAGGGCTCCGGCATCCTTGAAGGCAGCATCCGAAGTATCAACCAGGGATTCATCCGCCACCGAGACACGCAGGCGAGTAGCACAGTTGTTCACCGTGGTGATGTTATCGGCACCGCCAAGCAGCTCGAGGAATCCTGCCGCACGCGGGGCATACAGATCTGCATCGCCAGCGTCATCTGCGGATGCGGCGCCCTTCTTCTCGGCTGCCTTCGCGGCCTTGTATTCGGCCTTCGAGTACAGCTTCGTTTCACCACCCTCAGCCTCGCGACCCGGGGTCTTGAAATCGAACTTCAGAATGAGGAATCGGAAGAGCAGGAAGTAGATGACGGTGAAGGACAGACCCACGCCGATCTGCATAAGGTAGGTAGGCCAGTGGTTCTGCCACAACGGAACCCAGTTGAGGAAGAGGAAGTTATCAAGCAAACCACCGCCCATGTTGCCTGAGAGGCCAAGCATGTACATGATCGACGCCATCGAAGCCGCCAGCACCGCGTGAACAGCGAACAGCGGGGGTGCCACGAACAAGAAGGTAAACTCCAGCGGCTCGGTAATACCGATCAGCATTGCGGTGAGGGTCACCGGGATCAGCAGGGCGAGAACTTCTTTACGCTTCTCACGGCGTGCCGTGGTGTAGAAGGCGGCCGAGATACCGAGGGGCGCGAAGATCTTCGAGTTACCGTGCAGTGCGAAACCGCCGCCGGGGAAGAGCTCGCGCAGAGGCTTGTCGCTCTTGGCAAATTCGCTGATGTGGGTGGGCCAATCCTTCACGATACCGTTCGGGGTCACAGCGTTACCGAACATGAACGGCGAGTAGATGAAGTGGTGCAGGCCGGTTGGAATCAGGATGCGCTCCAAGAAGGTGTAGATCCACACGCCTAACGCGCCGGAGGCGATGAAGAAGCCCTGCATGCTTGCGATACCGTGCTGAGCGTAAGGCCACAGCCACGCGAAGATAAAGGCGATGGGCATCATCAGGAAGAAGCAGATCGCGTAGACGAACTGGGTGCCCTGGAAAATACCTAGGAAGTCGGGCAGCTTCTTATCGAAGTATCGGTTATGGACCCACACCACGATCGCGGAAATGATGATAGCGCCGAAAATACCGGTATCGATCGTCTTAATACCGGCGATAATTTTCAGGCCGGTACCGTAAGAATCCGAGTTATCCAGAGAAATAGAGGTGGTGTAATCCAGCTGGAAGAATCCCGAACCGCCTTGGCCCCAGAACTTCAGCATACCGGCCACCAAATAGTTGAAGGTCAGATACACCATACCGGCTTCGAGGACGGCACGAGCGTTTGCAGTCTTTGCGAGCGCAATCGGCAGACCCAGCACGAAAAGGAGCTCTATTTGCCGGAAAACGGTCCATGCGCCGTCAAGCCAAACAGTCCACGCTTGGTACCAGAAGGTATCTTCGTTCGCGAGATCGCCAACAATATTTGGGAGGGTGGCAACGGTGCCGATACCGACCGCTAGGCCAGCGAAGGCGAAAAGAAGTACGGGCGCCAACATGGCGGACCCGAACCTCTGAATTTTTTCCATCATAAGGCTGACGCCCTTTCTGGTTGAGAGTGAGCGGGCGCTTAGGTGTCTGCCGTGTGTTGGCCAGGATTTACCGCGCGATGCGCCCGCGCGTGTGGTGCAATGTTTTATTTAATAGCAATATCATGTCATCTTTTACGACCTAAAACCTCCTTGAGCGGGGTTTTTGGCATAGTTTTTCAGAACCCGAAACATGTCCCAGTACCGGGTAAAAGTATTGGTTTTTCCGGTGAGTATTTTGCTGTGTTATCGACCATGCAAATGGTTAGCATATAAAAGTAGTTTTCCACCGACATTTTCACGAAGTGCAGAGGGCGAGAACCGTGTGTTGTCCCCTCACCTTTATATTTTTAGAGACGATGCGTTTTCTTACTCTTAACACTCACAGCTGGTGCGAGCCTCACCAGATCGTTAAAATTCACGAGCTTGCCCGTTTCATTGCCCACCATCGGGTTGATGTTATTGCGTTGCAGGAGGTGAATCAGTACCTGCACTCCCCTATTGTGGATACGCCACTGGGGTACCAAGGCGGGGCCGGTATTCCTATCCGCGAGGATAATTACGCACTTCTGCTCGTGCGGTTCCTGGCTGATTTAGGGGTTCAGTACGAATGGGCGCTAATCGAAACCCATATTGGATGGGAACGGTATGACGAATGCGTAGCTGTACTTTCTCGTATGCCTATCGAGCGCATCGAGCCTATTGTGATGAGCCCGCAGTATGACTACGATCGGGTTGAGCGTAGGTCTTCTCTCGCGGTTCGGGTTGGTACTGATGCGGGTTCCGTATGGTGTGCAAGCACCCATATGTCGTGGTGGGATTTTCAGGGCGAACCGCTTTTCGCACATGAGTTTGCGCGGCTTTCGCAGGCCCTCACCGAGCGCGGTCAGGATGCGCCCGTTCTGATGGGCGGCGATTTCAACACGGCGGCGCAGGTGCGTGGCGAAGGGTACGATTTGGCGCTGTCTTCCGGCCTGGTGGACACCCGTGAGATTGCCGAGCGTACCGACGGCGAATTCACCGTACATCGCGAGATTTCCGGGTGGGAAGGGCAAGAGGATGCCAAGCGCATCGACTTCGTGTTTGCCGATCGCGCGGTGAAGGTACTTTCGCATGCGGTGGTCTTCCGAGATAATTCTCCTGAGGCGATTTCCGATCACAGCGGCGTGCTGGTGGAGCTTGACGAGTCGAGTTTCGAGCCCACCGCCAGGATGCACCCCGTGCCGCTGCCGTCGCAGGTACAGCCCGGATAGTGCGGCGGCTCCAGGGTGCCGCAGCTTAGCGCGTTTCCGCCTTCAGATTTTAAATTGATATGTATTCCGTGGAAGGACAGCTCATGAAAACCGAAATTCAGTGGTGGCAACAGCCCGTTGTGTACCAGATTTACCCGCGTTCCTTCAACGACTCCAATGGCGACGGCATCGGCGATCTGCCCGGTATCACCGAGAAAATCCCGTACCTAGCGAAGCTGGGTATAGATGTTATCTGGCTTTCCCCGATCTATGCTTCGCCGAATGACGATAATGGCTACGACATTTCGGATTATCGGGCGATTATGACCGAGTTCGGCACAATGGCTGACTTCGACGAGCTGCTGGCGACCGCACATAAGCACGGCATCAAACTCATGATGGATTTGGTGGTGAACCACACTTCGGATGAGCACGAATGGTTCCGTCAGGCACGTTCTGCGAAGGATAACCCGTACCGCGACTACTATGTGTGGCGTGACCCTGCCGGGTTTTCTGAAGACGGCACCCCGATTCCGCCGAATAACTGGATTTCCTGTTTCTCACCATCGGTCTGGGAATGGGACGAGGGCACTCAGCAGTTCTATCTGCACTATTTTTCGGTGAAGCAGCCCGACCTCAACTGGGAAAACCCGAAAGTACGTGAAGAGGTCTACGACATTATGCGGTTCTGGCTTGATAAGGGCGTCGACGGTTTCCGCATGGATGTTATCAACCTGATTTCTAAGGATCTTTCCTTCCCGGATGACCCCGCCGTCACCGCAGGAGGGCTAGATAATTCTCTGGCGGTGGCCGCGAACGGTCCGCGTGTGCATGAGTTCCTGCGCGAGATGAACCGCGAGGTACTCAGCAAATACCCGGTGATGACCGTGGGTGAGACTCCCTGCGTGAGCGTGGAAGATGCCGCCCTGTACACAGGTTTTGACCGCCACGAACTGCAGATGGTGTTCCAGTTCGAGCATATGGATGTGGATGCCAGCGCAGGCGGCGCCACCGGCAAGTGGTCGGACACTCGTTTTAACCTGGTGGATTTGAAGAAGGTTCTTACCCACTGGCAGACGGGACTGCACGGTCGCGGATGGAATTCGCTGTACTGGAATAACCATGACCAGCCGCGCACGGTTTCACGTTTCGGCAATGACTCCCCCGAGTTCCGTGAGGTCAGCGGTAAGATGCTCGGCACGGTTCTGCACATGATGCAGGGAACGCCGTACATCTATCAGGGTGAAGAGCTGGGTATGACCAATGTTTTCTTCGACTCGGTAGATGACTACAACGACCTTGAAATCCATGATTCTTGGCGTAAATACGTGGTGGAGTCCCAGCGGGTTAGCCCCGAGGATATGCTGCGGTACATCAGTGCTTCGGGTCGGGATAACGCGCGAACACCCATGCAGTGGGATGCGAGCGAAAATGCGGGCTTCACGACCGGTACCCCGTGGCTGAAGGTGAACCCGCGGTACACCGACATTAACGCCGCCGAAGAATTGGCGAACGATGATTCTATTTTCTACCACTACAGCGATCTCATTCACCTACGCAAAGAGCACCCCATCGTGCTCACCGGCGAATACCGCGTGCTCAACCCCGAGGATGAGCAGGTGTACGCCTACCTGCGTGTGAACTCTGCCGAAGATGCCGCCGCCGCATCCGGCGAGCGCGCCCTGCTGGTGGTTGCTAATTTCACCCAAGAAACACTGTCTTTACCCTATGCAGACGGTCAGCTCGCTTCTTTGGCGCTCAAGAACCCGGGCGTGCTGAAACTTGAGGAGCTTGCGGCTATGGCAGAAGCACCCGAACTGATCAGCTCAAACTACCGGAATGAGCACGGCGAGTTCACGGACGAAGGCACCACTCTGCGCCCCTACGAGGCAAAAGTGTATCTGTACCGGTAGGGCGTTCTGTACCAGTAGGGCGTAGAGTGCGCGGCGGATGGAGCGCTGGCACATCCTGACTGAGAATTTTTACAGATATACCTGCGGCGATGCGGCTTACGGGTCTTCCCGCTGAGCCGAACGACGCAATCCTTTAAAGAAAGGCTTCTGATGAGCAGTGAAACCACGACTGAAGAGCGTGCGGTTCCTTCCTACGCCGGGCGGCAGTGGTGGAAGGAAGCGGTGGTCTACCAGGTGTACCCGCGTTCCTTCAACGACTCCAATGGCGACGGTATCGGTGACCTGCCCGGTATTACCGAAAAAATCCCGTACCTGGCGAAACTGGGCATTAACGTTATCTGGCTCTCCCCCGTGTTTGATTCGCCGAATGTGGATAACGGCTACGATATTTCCGACTACTTCGACATTATGAGCGATTTCGGAACAATGGAAGATTTCGATGAGTTGCTGGCGACCGCACATGAGCACGGCATTAAAATTCTGATGGATTTGGTGGCGAACCATACTTCGGATCAGCATCCGTGGTTTGTGCAGTCTCGTTCCTCAAAGGATAACCCGTACCGCGACTACTACATTTGGAAAGACCCCAACGGGTTTGACGAGAATGGCGCCCCGATTCCTCCGAATAACTGGGCTTCCGAATTCGGTGGCTCCGCTTGGGAGTGGGATGAAGCCACGCAACAGTTCTACCTGCACATTTTCTTCAAGGAACAGCCCGATCTGAACTGGGCGAACCCGAAGGTGCGCGAAGACCTGTATGCGATGGTGCGCTGGTGGCTCGATAAGGGCGTGGATGGTTTCCGGCTGGACGCCATCAACATTATTTCTAAGCCCGAAGGCTTCCCGGATGATCCTTCCACCGATTTTGAGAAGCATACGTCGTCGATCCCGTTTGTGATTGCGAACGGCACGATGGTGCATCCGTGGATGAAAGAGCTCAACCGTGAGGCGTTCTCGAAGTACGATGTGATGACCGTGGGCGAAACGAGCGCGACCAGCCCCGAGGACGCGAAGCTGTGGGCGGGCTACGATGCGGGCGAACTGCAGATGCTCTTCCACTTCGACCACATGGGTGTCGATAACGACCCTGAAGGTTCGCTGGGCGGCAAGTGGTCGTATGCGCCGTACAAGCTGACCGAGCTTAAGCGCATTCTGAACGAGTGGCAGACGAAGCTTGAGGGCAAGGCGTGGGGTTCGCTGTACTGGAATAACCACGATCAGCCGCGCGTGGTCTCGCGGTTCGGCAACGATTCCCCCGAATTTCGGGTGCTTTCAGCGAAGCAGTTGGCAACCACCCTACATTTTATGCAGGGAACCCCCTATATTTATCAGGGTGAGGAACTGGGGATGACCAACGTGCGGTTCGAGTCGATCGACGACTACCGCGACGGCGATTCGATTCGTTTCTACGAGGATATGCACGTGGATCATCAGCGGCTCAGCCACGAGGATGCGATGCGCGCTATCTACATCAAGGGTCGTGATAACGCCCGCACTCCAATGCAATGGGACGACTCGGCAAACGGTGGGTTCACGAACGCGGGAGTCGAACCGTGGCTGAAGGTGAACCCGAATTACCCGCAAATTAATGCGCAGGCTGCCCTGGACGATCAGGATTCGGTGTTCTACCACTATCAGGAGTTGGCGAAGCTGCGCCGCGGCGAGCTCAAAGATTTGATGGTGTACGGGTCGTTCGCACCCGTAGATTCGGTTGAGGCTCCGCACTCCGAGGATGAGGCAGTGTACGCCTACACCCGTACCGGCGGCCCGGACGGCACCGACGCAAACCAGTCTCTGCTCGTGGTTTCTAACTTCACGTCTGATTCGGTGGAGCGCACTTTCTCTCTGCTGGATGATGCGCGTGCAGCCGGAGCGTCCGTCGAACTGGTGCACTCCAACTACCGGGATGACACCGGCGCCCTGACCGATGCGGGCACCACCCTGCGCCCCTACGAAGCGAAGGTCTACCGCATTGTGAAGTAGGTTATCCTCTGTTCCCAACTCGAATAACGCATCTTTGGGCGTATCACCCACCCTCTAGGGCCTTGTAATACGCCCAAAGCTGCATTATTCAGAGTTCAAAGACGTTTTGCGCGTGTCCAGCCGAGACTGTTGTTCCTACCGAGCACCAGAAAATCTTGTTCTCAATGTGCTTCCCGGGGTTCATTTTATGCTGTTCGTTCAGTATGACAAGAGTTACAATTCGACGAAGTCGCGCACTATATCCACAAACCGTTCGGGGCTCTCTTTCTGAACCCAATGCTTATGATGCTCAAAAATTTCGACCCGTGTATTCGGCATAGAAGCGGCTGCCTGCTTCACATCACCGACTTTGACGCCGGGGTCCTTATCCCCTTGAATAAATAGGGTTGGCACCTTGATCTGTGGCAGAAGCGGTATTAGGTGCCCGACCGGAGGTTCTCCCCACAGCTCACTGATCTGAAATGATTGAAAAACTCGTGCCGCATCTTTCGAATGGGCGGCAGTTTGCACCTCATCCAGAATTTCGGGGGTAATTTTCTCGCGATTTCCAATCAGTGACCCGGCAATAATGTTCTTTGCCAGCCACCTGTTCTGCAAGGTTTTATATGCCGCCTGATTGAGCGGCAAACGCACCAGCAACCGTCCCATAAGTGAATACGGTGCTGAAGCGGACACACCCCAAGGCGCTACCAGCACCAGCTTGCCAATATACTCCGGATACCGCAGCGCATATTGCAAAGCAATGGCGCCGCCCATTGAAAGGCCACACAAGGTAACATTTTGAGCGTTCAAAGTATCAAAGAAAGCTTTGAGGAAGCCCGTGTAGAAACTCAGCGAGTACTCTAATTCGGGTTTATCGCTATTGCCGTACCCCGGCAGATCCAGGGCGACTAAAGGCTGAGGCCCGGTCCAGGTCTGCATGATCGTTTTCCAGGAGAGCATGGCGTGATCCACCCCGCCACCATGAAGGAGCACGATAGGCGTGCCTTCACCCTCCGTACTGTAGTACGCGGTTTTAATGCCTTCAAGATCGAGAAAATGGGTCGAGATACGATTCATGAATATCACCGTCTTTCCTGCGAGCTCACCGCTATTAAGTCTATCCCGTAAAAGACACACATACGATAGTGAGTCCCCGAACCATTCAGGGTTTCGGTTGGCAGAATGTATGTACGTAAGCCAGCCACACACAGTTTTGGCAGGTGCTGGGCTTATACCCAGCGCCGTACCCGCTGGCGGTACTGCCGGTATTCTGTACCGAACTTCTGGGTGAGAACCCGCTCTTCGGGAATAATCTGAAAACGCGTTATCCAGTCAACGAAAAGCACCACCCCGAGCACAGCCTGCACCTGCCACAGCCACACCGCCCACCCGGTAAGTATGCAGGCCATACCCAAGTACATGGGGTTGCGGCTTAAACGGTATATTCCGGAGGAGACAATGTTTACGGTGCGTTCGGGGGCGAACGGGTTCACTGTGGTGCGGGCACGTCTAAATGACAGCACCCCCGCCGCGTCCACCGTTAGGCCGAGTACAACCAGTGCAAAGGCGGGAACTAGCAGCAGCGGGGGTCTGCCTGTCAGCGGCGGCATCCCGCAGATGAGCCACATCAGTAAGGCGCACAGTGCCCCTATAAGTGGCGGCGGAACTTTATGTTCAAAGGCTGCAGCTAGTCTTTTCATGGGGAACAGTTATTTATTTCGGTCAAGAAGCGGGGTTTATGCGGTAAGCGGCGGCGCTAACACTGCCTCTACCGCCGCGAGCGCGTGAATGGTGGTGCTGTCAAAGACCGGCAGCGGGGTCTTGTCCTCATCCACCGCCAGGCAGAGTTCGGTGCACCCCAGAATCACGCCTTGGGCGCCCTGCTCCTTCAGCCCTGTAATGACCTGCTGAAGATACTGCACGGCTTCAGGCTCCACACGCCCCAGGCACAGCTGCTCAAAGATGATGCGGCTAGTCTCTGCCTGTTCCGGTTCGGTTGGTACGATCGTCTGGATTCCTTGCGCCGCCATGCGCTCGGTGTAGAACCCGTCGCTCATGGTGAAGGTTGTGCCCAGCAGCCCTACCTTCTGCAGCTCCTGCCTTTGGATGGCGGTGGCGGTGGCGTCAACTACGTGCAGTAGCGGTACGGTGGTGGCGCGCTCTATCGCGGGGGCAACCTTGTGCATGGTGTTCGTGGCCACCAGCAGCAGCTGCGCACCAGCACCCTCAAGTTTTGTGGCGCTTGCCGCCAGCAGAGCCCCAGCGGCTTCCCAGTCACCGCTTTTTTGCATGCGTACGACTTCCTCAAAATCTACGCTATGCATCACGATGTCGGCACTGTGGTTGTCTCCGAGGCGGCGGTTAACCTCACGGTTAATGATCCGGTAGTACAGGATGGTACTCTCAGGGCTCATGCCGCCGATAATGCCTAGGGTTTTCACGGTGCACGCTCCTTTTATTGTCTTCTGGCGGGTATTCCTCATTGTAGGGTGAGCCCTGTAACCCCGTCTATAGAGAAGGTTTTGCATTCAAAATGCATATAGAATGTGCAAGACACTTCTGAATAGAAAAGCGGCACCCCACCATATACGGGGCGGCAAATCGGAGATCTTAAGGTTGCTCTGGGGGAGGGGCATTCCACACCGTTACGCGCTCCGCCTCATGCCGTAAAGTGCGATGTCCTTCTCGTGTTCCGGAGCCTACAGCAATCATCATAATGTCAAGATATCGGCTTGGCAGGCGCAGCATCTCACGCAATTCTGCACGCTGATACCCCGTCATAGGTACCGTATTCCACCCGGCTTCCTGCGCCGCCAGCATAAAGGTCATCGCCCAGAGCCCGCAGTCTAAACCTAAAAATTTCTGTATTTCCTGCTCGCTACGCGGCTCATAAAATTCGATAGCGGCGCGGGTCAGCCTCTCACAGATTTCTTGGGAGAAGCATCCAGCAATATATTCTTCGTGATGTATTCGATTCAAATTATCCGCGCAGTATGCTTGCCGATCACCCAGCAGAATCAACACGGCCGATGCAGTCATAATCTGCTGCTGGTTATAGGCAATAGGCAGCAGCTTTTCGCGTAAATGCTGCTCGGTTACGATCACAACCCGCCACGGCTGCGAATTATTACTGCTGGGAGCCTGGTTAGCACGATTAATAAGACGGTACATTTCCTCGTGGCTTATTAGGCAGGCAGGGTCAAAATATCGAGTAGAGCGACGGTCACGTATAAGGTCTTGCAAAGTCATGGGTAACATTTTCTCTTCGGGTGATTACAAAATTCAGTATAATGTACAAAAATGCATTAAAACATAACTTACTTATAGGTTCTATACATACTTTTAGGTAAGTTTTAAGTATTTACAGTAGGTTTTTAATGAAAAAAATTTCTGCGATAGAGATGGCAATGAATCTGGTGGGAGGCAAATATAAGTGCCTCATTCTCTACCACTTGAGCAGTGGGGCAAAACGCACCCGCGATCTGCTTCTGCTACTTGAAGGGATCAGTTCAAAAGTGCTAACTGAGCAGCTCCGTCAGCTCGAAGAGGATGGACTCATCGAACGCACCGTATATGCGGAAGTACCACCAAGAGTGGAATACACGCTAAGCACGGAAGGGCAAACATTTCTACCGGTGCTACAACTCATGTGCGATTGGGGATGGGAATACGACTCTAGGCATCAAGGTATTGTGAAACCCTGCATATCGCGCATAACTGAGTAAAAATATAGATATTCATTAGCTAAAAATCTTCGTCGCACTTCTCGATCAAAAATGCCTTTATGTGAATAATGCGTTAGAAAACGTTTTATTCGCATAAAGGCACTTTTTAGCGCTTACTGAGGGCTAAACAGCCATGCGTGTATTCACCCACCCCGAGCAGCAGAGCGCTACTGCATAATCAGACCGCCATCTACCGTATACGAGCTACCCGTCACATAGCTGGCCTCATCAGAGAGCAGGAATAGCGCCACTGCGGCGGCTTCACGCGCATCACCCACACGCTTGAGGAGCACTGCCTCGGCAAGCCGTTCCTCGAATTGGGCGCGCATCTCATCGGGAAGAACCGACCTCAGGTTGCTCGTAATCGGCCCGGGAACCAGGCTATTCACCCGAATATTGCGCGGTGCAAGCTCGGAGGCCCACCCGCGCGCCGCCGCCAGAATAGCAGCTTTTGTTGCGGCATAGGCAGAGACTATAGGTGCTCCCTCATAAGCCGCCGTCGAAGACGTCACTAGCACCGACCCGCCGTCTTTCACATATGGAGAAAGCGCGCCCATTTGGATCATCGGTGCCACCACATTCACCTTAAATATCTGATCGAGAGTCGCCTGATCCATCTCTTCTAAAGGACCTCCGGCTGCGTATGCGGCATTGAGCCACACACCATCCAACGCACCGGCACGCTCCACCACAGGCATGATGCGCTCCAAAGTGTTGCCGTCCGAAACATCATCCAGAACGGCAGTAGCATGATCGCCCAACTCGGCTGCTGCAGCCTGCACATGACTTTCGGTACGACCCGTAAAGATAACGTGCGCGCCCTCTTCGATCAGGCGTTTTGCGCCTGCCAAACCAATACCGCTGCTCGCGCCGGTAATCAGAATGGTCTTGTTTTCAAAGCGTTTCATGGGGTTCCTCCTCGTTTTTTATGTTTACTCGATGACTAAATCCACGAAGTACTTGGGAATACAACGCTCTTTTTAACACTACAGATTGAGGACAGAAATACCTAGAGTTTTTACTTAGAAGGACCGAGTGGCAGAGGACATTCGGAGCAGGTTTTCTCTGTGATGCACAGCTCCGCGTCCCAGTACCGCTGGCTGAGCCGGTGCACACGGGGAGGCACATATCCTGCGGGCAATCCTTCCCTTCATTGAGGTCTATCCCTATACGCCCGGAACCGAAAATGCGACGACCGTGTGGACTGCCGCGCTGAGCGAGGGGAAGAACACCATGCCCCATTCTTTGCGTGTCCAACCGATGAAGGCATCGCCCGCCTGTATGACCGCAAAAGTCACAAGAAGCAGGACGACGGCACCGCCTCGAAAATAGAAGGGTGCAATAAGAACAGCTATTCCGGCCGGTATGGCGCGCACAGCATACATGTATACGTAGAAACGAGTATTAGCATCAACGGAAGAAGCGTGAACCATAAGCCCTGGGCGATATATCGCCAAAAATGCGCTGGCGATCGTTACGAGCGCAGAAATAGTATTTATAGTTAGCAAAACGGGATTCATAGTAAACCTCCGCCGGTAGCTTTTCGTATTATTCCTTAAGATGCTGAGATAAAACCTCTAGCGTCTCAAGAGCGGCAATAACAGATTCATACTGATGCGCTCCACTCCATTGTTCGACCTGTTGGCGCCAGCGTTTTCGGATTTCCGCTAATTTCTGCTCACCGTGTTCGGTCAAGGAATACCGTGGGGAACGTTTATGCGCAGGGTTTTCGACGGACATCACCAGCCCCTCATCCCGCAGGAGATTTAGCTGCTTTTGCACACCCTGCCGGGTTATTCCCATACGTTCGGCAATTTGAGGAGAAGTACTCGGTTCTTTCGCCATCGAGATTGCACCTAATACTTGCCAGCGCGCAGTCGTTAGACCGCTTTCGGCGGCGAACCGGTCTCCCCATGCGGTGAGTGTTCCGTTCACACGGAAGATCCGCACCACGAGTTCACTCAGTAATGAAGCATCCATTTTTCCTCCAGCGACAATTTTGGCAACCAGTTTACAAATACGACAACTAGTTGTCAATACTTGACGTGAGGTACCACAGAGACAGAAAAGCACAGCCTATCCTCTATCATCAGCAATTTCTCAGAGTACATTGAGGATATATTCAGAACGTGTTGATACATTATTTATACCGTATTCAAATCGTCAATGTGTAAGAGCTAGAAAATACCATGAGCACACCCCGAGAATCCACTAGAGTTATTCACCCCATAGAAGATACCCGAAATCATAGTTCTCAAAAAAATACACCTAAAAACTCTCCCTCAGACTCCCATGATTATTCCACCACATACGAAGAATATCGTGCGTATGGATTCTCAGCTCCGGAAAATCCGCGCGGGCTCCGCAAAAGTTTGTTGCGTGTAGTTGCGTGGATATGCTTTGTAGCTACGATTCCTTGGACGCTTACCTTTATTATCCTCGGGATAGCTGTTAGCGCTAATCTACTGCATGTCACTAGTATTTTTATTATTAACCTAGCTATCACACTTCTTGCCTTTCTTATGGCATTAGCACTTGCGGCACTTCCTATCTTGGGAACAATCAAGCTTTTCAAGCTCTCCCGCAAGAATCCTGAACAACCGGATGGCGGGGAAAATTTTGCCGAGAAGGTTTTCAATTTCTTTGGCAAAATAATCGATGGTGCAGACTATTTCTAAACATCTATATGGGAAATAGCTTATTTGGAATAATCAATGAATAGGGAGAGAATAATGCCGACAAACATTCCAAACACCAGGCTTCAAATTATTCTCTCGACCTATCCTCAAAGTGTTTTCATGATGGCGCATTCTCTTAGCGGGAGCGGAAGTTTATAGCGGGAGCACGGACCCCGAAGAAGATCTGCGCTCCCGAAGTTTGCAGTCTGGCTGGTAGATTACTTTGGTTAACGCGTAGACCACAGTCACTGCTTCTACTAAAGAATATGAAGACTCGGTGCATTCTGAAAGCTCCAGAATATACCGGGCGGCTTTTAGCACTATTACGTCTAGCTTATCCGTCAAACATATTCTTCAGATGTACCACGACCAACAAAGGACGGCGTGAGCCTGCGTTGGGGTATCCCAGGTCAGAGTATGACTGAGCGATTGAGGGCGGTTGCGAATTATGCAGTGGTCAGTCCAGTGACGGCAAGAAAGCAACGGTTTCCACCTGTATGTGATTGGTGGCTGGTCGCTTCTTTCACCATCATACGTATAGCAGGGGTAGGAACCACTGTTTTTACTGTCATCTAAAGGAGCCCTAATAAATAATCCTCCATAAAGCATTAGAAACTCTATTTTAGATAAATATCATTTTTTATTTTATAAAAAATAAAAAGTATTATTTTTTGAGAATATTCAGGGAGCTTCCACTGAATACCCAGGCTATAAGCTTAGGGTGAAGCCATGACTACTAATAAGAACCTTCTAAAACCTGAGCATGGAACGATCCAGGCCCAGGATGTTCATGAGATAAAGAAAGAACCTAAGGCAGATTCGACCAAGAAGCAGACCTCGTTTCCTCCTAGTCTTATAGCTGTGCAGACCATAAGGACTATCATTGAATTTATATTAGTACTGCCATTACTCCCTTTGCTCTCTATCGCTCTTGGTCTAATCCTTTTCCTGCCTTTTGGTTTGCATTTTATTTTGCAGGCTGTGGCATGGTCACGGGCAAAGAAAGAAACTCGGATCGCTTGGGTTGTAGGAATCAACATTTATAGCCTGATGATTGTTGCGCCTATTGGTGCTTTCTATACGTGGTTCATGATGGAGCTGCAGGTGGCAGCTCCAAACATAACAGGTGCTGATATTGGACTATTATGGTGGCTGCTAGGTGCCTGCGTTCTTGAAGCTGTTATCAGCATCGTCATGATCGTCGTGATGAATGTAATCAAGAGGAATGATCTTCGTGATTTTCAAGGCAAAAGGATTACTGTCGCTAAACCTCGAATATCTGACGATGTTCTGGAAGGTTCTAACTCCGGAGCATACGAAACGGACGGTGGTTTAAAACCCCTGAAGAATCACCATGGCAAATCGGATGCAAAGGTTCCTCGGCTGCACATTAACGTTAGGTCGCAGAAGAAAGATTAGGGTGAGCACCATGAGCACCGACAAAAACTTTCCGATAGTTAATGATGAGTTTACTATAGGCCAGGCTCAAAACGTTCATGAAATAGAGAAAGAATCTGAGGCAGATTCGACTGAGAAGCGGAACTTGTTTCTTTCTATCTTTATAACTGTGCAGATTATTAGGCTAATGCTCGAAACCACGCTTCTCCAGGGCGTGATGATTTCCGCCCTTCCCAATGGTTCTGGTTATGTTGATTTTCGAGTAATTCTTCTTACGCTCATCCTTTTTTCGCCCTTTATCGTATATATTCTGCTGCAAACTGTGGCATGTATAAAGATGATTCGGGGAACCAAAACCGCATGGGTTTTGGGGACAAACATCTATAGTCTGCTCATCGTTGCGCCCCTTGCTGCTTTTTATACATCGTTCGTTATAGA
>NZ_KV797889.1:0-5418 GCF_001809525.1 Rothia sp. HMSC064D08 | reverse complement strand
TGTTGTTGGTGTGGTGTGTTGTTTGAGAACTCAAGAGTGTGCTTTGTTCAATACGTTTTAGGCACAGCATGTTTGTGTGTTGTGTTGTGATGATGTGTATTGGTGAAACGGGATGTTGTGACAGTGCACTGGTACCCCCCTTTTTTTGGTGGGGTGTTGGTGTGCGGGGTTGATACCGTATATGTTTTTTTGATCTTATTGAGGTCATGTTTTTTGGTGTGGTCTTGTAGTTCTGAAAAATTTGTTGTGGTGTCTGCTGGTTGGGACATTCGTGTGGGGTGCAGAGCATGGGGTGCGTTGGTGTGCCTGGTGTCTTTGTGTCCTGATTGTTTTTTGTTTTGTCAGTAGTTCATTGTTTTTTGAGAGTTATGGGATCATGCGTTTGCTTTTTGTTTTTGTAACGGAGAGTTTGATTCTGGCTCAGGACGAACGCTGGCGGCGTGCTTAACACATGCAAGTCGAACGATGAAGCCTAGCTTGCTAGGTGGATTAGTGGCGAACGGGTGAGTAATACGTGAGTGACCTACCTTTGACTCTGGGATAAGCCTGGGAAACTGGGTCTAATACCGGATACGACCAATCTCCGCATGGGGTGTTGGTGGAAAGCGTTATGGAGTGGTTTTAGATGGGCTCACGGCCTATCAGCTTGTTGGTGAGGTAATGGCTTACCAAGGCGACGACGGGTAGCCGGCCTGAGAGGGTGACCGGCCACACTGGGACTGAGACACGGCCCAGACTCCTACGGGAGGCAGCAGTGGGGAATATTGCACAATGGGCGCAAGCCTGATGCAGCGACGCCGCGTGAGGGATGACGGCCTTCGGGTTGTAAACCTCTGTTAGCATCGAAGAAGCGAAAGTGACGGTAGGTGCAGAGAAAGCGCCGGCTAACTACGTGCCAGCAGCCGCGGTAATACGTAGGGCGCGAGCGTTGTCCGGAATTATTGGGCGTAAAGAGCTTGTAGGCGGTTGGTCGCGTCTGCTGTGAAAGGCTGGGGCTTAACCCTGGTTTTGCAGTGGGTACGGGCTAACTAGAGTGCAGTAGGGGAGACTGGAATTCCTGGTGTAGCGGTGGAATGCGCAGATATCAGGAGGAACACCGATGGCGAAGGCAGGTCTCTGGGCTGTAACTGACGCTGAGAAGCGAAAGCATGGGGAGCGAACAGGATTAGATACCCTGGTAGTCCATGCCGTAAACGTTGGGCACTAGGTGTGGGGGACATTCCACGTTTTCCGCGCCGTAGCTAACGCATTAAGTGCCCCGCCTGGGGAGTACGGCCGCAAGGCTAAAACTCAAAGAAATTGACGGGGGCCCGCACAAGCGGCGGAGCATGCGGATTAATTCGATGCAACGCGAAGAACCTTACCAAGGCTTGACATATACTGGACTGCGTCAGAGATGGCGTTTCCCTTCGGGGCTGGTATACAGGTGGTGCATGGTTGTCGTCAGCTCGTGTCGTGAGATGTTGGGTTAAGTCCCGCAACGAGCGCAACCCTCGTTCTATGTTGCCAGCACGTGATGGTGGGGACTCATAGGAGACTGCCGGGGTCAACTCGGAGGAAGGTGGGGATGACGTCAAATCATCATGCCCCTTATGTCTTGGGCTTCACGCATGCTACAATGGCCGGTACAGAGGGTTGCGATACTGTGAGGTGGAGCTAATCCCTAAAAGCCGGTCTCAGTTCGGATTGGGGTCTGCAACTCGACCCCATGAAGTCGGAGTCGCTAGTAATCGCAGATCAGCAACGCTGCGGTGAATACGTTCCCGGGCCTTGTACACACCGCCCGTCAAGTCACGAAAGTTGGTAACACCCGAAGCCGGTGGCCTAACCCTTGTGGGGGGAGCCGTCGAAGGTGGGACTGGCGATTGGGACTAAGTCGTAACAAGGTAGCCGTACCGGAAGGTGCGGCTGGATCACCTCCTTTCTAAGGAGCTCAACTATTGTTTGGTTGGCCATGCTGCTCGCGAGTGTCGGGTGGGTGGTTTGCTCATGGGTGGAATGTCAGCCCCTTTTTTTGTTGTTTGTTTTGTTTCACGGTGTTGTGTATACGTCATCATTTATTGTTGTGTTGTTCGGGTGCGTTCTTGGGTTTTCGGGTTGCACGCTAGGTGTGGTCTGAATTTGTGACTGGCTGGTGCTGGTGCTGGGTTCATTCTCGGTGTTGGTGTTGGTGTGGTTTGTTGTTTGAGAACTATATAGTGGACGCGAGCATCTTCTGGGAACTGCACGGTTGTGTGGTTTCTTGATTCTTCTTTTTCTTGATTGTGTGTAAGTTGTTAAGGGCACACGGTGGATGCCTTGGCATCAGGAGCCGATGAAGGACGTGTGAATCTGCGATAAGCCTCGGGGAGCCGATAACTGGGCGTGGATCCGAGGATTTCCGAATGGGGAAACCTCGCTCATCGTTTTGGTGGGTGACCGCTGGTTGAATGTATAGGCCAGTTGGGGGGAACGCGGGGAAGTGAAACATCTCAGTACCCGCAGGAAGAGAAAATAATAATGATTCTGTTAGTAGTGGCGAGCGAACGCGGATGAGGCTAAACCTGTGGTGTGTGATAGCGGTTAGGTGTTGCATCATGGGTGTTGTGGGAGTTGTTGTGGTGGTTCTAACTGGTCACCGGCGTAGTGCATGATGGTAGGCGAACTGGCTTGGAATGGTCGACCGTAGTGGGTGAGAGTCCCGTAGTTGAAAGTGTTGTGTGTGCGTTGACAATGTCCCGAGTAGCACGGGGCTCGTGGAATCTCGTGTGAATCTGCCAGGACCACCTGGTAAGTCTAAATACTTCCTGATGACCGATAGTGGATCAGTACCGTGAGGGAATGGTGAAAAGTACCCCGGGAGGGGAGTGAAATAGTACCTGAAACCGTGTGCTTACAAGCCGTTATAGCCCCCCTTTGTGTGGGGTGGTGGCGTGCCTTTTGAAGAATGAGCCTGCGAGTTAGTGTTTTGTCGCGAGGTTAACCCGTGTGGGGTAGTCGTAGCGAAAGCGAGTCTGAACAGGGCGTTGTAGTGGCAGGATCTAGACCCGAAGCGGAGTGATCTATCCATGGCCAGGTTGAAGCACGTGTAAGAGCGTGTGGAGGACCGAACCCACCTAGGTTGAAAACTGGGGGGATGAGCTGTGGATAGGGGTGAAAGGCCAATCAAACTCTGTGATAGCTGGTTCTCCCCGAAATGCATTTAGGTGCAGCGTTACATGTTTCTTGCTGGAGGTAGAGCTACTGGATGGCCGATGGGCCCGCGAGGGTTACTGACGTTAGCTAAACTCCGAATGCCGGTAAGTGAGAGTGTAGCAGTGAGACAGTGGGGGATAAGCTTCATTGTCGAGAGGGAAACAGCCCAGACCATCAACTAAGGCCCCTAAGCGTGTGCTAAGTGGGAAAGGATGTGGAGTTGCTGAGACAACCAGGAGGTTGGCTTAGAAGCAGCCATCCTTGAAAGAGTGCGTAATAGCTCACTGGTCAAGTGATTCTGCGCCGATAATGTAGCGGGGCTCAAGTACACCGCCGAAGTTGTGGCAATCAGTCTTTGTGGCTGGTTGGGTAGGGGAGCGTCCTGCACGAGGTGAAGCTGCCACGGGAGTGTGTGGTGGATTGTGTGGGAGTGAGAATGCAGGCATGAGTAGCGAATCACGGGTGAGAAACCCGTGCGCCGGATGATCAAGGGTTCCAGGGTCAAGTTAATCTGCCCTGGGTTAGTCGGGGCCTAAGGCGAGGCCGACAGGCGTAGTCGATGGAGAACGGGTTGATATTCCCGTACCAGTGAAGGACCGTCCATACTGATATTGTGATGCTAACCATGCCGATCACGGTGTCATGAAGTTTTTCTTTGTGGTGTTGTGGGGTGTGTGGGACCCAAGCTTTGGAGGTAAGCGTGTTAACAGGTGTGACGCAGGAAGGTAGCCAAGCCACGCGGTGGTTGTCGTGGTCTAAGCGTGTAGGATGACTGGTTGTTAAATGCGCCGGTTGTGTGTCTGAGACGTGATGGGACCCCTTGTTTGTGGGGGATTTGGTGATCCTATGCTGCCGAGAAAAGCATCGGCGTGAGGTTTTAGCTGCCCGTACCCGAAACCGACACAGGTGATCAGGTAGAGAATACTAAGGCGATCGAGAGAATCATGGTTAAGGAACTCGGCAAAATGCCCCCGTAACTTCGGGAGAAGGGGGGCCCTGAGCGTGATCTGCCCGTGCGGTGGGGAGCGTGTAGGGGTCGCAGAGACCAGGGGGAAGCGACTGTTTATCAAAAACACAGGTCCGTGCGAAGTCGTAAGACGAGGTATACGGACTGACTCCTGCCCGGTGCTGGAAGGTTAAGAGGATTGGTTAGCCCTGTGTGGGCGAAGCTGAGAATTTAAGCCCCAGTAAACGGCGGTGGTAACTATAACCATCCTAAGGTAGCGAAATTCCTTGTCGGGTAAGTTCCGACCTGCACGAATGGAGTAACGACTTCCCTACTGTCTCAACCATGAACTCGGTGAAATTGCAGTACGAGTAAAGATGCTCGTTTCGCGCAGCAGGACGGAGAGACCCCGTGACCTTTACTATAGTTTGGTATTGGTGTTTGGGTTGGCTTGTGTAGGATAGGTGGGAGACTGTGAAGCCGCTACGCTAGTGGTGGTGGAGTCGTTGTTGAAATACCACTCTGGTCAATCTGGATGTCTAACTTCGGGCCATGATCTGGTTCAGGGACAGTGCCTGATGGGTAGTTTAACTGGGGCGGTTGCCTCCTAAAGTGTAACGGAGGCGCCCAAAGGTTCCCTCAGCCTGGTTGGCAATCAGGTGTTGAGTGTAAGTGCACAAGGGAGCTTGACTGTGAGAGTGGCGACTCGAGCAGGGACGAAAGTCGGGACTAGTGATCCGGCAGTGGCTTGTGGAAGCGCTGTCGCTCAACGGATAAAAGGTACCTCGGGGATAACAGGCTGATCTTGCCCAAGAGTCCATATCGACGGCATGGTTTGGCACCTCGATGTCGGCTCGTCGCATCCTGGGGCTGGAGTCGGTCCCAAGGGTTGGGCTGTTCGCCCATTAAAGCGGTACGCGAGCTGGGTTCAGAACGTCGTGAGACAGTTCGGTCCCTATCCGCTGCGCGCGTTGGAGAATTGAGAAAGGCTGTCCTTAGTACGAGAGGACCGGGACGGACGAACCTCTGGTATGTCAGTTGTACCGCCAGGTGCATGGCTGATTGGCTACGTTCGGGAGGGATAACCGCTGAAGGCATCTAAGCGGGAAGCCTGTTTCGAGATGAGTTCTCCTGGCACCCTGGTGGTGTGTGAGGCTCCTTAGAGATGATGAGGTTGATAGGCCGGGTATGGAAGCGTTGTAAGGCGTGGAGTTGACTGGTACTAATAGGCCGAAGACTTATTCACACAAGTAGTTGTTGGTGGTGTTTGCGTTCGCTGTATAGTTTTGAAACAACAA
>NZ_KV797888.1:0-45588 GCF_001809525.1 Rothia sp. HMSC064D08 | reverse complement strand
TTTGCGTTCGCTGTATAGTTTTGAAACAACAAACCTGAGGGTTTGTTAGTTAATTACATATGTATGGAAGAGACCCCGTGAGGGGTCTCTTTTGTTTTAACCACTGATTTGCATTCTCCTCGAGAGCTATCGGCTCTGCTGTGTTCTTATGGCGCGCGTTGGTGAATACTCTAAAGGCTAAGAAGACCTTATGAAATATAATCATCGGCGCATCAGGGCGTTGAAAATCTGTGAGAGCGTATATGCTTTCTTGTTATCTTAGGAGCATGGAGACTTTACAATCTGCCCCAGACCCGAAGGATTTGACGCTATCGATAGATGAGAGGCGTGAACTTATCGTCTGGGCGGCAGATTGTATGTATCGGATACTGCCTATTTTCGAGAAGCAGTATCCTGCTGATCCTCGGCTTCAGCAGGGGCTTGCTGCGGTCGCTGAGTTCAACCGCGCTGCATTATCAGTTGGAACTATGCGTCAGCACGCTTTGCTCTGCCATGCTACGGCCCGGGACTGTGAGACCCCGTCTGCGCAAGCCGTAGCTAGAGCCTGCGGACATGTGATTGCCATAGCCCATATGGGTGCCCATGCACGCAATATTGAACGATATACTCGCAACGTGTTTTCGGGAAAACCTTTGACCGAAGAGCTCGAATGGCAACGGTCACATATTCCTGCTCGATTCTTCAGCTATGTTTTTGCGCGCTAAGCAGCGTATACCCACACGTAGAATTTCGAAAGCCAGAGAAGTCCTTTTTTACCGGTCTGTGATAGCGTGCCTGAGGCTTCATGACGGGAATACTAATACCAATTCGTTGCACATTCTTCTGAACGAGTTTCTGGAACGTTTACTGTATCAAGTACCGACGAATACCTGTTCTCGCGTTAGAGTGAATGTATGGAGTATCCGCTTTTTTCAGACCGACAGCAGGAACCGTATCTGGGAGAGGACACCTCAAAATACCGGACGGTGGCGCTCACCGCCGAGGTTAAGCTGCCTTTAGCGGAATTATGGCTGGCGTGCACCGAGTATATCCATCTGTGGTGGCCGCGGGAGCTTCTGCGGGACGAAGAAAGCTATCTGGAGCTTACGGATACAGTTCTTACAGAAGAAGACTCGCAGGGGTATGTAACAACTCTTGCTGAGGTAATCTACTATGAGCCCGAGGACGTGCTGGGCTTTTTGCCTCTGCCCGATACTAAACTGCATCAGCTTCTGCGTGATGACAGCGGGTTTAGCCTACTTTTCGACGAAGACGGGGCAGAATCTTCGCTTATGGAAATCACCTCTGGCTTAGCGAAACCCCGTGAACTTGCGGCTGAGTACGACGAGCTGGGTGTTTATACGATCCAACGTTATGGCACAGAACTTATTTTGAAGGCGTGTGCACGATTCTTTGGTGCTGAACTTCAAGCAGAATCTCTCACATCGGGTACACTTGACAGCTATGAGCACTAGGCAGGCAGCATCGGCATCGCAGGATACCGCAGAGAATGCTAAGAAACGGTATTTGCGGAGCGCTAATGACTGGTTCCGAAAACAGGGAACCCCCATGATTATTCCAACTCTGCAGAGGGCATTAGATGCTGTTCCACGTTCTATACCCTGGGTTTTGTGGGTGAGTATTCTGCATCTGTGTGTTGTTGCGCTGCGTGGTAACCTCATTGCCCTTGCGAACGATTCGGAAATCACGATTCAGCAGATTCAGCGGGGAGCACTATTCAGCCTCCCTGAAGAAGCCACAGCCTTGGGACTCATCGTTATCGTTCTGTTTGCAGGTATTATTCCGCCGGTATCGCTACTGATTATCGGCGTGGGGCATCTTGTTATGATGCGCCTGAAGACCTGGGCTCAATACATCTGCGGCGCGATTACCCTTATGATTGCCGGGAGTATTTTCTCCATAGGATTTACGGAATCTGCACCCTCCCTCGAAGAAGCGGATTTTACCTATAACGGGCTAGGTGTGTTCCCTCTTCTTGTGGCTCTGATCTTTCTGACGATCTGGGTGGGCGGTGACACCATTCTTGGGTGGTCGCTGAAGCACGTTTTTTATCAGCTTCAATCGCTGCCGCCCATGATTGCTAAAGTCCTGCCGGTTCTTATGATCTCTGTTCTCTTTATTTTTGTGAATGCTGACGTGTGGAAGCTCGCAAACGTTCTGAGTTTTTCGGGAACCTGGCAGATCTGCGGGGCTATGATACTTCTCGCATTCTTCGTGATGGTGACGACCTCATATGAGCGTACCAAACGACTGCTTGGTACACGCCGCGGCGACGATGTCGAGGAATTTACCGATGAAGAATACGATGCAGCCGCTCAGGAATCCGGCCCGCTCTGGAGGCGGCTGCGCACTTGGGAAGAGCCGAACACGATATCACAGTTCACCGCTCTCTAACGGTTGGGCAGTGGCTGAACCTGCTGGCAATCCCAATTCTGGGGCAGCTGATTCAAACTGTTTTCTTCGTTCTGCTGGTGTTCGGTTTCTTCTCATGGTTTGCCTCTGTTGCTGTTACCGACCAAACCATTGAGCTGTGGGTGGGAACCAAACCCGAGCATCTGAAAATTTTAGGCCTTGAATTCAATTACAACGCGGTTGTGCTTAGGGTGACGATGATCGTTGCAGTATTCTCTGGATTGAGCTTCGCGGCAACGACCAGCAGCGACGACCGGCACGCACGCGACTTCCTGGAACCGATGGTGCTGAGGCTGCGAAAGATTCTGATGATTCGAGATATATACCTTTCCATCTTCAGGATGAGCGCGGAAGAGACGCTGGAGGGCTATGAACTGTGGTCCGCATCGGCGCAAGAAGATAGTACAGAGCCCGTTGCATCTACCGATAAGGAGACGGTGAAGGATAATGGTCTCGAAGAAGCCACTGAATCCGGGAGTACAGACTCATAGCCAGAGGTGAAGGTAGGCTCATAGCGCCTCGATCACAATGCCGCCAAAACGGGCATTCTTTGCCTCGCAGGTTATTCCATCAACGTAGCAGGTTGAACTGGAGTAGGTTTCTTGCAGCCCGGTATTGGCATAATATCCGTAAAATCCGCCAAGCAGCGTTACACCCGAGCTATTGGGAGTCGGCAGCACCTGTATATCGTAGAAAACGACCGGGCGGCCAGACCGGTCAGTCACCCGTGCAGAACATTCGGGACAGAGCGAGCGAGGATAACGTTCTAAAGTCTTCACGGGCTTGGAACAAACGGGGCATGCAATTTCCATGAATGGTGGCTTGACCATGGAGGATATCCTTCGGGTGGTTAGATGACAATGTAGACACGTTGGATGGGGATAGTCCCATTGCTTTTATCTTAGAGGTGTGCATCCAAGGTGAAAATGGTGTACGTCAAATAGAACATGGGCAGGGCGCAAAGGTCTGAAAACCCCGTAAACCTAGCTAAGTTATTTCAACGTACGTAAGATGTTCTTATGACACGTTTTACGACCGACCACCTCAAAACATTCGTCACGGTCATCGAATACGGCACCTTCGATGCTGCTGCCGACGTTCTTGGGGTTAGCCCCTCCGCAATATCACAGCGTGTAAAAACAATGGAACAGCTGGCCGGTAAAGTCCTGCTGCAACGCACCAACCCGGTGACTCCGACGGCTTCTGGACAGAGCGTGTTACGTATTGCCCGGCAAAGTGAATTTTTGCAGCTTGAGCTGGAACGAGAACTCATAGGCGAGGGCGGATTCCAGACAGTCTCTATAGCCCTGAACGCCGATTCTTTAGCAACGTGGTTTTTGGAGGCTATACGCACGCTCGCTCAGGAGGACGAAATTTTCTGCGACCTGCGGCGTGAAGGCGAATTTCATTCCTCAGCCCTTCTGCGTACCGGGGAAGTTATGGCCGCCATAACCTCACAGCCCGGAAAAATCCCCGGATGCTCGGTAGATTACCTGGGCGTGGCGCGTTACTGGTGTGTGGCATCGCCAGCGTATGTGGATCGTTACCTTCCGGGGTTCCCTGCGAAGACTACCCGTGAAGACCTGAACCGGGCACCAGTGGTGGAATATGATCGTAAAGACTTTGTGCAGGATGCTGCACGCGCTCTGATTGAGGAAGACCTAAAACTGTCCAGAGCCGAATTCGAGCAGAGCCCAACGCTCTATATTCCTTCATCACCGGACTATGCGCAGGCGGTCTACGAGGGCATTGCGTGGGGGCTGCTGCCGGAGGCACAGTGTAGCGAATATTTCGCCGCCCAAACACTTGTGAAACTCGCTCAGAAGCCCGTGGAATTCCCACTTTACTGGCAGCACTGGAATATCAACTCGCCCGTTCTGGAAAAAGTTAGCCGTCGGGTTGCTGATGCGGCCCATAAAGGGCTTTTGGATTCATGACGGATAGCTGGGGTGAACGGCATCAAAGCGCCTTCTACCTCGCCTCAATGGCGGTGGGCGTAGTACTCTCCCTGTTCTGCCCGCCTGAGGTGTCAGAGGTGAGCGATGCTCTGGTACCTTATGCCCTGGCGGTTCTGCTTTTTGCCAACTTTATGGGAGTTCCTTTCGGTCGGGGCCAGGAACGGGAACGAAACGGGGCACCCGCTGCCGCATCGCGCGGATTTACCCTATGGCTGATAACGCTCAACTTTATTGTGGTACCCCTGCTGGTCATGATTTTGCTTCCCACATTCTTAGGGGATAGTTCCGTGATCGCCCTGGCGGTAGCCCTCGTGGTGCTGGCACCGTGCATTGATTATGTGGTGGTTTTTACCCGTTACGCCGGTGGCGACAGCACATTGCTGCTGCGTAAAACACCGCTTCTACTCGGTCTTCAGATTCTCATAATTCCCATTTGGACTAGTATATATACTTATATTGGAATATTTGCATATAAAGATCTTGGCAGTATCTTTCCACTCCCAGCCAGTGCATACGCAGCCCTGCTGGTGGTTATGATTCCAGCGCTCGCGGCGTACCTTGTACAACGTGCTCACCATACGCCGAAGATTGCGAAATACGCGAAGACGATTTCAGATATCAGCGAGACATATATGGTGGGGATTATGTGCGTACTCCTAACGCTCATGTGCACTGCCTACGCACGCCGCATCGGCGAAGCACCCCAGCATCTTGTTCACTGGGTGCCGTTCTACTTCATCTTCGCACTCTGCGCGGGGATGCTCGGGTTCTTACTTCCGTATACGGCACGGTACGCGGTGAAAAACCGAAAACCGCTCACACTCAAAGAACGCAAAGCGATTATCTTCTCGGTCGTCACACGCAACGCTCTTGTCATGTTTCCAGTCATACTAGCGCTCTCGGAGCGGCTCAAAGAACAACGCGTGCCACAGGCCGACCTCATGCAGCCCGCAGTACTGACCCAGACAATGGTGGAGCTCATCGTCATGATCATACTCGTGCGGATTCTGCAGCCCCTGCGCGAAGAACCAGTTGCAGAGCCTCAGAATGAGTAAAAGCAAGAAGAACGCAGGCGGGCGCATCCCAAGGATACGGCACCGCCAAGCTTATACGTGATCTAACGGAAGAAAAGAGATGCCAACCAGAATAACGCCGCAGCGACGATAAACCCGATCAACGCCCAGCGGCGCAGCCTTGTCTCCACGCGGGCGGCACGAATATCCGCACGTTTTGAAATATCCTCGGTACTCCGCATGGGATCGGAGGTAGAGCCATGCGGGGCATCCTGAGATTCTTGAGGCGAAGGAGACCCATCTGATTCGGACATAGCCCTAACCTAACGCCACCGAGTCATCATGACCATACCCACCATCATGGCACCCACGCCAATAGTCACATTCCACATGCCAATGCCGGGCACAGGAAGTCGACCCTCAAAAATGTAATACGCAATAATCCAGAGAATACCCAGCGCAACGAGCGAAAACATCACTACTCGATACCACAGGGGAGTACCCTCTCTCTGTGTTCCGCTCGTTTCCATCTCGCGAGCGACCTCCAACAGACGGAGCTCGCTCGCATCTTCTTCAACGGCCTTAGCCGCTTTCTTGTCTTGTGACTTCTTTGACTTAGTATTGGCAGTCTTTTTCGACTTTTTCGCAGTCGACTTAGGGGACATATTTTCCTCCGCCTCAGATGTATGGGTAACCTTATGTAGTACGTTAAAAACTATCTTTGCAGACTCGCGGGATGATTTCACCTTTCACCGGCGTTGTCATTAAAGAAAGTGTAATGACTGGGACGGTAACATCCCGCTATGGAGGACACCCAAAACTATGGCGCATGCATCCGCGAAAGCGCATCAGGCAGTTCAGCCTCATAAATCTATTCTGCGGTGGACCATCCAAATCACGGGTGAGCTTCTGATCACCGTTGGCCTTGTGCTGCTGCTCTTTGTCGTGTGGCAGCTCTGGTGGACCAATATAGACGCAAACCGTTCACAGTCCCAAGCCGTCGATTCCCTGACGCACGAGTTCAGCTCCGCCGCGCCAGTCGAACAGTGGGATCCCCAAAATCCACCGGAGCCTGAAGCCGAACCCGAACACGGAAAAGGATTCGGGGTTGTCTACATTCCCCGGTTTGGTGCAGACTACCAGCGCCCCACCGCACAGGGTACCAGTGCAGACGTGATCGATACCCTCGGTTTGGGACACTACGACGGAACCGCCATGCCGGGCGGCGTGGGCAACTTCGCGCTCGCAGGGCACCGGCAGACACGCGGTGCAGTGCTCGACTATATCGATAAGCTGCAGGTGGGCGATCACATTTATGTGCGCACCAAAGACGGCTACTACACCTACACCGTGTACGAGCATGTGATTGTGCAGCCTGACAATATTGAGGTGATCGAGCCGGTTCCGAGCAAACCCGGGCAAGAGCCGACGGAGCGCATTATGACGCTCACGACCTGCCACCCGCGTTACGGTGACACAGAACGTTATATTGTGCATGCCCGTTTTGAATCCTGGCAGCCTAACTCTGCTGGCGCGCCTGCGGAAATTGCCCAAGCAGCCCAGAACCCCGCCTAACCCGAGAGGATATAACATGTACGGTTGGATTTTTCGCCATCTTCCCGGACCTCTATGGGTTCGCATTATCATTGCTATTCTGCTTATCGCCGTGATCGTATACGCCCTCATGGAATTTGTGTTTCCGAATTTTGCCGAGTACGGTCCGTTCAACTTTGACGTTACCATCAACCATTAGCGGCGCTTGCCAAAGGAGAAGCCATGACCCGCATCCTGGTTATCGATAATTACGATAGTTTTGTGTTCACCCTCGTCGGATATCTGCAGCAGCTCGGAGCCGAAACAACCGTAATCCGCAATGACGAGTACGACCTTGATACCGTGCTCACAATGGCTGCCGAGTACGACGGCCTGCTGATCTCTCCGGGGCCGGGTGCGCCTGCAGAAGCCGGGGTCATTATCGATACCATTCGCTGGGCTGCGCAGACCCATAAACCCCTGCTTGGCGTGTGTCTGGGGCATCAAGCTATCGCGGAGGCGTTTGGCGGCACCGTCACGCACGCCCCCGAGCTGATGCACGGTAAGACTTCAACCCTGGTTCACGAGAATGACTCGGTGTTCAAAGGCGTACCGAGCCCCTTCACTGCGACTCGCTACCATTCGCTGGCGGTTGTCCCAGAGACTATGCCTGAGGTCCTAGAAACCACCTCGACGACTGAGAGCGGCATTATTATGGGGCTGCAGCACCGGGATGCGCCCATGCACGGCGTGCAATTCCACCCGGAATCCGTGCTTACCGAGAGCGGTTATCTGATGCTGGGTAATTGGCTGGAAGAAACGGGGCTTGAGGGTGCCGCTGAGCGTGCTAAATCGTTGTCCCCACTAATCGCCTAGCGGGCAGTAGTAAAGGCGCCTGACAGACCCAAGTAGGTCTGTCAGGCGCCTTCTCTATGCGCGGTACAGCCGAAGAAATATATGTGGGGCGTGCTTTAGATTTTGAATCTAAAGCACGCCCCACATATATGACCAGGATTTACCTGAGCAAACCAGCCTTACCTTTCTTCTTTCTCCTCATTTTCCCTGCCGTTTTGTACGGCCTTGGATGAAGGAGCAGCGGCACTTGGCGTTGCAGAAGGTACAGGAGCGTTGCCCTGCTGACCCTGCTGGCCTTGCTGCTGTTGATTCTGCTGTTGCTGCTGATTACCTTGCTGACCCTGCTGGCCTTGCTGCTGATTGCCCTGCTGACCCTGCTGACGCTGGGTGTTGTTGTTATTATTCGTCGACGGGGTAGTCGCACGCGGTGAGGCAGATGCGGTCGCCGCCGGAGCAGCCGCTACACGAATAGTAACCGTGCTGTTCTGGGCCACCAGAGTACCCGCAGCGGAACTCTGAGAAATCACCGTATTCGGTGCTGCAGAGCTTGTCTGAACGGTCTCAATATTGGTGTTGAGCAGAACATCGGACGCGGTCAGAGCCTCAATAGCCTGATCCTTCGTCAGACCCACGAGCGAAGGAACCTTGACCTTACCGGAGGACAGCACCAGGTTTACGTTGCTGCCAGCCTCGATCGTGGTCTTACCGTCGGCATCAGTTTCAGCCTTTTCAGGCTCCAGAGAAACCACCATACCGGCGGGAACGGACGCGCTCTCAACGGTGCTGACGCGACCATCCTTAAGGCCGAGCTCTTTCAGAGCGTTGCGCACATAGGCTTCGCTCTGACCCTGCAGGTTATCGGGCAGGGTTACACGCTCGGGACCATTCGAGTAGGTCAGCGACACGGTAGAACCCTTAGCCACCTTCGTGCCCTCGCCGGGGCTGACGCTAATAACATCGCCCTTCTTCACATTCTCGGAGTATGCCCCGCGGCTCTCCACTGCAAAGCCAGCATTGCGCAGCTGGCTCTCGGCGTTATCCTTCGATTGGTTCATCACGGTAGGAA
Source organism: Rothia sp. HMSC064D08 (assembly GCF_001809525.1). NCBI lineage: Bacteria > Bacillati > Actinomycetota > Actinomycetes > Micrococcales > Micrococcaceae > Rothia > Rothia sp. HMSC064D08. Next base: position 36,751 of record NZ_KV797888.1, on the reverse strand, counting down.
TAGCGACCTGCGGAACTTCATTGAGCTTGCCCTGGTAGTACAGGAACGAGCCGATACCCAGCAGAAGCGATGCCGCAATGGCAAGACCAACGAGGAAACGAACCCAGGTCCGCTTACGGGGTTGCTCGGCGGGAAGGAACTCTTCCTCTTCAACAAATTCTTCTCCGCCGTACTCATTGTCATCAAAGAAACCGTTGAGGTTCGCGTCTTCAACAGGAGTCGAAACCTGCGGCATGGTCGTGGTGTAGGCATCGAAATCAACCTCACCCGTACCGGTGCCTGCAGCACCCGCCGCGGGAGCCTCAAGAGGCGCAAAAGCGGTGGTCATGGAGTCATCGGGAACCTGTTGCGGCATACCGCCGCCAACCTGCAGACCCGCTCCCTGACGGATCGCCTGCGAAAACTCATCGGCGGTCTGGTAACGATCATCCGGGTTCTTGGCAAGGCCCCGAAGAATAACTTCATCAAGCTCAGGGGGTACGCTCAGCGGGCTAAAGGTACTCGGTGCAGCGGGAGTCTCGGTAAGATGCTTCGCCGCCAAGTCAACGTTAGTTTCCGCATCGAAGGGGGAACGTCCAGCAACCATTTCATACAGTACGCATGCTGCCGAATAAAGGTCGCTTCTCGCATCAACTTCTTTACCACTGACCTGCTCGGGAGACATGTAGCGTGCGCTACCCATCACCACGTTGGCCTTTGTCAGAGCCTCGCCAGCCTCTTCAATAGCTCGGGCGATGCCGAAGTCCATCACCTTAATCTGACCCGGCTGCCCCTTTGCGGCGTCTTCCTCGGTTCGGGGAAGCACCATAATATTCGCGGGCTTAATATCGCGGTGGATAATACCCATTGAATGACTGTATTTCAGAGCGCTCAAAAGCTGCTCTGCGTACCCCACCGCATCACGCACGGGAATGTACCCGCCCGACGAAAGGACACTGCGCAGCGTCCTGCCATCAACGTATTCCATAATGATGTATGGGATCTTAGCCTCGTCATCGTCGGCGGCATCATCAACACCATATCCGCTGTTGGGATCTGACGGGGAATAAGCGCCCGTGTCGTACACCGCAACGATACCGGGGTTGTTCAGGGATGCGACAGCCTCCGCCTCACGTTTAAACCGTGAACGGAAGGTTTTGTCTTGGGCCTGCTCCGGGCGCAGGATCTTCATCGCGACCTTACGACCGAGACGAATATCCTCCGCCGCGTATACGGTAGCCATCGCACCGGTACCGATAACATCGAGTACCTTATAACGGCCATCTACCGTTTCAGGAACCAACAGGTCCATACGTTCTCCTGGGGTAAAAATAGTTTTTGATGTGAGTGGACTCAGACACTAACGCCCAGTACGAGGACTAGAAGAAGTCGACGCGCCTGAAGGCGTAGCTGCGGATGGCGACGAGTCAGAATCCGTCTTCGTACCTGAAGACTCATTAGCTACATACATCTCTACCTTACTAGGAACTGACACTTTAGTGCCAGAAGAAGGGCTGGTGCGCAGCACCGTACCGGGCTGTGCGGTGTCCGAATGCTCGAAGTGAAGGTTCACATCAACACCAAGCGAGGTAATCGTCCGAGAAGCCTCTTCGTAGTTCTTCCCATCAACATTAGGTAGGGTCGCGCCCCTGGAACCGCTTGAATAACGCACGGTAATGGTGGTGCCTTCGTCTACCGAACCAGCCGGTGAAATCGACAGAACGGTGTTGGCTGGCTCTTCAGACTCAACACTTTCAGTCCTGGGCGAAAGGCCCAGGTTCTTCAGGTCATTGACAACATCCTGAAGGGGACGACCCTCGTAGCTGCGTGCCTGCAGGTTAATTTTCTGCTTCTGAGTGCTGCTCGCAGTCGAGGACTCCTCGTTCGGGGTGGCTACCGTGACGGTACCTTCCGCAGAGCTGGGTGTTGCTGAGGTGGTGGTATTCGGAGTGGGGGTTGCACGGCTATTTGCCGCCCAGACAGCCCAGAGGATACCGAGAATAAGCACTAGTGCCGCAACGATAGCGACGAACCATACCCAGCTGCGTTTCTTTGGCCCCTGTTGTGCCGTACGTGCGGCCGCAGCCTTCGACCCGGGCTCGGGGATCGGAGCCGTCGAAGGACCGGGCGTGAAGCGCGACCCAGATCCGAACTTCGGAGCGGCGGATGCCGAAATAGGCTCGGCGATCAAGGAGGTCTGGGCAGTATCCAGATTCTCCGGCAAGAATGCCTCCAGCGTGGGCACGGCCTTAATCGCCGCAGGAATATCGCGACGGCGAATAGCATCAATAGCGGATGCCAGCGCGGTAGCATCCTTAGGACGCTCTGCAGGATCCTTAGCAAGCAGGCACATAATCAAGGCGCGGGCGGGTGCCGGGATGCTCTCCGGCAGCGGCGGTGGCGGATCGTTCACCTGGGCTAGAGCAATCGCGATCTGTGATTCACCCGTGAACGGTCGGTGACCAACCAGGCATTCGTACCCGATAATACCCAGCGAATACATATCGGAGGACGGGGTTGCAGGTTGACCGGTTGCCTGTTCGGGTGCCAAATACTGGGCTGTACCCATCACCTGACCGGTAGCGGTCAGCGGAACCTGGTTCGCAAGCCTAGCAATACCGAAGTCGGTAACCTTCACCCGGTCATCCGGGGTGATCATCAGGTTACCGGGCTTCACATCGCGGTGCACAAGGCCCTGAGCGTGCGCAGCAGCCAACGCGCGAGCCGTCTGCGCAATAAAGTTCAGGATGCGATCCGGCGGCAGCGTGCCGTCGCGCTCGATGATGCTCGACAGCGGCTCGCCCGGAACCAACTCCATCACCAGGTATGCAGAGTTATCCTCTTCACCGTAATCGAACATATTGGCAACGCCGGGGTGGTTCAGAAGCGCGGTATGGCGCGCCTCCGCACGGAAACGCTCCAAGAACCCGGGGTCACCCGTATACTCCTCTTTCAGGATTTTAACGGCGACGGTGCGTCCGAGAACCTTGTCGCGAGCTTTCCAGACCTCACCCATACCGCCGATAGCGATACGTTCGGTTAGGGTGTAGCGCCCGCCCAAGGTGATATCAGCCGAAGGCCTCACTTGTTCAACACCGCCTCAAAAAGTTGTTTACCTGCATTTGTCGAAAGCTGGGAACCGGTTGTTGCATCCATATCCTCATAGACCACCGCAATGGCGATCTGAGGATCATCGGCGGGTGCAAACCCGGTAAACCAAGAGTTATTCAAACCACCCGTAGTTTCTGCGGTACCGGTCTTACCAGCAACCTTATACCCGGGCACGCCTGCGTTACGGGCAATACCGTTATCCACAGAGTTCACCATCCATTGTTTCACCTGATCGGCGACTTTAGTAGAAGTTGAGGTGCGCAACTTCTCGGGTGAGAACTCGTAGAGCACGCTCAAGTTACTGGTTTTGACAGAACGAATCATATTGGGCTTCATCTGCACACCGCCGTTAGCGATTGCGGCAGAAGTCATCGCCACCTGCAGCGGGGTGGTGCGTACATCGTACTGACCCACGGATGCCTGCGCCAGCTGGCTCTGCGACATACCCTTCGGGAAGCTCGATTTAGCCACCGCCAGCGGAATCTTCAAATCCTGACCATAACCAAAGTTTTCGGCAGTCCTAGAGATCCTATCTTCCCCCAAATCCATTGCGATCTGCGCAAAAGGAGTGTTGCAGGACTGCGCCATAGCCCATTCAATCGTAGCCTTGGTGCGTCCTCCACACTGACCGCCCGCATAGTTCGGAAGCGACACATTGGTTCCCGGAAGGGGAAGCTGTGCGGGGTTATCGATCGTGGAGTTCGCATCATATTTGCCAGACTCCAGAGCCGCGACGGCATCAATAATCTTGAAGGTTGAGCCGGGCGAATAGGTGTTACCCGCAATAGCACGGTTGTAAAGCGGGTTATTCGGATTCGAGTTCAGTTCCTCATAGTTGCTGACTACCGTAGACCCATCGTGGGATGCGAGCGTATTCGGGTCATATGAGGGAGACGAAGCCATCGCCAAGATTTCGCCAGTCTTGGGGTTGATCGCCACAATAGAACCCTTACGGCCCTGCAGCAGGTTGTTAGCAAGCTCCTGAAGCTTGGAATCCACGGTGAGCTCGACGCTCGCACCGCGTGCCGAAGAACCCGAGAAGAGCTGAGCAACACGATCGTAGAACTGGCTGTCGGAAGTACCCGAAAGCTCCTTGTCCATAGCGGACTCGACACCGGTAGAACCGTACACTGATGAGAAATAACCCGTCAGCGCCGCATACTTTTCCGGCTCAGAGTACACGCGCTGATAGTTATACTCATCATCCGATTTCACCGACGAGGCGATTTCGGTTCCATCGACCACGATAGAGCCACGGTTGGCACCGTAGTTATCGTACAGAGAACGCGAGTTCCACGGGTTATCTTTGAGAGATTCGGTGTCGAAGAATTGGATATAGCTCAACGTACCCATGAGCAGGATAAAAACGCAACCTGCGGCCATCCACATGCGGCGAATTGCCCTATCCATTGCGGTCACCTCCTGCTTGTTGAGTTGAAATACGGGCGAGAACGCTGGTTGCGCCCTCAGATTCATAGCTGTAGTCTTCGTGGTCGATACTTTCGGGAACGTCGAACCCGACCACGACGTGAGGCGCTCGCGCGGTATGCGAAATCGAAAGCCACAACGCCACGATAATCCAGTTAGCCACCAGGGATGAACCACCGGCAGACATAAACGGTGTGGTCAAACCGGTCAGCGGAATTAACCGGGTTACACCGCCAACCACCACGAAGAGCTGAAGCACCATAACCGTGGAAAGGCCCGCTGCCAAGAGCTTGCCGAAACCGTCACGAGTGCCCAACGCCGCGCGGTAGCCACGCGAGATGAGGATGAGGAACATCATCAAAATAGCGCCCAGGCCGATCAGACCGAGTTCCTCACCGAGAGAAGTAATAATCATGTCCGAGTTAGCGAACGGTACCAAAGAGGTACGGCCCTGGCCCCATCCACGGCCGAAGAGACCGCCGTAGGATAGACCGAAAATACCCTGAAGGATCTGACCGGAACCACCGCTGGAGGACATATAGACCTCAGGGTCAAAGGCATGCATCCAGCCATAGATACGGGCGTGCACGTGAGAAATGGAGTTGTAGGCGAAGTATCCGCCAACCACCACGCCGACACCGCCGACTACAAGCCAGGAAATTTTGCCGGTCGAGAGGTACAGCATCGCCATGAACAGCCCAAAGAACAGGATTGCAGAACCCAGATCCTTCTGGAAAACCAACACGCCGATGCTGACCATCCACGCCAAGAAAATTGGGGTCAAATCGCGCAGACGTGGCAGATTGATGGGTCCCAGACGCTTACCCGCTGTGAGAATCAAATCGCGGTGTGTGGACAGGTAGCCTGCAAAGAAGATTGCCAGAGTAATCTTGGCAATTTCGCCGGGCTGGAAGGTACGCCCGCCGAGCCTGATCCAAATCCGTGCGCCGTTGATTTCGGTACCAAGGCCGGGAATAAGCGGCATGATAAGCAGGATGAAGGAGAGCACCAGCGAAATATAGGTGATCTTACGCAGCACTCGATGATCCCGCAGGAAGTACAGCACAACGGAGCAGAGGATCATTGAGAAGCCCGTCCAGAACAGTTGCGACTCGCCCACTGGGGACTTCTGCATGGCGGGATCCTTGTCGATGCGGAAAATCATCGCCAGCCCGATTCCGTTGAGCGCCACAACAAGCGGCAGAATAAACGGATCGGCGTAACGCGCCCGGAATTGAAGCACCAGATGCGCGATGAGCGCGCACACGCCCAGCACCACGGTACCTTGAATCCACGGGTTTTTCCCCATGTCCCACGCCGTTTCGGGGTCAATCAGGTACATGGAAAATGAGCCGATGCCGACCGCAACCACGAGCAGAACAAGCTCAATCAGGCGACGCGAACGGGGTATGTGTGCATCACGCAATAGCCTAGCCACGATTACCACCTTCCGTTGCTGAAGTTTTTTGACCTGTCTGCGCGCCGGACGAAGCCGCACCGGAAGGCTGTGTATTCCGGTCATCCTGCAGATTCACCTGAGCTTGCATGCGGTTTACGATAACCCGTGCATCGTCAAGATTATCCGCGTGAATCGTATTCTTCAAAAGCGTGCGGGTATGTTCGGGCAGCTGTGAAGTTTCTACTTCGCTTTCCTCGACCACATGGGAGAGATGGATTGGCCCCAACGACTGCGGAACTCCGTTATAGACGGCGACCTTACCGTTATTTTCGCCAACGTAGTAGCGGCCCTCAACCCATTTCAGCCCGCTCCAACCCGCAATGAGCGCCAACACAAGGATTACGGCTGCACTCACCAGCAGAATCGGGCGCCGACGGCGTCGAATCGGGTCCGCCAGAAGCTCTTCAAGCTCATCCGGTAGCTTTGCGGGTTCCTCGGTACTCATCGGCACACGCTGCGCCAACGAGGCCCGATGCTCCAGGGTACGGCTCGTCACCGCCGGAATACGCCCGGTCTCTGTTGCCACGGCGGCGCTGCCCACCAGCTGATGCGGGCGAGAACCAAGCTCGTGGCGCAAAATGGCGGCATTCGTGCGGGCAAAGTACACCGCATCCTGATCGCTTGCGTCGCCATCGTGGGGGAAGGAATCCGTGAGGTCACGGGCGCGGCGGAACTTCTTGAGCGCGCGGTCGTGATCGGACAGACCCTCTTCGGCGTTTACTTCCTCGGTGATTTCCTCAAGCTCAGAGGTCGTCGGTGAGGTATCGATCTCGCCGGTTTCCGGCAGGGCAGAAGGGCCTACAGGTTCGTCGGCGGGAAGTTCTTCGCGGTCAATAACCTGTACAACTACGACCGTCACGTTATCGGGTGCGCCGCCGTCGAGAGTCATCTGGATAAGAACGTCCGCGATCTCACCCAGATCATCGGTGGAACGCATGACGGCTTCGATCTCTTCATCAGAGACCACCGCCTCTAAACCATCGGAAGCAAGCACCCAGCGCTCACCGGGAATGGCTTCTAAAGTCTGCAGCTCAAGCTCGGGGGAGGCATCAACGTCGCCAAGCACGCGCATAATCACGTTGCGGTGCGGGTGATTCTCCGCCTCTTCGGGAGTGATACGGCCCTCGTTGAGAAGACGCTGCACGAAGGTGTGATCGGTCGAAATCTGCTCGAAACCGCCGTCTTCATCGGCGCGTAAACGATAGGCCCGCGAGTCGCCAATATGGGCCATCTCGATCTTTTCGCCATCCACCAGCAGAGCGGTACAGGTGGTACCCATGCCCGCAAGGCGCTGATCACTGGTTGCCAGATCATTGATAATGGCGTTGGCACTTTGGATTTCGTCGGCGAGGTATATGCCGCCGGTACCGTCAAAGTCGGGGTGGTCCAAAGGGGTCAGGTTCAAAACGGCGGTAGCGGATGCGACGTCACCACCGACGTGCCCGCCCATGCCGTCAGCAACAACAGCAAGATAACGTCCACCGTACCCGGAGTCGTCATTCTTGCTGCGTTTCACACCCGTATCGGAACGGGCTTCAAAGCGAAAGGCTATCTTCAACGATTACCCCCTCAGCTGCATAGTCGTTCCGCCCACACGGAAATCGACACCCGGCTCAATAGCGGTAGCGCGGGTCAGCTTTTGGTTGTTTACGAATGTGCCGTTGGTTGAGCCCAAATCCTCCAAGAACCAGCGAGAACCCTGCGGGAACAGACGGGCATGGCGACCGGAGGCGTAATCGTCCTGCAACGAAACCTCAATATCATTGGCGCGACCGATAGTAACCGGGGAGTCACCCAACTGCATCATAGCTCCCGCCTGCACTCCCTTGGTGATCACCAAGCGGGAAGGACGTGCAGGAGGAGCTGCAATATGCTGCGGTTGTGGCTGCGAGTCTGCGGCAGATTCTACGGGTACGGAGCGGAAGTTCTTACCCAGCCCCAAATCGCGGCGGGCGGCTGCCACCACGAAAAACACAAAGAACCAGAGCAACCCCAAAAACGCAAAGCGCAGTATGGTTACAGTTAGCTCGGATGCCATTAACGTATACCTCCAGAGGCAATTGAGCGGAAGAGAACTCGGGCTCCGCCCAACTGTAACACCGCTCCATCTTGGAGAACGGTGGGGGTTTTCAGCGGAAAACCATTCAGCCGGGTTCCATTGGTTGAGCCCAAGTCGGTGGCAACATAGTTGCCTCCCTGGCGGGAAATCTGTAGGTGGCGGCGCGAAATACCCTTGTCAGCCAGACGCACGGATGCATCGGAGCCGCGACCGATGACGAGAGGTGCCCCAGAAAGCTCATACCGCTGCCCGTTAATATCCACAAAGGCATGATGCGCCGCAGCACGTTGCTGCTGCGGAGGATTCTGCGGGGAACGCGGTTTCGGCACGGACGCGGCAGGTGCCTGCTGTTGCTGCTGCTGAGGCTGTTCCGTGCGGCGCGGCGGAGTAGCCCGCGGTTTTGTAATTCTGGTCGGCAGACCGGTATCACGAGCCGGGGCAACAGGGGCGTAGTCGGAGGCGCCGTGGGCGGCACCGGCGGGAGGAACATAGTTCGTCGCACCCGAGGGCGGAGCCTGGAACGCCTCAAAACTGGGCACAACCTCGAACTCGTCGGCTTCGAGATCGGCAATAGGGCTGAAGGTAATACGTACAGCCCCAATCAGCGAATACCCCTGCGCACGCGCATGTGAAATAGCAAGATTGCACAGCTCAACCGCGAATGGGTTGCCCCACTCCCGCACGCGCGAAAAATCGGCACTCGAAAAGCGAACGTTGAAGATATTTGGTGCCATCGTGTGACCGCCCTGGTCCACATATGAGGCATCATCCATCGACGTGCGAATACGGTTAGCTACATCAGCCTTTGCGAAGGTGCCAAAGCCTTTGGAAAAGCCGACGGTACGACCGATGCCTTGCTCCAGTCGTTCCAACTTATCAAATAACTTCATTGCCTCCTCCTTTATGGCTCGGGCCGGATGTCACCCCTGGCATCCCGTGGTTGGGAACCCGAAGGGTTCAGTCTAGCTTTTGTAGCTGTGCATTTGCTGTGTCAGGTGTGAGTGCACACACCCAACTCTATTCTAGGGGATAGTGTGACCACCATGCCGATAATATACTTTTTACTCGTAAAATATAGACTCGAAAACCCCAAATGTTGCCGACACAACAAAAAATCCCCGACTCATCAGAACCGGGGATTGCTGGTGCGCGAGGGGGGAGTTGAACCCCCACGCCCTCACGGGCACACGGACCTGAACCGTGCGCGTCTGCCTATTCCGCCACTCGCGCAAGTGTCATACGACTCAAAGAGCCGCAGGCAACATATAGAACTATACAGGCTCCGTAACAGACCGTCCACTTCGGTATTCGTGAACTTACTCACCGAAGGTTGAAATTGTCATAGGATATGTTATTTTCCTTTGTCGTGAGGGTTCGAGGGGGTATCGGTCTGGTCTGCGGCGGACGCATCCTTTTTCTCGCGATGCACGCGCAGAAACCACGCCAGCGCACCAAAATAGGGGAGCACCAGAATGAACAGAAGCCACTTGAGCTTCTGAATCTCGTTGAAGTAGGGGCTGCGATGCACCGTAAAAATGCAGTACAGCACCGAAGTAATCCAGATAAAAATCAGGGCAAGCACCGTGTACTGGTAGATTGCCTGCGCCGTCGGATTCTGAAAAAGCACAAGAGGAAACACCGAAAAACCTAATGTCAGCACTTCTTTAGTATGCCAGAGGATACGCCAAGCGCCCGAGAACATAAAATTTATGTCCTCGGGCGCTGCAGGGAGAGTTATCTAGGTGAAACGTTATACATTCGCAGCCTTTTTGGCGCGTTTGGCCGCAGCCGCCGCATCACGCTCAGCCCAGAACTCGCGGGTGGTCACCTCGTCGGTGCCGTCCCAGGCCGCAAGATTCTTAATCTCAGGCATATCGGATGCTTTGAAAATAGGCTCCACACCGGATTTGCGCTGCCGCTCGTAATTCTTGAGCACCGCAACGACCTTCGGCGAAAGCCACACCACCGCAATCAGGTTCACAATCACCATGCCCGCGTTGAGCATATCTGCCGTGGTCCACACCAGCTCCAGCGATGCGATTGCCCCGAAGAATACGAAGCCCAGCACCACCAGACGGAACACCGTCAACGCCCCGGGCTTCTCAGTCACGAAGCGAATATTCGACTCGCCGTAATAGTAGTTGCCGATGACCGAGGAGAAGGCGAAGAGGAAAATCGCGATGGTGAGGAAGTGGGTGGCCCAAGTGCCGAGCTGGTGGGCAAGCGCATCCTGAGTCAGTCCAGCACCGCGGGTCTTATTGCCATAGGTTGGGTTCGACAGAAGCACGATAAACGCGGTGACCGAGCAGACCAGCATCGTATCGAAATACACGCCCAAAGCCTGTACGTAGCCCTGCTTTGCGGGGTGCGAGATAGTTGCGGTTGCACCCGCGTTCGGGGCGGTACCCATACCGGCCTCGTTCGAGAGCAGACCGCGCTTCATGCCCCAAATAACGGCGCCCATCGTGCCGCCCACTACGAACTCGCGCAGACCGAAAGCACCCTGGAAAATCATGAGCAGAACGTTCGGGATTTCGCCCACATTGAGCACAACCACGAACAGTCCCAGCAGCATGTACAGAACCGCCATGAACGGCACCATAAACTCGGTGACCGTAGAAATGGTGCGGATACCGCCGAAGATAATTGCAGCCGTCAGTGCGGCAACGAAAAGGCCTACCACGATGCGGAAACCCATATTCTCGGTACCGGAAATACCGATATTCAGGGAGTTCGCACCAGCTTCCACGATCGCATTGGTTTGTACCGCGCAGAACACAAAACTATAGGTGAGCACGATAAAGCCCACGAAAATCAGGCCCAGCCAGCGTGCATTCAGGCCGCGCTGCATATAGTAGGCAGGACCACCAATATAGGAATCCTTGCCGCGTTCTTTATACAGCTGACCCAGCAGGGATTCGGCAAAAGCGGATGCGCCGCCCACGGCAGCAATGACCCACATCCAAAACACCGCGCCGGGACCACCCATTGCAATAGCGATCGCCACGCCAGCAATATTGCCGGTGCCCACGCGGGATGCCGCCGAAACGGTGAACGCGCGGAACGAGGAAATGCTCTTGCGCCCATCGGCCTCGTGGCCGGACGGGTCGGTGAGTACGCGCAGCATCTCGGGCAGGGAACGCCACTGCACGGCACGGGTGCGGATCGTCAAGAACAAGCCCACGACAATCAAGGCAACGAACAGAAAGTTTTCCCATATCCAGCTTTGAATGCTGTCAACCACGCTGGTCGCACCAGCGGTAGAGGCGTTAATGTTCTGAATAAAATTTACAAGTGAGTCCACAGGTTTTCTCTTTCGTCACGGCATAGAAGCGTAATAGGGATAGCAACTATGCGGGCATGAAGGCGCGAAGGTGCAAACCGGGTAGACCGCACGCCAGGGAAAGAAATTCCCTTTAGAAATTACAGGTACTTATTGTTCCGTTGATGAAGGGTTTACGGCAATCTCATTGGGGGTCTTGTCCACATTTGTAACGAATAATTAATATAGCCGGAACACGGGTGATACTCCGTTTGACAAGCAAAAACATCAAAAAGTTATGGCTGAACCACAATTCATATCAAACATCGTTTAATAGACATAAAAACACTCTCCAGTGGAGAAAATGAATCTTTGACTACATGCTACTTCACGGGTTTAACAAACGGGAAAGAAAGCACCCCGCGAATCTGGGTCTGCGCCATGAGCATCGCCAAACGGTCAATGCCGATGCCCAATCCGCCCGTCGGGACAAGCCCGGTCTCAAGGGCATACAGAAAATCCTCATCAATCTGCATGGCCTCCGGGTCTCCCGCGGCAGCCTTGAGAGACTGCTCGGTCAGGCGGCGGCGCTGTTCTAAAGCATCCGTCATCTCGGAATAGGCGGTTCCCATCTCCATGCCGTTAATGACCAAATCCCAGCGTTCGACCAGATGCGGCTTGCTACGATGCGCACCCGCCAGGGGAGAGGTCTCCACCGGAAAATCCGTATAAAACGTGGGGAACACAGTTTTTGCCTCTACCAGCTCACCGTAAAGCTCCTCAAGAATGGCACCCGCGCCCATGTCATCACGCACATGAATCTGATGCTCATGCGCCAGCTCAAGCAAAGTCTCAAAATCTGTTTCACTCGAAATATCGCGCCCCAGCGCACGCGAAAGGGCCTCGCAAACCGAAACTGCCCGCCACTCACCCGAAACATCCGTGAGAGTACGCTCGATACTGCCCTTCTCGCCCAGCGGAAGTACCTCAGAACCATAGACGGCCCGGGCAGCGTTCTTGATGAGCGTTTCGGTAAGCTTGCGCATGACCGTGTAATCTGCGTAAGGCTTATAAGCCTCCAACACCGTGAACTCCGGGTTATGGGTGGCATCCGCGCCTTCGTTGCGAAAATCCCGCCCCAACTCATAAACAGCGCCCAAACCGCCAACCACCAGGCGTTTAAGATACAGCTCGGGTGCTATGCGAAGCGTCAAATCCGCACCATAGGCGTTAATAAAGGTTTTGAAGGGGCGCGCGCTCGCACCGCCATGAATAGTATTCAGAATCGGGGTCTCAACCTCGGTGAACCCTGCATCATCGAGCGTGCGGCGAATGGCAGTGATCAGTGAGGAGCGCATCCGAAGGTTTTCAAGCTGCTGCGGATGCACCAACAGGTCAGTCGAGCGTTTGCGGATGCGCGCCTCCGGATCATTCAACGCCCCATACGGAATGGGGTGCAGACACTTCGCCGCCATCTGCCAGCCGTGCACAATGACAGATGCGGTTCCGGTGCGGCTAGCCCCCGCCGTGCCGGTCACGAGCAGAATATCACCCGTATCGACAGCGGACTTGAGAAGCTGAAACTCGCGCTCACTCACAAGGCTGCGCTCGGCAATAATCTGTACCTGTTTGCCTTCCTCAGACAGGATCAGGAAGATAACCCCGCCGTGGTTGCGAATAAACCGCACCCTGCCCGATAGGGTAAACTCCCTGCTCGGAAGCGTATGGCCGCTCAGCCCATCGTGCACCTGCACCGTCGAATACTCGCACGTGACTCCCAGCGGGTACGGGTTCATGCCGGCATCCCGAAGCATCTGCAGGTGACGAATACGGTGCTTGGTCTGATCGCTGAAGCGGTGTTCGGGGGCCTGCGCCTCGCCCGGATGCACACGCTCGATCTCGTGCACTCGCGCGATCTGGTCTTCGGTCAGGCGGTGCACTTCATGGCGCTGTTTACGTGCCGAAAAATCGGGCAGGAAGCCCTCGGCAACCCCAGCCGCCGCCGCAACGTTCAGGAAAGCCAGCGTCGGTTCCGCAACCATATAGCGCGGCATCCACTCCGGGGCGAACTTGAGGTTGAAGCGGTACAGTCTCTCCAACTGAAGGAACCTGTCTAAAACCCCCAGCGACCGAGAGGCGAACCTGCTCCAGGCATTAGCGCCGAACTGATCTGCGTTCTCGTACACATGGCGGAACATAGCAAAGTTCAGTGAAACACGCGTGATGCCGTAGTCGGGGGCATCTTCCATAAGCTGGGCAACCATATATTCCACGATGCCGTTGGGGCTGTCGGGGGAGCGGCGCATCACATCCAGCGATACGCCGGTGCGGCCCCACGGCACGAATGAGAGGAGTGCAACCATTGTGCCAGCAGAATCATGCGCCGAAACAAGCAGATTGCGACCGTCTGCGGGGTCTGAGAGCCTGTTGAGCGCCATCGAGAACCCGCGCTCAACCTTGCCGTGACGCCAAGCGTTCACGTTATTTTCCACCTCGTGCAGCTGCTCGGGTGAAAGCTCACGATGCCTGCAGATTTTCAGTGTGTAATCGGCCTTACGCACCCGCTGGTGGGCGTGGCGTACCTCTGTAAGCGAGGTATTGTTCAGGCTAAAACGTGAGACCTCTAGAATGGCTTCGTCCCCCATGCGGATTATGCCCAGTCCCCGGCGTGCGAAGGCTCTGGCGCCGTCTTCGCTCACGCTGATGGCGGCGGGAATCCACCCGTAGCGGCGCACCTGGTGCATCCACCGGTCGATTGCGGAACCCCAGGATGCCGGATCGCCCACCGGGTCGCTGGAGGCCAAACATACAGAACCCACTTGCCTGTAGGTGACAGCGGCGCGCATATCCGCCGAGAAAATCACCTGCTTATCGCGGCGTGTTGCAAAGTACGAGAGTGAATCGTTTCCGCCATACTCCTGTAAAAGTTCGCGCAGGCGCAATTCCCGATCGGCAGTCCAGGTATTGGGGACACGGTACCCCCGCACCACCACATACACCGCGATCAGTGCAAAAATTCCGTAGAACACGGATGCTGCTCCCACCACCGTGGCGCCCGGGTTTGCACCCTTGAGTTCGGGAAAACTATCGAGCCCTAACCCCTGTTTGAGCAGGTGGGGAACCGTAACTCCCGGCACGTGATGCCCAAAATACCAGGCCAGCAGGGTTGTCACCGTTAGCCCGCCGAGGAAGACCACGGTTGCCAATACCCATGAAATTCGGCCTATATGCGCCGGGAAAGCAGAGCGTGCCAGGATGAGAAGCGGAATAAAGATAGCCGCCACGATAATAGCCACGGTGTCGAGTGTGGAGGAGAAAAATTCTTCGCTTGGCATCACGTTATCGGGGAAGAAGAGCAGAAGCGCGCTTCGTGTTCCGATGAGGATGCCGATGACCTGAAAGAAGATGACGGCGTAGAGGGCGGCCCGTTTACGGGTGATCAGGGCGGATGTCATGACCACCATGATGACCGCGCTCACCAGCGTATGACTTGATGGGATGTTAAGCAGGCTCGCGGTGATTTCCCACCAGGTGAACCCGTGGCCCCTGCGAAGCGGGGAAATAATCCAGGTGAAAAGCGTCAGAATTGTTGCGATTGAGTAGATACCGATAACCCAGCGGGCGATGATTTCCGCATAGCGTGATGTCGTGTGATGGGCTTCTGCGCCCCGTTTCTGATGTTTCATAAACCGTTCTCCACCAATCACTCGGTACTTTTCATTCTACGGACATGTCGTGTGTACGCGCAGAATCTGAGGACGTAAGACAGCGCACCTTTGGGGTGGAGGTCGAAAGCGCTGCCAGGGGTCGCCGTACAGGGGATGCTTTGAGTGCCATATGGCATACGCGGTAGACTCCCCGCCATCGATATATTCCAAAAATAGAATATATCTGAAAGGGTGCAGCATGGTTAGAGGTGTTGGGTTGGATGTTTAGAAAAAAGCTCTCAAACCTGCAAAATATCAACTATATTCTGGAATGAGAATATAAAAATCCGGTGGTGATTCTTAGGAGTGTCACCACCGGATTCTTAATAGTAGAGCAGGGTATTCACCGATCTCTCTCCACCGAAGACAGACCGTCTAGGATTGTGATTTACGCTGCTGGAACACGTCCGGAATACCATCCATATCGGCATCCACGCTCTCCTTTTCCGCCAGCAAACGGTAGTGCTTATTGCGGCGAGAGAGAATCAGAGCACCCAGAATTGCGGCGGTTACCGAACCGCAGAGAATAGCGATCTTGGCGTCTTCACCGTGCGGCGATCCACCGGAGAAGGAAAGTTCTGCCACCAGAAGCGACACGGTAAAGCCGATACCGCCGGTAACCGCAAGGCCTATGACGTCAATCCACTGCACATCCGGGTCTAGGTTGGCGTGCCTGAACCTGGTAACCAGCCAGGTGGTTCCCGTAATACCGATGGTCTTGCCGCAGACTAGGGCGAACACAATACCCAGGGAGACTGAGTCGGTGAGGGCTCGCCCAAGACCTTCAAAACCGCCCACTGCAACGCCGGCGCTAAAGAACGCGAAGACCGGCACGCAGATACCCGTGGAAAGCGGGCGGAAACGATGCTCGAAAACCTCGGCGAGACCAGCATCCGCACCCGCAGCTTCGGTACGTTTATTGAATTTAACCGGAACGCAGAAACCAAGCACCACGCCGGCAATGGTTGCGTGAATACCGGATTCTAGGAAAAGCGCCCACGTGATAAAGCCCAGGGGCAGAAGCAGAATCCACGCCGCGGCGGGCTTGAGGTGCAGCATTTTTTCGCCGCGATAGGCGATAAAGGCGAACAGTGAGATAGGGATGATCGCAAGGAGCAGGTATTCGCCGTGGAAGGTGCCGGTGTAGAAGATTGCAATAATGCAGATAGCGATCAGATCATCAACCACCGCCAGGGTAAGAAGGAAGATGCGCATTGCCGAGGGCAGGAACGTTCCCACGCCCGCCAATACGGCAACCGCGAAGGCAATATCGGTTGCCGTGGGAATAGCCCAGCCATGTATAGCGGTGGGGCTGCTGAAGTTGATAGCGGTGTAGATGATGGCGGGGGTAATCACGCCGCCAAAGGCTGCTGCGATGGGAACGATCGCGGTTGCCGGTGATTTGAGGTCACCGATCGCGAACTCTTTTTTGAGTTCAAGACCGGTCAGGAAGAAGAATATTGCCAAGAGACCGTCTGCCGCCCAGGTGCCTATCTTCATGTGAAGGTGGTGAAACCCTGGAACTTCGGGTCCTATAACGGTATCGCGCACCCCGAAATAAATATCTGCCAGTGGGGTATTGGCAAGAACTACCGCGAGAACGGTCGCCACCAGCAGGATGCTGCCGCCCACGGACTCCGTGCGCAAAATATCTGCAACTCGCTTAGAGTTGCTGTAGGATCCGCGGCTGAAAACTGTATTTTCTGAATTCGGTGTCTGTGATTGGGTCATATTCTCTGTAGTTATCCTCCGGATAGGAATAATTCTTACTATTCTAACGCTCCTACCTAGGAGATGGTATTTTTTGCTTCTAAAGGTATAAATATACTTAACCAATATATGCCATTTTGGGCATATATTCTATAACGTAAGCGAAATTTCAGGGTCAATATAAATATTCTCGCCCCTGCCGTAATATCGGCTTGGAGCGAGAATATAAAAATTATGCAATTATGAGGTGTGAGGCACCTTAGGAACCTGCAACGGCAGGAGCGGAGCTGTCTTCGCCATGCGACTCATCGAGCTCACGAGCCACATAGTTTTCGATGTCGAAGAGGTTTCCGTTTGCACGCTTCACGATGGTGACGAGAGTTTCCATCGATGCGACTTCCTCAACCTGTTCCTTCAGGAACCAGAGGATGAACTGCTCACCCAGAGCATAGTTTTCGTTGCGTGCTGCGGAGAAAAGAGCCTCGATTTGACCGGTGACTTCCTTTTCCTGCGCCAGGGAAAGATCCACGATCTCCTGAACATCCTTAAAATCATTCTTGACGCTCGGAACTGCGGGAATCTCAACCTTGTGGCCGCGATCCAGCTTGTACTGAACCATCATGAGGGCGTGCCCTCGCTCCTCCAAAGACTGGCGGTAGAAGTAACGCGCCAGCTGAGGAAGGTCCTCACCATCAAGCCAAATCGCCATTGAAAGGTATTGGTGGGATGCGGCAAACTCGTGACCGATCTGTTCGTTGAGCAGATCGTAGAAGGACTTAGACATAACTTTTCTCTCCTTGAAATTAGGGTGTGTGTTCTATTCGCGTAGGGTACAGTGCAACGCTGTCGAACCCATCATAGAGGGCCGAATCAGCACTGTATAGAGAGAAAAGGCTAATCTGGAGGCGTATTTAGGGGTTCCTGAGCTCGGTCTATCACACCACAACAGAACCGTTATGATGTGCTCGCAAGCCTCGGAAAATCCGGGTGTATTCGTTCGTGCAGGTTTAGGCGGGGTAACTTCCGCGCCGCAAACTCGACGATGAAATAAGTTTAGAAGGCTTATCGCCCAAGATGCTTTCGCCGATATTAGCTAAAGCACGCACCTGATCTTCCGTGAGGTGGTCGAAAATCTCGTGACGTACCTGTGCTACGTGACCGGGTGCCGCATCCTGAAGCTTCTGCAAACCCTGAGGAAGCAGATGGCAAATGCTGACGCGGCGGTCTTCGGCGCTGAGTGACCGGGACACGTACCCGTCTTTCTCCAGTCTGGCGACCACGCGCGAAAGACGCGCCGGCAGAGTGTTTGTGACCAGTGCCAGCTGCGTCATTGTTAACTCGTGATCCTCTGACTCTGAGAGTCCAACAAGTACCATGTACTCGACATAGCTCAAATCGGCATCTTGCTGAAGCTGATTATCGAGCTGCCGTGTGAGGTTGAAGATGATCGAGCTGATAAACAGCCATCCCTCACGTTCTTCTTCATTTAGCCATTTGGGCTCCGCCTTCTCTGGAAGATCGCCAGAGACGGTGGTTGCTTGTTTGGGCATGAGTGTTCCTCCTCGCACCTCCAGCTTTTAAACTGAGCGCATATATAAGGTGTGTAAAGTTCATTGTACTTGTTAAGACAGCAAACCCTCAGATATTGCTCAAAACTTGGTATGTCTTTCCTTAAAGTACACACTGGCGGCACAAATTTGTCCGAAATACGTCACACCATTGTCGGCGTGTCTTCGACAATTTGCCCGGGAAATAGCGCTTCCCGAATGAAATCACTGTAATGATTACCTGTAAAAAATACTTGATAATTCAAGGTTTTACACGTAAAGAAGGTAAAATTTTGAGGCTGCTTAGGTAGTACTCGCCAGGAATATTACAAAATGATTAAAAAAATTTGGGAAAAAATACCATTTGGGTTTGCACATGATAAATAAGCGTGTACACTGGTATGCATAACGGGGTCGAAAAAGAAGCCCGCGGGGCGAGACCGGAAGCTCAAACCGACAGGGTTCGACTCTCTATTTATCGGTGATTGTCGTCGGTGTGCAGGTAACCTGCATTTCTACCGGCGGTTGTGCGGTGCGGGTACTGTTCGTGGTTGGGCGGTTCCCGCGCCGTTCTTTTTAAGAATACCCTACGTACCCCGCCAACACTAGCAAGAATGCCTCATAGGTGGGCAAGCGCACATCAAAAAGGTTGCGCGGCGTCTATGCTCGCTACTTCCCCGGTATTTCGGGGGTTTTCTATTAATTTTTCCCCCGACGGTCACGGTCTTTCATGCCTTTCTGCACGGCGTGGTGCATGGTGGGTCGTGCGGGATCGCACGCAGTACGCCAGATCCATACCTTAACTACCCCGGCAGAGCAGGATGCGCCCGGCGTGTCGCGTTCCTGCGCATTCTGACATTCACAGGCGTGCATGACCTCTCTCGATACGTGGAACGACAGGGGCAGGCAGTGTAAGCGTGCTCTGGGAGATGCGGCTGATATGACCCCCAATGAACTCTTCCCAAGGCTTTATCCACAGTACTTTTCCACACTGTGGAGAACTTACACGACTGTTATTAGGGAATCTGGCTCACACACGCATCACGCCCACTGTGTCTTAGAACGCACCCGTTAATCCGTGCAAATACGCGAAAATAACTCTGCTATGAAAATCTTCGGTGGACGCATCCAGAATTTTGAGGATGTCGAGACAAGTTTTAAACAGATACTATCCACACCTGTGGAAAACTTTGTGAACAATTTCCACCGGTCATTATCCACAGAATAGGTTGTGCATTATGCACACATTAAATTCTGCTTGTGAAAACTATATGCGGTACTAGCGTGTGAGTTTTTATGGGCGAGAAGACGCTAAAACACAGCGAACACGGTAAAAATTACACGTAACATAACGACACTAATTTTCGGCTTTTGGCGTCATAAATGTCGTTATCTATATGCGACAGAGAACATCAACATGGGTTATCCACAAAGTTTATCCACAGCGTGGATAACTTACATACCTGTTATTTGTGGGTCTGAACCCCGCAAAAATCCGGCAAATACTCCGAAATCGTGATGAATTTGAAATAAAATCCACGGGTTTATCCACCCCTGTGGAAAACTTTCTCCACCCTATGCACAGCATCCCCGCACAATGCCCAGAACCCACTGAACTCGCAGGCAAACGCTGGTACCCTTGTAACGACGCCATCTTCTGAATGAAAGGGCATACACCATGGCTGAAAAGTACACTCTTCCCGAGCTCCCCTACGACTACGCGGCGCTCGAACCCCACATCTCCGCAAAGATCATGGAGCTGCACCACGATAAGCACCACGCAGCCTATGTTGCAGGCGCAAACGCAGCCCTAGAGCAGCTTGAGGAAGCACGCGCAAACGGCTCCTACGGCAACGTTTCCAAGCTGTCCAAGGATCTCGCCTTCAACCTGGGTGGTCACACCAACCACTCCATCTTCTGGAAGAACCTTTCCCCCGAGGGCGGCGACAAGCCCACCGGCGAGCTCGCAGCGGCTATCGACGAGTTCTTCGGTTCCTTCGATAAGTTCCGTGAGCACTTCACCAACGTTGCCCTCACCATTCAGGGCTCCGGCTGGGCAATTCTCGCCTGGGACACCGTGGGTAAGCGCCTCATCATTGAGCAGCTGTACGACCAGCAGGGCAACATCTCGGTGGCACTGATTCCCGTTCTGCAGCTCGATATGTGGGAGCACGCCTTCTACCTGGACTACCAGAACGTGAAGGGCGACTACGTCAAGGCATTCTGGAACATCGTGAACTGGGCAGATGTCGCTGAGCGCTTCGCCCGTGCAGTGTCGCAGACCAAGGGTCTGGTGCTTCCCGAGTAGTCCTCAAGGATTAACGTGCGCTCGCACTCAGGGCGTATCGTATACGGGCGGGTGCCCGGTGCCTTCGTTAGAAGAGGCGCCGGGCACTTGTTTTATCTGCGATTGACTGCGAGTTACATGTTGTAACTCCGAGAGTGACAATGTGAGCGTCTGATCGGGGTGAAAGTTACAAATCTGGTGATTTTGGGTGACAAAATGTAACTTTCAGACGGGTTTTTGTCACTTTGGCATGAAAAACGCGAGTGAAGGTGACAAAAATGTGACTCTCGATGGCAATTGTGTAACTTTCACCGGGGAATCAAACGGGACCCCTTTAAACTTTGCGAACTTCCGAAGGGGCACACATACTCGCGAGATGCTTTCGCAAGTGTAAAAGCGGGAGCGGGTAAAACTGGGATGGACCGATGTTCGCTAGGCCGCGCCGAGTTCTTGGGCGAGAAGCGCCATTTTGCGACCGCGACCCCAACGGTAATCCCCAATCACGCCGCTCTCACGAATCACCCGGTGGCAGGGAATAATCATGGCAACCGGATTGTGCCCCACAGCGGTTCCCACGGCACGCGCGGCACGGGGGCGGCCAATACTCTCAGCCACAGACCCATAACTTTGCACGGCACCCTGCGGAATATTCAAAAGCGCACGCCACACCTGCACCTGAAACGGCGTACCCTTCAAATGCAGGGCGATGCGCTCTCCGCCTCCACCGAAAATACTCAACGCCTGCTCGTGAAAAGGATGCTCGCCCTCATGCAGCTGCGCGTTCGGGTATTCGGCGCGCAGGTTCGTGAGAGCCGCATCCGGGTTATCGGCGAAGGCCATATGACATATGCCTTTATCCGTTGCGGCGATCAGCACCATGCCGAAAGGGGACGCGGCGTAACGCCAGACGATGCGCAGGTTCGCCCCGCCGTTCTTGTACTCGCCGGGGGTCATGCCCTCAATGGTGACGAACGCATCGTGCAGGCGCCCCGTGCCGCTGAACCCGCTCGACCAGGCCGCATCGAGCGTGCTCTGCTGCCCAGCGAGCGCCGCCTTCGCCCGTTCAAGGCTGATATGCTGCAGCATTTTCTTGGGGCTCACCCCCGCCCACTGCTGGAACTGACGCTGCAGATATTCGGGGCTCACATGAACCGCCTGGGATACCTGCGCGAGCGTAGGCTGATCTGCGGCGTGGTCATACAGGTACTCGATAGCGGCGGCTATGCGCCCGAACTGGACGGTCTGCTCAATCGGGTCTGTGCTCGCTGCGGAACGGTCTGTGATGCTCAAGGATTCTCCTAGTTCAAGGTCTTAACACTAGAGAATACGGATGTTTCGGGCGGAAAACGACCCGATTCTTGACCTTGTGCGCGGGAGGCGTAGAAGTGGGAGCGGGGAGCACGCTCCCACTACAAATTACTGCTCCCGGAACGGCGGGGGGGGGCTCAAGTACCCGAGTAATCACCCCGTCTGTGAGGCGAAAAGCCGGGCGAAATGCGAGTCGCGCGCCATTAGTTCGGTGTAAGTGCCGGATTCGACGATTGCGCCCGCATCCATCACGTAAATACGATCGGCGTGACGCAGCGTCCATGCGCGGTGCGAGACCAGAATCGTCATGTGATCCGCCGCAATCTCGCGCAGAGAGGCGAAAATATCTTCCTCCGTTTCGGCATCGATAGCACTAGTTGGTTCGTCCAGAACCCACAGGTCGGTATTGCGCAAAATTAGGCGAGCCAATGCGAGCCGCTGCCATTGCCCACCCGATAGCCCAACGCCGCCCCATTGTTCACCCAGTTGAGCGTCTAAACCGGCAGGCAGGGTGCGAACAAACTCGGCGGCGTGGGCTTTGTTGAGCGCATCCCACAGTTGCTCGTCGGTTGCGGAGCGCCCGGAAATCCCCATGAGGAGATTCTGCCGAACCGTCAGCTCGTAGCGTCCAAAATCCTGGGTGAGAATAGTTGCCAGCCGGTGCCGTTCGGCGGAATCGAGAACATCCACCGGGGTGTTGTCGAAAAGAACACGCCCCTCGTGAACGGCGAGCATGCCCAGAATCCCATGTACTAGCGTGGTCTTGCCCGCACCGTTTGCCCCCACGAACGCAATTGTTTGACCGCGCTCAATCTTGAAGGATACCCCGCGCACCACAGGTTTTTCAGCGTTGGGGTAGGTGATGGAAAGGTTCTCGATGCGCACGCGGCTAAGCGGCGCATCAAGAGTGGCGACCGCCTTGCGAGACGGATTTTCGGAGCCTTCCAGAAACTCTCGATACCGTGTAATTCCGTTAGCCCCGGCGCCGAGCGAGCTCATATCGTGACTCGCTGCAGTCAGCGACATCATGGCGGAAAGCGCGCCCACTATCGTACCAGAGATGATACCCGCGCTCGCCCCGGAGGACACCAGAAAATCTAGCGCACCCACCAGGAAGACTGCGCACATTACCCCCGATATTACCTGCAAACGCAGGGCATATGCGGTAAGTTTCACCTCTTCGTCAGCGGCCAGCCCGCGTTGTCGGTTAGCCCGTGCCGCAAAGAACCAGCCTGCTTTCAGGGTCGAAAGTTCTTCAGCGGTATTAGGGTAGGCTATCTGGTTGGTAGCGTACCAGGCCCGGTGATTATGCGCATAAATGCTGTCCCAGGCCTGCTCGTTGCGCCGCGTGTACAGCCCCGCCACGAACGCCACCGGAATCAGGCACAACAGAAGGCATGCCGCCGCCTCAGGGCTGACGCGAGCTACCATGACGCAGAGCGAACCCACCATAAGAAACGTGAAGAGAAGTACTCCGGTGCTGGTTACTTGGGTGTGCAGGTGACCGTTGGCGACCGCATCCTGGGCGGCACGCGAGCGCTGCGAAAATGAGCCGCGCGAAATCTGCTCGGGGGTGAGGGAGGCGAGCCTGCGGGCGATCGCCCGGATACCTGTTTGCGCCATACCCGCCCGCAGTGACATATCCAGCGAATTAGACACCTGCTGCAGGGCAAGGTTACCCGCCAGCACGCCCCCGGTTACGCCCGCCCACGTGAGTGCAGCGTGCGTATCCCCGGTGCTGAGCGAGTCGGTGATTGCGGCTATGAGGAACATCTGTACGCTGGGCAGAAACGAGAGCACTGTGAGAAGGGTGAACGAGCTGAGTACAAGAATAGGATGCGCCCGCAGCGCATACCGCAGGGCCCAGAGAGTTTGTCTAATCGTTTTTAACACGATGGTGCCCCTTCTTTCGTGAACCCAGTGTCATCTGCGGATTCGATGCTGTCAGCAACCGGCAAGTCCGACGACGTGTGTTCCGACGCATCCTCTATCTGTGAGGCGAAAATTTCGGCGAACCGCCCGCCCGCGCCTAATAGTTCGGTGTAGGTTCCCGATTCGACGATGGTTCCGTGATCCACCACATGAATGACGTCCGCGTGTTTGAGAGTCCAGGCTCGATGTGAGACCAGAATCGTCATGTGATCCGCCGCAACTTTGCGCAGGGTAGCGAAAATCTGCTCCTCGGCGTGTGCATCAATAGCGCTGGTTGGTTCGTCTAGAATCCATAGGGCGGTATTACGCAGGATCAGGCGCGCCAGCGCTAAACGCTGCCATTGCCCGCCCGATAGACCGACCCCGCCCCACTGTTCACCCAGTTGAGTGTCTAAACCGGCAGGCAGAGTCTGCACGAATTCGGCGGCGCTGGCTTTGCTGAGCGCATCCCAGAGATGCTGATCGGTGGGCGGTTCCTGCCCCTGAGCGTGCGTGCCCAACAGCAGGTTTTCCCGCACGGTCAGCTCGTACCGCCCGTAGTCCTGACTGAGCAGGGTGGTGTGCTTAAAAACCTGCTGCACGCTTAGCGAGTCGACCGGAGTATCGTCGAAGAGCACGCTGCCCGCAGTGGTGGGAGTCAGCCCAAGGATTCCGCGCACCAGCGTAGTTTTCCCCGCGCCACTGGCACCGACCAAAGCCACCATCTGCCCACGTTGTATATGCAGGTTCACCTGGTGCAGCGTGGGTGCATCCGCTCCGGGATAGGTGACGCTCAGACTGCGTACAGTGAGTTCGCGCGGAGAATCACCGGTTGCGGGCGGATTATGATGCGTTGTCTCTGAAGCAAGCACGTAGCGCGGATTATCCGCAAACGCGCGGTACTGAGCAATCGACATCGCCCCGTTTGAGACCTGCCCGAAGGCGTAGCCAACGTCCTGCGTGGCCGCGATACAGGTGAGCGTGCCCACCAGCGCACCGGCGATCTCGCCCGCGCTCGCCCCGGAGCTAATCAGGCAGTAGAGCGCACCCATCAGCAGCACCGAGCAGATGAGCCCGGCGAACCCCACCACGATGCCGCGCACCGCCTCCAGATTATATTCCCGCCCGGTGGCACGATCTCGTGCCCGCGCCACACTGTCGGCGAAGAAACCACCGGCCCCTAGGGTCGCGATCTCGCGGGCTGTGCTGGGGTGGGTGAGCGCATCCAGAAAATATGCTTCTTCACGGCGGTTCTCATAAACCTGCCCGTAGATGCGGTAGTCACGCTTCGCCAGCAGAACCATCGCGGCAGAGAGCGGAACCATGCACCCCGCCACAAAGAACGCAGCCGGAAGGCTCGTGCCTGCAATTGTCGCGCACAGCAGCAGAACCATCGCCACGGCGGCAACGAGGGTCACCACGGAATTTGCCTGCGTGGGAATCTCCTGCTTCGTAAGAGATTCACGGGCTGCACGAAGATGCTTCTGCATCTCGGGTTCACTCATCACCTCGGGCTTCACCCGCGCCAAGGTGGTATTGAGTTTTTGATGCGCGGCGGCATTCACGCGCGCCTTCGTTATGGTGAAGAGCGACATGCTTGCCCGCTGCACCAGAAGGTACGCCGCCACGAGGGCACCGATTACCGCGGCCCACGTGAGTGATGCTGCAGTATCGCCGGAGGCCACCGAACCCACCGCAGCATTCACCAGCACCACCTGCGCGCTCGGCATGAACGTGAGAAGCAGGGTTGTACAAACTGCGGCAAGGAATGGAACGGGCGCCGTGTGAAGAGTTATACGGAATGCCCACGGGATGGAACGAAGAATGTTCAGCACGGTGCCTCCCTGAGGGTTTTTGCCGAAAGGTTGAGTGTGCGGTTGATGCGGATGCGCTCGCAAAAATCCTCGTCGTGGCTAACGATGATCAGCGCGCCGGTATAGGCGTCGAGCGCCTGCACCAGCCAATCCACCGACGAAATATCTAGGTTATTCGTGGGCTCATCCAACAGAAGAAGCTGCGGCACCGGGTCGGTGAGCAGAACCGTCGCCAGCGCGGCACGAAAACGTTCGCCCCCGGAAAGCTCCCCAATATGCTGATGCACGCTCTCGCGCCTGAACAGCAGCCGCGCCAGTTGGTCGCGAAGATGCTGTTCGCTCGCGCCAGGGTTCGCCCGCTGCACGGTTTCAAGGAGGGTGCGTTCAGGGTCAAGCGTAATGCGCTGCGGCAGATACGCGGCGTTGCCCAGGCGGTAGAGCACCCGGTAAGCGGGCGGCACGGGGGAGCGGTAGTCGGGATCATTCGCGTGCGCTATCGCGTTGAGAAGCACGGTCTTGCCGCTGCCGTTTGCTCCCGTAATGCGTAAATGTTCGGGCCCGGTCAGGATAAGAGCCTCGGGAAAGTCTTGGCCGCAGGACGAATAATCAACTTCATAAGATTGTGTTTCACGTGAAACTGTATTTTGGGCGTGTGCATTCTTAAATTCGGCACTCTGTTGTACAGACACGCAAGGGTCTTTCCCCGCCCGCCGTAATTCCAGCACCTTCCGCCCCGCCGGGAGCGCATCCTGAGCAAGTTCCAGATAGATACGCTCCTGCACGCGCAGGTTCTCTTGGGCTTCACTAACTGCCGCACGCGCATCCACCACCATGCTTTCGTGTGCCGCGCGAAGTTTCCCTGCGGAACGTTCTGAACTGTTCTTATCTAGGCCCATCGCCAGGCCAGGTTTCCGCTTCGACCGCTCAAAATCGCGGCCTCGCCGAACGTTGCGATCGAGCTTAATCTGGTTCTCAATGCGCTCGCGCTCAGCCTTACGCGCCTCATTTTTCGCCTCATTCACGCGGCGATGCGCGGCGCTCTCCTCGGCCTTCCGCACCGCCCGGTAGGTGTTGTAGTTGCCCTCATATATGCGCAGATGCGCCCGCCCCTCACGGTCGGCGTGCAGCTCGGCAATCGCGTTCATATGCGCGAGCAGATCGCGATCATGGCTGATGATCAGCGCCGGGCAGGTGAGGGTTTCAAGAGCCGCAAAAAGCTGATTCTTCGCGGCGGAATCCAAGTTATTCGTGGGCTCATCCAGCAGAATAAACTCGGGGTTCGACCGCAGAAGCGCGGCGAGGGCGGCAGTGACCGTCTGACCGCCCGAAAAGGCGCTAAGGGGGCGCATCAGAAGGTCGCGAATGGCGTGCGGGTCGGCGGCATCCGTGGTGCGCGCAGGACTAAAACCGTACTCGGCAAGGGTCGCAAGAGTGCGTTCTTCAATATCCCAGGCGTCGCCAATGGTGTCATAAAGGTTGGGGGAGTAGTCACCCGATTCCAGGGCATCAAGCGCTCGCAGAATTTTTGTAATTCCAAAAATATCGGCAAGATGCTGATGCTCGCTCAACCCCAAATCTTGCGGCAGGTACGCTATGCGCGGCGGGGCGCTGATTGTGCCGTGACTAGGCTTTATCTCGCTAAGAATAAGCCTGAAGAGGGTAGTTTTCCCGGTGCCGTTATCGCCAATAAGCCCGGTGAGCGGGGCGGAAAATACGGCGGAGAGGTCGGTGAAAAGCGGGGGTTCACCCGGATGCGCATACGAAATATGGTCGAGTGTAATGTAGCGTGGCATGGGCCGAGTCCCTTCGAGTAGGTGCTCGGGTCCCCGCCAGCGCAGCGCGCGTTAGGTGTGAGGGCATGAAAAAACCCGAGCACGGTGTTTAGATACACGTAAGCCCGGGTAGTGGGGTGGGCGCATAAAAGCGCTCTGACCTGGTATTTTGATCCGGGCTATGCTCGGGAGCCGTTCATGTGCTGGTGCCTCCTCGTGTGCCGATGCGCTTCCGTGCGCCTCGGTGGAATAGATAGGAACAATCCGGAATGTGACCCGGATAACCTCTAGTGTAGGGAGTGGCGATAGCGCCTGTCAATCATGGGGCGCATTAATCTTTTGGCTTGCACGCCACTATCGCCAGGTGGTCGCGGTGCCGCCCAGCGCGGCGGGTGTGAACTTCTTCCACCGTAAACCCAGCCTTCTCGCACAGCGCGGAAAACTCTGGAACGCTCACATAATAGGCGGTTGTTACGGCGTGTGTGAAGGGCAATCCGTGTTCGCCCAGAAACATCCCCAGAAGAAGGCTTCCTCCCGGAATCAACAGCCGATAGAACTCGGTGAGTGTGCCGGTAAGGTGAGCTGGCGGCGTGTGAATGAGCGAATACCAGGCAAGAATTCCCGCAAAAGACCCGTCAGTATAAGGCGTGTGTGCCATATCCATGACCTCGAAGTTAAGATTTGGGGCGCTAGAGGCGGCGCGGGCATGGGCAATAAATTCGGGAGTTACATCTATGCCTGTGACGAGCCGGTCTGCGGAGGCGAGCAGGCGCGCCCAATGCCCAGGGCCGCATCCGGCATCAAAAATACTGCCTGACACGGATGCGCCCCACGACGTGATCAGGGCAATATCAGTTGGTTCCATCTGATCGAGCGACCCCAGCGCCTCACAATATTCCGCCACCCGAGCCCCATACCTGCTGCTGACTGTCATTGTTTCCTCACGTGGTGTTTATTGTGCAACGAGATAGGTCGTGTTCCGGTTTCTTCGGTCGCCTTCACGCACAACAAGGGAGAGTACAAAAACGGGAGCATTTTCTTCATGCGATAGCACTTTACTGCTCCCGTATGAAGAAAACACCCCCGGATTCAGAGTGTCTGAGTATTCCACCAGTTTTTAAACGTGGTACCAGTACTCCGCGCGATCGAAATAACGACTCCTGAGCGACGCAGCTTGCCGCTCCCAGAACTCGTCTAAGACTCGCGGCGCTCGCGATACATGCCCAGCGGGCCCGCATCCGCATAAGCCTGCGCAGTGTTGTAACGGTACAGGCGCGGCGGGCGGTGGCGGGTACCCTCAATACGCCGACCGGTATCAATAATCGACTTTGAGGCCGCAATCTGGCGGCGGAAATTCGCGGGATCCAGCGGGCGACCGAGAATTGCCTCGTACACCTCACGCAGCTGTGCCAACGTGAACTCATCGCCCAAGAATGAGTGCGCAATACGCGAATATTCGACCTTATTCTGCAGGCGGTACAGGGCGTACTCCACAATCTCGTTGTGGTCGAAAGCCAGCTCGGGAAGCTCATCTACCGGGAACCAGCGAATATTTTCGTGCACGCGAGTCTGCGAGACCTCAGTCGCCGGGATCGAAGCCCAATAAACTACCGAAACCACGCGTTCATGATCCGCCCCAGGCGCCGGAACCGGCGTGCCGTTGATGCGCGCCGCACGCGCCTCCGGGGCACGCAAAACATCACCGAACGCATACAGCTGTTCCAAATACCCAGGCTCAAGACCGGTCGCGCGCTTGAGCGTGTACCCTGCCGCCTGCTCTAGCGACTGCTGGGACTGCAAGGGACCGCCGGGAAGCGCCCACTGACCCTTATAAGGCTCGCGCAAGCGGCGCACCAGCGGGAGCCAAAGACTTGGGCGCGCACTATTCTTTTTGTGGCGTAATGCAAGAATCACGGTAGAAACCGCTAATGAAACCGAACTGTGGTCGGCCTCGTGCTCTTCGGGGACCTCAGCTGCGTAATGTGGTGATGAGTTCATCCATGACTCCTGTACTTATTTTTGTGTGCCCTATAACCATTTTAAGGGTAAAAACGGCGTTACACGACTTACGGCGCGCGCATCCGACGGATACACGCGCTGCATGGTTGGACTCTTGAGGTGAAGGGGCTAATTCTCGATGTTCAGCTCGCCCATAGCGTCCCAACCGTCACCGTCGATCTGGCGGGAGATAATCTTCGGAGTCTCGCGCAGAGCCGGGCGCATATCGGCTATGGCTTGGGCGAAATGCGCGGAGTTCACATGAGCCGCCGCGCCGTCGTCCTCGAACGCCTCTACCAGCACAAACTCGTTCGGATCCTCAACGCTGCGCGACCACTCAAACCACTTGTTGCCGGGTTCGGCACGGGTTGCCTCGGTGAAGTCGCGGGTTAAATCCAGCCATTTTTCGGCGTATTCGGGCTTGACGGGAAATTTCACAACAATAAAAATCATAACGACTCCTAATACGCAAGATGCGGAACACTTCTATTCTTTCACAGGATGCGCTCGCGCGGGCAGAGCTTCGGAGTCACGAGCAGGTTGGATTCCGCCGACAAGGTAGGATTTTCCAACCTCCTCGGGCCAAAAACCACCTGCTCGCGGCTAGTCGTGGGGTGTTCACGGGCGTAGGGTTAAAGGTATGACTACTGCACAGATAAAGTTCCTTGAGACGGATCCCGCCATGATCTCCGCCGAAACTACTCTGCGGGCGGCGGCGAGTGATGTGTACGCCCTAATCGCCGACCCCGCTCGCCATACCGAGCTTGACGGAGGCGGTTCGGTGCGCGGACTGATATCCGGCGACACCCCCGAACTGCGCGAAGGCGATACCTTCACTGAAAAAATGTTCCTGGGCATCCCATACCGTATGTCTCCCACGGTCGTGCGCGCCGAGAAGAACCAGATCCTCTCCTGGCGCATGCCTGCCGACCACTACTGGACCTGGGAGATCGCAGATAACCACGACGGCACCGTGACCGTGCGTGAAACCTGGGATGCTTCCGAGGCGAAAATCTTCGGGTTCATTCCCGCTGCGCCCGTATTTCGTACGGTTGGTGCGTTCGCGCGTAACCGCCGTAATATTGCGCTGTCGCTGGCGAAACTGCATCGCACCTTCGAGGGGTAGAGGCTGTTTCTTGCCTGCTTCTTCCCCGCGAGCAGATAGTATTTCGACGAAAAGATAGCAATCCGTTACCTGCTCGTCGAAATACTATCTGCTCGTGGTGTTATACCGCCGATACGAACACTACCGTGCTGCGCGCCTGAGAATGTCGAGCGCATCCAGCAGAATATCCCGATCAGCCTTGATGCGTTTGCGCGCCGCCGGGTTCGCCATGCCTCCCGCAAACGCCGCACTGTAATACATGCCGTCCCCCAGCAGAAGCACGGTGCGCGCCATCTTATCGTCCCCAATCTCCGCGCGAATCAGCTCATACCACTGCCCCTGGATTTCGTCCATGAGTTCGCGTGCCGCTGGGTTCTTATCCTGCGCCAACCGCGAGAGGGCAACCAGGCATATATCGAATGGGGTGCCCTGAAAGGTTGAGGTGTTGATGTAATAGGCGCTGGCCCCCTCGGGTGCGGCGCGCATCTTCTCAAGGTCTTCGTCTGCGTAGGTGCGGGTGCGGTCTAAAAGCGCTTGGAAGAGTGCCTTTTTCGAGCCGAAATGATAGAGCAGCCCACCCTTAGAAACTTTCGCTTGGGCGGCGACCGCATCAAGGGTGGCGGCACGTTCACCGGCCTGTACCAGCAAATGTTCATAAGCGTCTAGAATCTGCTCGCGCGAGTTGTTGGCGCGGGTTGTGCGGGGTTCGGATGCGCTGGTTGGGGTAGTCATAATCACCATTCTACGGATTAGAAACTTTACCGTCTAGTTGGTATAGTTAGTGTGTCCGTGGTTGCCAGCGTGGCGCATCCTTACTACCCCAAGCAAAGCCTCTAGCAGCAACCCCTCTGCGGACTATGAGCACTTGCCGCCCGGCGCATCTGCCGCAAGTGCCGAAAACTCCCAGATGCGTGTGAACACAACGATGAACAACTCATACCCCGTCACCGAGGCGCTGCCTATTCACGCGCCCGATCAGAAAATCAAACGGTGGATTGCCCTGACCGTGCTCATGCTGCCGGTGCTGCTTGTCTCGGTCGATAACACCGTGCTCGCATTCGCCGTACCCTCAATCGCGCAGGCGCTCGAACCATCCTCCAGCGAGCAACTCTGGATCGTAGACGCCTACTCGCTCGTGCTCGCCGGGTTGCTCGTGCCTATGGGAAGCCTGGGGGACCGCATCGGGCGGCGTAAAATCCTGCTGATCGGATCCGTCGGGTTCGCGGTTATCTCAGCACTCGCTGCATTCGCACCCACCGCTCTGCTGCTTGTCATCGCCCGCGCCGTACTCGGATTCTTCGGCGCCATGCTCATGCCCGCCACGCTCTCACTCATTCGCAACATCTTCCGTGACCCGAAAGAACGCCGCACCGCAATCGCCGTGTGGGCGGCAGGCTTCTCCGCCGGTGCAGCGCTCGGCCCCATCGTGGGCGGATTCCTGCTGAGCCATTTCTGGTGGGGATCGGTGTTCCTTATGGCGGTACCTGTACTCGTACCGTTCCTCGTGCTCGCACCCATGACCGTGCCCGAATCGAAAGATCCAAACCCCGGCCCGCTCGATATGGCGAGTATCCTGCTGATTATGATCGCCATGATCGGCATAACCTTCGGCCTTACTCATATTTCTGAGGCGGGCGTGGATGCGCTCGCGCTCAGTACCGCCTTTATTGGTGCCGTGTTCGGGTTCTTCTTCGTGCGCCGTCAGCTGCGCCGCGGGCGTGCGGGAACCACCCCCATGCTCGATGTTCGCCTCTTCAAAAACACCGTGTTCACCGGTGGGATTTTGGCGAACCTGTTCGCCATGTTCGTAGATGTTGGGTTCCTGCTCTTCGTCTCGCAGCATTTGCAGCTGGTTTCGGGGTACTCTCCCATGCAGGCTGGACTGTTCCTGATTCCCGGCCTGGCGTGCACCATTGTTGCGGGCCTGTACGCCGCTAAACTCGTTTCGCGGTTCCACCCGGCGGTGATTGTATCTTCAGGGCTTGCCTTGGGTGCCCTCGGGTACCTGTTTGTGGTGTTCTTTGGTTCGCGCAACGACCTTCTGCTCATGCTTTCCTTCATGTTCTTAGGCTTGAGCGTGGGTGCGGCGCAGACCATCTCGAATGACCTAATTCTTTCTAGCGTTCCGGCGAATAAGGCGGGTGCTGCGTCGGCGATTTCTGAGACCGCCTATGAGTTCGGCACCGTGCTGGGTACCGTGGTGATCGGCGGCATGCTGACCGCAATTTACCGTGCACAGGTGACGGTTCCCGCCGGTCTTAATGCGGATGCGGCTCATGCGGCGGGCGAAACCCTCGGCGGTGCGACCGCAGTTGCCGGGCAGCTTCCCTCGGACCTAAGCGCCGAGCTGCTGCATTCGGCGCATGCCGCGTTCGATTCGGGCGTGCTGGTAACCGCAACCTTTAGCGCCGTGCTTCTGGCGGTGCTGTCGGTCTTCACCTACCGGATGCTCCGCTCGGCACCCGCCGAACTGGAGAAAGCAGAGCACTAGGACGGAACTCCGGTTTCACTGCTAAAAAGAGCCTTTATTTACATAAAGACTCTTTTTTGATGACACGCCATCCACAATAGTTCTATGAATCGACATAACCTTGAGTATAATAAAGACTGGCTGGAGAATAAGATTGAGAGATAATTGATGAATTGGTTTCCTGTTGAAGAAGTAGTTAAGTTTATCTTGATATCACTATCCTTATGGGGGTTTTGTTATCTTAGCGGTAAAGACTTCATTTTAGATAATCTTGAAAAATTTATTCCATTCGATAACGATGTAGAGAATAATAAATCAGGATCTAAAAAGCATGCTCATATAAATTATCTGAAATACGTTTTTAGACTTATATTTGTTGGTCTAGTCTCGGCCTTCATTATTCCGATCCTAACTGGAACATGGTTCCATAATTGGCCTAATATCTCTATCGGAGATGATGCAAGCCTTAGAACTGCAATACTCACAGCAACAGGTGGAGTAGTGGTTCTCTTGACATTTATTGAAACGCGTAGAAAGAATATTGATGACGCTTTCAGGGACCGAAAGTTAAAGGGATTAGAGCTTTTAGGTAGTGAAAACTCTCGTTCTCGTTTGATAGGTTTTGACATGCTTTCTGTTTTGATAGACGAGAAAATCAATGAAGGTGACAAACAAGAGGCCCAGCAAATACTGAATCATATATGTAATAATATCTCTGTATCCAGTAAGGAAAACAAAGATAAAAATATTTCTCGTGCCAATAATCATATGGTAAAAAGCATCCGGAGGCATTACCATAAGGAGGGCAAATATACAAAGGTTTCTTGGTCTGATTTAAGTCTTGAATTTTTTGATTGTGATTTTAAAATTAGACCAGTTTTTAAACGCATGGAAATGAACGGTAAAATTATTTTTAGGAATTGTAGGTTCAATATAGTAGAATTCAATGAGTCCGAAATTAATGAGTTGCATTTTATTGATTGTGAATTTGGTTATGGTGTGGGTCTTTACCCCCAGGAAATAGTACTTGACTTATCCTCAGTTCAAATAGGAAAAACACTTCAGATAACTAGGTGTACTAATAATAATAATCATTTGGCAGAAGCCGATAAATTAAGTATATATATTAATATCGATGAGTATAAAAATAAACATAAATTAATTGATAGATCGAGTATATATGAGTATATAAGGGAGTACAACTTAAAAGGATTCAATAAAGATTATATGCAATTTGGTAAAAAATTTTTCAAGGACGTTGAAAAGTCGGTAGAAAATAATCTAATTAATATTAAATACTCCAGTAATAGTTCTTTATCTGCTGGAGATAATAGTATTAATGCTTCGAATATAAACTATGTTGATGATTGCGGTTTTGATTGTATTTGGGATGTACCTTCAGACGATGGGAGTACTAAGTTTTTTTGAAAATTATTGCGTTTCAAAAGAGAAGGTATGTATCGTAGCAGAAGAAGTAAGATTGTTATGGATAAGAATATAGAGAATTCAGTAAACTTCTCCAAGGGGATAAATATATAGAATGATGCAAATATATTGGAGGAATGTACCGGTAAATGAGCAAGATGAAAAAACAAAACGAGCTAATGTAACCGGTCAACGTATTGTTCCCAGACGAAGAGGCCGACAACGAGGGGGAGGAACATTGAGCTAGCCTATCGCACCAAATAACGAAGGTCCTCGGAATCGCTCCTAGATGCTACGGTAGAAGTACCAGCTTCAGCGAGTAGGTGCCGCGTCAGCTTACGCGTTCTTTGCCGCCGCATACGCGCATTCAGGCTACTAGGATGCGCACAAGGGCAGTCGCTACAGTCGCCGCGCGCCGGGAGGATAACCACGTGGATATTAAAGACTGGATGGCGCCTATGGTCACACTTGCCATCGGTGCCAGTACCATTTTCATCTCCTATAAAAACTACCAATCACAAACCCAGGCCAAACCCTCGGAGCTTGCCCGCTTAGAGCTGTGGAGCAAATTACTTGCGGAAGCGGGAATCGATATTGGCGACCTGCCGCCCGAGGATGAAATTACCGCCGAACAGCGCGAGATCCTTGAAAATTACCGGGTTTTCCTCAAGCGGGCATCGCTCGAATCGAAGCTGCGTAAGGTCGGTATCGAGAATAACCGCCTATTCAACCTGCTGATGAAACGCGCGCATTCTCCCGTAAAGCCTACCCCCATCGGGTTTGGAGACTCCATTATTTACTATCGTCTTATTCTGTGGCTTTTCGCATTTATTTGGATTCCGATAGCCACCATTTTCCTGGGTATTCCGGTGCTGATCTCGTTCGGTGCGTATTTGTACCGCATGTTTATAACCCGCAGCGCCGATAACTATGTGGACTATTCAATTCCGGTTGGCTCGCTCGTCATTATCATTATTGGGCTTCTCGCCGTTGGCGGGCTCTGGTATCTGCAAAACAAGATTCGTTCGGCAATTATCGCCAATAACGTGTACTTCTATTTCTGGGACACCTACGGCGCCAAGCGAGGCAGCCGCGATTCCGTGCAGGCATACACCGAGCGGCTGACCGCAAAAACCTACTCTGACCTGCTCTTTATTGGGCAGCACGAGTTCGCACAGCAGTTCCGCGAGAACATGTACATGGCGGGCATTCAAGAGATTGATGAATACCCGCGCGTGCTCAGCGATGTGGGCATGATTCCGCGTAACCACCAAGTGGTTGAGGCGACCGCAGACTACAACTGGCTTGACCGCATTATCAACTGGATGCGCGCCAAAATCGGCATGGAACCGAAGCCTGCACGCGTTATCTACACTCTGGAACGTAAACCGCCGAAGGGTGCGGGGGCAACTGCGACATCCGGGCTTGACGTGCAGCTTCATGAGCTCAAGCCGGGCAAAAAGAAGCGTTTTAGGCGCAAGCGCAAGAAGGGGCGGGTGCTTATGCAGGCTGAGCCAGCGACGGATGCGGTGCCCCTCTATACCGAGCACCCTGACGATGCGGCGAGTGATGCCTCAGAGGCTGATTCTGCGGTAGCTTCGCAGCCTCAGGTGGTGAACGGCCCAACTCTGACCGACGAATTGGTTGAGGACCTCAGCACCGGGCAGATCCCGCTGGTTCAGGTTCGCAGAGAGCAGGGGCAGAAGTCGCAGAAGAATGCGGGCGCCGAGGATGCTGGCTCGGCAGAAACGTATGGCATAGATAGTGCCGCTGAAGGTGTACGTGCGGATTCCCCGAAATCGGCATCAGAAGGTTCGTCTGAGTAATACGCATATTCCGGGGTGCGAAAAAGGTTCTTTATTTCAATAAAGCGTTAGAAATCTTGCTTTATGTAAATAAAGAGCCTTTTTAGTATCAGATAAATTTAAAAGTATTATTTTTTGAGAATATCCAGGGAGCTTTCACGGAATGCCCAGGCTATAAGCTTAGGGTGAAGCCATGACTACTGATAAGAACCTTCCAAAGCCTGAGCATGGAACGGTCCAGGCTCAGGATATTCATGAGATAGAGAAAGAATCAGCGGCAGATTCGACTGAGGAGCAGAACTCGTTTCCTCCTGCTCTTATAGCTGTGCAGATCATTAGGCTATTGCTCGAAGCTGCGCTTCTCCAGAGTACGTTAATTTCTTCCCTTTCTTATAATATTAGGTCTAGTGGTTTTCTAGGTTTTCTTTTTATTCTCACTCTTTTTTCACCCTTTATTATACATATTCCATTGCAAATTGTGGCATGTATAAAGATGATTTGGGGAACTAAAACCGCGTGGATCTTGGGGACAAACGCCTATGGTCTGCTCGCTGTTGCGCCTCTTGCTGCTTTTTATACATCGTTCGTTATAGA
>NZ_KV797887.1:186644-315300 GCF_001809525.1 Rothia sp. HMSC064D08 | reverse complement strand
CCGTTCGCCGCGGCGACTCATACAACTATACACACCCACACCCATCACCGCAACCTGACAGGTGAGTGTTTTACACCACTAGCAAAACAAGCCGTCAAGCGCGGTATGTATTCGGGCTCTGCCGCTGCAACCCCATTGCATCGTAAATACACGAGCGCGTGTGGAACCTGAACATCAGGCTTCACACGCGCATCGGATAAGAGCGTTAGTGAGACTCAGCGCGATGGCGGGATACGTCATAGAGAGTAATGCCCACTGCCATTGCGGCGTTAAGAGACTCCATAGCCGAATCAATAGGGATCGACACGATCTGATCGCAGGTCTCCGTCACCAAACGCGAAAGGCCCTTACCCTCGGAACCAACCACCACGCACAGAGGCTCAGAAGCGAGCTGTAGATTCGGCAGGTCTATGTCTCCCCCACCGTCCAGACCAATCACAAAAATACCCTGCTCTTTCGCCTGTTGCAGCACGCGCGTTAGGTTCGTTGCCATCGCCACCGGAATACGCGCCGCCGCCCCCGCACTCGTTTTCCAGGCACCCGCAGTCACCGCAGCAGAGCGACGCTCGGGGATGATGACCCCATCGCCGCTAAAGGCCGAAACGCTGCGAATAATTGCACCCAAATTTCGAGGATCGGTAATACCATCCAAAGCTACGAAAAGCGGAGGCGATTTAAGTTTGCCAGCATGCCAGCGCTCCATGACGTCCAGCACCAAATCGGTAGCATCCGGATACTGGTAAGGCGGAATCTGCATTGCGATCCCCTGATGCACGGCGCCATCCGTCAGGCGGTCCAGCTCACTGCGGGGGATCTCCAGCATGGGCAGGTTTTTCTTATTCGCCGTCGTCATAATGTCGCGCACGCGGTCATCAACCTCAATACGGCTCATCACGTACAGGTGCTTCGCTGGAATATTGGTGCGAAGCGCCTCCAGAACCGCGTTGCGACCGGTAACAAGTTCATCACTCACACGTTTGCCGCCCAGACGAGTCTGGAACTTGCGGTTCGTGCCGGTAGCCGCGCGACGCTCCGCCGCGCGCTTCATCTTATACGCCTTGTGGTAAACGCGGTCCTCAGCCTTCGGGGTAGGGCCCTTACCTTCCAACGCACGCCGGCCATGACCGCCGGTACCCTTCATCGCACCCTTTTTCTTTGCGGTAGCGCCGGGGCGCGAACCTGCCTTAGCCATATCTGTATCCTTTAGTTCAACGTCTGTCGTGCCCGCTTCGGGGCGAGTTTCGGGGAATGTGTTATGCGTTAAGGCTCCATGTAGAGCCCTGCGCGCCGTCCTTGACCGTAATACCTGCGGCGGCAAGCACATCGCGCATCCTGTCGGCGGTCGCCCAATCCTTCTCGGCGCGGGCACTCGCGCGCTGCTCCAAAATAGTGTGAATAAGCGCATCTAATGCCTGATGTTCCGCACCGGAAGCCCCCGAACCGTCAAGATTCATGAGCGAGGTCAGCCCCAGCACGTTCACCATAGCCCACACGGCGTTTGCGCATTCAGAGGCATCCGCACCAGCGGCAAGCGCGGCGTTACCGGCGCGAGTCTGCTCGTGAAGCACCGCAAGCGCGCGCGGAATATTCATATCGTCGTCAAGCGCATCCGCAAACTCCTGCGGTACGCGACGTTCCTGTGGGTCCGGGGCCATAAGCTCCGAGGTGACGGAGAGGAATGCCTCCACACGCTCGATAGCAACCCGTGCCTCCTCCAAAGAAGTGGGGCGGTAATCCAGCACCGAACGATAATGTGCCGAACCCAAGTAATAGCGCACTACCAAGGGGCGAGCCTGCTGCAGCATTTGCACGGGCGAAATGGTGTTGCCGATTGACTTCGACATTTTCTCGCCCTCGTAGGTGACCATACCGTTGTGCATCCAGAAGTTAGCGAAATCATCGCCCGCCGCCGTGGACTGCGCCAGTTCATTCTCGTGATGCGGAAAACGCAGATCCAGCCCGCCGCCGTGAATATCGAACCGCTTCCCCAGGTATTTACCCGCCATCGCCGAGCATTCCAGATGCCAGCCGGGACGACCGCGGCCCCACGGCGAATCCCACGCTGCGGTCAGCGGTTCGCCTTCCTTATACCCCTTCCACAGGGCAAAATCGCGGGGATCACGCTTGCCGCGCGGGTCTGCGTCGGCGGAATCCTGCATATCATCCACGCTCTGGCGGGTGAGCGCGCCATACTGTTCCCAAGAACGCACATCGAAATAGACATCCCCAGAATCGTCAAGCGCCGGGTATGCGTGCCCGCGGTCGATGAGGCGCTGAATAAGTTTAAACATTTCTGGGATGTGACCGGTCGCGCGCGGCTCATAGGTTGGCGGGTCAATACCCAACGTCGCATATGCGCGCGCAAAAACTTTCTCGTATCGATACGCGAGTGCCCACCACTGCTCGTTGGGGTGTTCCCCAGTGTAGGTGGACTGTGCAGATTCAACGGACTTCGCCAAAATTTTATCGTCAATATCCGTAACATTGCGCACGGTGGTGACTTTGAACCCGCGGTAGCGCATCCACCGCGCAAGCTGGTCGAAGACCAGGGCGGAACGGATATGCCCCACATGCGGTTCGCCCTGTACGGTGGCACCGCAGTAGTAGATGCGTGCCTCGCCGGGGACTACCGGTTCAAAATCGCGGATGCTTGATGTTGCTGAATCATAAAAACGCATAGTCACAGTACCTAGTTTACGGGGTATAACACCCGAGCGGTGGGTACCGCCGGATTCTCTTTAATAATCTTCCGTCGAGGGTGGGAACTACACCACCGGGTAAAGGAGTGCGGTGGCAACGGCTGCAACGCCTTCGCCGCGTCCGGTCAGGCCTAAGCCGTCGGTCGTGGTCGCGGTAACGGTCACCGAAGCCCCAGCCGCTTCACTCAGAACACGATTGGCTTCTGCGCGGCGCGGCGAAAATTTGGGGCGGTTACCGATCAGCTGCACGCTGATGTTGCCGATCTCAAAACCTGCCGCTCGCACGATTGCCGCCGCCTCCGAGAGAATACGCACCCCGGATGCGCCCGCCATATCTGGGCGATCCACCCCGAAGTTACTGCCCAAATCTCCGGTACCGGAGGCGGCAAAGAGCGCATCGGCGGCCGCGTGCGCAACGACATCGCCGTCGGAATGCCCACTGAGCCCGCGTTCGTCCGGCCAGTACAGCCCCGCGATCCACAGTTCGGTGTTTTCCTCGCCAAAGGCATGCACGTCTACGCCGGTTCCTACGCGGGGTATGAGGGGGGCCTGAGAGGTGGGACGGTTCTGTGTGCTGATTGCATCTGTCATGGCTGCCTTTCGTCGCAGTTGTGTGCTTAGCTTCAGGAGCGGGCGGATTCCGGCGCGGTCGGGTAAAGTGCGCGCGCTATGCGCAGATCGATCGGGGTCGTGATTTTGAAAGCGTCGGCATGCCCAGTCACCGTATGTACCTGTTCTCCATATGCTTCGACCGCCATCGCATCATCGGTAATCTGCTCGGCGACTGAAGCCTCAAGCGTGCGGCTGTGCTCATGTGCGGCACGCAGGGTGTCGATCCTGAAGCCTTGCGGGGTTTGTACGGCACGCATAAGCGCACGGGAGGGCGTGCCGGTGACAGTGCCGTGCGCATCTACGGTTTTAATGGTGTCGATCACGGGAACGACGGGGATAACGGCCCGATGCCCGGCAGTCAGCGCTTGGGCGACCATGCGGAAAACCTGGGGAGGCGTAAACGCGCGGGCGCAATCGTGAATAAGCACCCGCTCGATGGACGGATTTTCGGCGGCTAGCGCATCCAGGGCGGCGATAACCGATGCGGTGCGGGTGTTGCCGCCTTCCGTGACGAGAGCATCAAATTCGGTGGCATCGGTCAGTAATTGTGGGCACCGGTGTGCGCAGTCAGTCGGAACCGTTACGACGAT
Organism: Rothia sp. HMSC064D08; assembly: GCF_001809525.1. NCBI lineage: Bacteria > Bacillati > Actinomycetota > Actinomycetes > Micrococcales > Micrococcaceae > Rothia > Rothia sp. HMSC064D08. Next base: position 311,399 of record NZ_KV797887.1, on the reverse strand, counting down.
ACGTTCTGCAATACACGAGGTTCGCGCGCGCTCAAGCGCCCAGTACAGCAGGGTTTTTCCGTGCACATCGACGGCAGCTTTAGGCATCTTTTCTTTGAGGCGGGTGCCGGAACCCGCGCCGAGCACGACGATGGCGGTGCGAGCTACTGGGGAAGCATTCGTGGCTAGAGCCTCTGGATAGTTTTCAGTCACATCTAAGAGGGTACCCGATAATGTGCTTCTGAGGTTTTGAGATGTTTGCGCAGGTTTATGACGCTGAGCGAGACTCGCAAAGTTCCACGGTGTTTTCCCGAGGAGGGCATAAAACCGGCGTCATGTACAGGTCTCATACTGACGATTTGTCATCACATTGCTAAACTAGAGTGCGAGAGTCAAATCTTGTGTCGCTTCTGTGCGCTCGAAGGACTGCGCGTGCAAGGCGGCTTTATATGCACGCACACAGAGTCGCAGGGCTCATCAGAATCTAGGAGGACGCGCCGTGAAGTTCGCCGTTTCCCACTCTCTTAAGCGCGCCGGTGCGGGTGTGGCTATTGCAGCCGCGCTCATATCAGCAACCGGCTGCGGTTATATCTATACCCAGCCGACAACCCTGCAGTATGCTGCATCCGACGGGGTTAAGGCCGATCTTAACGGCGTTGAGCTTCGCAATATCATGATGGTTTCATCCGGCAAAGGTGCGGATGGTCGTCTGCTCGGCACTATCCTGAATAAGAGCGACCACGATATTACCGTTACCTTCGCGTTCCCCAGCGGCGAGAAATCCGTCAAGGTTGCCAAGGGTCAGCAGGTACGTTTAGAAAGCAATGATTCTCAGGTGATCGTGCCGAAGATTTCGCAGACTCCCGGTGAGACCCTGACGAATACTCAGGTTTCTTCGAACGATCAGTCCACAAACCTGAATATTCCGATCTTAGACGGAACTCTCAAGGAGTACGCTTCCTATATGCCGAATGCGGCGAGCTCGCGTGCATCCTCGCAGTCCTCTCATGCGGCAACTCCCAGTGCCAGCACGCCTGCGAAAACCCCAACGCCGAGTGCATCGGCAACTGCCGTTCCCACGAATACGGCGACCGCTGTGCCTACGGCTCCTGAACCGGCAGAGACTCCTTCATACGACGAATCTGAGGAAGTCCCCGCCCCGGCCCCTACGGCGAGCGTGCCCGTCTACGAGAACGTGCAGTAGCGCTGGTGAGGGTTTCACCCTCTCAAGGTACAGAAAAAGGCTCTTTATATGACATAAAGAGCCTTTTTCTGTATGGAGATGGGCGAGTCTCTACGCCTCAAATTTATAGCCCAGCCCGCGCACCGTAATCACATAGCGAGGTGAGGATGCCTTCGGCTCGATCTTAGAGCGCAGGCGTTTAATGTGCACATCTAATGTCTTTGTATCGCCCACATAATCCGCGCCCCAGACCCGCTCAATCAGCTGGGCGCGCGTCATCACGCGACCGGTGTTGCGAAGCAAAATCTCTAAAAGTTCAAACTCTTTCAGGGGCATGGAAACTTCCTCACCGTCCACGGTGACGACGTGACGCTCCACATCCATACGCACCGGACCAGCTGCCAAAGCTTTCTGATCCTGCTCATCGCCGTGGTCGGGGCTCTGCCTCCGCAGCACCGCCCGGATGCGCGCCATCAGCTCCCGCGAAGAGTACGGCTTGGTCACATAGTCATCAGCCCCAAGTTCGAGCCCGAGCACCTTGTCAATCTCGGAGTCCTTAGCGGTCAGCATGATGATCGGAACCGAGGAGGATGCGCGAATTTTCTTACACACCTCCATGCCGGACATTCCGGGAAGCATCACGTCAAGGAGCACTAGGTCTGGGTCTTCTCTCTCAAAGGCAGGCACCGCATCCAGACCGTTATCGACTACAACGGGCGTAAAACCTTCGCGCCCGAGCAGGAAGGACAGCGGGTCATAGAGCGCCTCTTCATCCTCAACAAGCAGAATTTTCGTCATCGTTACCTCTGTTTTAAGTCCTGTAGCTAGTGTAGCTCAGCTCACGAGTTATCGGCAGATTCCAGGATTTCAGGGGTCGAATGGTCTGCCTCGGCAAGCGGCAGACTCAGCGTAAATGTGGAGCCCTCCCCCAGGGTCGAATCCACGGTGACCATGCCACCGTGCTGCGCCATCACGTGCTTGACGATGCTCAGACCCAGACCGGTACCGCCGGTTTGCCGCGAGCGGGCCGGGTCTACACGATAAAAACGCTCAAAAATACGTTTCTGGTCTTCCTCAGAGATTCCGGAGCCCTGATCTGTCACCGAAATCAACAGGTTCTCGTGCGAGGTTTCGACCGTGACATCAACGCGGGTATCTTCGGGAGAATATCGTACCGCGTTCTCAATGAGGTTGTGCACCGCGATCCCAAGCAGTTCGGGGTCTGCGTAAACCTCGCGGTCGGCGTGGGCATCCGTGTGGATGGTGATGTTCTTGGCTTCGGCGGCGAGCTTGGAACGATCCACCGCCTCCGCCACCAAGCTGTTGATTGATACTAATTTTCCGCTGCCGATAACATCGGCGGACTGCAGACGGGAAAGTTCGATAATATCGCGGACCAGCGCGGTCAGACGCTTTGTTTCTTTGTGCAGACGACTCGTAAAATAGTCGATGGATTCCGGGTCATCACGGGCTTCCTCAATGGCCTCTGCAAGCAGGCTAATTGCCCCCACCGGAGTTTTCAGCTCATGCGAAACGTTCGCCACGAAGTCGTTGCGTACCCGCTGCACACGCGATATTTCGGTGCGGTCATCGGCGAGTACCAGAATATATTCGTTTCCCACAGGAGCCACGCGCAAGTCGATCACCAAGGATTCGTCCTCGCCCCGGGCGATCTCAAGTTCTTTTTCCACGAAAATACCGCGGTGCCGCACGGTACGGATCATCTCGGCGAGCTCAATCGAAAGTACGGTGTGCCCACGCACCAGCCCCATGGCGTAGGCGCCCGGCGAAGCCTGCACGACCCCTCCAACCTCGTCTACCACCACATAGGCACGCCCAATAACCGCAAGCACCTGCGCCGCTCCATCGCTCAGAGCAGGTTCAGCAACGGTCGTGCGATGTCGTTCACGCTCGAACCGCCTCAGAATACCCATGCTCAAAAGACCTAGAGCCAGTCCGAGAACGCCGGAGGAAAAAGCGATAAGACCTGCGTTCAACGGGCGATTCCTTCCTAAAAGTGCTTATCTGATGTGCGGTGTGCATTGTATCTGAAGCGAAAACCTGACCGCTGCAGTGCCGAGGTGCTCTGAAAACGGTGAGAACCCACCGCCCCGGTCAGTTCAACACTACCGGAACGATGGGTTCTCCTACCATGCGCGTTAAATAATTACTTACCCTGGTTTGCGACAGCCGCGATAGCGTCCTTCGCAGCTTCAGGGTCAAGGTACTCGCCCGGCTTGAGAGGCTTAAAGTTCTCGTCCAGCTCGTAGTACAGCGGAATGCCGGTCGGAATGTTCAAACCAGCGATATCCTCATCGGAGATGTTCTCCAGATGCTTCACGAGCGAGCGCAGGGAGTTACCGTGCGCCGCGACCAGCACAGTCTTACCGTCGGCAAGGTCGGGCTTAATATCGGATTCCCAGTACGGAAGCATACGACCGAGAACGTCTTTGAGGCACTCAGTGCGGGGTGCGTTCTCAACGTCTGCGTAGCGGGGATCGTTTGCCTGCGAGTAGGGGTCGCTATCGTCCAGCGGCGGAGGCGGCACATCGTAGGAACGACGCCAAGTCATGAACTTCTCGTCGCCGTATTCTTCACGGATCTCAGACTTGTTCTTACCCTGCAGAGCGCCGTAGTGACGTTCGTTCAGACGCCAGGTACGCTTGACCGGAATCCAGAGGCGGTCGGCCGCGTCCAGGGCAATATTTGCGGTGTTGATAGCGCGGCGCTGCAATGAGGTGTGCACAATATCGGGAAGGATACTGCGCTCTTTCAGCAGTTCGCCGCCGCGCTGAGCCTCAGCACGACCCTTATCAGTCAGATTAACATCGACCCAGCCGGTGAACAGGTTCTTTTCGTTCCACTCCGACTGGCCGTGACGCAGGAGTACTAATTTGTATGTCATAGCTTCTATTTTTTCATGCGGGCGGCGGTTTGTCATGCTTATGCCAGCAACACCACACCGCCATCTTGCCCTACATCTCGCGGTAGAAGACGAATCGGCGCGTAGCGCACCCTGCACGGATGCGCCACGCGCCGAAAAGGTCAAAGTCACCCTATACTCGGGTGAAAGATACGGGCTGCACGCCTTGACGAAACGAGCGCCTAGTAGCGGCGGTTACCGCCCACGGCAGGCCAGACTCCCGCTAGGAAAACACTCGAAATAGTGGCGGCGACCAGCTGGAAAAGTACCACGCTGCTTGTAGCGCTGGGGTTATATGTAAAGCTCAAGGCGCTCAAGGCGCTCCAAATCCCCAGCAGACCAACCGCAGCGGAACAGCCGGTCATAGCCATCCAGAAATTCTTAGAGCGTTTGCCGTTGAACGTGTACATATTCGCGGGTGCCATGACGGATCGCACAAAGGCGAGAATACAAATCCACGCCACCACGAGGGCAAGCACCCCGTCAATAATCAGGGTGGCATAAAACAAAAGCAGAGGAGCAGTCATATTTTCCTTACTGGATGACCTGCTCGATGGCGGTCACCAAATCCTGGTAGAGATCATCAACATTCTCAATGCCGACCGATAGACGCAGCAGCGACGGCGGAATGGAGTCGGGTTCGCTCCCGTGCCGACGACGACGTTCAATCAGGGATTCTACACCACCCAGGCTTGTTGCAGGAGTCCACACGCGCAAAGCCTCTACCACACGCTGCGTTTGTTCATCGCTGGCACGCAAGACCACGCATAGCACCGCGCCGAAACCGCCGTGCATCTGCTTCTTGGCCAGCTCATGCCCATTACTGCCGGGCAAACCGGGGTACCGTACCTCTTCTACCGCCGGATGCTCGCTCAAGCGCTCAGCCAGCCTCTGCGCGTTATGCACTGAGCGCTCTACGCGAAGCGCTAAAGTTCGCAGACCGCGTAAGCCGAGCCATGCCTCCACGGGTCCGGGAATAGCCCCGTTGGTGATGCGATGGTGCAGCATTGCCTGATATAGATCCTCGTTCGAGGTGACCGTAACGCCCAGAAGCACATCCGAATGCCCCGCTAAGAACTTGGTCGCAGAGTGAACCACCACGTCAGCACCGAAGGAGAGAGGCTTCTGCAAAATTGGGGTGGCGAAGGTGTTATCGACCGCAGTCACCACGCCCAAACGTTTCGCCGCCGCGCAAATAGCGGGCAGGTCGGCGACCTCAAGCATGGGGTTTGTGGGGCTCTCCAGCCAGGCGAGTACCTTCGGAGCCGAATAATCCACGGTTTCGGGGGTGACACCGGTGCGGGCGGCAGCATCTTCGAAGGCTGCGATCACCGAATCGGTATCTTCTAGATCGATGCGCACGACCTCAGCAATACCGCGTTTCTGCAGGTCCTTGCTCATGGTAATAGAGGCCATGTAGGCATGTTTAGGAATGAGAATAACCGACCCGACCGGCACCAAATCCAGAATCGAGGCAATCGCTGCCATACCTGAAGGGAATAAGAGACCGTGTGTGCCACCTTCCAACCCGGCGACGACCTCTTCCATAGCCTCCCAGGTGGGGTTGGCAAACCGCGCATACACTTTATCGGAGACGGTATCAACGGTACCGGCTCCACGGTAGGTTGAGGACAAAATAATCGGCGGGTTCACCGGCGCATCATGCTCATGCGCGGGACGGCCACCGCTCACCACATAGGTCTCTGCTGACATCTTCTCTTCACTCATGCTTTTAAGAGTGGCACAGCGAAGGCTCACATGCACGCCGAACACCGCAGAAAGTCATGTTCTGGCTCGGCAACGCCGTGAAAACGTTCACCTTCCTTTATCGCATTCGGCAGGCACGGTACCCTTAGTAGGGTGAACGATTCCCTGCACTACACGCCACAGAGTACGCCCGCGCAGCCGGGTTCAGCGCCCGATCGCCGCGGGCTTTTTATCGTCTTCGAAGGCGGTGACGGTGCGGGCAAAACTACCCAGCTTGCCCGGCTTCAAGCCGCTCTAGAGGCTCAAGGCTACACCGTAATTGCTACCCGAGAACCGGGCGGAACACCCCTTGGCGAGGCTCTGCGGGAACTCGTGCTTAAACATGGTTCCAGTGAGGTCGATGCCCGTGCCGAAGCGCTGATTTTTGCTGCATCCCGTGCGGCGCATGCGGCGCAGAAGATTCGTCCCGCGCTCGCTGCCGGGGCGGTAGTACTCAGCGACCGTTATCTCGATTCTTCCGCAGCTTACCAGGGCATTGGGCGTAATCTGGGCAAAGATACCATCACGGATTTAAGCCGCTGGGCAACCGAAGATCTGATACCGCACGCCACAATTCTGCTGGATGTTCCCCTCACCGATGAGTCCCAGCGCATGAGCGACCGCGGCACCATAGACCGGATTGAGGCGGAAGGCGCTGATTTCAAAGCCCGCGTGCACACCGCTTTTGCTGATATTGCGCGGCAGAACGCCGACGGCGCGCACTATGTACTGGATGGTTGTGGAAGCGTGGATGCGGTGCACGAACGGGTGCTTGAGGTTGTTCGTCCGCTCCTGGAGTCCCGAGAGTTAGCCCGCGATAACGGCGGTACGAACACGCATTTTACCTCCGGTGGTATCGGAGAGGACGCCCTATGAGCCTGTGGGATGAGCTGATTCTGCCCGCGGGCACGCTTGACCAGCTGCGCCGCGACGCATCCGCCGAACGCCCCACGCACGCCTGGCTTTTTACCGGGGCGGCGGGGGCACCGCATCGGCGAGCTGCCCTTATTTTCGCGGCGGCATTGCTGTGTGAACAGCCCGATCCTGCCGATCGCGGATGCGGCACCTGCAAGGGGTGTGTGACCGTGCTGAACGGTTCGCACTCGGACTTTACGCATTTTCGCACCGAGGCGGTCAGCATTAGCATTGACGACGCTCGCGACCTTGTGATGAAGGCACAGGATAGGCCGTCGGTTGGGCGGTGGCGCGTGATCCTTATGGAAGACACCGAACGCATGCCCGAGCGCACCTCTAACGTTCTCTTGAAGGCTATCGAGGAACCGCCGCCGCACACGATTTGGCTGCTAACGGCCCCCTCCCCCACCGATGTGCTCGTGACGATTCGTTCGCGCTGCCGTCCCGTGCAGCTTCCGGTTCCTGCTATCGCCGATGTTGCCGCCAAGCTCGCTGCCGACGGGATTGAGGATGCGCTGGCACGCCACGCGGCAACCCTCGCGCAGGGTGATGCCGAGGTCGCCGCCCGACTGGCCCACGACCCCGCAGCCCTGCAGCGGCGCGAAACTCTGCCGCTTCTCATTATGAACATTCGTTCTATTTCTTCTGCGTACGCGGCAGCGGACAGGCTTATCACGCTCGCGGAACAGGACGCAGCCGAAGCCGCCGCGGCGCGCGACGAGAAGGAACGTTCCGAACTATTGGCGATCCTGGGTATCACCGAAGGGGCACGCATCTCCCCCAGCCTGCGCTCGCAGGTGCGGCGGCTGGAGGACGAGCAGAAACGGCGTGCGAAGCGCATCCAATCGGATACGCTGCTGCGGTCGATGACGGAGATTCAGACAGTACTGCGCGATGTGCTCACCCTGCAGCTCAAATCCGGGTCTACCCTCATGAATGAGCATGCCCGGGATGCGCTCGCCGAGTTCGCCGCACGCACGAGTGCCGCACAAACCCTGGAACATGTGCAGGCGCTTGAAGTTGTGCTCGGCAGGCTGCATACTAATGCGAACGCACGCCTACTTATTGAGGGGTTTATGGGTAGGTTTGTGCACTAGCCGTATTTTCCATCCCTCACAACAAGAGCCTTGAGCGTGAAAAAGCGAAGTTTCTAACGCCTCATTCACTACCAAGGCTCTTTTAGTACCGGGAAAAACGAAGTCGCAGACGCTCCTAGTTCCTAAACCCATGCACCGGCGAGGGTATCCTGCCGCAGCGGGCGATGAACGCCTCTGAGGATGGGGTATGCACCGGCATAATCGGGGCACGCCCCAGCAAACCGCCGAACTCGACGGTATCGCCCACGCCCAGACCGACGGCTGGAATCACGCGCACGGCGGTGGTCTTGTGGTTCATCACGCCGATCGCAGCCTCATCGGCAATCATGGCGGCAAGCGTCGCGGCGGAGGTATCACCCGGCACCGCAACCATATCCAGCCCGACCGAACAGATCGCGGTCATCGCCTCCAACTTATCGAGTGTAATATGCCCGGCGGTGGCAGAATCGATCATGCCAGCATCCTCGGATATCGGAATGAACGAACCGGAGAGCCCGCCCACATGCGAGCAGGCCATGAGCCCGCCCTTCTTGACCGCATCGTTGAGCAGAGCAAGCGCCGCCACGGTACCGTGAGTTCCCACAGTTTCCAGGCCCATTTCTTCAAGAATATGCGCGACTGAATCACCGATCTCAGCGGTAGGCGCCAGCGAAAGATCCACAATATTGAAGTACACGCCCAAGCGTTCGGCGGCTAAATGACCGACCAGCTGACCCACGCGGGTAATCTTGAAAGCGGCGCGTTTGATAGCCTCGGCGCACGCGTCAAAACGCTCGCCACGCACCTGCTGTAGGGCACGCTGCACCACGCCGGGACCGGACACTCCCACCGAAATCGTGGTATCTGCCTCCTGTACTCCGTGGAAAGCACCCGCCATGAAGGGGTTGTCGCTCACGGCGTTGGCGAAGACCACAAGTTTGGCGCATCCGAAGCCGTTGGTATCTGCGGTGAGGTCAGCGGTTTCACGAATGATTTCGCCCATGCGTTTAACGCCGCTCATGTTAATACCGGCGCGGGACGAACCAATATTCACCGACGAACACACGACATCAGTCTCAGCGAGCGCAGCGGGAATAGAATCCATGAGCACGTTATCGGAGGGGGTAGCACCTTTGTCGATCAGCGCGCTGAATCCGCCGATAAAGTTCACGCCCACGGCTTTTGCTGCGGCGTCGAGAGTGCGAGCATACTCAAGATATTCGCTTTCTCCGCTGGCTGCCGCGACCACGGAAATTGGGGTTACGGCAATGCGCTTATTTACGATCGGTATGCCCAGTTCAACTTCGATACCTTCACATACGCTCACCAGGTTTTTAGCGCGGGAGGTTATTTTGTCGTAGATTTTGCTGCGTGCCACATCGCCATCAGAGTCAGCACAGTCTAGAAGCGAGATGCCCATGGTGACGGTGCGGATATCGAGTTTTTCTTCCTCGATCATGCGGATGGTTTCGAGTATTTGGTCGTTCATCATTGAGGTTATCCCGCGCCTTAAATGCTGTGCATTGCTTTGAAGATGGTTTCCGCTTGAATACGGATTTGCACCTTTTGGGCGTGTTCGACGGCTGTCATAGACTCCTGTAGGTCGATGAGGTTCTGTTCGGTGTCGTCAAAGGAGCAGTGCATAATCATGGTGAAGTACTCGCCCATGATGGTTTGAGAAACGTCAAGCACGTTCACGTGGCGTTCCGTGAGCTTGGTGGTGACGGCGGCGATAATGCCTTCGTGGTCGATTCCGGTTACGGTCAGAATAATTTTCACGGTGATTCCTTTACTCGTGTAAGCCCGGTATTCGCACGTTTGCTGGCACGAATGCTTGTTTAGGAATTGTAACGCACGTATAGCTATGCAGACCCGTGCAACATGCTTGAGGCGGCGCTCACGTTCTCACGGGCGCCGCCTCAGCTTGTGGGCTAGTCCAGCCGTCCGTGCGTGTTAACGCCGTGCAGCAGGTCTTTCAGATGCGGTGCCAGCCGCGGTAAATCCCATGTATAGTGTCTGCTGATGGTGGAGACAATATAGTCGCTGAGGTTCAGCCCCAGGCGTTCGGCGTTGCGTTCCAGCTTCTCACGGTCGGCCTGGGTGCCCCTGCGCTGTTCGGATGGCTCGCGCAGGTAGTCCACCAGTGCGGGAATTGCGCGGGCGCGTTTCGTGGTGGAGTACCCGGGCGCCTTGATTTTAACCATATAGCCCGTAGAGTCGCGGATAACCCAGCCCTCAGCGTCGCTTGTACGCGCATCCTGAAGCAGGCGGGTGAAATCGGCGTCGTCTTTGAGGGGAATTTCTTCGACGGTAGAGATACGTACGGAGCCGTAGTCTTCGGTGGGGCGCGGCTGCGCGAAGGCTTTCGGTGAGAGCCACAGGTCTTCAAAGCGGGCCGGTTTCACCCTGAACTGCGCGGTGTTTGCGATCATATCGAGCAGATAGAGCGTGACGTGTTCGTAGGGCACGATGTGCGGGTCGCGGAACGGATCGACCACCTCAACTGTTAGTGATGAATCCATGCGGGTGAGCGCTTCAGTAAGCCGGGCGCGTTCTTCCTGGGTGAGGGCGGCGCGCAGGATGCTTTCGGCGTGGCGGCTGTAGGCAGTTACTCCGCTCTTACTGTAGACGGTGAGCATACCTTCGAAGACCGTGATAATCGCTAGATATCCGTTTTCTTTGGCGCGTGCAACGGCCGGGTAGGTGAGGCGTTTGCGAACTTGTGCCTCGCTCTCATGCCCGGGCTCGTCCATATTGAAGAATTTTTCGTACCCGCGCCCCACAATTTTGCCGGTTTCGGCGTGGATAAAGAGCCCACGCGCTTTGGCGGTGGTCTTATCCCAGGCGCCCTTGTAGAAGGCTTTACGCGTGAAATTGCATGCGAGCACGCCGGCAGGTTCGGTGGCGCGCACGTTCACGTTAGGGTTGGCGCGCATCTCCTCTAGCAGGCGATGCCCGTCGTTGAGTAGTTCTGTGGCACCGTTTGCGGTATTTTTCGAGGCGCCTTCCGCTCTACTCCCCGAGGCGTAAGGGTCGGGGACGAGGGAGCTCGATGGAATTTTCACGATTTCGCGCTTCCACACGGCTTTTTCGGGTGCACCGGATGCGCTATCCTCGCGGCTGAACACCACGGCGCTCAGCTCGCCGCCAGTAAATTCGACGCTGCTTTCTAACGGAATGAGATTACTGTATCCTTCCGAACCGAGTGCCGCCGGGCGGTGACCGTAAATTTGGGTGATACCGGCGGCCCGGCTTAGGTCGTTGAGCGTGTCTTCGTAGCCTGCGTACTGGGTTTTACCCGCCCGCGCCTGCGCGTACGGATTAGAACCCAAATAGAACGTTTCATCTGCATACAGCCCCGTGAGGTACCCCTCCCCTACGCCTTCCAGCGTGCGATGGGAATCCGCGAAGAGCTGCGGTGCAACCCCGGCGTGGGTCACGAAATAACGCTCCTGCCCAAGAGTAAAGGGCATCATATTCACGGCAGTGTTGAGCATGGCGATCACTCGGCTGTTGTACACGCCGTGGGCGGCGAGCGCATCCAGGGTGTCGCGGGCGTCACGGTAGCGGCGCACGCCCCTAATAGTGTGCATGATGGAGCGTTCGTGGTTGCCCATCACCAGGTGCACGTTGGGCAAGGTACCAAGGGCGGGTTCAAGGATGTCAAAGACTTTTTCGGGGTTTTGCCCGCGATCGAAGAGGTCACCCGCGAATATCCAGCAGATGTTTTCATCGCTCAGCCCGGTTTCGGGTGAGAGGGCGCTGATAAGCTTTTCGAGTTCGTTACCCATGCCCTGAATATCGCCGACCACGACTACTTTATGGTAGTTATCGAGCACGCGCACCGGAGTGAAGAGTTCGGTAAAAACCTGGTCGGGGGCGATGTACCCGGCGACCACATCCCGGTAGTTTTTGAGGATGCTGCGCCAGTTCTCGCGCAGCTCGCGGTGGTTGTTGTAGGCGGTCTCGATAACCTCTTCAGGTACGCGCTTGGTGTATTCGCGGGTTCTGTTGCGCGTATACAGTTCGTCGAGGGTGAGTTCGCCCTGAAAATCGACAAGGTATGCGGTGTAACAGTATTTGCGCGCAAATTCGAGGAAAGTTTTCATGTTGCGCAGCAGCACGTTCATATTGTCGATAAATACGGTGTTGCCGTGCCGCATATTCTCTTCCACACAGTCGTTCACCCGGCGGATAGCCTTCGATTCGGCACTGGTGTTTTGCGATAGGGCTAGCGCGGGCTGATTATCGAGCGTGTAGGTGATGTATCCGCATTTGCGGCGCTCGGCGTCCCAAGAATGCGTGAGGTCAGCAAGTTCGGGATGCGCGGCGACCCAGGTGCTCTTACCGGCACCCGCCGCACCGGCTAAGAGGAAGATTTTACGTGCCATCGGTGCTGTCTTTCTTCGTCGTCGGAGGTTGTGGTTGGGTCTTCCCAGGATGACATAACTATCCCTCGGGGTGCGGCAGTTCCTCTACAATTCTTCTTACTTTTTGCTCCTGCGATAAGTCTTGAGCTTTGGAGCAAACCAGTCGAGGACTTTTTGCAGCTGGTCACAGTCAAAGTATGGGCCGTAGACTGTATCTTGACAGTATTTTTGTTCTTTTTCTGTTAAGAACCTACATCCGACAGGTAGAACAGAGTTTTGGGGAGCAGGCTCTATTGAAGGAGCTTCAGGGCTCTCCCCTAATAGTTCATCCGTTCGGGTCGAAAAATCTGTATAGTGGGTCCTTCCTAATCTTTCAAAGGAAAATAAAGAAGGTTTTATCCACCGGGAGTTAAACGAAGAGAACTTAGGTTTATTCCTATACCACGAATTTCGGAAATCTACGCTCCATCCATAGATGGATCCACTGAAATTCACGTATTCATGATATGTGTTATTTATAAATAATGAATACCAGTATATAGACTGAGCAAAATTAACTCTTTTATAATATGTAGATTCAGAAAAATTTGACTCTCTTAAATATGTAGAATACCTATAATCTACAACATCATAATAAACAGAATCACTAAAATTTACATCTTCATGATAAAAACAATATCTAAAATTTACTTTACTGTGATAAATTGAGTTTCGAAAGCTCACAGTTTTGAAATAGAAAAGTCGAAATACAGAGTCTGCGAAGATAGCTTTATCATAATACACAGATCCACTCAGATTTGCAGTCCCTCCATAGTATGAAGATCTCAGGTCTGCCTTGCCATGATATATAGAATCCGCCGGCTCATACGACGCACATAACTTATTCCCCTCAGGTCAACATCACAGTAAAATATAGAATGGCTAAAATCCACAAAAGTCATATATCGAGAGTGTTGCATCCTTACAGCATCAAGATATACACAGTCGCTCATATCTACCCGAGCGCCCCAATGGGCATATCGAAATTGAATGGGATAGAAAAATACTGAGCCTGAAAAATTAAAGGTATAAGAAGACCAAATGCCTGAATTATCCCTTCCACCAGAATGAATTTCACAAAAGTGCCTCATACTTGTTGCGGGCACATGAACACGATTATAAATAGAGAGCAGGATATTTTTACGGACATTACGTTCGCTTATATATTCAACTTTCTCATCAGTGGCGAGAATATCGATCTCATGCTGTATATCTTGTCGTGTAACCCTGCCTTCAATTTTTTCAAGGTTGTTTTTAATTTTTGTGGCAATGTGGAAAGGTGATCGTATATAGGCGCATAAAGTGTCGATGATCTTCTGCACATGTTCTCGGCGAGTTTCCTCAGGAAAAGTTTTATCACTATGCCAAATATCGCCGAGACCTACAAGTGTTTGGGCACCGCTTAAGCGCACCGCTTCGTTTTCTGCACTCAAGTTTTCACATGCTTGCATGTACAACTCTAGACGGTACGTCTCTACAGTCCTTAAATCTTCATCATTCATTCTTTTGCTCCGAATATATACTAATATTTTCCTATGTACATACACCCATATTTCTGGTGGGTGAAATATAGGTATATGCAGAATAGGCTTAAGCTAAAAATCATAGCAATATAATATTGTGCGATGATACCTATATTATTTAACCATATAGGTCATACCAGAACGTACAATCTCGGTCATACCAGCTTTATCTACCGAATCCATGACTGAGCATAGAGCAGCGGATAATAATCGTGATTCGGCGTAGGGACTGAATCGATATTCCTGCAAACTGGGTTCTTTCGCCTCAATAAAGGTGACTAGGAAATTATTGAGTGACCAATCGGTAGAATTTTTCACGGCATTCACCATATCGGAACCGTGTGCTTGGGTCCATGCCTGGTCTACTTCAGGAGTCTCAAAACCTTCCTTATCTGAATTCAAGGGATACAGATCGGGTTTTGAAGGGTTCTCCGATTCTATGGCGACAATCCGTTTGATGGCAGATTCTATACGTTCACGAGCTTGGAGAGGATCCGCAGGTGCATTCTTATTATTAGCCCCAGCATGTAAACTAGCTGCAATTTCTTCATCAGCAAGCTCCGGATCATTCTCAGAAAGCTCGGCAAGCGGATAATCGTACTCGCGCAGCCCGTTCACACATCCCATGCAAAATTCGATAAGTTTCGTAATTTTCTGCATATATACATCTGTTTCGGGTCCTTCAGTTTTGCCTTCCCCAACCTTAACCGGCACATACCCCAGAACCCTAAAACTGTGGCTGTTCCAAATTCGTGCAAAATTGTTGTACCTCGCAAAAATTCGCATAAACTCAGCGTCCCACCCAGAGGTTAGAGTCTGAGCGCGATAATCCGGTAAGTCTTCGCCGCCTCGTTGGTAATACAACGTAACAACAGTTACGGCTTCAAGTTCAGCCGCAATGCTTTCCAAGGTAGAAACATCCCTGCGCATCTCCGCCAGAAGACTTAAATATCCGGGAAGAGTCAGAACGATAGTATCGGTGGTACGAGGGTCTTCGCTCAGCTTCCCAGTAAACCAGCTGTATCCGGAAGTTCTCATGGAGGTCTCCTGAAGATTCATTCTTGATGTGGTCTATCTGATGCGCATATCAGAAAGATCAGTATTTCGGTGATGTATTTTACATCCTACAGGAAGGTATAAATTTTATCCCTCATTTAATCGTGAGCAGAGGGTATATAACCAAAATACGAGGAAAGAATCTAACCTTTTGAGCGAAACCTACATTATTTCTAGGGCGAATCCTACACATACCGGGCGATATACAGTTCGCCCTCCCCCGTGATGGTAACGGAAGTAGAATCCCCAGCATGCAGCACCGACTCGGTGCCACACAGCGTTATGTTCTGTTCGCCCGCAGAAATCGTGACCGAACCATCCACCACCAGCGCGGCAGAAGTGCCTTCAAAGGTGTATTCAACTGATTCGTCAGCGAGCACCCGTATATGCTGCACGCTCATGCGTTCATCCCACATGGCGTATTGTTCCACGCCCAAGCCGTTCGCCTCCGGGCGCTGTAGTACCGGCGCATCCTGATGCTCGCCGAGCACCTTAATAAGTTCTTCCGCATCAATATGCTTTGGGGTAAGACCTGCACGCAGCACATTATCCGAGGGGTTCATGATCTCAATCGCCGTGCCAGAAACATATGCATGCACCTGACCATCCGGGGTAAAAGCAGAGTCCCCAGGCGCAAGATTCATCAGGTTCATCACAAACGCGACGAGTAGCCCCTTATCACCCGGATACTTCTGCGCCACCAGGTTCACCAGGTCGGCGGCATCCGACACCGTTACAGAGACACCATCCTGTGTCATCAGCTTTTGCGCCGCTTTTATCAAACCCGCTATGGCGCGGTCAGCAGCATCCTGCGGAAGACGAATGATCTCGGTCAGCAGTTGCTTCGGGCTTAGCTGCACGCGAGAGCTTAGCCAATCGGCGCCAAAAGCTTCAGCCAGCTCTCGCAGCTCGCCCTGCGGGCGCACGCCCGTCAGTACCTTCATGGGGGTTAAGGCGATTACGTTCTCAGGTTTAGAGTACCGGTCTTTATAGTTACGATGCGGTGCATCAGCCGGGATCCCGCGCGCCTGCTCATCCTCGAACCCGGCGACGGCCTGCTGCGGTGTAGGGTGAACCTGAATCGACAGCGGAGCATCAATAGCCAAAATCTTAAACAGGAACGGGAACCAGTCGCTCGCGCGGTCAGAGCGCAAAAAACGGTCCGGATGCGCCGCCACCAGCTCGTTCAACGGCGACACGGACCCATCGACCGTAGCTTCAGACGGAGCCGCAGGATGCGCCCCCACCCAAACCTCAGCCTCCGGCTTTTCTGTGGGTACGGGCATACCGCGCATGCGACCCAGAACTTCGTGCGAACCCCACGCATAATTCTGAATCTTATTCTTCAACGGAAAAATTTCGCCCATGTCGCCTTGGCCTTTCTAGGAACTTTTACACGCAACATCACCAAAACTACGGCATACGTGATATAAAACCCATAAAATTCAGGGAATTCTCTGGATACTCCCACCAATTATAGAGGTACATTTCGAAGATATACCCGCTAAAATAAACGAGTGACTACTATTAACCTCAAAGACTCATTTAAGGCGTACGACGTTCGCGGTATCGTCGGCGAAACTATTACCCACGAAACTGTGCGTGCAACCGGCGCCGCTTTTGTTGATGTGCTCGGTCTGGCTGGTCAGACCGTTTTGGTGGGCGGTGACATGCGCCCCTCCTCCCCCGAATTCATGGATGCATTCGCTGAAGGTGCCACCGCACGCGGCGCAAACGTCCAAAAAATCGGTCTCATTTCAACCGATGTGCTCTACTTCGCATGCGGTATTGAGAATGCGGCAGGCGTTACTTTCACCGCAAGCCACAACCCCGCCGAATACAACGGCATGAAAATGGCTAAGGCCGGGGCGGTTCCTGTATCCTCCGAAACCGGTCTTTTCGATATTCGTGATCTTGCTCAGAAGTACCTTGACGAAGGCTCTATTCCTACCGTTGAGAATCCCGGCGTCGTCACCGAAAAGGACGTTCTCAAAGCCTACGCCGAGTACTTGCGTAAGCTCGTAGACCTCTCCAATATCCGTCCCCTCAAGGTTGTTGTGGATGCGGGTAACGGCATGGGCGGTAAGACCACACCCGCCGTCTTGGGGGATGCTCTTCTGCCCGCGCTTCCGCTTGAGATTGTGCCCCTTTACTTTGAGCTTGACGGCACCTTCCCGAACCACCCGGCTAACCCGCTTGAACCCGCCAACCTTGTCGATCTGCAGAAGGCGGTTGTTGAGCACGGCGCAGACATCGGTCTTGCCTTCGACGGCGATGCCGACCGCTGCTTCGTGATTGATGAGAAGGGTAACGCGGTCACCCCCTCCGCCATTACCGCGCTCGTGGCAGAACGTGAAATCGCGCGCGCTAAGGCGGAAGGCAACGAACAGCCGGTTATTATCTATAACCTCATCACGTCCAAGGCTGTACCCGAGCTCGTCGAAAAGCTCGGTGGACGCGCCGTGAAAACCCGTGTGGGTCACTCCTTCATCAAGGCAGTCATGGCTGAAGAATCCGGTATTTTCGGCGGTGAGCACTCCGCGCACTACTATTTCAAGGACTTCTTCAACGCAGACACCGGCATGCTCGCCGCGATGCACGTGCTCGCGGCCCTCGGCGGCGGTAACCAGGCGCTCTCCGAGATCAGCGCCAGCTACTCCCCCTATGTCGCATCCGGCGAGATCAACTCCGAGATTGAGGACAAGGCAGCCGCGGTAGACCGTGTACGCGCGCACTACGCTGGCGCGCCTGTCAAGGTCGAAGACTCCGACGGTACCACCTTCACCAATACCGAAGAAGGCTGGTGGGCGAATCTGCGGCCTTCCAATACTGAGCCGTTCCTGCGTCTGAACCTTGAAGCACCGGATACCCCCACGATGGAGCGCGTGCGCGACGAGATTCTGGCTCTGGTGCGCCAGTAGTTCTTTGAGCTCACATTATTTTGGGCGGATGCCGATTATTATCGGTATCCGCCCTTCTTCTATGCATTATTGATGCTGGGTTATACGATCGCCTTACAGCCCTGGCGCGTTCTCTATTCCGTATCCAAACTTTTACACGCCAAAGTAGCCTTTACGAGCGCAGCATCCACTGATCCGGTCCAAAGATCTCATAATTGATATTCTGCGCCGGTACATCTGCATCCACGAGAGCGGAACGCACGCCCTTCATGAACGGCAGCGGACCGCACAGGTATACGTTTGCCTCCGCAGGTACGCCCAGCTTTGCGATGTCCACACGGCCACGGTAATCGCCAGTTTCTTCGTCTTCTATGAACGAGATGAGCTTACCGTGAGGAAGTTTTTCGATCAGCTCGGTCATTTCCTCACGCAGCGGCCATGTATCAAGGCGACGGTCAGCGTGAACCACGGTTACCTGACGCTGAGAACCGGACTCAATCAGCTCATTGAGGAAGCTAATCATAGGGGTTACGCCGATACCCGCTGAGAAAAGGTAGAGGGGCGCATCCGCAGAGCCGAAGCCCTCCAGGGTGAGGTCACCGTAAGGGTTGGAAATCTCGACGACATCGCCAATCTTGAGCCCGTGAATGATCGAAGTCATTTCGCCGTTCGGATCGAGCTTCACTCCGATACGACGCTGGTTTTTATCGGACGGAAGCAGGGTGTATTGGCGGGGCTGGCGCAGACCATCACGTGCCTTCGTAATAATGGAAATGTACTGGCCTGCTTTCGCCTCAGTCATAGGGGTGTTATCGGCAGGTTCAAAGGTCAGCACGACCACGTTATCGCCGGTTTCTTGGCGATCAACAACTTTGAAGGGCGCGTGGGTAACATTATTTGCCTGGGATGCGTAGAGTCCCTTTTCGATCTTGATCAGGGCGTTCGCCATGAGCCAGTACACTTCGCTCCAGGCATCCACGACCTCTTCAGTTGCTGCTTCGCCCAGGTCTGCGGCAATCGCTTCAAAAAGATACTTGTAGACGGTCGGGTATTCATTCTCTTGAAGCCCTAGGGACGCGTGCTTATGTGCCACGCGGGAAAGCACCTCGTCAGGGTAGGAATCGGGGTGCTCCATAATGTAGGAAGCGAAGACCGCGATGGACCCAGCAAGCGCCTTCGGTTGGGTGCCTTCGAGCTGAGACGACCGAGAGAAGAGCCCGTCCATCAGGTCGGGACGGGCGGCGAACATACGCTCGTAGAAGTCTGGTGTAATGTGCCCGATACGCTCTGCAATAATCGGCAGGGTTGCCTCGATAACCGGGCGTGATTTTTCGGAAAGCATGAGGGATGTGCGCCTTTCTTTCTTAGATTTTAGTGATATTTTGCTTGTAAACCTTTTTAGGTTATCACCTTTTATTGTTTGCTAAGATGGTGTTTTCTTGCGGCGTGAAATATTTAGAATGCCTTTGTATCAGATAGTGTGTTTTACATAGTAGTGTTTATGTGATTATTTTCACCGCGATATACCGTGATGTGAATAAAAATAATTTTGTACCTTGACGCTAGGTTTCACGCAGGGTGAACAGCAGTGTTGTTCTACAACGTATAAACTGGCATATCAGTCACCTGCCCCTCTTACGGAGGCGGACTCAGGTCACATACCTGCCTTCTTAAACGGACACCGGGCACATACGGTCAATGTATATTCTTACGGTGCCAACCCTTGACAGAGGCAAGCTATCAAAAGAGAAAACTCCACGCTTTCACGGTTTATCCGCTACTTTCTCTCGCATAGTGCATCTACTCTCTGAGCAACAAACATTTGTCACCCTGAGACTTTAATCTTTAATGCGATGCTACTGCAGGCCGGGGAGGTACGGGCGGCAGCTCTCGTTCCGTAGGCTCGTGCACGAGCGGCCCCAACCCCAGTTCCACAAAAACGGGCCCAGCAGGCCGCGCTCCGGCGGGAAGTTCAGAGATAACAACGTCATCAACAGAAGCATAGAAAGCTTCACGAGCGCGGGCTAAAACCGTTCGCAGACGACAAAAACTATCTAGGGGACAGTTGCCGTTTTCATCTTCGCATTCGATCATAGGAATATCACCCTCGGTGCTACGAAGTACCTGCCCCACGGTCGCTTTGCGCCCCGTCTCCGACAGCAGGACGCCACCGGATCGCCCACGGGTAGATTCAAGCAACCCTTGATTGACGAGGAACGCCACAGATTTTGCGACGTGATTATAAGGGGTTCCGACTCCCTCCGAGATCCTCTGAGTCGAGAGTTTTTCCCCTTCCTGCAAGGAAGAAAGAAGCATCATAATACGTAGTGATACGTCTGAAAAAGCCGTCAGGCGCATGCTTCGTATCTCCTTTCAACAGTTTATTGAGGGCTAAATAATATAGGGCTTGTCCGTTCTACCGGAAAATTCTAGTCTTCGTACCACCCGCACGAAAATTAGGTATGGCTTTACTGCACACAAAATGCGGAGTCTGTATAGCAATATTTTAAGGCATTGGTGGATATTTACACCTTTTCTGCATAAAGTGTGCACCATCCCACACGCCTGAGTATGCCATATCATACTGTACGCGCTGCACACCCAATCGGTGGGAGCGCTTTACAACAATGTAAGAGCAGGCTTTCACAAACGGTGGGGTGGGATACGCATTGTCAGCGCATCCCACCCCACCGTGATGTCATATTGTCGAATGTTCCTTAGTCTTCAAGAGACTTTGCCAAGGCGTCACGCTCAGCTTTGACCTCTGCGGGGAGCTTATCGCCGAACTTCGCTAACCATTCGTCAATGCCGGGCAGCTCGGCCACCCATTCATCCTTTGAAACGGCGAGTGCTGCGTTAAGTTCTTCATCGCTGATGCTCAGACCGGTCAGGTCGAGGTCTTCCTTCGTGGGTACGGTGCCCAGGAAAGTCTGCGTGCCGCCGCCCTTGCCGTCGAGGCGGTCGAAGATCCACTTGACCACGCGGGAGTTTTCACCAAAGCCGGGCCATGCGAAGCTGCCGTCGGGGGTGCGGCGGAACCAGTTCACGTAGTAGACCTTCGGCATGTTCTCGGCACCGTGCTTCTTACCAAGATCGATCCAATGCTGGAAGTAGTCGCCCGCGTTGTACCCGATGAAGGGAAGCATTGCCATGGGGTCGCGGCGAACCACGCCGACGGCGCCCTTTGCGGCTGCTGTGGTCTCAGAGGAGAGGGTGACCGCACGGAAGACGCCCTGTTCCCAGCTGTCGGACTCGGAGACCAACGGCACGGTAGTCTTGCGGCGACCGCCCAGCACGATGGCGCTCAGCGGCACGCCCTCGGGATCGTAGTACTCGGGAGCGAGCATATCCACCTGGGATGCGGGGGTGCAGAAACGCGAGTTGGGGTGCGCTGCGGGACGCCCCGATTCAGGAGTCCAGTCCTTGCCGGTCCAGTCGGTCAGGTGCGCGGGTGCCTCGTCGGTCTTACCTTCCCACCATACGGAGCCGTCATCAGTGAGCGCCACGTTGGTGAAGATAGTATTGCCCTTAGAGATTGCCTTCATGGCGTTGGGGTTAGTGGAGTAACCGGTGCCGGGCGCCACGCCGAAAAGACCCGCCTCGGGGTTAACGACGCGAGCCTGGTGGTTCTCGTCAAATTCGATCCACGCGATATCGTCGCCGACCATTTCGGCCTTCCAGCCGTCGATGGTGGGATCCATCATCGCAAAGTTGGTTTTACCGCAGGCAGAGGGGAACGCGGCGGAGATGTAGCGGGTAATGCCCTCAGGGTTGGTGACCTTGAGGATGAGCATGTGCTCAGCCATCCAGCCCTCATCATGACCGATAACCGAGGCGATACGCAGTGCATAGCATTTCTTGCCCAGCAGCGCGTTGCCGCCATAGCCCGACCCGAAGGACCAGATTTCGCGGGTCTCGGGGAACTGCACAATGTACTTCTCGGGGTTGCAGGGCCAGGGCACATCTGCCTGCCCGAGCTCAAGCGGGGCGCCTACGGAATGAAGCGCCTTCACGAAGAAGCCCTGGGTCTCGTCCAGTTTCGCGAGCACATCCTTGCCGATAGTTGCCATAATGCGCATTGAGCACACCACATAGGCGGAGTCGGTAATTTCGACCGCCATCTTGGGGTTCTTTGCTTTCAAAGAGCCCATGACGAAGGGAATGATGTACATGGTGCGCCCGCGCATCGAACCTTTGAAAAGGCCGGTGAGAGTCTGCTTCATCTCCACGGGGTCACGCCAGTTGTTGGTGGGGCCAGCACCTTCTTCGGTCTGTGAGCAGATAAAGGTGCGCTCTTCCACACGTGCCACGTCGTCGGGGTCAGAGAACGCTGCATACGAGTTGGGGAACTCATGATCGCTTAGCCGTACGAAGGTACCTGCATCGACCAGTTCTTGGGCGAGTCGGTTGTATTCCTCTTCGGAACCATCAACCCAGTAGATACGGTCGGGCTCGGTAAGTGCTGCAACATCGCGCACCCAGGCTAAGAGCTCGGGGTGGGTTGTGGGAGCGTTCTGCAGGCTCTTTTCAAGTTCTGCAGAAAGAGTACCGGTTGAGATGTCAGTCATTGACCTATTTCCCCTTTGAGTCTTGAGAATTGCCGGGCACCTCACTGGCACGGCAGGCAGTGTGTTGTGAGGATGTTTTAAACTAACGAGGGCGTGTAGCTTCCTTAAATACACGCCCGTGGAATTTTCCACATCCTCGTGTTCATCTAGAATAGCGCATTTAGCTGATGAGTCGAGTATTTTATATTTGACCCACTGCAGCGCTCTTGTCCTTAAGTTGGTTTGCTTGTGGATGCGGCGCAGCTTCACCGAATAATCCCGAGCGTTCCCACGAATTCCAAAATTTTTTGAAAAATTTTCTCACCCCGCAAAAACATTGAAATTACGCGGTTTTTATGCCGTTTTTAAGAACTTTGTGAGTAATAGTTGAGGGTTTTTGTTAGAACTAACACTCTTTTTCGACTTGCGCACTATCAAGGGTGCCCGTATAGTATTGTTTGTTGCTGCGACGGGTGGTTATAAGCCCGGTCGCGAGGAGCATGCGCCTGTAGCTCAACGGATAGAGCGTCTGACTACGGATCAGAAGGTTGGGGGTTCGAATCCCTTCAGGCGTACGAACGAAGCCTTTCCTTTCAAGGAAGGGCTTTTTTGCTGTCTATCAAAGCCTGCAGATGTGGCAGTTTGAAAGTCCTCGGCGAGTAATCGCCGGGGATTTCGCCGTTTCTATACCCTAAAACAACTATTGAATAGCGTATAATTGATGAGTATAGAGAACCACGATCCGATCCTTCTGAGTCATAACATGCAGGCATTCACATCTACAAGCAGCTTCGCCTCAGGCGCTATACCCATGCCTTCAGAAGCAGTGACTATCGGGGGTTTCAGCGCAAAATCAGCCTATGAAATTTCGGCTATCCATATGATCAGTACAACCAGACGCATCGCGTAAATACTTAGCCTGCCCCTCAGTTTCCGGTGTGCCACAAGCTCTAACACCGCTTTTATCTGCTAGGGGATTAAAAACACCGTCGTCCCAAGACAGGCTTCAAAAATACCGGTAATCTGGATACACCCCAATTTTCCAGGGAAAGTATTTCAACAGCGAAGGAGCGTCAACATCATGGTTCAGCTCACGATACCGCAATCCCTAGTGGGTTCCCTCATAGATATTGCTCAGCTAAAAGATATTACATACTATCCGGCAAATCACCGATGCGCTCACTGGGCAGTCTATAGCGAAGATCAGACCGAGCTTCTGTGTCCTTGTGCACCCGCCGAATCTGCATCCGTCGAGAAGCTGTTCAGTGCCGCATCCGAGATACTGTATAAGAATTTTCGACACCGTATTGAAAACGCCGACGATATTGTTTCTTTCTCAACCCAAGAGCACGAAGAAGTTAGTGCAGCTCAGGCCGACGAGGTTGTCACCGGTTCTCTGCCGCTAGTTCCCGAAACCACGATTAGCGCCGCGGTGGATACTCCCGCCGACATGATGGAGGCACCTGCGAGTGATGATAGCGCAGATACGACGCAGACTGGCCCCATACCCGTCCCTACGGTGCCCACTCCCCTAGAGCAGGCCCAGCCGGTACCGTCCCATGAACAGCCGCAAGTTCCCACGCCCGGCATCGCCCGCATGCCTTCTCCCGCGATGTTCAAGAAGAAGAGCACGCTCACCTATACTCCTCCGCGCATTGAAGAATACCTGCAGCAGCTGCGCACGAACCAAGCAGCACAGTCCTCAGCGGAGAGTACAACCCCGCAGCCCGAGATGGCTTCTTCACAAACGCCAAAGCCAGCGGGTTCACAGACTTCAGCATCCGGTGCGCAGCATCCCGCCCAGGTATACGGACACACGCAGAAGACCGCGCTGCCTTCTTTGAATGATCCCATCACCAAGGCCGAACGCACCGCCAACTATCGTGTAGATTCGGGACGGTTGGAGACTTTCAAAAAAGACAATATCGATCTGGTGACTATCCGCGAAGTTATCACACTGGGCCGCGCCGAACGCATTAACGGTTGGATTATTCGGTTCCGCCACAACGATTACCGAGTCGATGTCAATACCGCGTCTATGACCGTTATCACCGCCCTTGACGAGTTTGATGATTTTGATGGACGAAGCGGCACAGAATACAGCCCCGAAGCCGCTCGCGAGCTTCTTGGCGTCCCCGATATTACCGCCTGCGATTTCACCTCCGGTGCGCAGAATTATCTTAAAACCCACGGCGGCGAGGCCTTCGATGCGATGGTCTCCGCCATCAACTCTCCCGAGAAGGTACGGGTAAACCTCGATTGGACGCGCGAATATCACGGAAGCGGTATACAGGTTACGATATCGCCCGATAACCGCATCGTCATGAGTATTCGACAATCCGTCACAGATACCGACGCCAACGGTGCTGAAGATACCCCGGAAAATTCTCTAGAATCAAACGCCACAGCCTCATAGGGGTTAGGAGGAAAGCACCTTATGAACAAGAAAATAGACATTCCCGTCGAGCTTTATGCCCGCCTGCAGGAGCTCTCCCACCTAGCGCGATACGAATACACCGAGCAGGAGGGTACCTGGACTATACAGAACCCCGAGGGTGAAAGCCTGCTGGATGCACGGCGCAAAATCTCCCCGGAGGCTGCGGAGCTTTACTTCACCATCATGCCGCTTCTTGCCTCAGAATTTATTGTCCAAAACGAGGCGCTGGTGACCGCCTATCGCAACGCCCCCAAGCCTGCGGCGGTCAAGCCCACAATTAAACCCTCAGGTCAGCAGCTTATTCCCCTGCTTGAGGTTCCGCACGAGAACCAACGCATTGCCGAACAGATTGAGAATGACTTCTACGGCGACGTTCCGCCGGGCGACCGCATCTACCCGGTACTGCCGGGTGTCATCGATCATATGATGCGCAACAACCTGGGGTACGCACTCGTCCTTGAGCTCATTACGGCCCCAGACAGCGAACGCCGCGACGAATCCGCCCAGGAAAACCGTTTCGGACGTGAGGTTCAGCATTATTCAAACCGGCGCCTCGGGTACACCGCCGTTCTGAACGCGAATACCTCCGAGGTTATCTCGGTACATCCTTTTGATGGCTCCACGCTCAGCGCCCCCAGCGGACACTACGAGCTCACCCCTGATGCCGAGAAACAGCTGAGCGCCCTGGGACTCACAGCAGAACTTGTGGAGCGCATCCTCGAAGAGGCGAATGATCGCCGCCCAATTCCGGGTACAAACCGTACCGTGTACTCCCTGCACGGCTATTCGGTAGAGTTCTCAAACACCAACCATAAGATTGTCAGCGTGCGCAAGGGTGTGGTGAAAACACGCAACCCCTTCGAGTCGCAGCCTAGGATGCGCGGCACCAAGTCGCAGCGTGGCGTTAAGATTCCGCACGATATTCACGCTTTTAAGAATCTTCTGGAAAGTCACGGTTTTACGATTACGATGGGTGGCAAGCACTACGATATTCGTCACGAAAAATTGGCACCGGGTATGAAAGCTACCACATCTGTGACCCCCTCCGACAGCCAACGTTGGCATCTAAATTCGGCCCGTCAGATCCGCGAGATTTTTGGTGTGGACCTGCGATACGCCAATCCCAAAGATACCTGCCGCGGTATCGTGCATGCCCTGGAAACAGAGGAAGATTTCGAGGAATAACCTCCAGAACAAAGGCACTCTCATTCACCATTTTCGACTCGTTCACTAGGGTGCACGGGTCACGGATATGCTGTGCACGGCACCACTGCATCATAGAGTTAACCTTGGTACTCTTCTCGCGGGTACACCTCTGTCATACCCCCGTCGCAAAGTTTTACGGGGTAAGCTCTGAGTTTACAATAGAGGTGCATCTACACAATGTGAGGAGGACACGCGCGTGAGCGTGAAGATCAATGTAACCGGAGAAGACGGTGACAGCCGAGAGATCGAATGGGAGGATCACCAGACTCTATTAGAAGCTGTACAGGCGAACGGGTTCCCCGTGCTCGCAACATGCGGTGGCAACGCATCCTGTGCCACGTGCCATACCTTTATTGATCCAGAACACTACGCGGCTTCAGGCGATCGTACCGACGCTGAGGAGGATCTCCTCGACATGGTAGACGACGTAGCTAACGAATACTCGCGCCTCTGCTGCCAGGTGGAATACGCACCCGGCATGGATGGCGCCTCTATACAATTGCAGGCGGCGATGTAATATGACGAGTTCGGCTAAGATACTCTACTCCGCAACCGCACTTCTTTGCGCCCTTACGCTGGCAGGTTGCGGCGTTTCCGATGCCGATCATTCTGCGCAGACTGACGCTTCACCGAGCGCATCCGCCAGCGTTGCTCAGGGTAAAATTACCCGTGCTTCCGACCCGGCGCATTCTGTGTCCCCCGGTTCTATCAGTACTGCGGGCGGGGATAGTTCTCAAAGCCCTGAGGATGACCCCACAGATAATAACGACTCTCACTCAAACGATGAACATTCCGAGGATGGGGCTAAGAAAAAAGACTCCAATTCTAAGGATTCTCACGATAAA
Source organism: Rothia sp. HMSC064D08 (assembly GCF_001809525.1). Taxonomy (NCBI): domain Bacteria; kingdom Bacillati; phylum Actinomycetota; class Actinomycetes; order Micrococcales; family Micrococcaceae; genus Rothia; species Rothia sp. HMSC064D08. Next base: position 284,654 of record NZ_KV797887.1, on the reverse strand, counting down.
AAGAGTTCATCCGGCGAGGAAAGCAAAGATGCGGATGGCTCTTCATCGAATAACGATGGAGATAACGGCACTGAAGAATCGTCCAGCCCAGAAGCTAAACAGCCAGGGCGTTCAGCAACCGGTTCTTCAGGTTCACTCCTAGCGTCAGCCTGCCAGATCACCGATCTTTCGGTTTCTGTTTCCGAAGATAAGGGCACCCCCGGAGCCCGGAAATTCATTCTGACGTTCACGAACGTTTCTGAGGAGCCCTGTGTGCTCAAGGGTAACCCGACGGTTGTCTATGCAGATTCTAATTTCAGTCAGATTGGCTCACCAGCACGCCCGGCGGCAGGTTCGACGAACCCCACCGGCACGCTTCTGCACACAGGTGAATCTACAAACGCCCCAGTGACCTCGGTCAACGCTGGTCCGCTGGGTAAGAACTGTTCACCGACGATGGCACACGGATTCTTAGTTCAGGTTCCCGGTGACGGCAACTGGACGACGGTCTCTGCTTCTTCTGAGGCGTGCACCGGCAAGGTTCAGCAGTTGTCCGTGGGACAGTTCGGTTCGTAACCACTCAGCACACGAATGATGCGCTTCGAGAAGAAGCGATAACAGCAAGAGGCGGTTCCTCATACAGGAACCGCCTCTTCAGCATCTACACAATGCTTTATTTATACACGAGGTTTACCTAAGTTTTCCACCTCATCACCCTGATACGGAAATATTTCTTACCTATCTATGAGATAGACCACCAGATGAAAGGAAAACGCTAGGAACTCGCTCGCACGTGGTATACGCCGCCGCGTTTCAGGGCTGCCGTAAGCGCAGGAAAATCTCGTGGCGGGACGCGAAGCACGGAAATTAAACAGTGCGCGTGACATCCTCAAAGTCAAAGCGCAGCCCGCGTGCCCGATAGGGGCCCAAACCATAGCCGAGATTCACCACGAGGAAAGGCTGTTGATCTGCACCGCCGAGCAGAACGGGGTCGGCGGCAAGAGCCTCAAAATCTACGCCGGTGATAGGCCCGGCATCTAAACCTAGCGCACGCACCACGGTAATAAAGTACCCCGCCTGTACCTGTGCGTTTAGCCTGCCCAGCGGAATGCGCTCTTCTTCAGCCTCGAAGAACTCCTGCGCTGCCACGGCGTGCGGAGCGAACTCGGCGAACCGTTTCTGCCAATTCTTGTCGTACCCAAGAACCGCATTCACGGGCGCGCTGGCGGCAGCATCGCGATTACTTTCGTGAAGATATCCCAAAAGGCGTTCTTTCGCACTCTTCGAGCGCACCCACGTAATGCGCAAAGGCTGATTGTTGTAGGCGGTAGGCCCGAGCGCGGTAAGCCGATAAATCTCACGAAGCTGCTCTTCAGTCACCGGATCATCGCTGAACTGATACGAGGTGCGGGGCAGTTCATATAGCGCCTCACGCTGTTCACGGGACAGGCGTGACTGGCGGCTCGGATTCGCGAGATAGGGCTCCGGTTCGATGCCCCGGTCGGCAGCACTGCGTGAGCTCACATTCTTTCCCTTTCGGCGAGTATGCGGCATATGGAGCAAGAGGCACGTTACGCACCACTCCCCTTTTCCATAGTGCACCCGCCTCAGCTTCAACGCATAGCCACAGGGGTTTTCCCGATAGATTCCGTCAAACTTCGTCACAAAACCGGTAGGCGGTGCATCCTGGTGCAGATGCACGAGCCGCTAGAGGCTGCGGGTTACATCATCGAATCCGAACCGGGTATCGCGCGGGTACTGGGTTGGAACGCCGTACCCTAAATTCACCACAAGAATGGGATGCTCGTCGGTCCCCGCAAAAAATTCTTCGTACAGCCCCTCAAAATCGGCCCATAAGGGACCGGCGTCTAGACCAAGGGCGCGCACAGCGGTCATAAAGTAACCGGCCTGCAGGTTGGCGCTCTGCTGAGCGGCAAAGGTAACAATTTCCTCGGTTGTACAGTAGCTCCTAATAGTCTCTGCCGCGCGGGGGTTAAACACATCTGCACGGTCTATCCACGCCTTATCGTATGAGAGTATGGCGTTGACAGGTGCCTGACGAGCCTTTTCTTGATTAGCTTCGATCAGATGCTTGACCAGGCGCTCACGTGCCTCGGGGCTCTTGATCCATGTGATACGCAAAGGCTGACTATTGAAGGCCGTAGGTCCCAGATAGGTAAGCTCCTGAATCTCCCGAAGCTGATCATCAGTGACGGGCCGATCGGTAAATTTACGCATAGTTCGGGGCTCACGGAAAAGAGCGGTGATTTGGTCCTCAGATAAACGGGTCATCTCTCATATCCTTTCCTATAACGTCAGGTTCTCTCGACATGGTGAATCTATTCGTCCCCCGTAAGGCTACCGCGCCGTTCTTTCCATCATGCACCGGTTCGCACCATAAAGCTACCCCCAGAATTCACGCCGCGGCAGTTCCCCATTCCCTCAGAGCCCAGCAAAAACCGGTGGCTGCCGCATCATCAGATACGGCAGCCACCGGTACATCACATATTCGCAGGTCTCTGAGTACATGTATATATGCCGGATTCCTGCGGTTTATTCCCGCTGGGGACGGAAGGCGCACCTCGGCACCTCAGCAAGAGCGAAGCACAGCTTTTAGATGCTGCGGGTTACATCATCAAACTCAAAACGAGTACCGCGCGGATACTCGGGAGCCACACCATAGCCCAGGTTTACGACGAGGAAGGGCTGCTGGTCAGTGCCTTCAAAGAATTCAGCGGCAATACCATCGAAATCCGCGCCGGTCATGGGGCCCGCATCCAGGCCAAGAGCGCGCACGGCGGTCAGGAAGTAGCCAGCCTGAAGTGCAGAGCTCAGCGCGCCCGCGGGAATACGTGCCTCTTCAGCCTCGTAGTAGGATTCGAAGGCAGCGGCCTGGGGTGCGAATTCCCCAAAGCGCTTCTGCCAGTTCTTATCGAAAGCCAGCACAGCGGTCACGGGGGCGTTGAGGGTCTTCTCCTTATTCCCGTCCATCATGTGCTTGACCAGGCGCTCGCGAGCTTCGGGAGTCTTCACCCAGGTGATGCGCAGGGGCTGGCTGTTGAAGGCCGTGGGCCCCAGGTAGGCGATCTCCTGGATCTTCTGCAGCTGTTCATCGGTGACGGGCTGATCGGTGAATGCGCTCACAGTGCGAGGTTCGCGAAAGAGAGCGGTGATCTGGTCTTCGGTCAAGCGGGTCATACCTGTGTCCTTTCAGTGAAATAAATTACTTTACGTGTAAAATTTTATGATGTACGTAATGTACATATTCAATTATTATGGCCCCATCACACGGAAAAGTCTTGTATTCGCGCACAATTGCCCCTGTAATATGTGCCACGCTCAAAAAACTTTCAAGGAGAATCCGGGGCATATACGAGATAATGGGACCATGCCCGACGCTCTAGAACCTTTCTCACCCGCCACTCAGCAATGGTTCCGCAACGCTTTTGGCACCCCGACCGCCGCGCAGGAAGGCGCCTGGGAGAGTATCAGCAAGGGCGAAAACGCGCTTATTATCGCCCCCACGGGCTCCGGCAAAACCCTTGCCGCTTTCCTATGGGCACTCGATGCGCTCTACCGCGACAAAAGCGCAGAACCGGACCAGCGCGAGCTCACGACATCGACTCAGGCACGGAAAAACGGGGACGCTCGGGAAACACAAAAGACCAAGAAACAGCGTGCAAGCGGTACGCGCATCCTGTATGTTTCGCCCCTGAAAGCACTCGGGGCAGATGTGGAACGCAACCTGCGTGCGCCGCTTGCGGGGATTGCGCATACGGCGAAGGAAGCCGGGCGAACCCCACCCGATATCACCGTGGGTATTCGGAGCGGTGACACCCCGGCGCGCGAGAGGCGGCAGCTGATCAGCAACCCGCCCGATATTCTGCTGACCACCCCCGAGTCGCTCTACCTTATGCTGACCTCTGCGGCACGTTCGACACTCACCGGTGTGACAACCGTGATTGTGGACGAGGTGCACGCCCTGGCGGGGACTAAGCGCGGGGCGCATCTGGCGGTGTCCCTTGAGAGGCTCGATCAGCTGGTGGAGCGGCCGGTGCAGCGCATCGGCCTGTCGGCAACCGTGAACCCGCCCGAAGCCGTCGCCACATTTTTAGGCGGGGTGCACCCGGTAACGATCGTGGCGCGGCAGGTGCCCAAGCGCTGGGATCTGCGGCTCTCGGTACCCGTGCCGGATATGGCGGCGCTCGGCGGGGCAAACGATTACGGGCAGGGCAGCTATGCGCCCGGGGAGCATCGGGCACCACGCGGACAGGATTCGCCCGGTTCAGCCCCGAACGCCCCGGATTTGCAGGTTCAGGCAGCCGACGAAGCGCCATCCTATACTCTTGCGGATGCTATCGGCACCTTCCCCGGCGAAGAAGGATTATCTCTTGAACTGCCGAACAGCTCTGCCGAACAAGACGGTACTGCGAGCACAACGGCGAGTGCAGGAGCACGGAAGCCGGGCGGTGAGGGCGAGCGCGCATCCGGGTATCGTGCCTCGATTTGGCCTTATGTTCAGGAACGCATCGTGGACGATATCGAGAATAATCGTTCTACAATCGTGTTCGTGAACTCGCGTGGGCTCGCCGAAAAACTTACCGCGGCTCTCAACGATATTCATGTGCGCCGCGAGCTCTCACGGCGCGAGCTTGCGGGTGAGCCTCTGCCTGATATTGGTGAGGAACCGGACATTGCGCCGCTGGCGCGGGCGCATCACGGTTCGGTGGCGAAGGATCAGCGCACGCTTATCGAAGAGTCCCTCAAGAATGGTTCGCTGCGGTGCGTGGTCGCCACAAGTTCCCTGGAACTCGGCATCGATATGGGGCATGTGGATGCGGTTATTCAGGTGGCGTCTCCGCCGTCGGTGGCTTCCGGTCTGCAGCGGGTGGGTCGTGCCGGGCACCGCGTGGGCGAGGTTTCGCGCGGGCTTTTTTATCCGAAGCATCGCGGGGATTTGTTGGGCTCTGCCGTGGCTCTGTCCGGTATGCTCGCCGGGTCTTTAGAACCGCTTACCGTTCCCGCAAACCCGCTGGATGTGCTTGCCCAGCAGACCGTCGCCGCCTGCGCTCTGGGACCTATCGGGGTGGATGCCTGGTACGAGGCGCTGCGCCGCACCGCCCCTTTCGCGAACCTTTCGCGCGCGCTCTATGACAGTACTTTAGAAATGCTGGCGGGCAGGTACCCTTCCGACGAGTTTGCGGAACTTCGCCCGCGCATTATTTGGGATCGCACCGCCACCGCCGATGCGCCAAGCGGCACGATTGAGGGGCGGCCCGGTGCGCAGCGGCTTGCAGTAACTTCGGGCGGGACGATTCCCGATCGTGGGCTTTTTCCTGTCTACCTGGCCAGTTCTGAGGATTCCAAGGCGCCCAAAAGGGTGGGAGAGCTGGACGAGGAAATGGTCTACGAATCGCGGGCGGGCGATGTTATCGCCTTGGGTGCGAGCAGTTGGCGTATCGAGGACATCTCGCACGATGCGGTGCGCGTGAGCCCTGCACCCGGTGAGCCTTCGCGTCTGCCGTTTTGGCATGGTGAGCGGGTGGGCCGCCCGGTGGCGTTGGGCCGTCGGTTGGGGCAGTTTACCCGCGAGTTAGCGAAGTCTGCGGGCGCTGAGTCCGGGGGCGAAGACGCCTCAGCGACGGCTGCGATACGCGCTGAGCTGACCCGGTTAGGGCTGGATTCTTGGGCGAGCGATAATCTGCTCGCTTATATTCGGGAGCAGCGCGAGGCTACCGGTGTGGTCCCCACCGATACGCGGTTTGTGGTGGAGCGTTGCCGCGATGAACTGGGAGATTGGCGCGTTATTTTGCATTCGCCGTACGGGTATCCGGTGCACGCACCTTGGGCTGTAGCGGTGGGCACCCGCGTGCAGGAACGGTACGGTATTGATGCCAGCGCACTTGCGGCAGATGACGGTATTGTGCTGCGTATTCCTGCGGTGGAAGATACTCCGCCGGGTGCTGAGCTTTTTCTCTTCGAGCCTGATGAGCTAGAGGAGATTGTCAAGGATCGTGTGGGCGAATCGGCGCTTTTCGCATCTCGTTTTCGAGAGAGCGCCGCCCGTGCCCTGCTTCTGCCGCGCCGTGATCCGGGCAGGCGCACTCCCCTATGGCAGCAGCGCCAGCGTTCGGCGCAGCTGCTAGATGTTGCGCGCAAATACCCCGAGTTCCCGATTCTGCTGGAAACCGCCCGCGAATGCTTGCAGGATGTATATGATGTTCCTGCGCTTCTTCAGCTGCATCGGGATATTGCCGCGCGGCGCATCAGCCTGTCGCAGGTGCAGACCGAGGGGCCTTCGCCTTTTGCCCGCACCATGCTTTTCGAGTACGTGGCGGAGCATATTTACGATACGGATGCGCCCGCCGCCGAACGCCGCGCTGCCGCCTTGGCACTGGATCCGGCGCTTTTGGCAGAGCTGCTGGGTACCGCTCAGCTGCGCGATCTGCTGGATCCACAGGTGATTCTTGAGGTTCAGGAGCGTCTTCAGCGCACCGGGGCGAAGTATCGGGCACGCGGGGTTGAGGGCGTGGCGGATCTTCTGCGCCAGCTCGGTCCGCTCACGGCGAGGGAGCTGGCGCTACGGCTGCGCGGGAATGAGGGGTCCGGGGTTGAGGCCGTGCCCGAGGTCTCTTGGAGCACCCCAAAAGGCAGCGAAAGTCGATCTAAAAAGGCTGATATTTCACATGAAACCGGGCACTCAGCCGAAAATACCACCGAGGGTCTACCGGAAGAAGACCTTGAAACTACCCCGCACGCCACCGCCGAAGAGGCGCGCACGCTTGCCGAAGAGCTGGTCGCATCCCGCAGGGCATTCGTTATCAATCCGCACTCAAATATAGCGGGTAGCACGGAACCGATCTACGCCGCAGTGGAAGACGCCGCCCGGCTGCGCGACGGGCTAGGGCTGCCGCTTCCGGTCGGGATTGCTCAGGCGTACCTCATGCCGGTCGCCGCGCCGCTCGAAGACCTAATCTCGCGGTATGCGCGCACGCACATCCCCTTTACCGCAGCCGAGGCGAGCGCCCATTTCAGCCGCATCACGCCGACGGGTTCGGGTGCTATTCTGCCGGTTTTACGCGCTTTAGAGACGCAAAATCGACTGTTCTCGGGCGAGTACCTGCCCGAGGAACTGCGTGTATCTCGCGTGGAGGCAGCCGATACGATACCGCTCTCCCCCGCGCCCACGGCAAGCCTGGAATGGGTGGATGCCGAGGTGCTTCGCCTGCTTCGTGCCCGGTCGTTGGCGGCGCTGCGCCGCGAGATTGAGCCGGTACCGCAGCGTGCTTATGGCGCGTTCCTGCCCGCCTGGCAGGGAGTGCGTGCGCAGACGGTCAAGGTTTCGCGCAGGCTCGCGGAAACCACCGAGTACGGTGCGTATTACGAGCCCGAACGCACGGTTCAGGTTCTCATCGAGAGCAAAGGTTCATCCGCCGAGGCGTTAGAGGGTCGCGAGGGCTTGCTGACGGTCATCGATCAGCTGGCCGGGGTGCGTGTACCCGCCTCCGCTTTGGAGACCCTCGTCTTGCCAGCCCGGGTGCGTGATTATTCGCCGCAGCTCTTAGATAGTCTGTTGGCCAGCGGAGAGGTACTTTGGCGCGGCGAAGGCGAAATCTCCGGCAATGACGGCTGGGTGAGCCTGCATCTTGCCGAATCCGCCGAGCTGACCCTGCCCGATTCTTCCCGCACGCAGGCCTTAGATGAGCTGGGTTCGGTGGAACACGCCGTCTTTGAGGCGCTTTCTGGCGGCGGGCTGTTCTTTATGCCGCTTCGTGAGCGCGTGCACGACATCTTGACCTCTCGCGCCGCCTCGGGCGAGGTTGTGCATTTTCCGGAAGCTTCGGAGGTATCCGCCGCGCTGTGGCGCCTGGTGTGGGCGGGGCTAGTCACGAACGATACTTTCGCCCCGGTACGTGCCATGCTGGCGGGCGGATCGAGTGCGCATCCGGTGCGGCCCGCCGCTCCCTTGGCGCGCCCTGTGCGCAGGCGCGGTGCCGCACGACTGTCGGCGGCGCGTACTTCTGCGGGTGCTTATCCGCGCAGGTATAGCGGCTTGGGCGGCACTCGTGCCAGCTCTTCTGATCCGCAGGTTTCGGCCCGGGATTCCGGGCGCTTCAGTCATATTAGCTTTCCCCAGCCAACGGGCACCGAGTCTTCGCAAGAGGCGGATGCGACCGTTACCGCCTATGCTCGCGCGGAACTTCTCTTAGACAGGTACGGTGTGCTCACGCGCGGCGCGCTCGCCTCTGAGGATGTTCCCGGCGGATTTGCGGCTCTGTACCGCGTCTATGCGGCTGCCGAGGAACGTGCCCTGGTGCGGCGCGGATACTTTATCGAGGGGCTGGGTGCGGCTCAGTTTGCCTCCCCAGCAACGGTGGATGCGGTGCGCTCCTACACTAATATTGGCACCGACACCCCGCAGAATACCGGAGTAAAGCGAACAAAAACCGAGGAAATATTCGGTTTATTTGAGGGTGTTCTGTTGGCGGCTACAGATCCGGCGAATCCCTATGGCGCGGCGCTCACATGGCCTTCCGTCCCCAGCTTACTCTCGGCCTCTTCTACACCCGGCGGTACGGAAGAGGCTGCGCACAAAGGCACAGAGACCGCCCAATCCGTGCGGCATCGTCCGGGGCGTAAGGCGGGTGCCTGCCTCATCCTGCTCGATGGTGAAGCGGTCCTCTATCTGGAACGCGGCGGCAAAACCCTGCTGTCTTTCACGGCTGACCCTCTCAAACTTGAGGCGGCAGCCCCACTGCTGGCGCGCATCGTGCAGGCGGGTATTGCTGAGAAAATCGTGGTGGAAAAACTCAACGACTGCGATATTCTAGCGACCCCGGAACCACCGGCTCATCGGGGAGCGTCGAAGACCGATTCTAACCGGCTGACCGAGCATCCGGTGGTGGCGTTACGGCGCGCACTGCTTGCACAGGGCTTTTACACAACCCCGCGCGGTCTGCGGATGCGCCGCTCCCTCTAAAATGCCGAGGTCTTTAAGTGCAGAAAGCCCCTGCATCAAGGAGAACCGAAATATTTTCGGTAACTCCCGATGTGGGGTCTCGTTGAGAAGCTCTAGCTTAGTACCCGCCGGTCATGGTATCTGCCACGCCAACGCATATGTCGATAGCTTCATCGACGCGCATGGCGCGTGCACCCGCCGGAGCGTTACCGCGCGGGCTGCCCTGCACCACATGCCGGGCGAAGTAATCGACTAGATGCAGCCATCCGCCTAAAATCATGCGGGTGCGGTCATTAACGGGCATTTCGGTGCGTTCGAGCATCCATTCCAAGTACTCGTCAGGAGTACTGGGAGCATCGCTTTCACTGCCGCCTTCAGCAACATGGGCGAAGTAGGAGCGCAGCTCAACACGAAGAGCCTCCACCGGGTTAGGGTGGTGCTCGCTGAGCGCTTCAAGAACAGCCCGTGCTTCGCGCCGGGTTACCGCCGCCGCCAAAGACTCTTTGCCGGGGAAGTAATGGTACAGCAGTGCCCGAGTAATGCTGGCCTCACGAGCGATGCTGCTCATGCAGGCTGCCACAACACCGTGCTGCGCAAAATGAGCCGCCGCGACCTGCAGGATTTGTTCTTCCCGTTGCGCCGGAGTTAGACGCTGACCGCTCTGCCGCGTCTTTTTAGCTGCTTTTTCAGAGGCTTTTTGTACGGGTTCGGTGTGCTTAGCTTCGTTGCGTGCGTTGTGTTCCATATATCCCTCTAATCGTTCGATTTCTCGAACCTCTTTTTTTAATAGTACCGCGCTAACCCTAAGCCGCTACCTATAAAACTTAATATGAAGTTTAATGCTTATACGCTGATTTTGCCGCGTTACTAAGCCGTTCCATGCTTCACGGTATTGAAACAAATTTTATGATTTTATTTATTTATTAGACACTTTTGTGAGGAATATTTCGCATTAACTTCACACTGTTCACCTACCACCCAAAACATGAGAGGGTCCGTGCCATGATGGACTAAGTATGTGCTGTCATCAAGGCGCGGTCCTTATACTTTCACGCAGGAAGCTAAAGTTTTCCTCCGAAGAGGCCAACTCACAAAGCACGCTACAATCAACCTATGCCGCGACGAGTCAATCGCCACCTCTTCACACCACCCCTGCCCCAGCGCGCGGGTATAGACCCCGTATCGCTGACTCTGCCCGCGCATCCAGCACTGCATGAGACGACCCAGGGGCCGGATGCGCGCCCCAGCACGGTGGCTCAGTACCTCATCAGTCGGTTCTCACCCGAAGAACCCGCAACAATTCTTGACTGTTTCGCCCGGCACGAGGTGCGCACCGATGACGGCACGATCCTCACCGACCAATCCCCGTATCTGCCCGGACTAAGAATCTGGTACTACCGCCCACTTCCCGAGGAACCGCCGCTGCCGGATGACCTTCCGGTCCTCTATGAAGACGAGCATCTGCTCGCCGTAGATAAGCCGCACTATCTGCCCGTTACCCCGCGCGGCCCCTATGTCGCGCAGACCGCGCTCACCAAACTGCGGGTACGCGAGAATAATCCTCTGCTCACGCCCGTTCACCGGCTGGACCGCCCCACCGCGGGGATTTTACTCTTCGCCAAAACCCGAGATGCACGCGGCCCCTTCCAGATGATGTTTCAGAACCGGCAGGTCACCAAAACCTACCTTGCTATCGCCCCGGCACCGGGCGAAGACCTGCGTGAGAGCATGCTGGGCGAGGGTGTGCAGGTGCGCAGCCGCATCGACAAGGATCGCAATATTCTACAGGTGCGGCAGTACTCGGCACGCGAATGCGAGCGCGCAGGCCTTAGCGTGAACGCGGAAACTCTGGTGCGCATCCGAGAAATCTATCAAGCGCCACAAAGTGTTCCTCTCAAATCTGGCGCACAAAACCCGTATCTGACCTATCCGGTGCCCGGCGAAGAACTCGCCCTCTACGAACTCACCCCGCACACCGGCAAAATGCACCAGCTGCGGGCGCACCTGAACCTGCTCGGAACCCCGATCTTCGGCGACGTTCTCTACCCGCAGGTTCTGCCAACAGCACCAAACGATGCGTCTGTGCCGCTACAGCTTCTAGCACATCGTCTTGACTGTGTACACCCCTTCACGAACAAACCGCTCACCCTGTACAGCGCACGCACGCTTTCTCTCGCACCGCGAAATGTGGCACGACCCCAGTACTAATAATGCGATAATGTGGTAGCACCTCGCCTCTCGTGGCAGTATCGTAGGTAGCTTTCATAAGCAAGGAAGAAAGAACGTGACCTCCAACCACCCTTCTGAAACAGTCCCCAGCACCGAGCATGCGCAACGCGCCTCGCGTGCCGCCGACTCTATCCTTAGTCGATACACCCGCCGCGTTTTTGGCGTACCCGGAACCCTGCTCGGGGCAGTACAGATGCCCGAATCGCGTGGTCTAGGAGCACGGTTTGCCGAATGGCATTACTGGTGGCAGGCGCACTTACTCGACTGCATTATAGATGCGGGCGAACGTGCCGTCCGTGAAGGCGACACCGAACAAGCCCAGAACATGCTCGCCACCGCCAGGAGCGTGGTACGCGGCATCCATACCCGCAACCTGGGATTTGCAAACGACTTCTACGACGATATGGCATGGTTAGCGCTCGCCGTGGGGCGGCTCAATAGGCTCAGTAAAACAATAACCGGTGCCTCGGACGTTACGGCGCAGGATGCCGGATCGGTACTCTTTGAAAGGCTTAACACCGGCCTTCATTCCTGTGGCGGCATGAGCTGGTCCAAAGGCAAACGAGACTTCTGCAATACTCCGGCAACCGCTCCCGCAGCCCTTGCTTTTGCGCGCATCGGGCAAATAAAAACCGCGCAGAATCTTATGTCCTGGCTCAACGACGTTCTTTGGGACGGCGACCGTATGCTCTACTTCGATGGCGCTAACCTGCGCCCGCAGGATGTGATGGTTGATGACGTCACTGGCCGCCGCGATGTTCCCCTTGACGTAGAACGCAATATCTACACCTACAATCAGGGCACAACCTTAGCGGTGCTTCTGACGCTTGCGGAATCCTCGGAAATTTCAGACGACCGCCGTGAAGAATACCTGCTGCGCGCCGAACGCCTGATCGTCGGAATCGTCAAAAACCTCAGCGAAGATTTCGAGTTCTCGGACGGTTCACATCATCTCGTACTTCACTCCGGTAGCGACGGTGACGGTGCGCTCTTCACCGGTATTCTGGTGCGCTACCTGGCGCAGGCCGCAATGTCCACCATGCTCAGCCCGGAGGCACGATCCCTAGCGAGCGCCCTTGTATACGGCAGCGCCCGCGCGGTGTGGGAGGGGCGCCGCGAATTCGACCCCACTCTGCCGCTGAATGAACCGGGTATTGATCCGAACGAAATTCGTGACCGGGCGGTCGCCATTTTCTCGCCGAAGTTCACCGTATCCGCACGCGATGCGCTCGCCGCAGGTAAGCCCGTGGAACTATCCGGTCAGCTTCAGGCGTGGATGACTCTGGAAGCCGCCGCCCGCCTGAGCGCGGAAGACTAAGTCTTTTCCGGTATTGGTGGGGTGCGCCGCTTATCGGGCCCGTCCCGTCATACCTCTACATACGAGGTGAGACGGCGCTGGTCTGCAGATGCTCTGACGTACCGCGCCTGTATAATAGCCGTGCGCATCCTCCCCGGAGTAAGCACATTTCCCCTAGTCGTACCCGTATATTTCAAAGGCACAGATGAACAACGAGTTCCCCCACCCCGACTTCGGTTTTACCGTCACGAGCCGCCTTGCCGAGACCGCATCCCAGTCTGCCGAGCGTGTTGAGGCTAACGGCGGGCAGTTTTTGGGGCGCACAGGTGTGATCCGCACCCCGCACGGCGATATTGAGACTCCCGCCTTTACGCCCGTGGGTACGAAGGCGACCGTCAAGGCGGTGCTTCCCGAAGCGATGAAGGAGCTCGGGGCGCAGGCGCTTTTGGCGAACGCCTACCACCTGTATCTGCAGCCCGGCCCCGAGATTCTGGATGCCGCTGGCGGGCTGGGGCGGTTTATGAACTGGGACGGGCCAACCTTCACCGACTCCGGCGGGTTCCAGGTGATGAGCCTGGGTTCGGGGTTCAAAAAGGTGATTGACATGGGAACCGTTGCCGATGCGAAGGGTGCCGATGGGCGCCCGATTGGTGACGACGATGTGGCTCACGGCAAAGAGCGCCTGGCGCATATTGATGATGACGGCGTGAATTTTAAGTCCCATATCAACGGGTCTATTCACCGTTTCACCCCCGAAGTTTCAATGCAGGTGCAGCATCAGATCGGGGCAGATATCATGTTTGCCTTCGACGAGCTGACTACTCTGTACAATTCCCGCGGATACCAGGAAGAGGCGCTGGAACGCACCCGTCTGTGGGCGCTGCGCTGCATTGCGGAGCATGAACGGCTCACGGATGAGCGCACGGGCAAACCTTACCAGGCACTTTTTGGGGTGATTCAGGGCGCGCAGTATGAGGATTTACGCCGCAAAGCCTGCCGCGATTTAGGTGATATGCCGTTCGATGGGTTCGGTATCGGGGGTGCCCTCGAAAAGGAGAACCTGGGTACCATTGTGCGCTGGTGCGCCGAAGAACTCCCGGAGGCTAAGCCCCGCCACCTGCTGGGTATTTCGGAACCGGACGATATTTTTGTGGGGCTGGAAAATGGTGTGGATACCTTCGACTGTGTCTCGCCCACCCGCGTGGCGCGTAACGCGGCGCTCTACTCCCCCACCGGGCGTTTTAACGTAACGAATGCCCGGTTCAAGGCAGATTTCTCGCCCATCTATGAGGGGTGCGATTGCTATACGTGCGCACACTATACGCGCGCCTATCTGCGGCACCTGTTCAAGGCGGATGAGCGGCTGGCGGCAACCCTCGCTTCCATTCACAATGAGCGGTTTATTGTGCGCATGGTCGATGATGCGCGCGCCGCGATTGCAGACGGCACCTACTTTGAGTACCGTGACGAATTCCTCGGTAACTATTACTCTGGTAAGAAGCCCTAATTCAACAACCGTCACGGAGTGTACGATGAGCATCACTAAGGTTCCCGACGAAGAACTTCTCATCTTCGACCATGAGATTGCCGCCCCCGTCGAGCAGGTTTTCGGGGCGTTTCTGAACCCGAATCTGCTGCATCGCTGGTATGGTCCGACGGGGTGGCGTACCCGTGCCGAAGATATTGTGCTGGAACCTTATGTCGGCGGCATGCAGCGGCTATCGATGATTAACGAGCTTGATGCCTCGGTATCATGCGTCCTGCAGAGTCGGTTTCTCGCTATTGATCCGCTCAAGGAGCTCGAATATGCCGAACAGCTTCCGGACCATTTAGGGAACCCCGGAGGCGTGGTTGTCTATCAGCGGTTCCGCTTTTTTCCCGAGACGGTTATTACTCCCGATGGCGTGGGCGAAGGTACGCGCATCACCGTGGAGATCGGCCCCATGCCGGTTTCGGTACACGAGGAGGTACGCGCCAGCTGGCGGTCTACCTTCGCGCGGCTGGATGCTCTGCTCAAAGAGGATGCGGCATAGGCTCAGGCGGTCTTGAGGCTTTTGCCGCTGGGAAAGCACCGTAACTAGGTCAAGCGACCTCGCATAATACGGGTGGGGAGCGGACAGTTCTGTTATAAGAAACTGTCCGCTCCCCACCCGTGTTTTATGAACATTGGCGAAGCGTTAATCTTCGGACTGATATTCCGGGTTCTCCGGGTCGAGTTCGTTATAGGCACGCATGGCAGCCTCTGGGTCGTCCAGACGCGCCGTGATCTTGATATTATGCCCTTCCACAACGCATTCGGGTGCACCGCGATCGGGGGTATAGTCCAAGAACGGACGCCAGTAGCAGGTGGCATCCTGAATGCGCATAACCCAGTGCTGGGTCTGGTTATCGGGGGTGGGGGTACTGTTGATGTACTGGGTCATGATCGACATGGCGTAATCGCAATCCACCACGCCATCAACCACACGTAACTGTGCGTTGCTGCCCCTCAGGTGACCCTGCTGGCTAATGGATCCGCAAGTCTCCCCTGCACGGCGCACGTTCGTGGGATTACCCGCGTTTGGGTCAGCCGATGCGGTGGTGACCGTACCCGTCTTGACCGCTCCCGGAGAAGTCCACACCTGGGCGGAATTCGAGGGGTTCGGTGCGTTGCTTGAGCTTGCGGAAGGCTGCATGGTGGAGTCATCATTGACCACCGGAGTGCGCTCAGGCATAACAGGTTTCGCGCTCGCGCTCGGGGTTGCCGTTGCGCTGCGGCTCGCAGAGCTGCTTTGATGCGGGGAGGAGGCGCTGGCAGTGTTCTGCACGTTCGTATCGCCGCCGCCCGAGCAGGCGGTCAGCGCCAGCAGGCAGGCGGCACCAAGAGTCACGAAAGAACGAGTTTTCATAGAGATCTCCTCAACAGTGGGGACATGTTTCATTGTACAACCGTGCAGGAATTCTCAAGATCTTCATGAAGGTTGCGCGGCTTCCCTGCGGCGACCCTGCTATGCCTCGCTTGCCGTTCCATCCTTCGGCCTCATGCCTTCTTGCATCAGCATCATGATTTATTCCACGTAAAAAGGCTCTTGATGCGAATAAAGCGTTGAAAATCCCGCTCCATTCGTATCAAGAGCCTTTTAATGGCGTACCCCGAACAATTATCCAGAAAGGTTCGGAGAGTTATCCCTCTGACTATGACAACAGCTGATCGAGGATACCCGGAAGGTCATAATCTGTATGAGCGTTATTAAAGGTCGTCTCTTTCTTGTCGATTTTCATCGGCTGGGTGTTATACCCTTCTCGTGTATACCAGTCGTGACCGGCTGTAGCCGTGTTGAGAGCGTCCCACCATTCCGGTGTAGTAGCGCCGCGAGTATCTTTTTCGTTCACCCACCAGAACATGGGCTGCGATTTAATGTTCTGCGGTGCCTGAGTCTCCATGCGCCCATTCTTTCCACCGCCACCGCCAACCATGATGGAACCACCGCCGGAACGCCAGGTTCCCTGCTGATCGGCATCAAGCTCATAGGTGATAAATTCGGCGCCGCCGGAGTATCCCATAAGCCACACTTGCGACTCATCTATATCTGAATCGGCGATAAACTCCTGGGCAAAACTGCGGAAGTAGTCGCCATTCCCATCAGCGTTTTCCCACCAAGTGGCGTAATCATTTGCTTTATTTGGGTCGAATTCATCGGGCGTATCTACGGAGACAAAGACCTTGTTGTGTTTCTGAGCTGCATTCGCCATACCTTGCATGGTGTCACCTTTAGGGTTGTAGAAGAAAGAACTATCTACGTCGTCCCGGTTATAGTCACCATCGAAGTAAAACACCACGCCCACGGGCTGTGACCAGTCGATATTATCGGCGTAAACGTGGTACTGCGAACTCACATTTTGGGGTGAGGTATAGGTCAGATTAGTTCCCGATTGCACCTCTGCCTGGGCGGGGGCTGCCATGACCGAGCCAATCAGGGCGGGAACTGCGAGCGCAGTTAGGGCTGCAGTACGCATCTTTTTCGTAGACATAAGTACTCCTCAATTTTTATAACGATAGTTTTTCATAGTGTGTGATTAATATGATGCTTTCCGTCTTTTGATACAGAGTGCATACGAGGAACACTATCATTAAAGTTTTTATAGTGATATGAAATATAATTAGTATTATTTTCTTTCACGAGCTGTAAACATGGTTCTCTAAGTGCTTTCTGGATATTCTAGCGTTCGCACTAAGCCATATACTATTCTCAAAATTTACATACCCTGCTATCCTTTTAAACTTTGAGAAAACTATAAAATATTATTCATATATACTAAAAAGGTTCTTAGTGTGAACAATGCGGAATATCTAGTGTTGTGTTCACACCAAGAACCTTTTTCTGCGGTCTCAAAATAGAAAAAAGCTACTGCGTGAGACAGCATTTTTCTCAAATAAATAACAGGCTATTTATCAAAGGGTTTTCCAACAACATCGGTAGCGATACCTTCAAAGAACCCTTCCATCTGCCAGGCACCATCAAGATACCTCGCCTTAAGGGTCCCAGTGGAGTAGACAGTCTGCCCCCAACCATCAGTATTCTCAGGAATTTCATGCACTTCTCCGTTACGCACGTAGAAGTCTCCATGAAACATTTGTAATTGATAAGGCCAGGAATATTCTTCACCCTTTTTCTCGGGGTGATCGGATTCTAGCCTATATACGAAGTTACCTGACTCTTCCCAATACTTACCCTCACGCGTTTCTTCCAAAAGAGCAATACTTTTAAAAAGCTTCTGATCGCCCTCAGTCATTCCAGACTGCTTAATATACGTATCATCACCCGTTTTCATGGCATAACTTATTCCAGCCGATGCATATGCCCAGCTATAGTACAGCCCGAGTTCAGAGTTCTCGCTCATTTCTTGAGGCCTTTTAGGATGCGACCACCCATAGCCCGGCTTTTCGCGCGTGGAATACATATAGCCCTCACCCGTATACTCCATATCCGCATTATTAAGCTCCACATCGAATCCTCGCTGGAAGCTATTCCGCCTGCTTGGACTGGCACTGGGCGAAGCGCTTGATGAATTTTCTGATGACGACGAAGAAGACGTGGAACTCGCGGATGAAGAGCTTGCGAGAGGCGAAGCAGAGCTTTCGGTATTTGACGCATTCCCACCACATGCACTCATCAAGACAGCCCCAGCACCAGAACCAAGGAACAGGAGCGCGGTACGACGATTAACAGCTAAAGATAACATTGCTTAACCCCTCTCTAGGGTGTATTCAGTGAGAAACTAGACATATGTAAAGTATCATAGGTCACATATATCTGGTCGAATTGCCTCAGACTCTGCACTGTGACCTTAACTACTCCTTATGCTTACCCTCACCCTAAACGCTCTCTGCCTACCAGCTCCTCTTCTAGCCGCATCTAAGCGCGATGGGTGCGCCCCGTGCGGTTACGCGCCAGCGCATACAGCAGCAGATTCACCACCGCCGCACCGGTTGCCGTCGCGCCGCCGATCATGACAATAGTGCGCGCATCCCCCAGTATTCCCGGCGTACCGAGTAGGTCACCCACAAGCACCATCGAACTAAACAGCGAGCCGATAAGAGCCCAGCACTGCCCCTGACGATGCTCGGGCACCTGCATATACACCATGTCACGAATACCCATATTGTGGATCGAGTTGAAGAACCCGCCTACCAGAAACCCAGCTCCCACAATCCAAGGATTCGCCACCAGCCCTTCCAGCAGAATCGCGACACCGATAAAGAATCCGCCCCACAAAATCGCATTCACCAGCTGCGGCTTGTACCATCCGCGCCCGTAGAAAACGCTGGCGATGAGCGCCCCGACAGCCCACATTGCCAATACGAGCGAATATTCGAATGCGTTGTTCGTGATGGATTGCAGGTAGAACACCCCGGCGATGCCTTCCATCGTGGTGGAAGCAACTACGACCGCCATCACAGGTAAGAAAATCACGAGGGCGCGAGCGCTAGAAATAGCCGAGAATCCTAGGAAAATATCTTTAAAACTATCGCGCTTAATCGCATCGGAAAGTTCGTGACCGCGCCGTGCCGGCACATTAAACCAGGCGATGACTGCCGCGACCAGCAGGAGCACCGAAGAGCCTACTATAGTGGCGGTCATGTTCCAGGTGGCGAAGAAGGCACCCACAGGCGGGGCTACGATCGAGCAGAATGAACCGATTCCCACAACAGAGGCGGATGCGCTCGACGGGGTCATACCCGGCGCCTTCGGCAGTAGTTTGAATTCGGCGGCGTTGGTGATATTTCCGGCGGCTCCGTTGAGCACGCTCATGACAATAATGGTGACCGGATTCGGGAAAAACGCAATGACTGCCACGCAGAGCGCGGAGACGGCCAGGGAGCCAGACCAGCAGGTTCGCCCCGAAAAACGATCGGCAACCCAGCCCGTGAAAGGACCGAAGAGTATGCCGGTGAAGAACCCGCCGACGGCCATGACGGTGAGCCACCAGGGCTCGGCAATGCGCGAGATATAAACTATGAGGATCAATCCGAAGGATGCGTCCGCGAATCCATCGATCAGGGTGATGAGAAGAAGGGGAGTTTTGAAGTATTGAGTTAGTTTTTTCATGCTTTCGTTTCGGTTCAGAGGGATAGTGGCCTATGCCTCTGCGCCGCCGAATATCATCTGCTGCATGATACGCACCTCCTCACGTGGTATTTTGCCTTGCACCCTTGCGGATAAACCGCCGGGATGTTTTCTGCATCACATTGTATGCAATAGGGAGACCGGGCTGCCGGACTTCGCTCCCCCAACCGCACATACCGCGAGCAGATAATGCTATGTTATTTTTTCGTCAAAATACTATCTGCTCGCGGTCAAAGTGCTACGGCATACACTGTGTCAAAAGCTCCCGCTGCTCGGGGGTGAGGCGCGCGAGGCGGGCGGCAGGTGCATCCCAAAAAGCCAACACAGTGAAGGCACGCACGCACTCAGCATGATCCACCGGGGAATAGATACTATAGCCCACTCGCACCGAGGCGGCGCTCACCTTTTCGATACGCACGTTTACCTCT
The DNA here is from genome assembly GCF_001809525.1 of Rothia sp. HMSC064D08. NCBI lineage: Bacteria > Bacillati > Actinomycetota > Actinomycetes > Micrococcales > Micrococcaceae > Rothia > Rothia sp. HMSC064D08. Next base: position 265,154 of record NZ_KV797887.1, on the reverse strand, counting down.
AATGGCTCGCCCGTATAGGGAAGCTGCCCCAGATAACGCACCCCGTGTTCGGCGATAAGGGCCTGCACTCCATCGGGCATGGTTTCAAAAAGCGGGATGGGCGGTGCGGGCAAATTCTGCGGTTTCTGCCCTGAAGACGGTGGCGGTCCGAAGACGGCAATGCGTGCCTCTTCGAGAAGGCTCAGTATTGCAACGTTATTGACGTGCCCGTAGGCATCCATATCGCCCCAGCGCGGCGGTACCTGCACGGTCAGACCGGATTCGCCGGTTATCGAAGTTGCTGGGTTCGCGGTGGATTGATGTGCGTTCATGCTTTTAACTCTACCCTGTGCATTTTTATGCATAAATACGTATATGGGTAAAGTTTTATGGTCATATCTTCACTAACATACAGTCATCCTGACTTCATGCAGTATGCGGCAAGAAAATCTCGCTAGAACGCTATCTAATACCACCAAGATGTCTTAAACGGTCTTAAATATGATGTTCCCCGGAAGCATCACCGCCTCCGGGGAACACCCAACACACAGACATTTGAACGCATACAAGATCATACGGTTCACCAATAACTATAGACCCTCTTGTAAGCCTATGATGCATTATTGCGGGTTTGTTACAGAAAAACTTTTTGTGAATTTCGCAGCCTTTCGAGAATACCCACAAAACCTTCAAGTACTACATGATAGATAAAATCATCATTACTTGAGGTTTCCCCCTGCAAATTATTATGGTGATGGCTGCGGCAGAGCACCCATCACCTCGCGCTTCAGCGACGAAACCCAGCATGCGCTGCATCAGCAAAGCGCTCTAGCGGCCGAATTTGGAGGCGGTTTTCAATGCCTCCTCTTCCTCCTCTAAGGCCGTGGCATGCTCAGCGGAAGCCTGCTGTGCCTCGGCAAACGCATCCTCATCAACCGTGAGTGTGTGTTTCACACGCGCAAAGTACACAATCGTCAGAACCAGGAAGTACCCCACACCCACAATCGCGGGAATGAGCGAACCGCGCACCATAAACAGGGCAACCCACACGGCGAAAAGCACCATGATGCCCACGCCCGCTGTAACGCGCCCGCCCCACAGGCGGAATGCCGAGCTTTGACCCTCAACCCGCCGGTACACAATGTACGCGAGCAGAATCAGCACCCACACGGTGAGCGCACACACCATAATCAGGAAGATCATGGAGAGGAATGCTTCTTGCGGGCTGAACAGCGCCAGCAGAATAGCGATAACAACACCGCTGGTGGAAACCCATACGGCACGCGAAGGCACCCCGGAGGCATTCACCGCAGCCAATGCGCGAGGCGCCATACGGTCGGTCGCCAGCGAGTGCATCAGGCGGGCACCGGCATACAGGTTAGCGTTGGCCGAGGACAGCGCCGCAATAAGCACCACAAAGTTCACGAAATGAGCCGCGCCCGTAATGCCCAACTGATCGAAAACCAGAACGAACGGGGAGGTTTCAACCTTCTCGCCCAGCTCGCCCGCCGAACGCCACGGAATAATCGACACCACAATAAACAGCGCCAGCACATAGAACGTTGCCAAACGAATCATCATAGCCTTCGCACTGGAACGCACCGATCGGGCAGGATCCTTGGCTTCCGCAGCGGAGATAGAGATCATCTCAATACCGCCGAAGGAAAACATCACGACCGCCAGCGAAAGCCAGACCGCGCCGAACCCGTGGGGCATAAACCCGCCATCATTGACAAGATTAGCGGTGCCGACCGCCGCATGTGAGGGCAGTCCGAAGAATACCAGACACAGACCCACCAGAATAAAGGCGATCACCGATATAACTTTGATGGACGAGAGGAAAAATTCGAGCGCGCCAAAAGATTTCACGCTCGTGATATTCAGAATAATAATTGCGGCACCGAATACCGCGATGCCCGCCCACAGAGGCAGCTGCGGCCACCAGTAATTCAGGTAGGTGGCCACGGAGACCAGTTCCACGCCGGTGATGACCACGGTTGCGGTCCAATAGGCTAAGCGTGTGAGAAACCCGGCATAGGGACCAAGGTACCTGGTGGCGATGGCGCCGAAACCGCCTCGCACCGGATAACGCACCGCCATCTCGCCAGTGGCCGCGCCTATGACGGAGGCGAGCGCCGAGCCGATAGCATACGCGAGAATAACGGCTGGTCCGGCCATAGCGATTGCCCGCCCGGACCCCAGGAATAGGCCGGTGCCAAGCGCCGAGCCCATAACGATCATGGTCATCTGTCCGTGCGAGAGGGAACGCTTGAGTTCGGCGCGGGCGGATTTATTGCGTGGTGCTGCCTCGTCCGGATGCGCAGCGCCGCTTCTATGCCCCTTAGCAGGTTGAGGGGTATGGCCGTCGGTCATGTTTAAGCCTTCTTCGGGTTCTGAGTGCCTGGACTGTGATGTTGTGAAAATATCAAAGAATGAGTGTGTTTCTAGGGTAGTACATCGCCCGCATTAACCGCGAGCAGATAATATTTCGACGAGCAGATAACAATCCGCTATCTGCTCGTCGAAATATTATCTGCTCGCGAGAGGAAGGTGATGGGCGGTTATGCGTCTTCCTTCTGTTGTTCGGCAAGCGCATCAAGATCGGCACGCGGGAAACCGCCGCGTTTTTTCGCCAACACCACGTAGAAAACGGAGATAATGGCGAAGAATACCACGCCCACCTGCACGGATACTACGGCGCTCGAATCGGGAAGCATGAAAAGAGCGACCAGTGTGGCAAGCACCCCGGCAAGCCCCACGCCCGCCGTAATGCGCCCACCCCAGACGGTGAATCCTGAGGAGTTCCCCTGGTGCTTCTTGTATGCCTGGTAGGTCAGCAGAATCATAATCCACACAACCAGAACGCATAGGGTGACTAGGGCCATCAGCAGCTCGAAAATATTACTGATTTCTGCCACCGCCATGACAGATGCGATCACCACACCCAGGAAAGAGAGCAGAAGCGCGGTGACGGGCACACCGTTATGGTTCGTGGTGCCCGCAAACGTGGGTGCCATTTTATCGCCCGCAAGCGCGTGGAGCAGGCGGGTTGCCGCATACAGCGAGGCGTTCGCCCCCGAAAGCGCGGCGATCAGAATCACGAAGTTGGTAATATCTGCCGCATAAGGAATGCCCAGTTCAGAGAACACCATCACGAAGGGCGATTGGCTGAGGTCTTTGCCGGTCTGCGCCGCCTGCTGCCAGGGCATCAGGCACAGAATAATCAGCATTGAGAGCACGTAGAAGCTGGAGAGCCGCCAGATCATGGCCTTGACGCTAGTGCGTACCGAACGGGCCGGGTTCTGCGCCTCTGCGGCAGAGATGGACAGCATCTCAACACCACCGAAAGAGAACATCACAATTGCCATCGAAACCCAGACGGCGCCGATTCCGTTGGGAAGCAGCCCACCGTCGTTCACGAGGTTTGCGGTACCCGCCGCAGCGTGCCCGGGCAGGCCAACGAACACAAGAAGCAACCCCAGCACAATAAAGACGATAACCGCAATTACTTTAATGGAAGAGAGGAAAAATTCGAGGGCTCCGAAGGATTTAACGCTCACCAGGTTCAGGATGAGAATCAGGATGCCGGAGGCTGCCACCGTCACCCACAGCGGAATTGCGGGGAACCAGTACGAGAAATATTTGCCGACCGCCACGAGTTCGGCGCCGGTCAGCGGCACAGTGGTTGCCCAATACGCCCAACGGCCGATATACCCGGCGTAGGGGCTGAGGTATCTGGTTGCGATGGTGCCGAACCCGCCGGGAACGGGGTGGCGAACCGCCATTTCGCCCGCGCACGCCGCGATAATAGCGGCGATCATGGAGCCAACAGCGTAGGCGATGATAGCACCGGGTCCCGCAATTTTAATGGCGGAACCAGAGCCTAGAAAGAGACCGGTTCCCAGGGCGAGACCCATCGCGATCATAGTCATTTGACCGTGCGAGAGGGAACGTTTCAGTTCGCCGTTTTCTGCCGGTGCCGTCTTAGGTGCTGAGGCGTCCTGTGCTTTACTCATCAGGTGGTGCTTTCCATTTTTTCGTTCATCGGTTGGGCGCCTGCCCTCGTATGTCGCGTCGAAACCGAGCGCGGCTCGGTACCCGGTCTGCAGCAAATGTGGCAAAGGCGTATCGAATAACTATCCCGCGTCGAGCATCATCTGTGCAACTTTTTGCATGGGTTTGTGCGTGGCGAAACAGATTTTCCCTATGATTCTCAGAGTTTGGTTATTTTTGGGTGTTCCACGACGTAATGCAAATTTGTGCATAAGATGCGCCGCCCACCGCACAAGCATACAGCGCCACAAATATTAATGGCGAGAAGCGGACGACCTGCCCGCTTCTCGCCATATCATCAATTTTTCACGGCGGTGTGCGGCATCAGCCTAACCGTCGTACTCGATCTCGTGCCGTTTGAACCAGCCAATTACCGGGTAACTGATAGGCATGAGCACAATCTCAACCAGACACTTATACACATACCCGACCAAGGTGTAGCTGATGAATTGATCCAAGCTAGTAATCCCCAGAATAGGCGAAGCAATCGCACAGAAAATAATGGTATCCGCCAACTCGCCTACGAGGGTTGAAGCGATCATACGCGCCCACATAAACCGCCCGGAGGTGGCCTTCTTCATGGCGACCATCACCCAAGCGTTCAGAAGCTGACCCGTTAAATACCCCAGCAGCGACCCAGCAAAAATCTGCCATACGGGACCGAGAATAATGGCGAACGCCTCTTGATTCTCATAGTAGCTGGCGGGCGGCAGGGCAACGGTCAGCAGGAAGCATCCGGCAGCGAACGCCGCCGACACAAACGAGGCGATAATAGCCCGGCGAGCGCGCTTAAACCCGTACACCTCAGAGAGCACATCGCCGAGTACATAGGCCAGCGGGTACAGGAAGAAACCACCGTCACTGGGAATAAAGTTCCCGTTCGTGAACGGCGGAAGCTCAAATGGGAGCGGCCCGAATTCGATACCTTTCGTAGCCGCAATATTCGAAATAATCAGAATCACGCAGGATGCGCCCAGCAGCAGGTCAAAATAGCTGCGGCGCTTCGCCCACGGCGGGGTAGTAATATCCTGCGGTGCCTTAGCGGGTGTAGACATAGTTCTCCCTAAAAGGTTTGATGTGAATGTTGTTTTGAGATTATGCTCGCCTGCCACCCGAGCACTCACTATCTTACCCAGTAACTCCGTTTGAGTGAGAACCTAAAAAGGCTCTTGAGGTGATAAAGCGTAGTTTCGCCAATTTATTCGCATCACGAGCCTTTTTACGGTGCAGGCTGCCGCCTCTTAAACTATAAATATGGGTCACCAAGAACCTGCTCGCTCATCCGTGCGCCGCACGACCGCGCACATCCCGCGTTTGCCCCGAAGCATTTCGGCGGCGATGCGCGGTGCCCGCCGCGCCGGTTCAGTTCTGGAACCCCTGCTCGTTTCCTCCAGCGAACTCATCGGGTACCTCCCCTATCGTGCCTACGGACGAACCCTGCACTATCGGGTCGATAACGTGCACCATCTTGAGGCTGCCCAGACCGAGCCGCCCGGAATTCTTTTCTTCTTCGACGGCGATTACCTGCTTCGTTCCAACAGCAGGCTGCTCAGCCGCACCTCCAGTTTGCGCCGCGACCTCGCCGATATTGCCCGCGAACACCGTATGCTGTGCGTGCCCGTGCTGGCACCAGGAACCCTTGAAGCACCCGTTTTCAATGACCCCACAACCACCTGGTGGGTGCGTGCCCGCAGGAACGGCCGTGTTTTTCGTGCCCTTACCGCCGACCTCGCCGAACGCTACGGATACGATCGCACGCGCATCTGGCTTGCCGGGTATTCGGGCGGAGCGGAATTTATTACCTACGAACTGTTGTCGCATTCCAACGACTGGCTGCTGGGCGGGGGTGCTTCCATGATCGGCGGAGGCGGTTCCGACGGCATTCCGCAGCGTTTCCGCGGGCCCAGCCGCTCCCTAAACGGGATGCTGCTCAGCTGGCATGTGGGAGACCGCGACGGCAAAGCACCGGCTTCTGCGGGCCAGATCTGGTCAGCGCAGCGTGCAGCCCATGAGGGCGAAGACTTTTACCGGGGACGGCAGGCACGCACCATGCTGCGTATTCTGCCAAAGCAGGGGCATCGTGGGTATCCGCTGACCTCTTTGATTCGGGACGATTTGCGCGCCGCCACACGACTGGGCTATCTCTGAGCCGGGGCTCCTAAATTTTCGGGCACAATATTTTTACTCCTAGTCAGGGCGCGATGCGCTCGTTAAGAAATATCTCAAGTTTTTCGGTAATTTTTTGTGCCGCAGTCGCAATTTATTGACGTTCTGCGGTAAAGTGTCACTATGCCTCGTATTTCTGCCGCAACGAACGCCGCTCAGCGCGAAAACACCAAACGTGCCATCCTCGAATCTTTCGGGAAGCTCCTCTACTCCCGAGGACTCCCCGGACTCACCATGACCGACGTCGCCAAAAACGCCGGTATTGGGCGCACAGCAGTCTACAATTACTTCGCTGACATGGGCGAACTCCTGGTTGCCTACGCCCTTGACGAAACCGAACGGTTCCTGCACGAACTTGATGAAGGAATCGCCGGAGTCACCAACCCCATCGATCAGCTCGCCGTCTATATTCGCCTGCAGATCGAAGACCTCGCCCGCAGGCACCTTCCCCCCGGACCCGCCATGCGCTCCATGCTCTCACCCGAATCATACGCTCGCCTCGGCAAACACGTGAGCGAACTGCAAATGGTTTTGGCAAACATCCTCTCCGATGCCATCACCGAAAAATACATCCCCGAAAACGACATTCGCGAACTCGCGATGCTCGTACACGGTTCGCTCTCCTCAAGCGCCGGACGCGCCGAAGACGCCCCCGACGCACAAACCCGCGAACGCCAGATTCAAAGCACCATCAGGTTCATTCAGATGGGGCTGGGCGCCCGGTTTGATGCGGACGGAAACCCCCTCAAAATCGAAGAAACTCAAGCACATAAAAGCGAGAAAACGACCGACCTGACCGTCGCATCCTAAAGACGCTCGTCCCCGTTCGGCAGAAAACGAACCAGCATTAAACGCGAAAGCCCCCGACCGCTACGTCAGGGGCTTTCTTCATCTCCACAAGTTGGCTGCGGGGAGCGAGTACGCATCCGGCTAAAAACCCGGAACCTGATCCAAATCAAGCACCCGCGCATACATCACCGCACGCCGATGCAAAGCATTACGCAACGCCCGATGCACCCCATCCTCCAGGTACAAATCATCACGCCACTTCACCACATGCGGAAACAAATCCCCATAAAACGTGGAATCCTCCGCAAGCAGCGTCTCAAGGTCAAGCGTCTTCTGCGTCGTAATCAGCGCATCAAGACGCACCTGCTGCGGAGGCACATTACCCCAATCAGCATGCGACAAATGATGCTCAGGATACGGGCGCGAAGAACCAACCTTCTTGAAAATCATATCTACATTCTAAAATGCCGCTCCCCCAGGCCGAAAAGTCACGCCCACAACACACGGCACAACGCCACAATAAAACCCGGTTAACACACCAAAAACAAAAATCCCCGACCTCGAAAACTCGAAGCCGGGGAAAGAGCGGAGGATGGGGGATTTGAACCCCCGAGGGCGTGAGCCCAACACGCGTTCCAGGCGTGCGCCATAGGCCGCTAGGCGAATCCTCCAACAAAACACCCAAAAGGGCGAACGGATAAAACTATACAGGGAACCCAACACTAAGGCAATTCTGCCCCAACGAAAGTGCCCAATGCCACTAGGCGCCCCAAGGCCCCGGCACCAAGTTCACAACCACCACAAAATCAGGTAGACTGGTACGTGCCTCTTACGTGGCGTTATCTTGGAAAACTCCCCCAGGACCGGAAGGTAGCAAGGGTATTCGAGCTATGACGGGTGCGTAAGAGGTTTTTTATATCCAAAAACATTCGCAACAGAAACACACCGTCATAGCGTGCTCACGCGCCCGCTCCGCTCACGCTTCGCGGCTTCAACCTCAGATTTATTTCCTCGCGCACTCGGAATCTGAGGCTTCAGCGGTTGCGTAAGAGGTTTTTACGTTAAACTTCGCATATCGTTGCAAAGTTCATCGCATCAGTTTGATGCGCTCGCTTTACAGGGCCCCTGTCAGCTACGCTCGTTCCTCGCTTGCTGACATCCCTAGGCACTCGCATCATCAACCTTCTCCGATGAACCCAATATCTCGTTTCCCTTGGGGCGGAGGGGCAAGTGTCTCTAGGATGCTAGTGTTTTTTGGCAAAATGATGTTTTCCGATTCAGTGTCCGAAGGTGGATTCTAGGTTCTTCTAGACTTCGGGAGCGTTTTCTTCATTCGGGAGCGATTAAAGTGCTCCCGAATGAAGAAAACGCTCCCGCTTTATGCCTACAAGAAACTTATCTGAGGTAACCTACCCACCATTTCTCACAGGCGAGAATTTAGGCATAAACCATCCCACGCCGATGACGAAACCAAGCCCCAAGCGCGCATCCGTGAACTAAAATAGTGTAGAACCCCGCGTCGTCAACCAGAAGGTCACCCGTGAGCACAGCACTCTACCGCCGTTACCGCCCCGAGACCTTCGCCGAAGTCATCGGGCAAGAACACGTCACCGAACCGCTCATTACCGCACTCACCAACAACCGCGTCAATCACGCCTACCTCTTCTCAGGCCCGCGCGGATGCGGCAAAACCACCTCCGCACGAATCCTGGCACGCTGCCTCAACTGTGCCCAAGGACCAACCCCCACCCCCTGCGGCGTATGCGATTCCTGCCGCGAACTCTCCCGCGACGGCGGCGGCTCCCTCGACGTCATCGAAATGGATGCGGCATCCCACGGCGGCGTAGACCACGCCCGTGACCTGCGTGAACGTGCAACCCTCGCGCCCGTGCGCGACCGCTACAAAATCTTCATCATTGACGAAGCGCACATGGTCACTCGCGAAGGGTTCAACGCCCTGCTCAAAATCGTGGAAGAACCGCCCGAGCACATCAAATTCATCTTCGCCACCACAGAGCCAAATAAGGTTCTCGGAACCATCCGCTCGCGTACCCACCACTACCCGTTCCGGCTGGTACCGCCCGAAGTTCTTCTGCCCTACCTCGAAAAGCTCTGCAGCGAAGAGAACGTACCCGTCGAATCCGGTGTGCTTCAACTCGTCATCCGTGCTGGCGGCGGCTCCGTGCGCGACTCGCTCTCCATTCTTGACCAGCTTATCGCCGGTGCCAACACCGAATCCGGCATTAGCTACGACCGCGCGGTCGCCCTGCTCGGGTATACGCACGCCCAACTTCTCGACAACGTGATTGATGCGTTTTCCGCCCAGGATGCGCCCTCCCTCTTCGAGGCGGTCTCGCGGGTGGTGGCGACCGGGCAAGACCCCCGCCGTTTCGTCGAAGACCTGCTCGAACGCCTGCGCGATTTGATTGTGGTGCAGGCAGTACCGCAGAATGCCGCGCAGATTCTGCAAGGCGTTCCCGCCGACCAGATAGAACGCCTCAAAGCGCAGGCGCAAGCCTTCGCCACGGCCCAGCTGACCGGCGCGGCGAGCACCGTAAACGAAGTGCTTAACTCTATGACCGGTGCCACCAACCCGCAGCTGCAGCTTGAACTGCTATGTGCGCGGCTGCTAGTTCCTGCGGGCAGCCCGGGCGGTGCTGGCGGCGATCTCACCGCCTTGACCTCTCGGCTGGATGCGCTCGAACGTCGTCTTGCCGCCGGTAGTGCGGGTGCGCCTCAACGCGGGGGACGCTCGGGAAATCCCGCAGTGAGTCAGAGTACGCCTTCCGCCGCGCAGAATAACGTATCGCCCAGCGCTAGCGGTTCCACCGAACGTCAAGCTCCCGCGCAGCACGCCGCTCCCCCATTAGCTACAAGCGTCGGAGCATCAACAAAGAAGGTGGCTGGTGCCGAGGCTATGAACGCATCGGCGCAACATCGCGGCCCCGTTTTAGGGCAGAACACGAATCAACAGGTGCCTAAGTCTGAAACTGAAGGCGAGCAAAAAGGGACGCCCCAGAATCAACAGTCTCAGGGTTCCGCGCCTCAGAACTCCGCGCCATTGGCCCCTGCCGCAGGGAGTACAGGATCTTCCGAAGGTGCGCCTTCGGAGCCCAAACCGTCCCGTTCGGCTCCCTCAGAACCATCGGTCGCGCAGGAACCTCCCGTCAAGCGCGTTACCGTCGCGGATGCAGAAGACCCGCTTGCCTCGGTGCGTGCCAACTGGCGTGCCGTGATTGCTCGGGTGAGTGCGCCGGGCGCATCCGAAAAACTGTTGCAGGTTGAGCCCGTGCGTCTGATCAGCGGCGAACTGTATGTGCGGGCAGATATGCCTACACTCAAGGCGGTCGCTTCTTTTGTGCCGGAGTTGAGCGCGCGCGTGAGCGATTTTCTGCGTGAGCAGGTGCGTGTGCGTGCCGAGGTTGCGCGTCCCCAAGCCCAGCCAGATGCACGCCCTGCCCAAGCACCCGCCGCGGACCAGAAATCTTCTGATCCCGCTCCGATCGCTGACGGTCCGCGTGGCGGCGTGGATGCGTGGAACCGTCACGGGCAGCCCGTCCCGTCCGGGCAAGAGGCGGCATCACAGGGTACAACCAACGTGGATGCGCCCATTACGGCCTGGGAGGTCGCGCCTATCCCGCAAGATTCCGAGGATTCCCCCGTCGAGATGCGCCCAAACGATGCGGCTGAGGGCCAGCCCGCCGCAGCATCACAGCCCAGTTCTTCCCCGCAAGATACAGCGCCTCAAGATTCCCCGTCTCGCCCCAGCACATCATCGGAGGCGCAAGCGAACTTGCCTCCCGAAACCGAGCCTGTACCCCCTGAAATACCCGAAGATAGCGGGAATACACGGGTTCCCGAGGGCGGTTTTGGCGAGCGCGATTCCTTCGCGGCCTCGGGCAGCTGGATTCCGCAGCAGGATTCTCCGAGTCCGCACGAACAGGGCGGGGATAACGGTAATACAGATCCCCAGGATGCCGGTAGCCGCAATGAACCGGTGGACGATTCCGCGCCGGATCCGGGTCAGACGCAGGGTGAGGGCTCTTCCCCCTCAGTTTCCCTTGAGTCTGTAGATACCGCCGAGAATGCCGAGTTCAGCAATATTCCGGTGCCGAGCGCATCCGCACCGCTGGCTGCGGAGAATAAGCCGGCTCGGGAGGCTGCCGCATCCGCCCCGGTCTCACCTTTACCACCCCTGGCTCAGCGGCCGGATTCAGCGGACGCAAAACCCGAAGAGCCGCCCGCCGAATCCGAGCAGGAGACTGCCCCGGCACGCGGACAACGCGCGCAGCAGGAGCAGAGCGATGAAGAAGATGTCGTTTCTGATGACGATGAAAGAATTGAGAATAGCGTTCATATCGGTTTGCGCGCCATCGAAAAGATTATTGGCGGCAAGGTGATCGACGAACGTCCGCTCCATCAGATTTAGCGCGGCACAACGCGCTCACAGCACACACAGACGAGGAGAAGCATGTACGAGGGCGCAGTCCAAAATCTCATCGATGAACTTGGTCGCCTGCCGGGGGTGGGTCCCAAGTCGGCGCAGCGCATCGCCTTCTATATTCTCAACTCTGACGCCTCAGATATGGCACGCCTGACCAACGCGATTTCGAAGGTCAAATCGAGTGTGAGCTTTTGCGAAATATGCGGCAACGTTTCGGAGACGAAGCAGTGCACTATCTGCCGCGATGATCGGCGTGACCCGGGCCTGATTTGCGTGGTTGAGGAATCCAAGGATGTGGTGGCGATTGAGCGCACCCGTTCCTTCACTGGGCGTTACCATGTGCTGGGCGGGGCTATTAACCCGCTGGCAGGGCTTGGACCCGAGCAGCTGCGCATTCGTGAGCTGGTTTCGCGCCTGGCAGATGAGCGTATTCAAGAGATTATTCTAGCGATGGACCCTAACCTTGAGGGCGAAGCTACCGCAACCTATCTTTCGCGAATGCTGGTTCCGCTGGGTATTCGCCTCTCACGGCTGGCTTCCGGTCTGCCCGTCGGCGGCGATCTGGAATATGCAGACGAGATTACGCTCGGGCGCGCGCTTGAGGGGCGCCGCGTGATCAGCGAAGGCGCGGGTATCGCTCAGGCGAATGCCGCCGAAGATTTTGAGCAGGTGGTTGACGAGGAGCAGGCGGAACGTGAACGCGCTGATGCTGAGCCAAAGGCGCCGCGTAAACGTTGGAGCGGGAGCATGTTCGACGACCTTGACGATTCCCAGGGTGAGCCCGAGGACTCTTCCTCTGACAACCCCCGCGACGCGGAGAACGATAATTCTCGTGCGGATAGTTCCCCCTCACCTGGCACGCAGACTACCGTTGATGAGGCGCTTATCGAACAGGCGCTCGATAATTCTGCCCATGCAGACACCCCGAGTTCCGAAGACACGCCAGATTCCCCTCAAGAGACCCCGCCCGAGTCCCATAAATCGGCGGCTCAGGCTGAGCAGATTCCAGTGGATATTACGCGCGCTGATGCCTACCGCATCCACGCGCACCGGTCGGAGGATTATGAGGCGCGCATCCGTAAAATACAGGAGGAGCCCTTACGCACGCCCACCCCGGAGGTTCCGCCTCTGCCCGGTGCCAAATACGTTAACCCGTGGAGCTAATAAGCCCTGCCGTTCTGTAAAAGTGGGATGTGCACCGCTCGGTTCCGCAGAGTCATCCGTAACAGTTCTTCATATTTCACGTTCTAATACACATACGTGCACGATTCCCACCGCGCGCCGCATCCGCCTACTATGTAAAGAGCCGGTAAACTAGCCGGTGGCATACTCAATACTGACCTGGAGAATTCAATGAGCCTGATCGTCCAAAAGTTCGGCGGTTCTTCCGTCGCGGATGCCGAGGGTATCAAACGCGTCGCCCAGCGCATCGTGGACACCCAAAAAGCGGGCAATGATGTGGTCGTGGTCGTCTCCGCGATGGGTGACACCACTGATGAACTACTCGACCTTGCCGCTGAAGTAACCGCTACCGTTACCCCCTCGCGCGAGCTCGATATGCTCCTGACTGCGGGTGAGCGCATCTCGACGGCTATTCTGTCGATGGCGGTCAATGATCTAGGCGCGAAGGCGCAGTCTTTCACGGGTTCCCAGGCGGGCATGATTACCGACGGCGTACATGGTTCAGCGCGGCTTGTGGAAGTCAATCCAGACCGTATTCGCCGGTCTGTTGAGGCCGGAAACATCGCGATTGTAGCGGGGTTCCAGGGTGTTAACCGCCAGAGCGGTGACATTACGACTCTCGGTCGCGGCGGTTCAGATACCACGGCGGTCGCTCTTGCGGCGGCGCTTCATGCGGATGTATGCGAGATTTATTCGGATGTGGACGGCGTGTTCACAGCCGATCCGCGCATCGTATCAACCGCGCATAAGCTCAATACTGTCACAAGTGAAGAAATGCTTGAGATGGCGGCAAATGGCGCAAAGATTCTGCATCTGCGCAGCGTGGAGTACGCCCGCCGTTTCAATCTGAAACTGCATGTGCGTTCGTCATTCTCGAATCTTGAAGGCACTCTTGTTATCCCGGAAAATTCCGCGGAACTAACCCCCACCCATGTGAAGGAGATTCCCTTGGAACAGCCCCTGATTTCTGGCGTTGCGCACGACCGTGGACAGGCAAAAATTACCGTGGTGGGCGTGCCCGATATCCCCGGATCTGCTGCTAAGGTTTTCGGTCTGCTCAATGAGGCCAAGATTAACATCGATATGATCGTGCAGAACGTCTCGACCGACCGCCCGAACGTGACCGATATTTCCTTTACGCTCAACCAGGCGCAGGGTCCGCAGGCGTTGCAGGTACTTGAGAAGACCCAGGCCGAGATCGGTTTTGAAGAGGTTATTTATAACGAGGCGGTGGGTAAGCTTTCGCTTGTGGGCGCGGGCATGAAGACCAACCCGGGTGTCTCGTTTACCTTCTTTGAGGCGCTGAGCAATGCGGGCGTGAACGTCGAGATGATTTCGACCTCCGAGATTCGTATCTCGGTTATCACCGAGCTTTCAAAGCTTGATGAGGCGGTCCGCGCGGTACACACCGCTTTTGAGCTTGATGCCGAAGGCGAGGCCACCGTATACGGCGGAACAGGCCGCTAAACTTCTTATCTTCCAAGAAGGGTTAGGGGTGTCGGAAGGACATTTTTGTCTTTCCGACGCCCCTACTTCTTAAACTCATCTACCTTCTTTATGTGAAATATCGATTTATGCGCTTCACTTATTTCAGATATTTGATACGCTGGTATTTGTAACGCTAGCGCACCATTGCAGCTGGTTCCCGTCGAAACTCTTATTCTTCATGGTCACCGACTGTCTGCGCACGAAAGGAAAGCTTATGTCTGTAACTATTCCCAATCTGCGTGATGAAACTATTTCTCAGGCTCGTGCCGAGGCACAGCACCTCCTTGCCCAAGCGAAGGAAACCACGATTTCACTCAGCGTTTCCGGAGCGGAAAGTGGACAAATCGGGGATGCGCTCAATCAGGTCATCTCTCAGGTTTTGCATGCTTTGGCTCAAGGACAGCACATCGACATTCAGACCATCCCGCACGATCTGACGACCACAATGGCCGCACAGCGCATCGGCATTTCTCGCCCTACGCTCATGAAGGCAATCCGCTCGGGAGAGCTGCCAGCTCACAAGGTTGGATCCCATTTCCGCGTTCGTACCGAAGATGCCGATAGGTTCCGCAAGAAACTACTGGAAAAAAAGGTTGCCGAAAGCAAACAAGCGCTCCAAGACCTCTGGGCGTTCGAAGAAGAAAATAACCTTGTAGATGTACTCGGGGGCCCTGCGTGGTAACACGTGATTATTCCGTCCTGCTCGATACCAATATCCTGATGAGCAAGACCCTGCGGGACTGGATCTTAATGCTCGCAAAAGAGTCCAAATATCAACTCTTCACGCCATATATCTCATGGGGAATTCTTGATGAGTTTGGGTACAGAGTGCGCCGCAATGAGCCAACGCTTGATGACGGAGTAATATCCACATGGCGAAAGCAGATTCTCAAAGTAACCGGTCAGCCACTCGAAGGTTTTCCTGTAGGCTCTGTCGAGGGGTACCCCGACCAAGATGATCTTCATGTACATGCCGCAGCCCAGTACTGCGGTATGCATATTCTCGTCACTGACGACGTAAAGCTCCTTGCCTATGCGAGCACCACAGAATCAGAGCTAACACAAAACTATGAGACCTTCAGCGCCGACGATTTTCTCATGCACCTCACAGAACTCTCGTCCCTTTCCCTCTTCGCTCAGGTGTACGTTAAACATGTAAAGTACGCCCTTAGTCGCGG
Organism: Rothia sp. HMSC064D08; assembly: GCF_001809525.1. NCBI lineage: Bacteria > Bacillati > Actinomycetota > Actinomycetes > Micrococcales > Micrococcaceae > Rothia > Rothia sp. HMSC064D08. Next base: position 249,875 of record NZ_KV797887.1, on the reverse strand, counting down.
CTATAAAGATATCGATGTATGTAAGGCGCTAGACCGCACAAAAGATAGACGAGGGAATATTCAGAGACCTCTCGCTCCTACGTTTGCCCGATTCCTACGAACAAATATTATTAACCGCCCAGATGTCGCCTCTGCTATCGACCGAATTCTTACGGAAAGCGCCGATGTTCCGTTCCCTCCGTCCCCATGATTTTGCGCTCCCTTATGTCCCACGCAGCAGATAGTTTAGTCTAGAAGGATGACTCCCAAAGTGCTACAGGTACTTGACGGCTCGCTCTGGCGTGCTTATGCGAAGGAGCATGAGCGCCGGGCAGGGCGCTTTGCGGACCCGTTTGTGCGGCGACGCGAGCGCGGTCAGGCGCATCCGGTCGAGGATTTTCTGTTTACGTACTACACGCTCAAGCCCGGTCAGTTCAAGCGCTGGCATCCGGGGGCTGGCGTCATTCTGCTGGATGCCGCCGAACGCACCAACTGGAAATTCTACCGTGCGGCAACCGAGGACGAGCTCATCTTAGCCGGGCTCTCCCCCGACGATGCACGCACCCATGCCGAACGTGGCGACGCGGTTCTCGTGGATATACCCCAATTCGTGGACAAACGCGGCACCGCCCTCACGTTCACTCGCGAAATTCTGTCAAATACAGCCGATAAAAAAGCGTTTTTTGGATGCTTTGGTATGCACGAATGGGCGATGGCGTATAAATCAGTTCAGAACAATATTCGTCACGACTACCTGGATTTGCGTTTGGGTGCTGAGGGCACCGACCGGGTGGTTGAGTCGCACCGCATCCGCTGTTCGCATTTCGATGCGTTCCGGTTTTTCATGCCTCAGGCGGCGCCCATGAACGAGCTGCAGCCCACCCGTGAAGCACAGCGCACTCTGGAGCAGCCCGCTTGTCTGCACGCCAATATGGACGTCTATAAGTGGGCATACAAGCTGATCCCGCTCATCGATTCGGCGCTCGTGATGGACTGCTTTGAGCTTGCCTGGGATGCGCGCGAACTCGATATGCGCGCCGCACCGTACGACCTTCACGATTGGGGCTATGAGCCTATTAAGGTAGAGACCCCCGAGGGTAAAGCCGAGTATGTGCGGTATCAACGCGAGCTTTCGGAGCGTTCGGTAACGCTGCGCCGTCGCGTCTTGAGCCGGGTTAAGGGCGCTCTCAATCGCGCCGCCGTGGCTTAAACTAATTTCTCCCCCGCCGGAAAACGAGGGAGAAATACTTGTGGTTGAGTTTATCTATCGCGATAGCCTGTCTTTTTCGTCCCGAGGAGCATCTTCGAGCTTTTCTGAAGTGCCAAACTTTTCAAGCTCGCATGTATTCGGTGAATATTTTCAGCGATCGTTATTTACTTAGTGGTGATTGTCCTGCACGGCTTGTGCGGTGACTCAGCGCGGTGCATCACCGCCCACCCCGGAAATAATGGCTCATTCCGCTCGGTGGAACGGAGTGAATTAACATAGCCGCGCGCTATGCCTCTTCAAGCCACGGTGGTTATGCGGTTGATGCAGCTCAGGGTTTGCCCGTTTTGTTTTCTGCCAGTGGTGATGGCAGGAGTGCGATGAGGCGCCATTGGAAAACTGGCGCGACATCATACACGCTCTTAGAGAATTTGTAATCATGCATTCCCTGTGAACATAATCACTTTAAACAAAATGTGAGCAAAATGAATCGTTGATGTCACTTTTCTGGAGCAAAAGTTTACAACGGAAATATACTATACAGCATGCGAGATTGGTTTTTATAATTTACATGTAAATAGTTTATGTGAAGTCAGCAACTTTGAGATTAGTTTACCGCTCAAGCATACTTTAAACATTGACACGACGCTTGAGAACTAGCTGAGGCGCGCATCCTGATATGCGTAATCTTCAAAATTATTCTTTAATCCGCAGTTTTGAAACATCACCTGCTAAAGACTTCAAAATTCCGATGTTCGCTCACAGAGAACGATTTTTGAGAAGAATTATTACGCTTTCCTACAAGGAGTTTTGATTCCACACTTTCTTCTTGGTAAGGCATAGCTCACCATGGGTATCTTCATATTTATGCGCGCTTAGTTTCACGTTCCCGTACCCGCCGCTCTTTCACTGATACTGCGGTCAAAATTCGCTCGCCGAGCGGGCGTCAAGAAGCGTGCTTGCGGTAACATTAAGACGGCTCAATCAGAACTCATGCACCCAAGGAGTGCCCGCACATGGCCCGTATTGTTGTTGATGTTATGCTCAAGCCCGAAATTCTTGACCCGCAGGGTAAAGCTATCGCTCACGAGCTGCCCCGTATCGGCCTGAATTCCTTCACCGACGTTCGCCAAGGCAAACGTTTTGAGTTGACCGTCGAAGGCGAAGCTACCGAAGAACATCTTGCGCAGGCACGCCAAGCGGCAGAAGAGCTACTCTCAAATCCCGTCATCGAAGACGTTGTGAACGTCTCGGTTCTGGAGGACTAAGAGCATGGCAGAATCACTCGCAGCACACGAAGTTCCCCTTGTTGGCGACTTCAGCGTCTCGGCACCCAACCCCGACTTTGCTGATGCGCGCATCGGCGTTATTACTTTCCCCGGCACCCTCGATGACCGCGATGCGGCGCGTGCCGTACGGTTAGCGGGCGGAACCGTCGTCGAACTTTGGCATGACGACGAAGATCTCAAAAACGTTGATGCCGTCATCATTCCCGGCGGTTTCTCCTACGGCGACTATCTGCGTGCGGGCGCTATCGCGGCGAAAGCACCCGTCATGCATTCGGTCATCGCAGCAGCAAATGCAGCGGGAACATCGGGCTCTGCTCCCCTGCCGGTGCTGGGTATCTGCAATGGTTTTCAGATTCTCACCGAGTCGCATCTGCTCCCCGGATCCATGATTAAGAACGATCACCGCAAGTTCATTTGCCGTGACCAAACCCTGCGCATCGAAAATAACGCTACCTCGTGGACCGGATCTTACGAACCTGGGCAAGAGATTGTTGTTCCGCTTAAAAACCAGGACGGTCAATACGTGGCGGACGCCAAAACTTTAGAGGCGCTCGAAGCCGAGAATCGCGTGGTGTTCCGATACGTGGGTTTCAACCCGAACGGTTCACGCCACGATATTGCCGGTATCAGCAACGAACGCGGAAACGTCGTCGGTCTGATGCCCCACCCAGAACACGCGGTTGAGCCCGGTTTTGGTCCCTCATCCTCCGGGTTCGGTGATGTTTCACTACGAGGCGGTGCCGACGGCTTGGGCGTCTTCACCTCCGCTCTTTCCAACCTGATCAACGCCCGCTAGACGCACGACGACAAGGATAGACACAAGCGATGAGCGAGAAGCAGTTTAACCTCGATACCGTCGAGCATGCGGCGGAAACCCCCGATACTGAACTCCCCTGGGCAGAGCTGGGGTTAAAGGAAAACGAGTTCGAAGACATCAAGAAGATTCTGGGCCGCCGCCCGACCGCGGCCGAGCTGGCCATGTACTCGGTCATGTGGTCCGAGCATTGCTCCTACAAATCCTCGAAAGTGCACCTGAAGCAATTCGGTGCCAAGGTTACCGATGAGATGAAAAAAGACCTGATGGTCGGCATCGGCGAGAACGCTGGCGTAACCGATATCGGCGACGGGTGGGCGGTAACCTTCAAGATCGAGTCACACAACCACCCCTCCTATGTTGAGCCTTATCAGGGTGCGGCAACCGGAGTGGGCGGTATTGTGCGTGACATTATTTCGATGGGTGCACGCCCGATCGCCGTTATGGATCCGCTGCGTTTCGGCGCTATAGACCACCCGGATACCGCCCGCGTGGTCGGCGGTGTGGTCGCGGGCATCGGCGGCTACGGCAACTCTCTGGGGCTGCCCAATATTGGCGGCGAGACCGAATTTGACGCCTGCTACCAGGCAAACCCCCTCGTCAATGCCCTGGCAGTCGGTATTATGCGCCACGAAGATATTCGCCTGGCAAACGCATCCGGTGTGGGCAATCAGGTAGTGCTCTTCGGGGCACGCACCGGCGGCGACGGTATTGGCGGCGCATCCGTACTGGCTTCAGAGTCCTTTGACGATACCAAGCCCTCCAAGCGACCCGCCGTGCAGGTAGGCGACCCCTTCGCCGAGAAGGTTCTGATCGAATGCTGCCTGGAACTCTTCAAGGGTTCCGTGGTCGAAGGCATTCAGGATCTCGGCGCTGCCGGTATCTCCTGTGCAACCAGTGAGCTCGCCTCCAACGGCGAGGGCGGCATGCACGTAGACCTTACCAAAGTACTCTTGCGAGACCCCACCTTAACCCCCGGCGAAATTCTGATGTCGGAATCGCAGGAACGCATGATGGCGGTCGTTTCGCCCGAAAACGTCGAGCGTTTTGAGGCGATTATGAAGAAATGGGGCGTGGAGTACTCCTTCTTGGGAGAGGTGACCGATACCGGTCGCCTAACCATTGAATGGGACGGCCAGGTGATCGTTGATGTAGACCCGCGTACTGTGGCGCACGATGGTCCCACCTATGAGCGCCCCTATGCGCGCCCGGCTGGTCAGGATGCACTCCAGGCAGACCATTTCACAGGCTCCACCGCCGACGATGCACGCCCGCGCGGCGAACAGCTGGGCGAGGCTATCAAGGCTTTCATGGCATCTCCGAATATGTGCTCCAAGTCCTGGATCACCAATCAATACGACCGCTACGTGCAGGGCAACACAGCCCTCTCTATGCCGGACGATTCGGGCGTGGTGCGTGTGGATGAGAACACCAACCTGGGGGTCGCGCTGGCGACTGACGCATCACCACGTTTTACCTATCTTGACCCGTATGAGGGTGCGCGCGCATCCCTGGCGGAGGCTTACCGCAACGTGGCAACCGTGGGTGCCCGCCCGGTCGCGGTTTCGGACTGCTTGAATTTCGGTTCCCCCGAAGATCCAGACGTCATGTGGCAGTTTGCGGAAGCCGTGCGCGGTCTTGCCGACGGCTGCATGGAGCTGGGTGTTCCGGTCACCGGCGGCAATGTTTCGCTGTACAACCAGACCGGCGGTAAGGCTATTAATCCGACCCCTGTGGTCGCGATGATGGGCGTAATGGACGACGTTACCCGGCGCACCCCCTCTGGTTGGGCGCCGGAACACGACGGTCAGGCTATCTACCTGCTGGGTACCACGCGTGACGAGCTGGACGGTTCAGAATGGGCGCGTTTCAAGGGCCATCTGGGTGGTCTACCCCCGAAGGTTGATCTGGCGGTTGAACGTCAGCTTGGCGATATGCTCGTAAATATGTCGCGTGACGGCATGATCGATGCGGCACACGACGTTGCCGCCGGTGGTCTTGCCGCAGCACTCGCGGAAGCATGCCTGCGTTTCAGCACCGGGGCGCGCATCGGGCTGGGCGAAGTTGCCGAACGCGACGGGCTCGACCTGTTCACCCTGCTGTTCTCGGAATCCTTAGGTCGCGTGGTGGTTTCCGTCCCGCGTTCTGAGGAGGTACGTTTCAAGGATATGTGCACCGCCCGGCAGTTCCCGTTCGCACGCATCGGCGTGGTGGATGCGCTCTCGAACGCGCTGGACTTCCAAAACGAAGTCTCCATCAACCTTGATGAGCTGCGTGCTGCTCACGAAGGCACCATGGCAGCTCACTTTGGTGAGGTGGCGCGGGGCTAGATCCCTCTATCGGCAAAGCTAGGCTCTTGATGTGAATAAAGCCGGAGTTTCCAACGCTTTCTTCGCATCAAGAGCCTTTTTCTGCATCAAGGCACTCCCCACCTGCGCTTTCACACGCTAGACTGGAGGATAGGTTACATAGACCGTTCACACCGATAACACATTCGCCCCGCCGAACCGCATCCCGAAAAATGCACAGACACAACAGAAAGATCACCATGACCGCAGCACCATCCGTGCAGGTCTTTGCGCCAGACATACCTAAAGCGGGCAGAATAACGCTCGCGGCATTCGCTCTCTTTGTTATCGGTTGGCTTATCTATATCGAATTCACGGGCGGACTAGACTTCAATGTCTACCGTTTCGGTGCCATGACCATCTTCGATAACGACGGCATGCACAAAGATCTCTACGCCCGAAATCTTCTAGAGTACGGCGACTTTAGGCTGCCCTTCACCTACCCGCCCTTTGCCGCGCTCGTGTTCTTACCGTTTGCTTTTCTGCCCGCGTGGGTGGGTATCGCCATCATGTATGCGATCAGCATCGGTGTTGCATGGTGGCTGGCAACCCTTATCTATAACTATGCCACCGACCGCGGCTACAGCGTTCCTTTCCAGGAGAGACTCGGCACATACGGCATCATCGCTGCTCTCACGTTCATCATTATTATGACCGGGCCGTGGCGGCGCGGGCTCTCGCTAATACAAATTAACCCCATCATCCTTACGCTGGTGCTTGCCGATTTTATACGACCGGCAACCCGCATTCCCCGGGGTGCACTTATCGGCATCGCGGGCGGTATTAAGCTCACCCCGCTTGCCTTCGGCCTTATTCTGCTCATGCGCAAAGACTGGCGCGGCATCCTTACCCTAGGCGCTTCTTTCGGCACGACCATTCTTCTTGGGTTTATCTTCCTTCCGCAGCAGGCAGTTACGTTCTGGACGAGCGCCGTTTCGGATTCCGGTCGTGTTGGAGGTATTAACTTCGCCGATAATATTTCGATTCAAGGCTGGCTGATGCACCTGGGTCTGCGTGAGCCTACCCTGAGGCCCGTATATTACGCCCTTGTTCTTGCTACGATCGGTCTCTGTGCGGTGCTTCTGCGCCAGCTTATTCGCCGTAATCTTGTGCTATCTCAGGTGGCGGTCGGCGGGTTTTTGATGGTGAGCATCTCCCCCATCAGCTGGTCGCATCATAATGTCATGTTCCCTCTGATTATCATGACGCTTATTCTTGACGCTTTCCCTCTGTTTTTCACGCACCTGCCCGCCTGGTTATCCGGTACCGCACGTTTTTTGACGTGGGTGGCGTTTATCGGTCTATATATTTCGCCTATGTGGCTGGGGGCCGCTATCGGCGGTGGATTCAACAGCCTCAACCATCTTGCGCAGTATGCCTTGTTGTTTTCGACCGTGCCTATCCTGTGTCTCTATGCGGTCATGGCTCTTTGGGCAGGTTCGGCGCTCACCCCGGCCGTGCGCATAGCGCAGAATCGCGATCGCGCGGTCATGGCGGGTCCCAAACCCGAGCCTCAGGCCGCGTAGCAGCAGGTAGTGTCATGTGCAGTTGAGTTAAAACGCGCATACGGCGGTAACAAAGGATGCGGTGGTTCCCCCTCTCTGGGGAACCACCGCATCCTTATATGTCCGTGTCACAGGATGAATTGCCTAAGCGCGTGTCTAAATCTGCCCTATAAGTGTCATATAACGGTTATTTACGTATATTTTTCAGTGATAATAAACACTCTGAGGCGCTATCTACACAAGTGTAACAATCTGTCACAAATGGTCCCGATATACCTCAAACGCGAACTTTGAACATCTATCGAGACGCTTACAGACGGCCACTCTGCTCGCCTAATTGAGCAAAAAGCGCGGCATTAATACGGAATCCTTCCATAGCCTCGTCAATCAGAGCTTCCCGCTGTTCTTCGCTCAAAGGAGCGCGATCAAGAAGCTCCCGATATTCATCCTTGAAGACCTTTGGCTTAGGAAGCTGCGGGAACGAGTACATGGTCAGCGCATCCCGTGCAATGCCGTAATGGCGAGCCACTAGAGCCGCCACAGCCTGCCCGCCCGAGAGATCTCCCAGATAGCGCAGATAATGATGTGCCAAGAACCGCTCGGGAGCCTGCGCGGTCGCCTTAATACGCGCCACATATTCGATAGTTGCCAGCAGTGGGGCATCAATCTCGGTCCGTCCTAGAGCACGAATATCATGGTGAATCGCGGCGGTACGATCCAACCCTTCCAGCGTGAAAGGATCAGTCAGTGGATTACCGGATTCACGCAGATTCCGAGAGATTTCCTCCAGCGCCTCATAGATATAGGTGTACTGGTTGATGAGGCGTAAATACGCGGAAGTATCGAGTTTCCCGCCCATCAAATCTTCCATAAAGGTAGAGTGCTCGGCATTATCATGCACACGCTTGGTGCTAGCTTTTAGCCGGGCCGAAAACCGCTGTTCGACAGCATCGGGAGAGGTGGTTTCGGGGGTAATAATGGCGGTCACGGAACGCCTCCTGATTGAGTTGAGAGTCATGAATATTTTTGATGACACAGTGTCACCAAATCAATAAATGACATAGTGTCACTAAATTTTTGGTTTTGCAACACCGCTGCCAAAAAATTTTATTAAGGGGAACCTCATCATTAAGCAAAGTACTACAATTAAGCTACACAAGTCTTAGCTAATAGGTCTAGACTAAGACTGCTCATTACTAAAACCACGAATAAAGGACACACATGTCTATGTCGCATAACGCGAAGCGCTCATGGGCGTTTCTAGCGTCTGCCGCCGTTGGCCTCAGTGGCATCGCCGCCACTCCCGCCCTAGCGAACCAACCCGCACCGACCGCGCAGATCGTCTCTGAGCAGGCGCCAGTTGCCGCATCACAAAGCCTGCAGGATGCATCCGTAGATTGGGGCGTCAAATCCTCATTCCGCAGATACATCACCGGTCCTGTAGCCGGTGGTTCGCAGGAACTAACCGGTGCTACCTCCAATGCGGATGGTTCTTATCACTTCACCGCCGCTGAAGGTACCGTCGAGGCAGACGGTTCGTACCACGTTAAATTCACCGGCTCCAGCGTGAAGTACACCGGGCACCACGGCGTGCTCGAAGTAACTATCAGCGACTTGGAACTTGTCATCAAAGACGGGCAGGGCAGCCTATACGCAAATATCAGCGAACGCCCCTATAACGGCAACACTACCCCGAACCCGCCCGTACAGCACGATCACACGCTGATTGGTACTTTCGATGCTTCCTCCCTGAAAAACGAAGGCGGGCAGCTGACCTTGGCGGCATCTGATGCAACCAAGGTGAAACTCAGCGCAGAAGCAACCTCGGTGTTTGCCGGGTTCTACCAGGCAGGTCAAGAGCTGGATGCGCTGGCATTCTCCGCGAAGCTCGTTACCAAGCAGGCACCGGCACCGGAGAAACCTGCTGATCCGACCCCGGAGCCGACTCAACCTGCACCTGAGCCTACTCAACCCGAGCAGCCTGCACCAGAACCGACTAAGCCTGCCGATCCTACTCCTGAGCCATCTCAGCCTGCGCCAGAGCAGAGTAAACCTGCTGAAATGCCAGATCCGCAGCCTTCACGGAGTTCCGAGGCTCCGGCACCACAGCCCTCTCAGACTTCTGAGGCACCTGCTTCAAACCCTTCAAAGCCCAGCGAAGCACCCAGCTCTCAACCGACTCCGCAGCCCTCACAAAGCTCGGAAGCCGCTAAGCCCGCACCGGCTCAACCTCCGGCTACCGATGCAGCACCGAGAACCGACGTGCCGAAAGGTCAAGGGCACATTATTGAATCCGGCAACCTGACCTGGAATATTCGTGATTCCTTCCTGCACTACCTCAACACCATTGCGCGCGGTAACATCACCGTCGAGGGTCTGTCGAAGAACGCGGCGGGCGGGCTCGACTTTACCAGCGCATCCGGCTCGTACGATGAGGCAACGAAGACCGGTCAGATCAACTTCGCGGGCAAGGTGCACATTAGCGGGCATCACGGCCAGCTCAACAGCAGCTTCGAGAACACTCGCCTAGTCATCAAAGAGGGCAAGGGCTACCTGGTTGTCGACGCCGAAGCGCTCAACATGCAGGGCGAAAACCGCACCTTCAAAGATCTTGTACTCGCCGAGGTTGATTTGAGCGGTGCAACCTTAGAGAATAACGTGCTCTCGGCTAAGAATGCAGCCGTTACCGTTACCGTCGAGGGGTCCGAGGCGATCTTCGCCGGGCAGTACAATGACGCCGACAAGCGCGCTATGGCTCCGCTCTCCTTCAGCGCAAAACTCGGTTCCCAGCTGGTGGAAAATAAGGTTACCGACACCACAGTTAAGGGTTCTAACACCGGCAGCGGTTCGGCGAACCTAGGTAATAACGCGAATGCGGGTATTGGCGGCACGAACTTTGGCGGTTCCGTGAACAATGGCGGCGGCAGTGCCTCCCATTCCCATAACGGCTCCACCCCGGCTGCACACCCGAATGGAGGTAAGAGTGGTTCCTTCAGCAGCGTCTCGAAGAACCCCGCCCAGCCCGTCTGCACCCCGGTGACCGTGACCAAGCAGGTTCCCGTTAAGGCAGCGAACAAAGCACCGGCCGCATCCGCAGATGGTAAGGTCGCCAGCGCAGACCTCGGGTGGGGCGTGCGCGATTCCTTCCGCAACTACATTCGCGGCGGCATCGCTAACGGCAGCTGGGATCTGAACGGCACCACCTATTCCAATAACGCCTTCCAGTGGGCGAAGGGCACGGGTTCCTTCAAGGATGGTAAGGGCTCGATTTCCTTCACCGGCTCGGTGCATTTCACCGGACACCACGGAATTCTGGACACCACCATCTCAAACCCGCGTCTGGAGATCAACGGCAAGACCGCCGTTCTCTACGCAACGGTGGTCGGCAACGATATGGACGGCAAATCACAGAATTACGGTGAAGTTGCTCTGCTCAACGTTGATGTAAACGGCTTGCAGGTCTCTGGCGATAAGATTTCCATCAGCGGTGCGGGCACCACCATTACCGCTGAGGGTGCCAAAGCGTTTGCAGGTTTCTACGAGGCGGGTAAGGATATGGCTCCGCTGAGCTTCTCGGCATCGCTTTCGGGCGCACAGCCCGCGGGCAACACCACCAAAACCCAGGCCACCCAGACTGTGACCGAAACCGTATATCAGGGTCAGGGATGCGATTCCCTCAACGCACGCGGCTCTCATGGTCGTCTGGCGCATACCGGTGCCAGCGGTGTAGAGGTTGGGGTTGCTAGTGGTCTGGCCTCTCTGGTCGCCGGTATTGGTGCCGTGCTGTACACGCGCCGTCGCAAGTCCTCCAGGATGTCTGACCGCTCCGAATAAACCTAAGATCGGCCTATAAACCACCGGCATATGCGGCGGTTCTTAGGCTCGGGTTTATTCCTCGGTGCAGCATCCGCACCTCATAACTCACCGGATGCGCCAGGGTGCGGGTAGTATCGACTGCCCGCACCCTCACCCTAAGCACACGCTCTCATCACGAATACATACACTCACAGTTTTAGCCGATAGGAACTCTTCATATGGCTTTTCGTCTCTCACACCCCGGCGCAGCAACACGCCCCAAACACCGGCGCGGCAGAACGAGCGCATCGCAGAAGGTTACCGCCGCGCTATTAGCGGCATCCATGTTTTTTATCTCCGGATGCGGCATCGGCACCCAAAATCCGGGCAGCACGAGCGCATCCTCGCATTCTGTGGTTGATGAACAGACCACCAAGTCTGAGCTTGAGAACCTTGCGCAGGAGCTCAAAAGCAATGTTTCTTCCGACCCGAAATCGCTGACGGGCCCCAGCAGCGCGAAGAACACCCCCGAAGTTCAGCCGATGGTTGAGACTCCCACCCCGCAGCTTCCCGTGACCTTCAAGGATTTCAAGGGCGATGAGGTGACTGTTAAGTCGGCAAATCGCATCCTGGCTCTTGACCTGTATGGCACTCTCGCGCAAGAGGTTATCTCGCTGGGTTTGGGTGATCGTCTGGTCGGCCGTGTGACGTCTTCAACCGAGTCTTCGTTAGCGAAGCTGCCGCTCGTCACTCAGAACGGCCACGACCTGAACGCGGATGCGATACTCGCGACCAACCCCGACCTTGTGCTCTGGGATAAGAGCAATGGTCCCGAAGAAGTTGTTGAGCAGCTGCGCGATGCGGGCGTGACTGTGGTGGTGTTTGACCATGAGAGGCGCATGGATAAAATCATTCCCCAGCTCAAGGCTGTGGCACAGGCTTTAGGTGTGCAGGAGGCGGGCGATAAGGTTGCCGAGCGCGTGCAGAAAGACCTCGATTATGCCCTGAATACCATCAAAGAAGTTGCCCCTGAAGGCGATAAGAAATTGTCGATGGCATTCCTGTACGTGCGTGGTAATGCCGGGGTATTCTTCATTCTCGGTAAGGGCTCCGGCGCGGATGATCTGATTGCTGCGCTTGAGGGCAGAGATGTGGCTTCCGAGCAGGGAGCGCGCAACATTGTTCCTGCGAATAGCGAGGCGCTGGTCAAGGTGAACCCGGATGTCATTTTGACCATGACTCACGGCGTGGAATCCACCGGCGGCTTGGATGGATTCTTGGCACGCCCGGGGGTTGCCGAAACGAACGCGGGAAAGAGCAGGCGCGTGGTTGATATGAACGACGGGCAGATTCTATCCTACGGTCCGAACACCCCCGCCGTTCTGCTTTCCCTAGCCCGCGCTATCTACGCACCCCAGCGTTAAGAGGCTCTACCTGTGAATTCGTCCAACCGCACTGATGCGGCGACTCCCGGCAGCTCGGATTATCGCAGCAAACGCCGCATCCGTATTCTCGCAACTTTTGGCTTTCTGAGTATTGCCCTGATCGTCATAACCGTGGTGTCTGCGGGGTTGGGTCAGTACAATATTCCGACCGATCATGTGGTGGCTTCCCTGGGGCGCCGCTTGGGTATGATTCCCAAGGATCCGACCGCCTATCTTGAAGACAGCACCCTGTGGAATATTCGTTTTCCGCGTGTGCTTTTAGGGCTGCTCGTGGGCGCTGCCCTGGGATGCTCGGGCGCGGTCATGCAGGCGGTTTTCGGCAACCCGCTGGCCGAGCCCGGGGTTATCGGTGTGTCTTCGGGCGCCGCGGTGGGAGCATGTGTAGCGGTCGTTTTCAATTTCGAATTCTTCGATATTTACACGGTTCCAGCTTTCGCCTTCGGCGGTGCCCTCGCGGCAACGGCGCTGGTTTATTTTCTCTCGCGTTCCTCAGGTCGGGCGAAAGTTCTCTCCATGATTTTGACGGGTATTGCGGTAACGGCGGTGGCAAATGCCGCAATCGCGTTCTGCCTGTACTTGGCCGATAATGTCAGCCGCGACCGCATCGTCTTCTGGCAGATGGGATCGCTCAACGGGTCTACGTGGAAGGCTCTTGCCAGCGTGTGGTTCGTGATCGTGGCGGGGTTGATCATGTGCTTGATGATTTCACGCAAACTTGACCTGTTGGCGCTGGGCGAGCGCGCAGCGCAGCATGCCGGGGTGAACGTTGAGCGTCTGCGCGGTGTTGCGATTGCTGCTACGGCGCTTTTGACGGGTGCGGCGGTGGCTCATGCGGGCATTATCGCCTTTGTGGGGCTGATTATTCCGCATCTGCTGCGGCTTATTTTGGGGCCGTCTAACCGTTTGCTGCTGCCCGCTTCGGCGCTGGGCGGGGCGCTGTTAATTGCGCTTTCCGATTTGGGGGCGCGCACTCTCATTCCGGTCTCTGACCTGCCGATCGGTATTTTTACAGCGCTCGTGGGTGGCCCTACGTTCTTCTTCCTGCTGCGCCGTTCGCTGGGGAAGGGAGGTCTCTGATGCTTACTGTCGATGGGGTGTCGCTGTCAGTGGGCGGGCGGCGCATCTTAGAGGATGTCTCTTTTGAGGTTCAGGCGGGCGAGGTTGTCTCGCTCATCGGCCCCAATGGTGCCGGTAAGTCCACGATTTTGGGGGTTATTGCAGGCGATACTAAGCCCGATTCCGGTTCGGTGCTGCTCAAGGATAAGCCGGTGGGCGAGTATTCGTATCTTGAGCTTGCGCGTCTGCGTGCCCTGCTGCTGCAGAAAACTCAGGTGGCGTTTTCGTACCTGGTGCACGAGGTAGTGGCGATGGGACGCACCCCGTGGCGCGGTACCAAGCGTGCGCATGAGGACGACGCCGTGATCGAGCAGATGATGGCGCGCACGCATACAGAGATGATGGCAAATCGCGATGTGACAACCCTTTCGGGCGGCGAAAGCGGGCGCGTGCATTTGGCTCGTATTTTTGCGCAGCAGACTCCCCTAGTACTCTTGGATGAGCCTACGGCGGCGCTGGATATTAAGCATCAGGAACAGACCCTGCAGATGAGCCGGGAGCTTGCCGCCGAGGGCACGGCGGTTTTGGCGGTTCTGCATGATTTAGATGTGGCGGCGGCGTATTCGGATAGGATCGTGCTGCTGGATAAGGGTCGTGTGGCTGCCAACGGCACCCCCGCTCAGGTGTGTACCGAGGAGCGGCTGAGCCGTGTGTATCAGCATCCGATTGAGGTTTTGGAGCATCCGGTGACGAAGCGAATTCTGGTTCTGCCACGGCGATAGAGCGGCACTGTGCTTTGAGTCGTCCTTTTTCTGGGCTGCTACCCCGAATATTTCATGCCGGTATCCGACGGATTCTCAGTATATTCCCAGTTCGGCATATAAGCCCTGTGCCATGGTTACTTGTTAGAATAAAGTAATGCCCGGCGCAGGGTTATTTCTCGTGATAAGAAGTCTGAACTCGCCCGGGTGCAGCCCAAACCGTATGTATTACTCTTCCCCTACCCCACGAAGGAGAGTACCCCATCCATGAGTTCTGACCAGCACAAGACAATGCTGTCTGAAGCCTCCGGTTATGTTCCCGAATATTCTGCTCAGGCACACAGCGGTTCCCAAGAGCTTGCTGTTCACGGGCTCAGCAGCGATGAGGTTGCTAAGCTCACCGCCGCCGGTAAGGTCAACGCTCAGAATAATAAGTCTTCCCGCACCTTGTGGAGCATTATGCGGGCACACCTGTTTACGGTATTTAACCTGGTGCTTGGGCTGTGCGGTCTGGTTGTGATTCTGTACCAGCGTTGGGCTGATCTGCTCTTTCTGTTCGCCGTGGTGGCGAATGTGATTATCGGTTTTGTGCAGGAGTACAAGGCTAAACTTGAGCTCGACCGTATCTCTCTGCTTGACCGATCCCCGATCACGGCAGTGCGCGATGGCGCTATGATCGAGGTTCCTATGGAGTCCCTGGTTGAGGGCGATGTGGTAGTGCTCAAACGCGGCGACCAGGTTCCTGCGGATGCGGTAGTCCTGACCTCCGACTCGCTAGAGCTGGATGAATCCCTGCTGACCGGCGAGAATGACCCCATTCCGAAACGTCCGGGCGATATGGTGCTTTCAGCATCGAGCGTGCTCGGCGGTACCGGGCGTGTACTGCTCTCGGCGGTGGGCTCCGAATCCCGCGCAAGCAAAATTTCCGATGAGGCTCGACAGTTCTCGCGCATCCAGTCTGAGCTTCGCGATGCGCTCGACAGCGTGGTGCGGTGGATTACCTTCGGCCTTGCCATCATTATCCCGATCGTGCTGTGGGGCCAGGTGCGCGCGGCGGGCGGCCTTGAGGTCGTCAATCGTGATGGCCTCTGGGAGAACGTTGCTATTGCGGTAGTTTCGTCAGTGGCATCGATGATTCCGCAGGGTTTAGCACTTATGACAACTTTGGCGTTCGCGGCGGCGGCTGTGGCGCTGGGACGTAAACACAATATTTTGGTGCAGGAACAGCCTGCCGTTGAGGTGCTCGCCCGCGTGGATACGGTGTGCTTCGATAAGACGGGCACCCTGACCGAGGGCGGCGTGATTTTCGATTCGGTACGCTCGCTGACGACTCCGGCCGAGGCAAAAGCACCCGATGAAAATCAGGCGTGGCGCGCATCCCTGCCGCAGGGCTGGGACCAGGCGTTGGCGTGGTTCGGTCATGATGAAAACGCGAACCCGACCGCAGCAGCACTCACCGGCGGGTTCGAACAGGCACCCACTGAGCAGGTCAGTGGCATTGTGCCGTTCTCATCGGCGTTACGCTTTAGCGCTATCGAGTTTAAGTCTTCGGGAGCCTGGCTTCTCGGCGCTCCCGAGGCTCTGCTGAACCAGGGCACCGAGGAACGTGAACGTGCCCGTGAACTCGCATCATTGGGTCTGCGTACGATGGTACTCGCGCATGCATCCGCCATGGTACGCAACGATGACGGAGACCCGGTGCAGCACATCCCCGCCGACCATACCCCCGTGCTCTTCGTGATTTTCCGCGAAAATGTGCGTTCCGATGCCCCCGAAATCGTGGACTATTTCAATCGCCAGGGCGTAACCCTCAAGGTGTTCTCAGGCGATAACCCGTACACCGTACAGGCAGCTGCGAAGACCGCCGGTATGGATATTTCTGCGGGCGCGATTGATGCCTCTACCCTGCCGGAAGATGGCCCCGAACTCGCCGAGGCCGCCGCAACCCACAATATTTTCGGTCGCGTTTCGCCCGAGCAGAAGAAGAACATGGTGATCTCACTCAAAGAGCAAGGGCACGTCGTGGCGATGACCGGCGACGGCATTAACGATGCACTCGCCCTCAAACACGCCAACCTCGGCATTGCGATGGGCAACGCGGCACCCGCGACGAAAGCCGTATCGCGCCTCGTGCTTCTGGACGGCAAGTTCTCTTCGCTTCCCGCCGCCTTGGAGCAGGGTCGCCAGGTGATTGCGAATATCGAAATGGTGGCGAACCTGTTCCTGACAAAGACCGGCTTTGCGATCCTGCTGGGTGTGGTCTTCGGTCTGATGGGGCTGATCTTCCCGTTCCTGCCCCGCCAATACTCGACCGCAGATTTCCTGATTGTGGGCGCATCCTCCTTCGCGCTGGCGTTGCTGCCGAACTCGCGCCGGTATGTGCCCGGATTCTTGCGCCGCGTGCTGAATTACACGATTCCGAACTCTATTATCGTGGTGGCGATGTTGGTTCTGGTAAACCTGGCGGCGCTGTTTATTTTCCGTCCGGAAGGCGATATACGACAGGTTCAGACGGCGTCGTTTATCACCCTGGTGATTATGGGGCTGTGGAATCTGGCAGCGGTAGCACGCCCACTCAATACCGCACGAATGCTTCTCTTCGGAGCGCTTCTGAGTATCTTCTTCGCAGCCCTTCTGGTACCGCTTCTCGTCAAGTATCACCAGTTTGAGATGCCGTCAACGGAACTTCTTATGCTCTCTATCGGCGCCGGAGTACTGGGTGCCGTACTGATTGAGGTGAACGCGCATCGTAGTCGCCGCTGGCAGAAACGCAGCTACCCCGAGCTTGAGGTGGCTTCGCTGAGCTTCTTCCCGTCCGCGAAGAAATAGCTTCAAGATCGCATCTTCCCCTCAGTAATCTCGTCTAAGAATCGGTGCCATAACATCTAATGAACGGCACCGGTTCGGCGTTTAGCCTCTTCGGATGCTCTGCCTCGCCGTAACGTGAAACCCACCGCAGACCTGAACGGCACATTTTACACTTTCTGAACTTTCAAAACCTCATCTTGCGCTCGCGCAGGTTTAAGCCTAAAGTTACATGCAGATATTGTGATTCTTAGAATCACACAACCATAGAACACAGGGTTGTTACTGGTAAGGCAGGCAAGACCTGAGTTGCTGAATCCCTTGAGGGAATAGATTCCCTAAGGTTCATCGTTATACCCACGATGCTTTAATGCATCACGGTACGGCGGCATGCAGCTCGGGTCTTTTTTGTTTCCCTCGGGGCGTTTTGCTCTGAGGATGCCGCCGGTAACATCCCTAACACACTATTCACCGTGCAAGGATAACAACGTGAAAAACCACGAACTTGGCGAGAAGATTCTGACGGGACTTGGCGGTTCCGAGAATATCGCCCACTTTACGCACTGCGCAACCCGTTTGCGCGTAACTCCCGCCGACAGGAGCAAGGTCAATACGGACCAGATTAAGAGCATCCCCGGGGTGCTCTCGGTCATTGAGCAGTCCGGTCAGACTCAGGTCGTGCTCGGCGACCGTGTTGAGGGGGTCTACAACGAGATGCAGACCCTGCCCGGCATGGCGAACCTTGGCGAAGATAATGCTGCTTCCAAGAAGGCTTCCGGGGGCAAGAAGGCTGGCTGGCTCACCAATATCTTCGATGTGCTCTCCGATTCCTTCCGTCCCCTGCTGTGGGCGCTGTTGGGCACCTCTATGATTCTGACCCTGATCGTGTTCTTGCAGCAGTTCGGTTTCTTCGGTCAATACACCGACCTGACCGGCCAGAGCGTGAACATCGATATTGTGAACGGTCCGCGACTTTCCGATGAAGCCGCCGGTAAGGCACTCGAAGCCGAATGGATGAAGCAGTTCGCTTTCTGGTACATCCTAAAGGCTGCCGCTCTGTCGGTGCTAAACTTCATGCCCATTATGCTTGGCGCAACCGCCGCAAAGCGTTTGGGCGCGAATATGTGGGTTGGTGCGGCTATTCCGGCGGCACTGATGACCAGCACCTTCCAGAGCCTCACCAAACTTGCTGACCCGGCTACTAAGATGCTTGACGTATCCATTATGGGTCTGCACCTGCCGCTGTACGCCTACGATTACACCGGCCAGGTATTCCCGCCCCTGCTGGCGGTTGCCCTCTTGGCACCTTTGGAGCGCCTGCTGAAGAAGATCATTCCGAATATGCTGCAAATGGTCTTCGTCCCCATGCTTTCCGTTATTATTCTGGTACCTGTAACCGCCTTCGTGGTAGGTCCCATCGGTATTGGCGTGGCTATGGGTATCTCCGACTTCCTGAAGAATGTTAACGATGTAGCTCCGGGAGCTGTGGGTGCGCTAATCGCGGGTCTGTACCTGTTCATGGTTCCGTTGGGTCTGCACTGGCCGCTGAACGCCGTAATGATTAACAACCTGCAGACCCTGGGCACCGACTTCATCCAGTCCCCCATGGGCGCTTACAACTTCGCTGTCTTCGGCGCGGTCACCGGTGTTGCTATTAGGGCTTCACGAAATAAGGAGCTTCGCCAGACTGCGGTGGGTGCTTCTATGTCCGGCCTGCTCGGTGGTATTTCCGAGCCTTCCCTCTACGGTGTGGTTCTGCGCTACAAGCGGGTTATTCCCCTCATTCTGGTACCGGCTGTGGCCGGTGGTGCCACCATCTCACTGCTGGGAGTCAAGTCGCACGCTTTCGCCTTCACCTCGCTCCTGTCGATTCCCGCGATGCAGCCTTCCGCCCTGTATGCTCTGGGCTTGGCAATTGCGTTCGGTGGTGCAATGACGGGTGTTCTGCTCTTCGGGTATGAGTCCAGGAACGCAGCAAAGACTATCGAGGCTCCTGCAGATTCCGCACGGGATGCGGCGGCAAGCGCATCGGCGAAGAAAGATTCCGCCGATCAGGCCGGGTCAGCATCCGCAACCCCTGCAGCCGCCGCTGCAGCGCCCGTACTAGAGGCAGGTACCGTTCTTGAGGTGGCTTCTCCCTTAGAGGGTAAGGCCGTGGCGCTTTCCGAGGTTCCAGACCCGATTTTCGCTGCCGGTAAGCTCGGCGAGGGTGTTGCTGTTGAGCCGACCGGCACCACCGTGGTTGCACCTGCGGCGGGTAAAGTCGCAGCTACCTACCCCTCCGGTCACGCGGTGGGCCTCAAGTTGGATAACGGCGTGGAACTTTTGGTGCACGTCGGTTTGGATACCGTGAACCTCGATGGTGAAGGCTTTACCGTCAAGGTGAAGAAGGGCGAGCAGGTTGCCGCTGGCGATACGCTGATCGAGTTCGATCCTGCGGTTATTAAGAAGGCTGGTTACCCGCTTATCACTCCGGTGATTGTGACCAATACCCGCAAGTTCGCCTCGGTTGAGGGCGTTGTGGGTAATGCAAATAACGCATCCACCGTTTTGAAGGTGACCACCAAGTAGGTTTTCCGATGCGGCAAAAGCCCCGCGTGCAGTTGAACTGCATGCGGGGCTTTTGTGTGTTCTTCCGTTGTTTAGTCATGGCGGCGGAGCCTCTTGAGCCCTCGGTTCATACTACGATTTTTTCTCCCACCCCACGTTAATCCACACATTGGGGTCGTAGTAGGGCGCTGCGAAGAGTGCGGGGCCATAGTTGGCGAGTTTTTTGCGCACCGCAAGATAGTTGGGCCCGTTGTACAGCGGAATGTAGGTGGCAACATCCTGCTGATGCTTCTGCTCTATGGCGTTGGCGCGTTCCAGCTGCTGGTGCGTATCCTCGGTTCCCAGCATCTGCGCCGCCATGCTGCGGATTTCTTCGGTGCTCCAGCCTTCCTCGGCGGAAGCGTACAGGTAGTTAACTGCCTCCACGGGGGTTGGGGTGATGCTGTACCCGGTGAAAACCGCATCGTAGTCGCCAGCGGCGAGCGCAGTGCTGTATTCGTTGGCTGGGCGGGTTTCAACCTTGGCGTCAATCCCCATGCGCTTGAGTTGTTCCATCATGAAGTTGCTCATGGAAGCCACCGCTGGCTCGGTCGTGAAGTTGGTGATGGTCAGGGCGGCTTTTTCTTCGCCTTTGGTGTAAATACCTGCGCGAGTGTATCCGGCTTTCTCAAGGATTTTGACGGCGTTTTCGATGCTTGGTCTGCTGGGATAGTTGTTGCGGTACCCGTTTTGGAGCGGCAGGAAGCAGAGCGAGCCGGGCAGGGTTTCTTTCCAGCCGAGCTGCCCAAAGCGTATGTGCTGAATCTGTTTGCGGTCGATTCCGGCAACCACGGCCTGGCGTATGGGCAGCGGAACTTTGCGGGGGTTGAGCTGTAAAACGCCCGCATAGAGCGCCATTCCGCGGCGAATTTCGATGTCTGCAACACTCGTGATGTCGTTGTAGGCGCTCACGGTGCTCACGTTAACGACATCAAGTTCTCCAGTTTTGAAGGATGCACGTTCCTCGGCGCTGTCTTCTATCTCGTACCAGGTGATGCTCTCAAGAAGGGGCCGTGTGCCCCACCATGCTGGATTTCGCTCGACTCTCAGGTATCTTTCGGCGGTATTCCACTCTTGAACTTTGTAGGGTCCTGCCCAGTATTTATCAAGGGGTTTATCAAAGCCGTTGTTGAAGAGCTCGGGGTCTTTCAGCGCCGGGTGCAGGAAGATGCAGAGGCTTCCATCGGCTGGGTACCACGGGGTTTTCATGGTAATACTGACGGTGTATTTGTCGCCTGCTTCTTCGATGGAGGCTATTTGTTTCCAGGCTCCCCCGTCGTGTATTCGGTAGTCATTGCCGCCGTCGTCTTTGCCGCGCAGGATCTCCCAGGTGGTGCGCAGTGCCTCAATGTCAATAGGAGTTCCATCGTTGAACGTGGCTTTTGGGTTGAGCTTGATGCTGATGGTTTGTGTACCGTGCGCGGTTTCGGCTTTGAACTCGGTAACGTAGTCGGGGTTGGTAGTGAGGTTTCCGGCGTAGTCGCTTATCCATCCTCCGGTGGCGGCCGCCGAGTTCACGGCCGCGTGAATAGTGAGCATTGAGATTCCGTACCCGGATTCGGAGGCAATGTTGAAGTTTGGTCCGATAGCTGGATATGACAGGTTGAGGCTGCCGCCTTCGCGCAACTCGGCTCTATCGCGCGGATTGGTTGCTGTTGCTTCTTGAGAGTCTGTTCCCCAGCCCGAGCCGGGCAGTTCTGAAGCGTTGGTTCCGGATTGACAGGCGGTGAGCACGCCGATTCCTGAGAGCGCGAGAGTACCAGTGAGCAGGGTTCTGCGAGAGACAGATACGTTCTTCATCGAAGCTCCTGAGGTTCCGGGGAGAATCTGTGCCGGGTGAGCTAGTTCGCCGTGGATGGGTAAAACATACCGGATGCACAACAGTGAAACATCCCTGCTTAATTATATCCCGGTTATCCTGCCTTTTGAGCTTATTTCACGTGGTTTCATGAGCTTTCGCAACACCCTTCATCTTTTGATCTTCGCCACGCTGATCTTGCCGGTGGCTGGCGGCGGCGGAGGTATATACCGCCTTCACTGGTTGGAATTACATAGGACCAGCACAGACCCTCAAGGGCTTCATCTCGGCGACTACTAGTATCTTTCAGAAAACAGCCCAGCAAAAGCAAGTGCCCCCAACCGCATATCGGTCAGGGGCACTTCGGCTCAACAATGCTGCAAGATTGACTACTCCTGCCAGCCTACGTTCATCCAGTAATCGGCGCTCGTGTAACTCGTTTTGAAAAGGCTCGGCCCATAGTTAGCCAGCTTAGACTTGACGGCATAATATTCCGGACCATTAGCGTATGGAAGGTACATCACGACCTTTTCAAGGTGCATCTTCTCAAGTTTATTGGTCATCTTGAGCTGTTCTTCACGCGATTCGACGGTCAGAAGCTCTTCACAGAACTTATCGATCTCGGGATCGCCCACGCCGTTGTTATTGGCGGAATGGTAGAGGGAAACAGCCGACTCTGCCGGGTCAAGACTGGTGCCGAAACCGCCTAGTATCGCCTCGTAAGATTTTGAGCCGATGACCGAGGTGTAATTTGAACTTGGCTGATTATCAGTATTCACCTTGATTCCAGCCCGCGACATTTGCTCGGCAAAACTACGTGCCAGGGCCTGAGTCGTGGCCTCACCACCGAAGTAGGTGATAGAGAATTCTGCTTTTTTGCCGTCCTTCTCATAAATATCGCCATTGAGCTTATAACCGGCTTCTTCCAGAATCTTCTTGGCGGCATCGGCACCGGTTTCTTTGGGGTAGTTATCCTCGTACCCTCTTTGGAAAGGCATAAAGACAATAGAGCCGGGCATCGGCTCGCTCCAGCCAAGCTGAGAAAACATAACGTTCGCCAGTTGAGCGCGGTCTAAAGCTGCGGCGATCGCACGGCGCAAAGCCAAGTCAGTAATACGCTTGGGGTTCAGGTGCACACCGCGCACTCCTGTACGCTGACCCTCGCGGATATCGGTACCCGCCTGCCCCTTGAGCTCGGTATAGGTATTGTTTTCGACAAATTGAGTAGCGTCCACATCACCATTTTTGAAGGCCGCCCGAATAGCATCGGTTGTCATTTCACGCCACACAATACGGTCCAGAAGGGCTTTCTTTTCGCCCCACCAATTCGGGTTTGGCACAAGGGTTAGAGTCTTCTCTGCGGAATTCCAGCCATTTTCCGCGACCTTGTACGGACCTGCCCAATACTGGTCGAGAGGCTTATCCACAAATCCCTGATTGAAGAGTTCCTTATCGGTCAGCGCCGGATGCACTGCGGTAGCAAACAGGCTTTCTGCCGGATAGTACGGGCTCTTGGTCGTGATTTTGACTGAGAACTTATCACCATCTTCTTCGATGGATTCAACGAGTTTCCACGCTTCAGATTCAAGGAGTTCGTACCCGGTTTCTTCGGTGGTCTTTCCATAGAGAGTCCAGCATGCGCGCACCGCTTCAATATCCATTGGGGTGCCGTCGTTAAACTTTGCTTTGGGGTTAAGTTTCATGCGGATAATCTGTTTACCGTCTTTGGTTTCCGCCTTATGTTCCAGGCACAGATCCGAGTTGAGGCTTAGGTCTCCGTTATAGTCGACGTTGAAGAAGCCAGCACCCGAGGGGATATTACAGGCGTTAATGGCATCCAGGTTTGAGCTTGTGTACCCGGTCTGAGTTAGGGTATTAAAGTTTGGTCCCAATGATGTAACGACGAGGCGTAGCTCGCCTCCCTTCTTCAGCGAAGAGTACTCTTGTTTATTCACGTTCACACGCGAGAGAACATCTGCAGAGTCGGTAGCGGCAGCGCCGCCCGGTTTATTGGATTTACCGCCTCCGCACGCAGCCAGCAAGCCTGTAGTTCCCAGGGCAGCTGTTCCCATAAGCAGGTTGCGTCTCGACACAGGTGTTTTCATGATTTTCTCCTTAAGAGGGGTTAGGAAGAAGCGCCGCTGCTACCTTCCAGAAATATTCACCTACTGGGGATTTAGAGGTATCCCAGGGGTGAAAGATGCTTTTAGTATAACCCATTGTGAGACATATCTATGATATAAAACATATTATGAAGCTTTTAAGGAAAGTTTTAGAAAATAAACACCTACGATAAACATAACGCGGGTGCCTATCTCACAATATATTGTGAGATAGGCACCCGCGTTGATGAGCCGCTAAAGACTATTCCTGCCAGCCTACATTGACCCATAGATTAGCATCTGTATAACTCGTCTGGAACAAGCGAGGACCGTAGTTTGCCAGCTTACTCTTCACAGCCGAGTAGCTCGGACCATTAGCGAAGGGCAAGTAAATAGCAACCTTTTCCATGTGGAGCTTCTCTACCTGATTGGCAAGCTTAATCTGCTCATCTTTAGATTCAGTTGCCGAAATCTTAGCAACCAACTTATCAATTTCGTCGTCCCCCACACCGTTGTTAATATCCTTGGTATAGAAGTACTGGGGGCTATCTGCCATATTCGCGCCTACAGCCCAACCGGAAAGCGTACAATCGTAACTCTTCGTACCCACGACAGAGTTAAAATTCGACTCTGGCTGATTATCGTTGGTTACTTTAATACCAGCTTGTTTAAGCTGTTGCTCTATTCGCTGGAATTTTGCTTGGGTGACGGTATCACTGCCGAAAGTAGTAATCGAGAATCCTGCAGTCTTACCGTCCTTCTGGTAAAAGTCACCGCTCTTGGTGTATCCTGCTTCTTCCAGAATCTTCTTGGCAGCATCTGCTCCCGAATCCTTCGGAACGTTATCCTCATATCCCTTCTGGAAAGGCATAGCGAGCATAGACCCGGGCATTGGTTCTTCCCAGCCAACCTGCTTAAAGGTAACATCTGCTAGTTGAGAACGATCAACCGCCGCAAAAGCAGCACGGCGAACCGCCAGATCTGTAACGCGAGTAGCATTAAACTGCAAGTTCTGCACACCAGTATTCTGACCTGAACGAATTTCAGTACCGTTCTGCCCCTTAACAGCGCTATAGGTTGCAGCATCGGTAAATCCTGCGGCATCCAGTTCACCGTTCTTAAACGCAGCCCGAAGAGAGTCGATACCCATCTGACGCCAGATAATCTTTTCCAGCAATGGCTTCTTCTCGCCCCACCACTTATCGTTCGGAGCCAAGGTAATAACCTTCTCAGAAGAGTTCCAGTTACTTACCTTAAAAGGACCGGCCCAGTATTGATCCATAGGCTTATCGACAAAACCATCGTTGAACAGCTTCTTATCGACAAGAGCAGGATGTGTAGCAAACGTACCCAGGTCATCCGATAGATAGTATGGAGTTGAGAGAGTAATCTTCACATGGAACTTGTCACCATCGACAGCTTCAATACTTTCCATCTGCTCCCATGAAGGGTTGGGGATGATGTTGTAGCCTGAGTCTCCGCCACCCTTATAGATCTCCCAGTATGCTTTGACTGCTTCAACGTCAATAGGAGTACCGTCATTAAAGACAGCCTTGGGGTTAATCTTGAATTCTACGGTCTGAACCCCATCTTTAGTCTCCATCTTGTGTTCCAAACAGAAATCTTTGTTGATAGAGCGTTCGCCTGCAGGGTCCGTATTATAAAAACCAACAACGGCTGGTATGTTACAAGGGCCTCCAAAAGCTGCTAGGTTCTCTGTGGTATAGCCGCTCTGAGTCATGGTGTTGAAGTCCGGGCCCAAAGCACTTACGGAAAGTTTCAGTTCGCCACCCTTCTTCAGTGAAGAGTAGTCTTGCTTGTTAATCTGCAGATTCTTGACAACTTCTTCCGCGCTAGAAGCTGCTTTGCCGCTTAGCTTGTCATCTTTTGAACCGCCACACGCAGCCAGTAAGCCAACACTTCCCAGGGCGACAGTGCCCGTCAGCAGGGTGCGGCGGTTGAAGGTTCTCTGAACGTTCATGAGGATTCTCCTTTACTGCCTTGACCCTATACGATGTGACACATCACCTATGATTCAAGGCACATACAACAATGTTGCTTTTATAGTACAGAACCCCCTACCCCACCGCAAATAGTTTTCGCGCCTTACCAATCTACGGAATTTCTACCGTGTAAACTTGTAGATTCTCCCCCGTCATATATTCGCTTTTTTAGAATAAAACTAATTTTTATCCGCAAATGCGATAAGGCGCGAGCAGATAATATTTTGTCGAGCAGATAGCGGGTTGTTATCTGCTCGACAAAATATTATCTGCTCGCCGGGGTTAGGGTGAGTGCAAATGTGCATAACACCCACCCCATCCGTCAGAGAGCAAGTAAAACTACTTCACCCAACCAACCTTAGTCCAGTCGATGGTCTTGAACAGGAACGCACCATAGTTAGCGAGACCCTTCTTCGTGAAGACGTAGTGAGGACCGTTAGCGGCGCATCCTAAGAAGGCGAGTTCGGCGGTATGCTTCTTCTCGATCTCGTCGCATTTGAGGTTCCGTTCTTTATCGTCCTCAATCAGAAGCATTTCCTCGATCATGGCGTCGATCTCGGGGCTGCCGATGCCGTCGCTATTGGACGAGTGGAAGAACTGTTGAGTGGCGACCGTAGCATCGGGGTTATTCGCCTCGTATCCCGCGAACGTGATGTCGTACTCCCAGTTGCCCAAGACCCTACCGAAATCGCCTTCGGGATGCTGATCGACCTCAATATTGAGCCCGGCTTCTTTCATATTCCGCGTAAAGGTCTGAGCCATACCCTTATCAACAGGATCGTCGCCAAAGATCACGATCTTGTAGTGAATCTGCTGCCCATCTTTCGCGTAGAACTCGCCGTCTTTGGTGTATCCGGCGTCCTCAAGCACCTTCTTGATGGCATCTTTGGGGCTACCCTCTACCTTGGGGAATGCATCCTGATAGTACTCCGAGAAAGGCATGTGGAGCATCGATCCGGGTATCTCTTCTTCATAGGGCAAGCCCTGGTACCGAATCTTGGCGAGGGCTTCCCGATCAAGCCCATAGAAAATAGCCTTCCGCACGGCGGCATCCTTGACCCGCCGGGGGTTCACATCGATACCGGAAACATGCAGGCGCACTCCCTTGTGGAGTTCCGTGCCTGCTACCGCCTTAAACTCGGAGTAGGCAGAGGCGGTTCCTGCAGCCGCAGCATCGATTTCGTCATTCTTGAAGGCCGCTTTCTTCGCTGGTTCATCCATCTGCCGGAAGATAATCTTCTCCAGCACGGGCTTATCGCCCCACCACTTATCGTTTGGCACCACTGTAACGGTCTTCTCGGAAGAGTTAAAACCGCCGTCTTTGATCGTGAAGGGTCCACAGCCCCACTCGGGATGCAGATTATCCACAAAGCCCTCATTGAAGACCTTAGGATCTTCCAGCGCCGGATGCAGAATAAAGGTGAACAGGGCGTTCAAGGGGTAGAAGGGTTTCGAGAATGTCACCTTCACGTGAAAGTTATCTTCTTCGGCTTCCACGCTTTCAACATATCCATAAATATCCGAGGATACAATGTTGTATTCCCCGTCAGCCTTCTGCTGAGTTTTCCAGGTGGTCTGCAGGGCTTTCACATCAATAGGCGTTCCGTCGTTGAACTTGGCCTGGGGATTCAGCACGATCTTGACGATAACCTTCTCACCTTCTTTGCCGGGGGTAAAAGACTGAGCATATTCTTTCCTGAGGGTCGTAGTACCGTCAAAGTCTAGGGTCCACAAGCCTGCATCATGAATAGTGCTCATGATGGTCTGGGTATCGGTCATATTGCCCGACGTAGTCCGGGGGTTGAAATCTGGCCCCATCGACCCGACCGGCAGCCGCAGGGTTCCGCCCTGTTTCAGCTCAGAAACCTCGTGAGCATTGATGTCGTAGAGGTCTTTAAGGTTTGCACCCTGCCCGGGAGCGGTAGTTTTTCCGTCCTTCGCACCGCCGCCACATGCGGAAAGCACACCGACGGTTCCAGCTGCCGCAGCTACGCCCAGCAGAGACCGGCGAGTCAGTGCATGAGGAATGAACGCTGCTGGGGTTTTGCTGATGCTCATGATGTGTTTCCTTACGTGTATGCGCCCTGCGATGGGCTTGGTGTTTCAAAGGCTTTGAGATAACTTATGCAGTATTATGCATAAATTATCCATATCCAGAACCATACACCGAACTTCATGCGAAAGTTAAGAGAAACAGCGATAATGTGTTGTAGATTACATATTTTCATGCATATTTACGCAATCTTTGAGCAGATATTTCCCTATTTTCAGGCAATAATGAGCATAACTTACGACAATCCAGGATATTTACTGAATATCATGTGTGGCTATGAGAGCATAGACAAGGCGCATCCCCACTCCCCCGCGAGGGAATGTAGGATGCGCCTTATACATATTTGTAAAACGTTCCCTAATTTCTAGGGGCTATAGCCCGTCCAACTAGCCAGTGAACCCAATACGCGACCACGCCGAAGGGTTGTACTGCGGATCATCAAAGAGAAACGCACCGTAGTTCGCCAGGTTCTTCTGGCAGCACACGATCTGCGGACCGTTGTAGAAGACGCTGCTCGTAGCAAATTCCTCCATATGCTTCTTCTCGATCTCGTTGCACTTGAGGTTACGTTCTTTAGCATCCTCAATGGAGAAGAGCTCTTCAATCATGGCGTCAATCTCTTCGGAACCAGCCCCATCGTTGTCTTCGCGGGAGTAGAACTGCTTGGTGCCTTCAGTACCATCGTCGCTGTTTACACTGTACCCAATGAAGCTCAGTTCGTGCTCCTTGGCAGACATCACCTTACCCAAGTTACTAACAGGCTGCTGATCGACATCGCTCTCAATGCCCAGATCACGAAGCTGCTGAGAGAGGAAACGCGCCAGAGATTTTATGGTGTTATCCTCGCTAAAGTTGTTCACCACTACTTTCGCGCGTTTTCCATCCTTTTCATAGAAATCGCCGCTTTTAGCGTATCCGGCCTCTTCAAGAATCTTAGCGGCCGCAGCCTTCCGATCGGCTGCCTGCGGCATACTATCGGCATAGTACTCCGAGAACGGCATATGGATCCTCGATCCGGGCAGGGCCTCGTTGAACGGCAAACCCTTAAAGCGCGTATCGGAAAGCGCCTTACGATCCAAGCCCACCATAATGGCGCGGCGAAGCGGAGTATCGACTTTGACGGGGTTCATCACCACACCGCCTGCAAAGAGGCGTTGGCCCTGGCGGAACTCGGCATTCTTAACATTTTCGAGTTCCTTGTATACGCTCACGACATTAGCGTTTACGGCGTCAAGCTCGCCATTGGCAAAGGCAGAACGCTGCGCAGGGGTATCGAGCAGACGGAACGTAATGGATTCGAGAACCGGTTTTTCGCCCCACCATTTGTCATTTCGTGTGACGGTCAGCGTTTTCTCGGTTGAGTTCCAGCCGCCTTCGGCAACCTTAAACGGCCCTGCCGCATAATCGGAATTCGGCTTATCCACTAGACCATTGGCAAAGAAATCGGTATCCGTCATTTTCGGATGCACCACATAGCTGAAGAGGCTGGCAATAGGGTATGAAGGCTTCGACATCGTGACCTTCACGCGGGTTGCGCTGCCGTCTTCTTCAATAGACTCAATATTTGGGTACAAACCCGTGCTCTGAATCTGATAAGTCTTGTTGTCTGAAAGAACTTTATGAGTCGCTCTCAGAGCTTCAATATCGAGCGGGGTACCATCGTTGAATTTTGCCTTTTCATTCAACGTGATATGCAAAACCTGTTTGCCGTTCTCCATTGCAGAGGTGAACTCGGTACAGAAGTCGGGGTTAGGTGAAGTTTTACCTTCGTAATCTTGCTGCCACAGACCACTCGTGAGCAAAGAATTATACGAAGAAATAGCACGAGCATTATCGCCAACGGCGCCCTGAGTATGCAGAGGGTTGAAATTTGGTCCCAAACTGGTGACCGCCAGACGCAGCTTTCCGCCGGATTTAAGGGCAGAAACATCCTGCTTATTAATTTTCACGAGGTCTGCAATATTCGCACCTGCCGTTGCTGCAGCCTGAGTAGAGCCGGAACCACTGTTCTTGCCGGAGCAAGCCGCAAGCATACCAGCGGTGCCCAGCGCAGCACCACCTGCGAACAGGGTGCGGCGGTTCAGAGTGGAGTGAGCTTTCACGAGCGTATTCTTTCTATCACCGACAAACGCACAGTCTAGCGCTACCGCCCGTGGTAGCGGCGTTTGATAC
This sequence comes from Rothia sp. HMSC064D08, assembly GCF_001809525.1. Taxonomy (NCBI): domain Bacteria; kingdom Bacillati; phylum Actinomycetota; class Actinomycetes; order Micrococcales; family Micrococcaceae; genus Rothia; species Rothia sp. HMSC064D08. The sequence goes on along the minus strand of NZ_KV797887.1, from coordinate 220,154 downwards.
ACCTTAATTGTATTCATGGAATTACAGAGCGAGAATTTATTTCCTGCAATCTCAAATACTGGTAATTCATATCACTATTTCGCTTTATCGCATAATATAAATTTTTAGCTCTTTAAAACGTTGCGGGGGTGACTCTCCTATGAGAATCACCCCCGCAACACACATGCGGTTCTACGAAACCGACTCTAGCGCTACATCGGGAAGGTCTGCACCATCCGGGTAGTAGCAAGCATAACCGTGGTCTTCGCCGTCAAGCGTGATAACCTCGGGCTTTTCCTCCAGGCACCGCTTCTGCTTATCCTCAGGAAGCAGCTTGAAGATGGGGCACCTGCTGGAGAAGCCGCATCCTACCGGTGCATTAACCGGGGTGGGCAGGTCGCCATCCAGCATGATGCGCTGGCGCTTAGCCTCAACCTCCGGGTCTGGCACGGGAATAGCCGAAAGCAAAGCCTTGGTGTACGGGTGAATCGGGTTATCAAAGACCTGATCCACGTGACCAATCTCGACGATGCGCCCCAGGTACATAACCGCAACCCGGTCAGAAGCGTGGCGAATCACGGCGAGGTCGTGCGCCACCATCAGGTAACTCAGACCCAAGCTCGCCCGGAGTTCCTCAAGCAGGTTAATCACGCCCGCCTGAACGGAGACATCCAACGCCGAGACAGGTTCGTCCAGCACCACAAGTTTCGGGTTCACGGCAAGCGCGCGGGCAATACCAATACGCTGGCGCTGACCGCCCGAGAACTGGTTCGGGAAGCGGTTCACGTGATCGGGCTGCAGACCCACGATCTTCATCAGCTCAACCACACGCTTTTTAATATCCGGACGCTTCATGCCCTGGTTTTCCAGGGGCTCAGCAAGAATCTCGTAGACGGTAAAGCGCGGGTCGAGGGCACCCGTGGGGTCTTGGAAAACCATCTGTTGGTTCTTGCGCAGTTCAAGAATCTCACTGACAGATTTATGATCCTGCGTAGAGACACCGTTAATCAGAATCTCGCCATCGGTTTTCTTGCTGAACTCCATAATTTCCAGCAGCGTGGTGGTTTTACCACACCCGGATTCGCCCACGATTGAGAAGCACTCACCCTCACGAATATCGAAAGATACGCCGTCCACGGCCTTCACGGTGCCCACGCGGCGCTTCATGAGGGACCCCTTCATGAGCGGGAAATGCTTCTTCACGTTGCGCACTTCAAGCACCGGCGCGCGATCTTCGCGCGGAATGCTTTCAAACTTCGAAACGGGAGTTTCAGGAACGGTATAGAGTTCTTCGGCCGTCTTACTGATGAGATCCTGCGAGATAGTGCAGGAGGAGTAGTGCCCCTCACCAGCGCCCTTGAGCGGAGCGAGCTCGGGCTCACCAGCATCGTCCTTGCAGCATTGACCGCCGTTTTTGGCGACGGGGCAACGCTCACGGAACGAGCAGTGATCCACCGGGTACAGCAGATTCGGCGGCGTGCCCTCAATGGGCACCAAAGAGGTTTTCTGCGAGCGATCCACGCGAGGAACCGCACCCAACAGGCCAATCGTGTAGGGATGGCTGGGGTACTTGTAAAGGTCTTCAGCCTTAGCGATTTCTACCGGTTTACCCGCGTACATCACCAGAATGTCATCGGCCATACCGGCGACAACACCCAAGTCGTGAGTAATCATGATAGTTGCCGCGCCGGTTTCATCCTGCGCTTTATCCATAACCTCAAGCACCTGCGCCTGAATGGTGACGTCAAGCGCGGTAGTAGGCTCATCCGCAATAAGCACGCGCGGATCGTTGGCAATCGCCATTGCGATCATGATGCGCTGGCGCATACCGCCGGAGAACTCATGCGGGAAAGAGCGCAGACGGTCGGCTGGGGAAGGAATACCCACTAAGCGCATGAGTTCGATAGAGCGATCTTTAATCGCCTGCTTGCTCATACCCTTATTGTGGATTTTGAGGACTTCGGCAATCTGATCCCCGATAGTGTACACCGGAGTCAGCGAAGACAGCGGATCCTGGAAGATCATGGAGATGTGCTTGCCGCGGTACTGGCACATTTCCTTATCACTCAGACCCAGCAGTTCGGTGCCGTTGTATGTGATAGACCCGGTAATATCGGCGGTCGTGGGGTGAAGCCCCATAATCGCCATAGATGCCACGGATTTACCCGAACCGGATTCGCCAACGATACCTAGGGTTTTACCGGCGTAAAGGTCAAAATCAACACCGCGCACCGCATGTACAACACCGTTTTCGGTATTGAAGCTAACATGCAGGTCTTTAACACTCAGAACGGGAGAAGTGCTCATGAGTTTTATGCCTCCTCATTCTGGGTGGATGCCTGAGCATCGGGATTGGGGTCGGTTGATGGTGCTGCAGCGCCGGCTTCCTGAGCCTCCGCTTCCTCGATCTTAGATGCCGATTTCTGGCTCTTAGGTTTCTTTGACTTCTTGATCTTACCGACCGACATGGAAGTCGGGTCGAAGGCATCGCGCAGGCCATCATTCATGAGCGAGAGCGGCCCCACCAGCAGGAAGAAGAAGATAACGGGGAACCAGAACATATGCGGCAGGGTATTAAGCTGCTGTGCAGCATCGGAGATCAACGACCCCAGCGAGTAGTTCGGGTAGGTAATACCAATGCCGATAAAGGAGTACGCAACCTCAGAGAGCACAGCAATCATGATGCCGGTCGTGAAGTTCAGAACGAGCATCGAGCCGATATTCGGTACGAGGTGCCGCAGCACGATCTTGAAGGGGTGTACGCCCATGTAGCGTGCTGCCTTCACGTAATCGCGCCCAATCAGGGATTGCGCCATCGCACGAATCACACGGGCAGGTCCCATCCAGCCGAATACAATCAGCACAGAGGAGAGCACAATCCACGTGGGAACGGTCTTCTGAATCTGCTTACCGATCTGACCGTTGATGAAAATCGCCAAAATCAACAGCGAGGGAACCATAATCATGGTTTCCAAGAGGAAGAGCATAACCCTGTCGATCCAGCCACCAAAGTACGCCATTACGCAACCGTAGATCGCGGAGATAATGACGGTGGCGATACCCACGACCAGGCCGATTTCCATTGAGGTCCATACGGCTTCGCTCATCATGGCGAAGAGATCGTTACCGCCCACGGTGGTGCCAAACCAATGCTCTGCGGAGGGGCCTTCACCGCCGAGGGTCATAAAGTCAGATTCGGTTGCGGAGTACTTGGAAACATATTTGCCGAAGTACCCGAAAAGCCCCACACAGATAAAGACGATAAGCCCGAACACCGCAGCCTTGTTGCGCAGGAAGCGGCGGAGGATAATCACGTTCTTGTTGAGAACTTTAAAGTCACCATTCTGCACGACAGGTACCGTGCTTGTTTCAGTTACCTGGCTCATGAGATCCTCACTCGGGGGTCGACGATCGTGGTCGCGATATCGGCGATAATGGCACCGATGGCGAACAGCACGGAACCGTAGGCGAGAGTAGCGGTCGCAGCGTTCACATCCTGCTGGCCGATCGCGTCAATAGACCATTTACCGATGCCGGGCCATGCAAACACGGACTCCGCGAAGAAGGCACCCGCAAAGATGGTGGGAATGGTGTATGCAATCGACTGTGCCACCGGGATGAAGGACACGCGCAGGGCGTGGCGGGTAATCGCCTGGTTACGGGTGAGTCCTTTCGCGCGAGCGGTACGCACGAAGTCTGCGTTCACGTTATCGAGCAGGTATTGCCGCTGAGCAATCTGATAGCTGGCCCATCCGAAAATCGTCATACAGAAGGTCGGCACCACATAGTGCGCCGCCATGTCTATGGTGGTATCCCAGAAGCCTGTTACACCGGGCGTCGAAATACCGGTCACATAGAAAATCTTTTCGCCGCCGTTTTCAACCACAATGTTGTTAATGGCGGTCGCTCCCTGCTGCACCACGAAGTATGCCACGGGGGCGGGAATAATGTAGACGAGATAGGAATACCCGGTAATAACCCGGTCGGAAAACTTGTACTGACGCGCTGCCGAGTAAACACCCAGCGCCACACCGATGATAATGGTCAAAATAGTCGCTGCGAGCATCAATCGGGTAGAAACCCACAGACGCTGACCGAATTCCTGATTGATATATCCGCTGTTTGGGCTGCGTCCCCAATCAAATTTGGTGACAACATTCGTCAGCCATTGAATGTATCTGTCCCACGCACTCATTTCGGGGTCGAGTCCGAGGGATGCAAGGGTGCGGTTCACCTGTTCAGGCGAGGGGCGCGGCACCTTTTCCTGCTCCAAAAGGGCAGGTTTTAGCGTGGTAACAGCCGCAAAATAACCCATAGTTGTGGTTAAGAAAACCATCACGAGGTAAGTGAGCGACCTCCGGAGGATATACCTAAACATGGGGCGGTTCCCCTCCTAGATATTCTGGTTTCGTAGGCATGTGTGTTACAGCTTCCGTCATCGGATAATCCAGTGACTACAGTCACTAGAAGCGTAGTTCCTTTATCTTATATTTACATTCGGGTATCCACCAAACCCACATCGCCTTAAAATCAGCCGACAAGCACCATTTTGCGGGGTGCTGCGAGGATCTTAGAGGCGGCATCCCTGGTATCGCTATCAAAATATGGTTTGGCGAAAAGTTACGAAAGATTTACACACACCGAAGATTTATGGCGTCATATTTTTTCACAACGCCTCAAACCCTCTCCAGACCCCAAAAAATCCACGAAAAACCATGTAAACAGGAGCAAAACCAACATCTAAAATAAGTAGGTCCTAACTTATATTTTCGGGATTTAGGGCAAAAAATTTTATGAATTTCATACCAAAAGCACCCCGTATCCTGTGATTTATGAATGGCATCACAGGATGCGGGGTGAGAATGCATCTCTTTTACACGTGACTTTCTACGTTCGTGAAAATTCTAGAACCGGTTACGGTACTCGCTCTCAGCAGCACCGGTGCGGAAAGCACGAATATTGTGGGCGATCAGTTCCTCCGGATTTACGGGGCGCCCACCGGCGGCATGCGGGGTAATCACGATATTCTTCGCATCCCACAGGGGCGAATCGGAGGGGAGCGGTTCGGTTGCCGTCACATCCAGTGCCGCACCCGCAATCGAGCCGGAGTTCAGGGCGGCGATGAGCGCATCCTCATCGACAGTGGTACCGCGCCCCACGTTAATCAGGTAGGCGCGTTTGGGCAGCAGCTGCAGCTTATGGGCATCGAGCGCCTTGAAGGTCGAATCGCTGGTGGGAAGCACCATCACGAGAATATCCGTAGTTGGCAGGTATTCGTCGATCTGTTCGGTAGCAATCACCGGGAAACCGGAGCGCTCCCCCGCGCTCTGCGCAACGCCGGTTACGTTCGCGCCGAAAGCCTTGAAGAGCCGCGCGGTCTCTTGGCCAATCGAGCCGAAGCCCCACACAAGCACATTGGCATCAAGCAAGGTGGTGATCTGGTCTTTCGGGTGAAGTTCCTGCGCGCCGCCGAGCTCCTCAGCCCAACGATGCTCGACCGTTGCCTGCGCCAACGTCGGCAGGAAGCGTACAAAGTTCAGGGTCAGCGCAAGCGCATGTTCCGCAACGGTCTTCGAGTGCAGACCCACACCCGCACAGATGGCGGCATCTGGGGTGAATCCCGCCGCGCGCACCGCATCCGGTCCCGCAAGAAGCGCCTGAATAAGCCCCACATTTTTCATGCGGCGAGCGGAATCCGCGAGCTGATCGGCGGTATTCGCCCAAGCAATCAGAACTTCGGCATCGGTATCTTCCTCGGCAATAGGTTCCGTAGGGTTGTAATGCCGCACGGTATCGCCGGGTTCAAGCCCTAGTTTCTCTTCGTCGAGCGTAATTGAAGTAGGGATCAAAATCTTCATGGGTCCTCCTGTGGATGGCGCATGCGGGCTGGCGTTCAGCAACGAAGGCAACCTGCATCCCGTGTGAGGGGGTTAACAGTTATTCCCCTCCAGCATAGCGTGAGAGGGGAATAACTGTATAGGGTTACCTAAGAAGCCGTTAGGGCTTGGTGCCGCGCGAAGGTTCGCCGGTTTCCTTTCGGCCCTGAACGTGCTGCTCGGTTTCAGCCGTTTCATCGGATGCACTACCGGCAAGTTCCGGGTCAATCACGGTATGCGCTTCACCCTGCATTTTCTTCAGGCATTCGGCATCTTTCGCCGCCATTTCGGGCGTGATTACCTCAATGGCACCGGTTGCCGAACGCGCCACATCGGTAGTGGTGTGCGTTTCGATAGTGGTGGCGAGCGCATCCTCACGGATGAAGAGAAGCAGAAGCGCGGAAATTAGCCCGAGTGGTGCCAGGTAGAGGAAAAGTGGAATCAGGGCATCATTGTAGGCGTTCACGATAATGTCGTGAATCGGCTCAGGAATCCGGCTGACGAGCTCGGGAGTCAGGGAGGAGGTTCCGTGTTCCCCCGCCGAGGCTACTGCTTGCGCGGGCATGCGTTCACTGAGCAGGCTGCTCAGGCGTGAGGTAAACAGGCCGCCCACGAGTGATGCACCCACGGTTGAGCCGACCTGGCGGAAGAAGTTGTTTGCCGCGGTAGCGGTTCCTACGACGGTGACGGGGAAAGCGTTTTGCACGATGAGGGTGAGGAACTGCATCGACATGCCTAGGCCCGCACCCATGACCGCCATGTAGCTGCAGAAGATCCAGGTGGGGGTGCTCGGGGTGATGGTTGAGATTAGGTAGAGCCCGAGTGCCACGAGTGCGGTACCGGTGACCACGTATGCCTTGTATTTGCCGCGTGCGGAGACCAGCCGTCCGGTAATAATGGAGACCACAAGCAGGGCGCCCATGAGGGGAATCATGAGCAGACCCGCCACGGTTGCGCTCACGCCCAGGGACATTTGCAGGTAGGTGGGGATGTACTCGACGGCACCGAACATGGCAACACCGAGGGAGAGAGAGGCGCCCAGGGTGAGCAGGAAGTTGCGGTTGGTGAAGAGGTACATGGGCATGATCGGCTCTGCGGCGCGGTTTTCAACCGGAATGAAGATCAGGGCCGCGACGGCGGATGCGATGAGAAGCCCAATAATCTGCGGGGAGTTCCAGGCGTACTGGTTGCCGCCCCAGATGGTGGCGAGCACGAGCGCGCTGGTTCCTGCCATGAGAATGATGCTGCCCAGGTAGTCGATCTGCCGCTTTTCGCGGTCTTTGAGCGCGGTGTGTGGGAGCAGGAAAATGACGGCAAAGATTGCGAGTACGGCAAGCGGCAGGTTGAGCCAGAATGCCCAACGCCAGCCGGGGCCTTCGGTGATCCACCCGCCGATGAGCGGCCCGGCGACCGAGGAGAAGGCAAAGACGCCGCCGATGATACCCATGTATTTACCGCGTTCGCGGGCGGGGATCACGTCTGCGACCACGGATTGGGAGAGAATCATGAGACCGCCACCGCCGACTCCCTGGAGCGCGCGGGCGACGATCAGCCAGGTCATATCGGGAGCGAGCGCGCCGATGATAGATCCCGTCATGAAGGAGAGGATGGCAAAAATCAGGAAGGGTTTACGCCCGAACTGGTCGGAGAGTTTGCCGTACACCGGCATGGTGATGGTGGAGAGCAAGATGAAGGTGGCAATTACCCAGCTCATATGCTCCACGCCATGCAGTTCGCCCACAATGGTCGGCAGTGAGGGTGCGAGGATGGTTTGGTTCAGTGCCGACATGAGCATCACGATGACCAAGCCGGAGAACATGAGCGCTATTTGATGTTTTTTAGCTTCAGCCGTGGTGGCTTCAGCGGTTTTGTCTGAGTGCGACGTCATTCCTAGTTTTCCTTCAGCAGGGCTTGAAAAGTTTTGACGGTGTTGTGGATGCGCCGCTCGACCTCGTCTTCGTCGGCAATATCCTTGGCGAAGTGCAGTTGCCGCAGCACCGCGGATGCGAGCTGGACCGTGGCACGGGTGCGTTCTTCGGCAGTTTCTGTCAGCGGCATATTCTCGGGGCGGGCTATCAAAGGTCCACGCCTTCCTGCGGCGTTGAAGGCATCCCAATCGACGGTATTGAGATAGTCAATGAGCACCTGTTCGCAGTTGATATGGTGTACCTTCAGCCGGTGCCTAAATTCGGGGAATTCGTCGATGCGCTCCCGGAATTTTGCGTGATTGGCAAAGTTGAAGCTGTGCCGCACGATGTACAGCAGCAGATGGGTGATACGCACGATGAGATTGTCGTTTTCGTGCGCCCGGTCGCTGGCGAGCAGGTCGTCGGTGATGGCGGGGGCGCGCAGGCCGAGCACCGCATCCTCTTTGGTTCCGAAGTAATTGAAGAAGGTGCGGGGCGAGATTCCGGCTTCCGCCGCGATGTCTTCGACGGTGCTGCCGCGCATGCCGTGCTGGCGGGCTAAGCGCAGGGCGGTTTCGTGAATGTTCACCCAGGTGCGTTCGCGGCGGCGTTCACGCAGGCTTGTCTCGGTGCGACTCGGCTCAGATTTTTGCATAACTGCAATTATTGCATTTCTGCATTTTTTGCACAACTGCACTATGCAGGCGACGCAGCGTGTCCTGTCTCTCCCCCACAGAAGACAAGATGCTAGGCATAATAATAAGGTGAACTTTTTTTCACCCGGATACCTCGACTTCCTACCCGATTGGCTCAGGATTATTCTGTTCTTCGCAGACCTGAGCATCCGTGTGCTGTCCCTATTCTGGCTGCCCTACAACCGCAAGCCCGTGGTCGCACTCGGCTGGCTCATGGCTATCTTCTTCATCCCGTTCATCGGGTTCCTAGCCTTCCTAATTTTCGGGTCCTCTCACCTTCCGCAATACCGGCGAGCCCGGCAGCACGCCATGAACGACCTGATCCGCGAGACCACCGGCGGCACCCCGCAGCTCACCGACTCCGACGGGCTCAACGAAGCAACCCTGGTCGCCAGCCAACTCAACTACAAGCTCGGTTCACTCCCCCTCGTCGGCGGAAACTCCTTCACCCTGCACAACGACAACCACGAAGCCATGCGCATCATGGCGCAGGAAGTCAACAAAGCCCAGCGGTACGTTCACTTCGAGTTCTACATCACCGCCTACGACGAAGCCTCCAAAGTACTCTGGGATGCCCTCTTCGCCGCCCAAAAACGTGGCGTGCGGGTGCGCGTGCTCATCGACCATATCGGCTCGCGCAAATACCCCTCATACCGGCAGCTGACAAAAATGCTCAACGAATCGGGTATCGAATGGCGCCTGATGCTGCCCATCAAACCCTGGCGACTACAATGGCAGCGCCCCGACCTGCGCAACCACCGCAAAGTCCTCGTGATAGACGGCGCAGTGGCATTCTCAGGCTCGCAAAACGCCATCCACCGCTCCTACGACCTCAAAGAAAACGTGCGTAAAGGTCTGGAGTGGAAAGACCTCACCTTCTCATGCACCGGTCCCATCGTCGAAGAGCTCAACGCGGTATTCGTCTCCGACTGGTACTCCGAAACAAACCAGCTGATCCTCGAAGAAATTGAGGCGAAAATCCCCTACGTTCCAGGATCGATGCGCGCCCAAGTGGTTCCCTCCGGCCCCGGGTTCGAGACGGAAAACAACCTGCGCCTAATCAACTACATGATCTACAACGCAGAAAAACGCATCACCATCTGCTCACCCTACTTCGTACCCGACGAAACCCTGCTGCAGGCACTCACCAACGCAGCGTTCTCCGGCATCGAAACCACCGTGATCGTCTGCGAAAAAGGCGACCAGTTCCTCCCCAATATGGCGCAGCGCTCCTACTACGAGACACTGCTGCAATCCGGGGTACGCATTCTGCAATACCCCAGCCCCACAGTACTGCATTCCAAGTTCATGTACGTAGATGACGAAATGGCGTTTATCGGCTCCTCGAATATGGACCCCCGCTCATTCTCGCTCAACCTCGAAGTATCAACCTTTATCGCAGACCCCGCTATGGTGGATGCGCTCGCCGACGTTGCGCGAACCTACGAAAGTATCTGCACGGAACTGCGTTACGGCCCGTGGTCCTCACGCCCTCAGCGCATTAAAGTCACCGAAAATATCTGCCGACTCTGGTCATCGCTCCTGTAGAACCCGGACTGGCAACGCCCGTAACATGAGGGAAATCGGCATGACCGTGCTCTCGAAGCGGTACCTGCGGCTGTGGTGATGACCGTGTGCAAGTGCACCTTCTACCGCCTCTGAAAGACCAGCTGACATGGGGTTTTATACCGATTCGCCATATCCGCGATGTTTTCCCCGCGAATGCAGAAAACGCACGATCGCCCGCACCCGTCGCGGACGCATCGCGCGTCGTCCATTTCTACCCAAAAATATAGTATATAGCCTATCGCCACATGCGATTTCCCGTGTGTATCGCCGAGGGTTTAATCTGCAGCCACTCCGGACTGGGCAGCCGCACGGCCTTCTTGCACCCCGACAGAGCCGTGATAATCGACTCGCACCGGCGGTTAAACTCAACCGTATGCCGCTTATCCACGATCTGTCCCGGAAAATGGCGGTGCATCTTCGACACCGAATCGCTGCTCTCCTGCAGACCGTGCCCGGTATGGCCCGGCACATGCTTCACAATCACCCGATGCGCCCGAATAGCCGCGGTCAGCTGCTCCATCTCGGCGATAACCCGGGCATCCTGCACGCCCTCACGCACCCAATAATCGAAAGCCCAACGGCTGTGCGCCAGCCGCAGAAGAAAGGTCAGCGCGCCCAAGGAATCGGTGTTAATAATCAGGCGGCGACCGCCGTGATAAAACACGTGAAACGCCGCGAGCATCGCCGAAAGCTCACCGGTCATAATATTCACGGCATCATAATGGGTGTGAAAATAAAAGCCGTCCTCGCTCACCCCGGCAATGCCCATGCGCCCACCGCGCAAATACTTCTTATTGTGGGTGGCGCGAAAGGAACAATCGGTGAACACGTTATAGTCCACGAGCTGATTTTCGGGAACCTCTGCCAGCGTATCAGCGATCATCTGTTCGGTCAGCTGCTCGGCACGATCCTGAAAATAGCGCATCGTCTCGGCGGCATCTGTACCGGCAAGGCGCACATGAACCTCACCCAGCGAATGGTTATCGTACGGATCAAGCACCTTCTCAAACGCCCGGTACTCCATCGCCTTCTTAAGCTGCTCACAATTACGAAAAAGAAGCTTTAAATCGTGCCGGTCGGCGGCAACCGTCACCAGGTGGTGCGTATAATCCGAAGGAATAACATCCCAGGCATTAAGCACAATACGCCCCAAAGTCTTCGGGTGCACCACATCGCACGGGTCAAGAAGCGAATGCATACACGATTCAACCACCGGCTCCTGGTTAATAACGATGCGCTCACCGTTTTCACGCGAAATATAGACAAGAGCCGTGAGGGTGCTGTAACAGTATCCCTTGGTCTTACGGGTGTATTCGGCAACTGCAATCACAGCCACGCCCCGAGTTGTATAGCCCGCCGGGTATGAGGTGCTGTAGTCGGGCGCCTCCCAAGTTAGGGTGCACCGTTTAATATGAGCCGGTGAGAATCCCACGTGTGTACACCCCCTTGCCGCATAGTCTCCTTCTTTCGTGTAGTGAGGAATTGTTCCACTATCTTTTATATGCCCGCCGGTGTCTGTGCGCAAACGTTGAACAGGTTATTTTACAGTCAGCGAAGAACCTTAAAAAGGGAAGCTAAAACCGTTTCTTGGCGGGAATTATGCGCGGTGAATGGGAGGTTCTGCCCCGCTCTGGCGCGCATCTGTGCGACGGTGTAGGGTTGGAGTTATCCGGTATATCTAATTGAGTAAGGAGCGCCCCATGATTGGTGTTTATGCAGGTGTTTCGGTCAAGCCCGAGCACGTTGAAGAATTCCTGGCATCCGCCCCCGCCCTCGTCGAGGCATCGCGCAAGGATGCGGGCAATATCAGCTATGATTTCGGCCCTGCCGCCGGTGAGACCCCTGCGGGTGAGCCGCGCGTCTTCGCTTTTATTGAGCGTTGGGAATCACAGCAGGCACTCGAAGCGCATATGGCGACCGAGCATTTCGGGACTGCTGTGAAAACCTGGGAGCCGCTGCTCGCCGCAGAGCTGGATGTGCGCATCTTCGAGATGTAGCGCCTGCTCTCCCTGTTCTCCTCTGCTAAAAAGAGCCTTTATTTGAATAAAGAGGGTTTTTCGCCGCTTTATTCAAATAAAGGCTCTTTTTATGTCCAATCGGGAGAGGCTATTTAGTACCCCTCCGGGAGGATGCGCACCCCGCCCTTATCGGCAGAGGCGGCCAGCATCCCGTAAACCTTCAGCGCATTCGAGACTTGACGTTCGCGCGGCTTGGTGGGCTTCCACGGGAGGGCGCCCCTCGCCTTGCGCCGCGCCTCCAAAACCTCGTCCGGCACATTCGCCCGCAGGATGCGGTTGTGCACGTCGATCTCGATCTCGTCGCCGGTTTCCAGCAGGCCGATAGCGCCACCGGCGGCAGCCTCTGGTGAAACGTGGCCAATCGAAATGCCCGAAGTACCGCCCGAGAAACGCCCGTCGGTAATGAGTGCGCAGCTTTTGCCCAAGCCCAGGCCTTTCAGGTACGAGGTGGGGTACAGCATCTCCTGCATGCCGGGGCCGCCCTTCGGGCCCTCATACTGAATCACTACAATATCGCCGGGTTTCACGTGCTTCGACAGAATCTCAAATACGGCTTCATCCTGCGACTCAACCACGAATGCCTTACCCACGAAGTGGAAAAGTTCTTCATCAATACCGGCGGATTTGATGATCGCACCGTTCTGGGCGATATTGCCGCGCAGAACCGCCAGACCGCCGTCTTTCGTGTAGGCATGCTCCACGGCGCGAATGCACCCGTTTTCGGCATCCGTCTCATGCGATTCGTACTTGTTCGCGGTCGAGAACGCCTGCGTGGTGCGCACCCCGCCGGGTGCGGCAAGAAACAGTTCGTGAGCCTGCTCGCTCGCGGTACCGGAACGGATATCCCATTCGGCAAGCCATTCATCCAGCGAATCCGCATGAACAGAATGAACGTTCTTGTGCAGCAACCCGGCACGGTTCAGCTCACCCAGCAGCGCAGGGATACCGCCCGCACGGTGCACATGCTCAATGTGATACTTCGTAGAGTTCGGTGCAACCTTCGCCAGACAGGGCACCATGCGCGAAATACGGTCGATATCGTCCAGCGTGAAGTCAGCGCCGGCCTCATGCGCAATAGCCAGGGAGTGCAGCACGGTATTGGTGGAACCGCCCATAGCCACATCCAGCGCCATAGCGTTCTCGAAGGCTTCCTTGGTGGCGATTGAACGGGGCAGAACGGACTCGTCATCCTGCTCGTAGTAGCGCTTCGCCAGGCCAACAATGCGCTTACCCGCCTGCAAAAACAGCTCTTTACGCGCGATCTGGGTCGCAAGCGTGGTACCGTTGCCGGGCAGTGCCAGACCGATCGCCTCGTTCAGGCAGTTCATGGAGTTTGCGGTAAACATGCCCGCGCATGAACCACACGTGGGGCAGGCGTTCTTCTCAATCTGGGCGAGCGCGGTATCGCTCACGGAATCGTCCACAGCCATGACCATTGCATCCACCAGATCCAGGCGGTGCTCCACAACGCCTTCAACGCCCTCGCCGGATTCCATGGGGCCACCCGACACGAAAATTGTGGGGATATTCAGGCGCATCGCCGCCAAGAGCATGCCGGGGGTGATCTTGTCGCAGTTCGAGATACATACGAGCGCATCCGCGCGGTGAGCGTTCACCATGTATTCGACCGAGTCGGCGATGAGGTCGCGTGAGGGCAGGGAATAGAGCATGCCGTCGTGGCCCATCGCAATGCCGTCATCGACCGCGATGGTGTTGAATTCTTTCGCCACGCCGCCAGCTTCACGAATAGCGCCAGCTACTAGGTCGCCCATATTTTTCAGGTGCACGTGACCGGGCACGAACTGGGTGTAAGAGTTGGCAATCGCGATAATCGGTTTACCGAAATCATCATCACCCATGCCGGTTGCGCGCCATAGAGCGCGGGCACCCGCCATATTGCGACCGTGAGTTGAGGTGCGTGAGCGTAATTCGGGCATGTCTTTACCTTCCGTTGTGATGCATCTATAGATTCTACGCGCAGGCGTGCGCCCAATCATCGAAGGGTTACTTTGGTTTCATATGTTGGCATGCCGTGATGCTTGGTCATGAGCTGTGCCTGTGGCACGCCGAAAGGTGAGTGTGGATGCGGCGCGCACCTTATGCCGCGGGGCGGGCAAGGATGCCGGATCTGCGGCAGATTTGCCCCCTTGAGAATATATCCCCGTGCAGCGTGGAATGAGTCTATTATGCCCCCTATGCTGGTGGGGTAAGAACTCCCGCCGCGTGATTTGCGCCAGCTAGCGAACAAACGCTACGCAAGCGCACGAAGACTCGTACGGCAGCCCCCTTTATCTTCTCCATTGGATGTATCTTCTATGTCTCACTCCCCCGCACAGTTCCGCAGCACCGTGATCTACCAGATCTACCCGAAGTCATTCTATTCCGCGCACGGTCGGCCAACCGGCGATATTCGCGGCATTATCGAGAAGGTGCCCTATGTGGCATCGCTGGGGGTGGGCATGGTGTGGTTCAACCCGTTCTTCGCCTCGCCCCAGCACGATAACGGCTACGACATTTCCGACTACTACGCCATTAACCCTGAGTTGGGCACGATGGAGGACGTCGAGGAGATGATCGCCGCTTTCGGGGAGCACGGCATCGGGGTCATGTTCGATATGGTGCTCAACCATGTTTCGACCGAGCACGAGTGGTTTAAGCGAGCGCAGGCGGGCGATCGCGAGTACTGGGATTATTTCTATCTTCGTCCGGGGCGGGTTCAGTCTGACGGCACGGTGGTTCCGCCCACGAACTGGGAGTCGAAATTCGGCGGTTCGGCCTGGGAGCCTTTCACCGATACGGCGGGTGAGGTTTATCGGGACGAATCGGGGGTGCCGCTGTACTATCTGCACCTTTACGACGTCACACAGGCTGATCTGAACTGGTACAACCCCGCCGTGCGTGAGGAACTCTATAAGGTCGTCAATTTCTGGTATGACAAGGGTGTTCGCGGGTTCCGCTTCGACGTCATTAACGTGATCGGCAAATCCGAAGAACTTGAGGATGCGCCCGCCGGGGTTGTCGATAAGACCCTGTATACCGACACGCCCATCGTGCATACGCGTCTGCGGGAGCTGAACCGCGCATCGTTCGGGCGGTATGGGGATACCGTGACCGTGGGTGAAATGTCTTCGACGAGCATTGAGAACTGCGTGGGCTACTCCAACCCTGAGAACCGCGAGCTCGATATGGTGTTTAGTTTTCACCATCTGAAGGTGGATTATGAGGACGGCGAGAAGTGGTCGAAGGTGCCGTTCCGCTTTGCTGAGCTGAAGGGACTGCTCAACGATTGGGCGCTGGGCATGCAGGCGGGCGGCGGGTGGAATGCGCTGTTTTGGAATAATCATGATCAGCCGCGCGCACTCAACCGTTTTGGTGACGTTCAGCGGTATCGGGCGGAATCTGCGACCATGCTGGCGACCGTGATTCACCTGCTACGCGGCACTCCCTATATTTATCAGGGCGAAGAGATCGGCATGATTGATCCGGTGTATTCTTCGATTGACGACTACGTGGACGTTGAGGCCCATAACGCTTTTAAGACCCTGCGTGCGCGGGGACTCTCGGAGGTCGAGGCGCTTGAGGTTGTGCGCGCCAAGGCACGGGATAATTCGCGTGTTCCCATGCAATGGGAGTCTGGTTCTGGTGGGGAACGCGGCGCGGTTGGTTTTGGTACCGCCGCCCCCTGGCTGGCGCCCGCGCCCAGCGTGGATGCGGCAACCGGCGCGGGTATTTCGGTGGCGGATGAGGAACGTGACGGCGTTATTTTGCCGTACTATCGCGAGCTGATTCGCCTGCGCGGGCAGTACCCGGTGATTTCTGAAGGCAGTTATGCGCCCTATGCGCTCGACCATGAGCGGGTCTTCGGGTACCTGCGTGAACATATCGTCAAGGGCACGCGCACGCGGCTGTTGGTGCTCAATAATTTCTTTGGGGACGAGACGGCGGTGCGTGTTCCTGCCGAGTTCATGCCGGGCGAGGTTCTGGACGCAGTCGCTGGCAGTGAAGGCTCACGAGTTCCAGCGGAAGTGCAGTCTGCACGGGTGCTTTTGTGTAATTACAAGAATCCGCTCAGTCAGGTTAGCGGTGTTTCCGGCTCCGATCCCCGCGAGGTTGAGGTTACACTGCGCCCCTACGAATCGTTGGCTTTGATCGTGGAAGAGCCCATCGTTTCTTCTTAGCTCGCCAGATTAATTGCTCGGTTACATGGGCATTTACAGGTATGGTTACATGCGCGAGCAGGTAGTTTTTTGGTCCGAGCAGGTAGGAAAATCCTACCTTTTCGGCAAAAAATGACCTGCTCGCGGTTTAAAACGCAGTTAAAGTGGGAGCATGAGTTTTGATTACATGCCCTCCGAAACCTTCCAACGTGCCGACCTTGACTCGCTTCTGAGCGTGCGGATTGATGTGGCGCAGGTGCCGGGCGGCGCATCCCAACAGCAGATTTTGGATGCAGTACGCACCTTCTTGGGCTCCCTCACTCATGACGATTCCGCCGATGGGCACGCGATTGACCCGGTTCTGGGGTTTGCGCGCCCCTACTATGCGGGCGGGTTTACGGTGGGCGTGGTGCCCGCATCCGGGCGGGACAAGGTGGCGCTCGCCGGGATCCATGAGGGAGCACAGGCTGTTGGGTTAGGCAGGTTCAGCGTGCCATCGAACGGTAAGGCGGGCTGGCGCATCGTGACGTCGGTGGTGGTCTCTAGCGCGGGCGAGGATGTGCTGGATTCCCTAGAGGCTGGCATCGAATACCTGACGGATGCACTCGGTGACCTGCGGGTAGGTCTTTCCCTCACGGAACTCCCGGCCGTTTAGAGTTCTCTCCCCTCTCCAGTTTCTCCGACCGTCAAACCGTCAAAAGAGCCTTGATGATGAATAAAGCGGGATTTCCAACTCTTTATTCATCGTCAAGGCTCTTTTTATGCGCCCGGAAAAATTAGTGCGTAGGCGCAGGGTCGTCCTGCGCATTGGAAAAGACGGTTCCGCCGCGGGACATGCACACTTCTTGCGCCCGGCCCGAGTCAATGTAGTCGAAAAGTAGTTTCTGATCCTCTTCAGAGTAGTCCTTAGCCCAACGGTTATTCAAGATGCGGAAGGTTAGCTGGGCTTGGAGATAGGCCAGGTTGGCGCACACGCTTGATGCCTGCACAGAGCTTATATCTCGCCCATTATTGACTATTTTGCCGCTCCCCTGCAGGACAATTCCGGTTTCATAACCATCATCATAGACGTTGTATCCCGTAATGTTCTTATATTCAATCTTATTTTTATGCCCTTTGAAGGTACAAGTTTCAACAAAGCTTCGGGTTATCATTACGTATGTATTAAGATTAATTAAAGTTATGCCAATAACTATTATTGCAATAACAAACATAATGGCAAAAGAAATATATATGTTCGTAGAACTATATGAGGACGCAAAAAGCATAATGCACATCCCCAGCAGACTCAGCAGAATCTGTGCTATACCGAGAGGTTTTATGCGCTGTTCTTTAAAATTACTTGGGTCATTCTTCTGACTACTCTTCGACAGATATGCTTTAAGACCGTTTGACATTCTAGAAGGCTGAAAATCTTCCATGACGTACATTCCTTTATTCATTCATTTTTATTGCAAGGATTGACAGTAAGATAATCTGGTATGTCTATAAATTTACTCCTTACTTTCCCGGTATGGACTATTGTCGTTCTCTGGGAAAACAAAACCGCTTTGCTCCAAACAAATCTCACGCGCCCGACCGGATAACACATACTCATGAATCAAGTTCTGATCCTCATCAGACTCAGGCTCAGCCCACCGCTCATTCACAATACGAAACGCCAACTGCCCCAGCACATACGACATATTCACCCAGTTACTATGAAGTTCTACCCCTTCACCAAAATATCCTTCATCATTATAGGGACCATCAATATACAATCCATCCTCAAAATTATTGTCACGATCCGTCCGCTCATAGTACCCAAAATCACGAATACGACGATATTCAACCTTTTCAACAAACCGAAGAAAAGTACGCCGCAACACATACGTACGCGTAATCTTCACATAAGCATTCCGATACCACACATAAAACAACAGACCTGCTACCGGACATGACATTAAAATTCCCTGACATATACCGTCAAAACGGTTGAAGCGGAAATAAAAATACAGATATAGCACTAATGCCGCAAGAGAAACAGCCCAAAATCCGTATGCAGCCAAAAGGAGAAAACCCATCCGATGGATATTCTTTTTACCTGTAGACTTCCCTCGATTACGTTTCGAATGAAAACTCCGCCCAAAAGCAGAAAGTAGGGGACCAAAAAATGCGTTATCCACAGTAAACCGCCAAAGGTGAATTAGTTGCGCTCATCAGACGAACTCTCAGAAGATTTCTTATCGTTTTCAGAGAAATTAGCCCCGCCAGAAGACATAACCATCCCCCACGCCTGGCCCGAACGCATATAATCCCTCAGTATATTCTGATCGTCATCCGAGTCAGCCTCAGCCCAACGCTCCTGCTCCATACGAAACACCATCTGGGCCTGAATATACAGCAAACTAGCTTGCACACTCGTTACAAGTACCGACCCTGTACCTGCCGAGCTGTCGCTAAATAAAACTATTCCAGCTTCCTCACGATTACCATATGCGCGAAACATATTCACATCTTTAAAATAAACCTTCTGAACACGCCTTAATAAATCACACCGCAACACATATGTACGCGTTATCTCCACATACGAATTCCGATACCATGCATAAAACATGAAACCGAAAAATATAAACAAGAATTCTGCTACCCCAAAGGCTATAAATGTTTCTAATGAATTTCCGCCGCTATTCACCGTGTTACCAATAAATAGGATAAGCGCACCAATACCTACAATCCATGACCCATAAGCTGCAATTATCAGCAGCCCTATGCGATGAACATTAGATTTACTAGTTTTATTCTGGTTACGCTTCGACAGAAGACTTCTGCCTAGTGCAGAGATTATAGGACCTAGAAATGCGTTATCCATAACAGCCCGCCTGAACCATGAAGAGCCTATCCATTAATTAGATGAGTCTTCCTCAGACGAATCTTTATAAGGGCTATTATCATTCTCAAGGAAAACAAAACCGCTTTGCTCCAAACAAATCTCACGCGCCCGACCGGATGACACATACTCCTGAATCAAGTTCTGATCCTCGTCAGACTCAGGCTCAGCCCACCGCTCATTCAAAATACGAAACGCCAACTGCCCCAAAACATACCCAAAATTAGCCCAATTACTATGAAGTTCAACAGACTCAGCAGAATACTTATGCCCCTCTACTAGGGGACCACCCAAATATAAACCATCCTCAAAATTATTATTATGATCGTACCTCTCGTGATACCCATATTTGCGAATACGACGATATTCAATCTTTTCAACAAACCGGAGAAAAGTACGCCGCAACACATACGTACGCGTTATCTCCACATACGCATTCCGATACCACACATAAAACAATAGACAACTAAAAATAATGACCAATTCTGCTGCAATAAAAGCTATAATTCCACCAGAATTAAGCCACCCCCTAGAGAAATCGACAATAAATATTATCAACGCCACAATACTCGCAATGAAAAATCCCCAAGCGGCAACGAGCAAAAATCCCATCCGATGTATATTCTTTTTACCTGTAGACTTCCCTCGATTACGCTTCGACAGAAAACTCCGCCCGAAAGCAGAAAGTAGGGGACCCAAAAATGCGTTATCCACGTAGGAATACTCCTTACTATCTCTAATCTGCTGCACTCTCTGGAATTACACCATGACTTCCTGTCGTATCAGATGTATTAGAGGCTTGAGAAGTGTTTGAAGGCTTAGAGTCTTTTTTAATATTTGCATTAAACTTGGCAACGGTTTTGGGATCCCACTGCTTCTTCAACTCATCCACCGCTGTATCACTCGCAATCTCCCAAGCATTTTTGTCCTTAACCTGAGCACGATTACGAGCATCAGGATTTTCCCCTGGATGCTTTGCCATATATTCATCCCTATCCTTACGCAGAATTTCATTCTGTAAAGGAGCTGTAGCTGCAGACTGAGGAATATCGACCATACGATTTAGCCCTTCGGATGCCGTATTCTTAAGGGTAGCGGAACCCCAGCGCTGCAACTTGCTCCCCTCTTTTGCATTACGGACTATGGGGAACTTTGTGTAATCGGTGCTATCAAGCTTCATTTTAGGGATTGTCTTGATGCCAGATCCGAGTCCTTTCATCGTGCCTCCGGTTGCAGCACTCAGCATCATGCCACGCACACTCCAGTCGTCCCCGGCATTCTTACTGTAGTCGTAGGCTCCTTCAATAGCTCCCGATGCCATGTCGCCGACGATTTCGCCTCCTTCTTTACCCAAAAAGGTAGTATGGCTCTTAATATAATTGGGATCAAGAACATCAGGGTGCTTCGTCTCTAACTTATTAATAGTTTTATCCGCCCAGCGACCCGGAGCCCTATTTTTCAAAAAGTTATTAGCTTTAATTCGCTGTGCAGCCTGGCCTTTTTCCCAGAGGAAACCTCCACGCCCTACCGAAAGAATCTTTGTTGCGGCACCGGTTGCTCCGCCTACGATACCTCCAATAAGAGCATCTTTCCCAACGTCGCCCCAATCGATGCCCCCGTCGGAACCGACCTTATCTACTGCCGATGCTGCAGCGGAAGCTGCACCCGCGATCGCGCCCAACGCAATTACCGCCACCGGACCTGTAAAGGCTACTGCAGCTACAGTAGCCACTATAGCTACGAAGTTAAAGGCGGCTTTCGCCCAGAACCTCTCCCCCGCATGCTCCAAATACTTATCGTATTCCTCAATCGACACGGGCCGCATGCCCCAGGGATCCATGAGACCCACGGGGTTATTGCCCACAAAGGAATACGAGTCTGCAAACCAACCGGTACCTGGGACCGATTCAAGCGGGTCGAGCGAGAGGAAATGCTTCGATACAGCATCAAAGGTACGCACACCCATGACGTCCAGACCGGCAACATGTACGCTACCGGCACCCGAAAAGGCGAAGCCTTGAGGAAGAAGAGACTCCACCACGGAAGGAGCCTGTCCCCAAGATTCCTGCTGTGAGGGAGTTCCCACGCCCCACGGGTTAAACCCGCCCGGAACACTCACCTGCGAGAATCCACCGTCATGACCGGGTGCAGGAACAGAACCGGCACCTAAAACCTGAGGAATTGGTGCGGTTGGGTCCCAGAGCAAAGGCACGGATCGACCGTCAAGCCCCGTCACCTGAGCAAGCTCGCCCACGGCATCCGTAACCAAGCGCACACGAGAGTATGCTTCCGTCGAGTGCCCTGCCACGGCGTTATCCGTAACGGCAGCAAGCGAATCCCACACGCCCCACGCGTACTCACGTGTTCGGCGGGCGCCCTGGCTTGTTGTTACCGTCTCTTGGGAACGGCGCCCAGCGGCATCGTAACCGTAAGTTGTAACCGTTTCCAGAGGATTATCAGCACCCACATTCTCGCGAGCGATAATCTCAACCAGTTGATTGAGCTCGTTATACCTAAACGTACGTTCACCCAGCAAAACGCGCTCAGAGCTTTGCTGTTTGTTCCCCCGCGTTTCAGGCTCAGTGGGGCGGCGGTACAGACGTTCACGAACCATAAGCCCAGCGTCGAAAGTCCATTCAAATTCCCGTTCACCCTGGCGAGCGCCCGTCAGCTGCCCAGCGGCATCATAGGAATACATAACCAGGGAGTTTTCGGTATCGAGCCCGATAATCCGGCCTTCACGGTCACGGATAATTTCAGTCCGTTCCGTATGAGGGGCATGTTCCGCGTCTTTCCCGCTGTGATGAGGCGCGGTGCGGGTGTAAGAAGACACCAAACCAGAATCGCTGTCAAACTCCCAGGTGGAAAGGGTATCACCCAGCTGAGCACGCACTAGGCGACCCATCACATCGTAGGAATACTCCGCAACCGTCATCTCGTCGTTATGAGAGGACGATGCTTCACGACGTACAGCATGACCGGCACCGTCATAAACGGTCTGTTCGGTGCCGTACGGGGTAACCATCATGGTGCGGTAGCCGTCTGCATCATATTCGAACGTAAGCGTATAAGCGCCGGTCGAAACGAAAGTGCTCAGGCTCTGGGCTTTCGCATCAGTATCCGCAGAATTGTGGAAGTTCTCGGTTGTTTCTGCACCAATAACGCCCGTACGTGATCGCTCGATGAGGAGTCCTCGGGCATCATACACATACCGATGCTCAAGGTAGGAACCTTCGGGCGCTTGAGGAACGAGTTCCTGCGCGGTTACATAATCGCGCACCCATAGTTCACGATCCCCGCGTTCACGCCCGTATTCGGCGAGCAGCACACCGTTGCAGCTGGCGCTCTTGAGGTTACCGCCACGCTTGTAGTTATAGGCGTATGCATAATCTTGAAGACCGTTGAAGTAACGGGTTGGACGGCCAGCGGCATCGTAGGCGTACTCTTCCACGATCTCGTGGGAGGTGCCGGTGCCTCGCGTCACGCGGGTTACCCGGCCCATAGCATCATACTCGTAGGCGGTAACCTGACCGGTAGCGTCCATAACTTGCGCCACCTGTCCGTTTTCGGTGTATGAGAAGTGGGTGCGATACCCCAGCCCATCCGTTACACGAACTATCTGTCCGGCGGCATCGTACGCGAAGGTGCGGCGACCGTAGGTTGTATCTTGGACTGAGGTGATACGACCGCATCGGTCATACTCATAGGCGGCAACTCGCGCACCTGAAACTACACGAATAACACGACCGCACGAATCATAGACGGTTTTTTCTTCGGTGCCATCGGGGTTGATACGCCGTACAAGCTGAGATGCGGCGTCATATTCAAACCGGGTGACCGCCCAGCGTGTGGGTTCTGCCTCGCGCAGTACCCCTTCGGCGTCAGGAATGCGTTTGGGAGTATCTAGTCCAACGGCATGCGTTGTTGTACGTCCAGCGGAATCATATTCGTAAGTCTCAACACGACCTGCGGCAGATACTACACGCAGTGGGCGCCCAGCCTTATCGCGTTCGATGCGTGTCAAGCCACCGGAGGCATCCAAAATTTCTACGGGACGACCAGCGGCATCATAGGTCACCAGGTCTTCCACATGTTCTTGGCCGCGGCTGGTCTGTGTTCCCTCGGTGGTTACGCGCCCGAGTACATCAAGCCGTTTGAACGAAGAACCAGAAGCAGCAATAGTACGTTCAAGACCGCCTTTACGCTGCACGAAACGTTTTGCTTTCACACCGGTCGGGTCTGTGACACTGGAAATTTCACCCGCAAGGTCATAGGTGTATCGAGTAGTAGCGCCCGTGGGGTCCGTGATACTGCTCAGCTGCGATAACCCATCCCAGGTGTACTCCCAGGTGCCGCCCGAAGCGTTTACGTAGCGCGCAAGGTTGCCCCAGGTATCGTAATCCGCCCGAGTTACACGCCCCAAAGGATCGGTCACAGATACGATGTCGCCGCCTTGGTTATAGGTAAAGCGGGTTGTATTCCCCTCGGGGTCGATAACCGCTGAGGGAAGGAAACCGCGGGTATGTTCTGCACCATCGCGTTGCTGCGCCTTCCGTACGAGCGCTGGAGTGTTACTTTCAGCAGAGGTCGGATAGATAAACTTCCACCGGGCACCTTCTGGGTTCTGGATAGCGGTTACTACGCCCGAGCTGCTGTAGGTCAGTGTATTTTCGTACCCAAGACCATCAATAATTTTGATAACGCGCCCGAACTCATCACGTACAAGGCGAGTAGTATCACCCGCACCATTGGTGATAGCCACAAGATCCCCGTGGGAGTCATACGTGAAATCGGTACGTACACCGCTGGGATCGATCTGTGCGATGAGGTTACCACGTTCGTTCCAGTCAAAACGCGTGGTTGCGCCGGTACCATCCGTCACCACATTAGGGTTCGGATTCGCCGTATCATCGTACTCATAGGTTATCGTGGTCGGTTCACCCAAGTTGCGCCGGTCGCGTGCATCCCGCACTGAAATACTTGTCAGACGGTCATAGTCATCCCAAACATACGTGTAATCCGCGCCTTCGGGGGTGCGTTCTCGGGTTATGCGGCTGCGCGAGTCAAAACGCCGTGTGGTCAAAGAGCCATCACGCCCCGTCACACTAATGCGGTTGCCCCAGGAATCATACCTCATGGTTTGTTTGCTGCCGTCCGCCGCAGACAGTGCGACTAAGCGCCCCTTTTCATCACTGCGCCAGATATTGGGGTTCTCGCCCGTTTCAGCGTCAGCGACAATAGTCATCAGCCCCTGAGCGTAGGTGTATGAGACCTCACGCCCATATTCGGTAAGCTGATGGATCACCCGTCCGGAATCATCGTAGGTGTTTGTCACCTCAACGTGACCGTTAACGTTGGTAACTTCGCGGATTAGTCCTTCGTCTGTATGCGAGTATGCGCGGGTTCCGGCGTTCGTGGTCGCCGATACCAAGTGTTCGCCTTCGTAGGTATACTCCACCACGGCAAGCTCTTCGCCAGCGTGGTCGCCGCGAGTGTTGTAGGTGTAAGCAGCTACAGGACGTTGGGGTGCGGTCGAATCATTCGAGCCTTCGTCGTAGAGCACGTAAAGACCGCGTTCAGTAACCGGATGCACAAGTTCCGCAATCCGGTTCTGATCATCTCGACAAGCAATTACCGTATTTGCCGTATGCCCTTCAACGGTACCCGCCCAATCTCCGGCAGGAGTGAAGAAAATCCGATGGTGTTTAGCGTTAGATACCACCCAGTAGAACGGCGCCGAGGAACCAGCGGTACCAGTCTTCGCCTGGGAATATGCCTCATCACGAAGTTGTGCAAAACGCTCGTACTGATCCGCCCCAATCGTCACCTTTTCCAGCCACCAGGGCTCGTGGGTGCATCGCGCATACCCCTCACCTTCGCGGGCGAAGAAGAGGATACGACCATCGTGGGTATGCCAGCGGGCTTCCTGAGCGGTAAATTCCATGTGCTGGTCTAATGTGGATGCCCACCCGGGACCAAAAACGCCCGAAGGTATTTCATCAGGATGCGTAACCGCCAAGCTGTTGTACATCCGTTCCAGGCGCAAAGTACCCGAACCAGTACCGGGGAAGGAAAGGTCGAGCTCTTCCTCAATAAAGTTACCAGTAGCAGCGTTCACGGGGTCGTTTACATATCCTGAAGAGAGCGTTGCGCCCGCAACAGTTGCAGCGGGAATATCGAGTTCACCTCGTTCTTGTGCCTTCACACCGGCACTCGCTAGAAGCTGTTCCACCATAGAGCTATCGTAGGTCGCCACCATATTGCCGGAGGCACCTGCCTGACGGAAAGCCTCAGCGATCACGTGTACGAAGGATGCATCCTCCATATTTTTGCCAGCCCAGTCACCCGTTGCTTTGAGCAGACCCATAATATCGAACTGACCCCAGGAGGTATTTTCCATAAACCCCTGGTATTCCTTTTGGATGCTTTCAAGTTTCTTCCCCAAGTCCTCGCTCAGGGCGCGCGCTTGATTGAAGTAAACATCAAGATTATCGGGGATGGCGGAGGTCAATGAGACGCCCGGACCGCCCACCTTAATATTTTTCCTGGCCGGATCCAGCGTATCCATCACCATGTCAGAGACGGTTTCCAGGAAAGAGCCGCCCTTGCCTTCTCCTCCTTGAGAAGAGTTCTCGGTCGCTGGGGGCGGTGTGCGTAAACTGGGTCCAGTCCTGTTGATATCGGGGGACTGCTTACTCTGTAACCAATCAGTAAATTGCTCAATCGGATTACGTTTCTCCCAGTCACGGACTTTCTGCCGGTTCTCTTGCTCTAGACGGGCAAGCTCTTTATATTTCTGAAGCTCATTGGCGGCATCGGAGAGCGCATCGCCCAGCCGTTTTCCATCGCGAAGAGCAGTTTCCGTGTTGTGCGCGAAAAGGTCCGCGTACGGTCCGGCAAATTCGGTCATCGCCTGATCGCGAGCGCCTGAACGCTGGGTGGAGTCCGTGGTGTGCAAATATTCGGAGGCTTCACGCAGCTGACGCATCAGCTGGTCTGCTCTGCCGTTATCGAAGTGCACGTCTTCTTTTGAAGCTTCATATTTCTCAGACATCAGGAACTCCCCCGGAAGTGTGTAGTTTCAGATGGTGTGATGCTCACGAGCGCACTCTGCCCGCGCCGAAGCAGATGGGCATAATGCGCCGCGCCTCTTTAACTGAGGCTTGATCAGGCATGACATCTTCCGTATAAGCAACGATCACTGGTGTATTCGCGCTCTAATTCCTTGAACGCATTCACATTTCATGGACTACGGAAGTTTCACTCAAGGCTATCTACTTTAACGTTGAAGGTCAAGGATATTTGGGGGCATTCTTGAACGTGTTTCATCGTGCGTATACAGTTGTGGTGCCCTCTAGTACACCGCCTACACAAAGAGCTTTGATCGTGAATAAAGCGGGATTGCCAACGCTTTATTCACGATCAAAGCTCTTTGCACTTCAAGGAATGAATGCCCCAACCGGATATTCTCTGAGCACCAGAACCTAGCGGTATCCAGCACCCAGCGCAGAAAGGAAGAAAGGCTACAACATCCCCTTATCTTTGAGCCAGTTTGCCGCTGCCGTGGATGGGTCCAGTTTCTTATCGCCGGATACCTCGTCATTGAGCGAGCGTAAATCGTCGGTCGTCAGCACCGCACTGATGCGGTTCAGCACCGCCTGCGCATCTTCGGGAACCCGTTTGGTGTTGATAATGGGGAGTACCTGCTGCGCCGGAATCATGTTTTTCGGGTCTTCGAGCATCACAAAATTGTTCTGCGTAATTGCCGGGGTGGTCGAGTACAAATCTACAACCTGCACGGTGTTATCCTGCAGGGCCTTGACGGTGAGTGCCCCTCCCCCATCCGCAAGCGAGACGAATTCCGCCGGAACGCACCCGTATTTATCTTTGAGCCCCGGAATTCCGTAGGCGCGTTCGGCAAATTCGGGAGCGGCACCAATCTTCAGTTCGGTACAGACCTTCGCCATATCATCCAGGGTGTGCAGATTGTATTTTTGGGCGGTCTGCTGGGTGACGACTAAGGTATCTTTATTTTCCGCCTGCGAGGCATCCAGTGCCTTGAGGTTTTTATCCAGCACCCCACCGAGCGCCTGCAGAATCTCTTGTTTAGTCTGCGCTGTGGAATTCTCGTCAAGATACAACAGCAGGTTGCCCGAGTATTCGGGAACCACATCGATAGCCCCGGAGGTGAGCGCCCCCAGGTAGGCTTCACGCGCGCCAATCCCCAGCTGGGTGCTCGATTTAAACCCGTTTTTATTTAGCGCTTGGGAGTATATTTCGGCGAGAATCTGCGACTCTGCGAACGCTGCTGACCCCACAATAATACCGTCGTGCTCACCGCCGAAAACGTTTTCGCCACTCAGCCCGCAGGCGCTCAACGCTCCTAACGTCCCAAGGGCACCAACGACACCCAATGCCCGCCTCCTGGTAACGCCGTATGCCTTTCCAACCCCCGCTGTTCCTTGGTTTTTCGCGCTCTTTTCGGATAGAAAAGAACGATCGTTCGTGTTTCGGCGATGCACCAGGCTCATGCGTGCGCCCCTTCCGTGTGCGAGTTTGCTGCATCCAGTGCGCTCTCGTGTTTCGGTTGCCCATGATGT
Source organism: Rothia sp. HMSC064D08 (assembly GCF_001809525.1). Lineage (NCBI taxonomy): Bacteria > Bacillati > Actinomycetota > Actinomycetes > Micrococcales > Micrococcaceae > Rothia > Rothia sp. HMSC064D08. The sequence continues at coordinate 192,484 of NZ_KV797887.1, read as the reverse complement.
TTGGATGCGCCGCCGCGCCCGCCTCCACCCCGCAAGGGCACGGGGGTCACGGCTCGCTGCGCTAGGGCCATGATCGCATCCACCACGAAGGCGAGTATCGCTACCAGCAGGGTTGCCACGAGCATACGCGGATAGTCCCGCACCGCGAGCCCATCAAAAAGGTACCGGCCCAGGTTATTCCCATTAATGTAGGCGGCAATAGTTGCGGTCGCGATCACCTGCAGCACCGCGCTGCGCAGACCACCCATAAACACCGGAAGACCCAGAGGAATCTCAACCCGGCGAAGAATCTGCCCTTCGGTCATGCCTTGGGCGCGTGCCGCATCCACCACATCCGGGTCAATCCCGGTCACGGCTTCGAGGGTATGCGCCAGCAGGGGCGCCACCGCGATAATCACGAGCACAACGAGCGGTGGAATCGCGTTAACACCAAACCAGAGAGCAAGCAGGGTCAGCAAACCCAGGGCGGGCAGAGCGCGCAAAGCGGCGGTAAACCCCAGCAGAGCGTGCCCGCCGCGGCGTGTGTGCCCAGCCCACAGCCCCAAAGGCACGGCAATCACCAGGGCAATCGCAACCGCAAACATGGTGATGCCCAGATGCTCGACGGTGCGCGCAAGAATGCCCTGAGGCCCTTGCCAGTTGGTGCCATCACCCAGAAAAACGAAGGTACGTTCTATAACATTCATGCGGTCCTCCAGGCGGTCAGGCGCCGTGCCGTGAGGGCAAGAAGCGCATCGGCGAGGTAGGCGAGGACGGCGCTGAGCACCACGCCCGTGATAAGTTCGGCGGGTATACTACGCGCCAGTCCGTCGGTAAAAAGCGTGCCGAGCGAAGAAACACCAATAACCGCACCCACGGATACCATCGCAATATTTGCCACCGTCGCCACGCGGATACCGGCAAAAAGCACGGGCAAAGCGAGTGGTAATTCCACCGTGAAAAACGCACGAGCCGGGGTGTATCCCAGGGCGCGCGATGACTCCACCACATGCTCGGGAACCGCATTAAAAGCATCTACCCCGGAACGCACCATCAGCGCCATCGTGTAGATCGTAAGCGCCACAAGCACGTTCACCGGCGAAATAATGCTGGTCCCCAGAATCAGCGGCATGAGTACGAAGAACGCGATCGATGGGATTGTATAGAGCAGCCCGAAGCCGTGCACCAGGGCGTGCGCACCACTCCGGTAGGTTTTCGCGCCGTCTTCCCGCGCGCGGCGGCGGCTCGCATACCGCGCCACCGGAATCGACAGAGCGGTTCCCACAAGTACCGGAATAATGCCCTGGTACAGGTGATTGAGGGTCAAATCAAGGACGCGCTGGATGTTATTTCCCAACCAGTCCCAGTGCATCGAATCTGCCAACAACAGGTCCATACTATCCCCACCCAGAGGTTGATGCGGCGCCCTCGCCCGATACTGCGGCTTCGCGTGTGCGGCGGTAGCGTTCGCGGCGAATATACCGCACCTGGCGCATCACATCGGCAGGCAGCAAGGCACCCACGGACTGGCTAACGAAAGATTCCACAAAATCATTAGCGGGATTCGTCAAGATCTCTTCGGGGGCGCCATATTGGGCGAGCTTGCCGCCGGGGGCGAAGACCGCAATATTATCGCCGAGGAATAGAGCCTCATCAATATCGTGGGTTACGAAAACAATGGTCTTATGCAGCTCGCCCTGCAGGCGCAAAAGTTCTTCCTGCAGTTCGGTGCGCACGATCGGATCGACCGCAGAAAATGGCTCGTCCATGAGCAAAATAGAGGCATCCGCCGCGAGCGCCCGCGCGACTCCCACGCGCTGTGCCTGCCCGCCGGAAAGCTGAGCCGGGTAGCGCTGCGCTAAGGACGCATCCAAACCCACGGTGCCCAGAAGGTCAAGAGCGCGTTCTTTCGCCTGCGATTTGGAGGTGCCGTTCAACAGGGGCACGGTCATAACGTTCTCAAGCACGGTACGATGCGGCAGCAGCCCGCCGCTTTGCATGACGTACCCGATGGATCGGCGCAGCTTGTATGGGTCTTGGTCTGCAATATTTTGCCCGCCGATGGTGATCGTGCCTTCCTGTGGCTCAACCATGCGGTTGATCATGCGCAGGGTGGTGGTTTTACCGCATCCTGAGGAACCGACGAAAACGGTGGTTTCACCGGCGGGGATGCTCAAAGTCAGGTTATCGACCACGGTGTTAGCGCCGTAGCGTTTGGTGACTTGGGAGAATTCGATTCCCGCGATGCGTGTTGCCTGCGCGGAGTTCGACAGTATGGTGTCTTGGGGAGTGGATGCTGGCATTCGATCTCTTCCGTATGCGCCGGTTTTGCCGCCGTGTGTATTAGGTGTTGTCCAAATAGCACAACGTCTCCACCCTAACGGAAATTCCAAGAAATTGAAACGAACCGGCGTGTTTACCACTTTGCCAGCTACTACGCTCCTCTCCCCTGGCGCAAAAAGAGCCTTGATCTCAAGAAAGCGGCGAAAAATACTCTTTCTTGAAATTAAGGCTCTTTTAGCAGAAAAAGGATGCGGGCACACAAAATAAATGCACAAGACATAGAATACGCAGGCTTGAGAGCAGGGCGCGGTTAAAGAAAAAATCCGCCCCCACTGTAGAAGCCTGGAGGGCGGATTGTGGCTCCGACCGGCGTCGATCCGGTGACCTTACGATTTTCAGTCGCACGCTCTACCAACTGAGCTACAGAGCCTTGCGCATCGAAGCAGATACGCAACGACCGCGTCTTCGTGATGAATTTCTTCACCTGAATCACGCGGCCAGAGCGACCCCGACGGGACTTGAACCCGCGACCTCCGCCGTGACAGGGCGGCGCGCTAACCAACTGCGCTACGGGGCCTTGTTGGATTCGGCAGGGGTATAATCTGCTTCTTCAACATGGCTTTGCAAATCTGAGGATTTGCAAGTACCCCCAACGGGATTTGAACCCGTGCTACCGCCGTGAAAGGGCGGCGTCCTAGGCCGCTAGACGATGGGGGCCTAGTCGATGCGAACGGGTTCTTTTTCGTCCCGTCGTTCGAACCTCAACTAGTCTATGACAGATTTTTAAGCCGTGCAAGCCGGATTCTTCAAAAACTTCTTCATACCCGCCACACTCCCCCTTCTAAGATACCCTGCTCACCTACATAGTTACTAGTCAGAACGTATTTTATAGTCACCAGAAATTTCTCAAAATTTTTCTGAATGACCCCCGCAAACAGCACGAAATGACCGGGTAAACGCTGCGCATCCCCTACACAGGTTCAGCAAAAAGGCGTAGAATATGCCGCGCGCACGCGCACACCATGATTTTGATACAAGAAATCCCCGCCGGTTTCGGGCTGTGCCGAAGACCCGGCGGGGATTCTTCATCGCGGCTCATATACCGCAGAAAATCGCTGCGTACAGCTATTACTCGCCGCGCGAGATACGAATCATCTCATCACGGTCAACAACCTTCACACGCTCACGCGGCTCGCCCTTCGCATCCTGTGATACCGCACCGAGCGCCTTTTCGTGATCGTCCAGACGGTGCCAGCCTTCCCAGGTGGTGTAGCGAATCCCCTTAGCGTCCAGGTAATCGCTGAATGTATCAGCATCCGGTTCGGGAGCGGTGTACAGGTTCTCGCGGTCCTCCAACAGGTGGGTGATGGTTTCAAGCGCATCGCCCTTCGTGGAGCCGATTAGGCCCACCGGTCCGCGCTTAATCCACCCGGTAGCGTACAGACCGGGCACGTGCTCGTCGTTTTCATCGACCACACGGCCCTCAACGTTAGTAATCACGCCCTTATCAGCGTCATAGCCAACCTCGGGTAGCTCAGATCCGAAGTAGCCGATCGCGCGGTACACGGCCTGCACGGGGTAGTCCACGAACTCGCCGGTGCCCTCGATACCGCCCTTACCGTCAAGCCTATTGCGTTCCATACGGATGCCCACAACCTTGCCGTCCTCACCCAGAATCTCATGCGGGGACTGCAGGAAATGCAGATGCAGGCGGCGCGATGCGGTCTGCTCGCCCTCCTCCTGGTCGGTAAGCCAGGTAGTGAGGGTCTTCATCATGGTCTTAACCTGGTTATTCGTCTGAATAGCCTCATCCGAAGCCTCGTCGAACTCGAAGTCCTCTTCGTAGAGCACAATATCGACATCGCGGGAGTGTGAAAGCTCGCGCAGCTCCAAGGGGGTGAACTTGATCTGCGCGGGGCCGCGGCGGCCAAAGACGTGCACATCGGTCACGGGCGAAGATTTCAGCCCTTCGTACACATTCTCGGGAATTTCGGTGACGAGCAGATCATCAGCATGCTTAGAGAGCACACGCGCAATATCCAACGCCACGTTGCCGTTACCAAGCACCGCGATTTCCTTCGCGTTCAGCGGCCAGATGCGCGGGTAATCGGGGTGACCGTCATACCACGAGACGAAGTCGGCGGCACCATAGGAACCGTCCAGGTCGATGCCCTTAATAGGCAGGGGCGCATCGTAAATAGCACCGGTCGCAAAGATAATGGCATCATAATGCTCGCGCAGGTCGGCAAGGTTCAAATCTTTACCATATTCGACATTGCCGAAGAACCGAATATCACCGCGGTCAAGCACCTTGTGCAGGGCGGTAATAATGCCCTTGATACGCGGGTGATCGGGCGCCACACCGTAGCGAATCAGCCCGAAGGGAGCGGGGTAACGGTCAAAAATGTCGATAGAAACCTCAACGGCTCCAGAGCGTACTTCCTCAGATTTGGTGAGCAGATCGGCGGCGTAGATACCCGCAGGACCCGCACCGATAACGGCAACGCGCAACGGGCGTGCAGCTTCAGACACGTATTTTTCCTTTCAAAGTTCACCCATAGGGCGAGCTTAGCCTTAACATCCTTGCTTATTTTAGCGGTCATGCCTGAACAAACGCAGGAAACATGAGCTGAACCACTCAAAAGACACATTTTTCATGTTTTTATCCCAAGCTTTTGAGGTCTCATCATTAATATTCCTGTCATGACTTCGGAATATGTGTGCGAGCATAAAATTCGTCATATGCGTTACGAGAGCACAATAAAACCCACCAATGCAGTCTCGGTGGGTTTTTCTCATTCCGTCTTCCCGCATTGCCCGCTCTTATTACCCCGCGAACAGGTGGTTTTTGGTACGAACAGGTAGGAAAATCCTACCTTTTCGGCGAAATCCTACCTGCTCGCGGAATGAATAGGGGTTAGACCGCGTGGAATTCCACAACTAATTCTTCGCGCTCGCCAAAACGCACAAGGTGACGCTCCAGCACGCCTGCAAGGTTCTGTGCTTTCTCGTCGTCTTCGGCACGAACCTCCATGATGAGCGCATGGTTCGCATCATCGGCCACCAGGTCGCCATACCCGCGAAAGATGCCGTCGCGATTAAAGAGTAAGCGCAATCCGCCAGGAATTTCCTCGGTGCTAATTTTGCGGCCCATATGTGAGCCAAGCTGTTTAATATAGCGCGCCGGGCGGTCGGTACTGACTGTGGAACGCTGACGAACGGGCAGAGATTCTGCGGCTGGATACTCACTCATAACGACCTTCTTCATGCTTCAGGATGCGCACCCAGCGCCAATTCCCAGGCGGCACATATCATCCTTAGGTAAACCTTATCTTAGCAGTGTTGCGAGCGTGTGCCGATGGGGTTTCGCCTACAGCGCGGGTGGTGCCCTCACGGAAAACTTACCGCCTAAAAGCGACCATCATGCGCAGACGCAAAGAAGTAGCCTTTTACGGGTTATTCCCCCTAGAATGTTGTAGTAACAAGAGCGTCACGCCCCACGGCTGGCGCTTTTCTTATGCGCATCCCCAACCGGCGGTTGCGCGCCCTACGAGAGTATCTACGGATTTTCACGAATG
>NZ_KV797887.1:87603-186544 GCF_001809525.1 Rothia sp. HMSC064D08 | reverse complement strand
GAATGTCTTCTGAGAACACCGCGGCTCCCCAGACGCCTAAACCCAGCAGTTCGGGCGGCACACTGGACCGTTACTTCAACATTACCGAGCGTGGCTCAACTATCAGCACCGAAATTCGCGGCGGTTTAGCGACCTTCTTCGCCATGAGTTATATTGTGGTGCTCAACCCGCTTATTCTCGGCCTCACGCCCGATTCATCCGGACGTTCCCTCGGCGTGCCGCAGGTTGCCGCCATGACCGCGCTTGTTGCAGGCGTGATGACCATTCTTCTAGGCGTTTACGCCAAACACCCCTTTGCGATGGCGGCGGGACTGGGCGTGAACGCGCTGTTGGCGACCACGATAGCCACGACTCCTAACCTCACCTGGCCGCAGATTATGGGGTTGGTCGTATGGGCGGGCGTGCTCATGACCGCCCTCGTGCTGACCGGTTTCCGCACCGCCGTTTTCGACGCCGTGCCCGAAAGCCTCAAAACCGCAATCGTGGTGGGTATCGGGCTCTTTATCGCCTTTGTTGGGCTGGTGAACGCCGGAATTATTCGCCGTGCAGATACCGGCTCAACCCCTGTCGTGTTCGGTGTTCACGGGCATCTGCTTGGCTGGCCCACTCTCGTGTTCATTGTGGGGCTATTCCTGACCATTATTCTGTATGTTCGTCAGGTGCGCGGTGCTATTCTCTACGGCATGCTCGCATCCACGGCACTTTCGCTTATTCTGGAGGCGGTAGCCCCCTCCGGCAGCGTGCAGGCTAACCCGCTTGGCTGGTCGCTCAACGTGCCCACCTGGGACGGCAGCGGTTTTGGTCTGCCTGATTTTTCGCTTCTGTTCTCCGCAGATCTTTTCGGTGCCTTCAGTTCTTTGGGCGCGATGGCCTCAATTCTGCTGGTGTTTACCATCCTCATTTCGGCGTTTTTCGATGTTATGGGCTCTATCATGGGTATGGCGGTCGAAGCCGGTTCTATTGATGAAAACGGCAAGATCGAAGACATTGACCGTCTGCTTCTGGTAGATGCGCTGGGCGCGGTCGCCGGTGGCGGCACCTCAACCTCAACCAACCAGGTATTCGTGGAGTCGGCAACCGGTATTGGCGCGGGTGCCCGCACGGGCCTGGCAAATGTGGTGACGGGTGCGCTCTTCCTGGGCGCTATTTTCCTCTCTCCCCTGGTGACGATTGTCCCCTTTGAGGCGGTCGCCCCCGCAATGGTGTTCGTCGGGTTCCTGATGGTGCGCCAAGCGGTTAATGTTGATTGGAACGATCTTGCCCTGGGAATTTCGGCCTTCTTGACGATCGTCATCATGCCGCTGTCGTATTCGATTGCGCACGGTATTGGTGCCGGGTTTATTTCGTACACGGTTATCCGTGTGGCGACCGGTCGCGGACGCGAGGTGCACTGGCTCATGTACGTGGTTTCGGCAGTTTTTGCGGTGCATTTCGGAATGGGCCTGATTGAGGGGTGGATGCGTTAGAGCATCTCTTTTCCCTCCCCCATAAAAAGAGCCTTGATCGTGAAAACTTCAGTCACGATCAAGGCTCTTTTTATCACCCATTTTTACCGCTTAAGGCAGAAATACGTCCCCACACCCCGCTAAAGACCTGGGAACTTCCTGTCAGTAGCGCGTTGAGGGTTAAACGTCATAGAATAATGTGGTAACAAAAGCGTCACACCCGCCATGAGGGTTGGACGCTTTTCTTATTGCGGCGCAAACCCGCGCGCGCATCCTACGAGAGTATCTACGGATTTTCACGAATGTCTTCTGAGAACACCGCGGCTCCCCAGGCACACAAGCCCAACGCATCGGGCGGCGCACTGGACCGTTACTTCAAAATCACTGAACGAGGCTCATCTATTTCAGCCGAGATTCGTGGCGGTCTCGCCGCGTTCTTCGCTATGAGTTACATCGTCGTCCTCAACCCCCTGGTGATCGGCACCGGCGCAGACTCGGCGGGAAATACCCTTGGCGTGCCGCAGGTCGCCGCGGTCACCGCGCTCGTCGCCGGCGTGATGACTATCCTCATGGGTGTTATTGCTAAACAGCCTTTCGCGATGGCGGCGGGACTGGGCGTCAACGCGCTGCTGGCGTCCACGATCGCAACCACCCCCGGGCTGACATGGGCAGATATTATGGGCTTGGTGATTATCGCCGGTCTTATTATGACCGTGCTGGTCCTCACCGGCTTCCGCACCGCCGTTTTCGAGGCGGTCCCCGAGAGCCTCAAAACCGCAATCGTGGCGGGAATCGGCTTCTTTATCGCCTTTATCGGACTGGTTGATTCCGGGATTATCCGCCGCATGCCGGATGCCGCAGGAACCACCGTTCCCGTCTCGTTCGGCGTGGGTGGTCACCTACTTGGCTGGCCTACTCTCGTGTTTATTTTCGGTCTTTTCCTCACCATCGCCCTGTTTATCCGCAATGTGCGCGGCGCTATCCTCATTGGCGTAGTGGCATCTACCGCGCTGTCTATCATCCTAGAGGCGGTTTTCCATATCGGCAGCGGCAAAGGAAACCCGACCGGCTGGTCGCTCAACGTTCCCGCGCTCAATAATTTTTCCTTCTCAGCCCCCGATTTCTCGCTTATCGGGTCTGCACGATTCGGCGCGTTCGGCGCTATCGGCGTGCTGGGCGCATCCCTGCTGGTGTTCGCTATTCTGCTCTCGGTCTTCTTTGACGCCATGGGCGTTTCGGTAGGCTTAGCAACCGAAGCGGGCACCATCGATAAGGACGGCAAGGTCGAGAACATTAACGAGGTGCTGCTCGTGGATGCGGTCGGTTCCGTGGTCGGCGGCGGCGCATCCGGCTCTGCGAACCAGATTTTTGTGGAGTCGGCAACCGGTATTGGTGAGGGTGCCCGCACAGGTCTGGCGAATATCGTAACCGGTGTGCTGTTCCTGGTGGCGATTATCGCCTCGCCGCTGGTGACGATCGTTCCCTTTGAGGCGGTCGCCCCCGCTCTGGTAGTTGTTGGGTTCCTGATGGTGCGCCAGGCCGTGCATATCGACTGGCAAGATTGGGGCCTGGGTATCCCGGCGTTCATGACCATTATTTTCATGCCGCTGTCATACTCGATCGCTAACGGTATTGGTGCAGGGTTCGTCTCCTACGCCTTTATCCGCCTGGTTCAGGGTCGCGGGCGCGAGGTGCACTGGCTCATGTACGTGGTGTCGGCGGTGTTCGTTATCTACTTCGGCATGGGTATTATCAACGGTCTCACGCACTAGCGTTGGCTGAAATCCCGGGTATATATCGGGTATAAAAAGGCTCTTTTTGAAGAGAAGCGGCGGAAAACTACGCTTTATTCAAAAAGAGCCTTTTTATACACCTACGGGGGTGTGGATATGCACTCGAAAACGTCAGAAATTTCACGGCTGCAGGTATACAACTTCACCTGTTTTTCCTGGTATTCTTCGCATAGGTTTACTTTCAGGTAAACCCAATTCAGCGCACCTATACACGCAGACAACGCGTTTGAATGCGAGCCAGCCCGCGCCCTCTTGCTCAGAGACGGCGCGGGCTGGCTCAGATTAATCGAGAATTCTACCGTTCGCTTGGGCGGCATAATTCTTTCATAATGCGCTCGGCCCCCTCTTGTGCACGCTCATCCACCACGCCAATATCGCAGGCGTGCAGCAGGTCTGCCGCCACGTGCAGGCGCAGCACCCGCGGAAGGGTAAAAACCTTGCGCAGAATCACGTTCGCCCGCGCGGGAGGGGCAGGTTCCAAACCCCAATTCGGGGCAAACTTTGTGAGGTCCCTGGGCAGAATGTAGGCGTCTATCAGAGGGGTTTTCATCCCCGAAAGTTCGTGCCGAGCCCCGGTGAGCGCGAGCGCATCCGCACCCGTTCGCAGCAAGTCGCTCGTATCGTAGGGTGCCACGTAGTAGTGCGCAGTCATCCCGGTGCGGTGCGTGTACTGCCGGAGTGCATCGAGCCCGCAAGTGCAGAGGATGCGGGCGCGTTCGGCGGCGATGCGGCGCGCATCCGGGGTAAGCAGGTGCCCTCCCCCGTTGAAATAGAGGGCGAGCGCGTCGAAAGATTCCTGCGAGATAACGTCACTCATGGCATAAACATAGCAAACACAGGACTAGTTTTTGAGACTTTCATCAAGGAAGCTCACAATATCCTGTGCCATCTCACGCTCACGAGGACGGCCAATACCGGGTTCCGCTAAAGCTCTGCGCAGCCCCCATGCCAGTCTTGACCTTTGTTTGCCGCTAAGTCCTATCAGGTCTCGGCGTTCAGAGGTTGAAAGCAGGCATACAAGCACCAAAATGTCATGAAGATGGCGTTGTTTATGTGTGTCGCCATTATTCAAAAGGGCTGAGCATTTTTCGTAGAGTGCCCCCAGGGCATCGGGGCGATTCACCAAGAACGTGCGACCCGCGCATTCCACAGCAACTGACGATGTGCGGTCTATGCCAAATTGGGCACCACGAGTCATCAGGACTTTTCCCAGCCCGGAAAAGTCATAGGACAGGGTTTTCTCGGATTGTCCCGAAGGTACCAAAATATCAATTTGAGCTAAGCCTCGCACCCATCGGTGGTTTTGCCCGGAAGCGTTATACCCATCAATGACGAATCCTGTGCTCTTGAGTGCGTGGACGAATTCCCCAATAAGCCGACGTCGAGCGCGAATATTAAGAACAACGTCAATATCTCGGGTTGCCCGAGAGCCCTCATATCCACGCTCACACGCGAGCAACCTCATCATGCTTCCACCGGCGAGGGACCAACCCTGAGGAACTAGATCGGAAATGTCTGCCAACCCAAGCCAGGATTCAAGTTCTGCGCCCTGGGCTGGGATTTTCATCGTTTTCTGGTCATGCACGGTTTATGAGTTCTTTCATCAGGCGTTCCGCTTCCCGCTCGCTTCTCGGGTCTTTGGAAACTAGGAGGTCAACCGCAACGTGCAAGGGACGAATCTTAGGCAACTCTTTGACTGCGCGAAGAATAACGTTGGCATCCTGTGCCGGAACTTCACGCAGTGCGTAGATAAATTTCAGGGATTCGAGATTGTGGGGAGTCACATATGCTTCTACGGTAGCCCCGTAAATTTCCGAATATTCGTGGCTGACACCCGTAAGCGCTAATGTTCGTTCGTCCATCAAGTCATGCAGGTCAGCAGAAGGCACAGCATAGAATTGAAGTTTCGCATCTGCACGCACTGCATACTGCCTAAGAGCTTCTACCCCACGTTCGGAGAGGTTATGTGCACGTTCTTTGGCACGGCGGCGTGCATCGGGGGTAAGGGATGCACTGTTACCGTCAAGATAGGCGGCAAGTTGATTGAAGGATGACATCGAGATTTTGCGCCCATGTGCGGAGTGATGCTCGTGCGGGTTATCTGAAACCATCCACCGCCCGGCGATTTTTTGTCCACTCAAAGATCCTCGTTCAAGGCGTGCACGCACGCTTCGGGGGCTCACCCCGGCGTGCTGGGCATATTCCGCGACCGATATCATGGCAAAAACATACCACAAGAGGAATATTTCTGCCATGCCGCACGATGGGGAAACGCTTAGCTGACCTCGCCATCTAGGTAGTACCAGGTGCCGTTTACTTTCTCGAAGCGGGATTTTTCGTGCATGGCACCTTTCACACGTTCTTCGGCGGGCGTGCCGGGAACTGAGCGGTAGTACGCCGCGAACTCGACCGTGCCCGCCGCATCGAAGGGACCGCCCGAAGAGCCCAGAATATCCAGCCGGTACCAGCGCAGCGTTTCATCCAGCGTTAGCTCGGCGGGGCGCGTGTGCGGGTGCCAGCTTGCCAGCAGGTAGGGCGCATCGTGCAGGGCGAAGGCGGTAAATCGCGAGCGCATCAGAGCCAGCGGCGTGGGCGCGTTCAGGGTTCCGGATGCGGCAAACTCGCCCAGGTACCGCCCGCAGCAGGCACCGTATACCTCGCCACTTGTGCAGGGGCAGCGGGTTTGAGGATCATATAGGGTTGTTTCGCTCATGCACCCCATTCTAAAGGGCTACCAGGTTCGGGCATGCGAGAACCCGCCATCCCGGCGGTCAAACCGGAGAGGGGCGGGTTCTGCACTGTTTTCAATATATTGTGGAGGAAACGAAGCAGAGTTGGTTAGTTCGCGATCGCGCGTGCCGGGGTGTCTGCTGTGGAGGGCTTACCCACGTAGGCGCCGCGGTACTTCGCGGCCGGGTGGGAGTCTGCAACCTTAGTCTGTCCCTTGCCGAACAGGCTTTCGCGCAGGGTCTCACCCTCATAGGAGGTGCGGTAGCGCCCGCGCTTTTGCAGCTCGGGAACCACGAACTCGATGAAGTCCTCGAAGGAGCCGGGCGAAACGTGGTATGCCAGGTTAATACCGTCCAGGCCACCTTCATCAATCCAGCGTTCAAGCTCGTCGGCCACCTGCTGCGGGTCGCCCACAATAACCTCGCCCATACCGCCAATAGTGCAGTGCTCGGCAATATCCTTACGCGTCCACTGCTTATCCTTGGCCTGCAGGGTGAAGGGGGTGAGGAAGGACTGAATCGACTCGGTCTTCACATAGTTGAGTACCTCGTCTTCGTCGAACTGGGAAAGATCCACGCCGGACCAGCCGCCGATAATGGCCTGCGAAGATTCCAGGTTCACGTACTTGCGGTACTCTTCGTACTTTGCCTTCGCCTTCTCTTCGGTTTCGTCCACAATGATGGAGAGCATCGCGAAAACCTTGATTTCGTCGCGGCCGCGGCCGTTCTCTTCGGCACGGTCACGGATACGGTCGGTAATAATGCGGGTCAGATCGGGGCGGAGCGCACCGATAAACACAACTTCGGCATGCTTGCCCGAGAACTTCTGCCCGCGGCTGGATGCGCCCGCCTGGAAAATCACGGGGGTGCGTTGGGGGCTGGGTTCGGTTAGACCCGCACCAGGCACGCTGAAGTACTTGCCCTTGTGCTGAATCGGGTGCACCTTGGCGGGGTCGGCGTAGATGCCCTTCTCGCGGTCTTTGACGACCGCGCCGTCTTCCCAGGAGCCTTCCCAGAGTTTGTAGCAGACATCCAAGAATTCTTCGGCGAGTTCGTATCGGGTATCGTGCTCAATCTGGGTTTCGAGGCCCTGGCATTCGGCGGCGGAGGGCAGGTATGAGGTCACCACGTTAAAGCCCACGCGCCCGTTGGTGAGGTGGTCAAGGGAAGCGTACTTGCGTGCGAGCGTATAGGGCTGCTCGTAGGTGACGGCTGAGGTCACGCCAAAGCCTAGGTGCTCAGTTACGGCAGCCATTGCGGAGATCTGCATGAACGGATCGTTCACGGGCACCTGCGCGCCACCTTCGATAGCGGGTGCGGCGGAGTTCTTGTAAATATCGTAGATGCCCACAACATCGGCTAAGAATACGCCGTCGAAGAAGCCCTTCTCAAGGATCTGTGCCAGGTCGGTCCAGTATTTGATGGTGTTGTACTCGGTAGCGCGGGAGCGGGGGTGGCGCCAGAGGTCGAAGCTCTGGTGACCCACACAGGTCATGTCGAATGCGTTAACTGCGATGCGCTTCTTCTGCTCAGCCATCTACGTTCCTTTCGCGAATGTTCGGGTATTCCTGCACCCCGCGCGCCGCCTCCTTTATAAGTGGTGACCTTCTTGGTGTTCCAAGTCGTGCAGGTGGCGCATTCGCGCCGTACTTGCTTCGTGTCCCTTGAAGCCAGATCATCATCTGGAGCACCCCGCTACGGGAGAGGGTTGCCGCCCGGCTAGCCAGAGCTTTACGCCGGGACTCATAATCCTTGTTTTTGAGTGTATAAGGGGTGTCGTGGTTGGTGCGATATTATGACGAATATTAATGTTTGTGACTGTCGCCCGTAATGTTACGCACCACAAACGCAACGTAAAGACATCTTGCGACATATTCTTGGCGCACCGCGGGCGCTCTGCCCTACCGTTGAAGGGTATTACCCATCCAGAGCGATTGAGAGACCTGGCTCCACGACATCGCAGCAACCCGAGTGCGGGTGCTAACGCCAGGAACGATGGACGTGAGATGACGCAAACACATGCAGCCGTACTCACCGCGGCACAGAACACCACGGCACAACCTATCGCCTTCGAGTCCGTAGGCCAGTCTTTCCCACAGCCGGGCAAAGGCACGCACGAAGTTCTGCGTGACATATCGTTTACCGCCGCAGAAGGCGAGATTATTTCGGTGATCGGTTCGTCAGGATGCGGCAAATCAACGCTGCTGCGTGCCGCCGCCGGACTGAACCGCATCACGAGCGGGCGAGTGCGCATTGGCGAACGCGAGGTGAAGGGGCTTGATGACCGCGTGGCGATCGGTTTTCAGGAACCGCGCCTACTGCCCTGGCGCACCGTCGCCGATAATGTGGCGCTCGGGCTGCCGCCGGGAACCCCGAAATCTCAAGGCACAAGAGATGTGCAGCGCCTGCTGAATCTTGTGGGGCTAAGCGAGTACGGAACCCACCATCCGCGCGAGATTTCCGGCGGCATGGCACAGCGTGTTTCCCTGGCGCGGGCGCTGGCTCGCAACCCCGGGGTGCTGCTACTCGATGAACCGTTCGGTGCACTCGATGCGCTGACCCGCATCAATATGCAGGATTTACTGCTCGACATTCACCGGCAAGACCCGACCACGATTCTGCTCGTCACGCACGATGTAGAAGAAGCGCTGTACCTCTCGGACCGGGTGATCGTACTCGGTAAGAATTCAGCCGATGCGCCCGCCACGATCCAGCGCATCGTCACGATAGATACACCACGACCGCGTGATCGCGCCGATAGTAAACTCACGAGCCTGCGCGCCGAGCTTCTTGCCGAGCTGGGCGTGAACGAACGCTAGGTCTTGCGGACCGCACGCGCATCGTTGTTATAGCCGCAAGCTGGCGGTTGCCCGAGTAATTTCGGCAAATCCGGCGTGCTTAGCCTCTCCCCTCCCGTGAATTTTTGTGGATTTTACACACTTACCGAGCGAATGATCGCTCTATATTCAGTCGTAACGCTACCCCAAGGAACCCCCATGAAACCCATCACCCGCGCCGAAGCCCTCAAAGGATTCTTCGCGTTTACCGCTCTCACCACCGTTCTTGCCGGATGCGCCGGTGAAGGCGCCGGAACACCCGGTGCAGGTGCACCCAAGAGCAAAGACACAGTTACCATTGACTACGCAACCTATAACCCGCTCTCGCTGATTATCAGGAAAAAGGGCTGGCTAGAGACCGTGCTCTCAGAGCAGAACAAGAAAGTCGAATGGGTTAAGTCAGCAGGGTCTAATAAAGCCAACGAGGCGCTGCGTTCCGGGAATATCGACGTCGGCTCAACCGCCGGATCCGCTGCCCTGCTGGCACGCGCGAATGGTTCGCCCATCAAGGTTATTGACCTGTATTCGCAGCCCGAATGGTCGGCACTCGTCACAACGAAGGATTCCGGCATCACGAAAGTCAGCGATTTGAAGGGCAAATCGGTGGCGGTTACCAAGGGTACCGACCCTTACTTCCTGCTCCTGCAGGCGCTCAAACAAGAAGGTATTTCTGCCAAAGAGGTGACGATTCAAAACCTCCAGCATGCCGACGGGCGCACCGCACTGGATAAGGGGCAGGTGAACGCGTGGAGCGGACTTGACCCGATCATGGCGAGCGCCGAGGTCGAAAACCAGGATGTGCTCTTCTACCGCAACCTGGACTTCAACACGTACGGGTTCCTCAATGCCACCGAATCTTTCCTCAAAGATAACCCGGATGCGGCGCAGGCGATCGTGAACGTCTACGAATACGCCCGGCAGTGGGCGCTGGCGAACACGGAAGAAGCCACCACCATTGTTGAAGAAGAATCCGGTATTAAACCCGATACCGCCAAGCTCGTGATGGAGCGTACCCACCTGGATATTGACCCGGTTCCGGGGGATAAACAGGTGCAGGTGCTCAAGGGTGTTGGCCCGATTCTGGTGGAATCCGGCGACGTTCCCAGCCAATCCGATGTGGACCAGGCGCTGGGCAGCATTGTGGATAACAGCTTTGCGAAGAAGGCTGATCGTGCCGCAGTCGAGAAAGTTCAGAAGGCGGTGAGCAAGTAATGAGTGTGACTCTTAAACGTTCTGGCGGGCAGGCTTCGATACGGGAGTCAGCGGTTCAGGAGAGTTCAGACCAGAAGGTTCAAGTGCTGGACGCGGTCGCCGAAGGAGCGGCGGCACCTGCGGGGGTGCATCCGGAAAATTCGGATACGCGCACCCGCAAAAAATCACGTGAACCCCGTGTAAATACGTCGGTAAAGCGTTTTTCACCGAAGAAGCTGGTGGGTCTGCTGCTGCCGGTTGCGCTGATTGCTCTCTGGCACGGTCTGAGCACCGCCGGGGTGTTTACGGCGGTTCAGCTGCCCTCGCCCACGAAAGTGATTGCCGCCGGTTTTGAGCTAGCGCAGCGCGGTGACCTTCTAACTCACGTAGCAATTTCGACGCAGCGCGTCCTGCTGGGATTCTTGATCGGCGCCGTATTGGGCTTGGTTTTGGGTGCGTTGATTGGGCTTTCGGTACCCGCGCGGCTTGTAGCCGCACCCACGATTGGGGCCCTGCGCGCCGTGCCTTCGCTGGCGTGGGTTCCGCTTCTGCTGCTGTGGGTGGGGATCGGCGAAAACTCTAAGGTAACGCTGGTTGCCATTGGCGCTTTCTTCCCCGTGTACACCACCGTTTCGGCTGCGTTGGCGCACGTTGATGTGAAACTCGTGGAGGCGGCACAAGCATTCGGACTCAAGGGTATTCGCCTCTTCACGACGGTTCAGCTGCCTGCCGTGCTCCCGTCGGTGGTTTCCGGGCTTCGGCTGGCGCTCGCTCAGGCCTGGCTGTTCCTGGTTGCGGCGGAGCTGCTGGGGGCTTCTATGGGTCTGGGGTATCTGCTGACGGATTCGCAGAATAATGGGCGCACCGACCGGCTGTTGCTTTCAATTGTGCTGCTCGCCATCTTGGGCAAGCTCACGGATGGGCTCATCGGCGTTTTTGAACGCTGGGTGAAGGCGAAGTACCCCACTCACTAAGACTGTGAAGCGGACACACTCGGCGAGGTAAATTCCGGGAGCAATAGTTTGCAGCGGGAGCGTGTTTAACGCTCCCGCTGCAATTCTTCGATCCCGTTCTAGGAAAAGCGTCGAATTATTTAGGAAATGAGATCCATTTCGCGGGCATCATCCGCGGTGATGGGGTTTATTTCCACCTTGGGCTCAGGGATAGTCTCGTCAGCACCTCGTCCAAACACAGCTCCAAAGCTCAATTTTTTCAGGTCGCTTGGTGCCGTCAGCCAGCCTTTCATTCCGTCACGGTTAAGATCAAGAGCGTAGATTCCATGGTCGATTTCGCCATTACCGTTGAGATCGACAGGTCCATCCGCTGGCCTCGGTACGGCCTCTGGATTGGGCCGATACAGGTACCCACGAGCTTGGGGACCAAAGCCTTTGCGTTCGTCCAAGACCCATTCGTTAAGGGTCGGCATATCCTGCTGAAGGTATCCGAAATATTTGGTTCCATCAGCCTTGGGAATGCCAGTGAGCTGATAGTTATAATTCATCACGCTGAAGTACTGTGGTTTACCTTTTTCGCCTTTCTCATCGGCATCACCACCGTGCTGCAGGCCGAGGTTGTGTCCCAGCTCGTGAATAAAAGTACCCACGCGAATATCGCTCATATTACCTTTATTGTTATTCCAGTGTGTCTTCCCCACAGTCACCATGAAATCACGACCTCCCAATTGTCCCAATCCTGATGAACCGCTCTCCCCATTTTGTTGTTGCACGTAGTAGTCGCCCCAAACCATATAATGAAAGAGTCCATCACGACGCTGATTAAAATGAGAAGCTTTAAACCTGGCCCAGTTCCCAGGGTTGTTACCTATATCGTCGCTGAGCACTTGCCACTTGACCTGTTCGCCTCCTCCCAAGTTGTACTTAGGTCCCCGGGCGGCACCGGCATCCAAGTGCAGATTAATACCCGTTCTGCCGTCGGGATTGCTGATATTTATATCCGCGAAAGATTGCACGATTCGATCCAGTTCTTCCTCACTGGCAAGCTCACCGGGCATATAATCCATCTCGACAAAAATGTCTTTATGGTTGGGATCCGCGCCCATCTTAGGGAAATCGATCTCTGGTATGCCATCGTTGTTGATATCGTACCCGTCTCTTTCCAGCTCGTCGGGAATATGATCGCCGTCGCGATCACCCGAGTTGGGGTCCTGAACGGGATCTATATTCTGGTTCTGCGCGGGTGCAGGCTGTTGAGCAGGCTTCGCCTCCACCGCAGAAACGGGCAGAGAATTCAGAGGAGCAACAAGCACCAGGCTGACAAACGCCAGCATCAGGCGCGCTATAGTACGTAATTTCATGAGAGATATTCCTTATGTCGTTGTGTTGAGTGAGAGGGAATCTTAAATAGAGAGTGAAGTGAGTGGTATTCATCGGCGAGAGCCTGCGGGTGTTGCGGGTTCTCGAATGCGAATACATCTTGGGCGGCATCACGATGCCGTTTGAGCAAGAAAGTGGTATATGAACGGTTGTGCGGGGTAAAGCCCGGGAGCGAAGAGGTGCAGCGAGAGCGTGTTTCATCTGACTCATTGCCTCGCCAGCTTCGGAATGTTATGTATGTCCTCGCACGCTCGGAATAACATCCCTCAGCAGCTACACCTCTTCGCCCCCGTTTTGGGAAGAACGCCGAATGATTTAGGGAATAAGGCCCAGGTTGCGGGCGTCATCCGCAGTGACCGGGTTTTCTTCCGCTTCAGGCTGAGCCACAGGACCGCCAGCTCCAGCCTGAGTAGGCGTCATATCAAAGTTGAGCTTCTTCAGATCACTGAGAGCAGTTAGCTCATTTAGTATCCCATCGCCATTGAGATCTACCGAGACCGGAGAATTATCAATAACGCCGTTCCGATTGAAATCGATGGGTTGATTTGCGGGTTGAGTAACGTCTTTCCCATTTTTATCTTTGTACGTATACAGGTATTCGCTCGCTTGGGGGCCAAGGCCGTCGCGTTCGTTCAGTGCCCACTCCTTGAGGGGCGGCATATCCTGCTGCAGGTATCCGAAGTATCGGGTTCCGTCCGCCTTGGGAATGCCGGTGAGCTGATAGTTGTAATTCATCACGCTGTAGTACTGAGGCTTGCCGTTGAATTCGTCAGTACCGCCGTGCTTCAGGTTGAGGTTGTGCCCCAGCTCGTGGATAAAAGTGCCCACGCGAATATCGCTGTTGGCTCCTTCCCAATAGGTTTTCCCAACGGTCACCATGAAACCGGGAGAGCCTAGAAGCCCTACTCCTGATGAGTTTCGATTTCCGGTTTTATTATCCACATAGTAATCGCCCCAGATCATGTAGTCGAAACCGCTGTTGTAGCGGGCAGAATCAAAATTACGAGCCCTGATATTTGCCAATTCCCCAGAAGACTTCATATTGTTGGTGAGCATTTGGTGCGGAACCTCGTTGCCGCCTCCCAAGTTATACTTGGCACTCCGGGCAGAACCTGCATCTAGGTGAAGATTAACGCCTGCCCTGCCGTCAGGGTTAGTAACATTCAAGTCAGCAAAAGACTGCACGATGCGGTCCAGCTCTTCCTCACTGGCAAGCTCGCCAGGCATATAATCCATCTCAACGAATACGTCTTTGTGGTAGGGATTTGCACCCATTTTCTTGTAATCGACTTCAGGTCTACCATCACCATCAGCATCGTATCCGTTGATTTCCACGCTGTCGGAAAGCCCATCACCATCCGTATCAGGTGAAGCCACCTTCGGGGCGACACCCGGGTTACCAGGGGCGACTGGCAACGTGTCTGCCGAGGCGGGCAGGGAATTCAGAGGGACGAGAAACACCAGGCTGACGAATGCCAGCATCAGGCGCGCTATAGTACGTAGTTTCATGAGAGATATTCCTTGTGTCGTTGTGTTGAGCGAGAGGAAATCTTTCTATGAGTGAGCGGTATTCATGGTAGGGAACCTATGGTGTGGCAGATTCCCACATGCGACGATGCGCATTAGTGGCATTGTGGTGCCGTTTGAGCAAGAGAGTGGTATATGAACGGTTGTATATGAATAACCGATAGATTAAGATTTCACCTGCATCCTAGCACCGTAAAATTTTATAAATCTGTGACATAAAACAAGTTTTGGGAGCGGACCATATCACAGGAATAAGTAAAGGTTTCTGGCAACATAACCCACTCCCGCACGCTGGCAGCATACAAGGCTAGCGAATAAGACCTTGCTCTCGTGCATCATCAGCCGTTATGAGATTAATCTCAATCTCTGGTGGAGGTTCAGGGCTTATCCCACGTCCGTGACTGACAGCTTGGGCCGGGAACCGCATCGTTTTTAGATCACTGGGTGCACTCAGAACGCTCTCGTATCCGTTGTTGTTGAGGTCTTTGGCGACGGGCACATCATCAATCTTACCGTTGTGATTAAAGTCTATGTTTCGATCTGCAGGTTTGCCCTCATAGAGGTATCCGCGCGCTTTGAAGCCGAACCCGCGCCGCTCACTGAGCGCCGACTCATCAAGGCTTAGCGCGTCTGTCTGGGAGTACCCAAAATAGAACGTTCCGTCTTTCATAGGAACTCCGGTGAGCTGATAATCATAGTTCATCACACTGAAGTAGTGGGGTTTGCTATTCTCAGCATCGTTGCCTCCATGATCAAGCCCCAAATTATGCCCGAGCTCATGCAGGAAGGTGCCCACGCGAATATCACTGCTGGCACCGCCCCAATAGGTTTTCCCGACAGTCACAACGAACCCGGCCTTGTGCTTGTAACCCATACCCGATGAGCTGTTGTTTCCGTGGTAGTCGCCCCAGATCATATAGTGGAAAATGCCTTCACGGGCAGGGTCGAAATTATGGGCTTTAATACGCGCCCAATCGCCCATATTCCGCAGCCCCTGATGCGACACCTCGTTACCGCCGCCCAAATTGTACCGAGCGCTCCGAGCAGATCCGGCATCCAGGTGCAGGTTAATACCCGGTTTTCGGTCAGGGTTACTGATCTTGAGCGCAGCGAATGACTGCACGATACGATCCAACTCTTCGTCGCTGCCGAGTTCGCCGGGCATGTAATCCATCTCGACGAATACGTCCTTATGGTTAGGGTTCGCACCCATCGCGGGATAATCGACATCAATAGCGCCGTCGCCATCGGCATCGTAACCGTACATCTCCCAAGAATCGGGAATACCATCGCCATCAGTGTCATAGGCGGGAACCGAGGCAGCGGAGGTGGGCAGGATATTCAGCAGCACCAGGCTGGCAACCGCCAGCGTCAGGTGCGCCGTGCGACGCATCTTCATGAGAGTGAGTCCTTTAGATGTATATGTTGAGTAAATACGAAATCTTCATATCGGCAGCCCGCAAGCCCAGAATGATGCGCCCGTACGGCGGTGAAACACAGAGACTTGCCGGAACATACACACGACAATAGGTCCGAAATGAGCGCGGAATACAGAATATCTTCCGCGTAATTTGAGGATGCTCAGATCGGGGCGAGTAAGCGTTTTATCGTAAAGATTTCATGTGTATCTTACATTGTTTAGGATTTTTGGGGTATATCCCGTAAAATTATTACTGGCGTGTAATCCGAGCGCCACTTATTCACCCAACCACTCATAGGAGTCATTGTGACCCACGCATCTACGCGGGGAGGTCTGACGCGCCGTCGTGTTCTGGCGGGCGCCGCTTGGACAACCCCAATTATTGTTTCTTCCGCTGTAGTTCCGGCTTATGCGGCTTCGTATGATGACACACGCCCTGACTACGGTATTTTTACCCAGGCGTTCGTCACCCACCAGGAACTAGACACTAACAGTTTCCTGGGGCTAGATTCATTTAGCGGCCCGGTTGAGAACGAGCACGCCAGCGTTCCGGCAGGTTCCAGTGGCCTCTACTCGGCTGGTGGCGGTAAGTTTACCCCCGGCGGCAGCATCGGCAAGGCAAAGTGGGGCGGTGCAGGTTTCTGGTTCTCAGCGCCCAAGGCAACCACTAAAGACGGTAAGCAGACATACTACTCGGGTACCACTACCCTACTCGCCGGTGCGCGCCTGCGCTTGGAGCACCGTTTCGTTTTCCCCGACTGGGCCGAGATCGACGGGGCAGAACCCCCGGGCTGGAATAAAAATACTGACGATTTTGCGGTTTCCCTCGTCGTCAATCCCACACCAGAAAACGGCGATAATCCCCAGCTCGTCGCCTTCAACGGTGGTGCTATGCACGGTTACTTCAGCGAGATGACCGCCAACGGCAATGAGCTGATAGGCTACGTCGATATTACGCTTGACCATGATGTTGTAGCTTCCAGTCATAACGGCGGCGGGACTCAGGTCTACAACCAGATCTTGGCCAGCCAGTTCGGTACACATTTTGAAGATTTCTATCTCGAACGCTACGGTGTGACCACCACCTTGACGATCCTCAACGGTACTCTGCGCTATGAGCCTGAGAACGGTGCCCCCAAGAGCGATATTGACCTGACCGGTCAGCAGGCTGTGGCATCCATCGATCATGTTGGCGAACCTGAGAATCCAGATCCGAGCACTCCCAGCACCCCCAGCGACAAGTCAAAGTCCAACTCGACGGGATCAACGGGTGACCAGAAAAACAAGGATCAAGAGAGCGACTTCACCGTCCGTAACGACATTCAGATCGATCCTAACGACTGGTTATCCGGGCAGAAAAACCCTAACGGAGCCTCGAAAGGCTCAACCAACGCACAAAAACAGAACTAATCGGTAATTTTGGGTGAGTAAACGGCACTCCCGCCGGGTAAATCCTCTTGACGAGGCGCATCCCGGTGGGAGTGTTTTTCTTGTGCTGTTCGCGAGCAGGTGGTTTTTGACCCGAGCAGGTAGGAAAATCCTACCTTGTCGACAAAATCCTACCTGCTCGCGGTATTGGGGTGTGGTGTGGATGCGTGGGCATGGGTGCAATGTTGCGGAATGTTACGAACGTGGCGCATACACGCGCAATATGACGGGGTGTCTTTGCACCTGCGCCAGCTACAGGGTTTACTAGATTGGTAATCCATCTAGAGCGACCGAGAGACCTGGCTCGACGACGTCGCAGCAACCTCGCCTGCGGTGGCGCATCATGCGCCTTCATAACGCCGAAGGTGCTAACGCCAGTAACCGATGGGAGATACTGTGGGACTTCCCTCCCCCTTTTCATTCACGAATCCTCTAGCACCCACCCCCAACCCCGCGCACGAATCTGACGAGGCGCGGGTAGCGTTCTGGGAAAAACAAGCCGAGCGCCTAACCTGGGGCAAGACTTGGGACAACGCGCATACCTTCCAGAAACCGCAGGTTATCGGAACCGATGCTGAGGGCATCGAAGAATACTCCGTACCCGAGATTAAGTGGTTCGAGGGCGGCAAACTCAACGTCGCCTACAACTGCGTGGACCGCCACGTGGAGGCGGGCCGCGGCGACAAAGTAGCCCTCTATTTCGAGGGTGAACCCGGTGACCGTGAAGCTATCACCTACGCCGAACTGCAGCGACGCATCGCCCGCGCCGCCAACGGCCTGCTCAAACTCGGCGTGCGTAAAGGCGACCGTGTAGTAATCTACCTGCCGGTTATTCCCGAAACCATTATTTTCACGCTTGCGTGCGCGCGGATCGGCGCAATTCACTCGCTCGTGTTCGGCGGGTTCTCGGCGGAGGCGCTGAAGTTCCGGGTGGAAGACACCGGCGCGAAGGTTCTGATCACCACCGACGGGCAGAACCGCCGAGGCAAGGTCGTGCCCGTTAAGGTGAATGCCGATGAAGCATGCTCAGGTGAGAACAATATCGAGCACGTGATCGTGGTGGACCGGACAAGCGCCGCAGACCCCGTGGCACACGCGCAGGTTCCTTGGACGACCGGGCGCGATATTTGGTACCACGACCTGGTGGACGATCAGCCCGATACCCATGAGTACGAGCTGCACGATGCCGAAGACCCGCTGTTTATCATCTATACCTCCGGCACCACGGGCAAACCCAAGGGCCTAGTGCACACGATGGCGGGGTATTTGGTGCAGACCGCATACACCCACGCGCTGCTGTACGATCTGCTGCCGGACTATGTGGATGACGATGGGGTGCTGCGCCCCGATGAACTGTCTGCCGTGAACGACCCGGCGAAGGTTGAATCGACTGTGCACTGGTGTACCGCCGATCTCGCGTGGGTGACCGCGCACACCTACGAAATCTATGGTCCGCTTGTGAACGGGGTGACCGAGGTTATTTTCGAGGGTACCCCCAATACTCCGCATTACGGTCGTCATTTCGAGGTTATCGAACGCTACGGCGTCACCAACTATTACACCGCTCCAACCCTGATTCGTTCCCTCATGGGGGCGTTTCCTGACGGCCCCGAACCCGGAAAATACGACTTCTCATCCGTGCGTCTGCTCGGGTCTGTGGGCGAGTCCATTAACCCTCAGGCGTGGAAGTGGCTGCGCAAGCACGTGGGTGGGGGTACCGCATCGTTTATCGATACATGGTGGCAGTCCGAGACCGGCTCGACCATCTGCTCCCCACGGCCACACGACCCCGCCTTCGCGCCCGAAGGGACCTTCCCCGAAGGTACCCCGCACTGCACTCCCCTTCCCGGATGCGCCACCCGCGAAGTCCCCGGAGTCTCGGTGCGCGTGGTGGACGAGCACGGTGACTTCGTTGAGCCCGGCAAACAGGGCTTCATTGTGGTCGATAAGATCGGCCCCTCCATGGCACGCACTGTCTGGGGCGACCCGCAACGCTACCTGAATTCCTATTGGAAGCACTACGGTACGCGCGGCTGGTTCCTCGCCGGTGACGGTGCGAAGGTCGATGATGAGGGCAACGTGTACATCCTGGGGCGCATCGACGATGTGATCAACATTTCTGGGCACCGCCTTTCGACCATCGAAATTGAGTCTGCGCTCGTGACGCACCCGGCCGTGGTGGAGGCTGGCGTGTGCCCCGTGGAGGACGAGCTAACCGGCCACCAGGCAGTCGCCTATGTGACGCTCACCGACGAAGGTCGGGCACTTACCGAAGACGAGCTGAAGACTGCACTCACCCAGCATGTGCGCGAGCATATTGGCCCTATCGCTAAACCCAAGGATGTGGTCGCGGTCGCCGATATTCCTAAGACTCGTTCAGGGAAGATTACCCGCCGTCTGCTGGGTGAGCTCTACCAGGGGCATAAGCTGGGCGATATTTCTTCGCTTCAGAATGAGGAGGCGCTCGGCGCTATCGCACAGGTGCTCGTAGAAACCGGGCGAGTAGACCCGGATGCGTTCACCGAGGATCAAGCGGCATAGGGGTTACGCTCGGCAGCGGCATCGCGCCGAATCTGATAGAAAGGTTCTCTGCGAGCGCGAGTGTTTTGCGGAGGCAATAGCTCCCGCCCTCAATACCCTGATGAAACTACAATGCGGCATATAACCTGCTGGTTATATGCCGCACTGGCTATATACACTAGTCAAATAGTATATTCCTCAAATGGAATTATGGCTTAGAAGGATTTTTTGCGTCCTTTTCCGAAGAAATCGGTTGCGTCTCGTCTGCGGGGCGTGCCTCGGTGGAGGCGGTCACCTCTGCATCAGGATCGGTACCGGAAGAGTTTGAGCCGTCCCGTGCCGAGTCAGCTTCCGTTTGTGGCTCAGCGGCATTCTGCCCGGATGTCCACGCACCTTTATCCACCGGCTTGGCGAAGAAGAGACACGCGACCATGCCCACGACTGCCAGAACCAGCGCCAGCATCAGTGAGTCGTTCATCGCGGTGGCGATAGGTTCGCGCAGGAAGTCGGGAACCTGACCGCCGGACATCCCTTCACTGCCGACGGCGGGAGTGTTCATGGCGCTTCCGCCTGCGCCGGTACCTGAGGGGCGCATCCGCTGCATGGTCTGCGCAATCTGGTCGGCGATCAGACCGCCCATGAGAGTGGCGATACCCGCCGAACCGAGCACACCGGCAACCTGACGAGTTTCGTTATACACGCCCGACCCGGCACCGGCTAAACGAGGCGGCAGGTTGCGGGTTGCGGTCACCGCTAGCGGACCCCAAATCATAGAGTTGCCGATACCCAAGATCGCAAAGGGTATGAGCAGAAGCGCGAGGGGTTGATCCGCCGTCATCAGAGCCCGCAGAACAACAAATCCGACTACCAGCAGGGCAAACCCCGAGACCGCATACCATTTGGGGTTTGACGTGCCTAAACGCTTACCAATGATTGGAGAGAGCGCACCCGAGAACAGGGCGAGCGGGGCGGTCATGAGTGCCGCCTGAGTGGGGCTCATACCGCGCACCTGCTGGAAGTAAATGGTAGTTGGGAATGCCATTGTGAGGGTGTGCGCGCCCATTGCCGCGATAGCAATATTCGATACCGAGAAGTTGCGGTCTTTGAAGAGCCCCAGCGGCACCAACGGTTCTTTGCGGTTAACAGCCTGCCACACAATAAAGAGGGTGAACACGATGATGCCCGCGATAATCATGCCCCATACGCTCACCGGGATTCCGGTTCCCCACAGCGAATCGGTGATAGTGCCCCAGTCGTAGGTGGATCCCTCCTGAATGCCGAAGACCATCAGAAACAGGCCGATAGCGGAGAGAACCACGCCCAGCCAGTCGAAGTTGTGCTGTTTGGAGGGGAAATGCGGGATATTCCGTACCGCCAGATAGGTGCCGACCACACCGATAGGGATATTGATGAAGAAGATCCACGTCCAGCCGGGACCGTCCACGAGCAGGCCGCCAGCGATAGGGCCCACGAGCGATGCGATACCGGCCGCCGCGCCCCACACGCTCATTGCCACCCCGCGTTTATGCGGCGGGAACATGAGCGTAATAATGGACATGGTTTGCGGGGTCATAATTGAGGCGCCTATCCCCTGCACCACGCGCGCAACGATCAGCATCTCCACATTGGTCGAGAGCCCGCACCACAGCGAAGAGAGGGTAAAGACCACCATACCGAGCAGGTACATCTGCTTCTGCCCAAACCTATCGCCCAGGCGACCGGTAATCAGCAGCGGCACCGCATAGGCGAGCAGGTAGGCGCTGGTCACCCAAATCACGGCGGAGAGCGAGGCGTTGAGCTCATGCTGCATATGGGGCAGCGCCACGGTGACGATAGTGGTATCGAGCAGGATCATAAAGAACCCGATCACGAGTGACCACATGGCAACCCACGGTTTCTCGGCGGTTTGCTCCATTGATGGTGCGCTGCGGTGCGTCTTTGATGCGGCTGGCTCTGCCATAAATCCCCTGCCTTGTCTTCTCGGCGGTACCGCCGGGCAATAAAAACCTAGCACTTCATCATAACGCCGTCTTGAGCCCCGCACGAGAATTCTCATCATGCGGCGCTGTCTGAGCGCATCAGCACAGGGAACTCGGGTATCTGTTGTTCTCAGGAAGCACAGAAAAACCATAGACATTGCGGCGCAGCAAGCCTAGCCTGGATATACAAGTATTTTTCAACACACAGGAGGATACGATGGCTAACGTTACGATCATTGGCGGGCACGGCAAGGTTGCTCTTCTGGCCGAGCCGATGCTTCGTGAACGCGGACATACGGTGAACGCTATTATTCGTAGTGAAGATCAGTCGGCAGATATTATGGCGACCGGCGCTAACCCGGTTGTTGCCGATATTACCACCCTGAGCACCGAGGAGATGGCGCAGCTCTTCAAGGATTTACATACAGAAGTGCTGGTGTGGTCCGCAGGTGCGGGCGGTGTAGGTGGCCCTGAACGCACCTATGCGATTGACCGTGACGCCGCAATTCGTTCTATGGAGGCGGCACAGCAGGCAGGTCTTCGACGGTACATTATGGTCTCGTATTTGGGGGCCGGAACCGAGCACGGGGTACCCGCAGATAACCCGTTCTTCGCATATGCGGAGGCTAAGGCGGAAGCTGACCAGCATCTTCGCGGCACCCGGTTGGAGTACACGATTCTAGGTCCCGGCATGCTCACGACTGAGGATGAAGGCGGTATTAGCGTTGGGGTCGATCCGGTGTACCACTCCGATTTGAGCTCCCATACCCCGCGTGCCACCGTGGCACGGGTGCTCACTGAGGTGGTCGATGATTCCAGCACGATCGGCAAGGGCATCCCTTTCACCGGCGGCGATACCGAGATTCGGCAGGCTCTCGCTCAGGCACCGTCAAGCTCACAGCTGCGCTAGGGTTTGCCGGATGCGCCTGCCCCGGCTGAGTGCGGATGCGCCCCGAGCCTCTTCACGGGTTCGGGGCGTGTTTTTCTCTCACGCAAGGTTGGCTCGCGCGCCGGGGTAACGGAGCGTTTGGTACGTGCCACTGTGTCTGCGCCCGACCGCTCTCTTGTCATTTCAGGTTTACCCGCAGCGTGCGGGTATTATCTCGCGACGAGTTCCGGGGCGGCTATTCCGTTGGTGCCGCATCGCTCGGTATCCTAAAGTACCAGGTATTTTTAGAGCAACCACAGGAGGTTCCCGTGGGATTCTTCGATCTCTTCGCCGACAAAACCCCGGAAGAGCCCGCCGAGGCGCAGCTTACCGCCTACGTTCAAGGCAGGGTTCAGGGTGTGGGGTTCCGATGGTGGTGTGCCGGGGCCGCCAAGCCGCTGGGATTGAGCGGATACGCCGAAAACCTGGATGACGGTCGAGTGAAGGTGATCGCGCAGGGAAGCCGCGCATCCTGCGAGCGCCTGCTGGAGACCCTTAATTCTGGCGATACCGCCGGGCATGTGGACTTTGTGGATGCGTCTTTCACCGAACCGCAGGGCACGTTCAAGGGATTCGGTACCCGGTAGCGCACTCTCCTGCTGCCCTGCTAAAAAGGCTCTTTATGTGAATAAAGAGGCGTTTTGGACGCTTTATTCACATAAAGAGCCTTTTTTGTGCTCCCGATGCACCCCGCAGTATGCCCCAAACACCCGGTAACGTGGAATAATAGTTTACGCACTCATATCATTCACGTATTTCATGAAGGTCTTTGATGACACGCTATCGCTGGGGCATAACCGGTGCCTGCATTCTTTTCTTAGCCGGAGTTATTGTTTATAACCTGCGCGAATTTCTGGCATATGATTATCTGGTCTATTATGCCGGGGGTAAAAGCGTTAACTGGTTTCTTGATTACCCCAGCAGGCTCTATGATCTCGATATTCTTCGTGAAACTGTGCGGGCAGAAAACTTTAGATATATTTTCGGCGACAGCGGCCTGTGGCTTGCGTTTACCTACCCGCCGTTTGCCTCTCTCCTCTTTATTCCCGCATCGTTCTTGCCCCTTCGGGTAGCAATCGGTCTTCATCTGGCATTTTTCGTGCCCATTGCCTTCTATTGCGCCAAGGTTCTGCGTGATTATCTGGTAAAGCGCAATTCTCGGCTGCTTTTTGAGAAATATCTTTCGTCTTTTTCCTTTATTGTTTTGTGTGCTGCGCTTATATTGCTTTCGGCACCGTGGCGCAATAATTTCTTGTACGGTCAAATAAATCCGTATCTGCTGGCGCTTATTTTGTACGATCTTTTGCGGCCGGGTACCAGGATTCCGCGCGGCGTTTTTATTGGTATTGCTGCGGGCATTAAACTTACTCCGCTCGCCATAGGAATTCTTTTTCTAGTGCGTAAAGAGTGGAAATCCATTATTGCACTGGGAGTTTCGTTTGCGGGAACCATTGCAGCGGGATTTGCTGTGCTTCCGCAGCAGTCTCTCACCTATTGGGGCAGCGTCATCTGGGATCCGTCACGCGTGGGCAACCCAATATCGAGCAATAGCGTGGCGATTCAGGGTATTTTAGGGCGCATGACCTTTCAGGATGGTACCGTACTGAAGGCGCTGTACGGGATCGCGGCAATCGCGCTCATTGCGGTGGTGGGGTACGCCCTGCGGAAGATGGAGCAGCACAACCTCTATCTATCGCAGATCTCGTTGGCGGTTCTTGTGCCGGTGTTTATCTCACCAATCAGCTGGTTCCATCATGCCGTGATTCTGCCGATTTTTATGGTGTGCGCGGCGGTAGATTTCTTGCCGCTAGCGGCGCGGTGGCGTTCTCGTGCGGGGCGCATCCTGTGTTATCTGTGCTATGCCCTGAGTTCCCTCATGCTGATTAATACGCTTCTGGACTGGGGAAAGCTCGTGGTGCGCTTCTGGCGGCGTGTCGATTTTTACCCGTTTACCGGCAGGTATCCGGGGGTGGATGCGCATACCCTGCTTCTGCGGGCGGCGGATGAGCAGCCGGTTATGTTTGTGACCTCAATTCCGGCATTGGCGCTCGTAGTGTTGGTTGTGCTGTGGGCGGTGCTCCTACGCCGCCCTGCCGAAAATATGCAGTAATCAGAAGGCTCTTAATGCGAATAAAGCGGGATTTCCAACGCTTTATTTACATCAAGAGCCTTTTTACGCAGTGATAGCGGCGGAAAAGCGAGAAGCCAGGACGCACACGCAAACACCTTAATCACGCCAGATCTCGGCGAATTGGGCGCGTGTCATCATCGCCTGCCGCACGGCGACAGCCACCCGGTTGCCGTACTTGTCGGGACGGGCCGCGCTGGTGCTAATCCCATTGATAATATTCGTGAATCCGGCCTTCACCGCCACCCGTTCGGATGCCGTATTCCCCGCCAACGCCGTCCATCCGATGGTGTCTAGGGCAAACCCGAGCGGATCGAAGCCAAAGCCGAGGACTGTGCGTACCGCATCTGTCATGATGCCGCGCCCGCGCATCTGGGGAGCCGTATAAAACCCTAAGTCTGCGTGTGTTCCGGGCGCATTTGCGGAGCCTCCGGGCAGGCGCAGGGTAACAACCCCTGCGAGCACCCCGCTGTAGTCAATGGCCCAGGTGAGTTCACGCCCGGCTGCTGCGGCACGCTGGGTGAAGTTGAGGAAGGTTCGCGCATCGTCGCGCGTATAGTTCAGGGGGATGGTGGTCCATCGCACGGTTTCGGGGTCTGTGCAGATATGAACCAGTTCGTCAAGGTCGGATTCGCGCAGTGACCTGAGGGTAAATTTTTCGGTGATGAGTTCCGGAATTCTCATGACATGACATTACCAGTTTCTGCGCTGTTTTGTGAGGCGTGCTGTGCCTGCAATTCCCCAATCGCCATATTGTGTGTCTCAAAACACTTGTAACATACCGACGGACGGTTGATTATTATGAATTACTCATATTAAAATGGGGAGGATTCCTCTTGTGAGGAGAACAGAAGAATGCCTCAAGACCGCTGAAGTCACACACGAACCAGCCTTGAGGTACCCACCTAGATCAGGAAAGAAGAACACTATGGCTGTGCTAACTATTGGCGACCAGTTCCCCGCCTACGAGCTGACCGGCGTTGTTCCCGGCAAGCTCGCCGAGATTGAGGCAAACAAGCCCGAAGATTACTTCACCACCGTTTCCTCCGAGGGTCTGGACGAAGACACCTGGCGCGTCGTATTCTTCTGGCCCAAGGACTTCACCTTCGTCTGCCCCACCGAAATCGCCGCATTCGGCAAGCTCGCCGATGAATTCGAGGCACGCGACTGCCAGGTTATCGGCGTATCCGTGGATAACGAATACACCCACTACGCATGGCGCCGCTCCCACGAAGAGCTCGTAGATCTGCCCATCGTCATGGCATCCGACCTCAAGCGCGAGCTCACCAGCGCCCTGGGCGTCCTCAACAAGGACGGCGTGGCAGACCGCGCAACCTTCATCATCGACCCGCACAACACCATCCAGTCGGTATCCATTACCGCAGATTCCGTCGGCCGCAACACCGACGAAGTACTCCGCCAGCTGGATGCGCTCCAGTCCGACGAACTGTGCGCCTGCAACTGGAAGAAGGGTGCAGAAACCATCGACGCCTTCAAGGAGATGAAGTAATGAGCATTGAGAACCTGCGTAACGCGCTGCCTTCCTACGCGAAGGACATGAACCTGAACCTGTCTTCGCTGCCGCGCATCACCTCGCTCACCGAGCAGCAGCTCTGGGGCGCAATCCTGGCCACTGCGGCGGCAACCAAGGTTGATTCCGTTATCGTTGAGATCGCAGCAGAAGCGAAAGAGCACCTGAGCGAAACCGCCTTCGATGCGGCACTCGGCGCGGCAACTATCATGGGGATGAACAACATCTTCTACCGCACCCGCGGCTTCCTCGACGGCGCCTACGACGATCAGCGTGCAAACCTGCGCATGCAGATCATCGGTAAAAACGGCGGTATCGACAAGCTCGACTTTGAGATGCTGGCGCTCGCAGTTTCTGCCGTGAACGGTTGTTCGCACTGCGTGGCTGCCCACGAGCACACCATCCGCGAGGAGGGTGCCTCCAAGGAGCAGGTTAACGACCTGATCCGCATTGCGGCAACCATGGGCGGCGTGGCACAGGGTATTCAGCTGGCCGAAGCCCTGGGCTAAACACACAGGCCCCGTTGGCCTCACAGCGCAGACATCTCGTCTAAAAGGCTCTTCTCCCGAACCAACCGGCGTCTTTGACGCAAGCTAATGGGAGAAGAGCCTTTTAGTGCGCGGGCGTAGGATAATGTGGGTATGCAGTACAGTATTTTGAACGCCGAGAATTCCCTGCCGAGCACCGAAGAGCTCGTTGAGCTGTACGATGCGGTGGGATGGAGCGCCTACACTCGCGCACCCGAACGGCTGGTTCCTATGCTGGATGGGTCGCGGTACCTCTATGTGGCGCGTGAGAACACGACTGAAGGAGCCGAGCGGCTTATCGGTCTGGTACGTGCGGTAGGTGATGGACAAACCATTGCGTATGTCCAGGATCTACTGGTGCACCCGCAGGCTCAGCACCACGGTATCGGCTCGGCTCTACTGGGAAAGATCCTCGCCGATTTTGACCGGGAGAGCATTCGCCAGAGGTTCATCACTACAGATATTGTGGACACACCCGTCATTGAGCTCTATCGGCGCTTCGGCTTCACCCCGGTGCAGGATAACGGATGCGTAACCCTCGCAAAGTATGTATTCTAGAAACTAGCACACACCACAGAACTGGAAGGGGCTAAGACCTATGACTGCATACAATGACAAATATTTTGAAGAAATGCGGAGGCAGCCAAAAGGGGAGAATTTACCCCCGTTCCTAATACTCTACTCACCGGGGAAGAAGCTCGGCAGTCTGCTTTGGCAATGCTCAAAGCGGCAACAGGAACTGATGATTATACAGAGCTCGTTAAGATGACTCGCGGCCGCCGCAAGCTCTCAGAGCAGAAAGAACAAGCATCTCAACACTCACCAGTACTGCATATGCGACTGCCTGAAGAACTTAACAAGGGTCTTCGGAATATATAGTGGAATTACTTTCTTAATAGTTTAAAAACAACTGGTGTTTAAATCGGATTTTCTGGTGGGATGTTAGGATAATCAATAGTATTATATAAAAGTATCAATCACATACGAGTGATACTTTGGGAAAAAAATAAAATAGTCCAATTTACTTGACCGTGTACTATGGTACATGGTTTATAATATTCAGGGGGTGAAATAAGATGATTTATCGCATTAGTGAGTTTGCAGATATGAAACTATGTTAGACGACTTAAAACAACGATGTCCAGATGAAAAGCAATTACATTCGTGTCCAATAATAGAAACATTAACATGAGAGATTAATTAACGAAAGGAGATTTTTTATGAATAAATTTAAGGTAAACATTTCAGGAATGACTTGTACGGGTTGTGAAAAACACGTAGAATCAGCACTTGAAAAGATAGGTGCTAAAAATATTGAGTCTAGTTATCGTCGTGGTGAAGCAGTATTTGAACTGCCCGATGATATTGAGGTTGAAAGTGCAATAAAGGCGATTGATGAAGCAAATTACCAAGCCGGAGAAATTGAAGAAGTATCATCACTAGAAAACGTGGCGTTAATTAATGAAGACAATTATGACCTTCTTATTATTGGTTCTGGTGCTGCTGCCTTTTCTTCGGCAATTAAAGCTATAGAATACGGTGCAAAAGTTGGAATGATTGAGCGTGGAACGGTTGGGGGAACCTGTGTGAATATTGGCTGTGTTCCGTCAAAAACTCTTCTTAGGGCAGGGGAAATCAATCATTTATCAAAAGACAATCCGTTTATAGGTTTACAAACATCCGCTGGAGAAGTGGATTTAGCTAGTTTAATCACGCAAAAGGATAAATTGGTGAGCGAACTTCGGAATCAAAAATATATGGATTTAATTGATGAATATAATTTTGATTTAATTAAAGGTGAAGCAAAATTCGTTGATGCTAGTACGGTTGAGGTCAATGGGGCAAAGTTATCTGCAAAACGCTTTTTAATTGCAACAGGTGCATCGCCTTCGTTGCCCCAAATTTCAGGACTTGAAAAAATGGACTATTTAACTAGTACAACACTTCTTGAGTTAAAGAAAATACCAAAACGATTAACTGTAATTGGTTCAGGATACATTGGAATGGAGCTTGGACAACTATTTCATCATTTAGGTTCAGAAATAACGCTTATGCAAAGAAGTGAGCGACTTTTAAAGGAGTATGATCCTGAGATTTCAGAGTCAGTTGAAAAAGCGTTAATTGAACAGGGTATAAACCTTGTCAAAGGGGCAACTTTTGAGCGTGTTGAACAAAGTGGAGAGATAAAAAGGGTTTACGTAACAGTAAATGGCAGTAGAGAAGTCATTGAATCAGATCAGTTACTTGTTGCCACTGGAAGAAAACCAAATACGGATTCTTTAAATTTAAGTGCAGCAGGTGTTGAAACTGGAAAAAATAATGAAATCCTGATCAATGATTTTGGTCAAACAAGTAATGAAAAGATTTATGCAGCAGGAGATGTGACTTTAGGACCACAATTTGTATATGTAGCAGCCTATGAAGGTGGAATTATTACTGATAATGCTATTGGTGGATTAAACAAAAAAATAGATTTATCGGTAGTTCCTGCTGTTACGTTTACGAATCCGACGGTTGCAACGGTTGGTTTAACAGAAGAACAAGCAAAAGAGAAAGGGTATGATGTGAAGACATCTGTATTACCTTTAGATGCTGTTCCAAGAGCAATTGTAAACCGTGAAACAACCGGTGTATTTAAACTAGTAGCAGATGCAGAAACACTAAAAGTATTAGGGGTTCATATTGTATCTGAAAATGCAGGAGATGTCATCTATGCAGCATCATTAGCTGTTAAATTTGGCTTAACGATAGAAGATTTAACAGAAACCCTAGCACCATATTTAACAATGGCTGAAGGGCTAAAATTAGTTGCACTTACGTTCGATAAAGATATTTCGAAATTATCTTGTTGTGCAGGCTAAGGGAACTTTTTTACAACTCCCTATTCAAGTGAACCAGCTAATGCTTTAAGGGATTTTCTAAGTGAATTTGTGGTCACAAAAATAATTTAACACTGATGATTTCGACATCAAATCTATAATTGATACCTTAACACCGCAGAGTAATAAAGGATGAATAATATGTCAGACTTATTATCCCTACCAGACATTAAAACAATAGAACCGCCACAAGAAAATGAAACCGATATGATGTTTAAAGTTGAAGCAGTCGGACCACCTGAACGTTGTCCTGAATGTGGTTTTGACAAGTTGTACAAACACAGTTCAAGAAATCAACTAATTATGGATTTGCCCATTCGTTTAAAGCGAGTGGGCTTACAATTGAACCGTAGACGATACAAGTGTCGTGAATGCGGATCTACCTTCTGGGAACGCCTAATATCTGTAGATGAAAAGCGTAGTATGACCAAAAGGCTTTTAAAGTCCATTCAAGAGCAATCCATGTCTAAGACCTTTGTAGAAGTCGCAGAAAGCGTTGGTGTTGACGAGAAAACCATTAGGAACGTTTTTAAGGACTATGTGGCACTCAAAGAACGTGAATACCAGTTTGAAACTCCTAAGTGGCTTGGGATAGACGAGATACATATTATCCGTAGACCTCGGCTTGTATTGACTAATATTGAACGCAGGACTATTTATGACATCAAGCCTAACCGTAACAAGGAAACAGTCATCCAACGTCTTTCAGAAATCAGTGACAGGACTTACATTGAGTAAGTCACAATGGATATGTGGAAGCCCTACAAAGACGCAGTGAACACTATCCTTCCACACGCTAAAGTTGTCGTAGATAAGTTTCATGTAGTTAGAATGGCTAATCAAGCCTTAGATAACGTCAGAAAGTCTTTGAAAGCCCATATGAGCCAAAAAGAAAGACGTACCCTTATGCGTGAAAGGTTTATCCTTCTAAAGCGTAAACACGATCTAAATGAACGTGAATCATTCCTCTTAGATACTTGGTTAGGTAATCTTCCTGCTTTAAAAGAAGCCTATGAACTCAAAGAAGAGTTTTACTGGATATGGGATACTCCTGATCCAGATGAAGGTCATCTTCGTTATAGTCAATGGAGACACCGTTGTATGTCCAGCAACTCTAAAGACGCATATAAAGACCTCGTGAGAGCCGTAGACAA
The DNA here is from genome assembly GCF_001809525.1 of Rothia sp. HMSC064D08. Lineage (NCBI taxonomy): Bacteria > Bacillati > Actinomycetota > Actinomycetes > Micrococcales > Micrococcaceae > Rothia > Rothia sp. HMSC064D08. The sequence continues at coordinate 156,195 of NZ_KV797887.1, read as the reverse complement.
CTGGCATGTTGAAATATTCAACTACTTTGATAAAAGGCTCACTAATGCTTATACGGAGTCAATTAACAGCATTATTAGGCAGGTAGAGCGAATGGGTAGAGGTTACTCGTTTGATGCCTTACGAGCCAAAATCCTTTTCAATGAGAAGCTCCATAAAAAGCGTAAGCCACGATTTAATTCAAGTGCTTTCAATAAAGCTATGTTATACGATACTTTCAATTGGTATGAAGTGAATGATCACGACATTACAGACAACTTAGGTGTCGATTTTTCCACACTTATTAAGAATTTGGAGAAGGGTGATTTATAAGCCCTTTTCCACCATAAAATCCGAATACCCCTTAACAATACTATCCGAGACCTAGCATCTCAACGAGGACAAAGCACCTCTGAAGTTGCCCGCGAACTACTTGTTAAGGGGCTAGCGGCAGCTTAACTTAAAGTGAATAGGGGGCAGTTGAATCAGCTGCTCCCTCTTACTCTCAATCCCTGAGGCACCGGGCTATACCCAGAGTTTTACCTACGCAAGTTCAGATGCAGATGCGAGTAGGACAATAAATTCTAAGCCGCTTCCTGCCTCTGAGGTTGTTCCTTAGGCTTTTTCTGCGGGTGCTTTCGGGAAGCCCATCACCGCCGAGAGCAGGACGAACGCACAGATAATAGAGACCATCAGAATCGTCCTCTCCCCCGGAATCACCGCGAGCAGGAGCGAGGAAATAATACCGCTTCCATATTGGAACGACCCTAAGAGTGCCGCAGCGGAACCGGCGATGGCAGGTTCCACAGAATTTAGGGCGGCGGCGTTCGTACAGGCGGCAACGATGCCGTTCATACTAAACACCAGGAACACCGGAACCGCTACACCCCACAGACCACCCACATCCGCAGCAACAGTTATCACGGCGAGTATAGAAGCCGCCCCGGCAACCGCAGTCGAAATACGCAGCAGAAAATCCAGACTATAGCGCTGCACAAATCGTCGATTGAAACTGCTGAGCACCATCACCCCGATAATATTCACGCCGAAAAGCAGACCGTAATAGCGCGGATCAACCCCGAACCTCGTGATATACACGCTCGACGATGCCGTGATAAAAGCGTAAATCGCCACGTAAAAGAAACACACGCACAGCACGTACCGCATAAAAGTGCGGCGGCGCAGCAGAAGCGGATAACTTCTAAACGCCGCAAGTACCGTACTGCTTTCACGTTTATTCTCAGGCAGGCTCTCGGGCAGGAAAAAGACCAAAAGCAGAATAATGGCACTGATGGTCACAATAGCCCAGAAAGTCAGCCGCCACCCGCCCGAGACCACCAGGAACCCGCCAAGAAGCGGCCCGGCAATCGGCGCAATCGCCATAATAAGCACAAGAGTAGAAAGTACCTGTGCCGCACGCACGCCCTGGTACATATCACGCACGATAGCGCGCGCAAGCATGGGCCCCACGCACGCACCGACCGCCTGCACCAGGCGCCAGAGTACCAATTCGGTTGTGGTTGAGGCGAGCGCGCATCCGGCAGAACCGACGGCAAAGATCGCCATGCCCAGCATCAGCGGAATTTTACGCCCGATGCGGTCGCTGACAGGCCCCCAAATCAGCTGCGCGATCGCGAACCCAATGAGGAATCCCGTGATCGTCAGCTCGATATTGCCGCCCATCTGCGATTCGATGCTCGGCAGGCCCGGCAGGTAAAGGTCGGTCGAGATAGCCGAGCAGGCCATGAGCGCACTGAGTGTTGTGTAGAGAAAAAGCATGCGGCGCGGATTCTCCACCGCACCCTGTGAATGCGTTGTCACGAAAACCTGAATTCTTGGTTGTGTCTGTGTGATGTTTGCTTGCTGTCAGAGGTTCCTCTGAACGTTGAGAAGATCCTGCGAGAGGCACCTCTTTGATTCTACTCCCCTCTTCCCGAGGATCTAAGGGCGCTTTGGGGGGTTATTCGCGTGGGTGAAAGTTATGGGTGCTGGAAGGCTCGCCCACTGCCCTCTGTGGGTAATATGCCTAACTCGTGAATCTTATGTATAACGTGAGCACGTCACGCATAAAACCACTTGTCAGGTGAATTTTAGACCGACCGGAGCGCCGCATCCCAGGTGGAGGCGAGGCGCACCGCGGCGGCGACGAGCGCATCCAGCTCACCGGCGTAGACAGGAGTGGAACGCACACCCGCGCACCAGTCAATCGTGCCCAGACCCAGCCAGGGTTTGCCGGGGAAGAACTCGCGCCGCAGCGCCACACGGCGTTTCCCCAAAGCCCGACGGCCGGGCACATAACCGCCGCGGCTAATGAAAAATTCATCCCGGCGTTTAGCGAGAACCTGCTGATCCAGCACCCGCAGAGCATTAACCCAGCTGGGCTCCCCCGTCTTGGGCAGGTCGGTTAATTCGGGATATTCCTCGTCACGCTCGGTCACGCTCACACCCAGAATGTACTGATACCGCACCTGACCCAGCTCGTCGGGAAGCCCACGGTCGGCACTCTGAACCGTTCCGCACAGATGCCGTGCCACGGGCTCACCCGCCAGATTCACGCCCATCAGCGGCAGCTCGGGACCGTCAAGATACAGCCCCACCGCGCCGGTTCCCGTAATATTTGGGCGCACCGACCATCCAGGCAGGCCCTGCTCTAGCACCGGATGCACCCGCTGAAGAACCTCAAAAACCTGCTCACGTGAAACCGCCATTGCGTTCCTCTCAGCACTTTCAACCTGCGTTTACTTTCCTCCATTGTCTCGCACAGATCTGGCGTATGCGGCACGCCACAAACCTGCGGGTATCGTAGCGGCAGCACACGCGGTAAGATAGCAGACGTTGCGCCTAAAACTGCGGGCCGCACTCCTCTACTCCTGAGCCGTCGAAAGGAGGCCGACCGTGTTCAATATCGAGCCCGAGACGCTGTTCCGAATCGTAGATATTGCAGCCGTAGTGGCTAATGGCCTGCTCGGCGGAGCAGTGGCGCGCGCCCTGCGGTTCGACATGGTGGGCTTCTTGCTACTGGCGGTCGTCTGCAGCATGGGCGGCGGCATGATTCGTGACATCCTGCTGAATGTGGGGCTTCCAATAGCGCTTACCGACGGCTGGTACTGGATGGGCGCTATTACCTCGGCGGCGTTGGCGTATGTGCTGGATTTGAGCTCGAACTGGGCCACCCGCGCCCTTGTGGTCGTAGACTTTCTGGGCATGGGCTGTTGGGCGGCTACCGGCACCATCAAATCCCTTACCCTGGGGCTGCACTGGCTTCCAGCAATCGCGCTGGGGGTGACAACGGCGGTTGGCGGCGGGGTTATCCGCGATATTATGGTGAACCGCATCCCCGCTATCTTCGGCGGGAACTCGCTTTACGCCACGGTAGCGTTCGTGGGCGCCGCCGAAACGGCAATTTGTTTCAGGATGCTGGAACGCCCTCATGTGGCGATCGCTATGTCTGTGCTCACCTGCACGGTGTTGGGTATTGTGGCGCGGTGGCGCGACTGGCGACTGCCGATGCCCACCACGCTGAAGGTTCAGCGCCCGCGTCTGCTGGATGTATTCCGCCGCGACCATGAACATCTTGAAAACGAAGGCTGGGCACCGGGCACGCCGCTCACAAATCAGCTGGATGTGATTACAGAGGACCAGATTCAGGCGTACCGCGATCAGCTGCATCGTGAACGGGAGCAACGCGGTAAGTAACGGGTCTGCTACTCCGCCTTGAGAGGTTCCTCAACGCTGTTCGGAAAGAAACGATAAAGGCGGCGGGATGCTCATGTGTGCCAAGCACCCCACCGCCACAAAAGTACCCTGCGACCGCCGCGAAAGCCCCCTGTCGCAAGGCACTCGTATTAGCATACCCGTAAACCTATCCCTAAGGGTAGGGTTTTAAGCTGTCAAGTGGTTAACCCGATTTAGATTTTCGGGTGGAAACAATATAAATATATAATTTTGTGTTTCTGACGATTAATTTTCTTCGGCTCGATGCGCCAGTGCCTCATTCAGACGGCGAAAACCTTCTCGAGTATTGTCAAGAAGTTTAGGCATGAGGGGCACAAGCAGACCACTGAAGATTTCGGACTGTATCAGGTGAGTACCGCCGCCGGGCAAGGGGTTCAGTTCAAAGCGGTGCTGACCGTCAAAAATTCCCGGGATTCCAAGGCGACCCAGCCATTCAAGACTCTGATTTTCGGATGCTTCCAGCACGGTGGGGCGGAAGGTCATAGGGCGCTTGCCCGGTTTCATTGTGAGTGTAAGGCGTTCTCCGGTGCGCGGCACACCTTGCGCCCGAATAATAAAGGGGTTCCACGTGGGATACTCTTCAAACCGGGTCAGGATTTCCCAAACACGCTGTGGTTCCGCCTGGATAGTAATCTCGGCGCGGATACTGCGGCTCATCATCAACACTCCTATACGCAATAACCATTCTTTTTACTATGTATTCCAGTGTATACGATGAGCTGCGGGGGCATCAGGTTATTCACGACAGAGGGAAGATACATACCTTTGCTGCCTCTTATGGAGCAGGAAGCTCACACTATCAAAAAACCGGGAGCGTTTTCTTCATTCGGGAGCAGTTTAACTGCTCCCGAATGAAGAAAACGCTCCCGGAACTCAGCTTTCAGCCGCAGACCCGAAGTACTACGCCGTGACCTGGCGCTTCGAGGAAATCACGCCGGTATTGAAGCCCGCAAGGTGCAGGCCGCCGTGGAAGCGCGCGTGCTCGATCTTCACGCATCGATCCATGACCACGTTCAGCCCAGCTGCCTCACCGATAGCGGCAGCTTCCTCATTCCACGAGCCCAGCTGCATCCACACGGTCTTCGCGCCCAAATCAACCGCCTCCTGAACCACGCCCGGGAGGTCTTCATTGCGGCGGAAAATCTCGACGAGATCGGGCACTTCTGGTAGGTCCTGAAGCGAGGCGTACACCGGCTGCCCCAGTACGGGCTTGCCTTTCGCCGCAAGAATCGGGTTCACAAAATACACTGTATACGGCGATGAAGACAGCAGGTAAGTTGCCACAAAGTTTGAGGCGCGCGAAATCTTATCGCTCATCCCCACAATCGCGATAGTGCGGGTATTGCGCAGAATGTTCAGCCGCTCGGGGGCGCTCGGGCCTACCCAGGTACGTTTCTCAGTCATTAGTTGCCCTCCTTCGCGGGTGCATCCTTGGGCTCTGAGGCGCCCGAAGCTGCGGCGCTATTCGGCAGTGCGCAGGCGACGCCCTGCTGCGGGTCAGCCTCTTCGGCGGCGAGAGCCTCTTGCGCCGCAACGAGCTTATCGGCGCTGGATTCGCCCACACGTTCACCCGCGTGGTTCAGGCCAGTCGCGTGGGTGAGTGCCTGGTCAAGGTCCCAGATAATGTCTTCAACATCCTCAAGCCCAACCGAAATACGGATCAGGTCTTCACCCACGCCCGCCGCGGCAAGCTGCTCGCTGGAAAGCTGCTGATGCGTGGTCGAACCCGGATGCAGCACCAGAGTGCGCGAGTCACCAATATTCGCCAGATGCGATGCCAGCACGAGCGCGCTAATGAACTCGCCGCCAACCACGCGGCCGCTCGCCTTATCGGTGCCCTTCACCCCGAAGGAGAACACAGACCCAACGCCCAGCGGCAACAGTTTTTTCGCGCGTTCGTGGTGCGCATGCCCCGGCAAGCCTGCGTAGTTTACGTAGGCGATGCGCGCATCCTCAACCAGCCAATCCACGACCTTTTTCGCGTTGGCGAGGTGCGCATCCATGCGCTGCGGGAGGGTTTCGACACCCTGAAGCAGGTTGAATGCCGACTGCGGTGAGAGTGCGGGACCGAAGTCGCGCAGCTGCTCGGAGCGCAGTTTTGTGAGGAACCCGTATTCGCCGAAGTTTCCCCACCACGAGACGTTATTGTACGAAGGCACCGGCTCGGTCATGAGCGGGAAGTTGCCGTTCGCCCAATTGAACCGTCCGCTCTCAACAACCACGCCGCCGAGGGTGGTTCCGTGCCCGCCCAGGAATTTGGTGGCGGAGTGAATCACGATGTCGGCCCCGTGTTCCAGTGGGCGAATCAGGTACGGGGTTGAGATGGTAGCGTCTACGACGAGGGGGATTCCCGCCTCATGGGCTACAGCGGCGAGCCCTTCAAGGTCTGCGATCTCGCCGGAGGGGTTGGCGACAACCTCCGTGTAGATTGCCTTGGTGTTCTCGGTCAGCGCCGCCTTGTAATCCGCAGGGTCGGTGCCTTCCACGAAAGTGGTTTCGATGCCGAACCGGCGCAGGGAGACATCCAGCTGGGTGACTGTTCCACCGTACAGCTGGGAAGATGCCACAATATGGTCGCCCGCCTGGCAGAGCGCGGCGAAGGTGATGAACTCGGCGGCCATGCCGGATGCGGTCGCCACCGCCCCGATACCGCCCTCTAGGGATGCGATGCGCTCTTCCAGCGCGGCAACGGTCGGGTTCGATAGGCGCGAGTAGACGTTGCCGTATTTCTGCAGGGAGAAGAGGTTGGCGGCATCGTCGGTGTCTTTGAAAACGAATGAGGTGGTCTGGTAGATAGGGACCGCGCGGGCGCCGTGTTCAGCGTCCGGGGTGCCGCCCGCGTGCAGTGCGCGGGTGCGGAATCCGAAAGTATGTTCAGCCATGCATGACTCCTGGTTGGCTTAGCGCAGCCGAATGATGCGCCAAGGTCGAGGAACAGAGGTACTCAACCCTATACTGTGCCACGGTCCCCGGATGCGCCAAGTGCGCGTAGCATTATGTCGTTTGTGTCGGATTATGACGGGGAATTAGAACATGCAAGCAATTGTGTCACCAGCGTATATATTTCTTGGTTAGCAACTCGACCACTCAAAGATCACGTTTGAGAAGTCACCCGCCGCCAGTTGCTCGGGCGTTATCAGCCAGTTTGCGGAACCCGCATCACCCCAGAGAAGTTCCGGGGTCTCTTCCTCCGATTCCCAGTCCGCCTCAGAAACAATGGTCAGCAGGTTCACCGTGTGCCCCTGCAGGTTCTCGTCGAAATCCCGCGGGTCATTCTGAATAAAGTAGGGGTAACCGCCAATCCGAGAGTACTCATCACTCTCCTCATACGGGAGAGTAAGCTCCTCAACGGCGTCCGTCCGCTGAATCCTCGCCCGCTCGTCGTCTCCCGTGGGCAATTTATCCTCGGGATACAGCTCGTCCCACACTCGTGCAAAATCGGGATAGTAGTAGTGCGCAGTACCGGTAACTCCCTGCTCGACTAGGCTGAACGAGAGCGCAAATTCCACGCTCTCCGGTTCGATAGGCCAACCGATCGTGTCCCAGTCGATCACCGGCAGCGGCGCATCCGGATTCGGCTCACCCACGCTCTCGTAGTAGATCACCCGCCAGTTCTCTTGAACCGCAGGCTTGTTATAGTCATACCCCCACACGGTGTCGTGAGGGTCAATCCAAAATTGAAGCATACCGCTCTTCGGGTAAATATTATTTTGCGGCAGCTGCGCACAGTTAATCTGCGCGATCATGCCTAGGGGCTGACCGGATGCGTTCGTCGGCGCGGATTCTCCCACAGGCAGGTACGGCACTCCCCCGAACTTAGAGGCGGTCTTCGGCAGCGGCTGCTGCGATGGGGTTGCCGTAATCCTGATAGCCTGCTTGAGTTTTCCCTGATTCATAACGTCGAGGACTCGACGCACCTGCGCTTCGGTGTTTTTAGCTGCATTCTGCTCGGTGGTATTCATGTGTTCCTCCGGGTGGTTGGTTCAGTGCTACAACCATCAGAACACATTTTGCGGTGCCGTGCTCAAAACTTCGTCACTCGTGCGCTTATTCAACGGTGTATTTTTTGGGAGGCCACACGCTGCATGACTCGGAGCATGACTCTAGGCGCCCCAAAAATTCAGGGGGTTGGTGGTGTATCAAGTAGCTTGAGTACACCACAACCCCCTGTATAAGAATTATCGAGCGAGCCGGTTAGCTGCTCGACCACTCAAAGATCACGTTCGAGAAGTCGCCCGCCGCCAGCTGTTCGGGCGTTATCAGCCAGTTTGCCGCGCCTCCGCCGCACCACATGAGCTTAGGTGAACCGTCATGGGGTTCTGCCCAGTCCACCTCAGAAACAATGGTCAGCAGGTTCACGGTATGCCCCTGCAGAGCCTCGTTGAAGAACCGGGGGTCGCTCTGCACAAAGTAGGGGTATCCGCCGATCTTCGAGAATTCGTCGTTTTCCTCAATTGTGAGGGCGGCACCCTGCGCCTCCTGGTAGCTTTCAAGCTGCGCTTCGGGGTACATCTTATTCCACACGCGCGCGAAATCTTCATAGTAGTAGTTGGCGGCGCCGGTAATACCCTGCTCGATCACCTCGAACGAAAGCGCAAACTCGGTCTGTGTGGGTTCAACGGGCCAGTTGTCCTTGGGATCCACGGCAGGAAGAATCGTGTTCGGGTCTGGCCTGCCCACGTTCTTGTAATAGATAACCCGCCAGTTCTCCTGAGATGCAGGCTTCGCGGCATCGAACCCCCACGCCTCGTCCTTCGGGTCTATCCAGAATTGCACCATGCCAGTTTTTGGATAGATATCATTCGGCGGCAGCTCTGCACAGTTAATCTGCGCGATCATCCCCAAGGGCTGACCACTGGAGTTTGTCGGCGCCGAAGCACCCATAGGTACATAAGGAATGCCCCCAAATTTTGAGGCGGTCTTTGGCAGCGGGGTCTTAGAGGCAGTTGCCGTGATGCGTACCGCCTGCTTGACGTGGTCTTTATTGAGCGCATCGGCAACATGCTGCGCTTTTTCTTCTAGAGTGCTCATGGACATCCTCCAAGGCGTGGTTAATGGCATGTATTAACCATGAGAACACACTTTTTTATAGTATGCCTTGAATATCGTTGTGGGGTGAAAAACGAACGCATCCGCATACTACACACTGTGAACCAGTACGACCGCACCCTTGCCCGGAATCCCTGGAGAATTCCGGGCAAGGGTGCTGTCGTTGTGATGCGCATACTAGATATTTTTGTCGATTTCCTCGATCACGCCCAGGGCCGCGGTAATGCCCGCGTTCAGGTAGAACATATCGGAATCTACCTTATGAGCGTGCTTCTCCTTGACCGCCTTCAGGCTTTCCCACAGCGTCTCAGAGGTGAGCTTGGATTCGTCGCCGCCCTGCACCCATAAATACATGTGGGTTTTTCCATCTCTTTATCAACCCACATAGCTATATTCCAAAAACGGTATATAAACTTGTCAGAGTATATATTCTACATTCCCTATCTGGAATATATGCTGTATAAAACCTCTCTTGGCGGCTCGGCACGGTTAAAGTGTCAGGGTGCCCAGGTACCGTCGAGGTATCAGAAAAATACCCCGCACTTTCACGGGGCGGCACCCCATCGAGAGGATCAGCACCTATGGCACAGCACCCCCTGAGCGCATCCCGCATCGTTGCAACCGCCGAGGATATTGTTAGCGCCGATCATCAGTTCCTCATGTCCACGGGAACGCTCGTACACCACGAAACCTTCAATATAGAGGCCATTCGCCGCGATTTAGAACAGCTCATTGCCGAGCGTGTTTGTCTGCAGGTTGCCCCAGCGTCAAATTCCTGCACCCGGATGCTCGCTCAGCATCGTTATGGCGAGGCCGGATTTCAGCAAAATCTTCGCGAATTACGCCGGGCGGCGCAGAACGCTATCCTAATGGTTTTCCCGCACGATCAGCTTGAGATTGGTCTTCGTTTCGAGCGGATTCAGGGCACCAAACTGGCGCTGACGCATATGTATTGCAGCCCCCGTTACGGCGATGCCTGGTATAAGCATTGGGCGCCGCGGGTGCTGCCCTTGGAAGGGTATGCTTTCGCCACCGAGAGCCGCCCGGGTTCCGGTGATTTTAGGATTAATACCGCGCAGTTCCTCAATATGCTGGGCCTGCTGGAAGTCGCCATGATGGGGCTTGATGTGAGTGAATGGGACCTGTGGGAATGCGAAAACCCCAAAGACGCCTGCACCAAATTCAAGCGGGAACGCCGGGATGTGCGCCGCCGCATTCGCGAAGATTATGGCATGACCGCTTAGGGTTTTCGGACAGAGCAAAGCTCCCCACCCACCGAACGATGCGGTGCGCGGGGAGCCGCACGGTTACGGATTAGCCACGGTGTGCGTAACGGTACAGGAACGCCGCCATAGCCTCACGACTGATGCTCTCGTGGGGACGGAAAGTTCCGTCATCCCAGCCGGTCGTAATCTTGCTGTCATGCAGCCAGGCAATTTCACGGTAGAACATGTTCTGTTCGGGAACATCCTTGAAAGGCGCATTCTGCACTTCAACCGGTGGTTTCCCAGAGTAACGGTAGAAGAATGCGGCCATAGCCTCGCGGCTGACGGGGTCGTGAGGACGGAAAGTCTTATCGGGCCAGCCGGTTGTAATACCTTGCTGCTGGAACCAGATGATTTCCTTGTAGAAGGGGTCGCCTTCCTTCACGTCGGTAAAGGGGGAATCCTTCGGCAGCTGTACCTCGGGCGATCCGGACATACGATAGAAGAACGCCGCAATAGCCTCACGTTCGATGCTTTCGTGCGGGCGGAACGTGCCATCGACCCAGCCGGTTGTGATGTTCTGCCCGGCGAGCCAGGTAATCTCGCGGTAGAACATATCGCCTTCGTGCACATCCGAGAACGACTGAGCGGGCTCTGCCGGTTTACTCGGCTCAGGTTCGGCAGGCTTACTGGGCTCTGGCTCGGTAGGCTTCGACGGTTCCGGTGCGGGGACCGTCGGGGCCGGGTCAGCTGATTTACTCGGTTCAGGGGTTGGAGCAGGGTCAGCGGGTTTGGTAGGCTCAGGGGTGGGTTCCGTGGTCGGATCAGCAGGTTTCGGCTGTTCGGGTTCCGGTGTCTTAGCTGTATTCACCAGACGGTTGAGCCACAGGTTAGATTCCAGACCGTCATTCTTCTCAACCATCGTGGGGAAGATAATATCCCCATTCGGCAGCTCAAGCGCGTTGTACGACCCGCTCTTATCGGTCGAACGCAAGTCAGAGAGCGGCACATCGTGATCAAATTCAAGGGTCTTTGACATCCAGACCAGGCGGCCGTTTGCGGAATCGACCGCCACAATCTTGTCGCCAGCGGTGAAGAAAGAGGCGATCGCCCCCATACCGTGCGGCGCTGTGGAGCTTTCGCGCACCGTTGTGAAGGAAGAACCATCGTACTTGAGAACCTGCACGGCACTGGCGCTTGCGGCGTAGTTATTCCACCGGTAGACGTATCCGTCCGGGGTGGTGAGCAGGCCGTTGAGGCTGGCTGCCTCTTCCGCATCCTTGGGCTGGGTTTGCTCAACCACCGAAATACCCTGAGCGCTCAGGTGAAGCAGCTGACCGTTCTGAATCTTATTGCCCTCTTCGTTGTACACAGATTTATTGGGGCTGTATAGGAACGAGCCGTCGGGCAGCGGCGCAAGCGTGCGGGTGCTTCCGGTGAAAACGTCGCCATAATATTCGCTCAGGTCATCGGCGTGTGCCACCGAGGGGTCAAAGTCCAGCGGAGATTTGACGGTTTGCGCTTTCACCGTGCCATCGGAGGCGACGTTGACGTACCGCGCCTGCCCGCTGCTATCGGCGGTGAGCACAGCCCAGCTGTTGGTCGCTTCGTTGTAACCGAGCGCCAGAATATTTTCGGATTCGCTGAAGGTGACACCCGCGAAAGTACCCTGAGATACAAGCTTGCCGGATTCATCTACCCGGTAGCGTTCCAAGGCGCGAGTATTCGCGTTCACAAACACGATATCGCCGGTGGCGGGGTTGGCGGCAAAGTGCGCGCTGGAACCCATCGGCAGGGTTGCAGACTCTGTCTGCTGCAAAGTCTTTGGGTCGATGACCGCGTAGCGTGCATCCGCCCCGCCGCCGAAGCTTTTACCTGCCGCGTAGAAAAGATAAGAGCCCGCGCGCACGGTATTTTGCGGATTATTAATATCGGTACCCGAGTTCAGGCTCTCACCCAGTTTATAGCCGCTGTTTTGGGCATCTTTCGCCTGAGTACCGGAATACGAGAAGGTGAGAGCGTCCAGCCCCACGCCGTCTTCGTAGAAGTTCGAGAATGCGTGATTACCTTCGGCGGTGAGATTAGCCGCAACATTGCTCCAGGTGACAACGCCGTCTTTTTCACTCTGCTGAGCGGTTTTGAGCGAGAGCTTCGCCATCGGGATTTCGTGGGGTCCTTCCCACTGCCCGGAGGTGTAATTTTTGGTGCGTACAACCATGTAGAGCGTGCCGGTGCCCTGTGCCGCATCCATCTCGATGCGCGGGTTTGAGAGCGTTAGGTTCAGCGAGCATTCTTCGGGTTTATTGCGGTCGGCGCAGTGCGAGATATATTGAACTTTGCCGGATCCCTGAAGTGAAACTTGGTTACCGTCCTCGGAAACTTTGGCTTCTTGGTTGGGGAAGGTGAACAGGTCGGTGGCGTTGTAGCTTGCACCTTCGCTGACCTTGTACGGTTCGCCGATGTAATTGCGGAATGAGGTTTTGATACCCCAGGTGATATTTCCGGTGCTCTGGTTCTGTTCGGCGGCTACCGCTACACCGGAATCGGCGTGAGCGTTCACAGCCAAAAGCGGAGTTGCGGGCAAGAGCATGGCGCCTGCGAGAGTGAGTGCGCAGATGCGTCTGAGGGTGCGCTGGCGTGATGCAAACGTGAAAGACATGTGTAATCCTCGTTGATCTATTGAGTTAGGACACCCTTAATGTAGCAACATCCTACCCTTAATACAAAAGAGCTTAACGCCACTCTGTGACGAGTTGTCGCTACAAAGTGTTCATACACTACAATGCCCTCACTTCGCTGCAATAGAGCGCTAACGACAACATGCAGACCACCGAAAACTCTAGATTTTATTCGATATTTCTAATACTAAATACCGTGAGAATATTTTTAATATACTCTTCTAAAATGCTTAATATTACGGCTAGAACCAGCCGCGCTTTTTAAAGAAGAGATACACCACCACACACGCCACCACCATGAGCACGAGCGATGCCGGGTATCCGTAGGTCCACTTCAGCTCGGGCATATCCTCAAAGTTCATACCGTAGATAGACCCAATGATCGTGGGCACCACCAGGATTGCGGCACCCGCCGAAATACGTTTCATATCTTCGTTTTGCTGCTGCGCCACAATCGTATCGTGCACCGTAAGCGTGTTCTGCAGGGATGTGCGTAGATCCTCCAGGCGCTCCTTAACCTGCACCACGTGATCCTGAATATTGCGGAACTGCCGTTGCAGCTCATCCTTCTCCTGCGCGATTTCGGTTGCGGTAGCGCCCGTATAGGGGCTGACGTCAAGTACGCCGTCACGAATCTGCTGCATGATGCGCGCGAGCATCATATCGAGCGGTTTGCAGGCACGCTGAAAATCGGCAACCTGGTTGAGCAGTTCGTAGGTGCGGCGTGACAGTGTGCGGTCGCCAGCGCCGGTTTCTTGGAAGAGCGCATTCTCAATTTCATCGCCGTCGTTTTCGAGCCCTTCGAGCACCGGCATGTAACCGTCTACCGTCTGGTCGATGATGCGGTGCAGCAGGCGTATGGGCGAGCCGTCCGGAGTGGCGTAGATCAGGTTGAAGCGTTCGTACACTGCCTGCTGCGGATGTATCTGGTCGTTCACGATACTCAACAGGTAGTCACGCCCCAAGAACATGTGCATCTCGCCTAGACGCACCTCTTCTTCGGCATCCAGGTAGATGGCGGGGCGTACCACCGCAAACAGGGAACCTTCGTAGCTTTCAAGTTTGGCGCGCTGATGCCCGTGCGAGGCGTCTTCGAGCGCAAGTTCGTGCAGGTTAAAGGTTTGCTGAAGCTCGCGCAGCTCCCGCGCGTTCGGGGTCATGTAGCCGAGCGCCACGCTTGCGCCGCCCTCACGGTAAGCATCAAGCGCCTCGGACTGGGTAACCCCCATACGAATGCGGTCCTGCTGCGGATAAATAGCACCGGTTACATACGACATAGGTTAAGTGTAGGGGTAGGCCCCCAGGTGCTAAAAAGAGCCTTTATTCGAATAAAGAGTATTTTTCGCCGCTTTATTCAAATAAAGGCTCTTTTTATGCAGGGGATTTATCGAATGCGCCGGTAGATCTGAGTTGCGGGGTCCCGTTCAAGTATTCCGTGATCCACGCCGTAGCGACGCACCAAGGCAGGGTCATCCGTGTACCGCCTGATGCGCTCGTTCACCTCACGCTCCGAAAACTGCTCGGAGGCAGGAATACTCTTTTGAAGAATCCAACGCAAAAGAGCATTCTTATCCTGCGCACGTGAGGGCCAGGTATGCACTCGTCCCTTGACTAAAAACCGCTCAACATCATCTGTTACCTGGTTTTTCGCGGATTTCAAAAGACTCAAGTAGTCGGAGAATACCTCGGTAACCTGCCAAAGCCCATCCTCTGACTTCTCAATGAGCCTGACTGCTTCAAGACGCGCCAACAGTTTACGATCACGATAGTTAGGCGTTTTCGGCACATCCTGCACGATAACCTTGGCATACATTTCTCGGGATTCACCATTCGCCAGTGCAGCTATCACCGGCAAAATGTTTTGCACATTATCCATCATTTAATTCTGCATCATTCCTACAACGTAAAAAGGCTCTTTATTCCAATAAAGCATTAAAAACGCCGCTTTATTGGAATAAAGAGCCTTTTTTGGGAGGTAGCGGGAAAGAGCCTAATCCATCAAATCGCGGACCACAATGGTTTGGTCGCGGTCGGGGCCTACGCCGATCGCCGAGATGCGGCAGCCAGAAAGTTCTTCAAGCTTATGCACATATTTGCGGGCATTCTCGGGCAGCTCGTCCAGGGTTTTCGCATCCGAAATGCTCTCGTTCCAGCCGTCGAAGTACTCGTAAATCGGCTTCGCGTGGTGAAAATCGGTTTGCGTCATCGGTATTTCATCAAAGCGCACACCGTCCACCTCATACGCCACGCATACGGGGATCTTCTCAAGACCGGTAAGTACATCCAGCTTGGTGATAAACAGGTCGGTAAACCCGTTGATGCGCACCGCCTGGCGCGCAAGCACAGCATCGTACCAGCCGCATCGGCGTGGACGCCCCGTGTTCACGCCGAACTCGCCGCCGGTTGTACGCAGAAAATCACCCATCTTATCGAAGAGCTCGGTGGGGAACGGGCCAGCACCCACGCGGGTAGTGTATGCCTTCTGAATACCAATCACGCGGGAAATTCGGGTGGGGCCAACACCTGATCCCACGCAGGCACCCCCGGCGGTCGGGTTTGAGGAGGTCACGAACGGGTAGGTGCCGTGATCGACGTCGAGGAAGGTCGCCTGGCCGCCCTCCATGAGCAGGGTTTTACCCTCATCCAGCGCCTTATTGAGCAGCTGAGTAGTATCAACGATCATGGGTTTGAGCCGCTCGGCGTAAGACATGAAATAGTCCACGATTTCGTCTACCTCAACATGGCGGCGGTTGTACACCTTCACGAGCAGCTGGTTTTTCTGCCGCAGCGCGCCTTCAACCTTCTGCCACAGAATCGACTCATCCAAAATATCCTGCACGCGAATACCTAAGCGCCCTACCTTATCCATGTAGGCAGGCCCAATACCGCGCCCGGTCGTGCCGATTGCGCGCTTCCCCAAGAAACGTTCGGTGACCTTATCCATCGTCTGGTGATATGGCGCCACTAGGTGAGCATTTGCCGAGATTTTGAGTTTAGAGGTGTCGGCGCCGCGCGCCTGCAAACCCTCAATCTCAGAGAAAAGTGCCTCCGGGTTCACCACCACGCCGTTGCCGATCACGGGGGTTGCGTTCTCGCTCAGAATGCCGGCGGGCAGCAGCTTAAGCTCAAATTTTTGGCCGTTCACCACCACGGTATGTCCAGCGTTGTTGCCGCCGTTCGGCTTGACCACGTAGTCCGCGCGGGGTCCGAGCAGGTCGGTTGCCTTACCTTTACCTTCATCGCCCCACTGGGCGCCCACGATCACAACAGCTGACATTCTTGCTCCTCTAGGATGTACTCCCCGCCGTTTCGGCGGCCGTGCGCGGGTTCTTCAAACCCTCTTAGGCACACATTTGTTAATCATAACGCGACCCTGTGAAGGTGCATCTATTATTTAGCGATTGCAACACATCTTTTCCGTGAGTCTCTGCGGCGTAAACCCCGTGATTCGGCGGTAAAAGCCGCTTTGGAAGGCCAACATACAGGATGCGCGCCCGGGGCAACCTGCCGCGAGCGCGCATCCATGAATTATGCCCGGGTATATACCCCAGGTACCGCATGAACCTTCTTATTTGAGAATCTTGATGAAGGTCATGGGGTAGTCGTACATTTCACCGCGATTAGCGGCGATAGCGCCTAAGATGTGGAAGATAATCATGAGTATGCCGGTGACTGATACCACCAAAAACCATATCGGAGACATGATGAAGAGGGTGATAACCATCAGGAGGAATGCGGCGGTGTTAATAACCCACATGGAGAAGTTGAAATTGAAGGCGCGGCGCGATGATTCTTTGGTGAATTCGTAGCCGGGCTTGTCTTTGTAGATGAGCCAGAAGATGAGCGGGGCTATGAAGCTCAGCGTGTTCAGCGACAGCAGCATGGCGAGAAGCGATGAGAGGTGCGCGAATATCGCCATGTTTTTTGCGTCCGGGGTAATACCTTGGTGGTTATATTCTGGCCGTTGCGGGCTGTACCCCGAACCCGACTGTTGGTTATAACCGGGCTGATTCTGGTAGTTCGGCTGTCCGTTGTTATAGTTAGGGTCGTAGGTCATAAGAACCTCCTCAATGCAGCGTGTTGGGCTGTGTTTTACAGTATATGCCGCCTACCTTAACGCAACATGGGAATCGTGGGGAGAGGATATTTGTAGTCCTCACCAGAATTTGCTTTAACCGCCCCGATAATGTGGAACACGACAGCGGTAACGCCCAAGCCTGCGATCAGAAGCCACAGTATGGGAAACATCGCAAAGAACAGCATAAATGGTTCGCCGGATTGGCTTTGCGCCCCTAGGATGAGGGATATTACCATCAGCAGAACCAGCAGCAGGAATGAACTAAAGATAATGATAACTAAGGTCACACCCAGGTTGAAGGCTCGTGCGGCAGCATTGCGTACCCGCTCATAGCCGGGCTTGTCTTTGTAAACCGCCCAGAAGATCAACGGAATTAAGAATCCTGCAATCCCGGAAAGATGCGCGAGCATCGCCATGTTGTTAACGTCGGTGGGCTGCTGTATCACGTAGACCGGCTGCCCGTAACCCGGTTGTGGATAGTCCTGGCTCGGCTGCTGTGGGTTGTATCCCGGCGGGTATGGCTGCTGGCCCTGGTTAGGCTGCGGATTCTGCTGGTTGGGGTCAAAGTTTGACTGGCTCATGTTTTCACCCGTTCTGTGTGTTGTCGTCTTTGTGTTTCGTGGTCTCGTGTACGAGTTTTACCTCGGCTCTGTCTTCGGTAAGGATTGAGGTAAAACCCTGCCCGATGCACCCGCCGTCTCGGTACTATCGCAGGATAGGCAAGGTGGGCAGAGGGTACTTATAGTCTTCACCGGAATTTGATTTAACCGCGGCGACAATCTGGAAAATAATCATCAAAACCTGAACAACGCAGCTTATCAGAACCATGAGGGTTATGGGTGCGAACATCCCCATGGCACTGGAAACAGCGGTGCTCGGATCGTTAGTCGACGCCATACCGGGTACGACCATCGTAAAAATATAGACAAACCCGCTCAGCAGGGTGATAAGAACAATCAGGTATCCCGTCAGCCCAAAATTGAAGGCCCGCGCGGCGGCACGGCGTGCCAGTTCGTACCCGGGTTTATCTTTGTAGATAGCCCAGATAACGAGCGGAATAATAAACCCACCTAAAAGCCCGGAAAGATGCCCCCACATGGCAACCGTGCTGACATCGTTGGTTTGTTGAGTCACATATATAGGCTGCCCTGGTGGGTACGGCTGTTGGTACTGTCCCTGGTTAGGTTGCGGGTTCTGCTGATAAGGGTTGTGGTTGGGATCAAAATTTGGCTGACTCATGACAATATTCCATTCTTGAGGCTGCTGCCCCACCCCGTCGGGTCTGATGCAGACTTCCATGTGAGCCGGGCACAGCATCCTTACCGTGCTCGACGATACGAGCAACTCAGCTTCGACAAGGTTTTTATTCGGTGTTTTTGGTCTTTTTATCATAGCGCGCACCATATTTATACGGTAGATTTTTGTGGCACGAATACTGGATGTTTTGAGGGAATATATAAACTATAGAAGTAAAGAATTTACATTTATGTATAAATTTTATAAATATTTTTGGTGTCCTTGATAAAACTTTAGAGTAAAACTTCTTAGAATTGATAGTGCAAGACACATCGTTGTTTTTTAAAACGCGATGCGCTCGCATATCACACCGAACCATAGTTACCAAAAGTGCTGACTCGGGTTCGACACTATCAAACACAAGGAGCATCATGGCATCCACCAACACCTGGCGGGCGTGCACCCGCATCGGGTTATCGGCGGTTCTGGGGCTCGGTCTTATCGCCTCCACGGCGGTACCACTCAACGCAGCAGAGACACCGTTGAGAGGACAAGACCCAGACCTGAGAACCTCACAACAGCACACGCAACAGCAGGTACTCTCCCCCAGCATGCTAAAGGCGCAAGGCACCATACCGGTCTACGTCAAGTTCAAGGGTCAAGGCGCCTATGAGCAGACCCAGCCGCGGGCGGTTCTGCAGAACAGGCAGGCACCCGTGAACGCTCAGGCACAGGTGCAGGCGATCAAGACCCGCGTAGAGTCACAGGCACAGTCCGTAGCGGGAGAATCGCACGCAAAAGTTCTATACACCACCCATAACGTAATGCCGGGCGTGGCGCTCATGGGTGATGCCCAGGCGATTCGTGATCTCGCATCCCGCCCGGATGTTGAGCGCATTAGCCCGATCGTGCCGAAATACCGTCAAAATGCGGGTTCTGTCGTCGATACCGGGGCCGCCGAGAATTGGGCGCGACAAAACACCGGGTATACCGGCAAGGGCATCAAGATTGCGGTGATCGATTCGGGCATTGATTACACACACGCCGACTTTGGCGGGCCCGGCACGAAAGAAGCCTTTGATGAGGCAACGAAACTCACCAATATGCCGGAAGCATCGTCCGGTCTCTACGACCCCGCGAAGTTTTTAGGCGGGTACGATCTTGCCGGTGACGACTATAACGGCCTGAACACGGCAGTGCCCGATAACAACCCGATCGACTGCATCAGCGGCGGTCACGGCACCCACGTGGCGGGTACCGCAGCAGGTTGGGGCGTGGATGCGCAGGGCAAGACCTTCCGCGGCGAATATTCCACGCTGACACCTGAGAAACTGGGCGAGATGAAGATCGGCCCCGGTTCTGCACCGGATGCCCAGCTGTACAGCTTCCGCGTCTTCGGGTGCAGCGGTGCCACCAACCTGGTGGGTCAGGCTCTCGATAAGGTGCTCGACCCCAACGGCGACGGCGATTTTTCCGACCGCGCGCAGGTGGTAAACATGTCTCTTGGCGGCGAGTTCTCGCCCGAAGATGACCCGGAATCCTACGCCGTCGAAACGCTGTTCCGCCAGGGTGTGCTCGCCGTTGTCTCGGCGGGTAACGCGACCGGATACAACGGTGTAGGCGATACCTACTCGGACTCTGGCCAGCCCGCGAACGCCATTTCGGCGCTGACGGTGGCGAACTCGGTGGGTTCAACCTACGCCATGGATGCGGCGCAGATTCTTGCACCCAGCCAGATTGCCGGTAAGGTTCCGGGCGACTATTCGGTGGACTACAACTACTCGAAAGCCTCCGAAGAAACCCTGCGGGGTCAAGTCGTTGCGGCGTCCGCATCGAATAAGTTCGGGTGTGAGGCATTCAGCGCTGAAGACGCCGCCAAGCTCAAGGATCGGTGGGTCTTTATCGAGTGGGCAAACGAAGACGGTACTATTTCGTGCGGCTCGAAAGTCCGTTTCGACAATGCCGAGAAGGCCGGCGCTAAGGGCGTTGTCCTTTCCTCCCAGGAAGAGCGCGCCGAACTGGGGATAGCCGGGAACGAAACTATTCCGGGCTTCAGGGTGGCGAAGAGTGCATCCGATAAGGTTCGCGAGGCCGCACAGGCTGGCACCCTAGAGATTCGCCTGGGCGAAGACCTCAAGGGTGGTCTGCGCGTCCAGAGCGGTAAATTCGATGAGCTGACAACTTCGAGCGCACGCGGGTTCCACGGCTCGTACGGGTACACGAAGCCCGATCTCGCTGCACCGGGGAATAATATTTCCTCTGCCGCCGTGGGTACCGGAACGGGCTCGATTCAGTACACGGGTACGTCGATGTCTGCGCCCTTTGCCTCCGGTGTGGCGGCGCAGGTATTGCAGGCGCATCAGGATTATTCGCCGATTCAGATCAAGGCGGCGATGATGAACAGCGCAGACCATGACCTGCACGATGTCGACGGGCATACCTACGCGGTGGATCGCGTGGGTTCGGGGCGCATTGATGCGAAGGCCGCTGTTGATACCCGCGTGCTTCTGTACAACGCGGACCGTCCCGAGCAGGTCTCGCAGACTTTCGGCGTGCTGGAATATGCGGCAGACGCAGGCCAGCAGTCGCTCACCCGCGAGATGACGGTTGAGAATTTCGATTCCAAGGCGCATACCTACTCGATTTCCTATGCGGGAAGCACCGATATGCCCGGTGTTGAATTCTCGATGCCTTCCAGCATTACGGTTCAGCCGGGTGAGAAGAAGAATTTCCAGGTGAAGGTCACGATTGACCCGGCACGCTTGGAGAAAACTATGGACCCGGCGATGGAAAAGACCCAGTCCTCCATCGATGTGAATACGGGTAAGACTGTGGTTCCCGAGCAGGCACGGCAGTTTATCGCCTCCGAATCCGGGCGTATTAAGCTGACCGAAGGCGACCAAACCCTGCGCGTTCCCCTGCATGCGGCGCCCAAACCGGTTTCGACCATGAAGGTTGCGGGCAATAACGTGCAGGTTCCCGCTGGCTCCTCCCAGACGCGAGTCACATTAGAGGGTACCGAGCTGAACCAGGGCGGATACCGCTCCCTGCTGGGGGCCTTCGAGTGGGGCGCATCGGTGAATCGTGTTAACCCGAGCAACCTGTGGGTCAGCAGCGATATGAAGGCGAACCTGCAGCATGTGGGTGCGTCCTCGAACGCGCCCGCGCTCAAGGACGCGGGCAAAGACCCGAACGAAGGTACGCTTTCCTTCGGCATCAGCACGTGGAGGAACTGGGATGTGATCTCTGAGGAAAACACCTTCACGGTCAATATCGATACGGACGGCAATAACCGCGCCGATTACGTGCTCAAAACCGACCGTTCCGCAGGGTTGGACTTCCCGATCGTGCGCCTGCTGGGTTACAAGAACGGTTCTTTGGAGCAGCTCGCCTACTATCCGCTCAACGGCGCCTGGGGCGATACCGATACGAACATGATGGACACAAACACACTCATCATGAGCGTACCCCTGAAGGATCTGGGGTTGACGGCCGAAAACGCCCCGCAGATTCGCTACAGCGTTGAGTCCATCACCCAGTACGAGTGGGAGAACGTCAGCCAGACCGACTGGATTACCTACAGTCCCTTCGCCCCGAAGGTGTGGTTCAGCGGTACCGAGTCGAGCATCCCCGGGCTTTTCGCGGATGCCCCCGCCACCGATCTGACGCTGCACCGTGCCTCGGATGCGGGTTCGGCTAAGGCTCTCTTCCTGCACCTGCACAACGGCACCGGAGACCTTTCGGGTTCCCAGGGTGCGAGCGGCGAGCGCGCTCAGGTGCTTCCGGTGAGCGAGCAGAGCACGGAGACCCCTTCTGCCCCGCGCTTCACGGATGTGAAGGAGGGCGATATGTTCTACACCGAGATCGCCTGGCTGGCGCAGCGGCGTATCACGACCGGCTATCCGGATGGTTCGTTCCGCCCCGCCGAGAATACGAGCCGTGCCGCCATGGCGGCGTACTTCTACCGCCTGGCGGGTTCGCCGCAGTTCACCGCGCCGAGCACGCCCACGTTCAAGGATGTGGCTCCCGGCGACCAGTTCTACAAGGAGATTGAGTGGTTTGCGGCGCAGCGGCTGACGACGGGGTATGCGGATGGTACCTTCCGCCCGCAGGATGCGGTTAACCGCGATGCGATGGCGGCGTTCTTCTACCGGTATGCGGGCAGCCCGGCCTTCACGGCACCGGATAAGCCCACGTTTAAGGATGTTGCCCCGAATAGCATGTTCTACCGCGAGATCGAGTGGCTTGCCGCGCAGAAGGTGACGACCGGGTGGCCGGATCAAACCTACCGCCCGCTGGATCCTATCCACCGCGATGCGATGGCGGCGTTCCTGTACCGCTACAACCAGGGCGTGCTCAAGGCTGAGGGTTAGCCCCTTCCCCTAATCCACCCCGCGAGCAGCGGATTTTCGCCCGAGAAGGTGGGAAAATCCTACCTTTTCGGGCGTATCCCCGCTTCTTACGAGGGTTAACACATATTCACTCCGCATCATCTGTACATTGTTACCTTCAAAGGATCAAGGAGTATGATATGCCTCCGAATCATCGCAGACGAGGCGCCTTAGGCGGCCTTGCCGCCGCGACAAGTATTCTGTTAGCGCTTGGCACGCCTGCCAGCGCAGACATAAACCCGGGCGGTATTAACGAAAACGGGCAGTACCTCGCAACCCCCACACCGCAGAGTTCAGATGCTCTCTCCCCCACCATGAAAAAGGCGGAGGGAGATGTGCTCGTCTTCGTTAAGTTCAAGGGTCAGGGTGCCTACGAGCAGACCCAGCCCGACGAGGTTCTGCACAATAAGCAGGAACCCGTTAAGAAGCAGGGTGAGGCCACCTCTATCAAGGAGCAGGTCGAGAATCAGGCTCGCCAAGCGGCTCAGGATTCCGGTGCAGAAATACGTTATACCGTGCACAATACGATGCGCGGTGTAGCCCTGCACGGCAATGCTGAGAAAATCCGTTCTCTTGCCGGGCGGGATGATGTTGAGCGCATCACCCCCATTGTGGCGAAAAAGAGCATGAATGCTTATAGCGATATAGATTCTAAAGCCGTGCAGGCTTGGGCTGAAAGCACCGGGTACACCGGTAAGGGCGTCAAGATCGCTGTGGTCGATTCCGGGATTGACTATACCCATACCGACTTTGGTGGTCCCGGCACGAAAGAGGCTTACGAAAAGGCCAAGACTCTGACGGACCTGCCCGATGCCGAGTCCGGGCTTATCGACCGGTCCAAAGTGGTTGGCGGCATCGACCTCGTGGGTGACGACTACAATGCTCTCGACGCGGGTTCGACCCCTAAGCCCGATAACAATCCGCTCGACTGCCGTCCTGAGGGCTATGGAACCGGCGGGCACGGCACCCACGTGGCGGGTACCGCGGCGGGGTACGGGGTGAATGCCGACGGCAGTACCTTCCGCGGCGACTACTCCAAACTCACCGAAAACGATCTCAAGAACATGAAGATTGGTCCCGGTTCCGCCCCCGAGGCGCAGCTGCTGAGCATCCGCGTGTTCGGGTGTCAGGGCAGCTCAAACGTGGTGATGCAGGGGCTCGACCGTGCCCTAGACCCCAATGAGGACGGCGACTTCTCGGATCGCGCCAATATCATCAACCTGTCCCTCGGCAGCGAATTTTCTCCGGCTGATGACCCTGACTCCGCTATGGTGGATTCCCTCGCGCAGCAAGGTATTCTCACCGTCACGGCGGCGGGTAACGCTAATGAGTTCAACGGCGTGGGCGATACCTACTCGGATTCGGGCAGCCCCGCCAACGCCGCATCCAGCATTTCGGTTGCGAACGCCAATGGCACTATGAGCGTGTCTGATCAGCTCAAAATTGTCAGCCCCGAAAACGGAATTCCCCTTGATTTTATTGACGGCATCTTTAGGGACTTTAAGTTTATTGATGGTGACTATTCGCTCAATTTCCCCCTCGATAAGGCACCTGCCGATAAACGCACCGGCTATGTCACCCTCGCGCCCGAACGCAACCATGACGGCTGTAAACCCTTCACCCCGGAAGAGGCTGAAAAGATCAAGGGTAAATGGGTGATGCTCGACTGGGAAGTAGACTACACCTACAAGGTCAACTGTTCCTCCGCCGAACGTTTCGATCATGTTGCCCAGGCGGGTGGCACGGGCGTGCTGCTCGTCCTCAAGGACTATCCTGCCCAGCAAGGATTTGGCGGTAACGCAACGATCCCCGGGTTCCGCATTAACACCGCCTTCGCCGCAGACATAAAACCCTACGTGGAGGCCGGAACTTTCAAGGTTGAAGCGAATGAGGCTTATAAGAAGGCAACGCATATTCCTACTAGGCTCGACTTCGGCCTCAATTCTATGAGTTCTCGCGGCCAGCACGGCACCGAAGGATTCATCAAACCCGATGTTGCTGCACCGGGAGTCGATATTTTTTCGGCGTCAGTCGGCCAGGGCACCGAAGGGGTTTACAACACCGGAACCTCAATGGCGGCACCGCATGTCTCCGGCATTGCTGCACAGGTGATGCAGGCGCATCCAGACTATACCCCGGCAATGGTGAAGGCTGCGATCATGAACAGCGCAGACACCGATCTCACCAACCATGCAGGGTCTAAATACGCTGTTGATCGTATGGGGTCTGGCTTCGTGAACGCTAAGAAGGCGGTCAACGCGAAGGTTCTGGTCTACGATGAGGAAAATCCTGAGCGGGTTTCCCTATCATTCGGCGTTCTCGAATATCCCCTCGATGGTGAAGACCATACCGTAACCCGCAATATTGTCGTGCGGAATATGGATTCGGTGGCCCATACCTACGAGCTTTCGTACCAGTATGGTCCCGAAATCCCTGGTTCAAGTCCCGAGGTACCGCCTTTGGTGACGGTCGAACCGGGCGAGACCGTAAAAGTTCCTATCACCTTCTCGACCTACACTCCCGCCCTGAAAAAGACCATTGATCCCGCCCTGGAGAAAGAGCAAACTGCCATGGCCTATGTTAATGGGCAGTACCAGCCTATTATCTCGGGCAAACGTCAGTATATTGCAAGCGTCTCCGGCCGCATAGTCTTTAAGGATGCGAACCAGGACGACTGGGAGGAGCTTATACGCCTGCCCGTTCATGCGGCACCGAAGCCTATCTCTACGATGAAGGTTCAAGGCTCCGAGATTCAGTTTGAGAATGGTAAAGCCACCGAAACCACCGTCAAACTCGCCGGGCAGGATGTGGACCAGGGCGGTTATCGGTCCATGATGGGAGCCTTCGAGCTGGGGGCTGCGAGCCCGCGCATCCCCACCGAGAATTTGGATCTTCCCTCAAGTCAGAGTATGGATCTGCAGTATGTAGGTGCCGCCTCGGATGCCCCGGCGCTCAAGGCAGCCGGGCAGAATCCGAACGACGGTAAGATCTACTTCGGTATTTCAACCTGGGGTATTTGGGATTCCATGCACCCGGGACGTCAGCTTCAGGTGACGCTCGATACCAACCGTGACGGTAAGCCCGACTACAACCTTGAGGTGGGGCCCGAAAAGGGTCTGGATTACCCACTCGTGAAGGTGTGGAAGGCGAATGGGGATACCTGGGAAATAACCAATCGGTACCCGCTTAATGGCGCTTGGGGCGATACCGACACGAACATCATGGATACAAACGTGATGGTGCTGAGTGTGCCGCTCAAGGATCTGGGTTTGACAGCTGACACGGCTTCAAGCATTGACTATGCGGTTTCGACAAACACGTGGAGCAATGCGAAGGTTGGCGGCGACTATGTTGATGCCACCGAGAAGATCTCTTTCAACCCGTTCGCACCGAAGGTATGGTTCGAGGGTGAGAGCGCAGGTGTTCCGGGGCTCTTTGCTGACCGTAACGGCGGCGAGGTGAAGGTGCACCGCGTTGAGGGCGAGAAGCCTTCGGCACTCTTCCTGCACCTGCACAACGGTACCGGCGATTTGAGCGGTCAGAACGGAGCTGCCGGTGAACGCGCCCAGGTGGTTCCGCTGAGCGAGCAGCAGCAGAGCAGTCTGCCGAGTCCGTCAGAGCCCACGGAGTCTCCGAAGGATAGCTCGCTACCGGGTCCCTCAGAGCCTACAGAATCTCCAAAGGATAGCTCACTACCAGGTCCGTCAGAGCCCACGGGCTCTCCGAAGGCAGATACGTCTTTGCCGAAATAGCATGCAGAACCTGCCAACTATGCGTTAGCACGCTGACCTGGCTGTATACCGATTCCGGTATATAGTCCACACGGTATATAACCGATCACGAATATGCTCTCGGTTCCTCTAATAGTAGGGGAATCGAGAGCATATTCTTATATTCCGATACTGATATAAAGGCTTGTCCGTGCCTATGTGTGAAGTTTTTGGGGACATTTTGTGAGCCGGTTTCACTCGATAGGTTATCCCAAATGATGAAGCAATACCCCCGCAGCAGAAAGTTCCAGGTTTATCAAAGGAGCTTTTTACAGCGGGGGTATTGTTATCGACCCTAAGAATCTGAGCTCTAGGTCTTACTAATCTTTCAAGATCTTCAAGGCGGGCAGCGGGTACTTATAATCCGTCTCTCCCGCATTGGCCTTCACTGCGCCAATAATATGGCATACGACACCGGCAATCCCCCATATACCAATAACGATTGCCACAACCACCATGAGAATAAGGGCTACAACTGCGAGCCCACCGTTGTTCCCAGCTACAGCAACTACTGCCAAAATAAGGGGAATGATCATACCCACAATCGTTGCAATCGAAATGGTAATCGCGACATTGAAGGCACGCGCTGCGGCACGTTTAACAACCTCGTATCCGGGCTTATCCTTATAGATCGACCACATAATAAGCGTGGCGATCCAGGTGAGAAAAACGGATATATGCGCGAGCGTTGCCTTGCCCTGCGCATCCGCTGCCTGTCCCAAGACCGGCTGAGGCATACCCTGTGCGGGCTGTTGGCCATATTGATTGGGGTCAAAGTTCTGTTGGCTCATGATAGTGTACTTTCATTCGAGGTCTATCGGTGCGATGTGTGAGGTTCACAGAGTATTAGGCGAACCTACCCTAGGCTAGCAAAAATGCAAATAGTTCCGCCTGTTTTATACATCGCGACACTTTGTAGTATTTCTGGATTAAAAACAACGGTAAATTAGGTCTTTAGAGCAAAAGATTCGATGAATTTTTAGAGTATCTGCATTATCTTTCGTTCCCTCAGCAAGACGACGCCCGCGTACACTAGAAATATGCGTGAACTTCAGGAAAAAATCGTGGCACAGATGGGTGTTCGTCCCAATATGACCGAGGCGCAGGCGCGTGAGGAAGTACAGCGGCGCGTACAGTTCCTCTGCGACTACGCGAAAGCAACCGGCACCCGCGGATTCGTGCTCGGCATTAGCGGCGGCATCGATTCCACACTGGCGGGCAGGCTCTGCCAACTCGCCAGCGAAAAACTCAACGCCGAAGGATACCAAGCTCAGTTCATGGCGGTACGCCTACCCTATAAAACCCAAGTCGACGAAGAAGACGCACAAAAAGCCCTCGAATTCATCTCCCCCGACCGTACCGTCACCTTCAATATTGCGGATGCGGTCGATGGCTTCGACACCGCCTACACGGCTGCCGTGGGCACGCCCATCAGCGACTTTAACAAGGGAAATATTAAGGCGCGTGCCCGCATGATCGCCCAGTATGCGCTCGCTGGCGACCCGTCCCTGCTGGTCGTCGGAACCGACCACGCGGCGGAATCCGTGACCGGTTTCTTCACGAAGTTCGGCGACGGAGGGGCGGATATACTGCCGCTGTCCGGGTTGAATAAGCGGCAGAATCAGCTGCTTCTGAGGGTTCTGGGCGCATCCGAACGGCTGTGGGCTAAGCCGCCGACAGCCGACCTGCTCGACGGTATCCCCGGGCGCACCGATGAGGACGAACTCGGCATCACCTACCCGCAGATCGACGACTACCTGGAGGGTAAAGAAATTGACCCCGCCGTCGCCGAAAAGCTAGAGACTATCTACCTGCGCAGTCGGCATAAACGCACGGTTCCAGTGGGTATCGCCGATACGTGGTGGAAGTAAACCTTGGGTGAGGCTCGTTGCCCGGCGGCTTATTCTGTGCTTACGCCTTTTCAAGCTGCCGGATGCGCGTGCGCCCGCTCGCCCAAAACAACGCCACCCCAAGCGCGCACGACCCCATCTGCGTGACAGGGAACGCCCAGGTAAGGCCAGTAAATCCGAAAAGTGTATCGCCAGCGAAGACCGTGACGAAAAAGAAAACACCCACGCTCGCGGTCAAAACTACCGCCGCCACGCCTTTACCGCAGGCCTGGAACCATGCAACAAGCAGCATCACTAGCGCATAGAAAACGGTCGAGAAAAGCAGGGCGGTGAGCACCTGATCCCCCGTCGTGATGATGCTGGGGCCACCCGCAAGATACAGCGCCCAGTCGCGGAACACCCAAACCGGAATCGAGAACACCGCCGAGGTTCCAACCGAGAGCAGCACCGCAACCTTGAGTGCGGCGCGCAGACGCTCCCGGTTCCCCGCACCGTAGGTATATGCAAAAAGTGGAATACTGCCCATGCAGATACCCGTACACAGGGTTTGCGGAACCATGATCAGGCGGATCGAAACGCCGAAGGAGGCGACCGCCGCATCGCCGTATTTAACCGCCAGGTTATTGAGCACCAGGGCCGAGACAACGAGGAATAGACTCGATACCATTTGCGAGGAACCTACCGAGAGCACGGGTTTAAGTACGTCGGCAGAGAGCGTGAAGTCCTTGAGCGACCACGAAAAATTCTTGCTCTTCGCGGTCAGAAACAGCATGTAGTAGATAATGCAGGCGACGTTTGTCCCCATGAGAGCCCAGCCAGAGCCCGCCGCGCCCATGCGTAAAACGCCGATGAGTAGCACATCCAGCACGAGGTTGGCGAGTACTCCCCACAGCAGGCCGTACATGGATTGTTTGGCATAGCCTTCGGCACGCACCAGCTGTTCCAGGGTGAACATACACATCCAGGGCGGGGCGCCAAGGAACAGCACGGTCACGAACCAGCGAGTCGGTTCATAGGTGGCACCACCGGCACCCATCAGCCGAGTGAGCGGATCGACGAAGAAAATCCCCGCTACCGCCAGACCTACACCGAAGATCAGAGAAGCATAGACGGCGAAAGAGGTAACTGTGGGAATGCGGGCGGCGTTGCCTTCACCCAGCAATCGTGCCGTAAGAGTGGATGCGCCCACCCCGAAAAGCCCCGCCAGCGCGGTAATGATGCCCACCACCGGGAACCCGAAGATAAGCGCGGCAAGGTCTTCAACCGTGCCAAAGTGCCCCACGAAATAGGAATTCACCACGTTGTAGATGGCGGTGATCGCCAGCCCGGTTGCCATGGGGATACCCAGGGCAAGCAGGGCGCGCATCACCGGGGCGTCTTTGAGGAAATAGATATTTCGGGAGTCTTCACTCAGGTTGTTTTGATGAAGAACTTCGCGGGAAAGCTCGTCTGCACTCGCCGTCGATGCGGTATCCCCGGCAACCTGTGTTTCGGGTACACCGAGATGCTCGGCTTGGGGCACGGTGTACCTCCTTATAGGATAATGGTCGGTGAACGTAGGCGACGTGCGAACGCATGGAGTATAGGCATATAAGCCTGACAAGGGTATATACCAGTCTGGAATAATCCTGCGGCATATGTACGTGCCATGCAATAACCTCACATAGCACCTATACCGAAAGTTTTTCCTTATATGCCGGTAAACGCATATAGTCGGTTGGCTCCCCTGAATGCGGGGCTGCCGCCTCGCTTATCATACACGGCTGTGCCTGTATGGGGCATATGCAGGTCGTTCCATGACGGAATAACTTCTGATGCCACGCTGCACGACAGAACCTTATATGCGGTTTTGAGCATATTATCCGAGAGGCTTTACCCGATATATACCAAAAGCGTTATACAGTGGTGAAACTCTGTTTCCAGGGGTCACTGCAATATAACGCTTCGGGCATACACTCAGGTCAGAGCGTTTTCACGGGTGCGAATGAATAAAGTGCAGACCCGCTACTCAGACTCAACCTTAATCTCGGTCACGCCGTGCTCGGGAGTGCCCGATGCGGGCGCATCCTTCACCTTAGTACTGCCGGTTGCGAAGAACAGGATCACGCCCAGCACGCACGCCGAGATCTGGGTGAAGGGGAACGCCCAGGTGAGGCCGTCGAAGCCGAACCACATATTGCCGAAGATAACCGCAGGGAAGAAAAGCAGGGCAATACCCAGGGTCATGAGCGTGGCGGGCAAGCCTTTACCGGCGGCCTGGAACCACGAGACGAACACGATGCTCACGGCGTTGAACACGGCGGCGAGCATGAGCGCGATCAGCACTTTCTCGCCGGTGGCGACCAGCGAGGAGTCGCCCACGAGCTCAAGAAGCTGACGACGTAATATCAAAACGGGGGTGGTGAAGATAATGGAGGTTGCCACCGATACCATTGCGGCGGTTTTCAGAGCCGAACGCACTCGGTCTCGATTGCGGGCACCGTAAGCGTAGGCGAAGAGCGGAATACCGCCCATGCAGATACCCATACACAGCATTTCGGGTACCATGTTCAGGCGCATCGCCAGCCCGAAGGCGGCCACGGAGTCGTCACCGTATCCTGCCGCAATATTGTTGAGCACCAGCACAGAAACGGTCAGGTTTGCACTCTGAATCAGTTCGGCGGCACCCACGGCGAACACGGGTTTAATAATGTCGCCGGCGATCACAAAATCGCTGGGTTTCCACGAGAAGTTGGGGCTCTTGCGAATAAGGAACTGCAGGTAGTACACCATGGATGCGGCGTTTGCGGCGAGCATCGCCCAACCGGCGCCGGCGATACCCCAGCCGAGAACCGCAATCAACAAAACATCGAAAATTGAGTTGATGACGACACCCCAGATAATGCCATACATGGACTGTTTGGCGTAACCTTCAGAACGCACCAGCTGTTCCAGGGTAAACATGCCGACCGAAAACGGCGCACCCAAAAAGAGCAGGTGCACGAAGGTTTTGGTCGGTTCAAAGGATGCTCCGGAGGCGCCCATCAGGCCGGTAATCGGGTCTGCAAACAGGGAGCCGGCAATGGCGACCACCACGCCGCAGGCGAGCGCGGAGTACAGGGCGAATGAGGTCACATTGCGAATACGTGCCTCATTGCCTTCGCCCAGCAGACGCGACGCCAGGGTTGATGAGCCCAGACCGAACACACCCGCAATCGCCATGATAATACCGAAGACGGGTACGCCGTATCCGGTGGCGGCGAGCTCTTCGACGGTGCCGTAGTGCCCCACAAAGTAGGAGTTAATGACGTTGTAAATGCTGGTGATCGCCAGGCCCGCCGCCATAGGGATACCCAGGGCAAGAAGCGCCTTGAAAACAGGGGCGTCTTTGAGCAGGTAGATGTTTTTGGGATCGTCCATATTGGGTATCCCGGGGCCTGCATCAGGTGCGGGCGCGGCCAGAGTGGCACCGGTGGTGGAGGGCATGGTGCCTGTCACCGCCGGAACTGCACCGGTGACGGGCGGGTTTGCCTCGGACGGCGCTACTGTGCCAAGTTTTGCTGCTGCGTTAGGTTTGTCTGCTGCACCAGCATTTTCGGGCAGGGAATGTTTAGGTTTATGTGTCATGAAGATACGTTTCTTGGTCTGTGCAGTGCGCCCGTCTCTGGGGCGGCATGGCTCAGGTAATATCGGTCAGCACTACATGCCGGATGCGGGCAGGGGACTCCATTGTACCCGTTTCCTGTTGAGAAGTAAGCCCTTCATCTCGTTGCTTTTCCTCCCGATCCTCTCCCCTGCTTCCTCCTCTAACCTCCCGCACAGAAAGGCTCTTTATGTGAATAAAGAGGGTTTTTCAACGCTTTATTCACATAAAGACCCTTTTTACACGCTAACGCTTTCAAAGGGGTACATTTTCTGCGTAAAGTATGCGGTAAAGTTATTAGTGCCCTCTTCCCGGAATGAGTCACCGGCACAGTTTGCAAATTTACATTCCGTGATGACTTTCGGGGCGGATGAGCTGGAGCACCGCAGATTCCGAGTGCGCGAGGCACCAAATCTGCGTGCGGAAGGCGCGCAAGCGCGAGTAGACATGTCTCTCTACGGACTAGTAGAAACGGCTCAAGCGATCATCATCAGTTACATTCTGACTGATGGATCGGCTCAAGCCGTTTCTGACGTCGTAGAAGCTATCTCAGTATTCCTTAGGCGTCTGAGGTAGTTTGCTACTCATAGAGAGGGGTTGGTAGTTGACGCTACCGGTCCCTCTTGCCTATAAATAGGCAATTATTTCGTAGATATGCACCTAGCTTAGCACACCGCCTCAGTACCATCGGGCTTCTTAATGTTCCTTATACCCAGCGGTTCTTAGGTTCTTAGGCAAGGAACTCGGGCAGTTTTTGTTCAAGCTCGGCGCAGGCACTCTCAACAGCGACATCTGGGCCAATATTTGGATCCATGGTGCCTTCGGCACGCACAATATCGGTCGAATCGAACCCGAGCATCCCAAACACGGTCCGCAGGAAGGGGTACGATTGCTCCCACGGTGCCAGCGGACCGGTGCTGTATACGGAGCCGCTTGACTGCACGAGCAGCGCCTTATGCCCGCCCATGAGACCCTGCGGACCATTCTCGCTAAACTGGAAAGTCTGACCTCCCATAATAATGTTATCCAGGTAGTCCTTCAGGCGTGAGGTCACCGAAAAGTTATGCATGGGCATAGCGATAATCAGCCGATCAGCCGCTTTAAACTGTTCAATGAGTTCAGCACGGCGCGCAAGAATCTGCTGTTCCCTCTTACTCAGGGACGATTTTTCATCATATACCGACCCGTAAAGCGGCAGGGTTTCGGCAGTAAGTTCGGGAATATCCTCATTATAGAGGTTCAGCACGGTTGCATCCGGCAGTTTCTCGGTCAGGCAATCAACGAGGCGGTTGGTGCAATACGCAGTTTTATTCTGGGGATCCGGGTGGGCGTTAATAATAAGGGTCTGCATGGGGTCTCCTGGTGATTGAATAAGATATTGCAGAATTTACAAAAAATCCGGGATGGATATTTCTATCGTAGATTGGGTGTAATGCTGGTATCAACGCTGAGTACAAGCAAAGTTATGGAATAACGCTTTATGACGCAATATTTCTTCAAGGAATATCCCTAGTGCGCGTGAAAAGAATTTAAAAATAGAAGAATCACATTTTTATGCATTCTCCAGAATCACACGAAATTTCCTTGTAAAGCATGCGGTAAAGTTATTAGTTCCTTCTTCCCGGAATGAGTCACCGGCACAGGTTGCAAATATACATTCCGTGATGACTCTCGGGGCGGATGAGCTGGAGCACCGCAGATTCCGAGCGTGCGAGGCATCAAATCTGCGTGCGGAAGGCGCGCAGCGCAGTGGGAATGCTGTTCTACGAGATAGTAGAAACGGCTCAAGCGATCCTCGTCAGCTACATCCTGATTGATGGATCAGCTCAAGCCGTTTCACATGTTGTAGGCTTTATCTCAGCTTGGTTTAAGAGCCTGAGGTAACGACCCTACTCACTGGAGGGGCTTGGTAATTGCAGTTACTAAGCTCCTCCGCATATGAGCATTTACACCTGAAATATGGTTCCAGCTTAGCACACCGCCAAAAGATCATGAATGCACTCTCCTCCCGGAGAGAAATTCCCCCATTTACCTCTTAAGTGCCGCCCGCAGGTCCGCTAGAGTTGTCGAGCGCATTGTACCGAAGAATTGCGCATCTACCTGCTCGACAGCGGGAATCGCCCGAATCGCAATATCCTTCCCCGCGTCCGTGAGAAGAACATTCTTTGACCGCCCATCCGTGGGGCTTGAAACACGCTGCACAAGCTCGCTTTTCTCTAGGCGCCGCAGCACGTCAGAGACCATTTGTGCATCCATACCAGCAGCTTTAGCAATATCGATCTGTTGTACAGATTCGGTCTTTTGAGTTAGCCAGTAGGCGCAGGCGAGAATCACGAACTGAGTCTGCGTAACGCCCAGCGGTTCCAGGGCATCAGCTACCGCTCGCTGCCATCGCTGGGTTAGCTTCCACAGCACAAACCCCGGGCTGTCGGCGCCGGGGTCAGCAAACCTGCTAACACTCATGATGCACGTGCCGCCTTAATAAGCTCGCTCATCTGGGCGGGAAAATCAGAGCTTATACCAGGCCCTATGTGTGCACCTATGGTATCTGCCTCATCCCCTGTGATTTCTAGGGTGTGAGTAATGCGTGTGCCCTCCTTGACCGGCTCAAACTCGTGACGGAATGTCAGGATTAGACCGTTAAACGGGGTCTCGTCGGCGTAGCGCTTTTCAGGCACGAACTCGGTGACCGTTGAGATGACCTGTTCCTGACCGGCAGGAGTCATTGCGATACGCGTACCCACTGCGAGTTCCCGTTCAGGTTCAAAATGGTCGCCGCCGGGCAGGGTAAGTTCGCCACTGTGCACCGCAATAAAGGTGCGCCACAAAGCAGATATGCTGACATCAGTAATCTGAGAATGCTGGGTGCTCCACATCGTGTATTCCCTTCTACGAGAGTATTATGTTCCATTGCGTATATTAGTAAATACATTGATTATCAATGCATTTACTAATATATCAAAAAGCGCCTCTCAAAGGAACCATGAAGCACGGTAGCCTAACGCGCCATTATCCTAGTCCTTCTTCGCATCCTCCAGCACCCGCATCAGCTCGGCGAGGCCTGCATCCAGCTGACGGCGCGTCTCAGCGGGCAGCTTTTCCAGAATACGCCGCTCATTGTCCACGTGTTCGAAGACGACTTTTTCCACCAATTCACGCCCAGCGCCCGTCAGCTTCACGAGCATACTGCGGGCATCGTCCGGGTTAGGGATGCGCTCAATGAGCCCGCGCTTCTGCACCTTCTGCAGGCGGGTTGTCATAGTGCCCGAAGTAACCATGAGCGAGGCAAAAAGCTCGGTCGGGGTCAGAATATAGGGCGCACCCGCGCGGCGTAACGTCGCCAACACATCAAAGGCGCCATTACTAAGATCATAGGCAGCAAAAACCTCGTCAAGACGCGGCGCGAGCAGAATGGAGCATCGCCTAAGACGGCCAATCAGGGCCATATTTTCAGAAGCTAATTCAGGGAGTTCACGTTTCCACTGATCAATAATGACGTCCACGGCATCGGGGTGGGTACTGCGGGAACGGGCGCTCGACATATTCCTCCTAAAATCGACTCAGTACTATTTTATCTTGCTTTCAAGACAAAAAGCGATTAGGATTTATCTTGAACTCAAGGCATCTATCCGACTGCGAAGAACTATGAAAAACCGTCTTCCTCTGCTGATCATCACGGCGTTCGTCCCCATGGTTTGGGGATCAACCTACCTCATCACCTCCGAGTTTCTGCCGCCCAACCGCCCCTTCACCGCCGCGCTGATCCGCGTGCTGCCAGCAGGGTTGCTGCTACTGCTCATCACCCGAGAGTTCCCGCGCAAGAACGAGTTGGGCCGAATTATTCTTCTCGGCACCCTCAATATCGGTCTATTCCAGGCGATGCTGTTCGTCTCTGCATACCGCCTGCCCGGCGGACTGGCGGCGATTCTTAGCTCAACACAAACTATTTTCGTCCTCGTCCTCACCCGAACAGTTGCTAAGAAAGCGACTCCCACATCGGCATGGCTTGCCGCACTTATGGGCATTATCGGCATTATTCTGCTGGTCGCATCCCCCAGCACCACCTTCGATGTGATCGGCATTCTTGCGGCGCTCACCGGGGCTGTCGCCATGGCGTGCGGAATTTTCTTCACCGCCTCAGGAACATCGTCTCTCTCGACTCTCGCCATGACAGGATGGCAGCTGCTCGTGGGCGGAATATTCCTGCTACCCATCGCCCTACTGACCGAGGAACCGCTGCCGCCGCTCACCGCCGCGAACATCGGCGGATACGCCTTCCTCTGCCTGGTGGGCACAGCGCTCGCCTACTGCGTGTATTTTCATGGGCTCTCGAAGCTGCCACCCGCGGTCATTGCGTCCCTGGGACCGCTCAGCCCAGTCACCGCATTCATCCTTGGCTGGATTTTCTTGGGACAAAACATGACACCGCTGTCGATGCTCGGCTTCGTGCTGGTACTGACCTCAATAGTGGGGGTACAGCGCGCGATGATGGGCGCTCGAAAAGCGACTCTTTCCCACACAAAATAGTTTTCTTACCGTCACACACACGATATAAAAAGGCTCTTGATGCGCATAAAGCACCAAGAGCCTAAGGTAATTGTTCTACCCGTAGAGAGGGGCCGGCAGTTGGAGCTACCGATTCCTCTTGCCTTTACTCATAAAGATGGAACCAGCTTAGCATACCGCCCCAGCGCGCCGATTAGCTGTCAGTCGTCTTAGGGGGCTCAGCGTCATTCTCGGCTGTTGTCTCTTTGGTTCCAGTCGCTTGTGAGTCCCCCTGTTCCCGGACTTTTTCACGCTCCGCCGCCTCACGCTTGGCCTTCGCCTGTTCGTAAAGCTTTGCCGAGGATTTGTTGATACCCGTACCCTGCCCCAGGGACGGATCGTTCGGGCGTTCCGCTAAGATCAGGGTTGCACACACTACGAGGGTGACCACAAAAACCGCGCCCGCCACACCTAAGGCCAACACGAGATTGGGGCGGTTGCGGGTGCCGCCGGTTGCAAAAATAAATACGGCGAAGAAAGCCGCTACAGCCAGAGCAGCGGCAACCAGCAGGGGACCTTTCACCTGCGCTTTAAATCCGCGGGGGCGTTCTTCAGCCACTCGTTCCTCCTCTTGTGTGTGTCTAACCAGTGTACGCGCCGTTGCAATACACCTCTAAAACCTGGGTGCTATATGAACTAAGGTTTTGTTCGGTCAGCGCCCGCTTTCTCGCTCGGTCCCAGAGAACCCACCAGCAGAAAAACGCCGATAATTAGCGCCCCGCCGCCGGGAACTCCCAGGGTCGCTTTCGCCCCGATCTCCCCTACAAACGGCAGAAGTAAAGCAACCGCAAGAAGCACGCCCCCTTCCAGAACCCAGTCACGCCACACAGCCACCGCACTACGGTAGCGCGTACCCAAGAGCAGCTTAATCAGCCCCGGCAGACCCGAACCGGCGCATACCGCCAGAATAATAAGAGCAAGGGTATCCGGCATTATCACGAGCAAAGCCCCGGATGCCGCCTGCACGAGTGCCGCCGAGCTGAGCGATGCGCTAGTCGCGGGCCCGTAGTGCATCCCGCGGGCCGTGAGCGCGTGTGAGGTGCCGAGCGCGAGCATCCAGAGGCCCAAAAGTATTTTGGCGAAAACATTATCAGGGGTCTGCACAAAAACGGTGATAATCCCAAAGATAAGGTATATCAGCGCGTGCAGCATCAACGATGCGCGCCCTTGCGCGGTACCAACAGCGCGCGGAACTTTTCCGCTCGGGGGCGGGGTCGATGCCGAGGGTTTCGTGCTCACGTGTACCAGAATACCGTGCAGCGCCCTAAAATTCCGCATAGAACTCCGGGAGCGTCCTTAATATTCCATATATGGAATATAGAATACACCCGGGGTTTAGCACTTCTGGGGGCCGTTCGGGGCTACTCCAATTCGACTGGACCGAGCACGCGTATCTCCTCAATATCTAGGCGTTCCTGAATCGCGTGGAGCACGTTCATGTCGATCTTGCGCTCATTACGCAGGCGCTTGAGCACCTCACGCTGTTTCTCCAAATGCCGCAGGCGCAGCTCTTTCTCAAGGTCACTCGCCTCAATAATGCGGCGGGCTTCTTCCGGCGCGTTCGCACCGTGCTTACGAATGGTGTGCAGGTTGCGGTACATACTCGCGTTGTACATCTGTTCTTCGGCAATGCGGTCGATAATCTCCTGTGGTGCACCAATGTCCTGGCCGACCTCAGCCACAGAGTCAAAGGACTCGGCAATGATCGTGCGCACCGCATTATTAATCTCGTCTTCTTCGGTGGTATCAACCGGAATTTTCGCCCACCTGATAACCAGCGGCAGGAGCATCCCCTGAACCACCATCGACAGCAGAACCACGCCCGCAACAATAAAGATAATAAAGTCACGCCCGGGAACACCACTCGGCACAGATAGAGCCACCGCGAGGGAAACACCGCCGCGCAGCCCCGCAAAGGTGCTCACCACACGACCACGGAAAGTTGTGCGCAGCCGCCTCTGCTTTTCTGAACGGTCAAGGGCACGAATAATACCAATCGTGACGTGCAGGAAGATAAAACGCGCCGCAATGGAAACGAGCCATGCCACCACAATCACGGCGAGTGCAGAAGCCCACGCATAGTTGTATTCATGAATGACGCCTTCCATATGCTCGGTGGCGCTGGGCAGCTGCACACCCACAAGCACGAAGAGCGCACCGTTCATGACATAGGAAACAAACGACCAGATGGGCAGACCGTAGAAGCGGTTTTGGGGTTTGATGGTATCCGGTCCGCGGTAGGTCAGGTAGAAGGCGGCGACCACCACGGCTACCACTCCGGAACCTTTCATGCCTTCAAAAGGCTCGATCTCTTCAGACAGGAAGAAAGCAATAAACGGTATGGTGAATATGAACACACTGAAGTTCATGGGGTTGCCGATGTGTGCACGCAGCTTATTCGCGCCCCATCCGACGGCCAGGCCAACGAGAGTTCCAATCAGGAACGAGAAGAAGAACATTCCGGATGCGGTCCCCAGGGCCAGCTCATGACCGCCCGCAAGCTGCAGAGCGAGCACGAAAAGAACTAGGGTGGTGCCGTCGTTAATGAGTGCTTCCGCTTTGAGGGTGGTAATGGAGGCTTTGGGGAGTTTGCCGTTGAGCGTTGCCACAGCCACGGCATCGGTGGGGGCAAGCGCCACACCGATAATCAGCGCCACATGCCACAGGTAGATGCCCATGAAGGTGTGAAGCACCCAGGCGATAACGAACGCCGTAAAAATTACGAGCACTGTGCCCGAGAGCAGAATGCCGCGCAGACGGGTGCGTACCTCACGCCAAGAGGTGTTTCGGGTCTCCCAGAACAGCATCACGGGCAGGAAGATTTCGAGA
Source organism: Rothia sp. HMSC064D08 (assembly GCF_001809525.1). Taxonomy (NCBI): domain Bacteria; kingdom Bacillati; phylum Actinomycetota; class Actinomycetes; order Micrococcales; family Micrococcaceae; genus Rothia; species Rothia sp. HMSC064D08. Next base: position 117,230 of record NZ_KV797887.1, on the reverse strand, counting down.
ATCACGTGCGGGGGCAGCCCGGCCTCACGCACCTCGTGCATGGCGTGAACGGGGATGAGTGCCAGCACAAGCCCCATGAAAATGAGCATAATGGCGGGGGTTATTCGTATTTTATGGGCAAGGATATTACCCAGAAGAATTGCCAGCGATAGGGCAATAATGACTTCAAGCACGGTGATGTTCCTTGATGTGTGTTGGAGATTGAAGAGGAATAAACAGCGCCAGAATAACACCTGTGAAGGCACGCATATTCCAACATATCACGGGGTAAAAATACGGGGCTTTATGCTGAACGGCACTCTCTTCGCGGTGCTGTGGTTCTAAATGCAAAAGACGCGCGAATGTAAGATACCCCGTGCAGGGGTGCACACCGAGCGGTCTAGTTATCTGTTCTATAGGAGTCGGCTTACGAGGCTTTATAGCGCCGCAAACCTCACGAAATATGACGATTCGTGTCATGCAGACACAAAGATGCGCGCGCATCCGCAGAAATTCCGTCGCAAAGTGAGCGTCCATGCATCGAACGTGAGAAAATGGGGGCATGACTGAACAGACTAATTCCCCAGTAACCGGCTCCCCGCTCGTGAAGCGCGGGCTTGCCGACATGCTCAAGGGCGGCGTCATTATGGACGTCGTCACCCCCGAACAGGCCAAGATCGCCGAAGATGCTGGCGCCGTCGCCGTCATGGCGCTTGAGCGCGTACCCGCCGATATTCGTGCTCAGGGCGGCGTGGCCCGTATGTCCGACCCCGACATGATTGAGGGCATCATTAACGCCGTCTCGATTCCCGTGATGGCGAAGGCGCGCATCGGGCATTTTGTTGAGGCGCAGATTCTTGAAAGCCTCAAGGTGGATTACATCGACGAGTCAGAGGTACTCTCCCCCGCCGATTACGTGAACCACATTGACAAGCACCAGTTCACGGTGCCGTTCGTATGCGGCGCCACCAACCTGGGCGAGGCGCTGCGCCGTATCGCCGAGGGTGCGGCCATGATCCGCTCGAAGGGTGAGGCTGGCACCGGTGACGTCTCGGAGGCGACCAAGCATATCCGCACCATTAAGCGCCAGATCGCTGAGCTGCAGGGCCTGTACAACACCATGCCCGATGAGCTGTACGTGAAGGCGAAAGAACTTGCCGCCCCCTACGACCTGGTGCTCGAAGTTGCGAAGACCGGTAAGCTGCCCGTGGTCATGTTTACCGCCGGTGGCGTGGCAACCCCCGCCGACGCCGCCATGATGATGCAGCTGGGTGCGGACGGCGTATTCGTCGGCTCCGGCATCTTCAAATCCGGCAATCCCGAGGCACGCGCTAAGGCCATCGTGAAGGCGACCGCGTTCTACAACGATCCCGAAAAACTGGCGGATGCATCACGCGGTTTGGGCGAGGCCATGGTCGGCATCAACGTTGCCGATCTGCCCGCGCCGCATCGTCTGGCGGAGCGCGGCTGGTAAGTATAGGCCGCCATGTAGCGGATGCGCGCTCACCGATCGATTATATTCGGTTCAGGTGAGGGCGCCCAGCTAAGGCGTGCAGGGGGTGAAGCTCGGTGCGGGCTTCGCCCCCGATTCTGTTCAGATACGTTATCTGCTCGGGTGAGTTTGGCGCTCTCAAACGCAGCCCGAAACCTAACGTCTACATTGTGTGAGCAACCTAGTGTTGCAGAAAGATAGGCTCATGAGCGAGACTGAGGTTTTTCCCCCGGCTACCCTGCCCGGTGCGGGCAAAACCGTGGGTGTTTTGGCGCTGCAGGGCGGCGTTGCCGAACACGCGCGCATGCTCGAATCTCTGGGGGCGCAGGCGGTGCTCGTCAAAAGTGCCGAGCAGCTGGCGAACCTGGATGCGCTGGTTCTGCCCGGCGGCGAATCTTCCACGATTGACAGGCTGACCAGGATTTTTGGACTGCGCCAGCCGTTGATTGAGGCGATTTCGGGGGGCTTGCCGACCCTGGGAACCTGCGCCGGGTTGATCATGCTCTCGACTGTGATTGACGATCCGGCTCCGGGGCAGCAGTCGCTCGGTGTGTTGGATGTTTCGGTTGGGCGTAACGCCTTCGGTTCACAGGTCGATTCAGCGCAGGTTCATTTGCCGTGGCTTACCCCCTCGGGTGAGGAAGTCGTGATCGATACGGCGTTTATTCGCGCGCCGATTGTGACCCGCGCCGGTGAAGGTGTGCAGGTGGTGGCGCATCATGAGGGCAAGATTGTGGGCGTGCGCGCCGGGAATATTATCGGCATTTCTTTCCACCCGGAGGTTACGGGCGATACCACTGTGCACGAGGAACTGCTCTCGCTAATTCGGTAGGCCCTATAAAAAAAGAGCCTTTATGTGGGAGAACAAAAGTTATCGGAACCTATCGGGGGTTATCGGGATTTTTAAGATAAGTCCCGATAAGTTGAGACAAGCGGCAAAACTAGTTATCCCCTTTAAGGGATTTCTAGGGATAAGTTGGGATAACGTACCGCGCAGCCGTATTTTCCGAGGCGGTTGCAAAAAGCTGTTGTGCTTTCCAGGCAAAGGCTGTATCTAAGGTTCTCTTGCGGAAGAACGACCTTCGGCAGCCAGTAGGCGGTGTGCTAGACTAAAAGCATATTTCATGATGCAAAGCTCATGAACGGAAGGGCTCAATAGTTGCCGCTACCAAGCCCTTCCAGTGAGCAGGGTCGTTACCTCAGATTCTTAATCCAGGTTGAGATAACGCCTACGATGTAAGAAACGGTTTGAGCTGATCCATCAATCAGAATGTAGTTGATGAGGATCGCTTGAGCCGTTTCTACTATCTCGTAGAACAGCATTCCTACTGCGCTTGCGCGCCTTCCGCACGCAGATTTGGTGCCTCGCGCACTCGGAATCTGCGGTGCTCCAGCTCATCCGCCCGAGAGTCATCACGGGGGGGGTAAATTTCATAATGCGTGCCGTGTGCTATACCCCGGTGAAAAGGGTTAATTCAACATTTACCGCATGATTTACGGGTAAAACATTCTCATTTCTAGGGTTCGCACCACGTTAGAGTTCAATGACGGTATCGTCCTGCCGGGCGGGCGCATCCTCATCGTGGGTGCTCACCAGCACGATTGCGGTATGGGCCGCTCGCTCAATCAGTTCCCAGACGCGGGCACGGGTAGGCGCATCCAGCCCGGCGGTCGGCTCATCGAGAACCATGACGGTCGCGGGGCTCAGGGCTTTCTGCTCATTCAAGGTTTCGGCCGCCGCCAAAGTACGCGCCAAGGCGATACGCCTGCCCTCTCCCCCGGACACGCTGCCTCTCTCACCCGCGACGGTGTCATGACATCGAGCACCACTAGAAGTAAATTCGCTTAGCCCCACCGCCTGCAGATACCGGTCGCATATATGCACCGGAATGTCGCGCCCAAACGCCACATTCTCATGCGCGGTACCAACCAGCAGCCCAGCTTCCTGCGGCAAGTAGACGAACCGAAGAGTGCCTTGCGGCGCGCTCATCGACATATAAGCGGGGGTAGTTGTCGCGCGTACCCCAAGAAACCGTTCTAGAAGCAGACTTTTTCCCGCGCCGGATGCACCACGCACCCAACACGGGCGACCCGGCTTCACCGTATACACACCATAGGATGTTTCACTCAGGTTGCGTGCATCCACGCGGAGGGAAAGCTCACCTGTGGTTACGACATAGTCGACGAGATACCCCGAATCTTCGGCGGCAAAAGCGGCTATTTTATGGTGCGCCTGCCGGTAACGCTCTGCCGAAACAGCGATGGTCGATACCCCAAAGCCGACGGCTTGGAGCGGACCAATTGCCGCCGCGCACACTCCGATGAGTGCCACCGCAGTACCCGTAATCTGCGCCGGAGAACCGTCACCGAATAATACGGTTTTGAGCACTATCGCGAGCAGGCATAGAGCCAACATCGCGCCCTGCCAGGTGTGTAACAACATGGTGTAACGGTAACTTTTGAGAGCTTTTGCTTCTACAGGCAGGCGGCCTTGGGCATATCGGTCACGCAGAAAGGGAGCCACCCCAAGGATTCTGCTTTCACGCCAGAGACGAAGCGTGTTTTCCAGGGTGCCGAAACTGCGCATTGAGCCGTCAAAGAATTCACCCTGAAACTTCTGATGACGCGCAATCAGCGGCATGCTTCCAGCCAGATAGAGAGCTACAAACCCGCAAAATATACCAAGCTCCAGCACGCCACCCATCACCAGGATCGAGACAGCACCGGCGATACAACCAACCCCGGCGGGCAGAATTGAGAGGTACAAGGTGGCGAGGGTTTCGCGGATGGATGCGGCCTGCGCATCGACGGCATACGCAATTTCGGAGGCGCCTAGCGTAGCGCGTGCGCGCGGGTCGGCGCTGATGCTGGTGACGAGCGCATCCGCCATATGGCGCGATTGCATTTTCTGCTCGATGAACCCGTAGGCAGGGTAGAAAAGATACCGAAAGCTCTGCCCGATTAGCCACAAAATACTGTAAAGAATCACGAGGGTGGCAAGGTTTTGACGCCAAACTTCGGGGTTTTCGAGGGTGCGCTGAACACCATAGCCCAGCAGAATGGGGCAGGCGATCAGAGCGAGCGCAGAGATAATGACGGCGGCCAGTACGCTAAGGTTTTTCGGGGATGATACTCGCCAGGCTAAAGTCGTGACGCGTGCGCAAAATACAAAATATGGTTTGAGGTATTTCACCGAGTTCTCTTTCTTTCCCGCTGCCTGATACGGCGGGAGAATGTATTGTCGGTAGTGTGCACCTAGGCACGGTATAACGGTATATATCGTACACTTTCCTGCATATTCGTAGGGTTAAAACGTACGATACGCAGGAAAGTGTACGACTTACGGCAAGAGGGCGCGACTAAAGCCACCCGTTGTCGCGGGCGATGCGCACCGCCTCATGCCGGTTAATGGCGTCGATCTTCGTCATAGCTGCCGAGAGGTGGTTACGTACCGTTCCCGAAGACAGCCCGAGCATCCCCGCAATTTCTTTGACACTCCCGGCGGTCTCGGCGGCACGAAGAACCTCGGTCTCACGCCCGGTCAGCGGCGAAGAGCCCTGCCATTTTGCTTCCTCAGCCAGCACCGAATCGACCACACGCAGCCCCGCCGCGGTACGGCGAACCGCCTGCGCCAGCTGCGATGCCGTGCCGTCTTTCACCACAAACCCGCTCGCCCCTGCCTCCAGGGCGCGGCGTAAATACCCGGGACGGCGAAAAGTCGTCAGAATAAGCGAGCGAACAGGTGCGCCCGCCTGCGAGGTCAGGCCCGAACGGGCAAGTTCGGCGGCCGCCTCAATCCCAGTGGCGCCGGGCATTTCAATATCAAGAAGCGCCACATCCGGGCGGGTTTCACGCACGGCAGGCAGCACCTCATCACCGCGGCCCACCTGCTTGACCACCTCAAGATCAATTTCAAGATCGAGAATCATGGCAAGCGCTTCACGAATCATCTGCTGATCGTCGGCAAGAAGTATTCTCAGCGGCACGGCTACCCCATAATCTCGTCGGTCTTCTCGTCCATGCTGATGCGGATGCGGCACCCATCCCCCACACCTGCAACAGGCGCCTGCTGCAGCCAGTGTTCGGGTGCGTTCCCGAGTGTAAGGGTGCCGCCTGCGTCTTCGATGCGGGCGCGCAGACCGGTGAGTCCGCTCTTACACGGGGCATCACCGATTCCCACGCCGTTGTCGATAACCTCTAACCCGGTGGAGTTCAGCCGCACGGTGGCGTAGGTGGCGTGAGAATGCCTGACGATATTGGTAACGGTCTCCCGCAGCGCCCAACTGAACAGGGAAGAGTTCATGCCCGCAATGTTCGCAGCGGTTGTCGCATCGGGCAGATTCGCCTGTATTCCAGCGGTTTCCAGGGCGCGTGAAGATGCCAGAATCTCACCTTCAAGGTCGGGAACGCGCAAACGGGTGACGGTAGAATGCACCTCCGCGAGGGCTTGGCGGGAGAGCTGGGCGACCTGCCGCATCTGCGCCTGCGCGGCGGGGGCGTTGGTTTCCACGAGTTTTGCGGCCAGCTCGGCCTTGAGGTTCACGATCGTGAGGGAATGCCCCAGAACATCGTGCACATCGCGAGCGATGCGTTCACGTTCGCTGAGGATACCGAGTTCTTTTTCAATAGCCTTGTGTTCCCGGCTCTTGTGCATGCTGCGCCCCACGAAGTAAGCGACAACGTAGAACGTGGTACAAATATCGAAGAGAAAGAACCCGTTAAGGGCTTTATCCCCCGCTAGAGCGGGGAACGGGATGGTTGGCGAATCGTCGAGATACCCCTGCCCCACCACACCAACAAAGTAGTTAGCGGTGAAGACTACCGCAATACCAACAGCTGTTTTTACCCCCAGTTTGAAGGGTACGTGCACATTCATCAGCCACAGTGCCGCCCACATGGGGGACATGCTATAGAGAATCCCCGCACTGCCCTGCGGGTATAAGGCAATAATGTAACCAATAGGTACCGTCACCAGAACACACCATAAGGCTGTACGCAGTACTGTATTTTTCACAGGTATCAGCTGCGGCATTGTATTGGCGGCAAAGAACAGCACCATACATATTTGGTACAGCGGCGTGCACAGGATCAGGTTATTTTTGACGAGCTCAGCTTCACCGGTGTTACTGATGGCGATCAGTATAAAACCGCTGGCGGAAATGTTGAGGCAGCTCCCCCAGACCAGACCTCGCACAATACCCGATTTATCGAAGAATGGGGCATCGGCACTACCTGGCTGAAGGCGGCGGTTCTCCGGCGTACCCGTATCACGCTGAGAGACATGCGGTGTGCGCGTCGTTGTCATGCTCGCTCCGTCGGTACTCGCTGCCGAATAATGTATCCCTATCATAAATGAGGCTCTTTGAGCATACACCGGCGAGCGGAAGGAGCCTATGTTAAATGTCATGGATTGCCGAACCGATTTCAAGGTCGATTTTTTGGCGCGAGGATGCCCTAGCCTGCACCCCTGACGAATGTCACGGGTACGCCGAAAAAACGGGGATACGCTATTGCATATTCGGTGTTCACGACAAGAGCATAAGGCAGGTTGAAGCACCTATGGCAGGTATCTCTGGTTCCGCCTTACCCGGGGGTGTATCCACCGCGAAAGCGCAGGGCGGTCTTATCGTCACGGGGTTATGCAAGTCATTCGGCAAAACCCGTGCGAATGACGATATTAGTGTGCGGCTTATACCCGGGGAGGTAACGGCGCTGATCGGTCACAACGGTGCTGGGAAAACGACGTTTCTTAACCAAATTGTGGGGCTGACAAAGCCGGATGCGGGCAGCATCATGTACGACGGCACCGACCTCATTGCCCACCCGGAGCAAGCCCGGCAGGTATGTGCGATCATGCCGCAGGTCGCATCGTCCCTGGAGGGAGTAACCCCACGCCAGGCGATCGCTACGGCCGTTCGCATTCGCGGGTTGAAGTCGAAGCAGGCACAACGGGCGGTTCAGAAAACTCTCGATACTCTCGATTTAGGGGATTGGGCGGACAGGCCGGGGCATAAGCTCTCGGGTGGGATTAAGCGCCTGACCTCATTCGGTATGGCGGTCACCGCACCCGCCCCCATCTATCTCTTCGACGAGCCCACGAACGATGTCGATCCGGTGCGCCGTGAACTGCTGTGGACGATGCTGCGAAGGCGCGCCGAGCAGGGTGCCACGGTGCTGATCGTAACCCACAACCTCCTGGAGGTAGAGCGCCATGCCGATAGGTACCTGCTGTTCAATAAGGGGCGGCTAGTTCGTGATGAACCGACAAGCGCGCTGGGTTTGGCGGAAGCAAAAAGTACGCTCTCGATCACGGCTACCCCGGAGTTCCTTCAAGAACTTCGCAGCGCACTAGATATAAAAACATCATCCTCACTAGGGAATATGCCAAATAAGGAATATATGGAAAAACGCATAGAGGGTGATTCTTCCAGCCCTCGGGAGTTTACCGTAACCCTGAGTACCGATGCGCTTGAGCTGGCCTTGCCCCATGTGCTTTCAGGAATTCGTGCGGGATGCGTCGAAAGCTACCGCATAGGCTCGGCATCTTTGGCCGATAACTATGAGGAGATGATTAACCATGACTAGCACCCTCGTTCCCTCACGAATTTCGACGGTACGTGCCACGGTCGAGCTAATCCGTTGGTCGCTGATTCGTAACGCCATCAATGCGCCGCTTTTTGCGGTAGTGCAGGTCCTATTAGCGTTTGCACTTCTTTACGGCGTGTCTTTCTTCATGCCGCATCTTGACCGAAACTCTGCAGAATATCTGGCGTCCGGCGCGGTAACGGTGAACTTCATTTCTATGGGGTGTGTAATAGCTCCCCAGTTTATCGCTACCGCTAAGACGAACGGTATGTTCGACTATCAGCGGTCCCTTCCGGTGCCGCGTCTAGCGATTCTGGCGGCAGATGTACTCGTTTGGGCGGTTCTCGCTCTTCCCGGCATTATTGCGGGCGGTGTAGCCGCGAAGCTCAAATTTGGTTTTGATGTGAACCTGAATATCGGCGCTATTGCCGTTGTGTTCGCGCTTCAAGTTGTTATGGCGGTGTTAGGGTTTATGCTTGCGTACTGGGTTCCAGCGTCACTTCTGACTATCGTGACGCAGTCTATTACCTTCATGGTTTTGCTGTTTGCGCCGATTAACTACCCGCCCGAGCGGATGCCCGACTGGTACGTGCACATTCAGCAGTTCCTGCCGTTCGTGCCTGCGGCAAACCTTGTGCGAGCCACCCTCTTCGACATCGGCCAGATACAAATCTTAGACGTAATAGTCGTCGGTTTTTGGGGTCTTCTGGGATGCGCATCCGCACTATGGGCGCTTGCCCGCAGGGACTAACATGATGTGATTATTCTTCACGCTCAGGGTCTGCTCGGAGGCACAGGCACTATTTCTGCGATAAAAGTAACATTAATCTATATACGAAATATTCGAAATTTGTTTTCTTTTATTTCATTTATTCCTGTAGACTGTAGAGCACATACCCCAGCGTTGCAGATGCACTGAACCGAATGTAAGCGCATGCGGGGTACCTGTACGTGATATCTAACAGCGAGGTACATCATGACCACTTCAACGCTGACCCGTGCGGATTTAAACGACCCGCAGCTACGCGAAGAAGTACAGAAGCTCATCCCTGGTACTCGTAATGAGCATGGAGATACCACTGAAGTCTCGTTCTTTCTGCAAGTACAGGGGAAGGACTCGGAGGAACTTGGCCCTAAACTATCGGGGTTGATTCGTGAGCTTATCGCAGCCGTTCGTTCCGGTGAAGATCTGGCTATAGTCTCCCAGGCGCGAGTATTTACCACGACCGCCGCCGCGAAAGAACTGGGTATATCACGGCCGACTCTCGTAAAAATGATCCGTAACGGAGAAATTCCCGCACATAAGGTAGGCTCGCATTTCCGCATTATGCGCGAAGATCTGGAATCATACCAGCGCGCCCAATTGGAGCGCCAGAAACAGGCGCTCATGAAAATCTGGGATATAGAGGCAGAACTCGGAATTCGTGAGTAATTCAGATGTATCGCCCCGTTACTTTGCTAGACTAAATAGCATGAGCAACGGGGCGACTTCTATTCTTCTAGATACCAATATTCTGCTGAGTAAAACACTCAGGGATTGGATACTTCTTCCTAACCAGATACTAAATAAAAAGTACTTCGATATACACACAACACAGAATATTCTCGACGAGTGGGGGTACCACTGGCTTAGAGGAAACCCAACTGGAAATGACGCTGCACGGGTGAAGGTTAGAGAGCAGATAGGTAAATCTGTGTTCGTGTTAGAAGGTTACCCTATCTCCTCAATACATGGATACCCCGATAAGAACGACCTTCATATACATGCGGCAATGGTGAAGCACAATATTGACTACTTAGTCACCAACGACAAAGCTCTCCTGGATTACTGGGAAACGAGCGAAAATACCGACGAGCCCTTACCCTATGTAACCATCAGCGCTGATGATCTTCTCATGACCTATACAGAAAAATCTTTTGGCAGAGCAGATAGAAATTCTCTTGTTATGCGAAAGGGTGACCTCGCAGAAATATATTTATTCCAAGAAAGATATTTCATTCATAAATATGGCGAATCAGATTTATGTGGGGCGCTTGAAAGAGCTGAAGCTCCTCGTTTTGCTCACTATTTACGGCATCATATAATCCCACATCTGCCTGAATGACCGATTCTTTACCCTCCTAAAAGAGCCTTGATCGTGAATAAAGCATTGGAAATATCCTCTGTATTCACGATCAAGGCTCTTTTTATCACCCCATGGAAGGGGCGGAAAGGATGAAACAACTACAACCGATAGAAGCCTTCCACCGCGCGGGTCAGGTATGCCATATCGCGAACGTGGCACATTTCGCGCATCGAGTGCATCGACAGTAGTCCAATCCCCACATCGATGGTGCGCATCCCCAACCTGGTGGCGGTGATAGGCCCGATCGTGGAACCGCAGGGCATATTGTTATTCGACACGAACTCCTGATAAGGAACGCCCGCCGCCTTGCACGCCGCCGCAAAAATACCGGCACCCACCGCATCGGTTGCATACCGCTGATTCGCGTTGATCTTCAGCAGCGGTCCAGCACCGGGAAGCGGGCGCACCGTTGGATCGTGATGCCCCTGATAGTTCGGGTTCACCAGATGCCCGGCGTCCGCCGAAAGGCATACCGAATCGGCGAGCGAGCGGCGGTACTCATCCTGGCTCTCTCCGCGAGCCTGCGAGAGCCGCACCAGCACATCCTCCAGGAACGGACCAGCGGCGCCGCTGCGGGTTTCAGAACCGATCTCTTCGTGATCGAATCCCGCAAGCATCACGGTATGCGCCGAGTCTTCGTCAGCATTCTCGGCCACATAGCGCTCCAAGGCGCACAATCCGGCATGAACCGACGAGAGATTATCCAACCTGCCCGAGGCGAAAAACTCTCCGTCTCGCCCGAAACAGCGGGGTTCCTGCGCATCCGCGAAGAGCACATCGTAACCAACGATCTGCTCCGGATCGACCGGACCACCCTCGTCGATGGTCTGCTGCGCCAAATAGGCGAGCACATCGTTCTCGGTATCATCCACACCCCAAATGGGGTACATATTGAACTGTTTATCGAGGGTCAGCTCATTACGTTTATGATCCAGATGAGGGGCCAGCTGCGGCACACGCGCCAACGGTCCAGTCACCACATAGCGATCCTGAAGGGTGCCGTCTTCCCGAAGTACCGTCAGGCGCCCGGCGGCGCGCAGCTCACGATCCAAAAAGGAATTAAGCAGTGCGCCACCGTAATTTTCGACGCCCATCTGATGCCATCCTGCCGCTGTCACCGACGAACTCGGCTTGAGCTTAAGCGACGGCGAATCCGTATGCGCACCCAGCCCCCGGTAACCGCTCGCTTTCTGCGCCCGCCGACCGCCAGCCCAAGCGATAATCGCGCCGTCACGCATCACAAAATGCCTGCCGACGGCAGCCTCATTCTGCCACGGCTCGGTTTCGTTCAGCTCGGTAAACCCCGCCGCCTGCAGGCGCCGCGCCACGGTTCGCGCCGCCAGATATGAGACGGGCGAATCGCAGACGAACTGGGCGAGGTCTTCGATATTTTTGACGGCATCAACGGTCATACTATGCGCCTACTTCTTGGGTTTGGGAATGACGGGGAACGCCGAAGTCCACGGTGAAGCGTCGGTTGATCCCTGCTTATGCGATTGTGCGGCTTCCGGCGAGATTTTCGGAATCGGAGCGGTAGCCCAGGGAACCTCTGAGGTGTTCTGGGATGCCTCCTGCTGAGCCCGCGAGGTTTGTGAGGCTGCAACCGAGCCGTCCGCAGCCGCATTCTTAGCGGATGCGCCCTGCCCGCTTTCCTTCTGCCGGGCAGCTTCTTTCTGCTGAGCTAGGGCCTGAGCTTTGGCACGCTCATAGGCTGACAAGGCATTTTGCACGGGAATGCTCATTGTGGAGGTATCCGGCGCGAAGTTCTTTGAGGAAGGGTTCTTCGTATCGTCTGCCTGCGCAGTGGATGCGCTAGCGGTTTCCTTCTGCGGCGCGGCTGCATTCGACGCAGACCCGTGTGCCCCGGAGGCACGCACCGAAGAACCGGCCTGATTCGAGCCCTGCTGAGTCTTCTGCGCGGAGGCGCGTGCAGCTTTCTGCGCCGCATCCAGGTCTATGCCTGACGGAGCCTTTTCCGCTGCTGCAGGGGCAACCACGGCAGGCTTGAGCTCATCGGCGATAGTCCTCGCCTGTGCAGACTGCGCGGGCTTATCGGCGGTCTGCGCTTCTTTCCCTGTCGCGCGGGCTGCGGTATTCGCGCTCGTCGAACGCTCAGCCTGGGCTGATTCGTTAGTGTGTACCGGCTTTTGGGGCTGAGTCGATTCATGAGCCTGTGCCGGTTTGGCAGTTTGCGCCGGTTTCTGGGACTGGGCTGACTCATGAGTCGGCACAGATTCCTTGGCTGGCGCAGGCTTACCGATTGGTGCAGGCTTATTAGCCGGTGCCGAACGTTCGGGCTGCGCGGGGGCAGAAGCCTTGACCGACGTATCATTCTGCTCGCTCTTACGAGCGCCTTCCACAGGCTTCGCGGCCGGTGCCTGCGCAGCCGGTTTCTCCGCGATATTCCGCTCGGGTGCACGATGCTCCTCAGCCGTTTGCGGGCTGGCGGGGGCAGCCGAAGACGCCGATTTTACCGAAGCATTATCCTGTGCGGGCTTGGCGTTCCCCGCCACAGAGGCAGCAGGTTGTGATTGTACCGGCGCCTGCGACCCTTGCGGTGCAGAAGCAGAAGTATCAGCAGCAGGTGAAGCAGCAGCATTTTTCACGGACATACCGGGCTGTGTGGCCGCGTGCGCAGCACCCGAAGCCGGTGCTGCGGCTGGCGCATCCGAGGAAGAAGCGGGCGCTTCCATACCCATTGACGCACCCTCAGCCGAGGAAGCAGCAGCCGCATCCTGCCCCTGGTTCAGAGCGGCTTTCCTCTTTTGCCGGTAGGTGTACATGCACACGAGCCCGGCGAAGGCAAGCTGCAGAATAAGGGCCTGCACAAAGTCAAGCGCCTGAGCCTCACGATTCGCGTCAAAGGGGTCAGCCAGACCCAGCAGTCCAAAGATAAAAATCGAAACATTATTCGCAATATGCAGGCCGATACCGGCTTCAAGACCGCCGGTGTACCAGCACAAGAACCCGGCGATCAGAGCCATCGTCAGCACAGAAAGCAGACCCCACAGTCCGTAACCATGCAGTACCATAAAGATAGGCGCTGGAATAATAATTGCCCAAACGGGATTCTTCAGCCACCGACCCACGGTCTGCATGAGATAACCGCGGAAGAGCAGTTCCTCGGCGTAGCACTGGAACGGAACTATCAACAGAATAAGCACAATGTACAGCCAGAACATGCCGGAATTCAGCGGATGCACGCTGTTCTGCGTGGTCAAAGAACCAGCCAGAACCAAGTTCCCCACATTGTAAAGACCGAAAATGAGGAACCCAAAAACTAGGAAAACACCTAAATAGGACCACCGCATGCGGCCCGCAATGGAGTGAATCAGCCCTAAGGGTTTGAAGTTGGTAATCAGGCGCGCAATGAAAATCGCCGGAATCACCGGAATGATGGTAATAAGGAGCGCAATAAAAACAAGCGGGGTCTTAAAAACGTTCGCGTAAATACGCTGCAGATCGGTCAGGTAATCGTAAGGGACGCGCAGCATCACGGCGAATGCCAGCAGCGCAAAGCTCACAATCAGCAGGAGCACAAAATAGATGCCGGCAATCAGCAAGCCCTCAAGAACCGGGGTGAACCAACGCGCACGCGGGTTCACATGCGATAACCGGTGATAGGGCAGCTCGCTGGCGCGTTCCAGAAGTTCCTTACGGGTAAGGCGGTTACTCCTGTAATACTCAGCGGAGGCGAAGGTAGGCTCAGCGCCGTACCCGTAACTTTCTGCCTGATGCGGGCTCAGCATCGTGGGCATATTTTGGGTATTAGTGACTGCGCCAGGTGGTTGGTTTGTTGGAATGAACTCAGAACCGTGATGTCCGGGTTCCTGCTGGTGATTAGTGCTCATAGTATCCATAATAGAGGGGACCCTCCCCCGAATGTCACACCGGGGCCATCTGTGCGGGTTGCCTTACGGTGTAATAATTTACCCGCCTATGAACTTTTCGGGCTTATATTTTATGGGAAATATGCCATAATTTGAGGGTTACCGTAGTTTAAAATTTGAGGCTACTCGTGCCTACGCTTCCGGGTGTTTTTGGCGCCAGTAGTGAAGGAAGGTTCAGATGGCTCTCGTCTTCAATCCGCCCCCAAATTGGCCCAAACCGCCTGCCGGGTGGTCTCCTACCCCGACGTGGCGGCCCGATCCCGCATGGGGTCCTGTTCCCGAAGGTTGGCAGCTGTGGATTGAGGAGCCCGAGCCTGAGAATGAGCAGGCACCCTCGACGGCGGAGTCTTCATCTGCCGCATCGGGCTCTTCTGAGGGTTCTTCCAGCGCGAAGCCCTCGCCATCGTCAAGCTCTGAGCAGAGCGGTGAGTCTGCGCAGGATTCTGCCCCGAAGCAGCGTACCGCGCCGACTATTTCCGAACAGTTTGCCGAGCAGAAAACTTCCCATCAGCAGACCCCTGAGCAGAAGACTCAGGCGGAGTCTGCCCACGCTCAGGATGCGGCGCCAGCCGGTTCCGAGCCGCGCGAGGTCGCGGGTGAGCGTGCGGGCGCATCCGGTTCCGGTGCAGCGGCAGGCTCTTCAGCCGATTCGCAGGTGCGTTCCGAGCAGAGCGCTCCTGAGACCCCCGTAAACCGTCAGAGCGGCACCGCCGAGGCTTCAAAGCCTCAGGTTTCGGAGCCTACCCGCGAGCCCGCTCGCGATACCCACAATGCCCCATCCGCGCCGGAGACGAGCGCACAGCAACCGGGAGTCGCGCAGGGTTCGGGTGTTTCTTACGATGCGCGAGAGCCCCTCAGCGACGCACAGGATTCTCAGGGGTCCGCAGGTTCTGCCGCTGCAGCAGGTGCCGAACGGTCCGAGGCTGCACGACAGGAGCCTGTATCTTCAGAGTCCGCACAGCAGCAGGTTCCTTCACGCGAGTCGCGCCCCGAGCAGCCTTCGGGTCAGTCGCAGGGTAAGCCTACGGATGCACGCGATTCGGCTGATGCGCGTGGTACCGAGGCTCAGGTATCTTCCCGACCGGCTACTCCCCCGCGCGGCACTTCCCAGGTTCCTCCCACGCAGCAGCGTTTTGAGGGGCAGCCTCAGACTCCCGTGAATCAGCAGCAGTCGGGCTTTGCCGCGCAGAGTTCTCAGGAGCAGAACGCTCAGAACCGGGGGCAGCAGGCTCAGCCTCAGCAGCCCGCACAGTCTCAACACGTTACTCAGACCCAACAGCCCGGGCAATCTCAGCAGCCGCAGTCTTTTGAGGCTCAGCGTCAGCAGGATTTTGCGCAGCGTCAGCAGGATTCTACACAGCGCCAGCAAAGCTTCAATCAGCAGCAGGACTCTGGCTCTGAGCAGCGTCAGCAGGATTTTGCGCAGCGTCAGTCGAGTTCAACCATTTCACAGTCTCAGACGCCGGGAAGCGGCTCTCAGCAGCAGGGATTTGCATCGCAGGATTCCCAGCAGAATTTTGGTGCTCAGTCTCAGCAGGCCGCACAGTCACAGCAGAGCTTTGGCGGTCAGGATCAGCAGAATCGGGCGCCTCAAGCGCAGGGTTCGCAGAACCAGCAGCAGCCTCGCGGGTTCGATGCGCAGGCTCCTCAGCCTTGGCAGAATCAGCCCGGGCAGCAGCAGTTCAGCCAGTCCCGTGAGCAGAATCAGGCTCAGCCGCAGCAGCCCGCACAGTCTCAGCAGGGTCAACAGCCGCAGTCTTTTGAGGCCCAGCGTCAGCAAGAATTTGCCCAGCGTCAGCAGCAGGATTCTACACAGCGCCAGCAGAGCTTCAACCAGCAACAGCAGGGCTCTGATCAGCATCAAGGTTTTGCGCAGCAGAACCAGGGTTCCGAGCAGCAGGGCCTAAGCGCCCAGTCCCAGCAGGGATTTGCCGGGCAGAACGCTCAGGAGCGAAGCGCTCAAGCGCAGGATCCGCGAACCCAGAGTACCCAAAGCCAGGGCGCTCAGAACCGAGACACCCAGGGTCAGAGTGCCCCGAACCAGAGTTCGCAGGCACAGCAGTCCCAGAGTCGAGAGCAGCAGAGCCAGCAGGGGTTCGCTCAGTCGCAGTCTCAACAGCAGCAATCCGGCCAGGTGCGGCCCGGACAATCCCAGTCAGGATATTCTCAGTCCGGTCAGCCTCAGCAGGGGCAGGGTCAGTCCGATCAGTCGTACCAGGGACAACAGCCTCAGCAGGGGCAGGATCGGTCACGCTCGGGCTTTGGTGCGGGTGCCGCCGCTGGTGCTGTCGCAGGCGCCGCAGCGGGCGCGGGTGCAGCGGCCTCCTCCGGGGCGGGCGCATCCGGCGCTTCGGCTCAGCAGCAGGGTTCTCAGAGCCAGGGCGTGCAGGGTCAGAGCGCGCAGAGTCAGAACGCTCAACAGGATCAGGGCTCTCAGCCGGAGCAGAATCAGCAGCACTCGGTGCAGAATGCTTCGAACCAGCAGGGTAACCAGTTCCAGGGGCAGGGTCAGCCCAGCCAATTCCAGGGCTCGCAGTCGCAGCAGAACCAGCCTCAGCAGGGTCAGTACCAGGCCGGTCAATCGCAGCAGTTCCAGCAGCAGAACGGTGCTCAGAATAATAACGTTCAGAACAGCGGTTTTGCTCAGGGTTCGTACAATCAGAACCAGTCGAACCAGAATCAGCAATACTCCGAGTCAAACACCTCGGATGCGCTCAACGGGTTCACTGCGGCGGCAGCATCCGGGTTCAGCGATTCACCGTATGCAAACGGTCAGACTCCCTTCAACCAGCCCGAGAAGCCGAAGCGCCCGTTCTTTGCGACTCCCGCCGGGTGGAGCGTAATTGCCGGTGCTGTGGCGCTGTTGATTATTATCATTCTGGTGCTGATTTTCACCCTGCCGCGCGGATCTTCCAATGCAGCAGCATCGGAAAGCCCCGCCGAGTCATCATCGGCAGCCCAGGCATCGTCAGAGAGCTCGGCAAGCTCATCGCCCGCCGAGCTGAAGAATGTTGAGGCGAAACTGCCCAGCGGCGATTTCAAGGAGTACAAGGGCAAGGATAAGCAGACCATCGATATCGAGAAGCCCAAGGGCAACGATTCGAAGGCTATCGTCTACTATGAGTTCACCCCCTCCAAAGAATCCAACTCGCGCCATTCCCTGGAGGGGCGCACGGGGGACGATAAAACTTCCAGCTTCGCTCTGTACACCTCCGCGCTGACCAAAGATAAAATCTCGGGCACCCTGTGGATGGACTTGAAGACTTCCAGCCCCACCCGCAAGGTGAATGTCGATAGTGAGGGCGAGTGGCTTATTCGCGTCTACGATGCTTCCTCCGCACCGAAGATTTCTAAGGGCGAGAAGATCAGCGCCGCGTTCAACTCCTACGCCGTGATCTACTCGGGCGGCTCGGGCACTTTGGAGGCTGGCTACGAGCGCAGGCCGGTAATGAACCTGCGCGTGATGGATGCGGCCCGCTCGAACGATGTCATCTTGGAATCCAGCACCTCAGAGTTCCAGGGCACCGCGAAGTTTGACGCTTCCGAAGATGTTTACTTGGCGATTAACTCCTTCCAGGGCACCTGGAACGTCGGTATTCGCTAGGTAGCCGATAACTTCTTGGTCTAAACCGAGATAGAGAAGACCCCCGCATCGTCGATCACGATGCGGGGGTCTTCTGCACGGTTCGCAAGGCTATGCCGAGTTCGGGGCGTTTGCCGACTCTGCTGCAGGTTTGACCGAAGCGCTGCGGGCTTTCGGGGTGAGGGCCGCCCACCCCCACAGCAGAACAGTCACGATAAAGAGGCACACGATCGGCGTGCCACCCAGCGCAACACCCGGCGCAGCCAAGAATTCGAGCCCGTTCATATTCCACTGAGTCATGCCGCCGAGCACGCGCGGGGAAATATAGAGCCCCACAACGCCCACCCAGGTCAAGATGCGCGCCACAGTCATCGCAGCGGGCGGCAGGTATGTGAAGAACTCGCCGAATGCATCCACAATAAGCACGAGAACCAGAAGCGGCAGAAGCACGTTATGATGCGACCAGCTGATCGGCGAGAGGCTGACCATGAGGAACCCGGTCACGGCAACCTGGGCGAGAGCCTTGTTGCGGCGTTCGAGCTGATAGAGAATCGCGGCGGTGAGCACGACGGAGAGCACCGCCAGCAGGTAGAAACAGAGCTTGGCGGCGGTTCCGTTCAGCCCATAGTGCATGAGCCAACCCTGAATCGAAATATTATCGACGAAGTTAATATCGCCCACACGCGAAGGATCTGAAACCGCGTGGAACCAGTACTGCGGGGCTTCTTGCGGCAGTAGCACAAAGCCGAGGGCAATGGTGGCGAGGAAGGTTGCACCGAGGGTGATAATGCCCTTCCAGTCGCGGCGCACCAGCAGAATAAGTCCGAATACGAGCGGGGTCAGTTTCAAACCGCCAGCGATACCGATAAGTACTCCGCGCGGCACACGTGTTGCCGGGCGCAGAAAATCGGCAAGAATCAGCACCATAATGATGGGGTTAATCTGCATAAGGTCGAAGGTACGCCGCCAGGGTCCGCAGAGCATTACCACTATGGTGAGTGCGGCGATCGTGCCGTAACGCCCGAGCTTATCCTGAAGCGGTAAAGGCCGGCCATGTGCATTGGCATAGGAATACATGATGCTGGAGAGCCACCAGGCGGCGGCGGTCGTAATAAGCACCATAATCGCCATACCCACCTTGAGCGGTATGAAGGCGAACGGCAGAAAGACCAGCGCCGCAAAGGGTGGATAGGTGAACGGCAAATCCAGCACGCCGATGCTCACCATAGCGCGCCCATAAAGTTCTTTGTCGAAGCCTTCATTATCGAAAATGGTCATGGCACCCATGCGATAGATCGAAAAATCCAGACCGCCGTAGGTGTTCACGAAGGCTTCAAAAATATAGCCGCCCACCACCATGAGGATGAGCGCCACTACTGCAAGTTTGCCCAGAACCGGAGTCTGGGCGCGGGATTCAGTCATGGCGTATTAGTACCTGTCTTACTGAGCTGAAGTTCTCGCCCTTTAGTGTAGCGTGGATATTCTGTTCGCCGAAAGATTATATTCCCCTTCGGGCATATACCCAGATGAGAGCCTGTCTTTCTGGGGCGACATCTGCTTACGTTAAAGACATTGCTTGTGTTGCGGGATGCACGAACCAATCGCTGGTGTGCAGCGAATGCGGTTCCTCCTCCTATGCGAACAAGCCACCCACGATATATTCCAAATACAAAATATATACTAGTCAGAATTATTTTCCGAAGGTTTTTCGGTCTCAGATTTCGTGCTGTCGTGAGTCTTACCCTGAGAACTCTGCCCAGAAGACTCAGCGCCTTCACGCGGCTTCACCTTCGCCACCAAGTGCGTACCGCGTTGAGCTCGGGAGCGCCGCAGTCCATGACCCACCGATTTTGCTGCCGCCGAAGATTTCGCCGCGGGTTTTTCATCGGTTTTTACGGAGGCGGCATCATCGCTGCCCTCGGCAGGCGCATCCTGATCGGAAGATTCGGGGTCTTCGCTATCGCCCTGAACCTTCGCCTTCTTGGGCATCTCGGCGATGCGCACCGCGACCTCTAAGGCAAGCACCGCAAACGCCGCATAGTAGACGATAATCGAGGGGTACAGATAAGGATTTTTCTGATTTACCCCCACCATCGTGACGGCGAAAACTGCCAGCTCAAGCACCACCACCACAAGCTGTTTGGCAGACCCACCCGGATTCCTCATCATCAGGTACAACGCCATCAGCGTAAAGAGAACGGGAAAGAAGATCTGCCCCGCTACCGCCATTCCGTCTTGGTCATAAGCGTAAATAGCGAGCGCTTGCATTACGGCGGAAACGGCGGCGAGAGGGGCGAGAGTCAGATACTTCATAGGGCTATTCTAGCGGTTACCACCTATCGAAACCGTACTGTATGACGGCTCACGCAAAGCCAAAATTCGCATGATTCGGGCAATATAATGGAACTATATGCACTGTGACTAAAAGCGATCGAAAGACAACACCGTGAGCGAGAATCCCCATAACCCCACTTCTGACTCAGAGGGATCAACCGGCCGCGATACCGGTCGTGGCGGCGCATCCTCAAAGCCGAGCGCGGCGCAAAGTTCTGCACGGTCCGGGGCCGATGTTTCGGGTTCCGGCAACGATGGACTCACAATTGGGATGCGCCCCACCGAGCTCCCCGGCGCCTCGCTAACGCCCGAGGAGATTGCTAAGCGCGCCTCCGGTCGGGGCAGTTGGCACCGCCGCGCATCGAAACCGGTATCGTACTGGATGTTTGGCGTTATTATCGCAATTCTGGTGCATCGCTTTATCCCCAAGGGCGGCTGGCTGATCGTGCATATGGTGACTCTGGGGCTGATTACGAATTCGATTCTGATCTGGAGCCAGCACTTCACCGAAGCGCTCATGAAGATTAAAATTCCTGATTCGGCCCGCGGTATTCAGGTCACACGTATTTTTGCGCTTAACGGCGGTATTGTGCTGCTGATGGCGGGCATGATTCTGCAGGATCTCATGCCGCAGTTCTATCCCTTGACGGTTGTCGGGGCGCTGGTGGTGGGTGCTATGGTCGCCTGGCATGGCTATGCGCTTCTTCGCCAGGTCAAGCAGGCGCTTCCCTCGCGGTTTGGCGCTACGATTCGTTTCTATATAGCCGCGGCGTTCCTGCTTCCCGTCGGTGCCGTACTGGGCGCGATGACGGCCCTGCCTGGTTTGCGGGGCACGCTGCATTCGCAGTTTATGCTCGCGCATGAGGCCGTGAATGTTCTCGGGTTCGTGGGTATTACGGTGGTTGGTACCCTGATTACGTTCTGGCCTACGATGCTGCGCACCAAGATGGTCGAAAACGCTTTGGGAACCAGCGTGCGCGCCCTCATTCTGATGTGTGTGGGCGTTGGGGTTACCACGCTCGCTTCACTCTTCGGGATGCGCCCCCTCGCGGGCGCGGGCCTGCTCGTGTATCTGCTGGGGCTGCTGATCGTGGCGTGGGTGATGGTGCGAACCCTTCGTACGAAGCGTCCCACAGAGTTCCCACCAATGTCGGTGGGTGCAGGTTTTATCTGGCTTATTATCGGCGTGGTGTGGACTGCCGGCTTGGTGTTCACCACCCCGTTTGAGGAGCTTCGCATGAGCGAGGTAACCCCCATTTTCGTGGCGGGTTTCCTGCTTCAGGTGCTTCTAGGGGCTATGAGTTACCTGCTCCCCCAGCGTAGGGGCGGCGGACCCGCCGTGGTGCGCGCATCCAATAAGGAGTTCAGTAGGCTTGCCGCCGGGCGCGTGACGGTTGTGAACTTGAGCCTTATTATTTTCATGCTGCCGAATGCGCTTACGGGCTCTTGGGTGAAGGTCGCTGTCTCTGCCGTGGGTGCGCTCGGTCTGGCTTCGTTCCTGCCGTTTATGGTGCGCGGCGTTAAGGCCTCGGTCAATACCCGTAAAGAGATGATGGCGGCGCGGGCGCGCGGCGAGAAGCCTGCCCCTGTCACAGAGGTCAAACAGGAACCTGTGAATCATACCCGGCAGACCCTTTTCGGTGCGCTTGCGGTGATTCTGGCGCTGACCTTGGGTATTGCAGCCGATCCCAGCTCAGTAGGATTCAACTTTATAGGTGGTTCTACGGCGACCGGCACGGGGCAGACCACAACGCTGAAGGTCAAGGCAACCTCAAACTACCGGTTTACGCCCGATACCGCGCAGGTTCCGGTGGGTAACCGCCTGGTGATTGAGGTGACGAACGACGATCAGGGCATGACCCACGACCTCACCTTCGCCAACGGCGCGAAGACCGGAACGCTGAACCCCGGCGAGACAAAGAGCGTGGATGTTGGCGTGGTGACCTCCGACCTTGAGGGCTGGTGCTCGGTGGCCGGGCACCGCCAGCAGGGCATGGTATTTCACGTGAAAACCACCGGCAATAACCTGCAGGCGAACGGGCATCACGGGGGTGGTTCCGGCGGTAATAACGGGTCAAATGGCTCGGGCACAAATACGAACCTGCTGACCGCGCAGAACGCGAATATTGATATGCACGCATCCCCCGGCAAAGATCATGAGCGCCGTGACCCGGTGCTGCGTCCCGTGCCTGCGGGCGAGAAACGTGACGGTAAGACTGTTCACAAGATGACCATGGATGTGCAGGAGCTCGACCGTGAAATTGCACCCGGGCTTGATGTGAAGGCATGGACATTCAACGGTTCGTATATGGGTCCGGTGCTGCACGGTAAGCTGGGCGATGTCTTCGAGATTACCCTGGAGAACAACGGTTCGATGGGGCATTCGCTCGACTTCCACGCGGGCATGGTTTCGCCCGATAACACGATGAAAACCATTGCCCCGGGCGAGAAGCTGACCTACCGTTTTGAGGCTACCGGTTCTGGTATTTGGCTGTACCACTGCTCGACCGCGCCCATGAGTCTGCATATGGCGGCAGGCATGTATGGTGCCGTCATTATCGACCCGCCGAATCTGGAACCGGTGGATCATGAGTATGTGATGGTTCAGAATGAAACATACCTGACCGATACGGGGCAGACCGCGGCTGACGGTAATAAACTTGCCGAAGTTTCCTCTGACGGCATTGCGGCGGGCACCCCCTCGCTCACCATGTTCAATGGGCACGCCACCCAGTATGTGAATCAGCCTTTGGAGGTGAAAACCGGCGAGCGCGTGCGCATCTGGCTGCTGGCTGCGGGACCGTCGAAGGGCATGAGTTTCCACGTGGTCGGCTCACAATTTGACACCGTGTATAAGGAGGGTGGCTACCTGCTGCGGGACGGCAGAGACCCGTATGGGGAAAGCGGCGGTCACTCGCAGGCCCTCGATCTGGACTCGGCGCAGGGCGGGTTCGTTGAGATGCAGTTCCGCGAACCCGGCACGTACACGTTCGTGAACCACCGGTTCGCCGAAATGGAACGCGGCGCCATGGGCAAGATTAAGGTGACGGATAAGTAGTCCGGGCAGTCGGGGAGGCGGGATTATCGCTGTCGCCTCCCCGCTTTTCCCTGCTGTCCTCCCATACTTTTGTCATGGTTGTGGTCTTTTCAAAGCACAACCATGACAAAAGTATGGGCTCAGCGTAGACTAGCTAGCTGCCGAGTCCTTCCACCGGCGACATCCGAGCCGACCGTGCCGCCGGCAGAGCGGATGCAACCAGCGCCGAAGCAAGACCTACCAGCAATATCAGCGCCAGACCCAGATACGGCAGATCCGGCACGAACTCCACCTTTTGGTCGGTCGCAGCAAGCACCACCTTTGCGCTCACGCTACCGATAAACACACCCCCAAGGATACCCAACGCCACCGCGCCCAGGGTGATCAGTACCGCCTCCGCCGAAATCATACGGCGCAGCTGCTTGCGGGAGAGCCCCAACGCGCGCAGCATCGCATTCTCGCGGCGGCGTTCATTGACCGAGAGAGTCATCGTATTTGCCACGCCGATCACCGAGATCACCACGGCGAGGGCGAGAAGACCCAGGGTGATCCCCAGCATGATCGTCAGAACCTGATCGAGCTGACTGCGCTGTTGTAGACCGCCGGTGAACTCGTTGCCGTCATTAGCCTTATTAAGCTGATCCTGTAGCGTGGAATTCTCAGTAGCGGTCAGCGGGGATTTAGCGTGTACCAGCACCATAGTCTCCGCCCCGGCTGAGGGATTCATACCCCCTGAGGCAGTGGATGCGCCCCGCTGCCCCTGCGCGGCTGAGCCTTGGGGCTGTTCCCCAGCTTCTCCGGGCTGCTGCGGGGTTAAGGGTTGCGGATCATCCGGGTTCTGCAGTTTAGCACCGGTGGCTGGGTTCACCACATACAGATTCGCGATCTTACTGGTCGACTTGATAGGCTTAAGTTCAATCTCTCCCAAGGGTCCGCGTGCCTTCAGGCGGGTGGAATCGTCAAAGCCTGCATTGTTATACAGGGATTCGGGCACGAGCACCGTGTTATCTTCAGTCGGGTACTTACCTTCAGCCGGAATAACCTTGGCGAAGTCTTCCTGACTGAGCGCCACCATACTCGCGGTGCTACTCATTGACTGGCTGCCGTCTTTCGACGTGAGGGTGTACTCTAGGGCACCGGCGGCTGGAGCCACCGCAACGCTTTCGACATTCTTAATCCCCTGCACTTTATCGGCAACCGAGTGCGCCTTGGCAAGGCTCTCAGCCCCCGTACCGCCACCGGTCCCGTAGGTTGCCGTCGCCGAGACGGGATAGGCACGTTCCATGGATTTCGCCGTAGATGCGGTCATAATGGAGTACCCGCTCAGTACTGCAGACACCACGAGCACACCCACCAACACGGCACGCCCGGTTGAAACCGTGCGCTTGGGCGAACGTAGCGCGTTAGCGACTGCTAGGTTCCCGGTCTGGGAGCGGATCACCGAACCAAACACGCGAATCAGCGGCGGCAACAACCACGGCAGGAATAAGAACACGGCAACGCCCAAAAGCAACGCCGCGACCATGACTAACAGCACCCCAGCACTGTTTTGCTGCACACCTGCGTCCGGTGCGCTGGTCAGACTCAGCGACTGCCACACTGCTGCTGCCCCTGCGGCGGCGGCGATTATACCTAGAATCAGACCCGCAATGCCCGGCTTCTTCACGGCTTGGGCGGTACCCTCCCCTAATGCGCTGATGGGTGAAATATTTAGGGCGCTACGTGCCGGAGCAAGCGATGCAATAACTGTCACGAGCGTGCAGACCACCACACCCACCATAAACGCCAGCGGGTTATACGAGACCATGAAATCTTTAAACAGCACACCGGCGAGCGCTGCGACCGGGTAGACGAGCGCAGCGCCGATAGCGGAGAAAATAACCCCCACCACGAGCGCCTCAACTAAGAGCATGCGCACCAGGGATTTCCCGTGCGCCCCCAGGGTGCGCAGTAGCGCCAACTCGCGGATGCGTTGACCGACCAGCACCGCGAACGTATTTGAGATAACGAAAGATGAGACCAGCAGGGCGAGCGCAGCGAACGCCCCTAGAATCACACCGATAAAGGCAAAGAATTGTGAGGTTTCTTCTTTGAGATCCTGCAGGTATTCCCCGCCTGACTTCACCACGGGTTCGGTATTCTGATCACCGGTAGCTAGCTTTTTCTGTAGCTCGGTGCGTGCGTGGGCGTCATCGTCACCTTTGAACTGGACGAACGTCATGCTGGGGTGCGGTAGCTGTGCTGCCTCCATAGATTTCAGGTCAAGCTGTTTGAGCGCCTCATCTGCCGCGTTCTGATAGGAGGTACCACCAATATAAACGTTATCGTTCGAGAACGAGCCGGAGAACCCAGTGTCGAAAATACCAGCAATGGTGTATTCCTTGGTGGCACTGGTATTAGGGTCGGTAATAGCTGCCACAACATCCGGTGAGGTCACCGTTGAGCCAAGGTGCAGGTTGTGTTTTTCGGCGAATTCTTTTGAGATCAACAGCTCGGTGTCTGTGCCCGGCAGTTTGCCGTCAATGGGGAAGGGGAAGAGCTCGGTATCGGTGGGAGCCGGTGTATACCGCACCTTTGCTGAGTTTTCTCCGGTGCCAAGTTTACCCTGCCCGTCATATATGACCCAGGTGCGCTGAACCGAAGGGTCGTTGGTGATCGTGTCGAGATTTTCGGGCGTGAGGTAATGGTTCGCCGTGTAATTATTTGGGTTGTTAGTTCCAGCCGAGAGGACCACGTTATCGTCCTCTGAGAGCACATCTCCTATCGCGGCATCCATAGTTCCCTGTAGCGAGCCGAGGAGCACAATAATGGCGGCAATAAAGAATGAGGCAACCGCTATGCCGATGCCGGTCAGAACGTACTTACCTTTAGAAGCGCGCAGGTTAGAGCGCGCCACCGTATTCAGAGATGTATTAGTTCGTTTAGACATAGTAAACATGCGGCTATTTCCCCTCCTGTTAGATGCGCGAGTGCTTTACCCTTCCAGCTGTCCCATCGCCTGCAGCACAGCATCATGCGTAGGATTCGACATCTCCCCAGCAATCGCACCATCCTTTAAAAACACCACACGATCAGCATACGAAACGGCATGCGCATCATGGGTCACCATCAGAATCGTCTGCTTCTGCTCAGTGGCGGCATCCCGCAATAGCCTGAGCACCTCGGCACCCGAATTTGAGTCGAGGTTACCGGTGGGCTCATCAGCAAACACCACCTCCGGACGCGACAGCAACGCACGCACAATAGCAACACGCTGCTGCTGACCACCTGAAAGCTGCTCGGGGCGATGACCCAACCGATCCGACAGACCGAGGGTTTTGACCAGATATTCACGCCAAACCGGGTCCGGCTTCTTACCCGCCAACCCCAACGGCAAATCAATATTCTGCCCAGCGGTCAGGGTAGGCACCAGGTTAAACGCCTGGAAGATAAACCCCACGTGCTCACGCCGGAACTCGGTCAGCTGGTTATCCCTCTGCCCATACAGTTCGGTGGTACCAATACGGATGCTGGTCTCTGGAATATGATCGGGAGTATCCAGTGTAGCGAGGGTTTGCATCAGCGTTGATTTACCCGAGCCCGAAGGACCCATAATCGCGGTGAACTTACCCCGCTCAAAATCAATAGTGACATTATTCAGGGCGTGCACAGTTGCCTCACCCCGACCGTAGGTTTTGAACAGGTTTTTGGTGGATACCGCTGGAGTTTCAGCGGTGGTTTCTGTCGTAGTCATATTCTTAATTGTTACAGTTACCCACCGCAAAACTCTGTATTTATACCGGAAGGGAAAACCCCTACATATTTATAGTTTCCACGGATACCATTAAAGAAAAACCCTCAGTGCTTACACCGATGGCGAGGTTGACTCCGTGGCAAAAATCCGTAAATACGCTCTCATAGCACTAGCGATTGTAGCGTTCTTGACCCTGATGTTCCTGCTTTATAAAGGTACGCAGAGGAACGAGGCGACACCCGGCAGAACGGCGACACCTAGCGTATCCACAAGTTCCGCGCCGGCATCAAGCGCCCCGGTACAGACCCCGCAGGTTTCTGAGCAGAGCGCGCAGGCGGCACCCGCGCCGGAACAGCCACAGCAGTCGCAGGGAGCGCAGGATTCACCCTCGGAATCTGCTTCACCCTCCGCAACAGATACTGCCAAACCGTCTCCGAGTACTTCATCTGACGCTGGGCAGGAACAGCATAAAGCCGATGCGACAAGCGCCACCCCCAGTGCCAGTGGGTCTGCCAGCGCCTCTCCAGGGAAAGAACCTACATGCCCGGAGGACGTCTCCTACCAGCAGGTGGCAGATGGAGAGGTTGACTGCACATTCGACTATTCCAAGGTACGTTTGAAGACTATGCAGGAGGCGGAGCAGTACGCGCGTAAGTGGCTCTATCCCGAACCCGGCACCTATATTCAGGTGCGGGATTACCGCGAGGCTAAGGTCAGGATTCCGGGTATGGATAAGCCACAGAGCGTATTTGTTGTTCGCGCGGTTGCGCGTTCTTCGGGGGATCAAGGCGGTAGCGGAGCCGTCACCTGGAGCGTTATCTGGCCCAACGGTTACTATCTCACCAGCGATGACCTCCCCGACGGTATTGAGGCTCGGTAGGTTCGGGTCTGTCGGTTCTTGCGGTGCGCATGCGCTCTCGTGTTAAAGTTTAAGCGGTAGCTAGAGGTGAGCGATTCTTCGCGAAAGTCTTCCAAGCGCCAACTCTTGAAGCCACACTCAGGTGTGGCTTCTCGTATTTAACAGCTTGCCTCTGAATAAGCCGCAGTATGCCTATAAGCCATACATAATTCTGTATATCTAATTTTCGCCGAAATTATAGCTTTCCGGTCCGTGAAAACCGCGCCAGTTGGGCTTGCTGGGGTGCTAGGCTAGAGGGATGGCGAAGAAGAGCTCACTCAAGACCGCATCCGGCAAGAATATCTTCACAAAGGTGACTGCCGGGGCGCTGGCGCATTGGCAGATTATTGCCTCCGCGCTGCTCCTGGGTACGGGTGTGGTGGGGCTCGCCGCCACCTACGACGACTACTGCGGTATGACCGATTTGACCTATGCGCCGGAAGAGGTGCACGAGGATCTCCGCAAGGCCGGTCAGACGGCGAATATCCGCCCGGGTGTGATCGCGGCGCAGCTTGAAACTGAGAGCCACTGGCGCATCAATGCGGCTTCGAGCGCGGGTGCCCGAGGCGTAGCCCAGTTCACCGATGAGGCTTGGAAGGATTGGGGTAACGGCGGCGATATTCTCGATCCGCACAATTCAATTGATGCGCAGGGTCGCTACCTGGAATCACTCAAGAAACGACTGGGCAAGTACGCCCACAATGATGACGAGGCACTCGATCTGGCGCTTGCCGGGTACAACGCTGGTCCCGGCGCGGTCGAGAAGTACAAGGGTATTCCGCCCTTCCCCGAGACGCAGAACTATGTGCAGAAGATCCGCGATCTTTCCGAAACAAAATATAAGCTGACCTGCACGCCGGACCACCGGTTTAAACAGTCGCAGATTGTGCGCATTGAAGCTCAGGCTTCCAAGCAAGACTCCACCGCTCCGGATGCGGTGCCCACCGAACCCTCTAATACTACAACCATGCTGACTTCACGCAACCGTCAAGAAAGTTAGGACATTCTGTAAAATTATTACCGTCAAATTTTTATATTCTTTACTGCAGAATGTACACAGTTTATTGTTTTACACTCGAATAATTAATCAAACTCTAAATAAACCTCAGAAAATAATTAATTTAAATAAATGTTTCAATTTGGTAAAACATGATGGTATAGTACTATCGACAGGCAGGCTATCATTAATTTTTAGCCTGTAAAATTTATACCAACAGATAGGATATTTTATGACGCAAAAGAGCAGTCCTTGGCACCCTGTTGTAGTCAAAGAGAAGCTCGAAGAGTGTATAGCAGAGCGCGAAGACACTCCTCATGATCCACTTCTCAAAGAATTTCGGGCGCTACTGCAACACGTAGATGAAATTGCTACAGACCTTGAGAGTACGGATTCTTTTACTTATTTGGGGTCAAAACCCGTACTATCAAATAGTGCGTTTGAGTCCTGGTTCATTGGCGGTGGTGCTGATAAATACCTTAAATAATTAGCTAAGATCAAAAAGTTTACCAAGGCTCCCAGCAAAAACTTCATTATATATTTGTAGTCTCTGTGTTGCTCTCCCACTACATCGGCGGCAGGCGCAACTACGCGGTTCCTGTCGTAGGGTAATTCACCCTCCAAACCGCCAAGTGGGAACGATAGTTTGCAAGTGGGAGCGAGCTGTTGAAACACTCGCACAGAACGCCCGCGTGCACCGCGCATCCAACAGAGTCGTGAACTACGAGGTGAACATTCCCAAGCCGAAGCCGTGGCGAGAAACCTTCGTGGGGGGCCACTGCGCCCAAATGTACCCCGCCTGGCTGCTCTGCTCTTCTTGAGAATAAAGCTCCCGGTAACGCCCCTCAACCATCATCAGGTCATCATGGCGTCCGCTCTGAATAATGCGCCCATCTTCCATGACCACGATATTCTCGGCGTTGCGAACCGTCGAAAGCCTGTGCGCCACCACAACCTTCGTGCACTGATACTG
>NZ_KV797887.1:69277-87503 GCF_001809525.1 Rothia sp. HMSC064D08 | reverse complement strand
GCCACCACAACCTTCGTGCACTGATACTGCGCAATCAGCTCCGTCACCTGCCGCTCAGTCGCGGTATCAAGCGCGCTGGTCGCCTCATCCAACACCAAAATCCGTGGGTACCGCAGTAGAGCCGTAACAATCGCGATGCGCTGGCGCTGACCGCCCGAGAAGTTTTCGCCGCCGCTCGCCATGATCGTGTCGAACCCCATCGGCAAATCCTTCACAAAATCCAGGATGCCCATCGCGAGAATACTCTCCTCGATTTCTTCACGGCTGCGCCCGTCATCCAGACCCGCCGTGAGGTTATCGTAGAGACTTCCCGACCTGGTTTGCAGCTGCTGCGGCACATACCCAATATGGGAACGCAGCTCGTCCAAAGAATAATCTTTAACATCGATTCCGCCCACACGAATCGTGCCCGAAACCGGGCTGTACAGCGAGCACAACAGCTTAGCCAAGGTACTCTTGCCCGAACCTGACGAACCCACGAGAGCAACATCGTGGCCCTCCGGCACGCGCAGCGAGATATCCGTCAGCACAGGTTTATTACCGCCCGGATACGTAAAATTCACGTTCTCAAGGTCAAGGTCACCATCAGCAATATCGGTGACAGTTCCCGTACTCTTCTCCGGTTCATAACGCTGAATATCCACGATACGCGCAACCGCGCGATCCACCGCGATAATGCTCATAATGCCGAACATCGTCGAAGCGACCGACGAAAACAGCAGCGCAGAAATACCCTCGGTCGCAATAGCCTGACCGAGCGTGAGCGTTCCATCATTCACCAGCGGTATCGACGCCAACAACAGAATCAGAGGACCGCCCAGCTGCACCACGGATGCGGCAGACCCGAGCACACCCTGCTGCAGCACCATGCGGCGGCGCATCGACGCCAGCGACTGCATATAGGCTTCGCGCCAGGTGTTATAGGTGGGCGTTGAAGAACCCGTCATCTTCATGGCTGCAATGGTGTTGATAGCGTCAAGCTCAACCACCTGCGCTTCGGAGGCGTGCGCATACTCGGCGTCGAGCGCCTGGGAGGTAGGGCGCGCCGTAACGAACCAGATCAGCATCAGCACGGCAAGAACCACGAAGGTGATTACCAAAACCTGGCTCGATTGCTGGGCAATAAAGATGAGAATCACGATCATCGTGCCGATGTTGATTACGAACTCGGTCAGGCTTGTAGACAGGAAGTTGCGCAGCGTGTTCACGCTTGAAAGGCGGTAGAGAATATCGCCCGGGGAACGCAGCGCGAAATAGGTCAACGGCAGCCTCAGCAGCCTGTCGAACATATTGCCCAAGAGCTTATATCCGATGGACGAGACGATACTCGCCAGCGTTGCGGCACGTGCAATGGAAACCAGGTAGTAGCCGATAACACCGACTACCACACCGACCGTTGTTTCCACGACGGTGTTTCTCGCACCCCTGAGCTGCGCATCCACCACAGTTTGGATCACCATAGGCACGGCGAAGGTCACGCTATAGGTGATGATGAGAAGCAGCAGGAACAGCGCGTACTGGCCGAACATTTTCTTCGTGAAGAAGGTGCCCAGCTGCCAATCTTGAAAGACACTGCGGGATTTCTTCTTGAAATCTTTCCGCGGGGACGGCACCAGAATACTGCCGGAAAAAGACTCTTCAGCCTCCTGAAGGTCCATCACCCTCATTCCCGTGGAGGGGTCCATAATATGCACGCGATCCTTACGGATGCGCACCAACACCACGTAATGGGAATTGTTCCAGTGCAGAATTACCGGTTTTCCAATATCTCGAAGGTGTTCGAGAGAGGGCGCCCTGAAGGCTTTGACCTCCATACCCTCCTCGACGAGAAGGTCGCGCACTTGGCGCATCGAGAGGCCTTCACGGCCGGGTTCGGCAATCAGGCGAAGGTCTGAAATAGTCTGATAGCGCCCGTAGTGCTGCAGGACGGACGCCCCCACGCCCAGCCCGCACTCGGTCTTCGCCGCCTGAAGAACAGCAGGAAAGCCCATACTATCGAACCTCGAACGGCTCGGGGATAAGAGGGCTGTACGGGCGAGTATTCTCTGCCCGGCGAGCCAGCCAGGACAGCACGCCGGAGGTACCGACCATGAACGAGGGAGTCAGCGAGTAGCGCACGGATTTATCGTCGAGGACTGCCCGAATATCCGATGCGCTGTAACCGTTCTCGATGGCATCCCGGATAGCCTCTGCACACGGTACGTCGGGGATTCGGTCGGCTATCCAGGCGAGCACATCCAGGGTGCCGAAGTCGCCGTGACAGAGGGTGAGGTTGCTTCGGGTGCCGGTGCGGAACGCATGCTGTACCGCACGGTCGAGGTCGGCGCGGCTGGCGAGTTCGGGCATCCACAGGTGCAGTGCCGCGAAGGCGAGGGCGATGCCCGCGCTGCCGGAGCACCAGGTGCCGCTGGCATGCTCTTCGCCGCTGTCATGCTCGGTGAGCTGGGCTCGCCATTCGTCCCCGGTGTTGAAGTCGCTGAGGCGGCGCAGAAGAATTTCCACGGCTTCGCGAGCGCGTTCGGGTGAGGGCATCTGGCGGTTCCACCGGGCCAGCGCGAAGATTGATCCGCTGATTCCGTAGGCGAATCCGCTGCGGTGCCACCAGTTTTCTTCTGCCATACCGGCGATAATGTCTTGGGCATGCCTGTCTAATACCGCCAGCAGAGCCGCGCGATCGGTGGCGAGGTTATAACCCAGGAGCAGGGCGGCAGCCCCTACCTGATGATCCAGGTATCCGGGCATAGGATGCTCAACCTGCGCCAGGCGCGCGGCGGTGCGGTCGCCAACCTTGACGGCTGCCTCAGCAAAACGGGTATCCTGAAGGTTTTCTGCGGCAGCGGCGAGTACGAAGGCGATGCCTGTTTCGCCGCAGGATATGCCGTCGCAGGTTTCGGGGGGAATGCTGAAAAGCCTGTCAGCGAAGACGTCTTGCGCGATGGGGTCTAGTACCCGGCGGGCCGTCTGCGTGTATTCCGGTTTTTCGAGCATCCGCGCGGCCTGGGTGAGGGCGAGTGCAGCCCCGGTTGAGCCGGTGTAGAGGTCTATGCCGAGGACTTCGGTGTTCCACAGGCTAAGGTGCTGCTGCCATAGTCCAGGGGTGGGCGCCAGCCAGGTCCAGGCGTCTTCCTCTCTGCCGCCCGGGTGGTTCGTCGCTGTTAGCCGGTCGGCAATACTCTCGCAGAGTTCTCGTTCATGCTGCACGTTCTGCCTGTTTGACAGTAGCTCTGCCGATGCGTCCGCGAGTATGCGATCCGGCGGGTAGGGTGATACGAAGGCTGACCAGATCTGTTGAATCTGCTCTTCAAGGTTTGCTTCGTCGAGGGCGGCAATATGTTCCAGGGTTTCATCGAGCGCGCTGCTGTCGATGGTCAGTCCTATGGCATGCCCGTCGAAAGATATGATCTCGGAGCCATCCGTGCGATGTATGAAGAAGGGAATGTCGAACCGCCAGAGGGCTTCTACTTCGGCCCCGATCATCTCAAGGGGGCGGTTATTGCTCAGCGTTGCGGCACGCAGCGCGATTGTGGCGAAAACTTCTTCGGAGGCTAGTGCTTCGGGGCTGCTGAGCATTTTGAGAATTCGGGTGTAGAACCTGGTGGATTGCAGCAGAGCACGCAGCGTCAGCCCGGAGCAATTTGTGCGAACTATTTCGGTCATGATTTCGCGGTGCTCGCAGACCCACCGGTACATCTGCGTGAATCCGCGTTCGAAGGCGCGGGCGCGGGCTGCCTCAGAGATACGCCGCTCCTCCGGGGTGCTGGCGTTAGCTTCTTCGGCGCGATCTGTGTCTTCCGTAGTCGGGTTCTCTGGGCTGGGTTCGCGGTTGATGCGTGCCACAGCATCGTCACGGAAGGGATTTGCGACGGTTACCTCGTGGAAGGGGTTCGTCCCCTGTTCGCCGTGCAGGAAGCCTACGTCGCGGAACCCTAGCGAGATATCGCGGCGTGTGCGGCGGGTGGGCAGAAATGCGCTGCATGCTATTCCGCGCAGCCAGCGCAGGTAAACGCTGCCTTCGGGAGGACTCTGAATATCCTCCGTCAAAATATGTACGGGGTGGAGGATCGTTTCAAGGTCAATCGGAACGGGTTCCGTGCGCAGGGGTATCAGATTCTTAGCGTGCAGGTCTTTAGCCTGCAGGGTGTAGAGCAAAGCCGCCAGCCGTCCGCAGGCTCCAAGGAAATCTTCGGCATAAAAGTCTGCGTCTTCACGTTTAATAAACTCCATGAAGCCATAGCCGTCACCCCGAATCACGCGAGCAGCACGCATCGAAGGCGCCCCCTGCGCGGCGAGGTCTTGAACGATTTTCCAGAAGACCCATTCGCCTTCAACATTGCGGGATTTGTAGACCACCATGCCCTGGGTGAATTCGAGAAGGCAACCGGCGCGTCCACCACCGTAACGGGTTCTGGGCAGACCGAAGGATTCGAGTTTGAGGGGTTCGCCATCTTTGACGTTAAGAAGCTCGCGAATATCATCTTCATGAGCGCTCACACGCTCAAAAATTTCGGCAATCATCGCATGAAACTGCTCAATAGTCCTGCCGTGAACGCCGGGCAGAAGCGGGTAGCTTGCATAAAAATCATCACTAAATTCTTCGCCCCAACGCCGGCAGTAGTCTTCATACCGCTCTTCGGGGGTATCGCCATGCAAAAGACCCTGCGAAGAGATCTTTTTGATGTGCGCAACCAGCGGTCTGAGGTAGAAATTAGTCAAACGCGCGGTCAGGTTCTCCAAAAACTGACTAACCAGGAGGGGAAGCCGCGACGGTGCGGCGTAGCCCGATGCGGCAACAGCACGTTCAACATTGTCACGCTCACCCTCGGCGAGCTGGGCGATGAGCGCGTGAAACATGGAGGGCTCGGCCGTCGGCCCCAGTGCTTTGAGCACCGGAGCCGACAACCGTACGATAGACTCGGAGTCGGGAGTATTGGATGCGGTACCCAAACGTTCTAACAACGAAGTGCTAGATACGTATGTTTCTAGGCGTCGGAATTGCTCATCATCCAGTTCAGGAAGAAGTTCCCTGATTAACACCTGGTATCTCCTTATCTATCGTATTTACTTATTCCCCGGACTTAGGAAGAGCTGCCGCCCCAGAAGCCAAAGCCGAAGTTGTAGTTGCCGCAGCCGTTACCGCAGTAGTTGCCGCCGCCGCCGTTGCCGCCACCGCTGTAGCCGCCGCCAGCGCTGTAGCCGCCGCCACCGTGACCGCTGCCGTTAACCTGGTCCAGGTCGAGGTCCGAGATCTCTTCCAGGAGCGTGATATCCTTAGCCATGGTTATCCTCCTTAAATATTCCTGATCCGTTCAGGAATAGTATTATCGGTGTTTAGTTTGATGCTGAAGACATCAAACTATTCTCTGACTGGGTTCCAGGTGTTTGCTTTTCCACAGTATTCACCTGGAACCCACTACCCTTCCTTACGACGCACTAACGCCTCAAGGAAAGGAAGTTTGTAAAATTTGTTACTTATTTTCTGTAGCACTACAAACATAGCTATTAGACACAGACTTCCAGAGCTATGTCATCTGAATTATGTGGGGATGCCGCGTGTGCTACAGGTGCC
This sequence comes from Rothia sp. HMSC064D08, assembly GCF_001809525.1. Lineage (NCBI taxonomy): Bacteria > Bacillati > Actinomycetota > Actinomycetes > Micrococcales > Micrococcaceae > Rothia > Rothia sp. HMSC064D08. The sequence continues at coordinate 81,937 of NZ_KV797887.1, read as the reverse complement.
AAGCAACAAAAGCCTCACATCTCCATTGACTATGAACTTTCGTCGCGGGCTGCGACATATAGGGGTGGTGAGATATATCTTCTATTCTCATCATGCGGCAAGGTCATGGAACAAAAGTCCTTATCAGAGTCGGTTTTCTCTCTATTGAAATCGGTGACTCTACAGTAACAACTTGATAAACGTGTTTCAAGATGTACTCTAGGGGTCAAAAATTTATCGTGCACTCTTTAAAATGGTAAATAATATTGATATCAAGTATTTTAAACCTTATTCAAAACAATAATCATTACGAGTTTGAGCTGTAATTTCAAGGGATCGGGTTGGTTTACTCAGAAAATAAAGCGCTTGGAAAGTATTTTATTATTTACAGTAACTTTTGTTTTTATATTAGAAAAATAATTTTGAAAAAGTTTTTGTAACGGTTTGGTATCATTTTTAAGATAACAAAACCATTAAAAATTCCCGAGAAATCTGAGTATTGTTGCTTAGAAATTTAAACTTTATGGGTGAAATATTATGCTGGTTTACAGAGAACTTGCCGCGCTGGTTTTTGAAGAAGCACCAAACAATTTGGATGCTGTCGCCCAGGCAGCACGCCTGTGCGACAGCATCCACGTTTTTCGGTTACGATACGGCTCAGATTATTTACTCGTGCAAGCCGCCACGCATATCCATAACGACTTTCCCAAACGCGGGTGGGGTTCGACTATAAGAGATCGTCTATGCGGCTATTGGTGAGGTGTACTCCTCGTGGCTGCTTTTCTCTTCTTGATAGTACAAATCCCGGTACCGACCTTCCACCGAGATCAACTCCTCATGGGAGCCAACCTGCATCACGCATCCGTGTTCCATCACCACGATCTGCTGGGCATTGCGAATTGTCGAAAGCCTATGCGCCACCACAACCTTCGTGCACTGATACTGCGCGATAAGTTCCGTCACCTGCCGTTCGGTTGTGGTATCTAGAGCACTGGTCGCTTCATCCAACACCAATATCCGTGGATACCGCAGCAGAGCCGTAGCAATCGCGATGCGTTGACGCTGACCACCCGAGAAGTTCTCGCCCCCGTTGGCCATAATCGTGTCGAACCCCAGCGGTAGATCCTTCACAAAATCCAGGATGCCCATAGCGTAGATATTGGCTTCGATCTCCTCACGGCTGCGCCCGTCGTCCAGACCCGCCGTGAGGTTATCGTACAGGCTGCCCGTCCTAGTTTGCAGCTGTTGAGGCACATACCCGATATGGGAACGCAGAGCATCCAGCGAGTAATCACGAATATCAATTCCACCCACACGGATTGTGCCAGAAACCGGGCTGTACAGCGAGCACAACAACATAGCAAGCGTGCTCTTACCAGACCCGGAGGAACCGACGATCGCGATATCCTGCTCCTCCGGCACCGTTAGAGACACCTCCGAGAGGACCGGGGCCATACCACCCGGATACGTGAAACTGACATCCTCTAGTTCAATATCACTGTCAAACACGTCCGTAACAGTTCCCTCATCCTGTTCGGGTTCGTAGTGTTGAATATCTGCAACACGTGTAATTGCACGATCTACAGCAGCAATATCCATAACGCCAAATATCATGGCGGATACCGATGAAAACAGTAGAGCAGAAATACTCTCAGTAGCGATAGCTTGACCTAAGGTCAATGTTCTATTGTTGATGAGCGGTATTGAAGCCAACAGGAGGATCAAGGGACCACCCAGCTGCACCACGGCTGCGGCAGATCCAAGCACGCCTTGCTGCAGCACCATGCGACGGCGCATCGACGCCAACGACCGCAGGTACGTTTCACGCCACTTGGCAAAGGTCGAGGTCGCCGAACCCGTCATCTTCATCGTCGCTACGGTGTTAATAGCATCCAGCTCAATCACCTGAGTCTCTGAGGCCTGCGCATATTCATTGTCAAGAGCCTGGGAGGTGGGTCGCACCGTCAAAATCCACACAATAACCAGCATGGCAAGAACTACACAGGTCATGAACAAAACCACGCTGGACTGCTGAGCGATAAAAGTAAGAATGACGAAGATTGTGCCAATGTTAATGACAAACTCGGTCATCTTTGAGGCAAGGAAATCCCGAAGCATGTTGATACTCGCCAGCCGGTAGAGAACATCGCCGGGAGAACGAAGGGCGAAGTAGGTCAAAGGTAGCTTAATGAGCCTACCGAATAGGTTTCCTGAGAGTTTGAGACCCACATTAGAGACGATGCTCGCGAGAGTTGCAGCACGGGCAATAGAAACCAGGTAGTAACCCGAAATTCCTACAATTACGCTAGTGGTTATTCCAACAACTATATTTTCCTCGCCCTTAAGTTGAGCGTCCACCACGTACTGAATCACCATCGGCACCGCAAAGGTCGCGCCATAGGTGAGGGCAAATAACCCAACGAAAAGAGCATACTGACCAAACAGCTGTTTCGTTAGAAAAGTACCTATCTGCCAGTCTTCGAAAAAGTTTCGGGATTTTTTCTCGAATTCCTCCCGCGGGGTCGGCACCAGCACGCTACCGGAGAAGGAACTCTCGGCTTCCTCTAGACTCATAATTCGATTCCCGACCGCAGGATCCATAATCTGCACACGATCTCTACGGATGCGCACTAGCACTACATAGTGAGAGTTGTCCCAGTGCAAAATCACCGGCTTGCCGATATCCCGCAGCTGCTCCAGCGAACTTGCTTTATAAGCACCGACCTCCATACCTTCAGATCTCAAAAGATTACGTACTTGAGCTAGATTGAGACCTTCACGTCCCGGTTCCACGATCATCCGTAAATCAGAAATGGTCTGATAACGACCATATTTCTGAAGTATAGAAGCGCTTACACCCAGCCCACATTCTGTCTGGGCCGCCTGAATAACAACGGGGAACGCCATACATATACCTCAATTAGTCTGTATAAAGTTTTCTACTAATTTTTGTGCCTGATTCTCACGACTTCCTGTAGGTGGTATTGCATATAGATCAGCAAGCTGAAATATGAAATATAAGAAGTAGTTGCGGCATTTAAATATCCACGATTGGAGCATAGGGTAGGCAACGATCCCCTTCGAGTACCCAACCAAGAGGTATGTACCCCTTGTCATATCTTCACCCGCAGAAGATCGTTACCAAGCGTGAGGATAACTACCCCATACGCCCTATGCCGGCTTTATTTACTACCGCCATGAGATGTAGCAGCCACCTCCGCGCACGGCAATATAACATTTACCTGCGCCACTAACTTGTTCGAGTTCCTGCTCATCAATTTCTTCCATAAGAACAAAGTCCTTAGACATAAGGATTACCCCTTCTTGACATGTAGATTATTATAAATACTGAATATTCTATTAAATCCTTATAGATTTAATATTTTCAAAATAAGATATTACTTTCCTTTGCAGGTTTGCCACCAAACCCAAAAAGGTAGATTAAAGTTTTTAGAGCATTTAGCTGGATCAGCTTTCCCCGCACCGCCAACCTGAGCAATCTCCTGCTCGGTGAGCTCCTCTAAGGGAACAATATCCTTATGCATACTACTTCCTTTCAGTTTCCTTTCAGTCACGAAAAAATTAGAGCAATATAACCCTAACTAACACTATCAACCATCCGGGATTCTCTAAAAATAATCCCTAAAATAGCTTCAACTGAACCTATTTGATTGACAGAATTAAATCTAGCAAGCATAAAAAAAGTATTCAAGAGCAATCTTAAGAAGATTAAGCTATGTTAATAACAAAAAGTAATAAAATTTATTTTATTTGTAAAAAGTTTGACTTATAACCAAAATCGGTGTTCACATTGAAATTTCAAGGAAAAGTTGAAATTAATGGTATCCCCTCATATTTTTGATAGCACTGTTAAATACCCGAAAATCGAACATTGTGCATGAGAATGGAAAATTAAAAAATATTTTTTAAAAACTCCCCCTCTTCCCGCGCCATGTCCACTAATTTGTAACAGAATTATTAAATTACCCAGATTTACTGTCTAAAAGCATAAAAATTAATGCAAATTTTAAGAAAATCTAATATAAATACATGGCGTAGTGTATACTTCTTCTGCTTTCCCAACTACCTATTACATTCACTAACCCTGGATAGGGGCTTCCTTCCCCGCTGTCTCGACATTATCGTGACTCTTCCACTCTTACTAGAAGCGAATCCTCGTGTGGTTGGTATTGGTTATATTTTGACTACCCGGAGCTCGTCTATCAGTATCTATAAAAATCAGGATAACCGCCCTTCCAACCGTGTTTTTTCAATCGAGGTATTCTTGAAAACAGCTTTGTGAAACTGCTAAATTTAAATAGCTGGCAAGAAAGAACATTAATATTTTTATTATATCTTTTAAGGTCAGCTGAAAAAGCATGAGTAGTACAGAAATTATTAAGCCTTATCTATACTGCTCATAATATACAGATAATTACTCTAAGTGATAGGAGAAATGTATGAACCAGGAGATTACACTCCTAGAAGAGATCACCGACCAGGAACTGGCACAGATAAGTGGAGCAGGAACCTGCGAGAATCTCAAAGCTCGTCTAGATGGGAAGAAGTGGCCTCCGGCTACTCTTACGGAATCTATTTTTTATCGTTTGAGCTGCTAATAGTATCGAGAATCTTCATTAAATAATCTATAGGCAGTTATTTAAATATTTTTAGCTAGGGTTAGTCCGGGGTCATGGTCGCATGGTCTCGGACTAACCTTTATATTTTTCTACCCAAACACCACCCGGACCGTCGAGTAGCCCGAGATCGGGTAGGTGGCGTTCTCGGTGGCGGGGGCATCCGACTCGTCACCAGGAATAATGCTCTCGGTCGCCTTCAGCAGCTCCTCCATGAGCAGGCTCAACTCCAAGCGAGCCAGCGGCGCACCCGGGCAGACGTGAATACCGTCGCCATATACTAGGTTGCGGGACTGGTCACGATGCGGGTTATAGGTGAGCGCATCCTCGAACGCGTCCTCATCACGGTTGGCACTCGACCAGTTAATCGTCACCCGCGAATTCGCCGGAATAGTACGCCCGCCCAGCACGGTATCCTCGGTAGTCACGCGGCGGTTCGTCACCAGCGGGTCTTCAAGGCGCATAATCTCCTCAACCGCGGCGGCGATCTCCGCATGCCCCTCCCCCAGTGAGTCACGAAGTCGAGCTTGCTCCTGCGGGTTACGCGCCAAAAAGTTCACGATAATCCCAGCGCACGCCGAAACGGTCGAAAGCTCCCCCACCGTCCAGTTACGAATCAGGCTCACAATCTCTTCATCGGTCATGGTGCGCGGCTCTTGGCCGGGCAGCTGCACGGTGTCGGTCAGCAGCTCAGCGGTCACATCCTGTGGGTTCCCGGCGGCAGCCTGGTCGCGGCACGCATCCAGAAGCTCACGAATATAGGTGTCAAACTCAAGGGCTACCTTGCCGATCTGCTCGCGATCGCGGCGTAGCGTAGCCTCGCGGTTCTTCTCAATCCACTCGATCAGTGGCTTCTCAAGGCTTGCGGGCCAACCCATGAACGCATTCTGAATGCGCATCGCATAAGCCTGCGCGAACCCGTCCATCACATCAACCTCGGTACCGCGCGGCAGATCAGCCACCAGGTTCTTGACGACCTCACGAATTTTCGGCTCGAACTCCCTCAGGCGTTCGGGGGTGAAGTATTTGTCATTCACGGCGCGGAACGTTGTGTGTTCGGGCTCATCCATACCGTTCGGCACGGCGATGTGCCTAGTCGAGACGACATTCGAGTAAATTTCGGGATGGTCAAGCACATGCTGCACATCAGCGTTCTTAAACACGGAGTAGCCCATGAACTCGTCGTGCGCTACGGGGCAGCGGCGGCGCATCTCGTCATAAGCGGCCACCTGGTTCTTCTGAACCTTCTCGCTGCGCAAATCCCAATCATTTTTTACGTTGTCTGTCACGACTTTCTGCCTTCTAGAAGTCACAGGTATGCGGGTGCCGTCAAGTATGCGCGACCGTGCGCTATCCGTGGAGTCGGCAGCGGGAATATCGCGCGACGGCACCACAACCGAAGGATCGTTATAACATCTTTGACACTATCACTTATCCCTCGCCCTCGCAGGATAGGAGTGCCTTTGCTGTGTGGGTATGCAGAGTATCCAGCGACCTTATTTATCCGTGAGCAAGGTGGTTTTTGACACGAACAGGTCGGAAAATCCTACCTGCTCGCGTCCTAGCGAAGCCTCGTCTACCGAGTAGCCGCAAACGGATAGGCGGTGCCTGAGATAACGCCCGCCTCCACGTCTTCCAGGGTTTTGCCGCGAGTCTCGGGCAGGTTACGCCACATGAGCACGGCAATCAGCACGTTCACAACCATGAACCCGAAGAATGAGCCGGTCAGTCCCAGCGCACCCAAAATAACCGGGAATATGAGGGAAAGCAGACCGTTCATCATCCAGCCGCAAAATGCGGAAAGACCCATGCCGACCGCCCGCACCCGAAGCGGGAACAGCTCGCTCATCAGCACCCATGTCGAAACGTTCAGGCAAGTCTGCATCGACCCCACGAACCCAACCACAAGCGCCAGAATGATATAGGGACGTGCGGGGCTGCCCTCCGGCAGGAGCATAGACGCTACCCCGATCAGCAGGTGGAAAAACGCGGTCAGCGAATACCCAGCGATCACCATCGTGCGGCGGTTCACGCGCTCCATCATGCGCAGCGACAAGATTGAGCCGAGCACGGCGATAGCGCCCGGCGCGATATTCGCAATGAGCGCCGAACCCTCGTCAAACCCGGCCTCTTTAAGCACTTTAATGCCGTAGTACATGATCGAGTTAATACCAGTGAGCTGCTGCCCGGCACCCACCAAAATACCAACCAGCAGAATCCGCACAAACCATTTTTCACGCAGGATTTTACCCGTACTTCCCCTAGTCTCCGCGCCGATTTGGGTGCGCGTTTCCTCAAGCGAACGCGCGATGTCCGCAATTTCGGCATCGGCACGTTCGGCGGGGCGGATACGCCGCATAATGGCGCGCGCATCCTCGGTGCGCCCCTGTGCGATAAGCCAGCGTGGGGATTCGGGCATGCGGAGCATACCGATGAAAAGCGCGAACGCAGGCAAGGCGCAGACGGCGAACATCCACCGCCATACGCTGTCGTGTTCGCCCCAGAGGTTGCCGATGATGGCGTTCACGATGAATGCGGCTAGCTGCCCGCCGACGACCATGAGTTCGTTGCGCCCGGAGAGTGAGCCGCGAATTTCGTAGGGTGCGAGTTCGGCGAGGAATACAGGCACGACTGCGGATGCGCCTCCCACGGCGAGCCCGAGCATCGTGCGGCCCATCAACAGTACAGCAATGCTGGGGGTGAAGACGCATGCGAGCGCGCCCGCGATGAAGAGGACTGAGAGTCCGATGATGGTTCTGCGCCGTCCGATGGCATCTGAGATGCGCCCGGTGACCATGGCTCCGAGGGCGGCAGCGAAGGCGAGGGATCCTGTGACCCAGCCTTGAATGGTGTTGTCCATGCCGAGTTCACGGCTCATGGGGTCGAGGGCACCGTTAATAACGCCGGTATCGTACCCGAAGAGGAGCCCGCCGAAGGTTGCCACCAGCGCGATAACCCCTAGGCGGCGGGTGTGCGCGCCCTGCCCGAGCGGGGGTAGTGCACTGGCGCGGTTCGGCGGCTCGGTGGGGATGCTCATGCGGGTATTTTTGTCTTTCATGCGGGTCTTGTACGGCACAGATTGAGAGACCGCACAGTCTTTAAACGCTTGCTGGCTTGGGTATATTCCCGATTAGTTATATTCCCATTTGGCTATATTTATGGATGGGAAGGAGAAGTGTCAGAAAAGCGCTATGCGCTCGGGGGCCGGGAAAATCTCGTTGAGCCGCGCCAGTTCGTCATCATTGAAATGTACGCTTGCGGCCTGCGCGTTTGCGCGTACTTGTTCGGGGGTGGTTGCCCCGGCGATCACGCTGGCGACGGGGTTCTGCTGTTTGAGCCAAGAGATGGATGCTTGAACCTCAGAGATCCCCAGATCGGCGCAGAATTCGCTGTAGGCATCGAGTTGTTCCCAATCGGCTTGCGCGAGTACCTGCGCTTTGGAGTGCGACAGACGTGACCCTGCAGGGATGCTGTCGCGGCGGTATTTTCCGGTCAAAAGCCCGTTGGCGAGCGGGAAATACGGGAGCACCCCCAGCCCGAAGTGGCGGGCGGCGGGAAGAATTTCGAGTTCGGCGCGGCGATCCAGCAGGTTGTAGTGGTTTTCGGCGGCAATAAACCGCTCAGTGCCGAGTTCGCGGGCGAGATGCTCGGCGTGGGCAAGCTGCCACCCCGCAAAGTTGGAGTGCCCCAGGTAACGAACCTTTCCGCTGGTCACGAGCGTATCGAGAGCAGATAGGGTTTCTTCCAGCGGGGTGTTCGGGTCGGGGCTGTGGTAGAAATACAGGTCAATGTACTCGGTTCCAAGGCGGCGCAGTGAACCTTCGACGGCGCGCATGATGTATCGGCGTGAGCCGCGCGCATCCCAGTCGTTGCCGTTGAGGGTACCGGTGGGAAGCCCAAATTTGGTGACGATGATCAGGTCATCGCGGTTGAGGTTGAGTTCGCGCATCGCGGTACCGAACATGGTTTCTGACAGCCCGGGTTCGGCGCCGTACAGGTCGGCAATATCGAAGAAGCCGATACCCGTCTCGACTGCGGCGGCGATCACGGCGTTGGTGCCTTCCTGAGTTTGAGTGGGGGTGCCGGGGCGTCCCAGGTTGTTGCAGCCGATACCGACGGAGGGCACGACCAGCCCGGAGTTCCCCAGGCGTGCATATGCGGGAGATTCGATGCGTTCCATACGTTTACTCTACCGTGTTTGACAGTATGTGGTCGCAACATGACGTTCACGGCGCTCTGCAATTCTCCCGCGAGCAGATAGTTTTGTGACGAGCAGATAACATTCCGCTATCTGTTCGTCGAAATACTATCTGCTCGCGGCTAAACTCGCGGCCAAATCAGGTGGAGGGTTCAATCCGCCGATCCGAACTGCCGCGAACCCGTATGACGTATTGTTTCGCCGCATCCCACAATATTAAGCGGTTATGACCGCTCGACGACATGTGCCGACATATTCTTGCTGGCACCGCGCATCCTGCCTAGAATAGGAACGTTATCTATCCAGAGCGACCGAGAGATCTGGCTCTTAGACGTCGCAGCAACCTCGCCAGCCTCCACCCGTTGGGTGGACGGACAAGGTGCTCCCGCCAGAACCGATAGAAGTGAATTCCCTTCGCGTCTTGCTAAGATTCGGCGTACCTTCGGGCACGCTTCTATCGGGTGAACACGGAGGAATGAAAATGACGACAGTTCACCCGGCTCTTTCTTACGAGCTGTATCCGCCACGATCGCACGCAAGCTGCGATTCCCTGCTCAAAACCATCACCGAGCTTGAGCAAACCAACCCGGATTACGTTTCCGTCACCTATTCGGGCGATGCACAGCGCCGCCAAAAGACGCTAGCTCTGCTCGATCACCTAGTGCATGAAACCTCGCTGAACCCGCTGGCGCATCTAATATGCGTGGGGCATTCCGTGACCGATTTGGAACGCTCGGTTCGTCTAATTCTGGGGCTTGGTGTGCGCGGGTTTCTGGCGTTGCGCGGCGATATTCCGCCCGAAGACACGCGCCCGCTTGAGCTGCCTTTTGCCCGCTACCTAGTGGAACTGATTCGCAGGGTGGAGCGCGAGGATTTCGCACATCTTGCCGCGGGGAAGGTGTCGATTGGGGTTGCGGCATACCCGCATAAGCACCCCGAATCTTCCTCCCTTCTTCAAGACATTGAGATTCTGCTTTCAAAACAGCGTGCCGGGGCGGATTTCGCCATCACTCAGGTTTTCTTTGAGACCGAACGCTATTCGGGGCTGGTGGATGCGGCACGCCTTGCCGGGGTGGAGATGCCCATTATCCCCGGTATTATGCCCGTTACCTCGCTGACTCGTCTGACGAAGCTGTGCGAGCTTGCCGGGCTTGAAGTGCCGCGCGAGCTGGCGCATCGCCTGGAAACCGCGAGCGATCCGCGCGAGCTGCACCGCATCGGCGTGGAACATGCGCTCGACCAATGTCGCAAGGTGCTTGATGCTGGCGCCCCCGGCCTGCATTTCTTCACATTTAACGAGCATGAGGCTGTGCTGGACGTCCTCGAAGAACTCGACGTTCCGCGCTACTCGAACCGTTTCAAACTCCCCCTGAGCGATCTTCAATACCTCTAAACTCCCCTTTTATTTGACACCCTCCCACAGTAAGGAACTAGGATGACCCGCACCCCATTCCCCGCAGCAACCATCGTCGGTTACCCCCGCGTGGGCCGTTTCCGCGAGCTGAAGAAGGCACAGGAAGCGTTCTGGAAAGGCAAAATCACGCAGGATGAGCTGCGCCAGGCGGCCGCAGATGTGCAGCGCACCTACTATGATCGTGTGATTGAGCGCGGTCTTAGCGCCACCGATTCGTCTATTCCGGCGACTTTCTCGTACTACGATCAGGTGCTCGATGCCGTGCGCCTTTTCACCCTCGTGCCCAAGCGCCTTGCCGACGCCAAGGATGCGCGCGGTCTGCTCGATCTGCCCGGGTACTTTGCTCTAGCGCGCGGCACAGAGACGCTGCCTCCGCTGGAGATGACGAAATGGTTCGATACGAACTACCACTACCTGGTGCCCGAGATCGGTCCGGATACCGAGATCAAGCTGAATCTTGAGGCTATCGACGAGCAGCTTGAAGTCGCCAAGGAGCACGGGGTGACGGTGCGCCCGCAGCTGGTCGGCCCGCTCACTCTGCTTCTCGGGGCGAAAGCCGAGCAGGGTTCGCCCGAAGGGTTCACACCGCTGGATCGCCTTGACGATTTCGTGAAAGCCTACCAGCAAGTGCTCGCTAAGCTGGCGGAGCGCGGAGTGCAGTGGGTGCAGCTCGACGAACCCGGTCTGACAGTGGACCGCGATATTCTCAACACCAAAATCGCCGAATTGGCGCGTAAAACTTACACCGCGTTGGCAGCCGAAACGAACCGCCCCGCAATCCTGGTGACAAGCCCCTACGGCAACCTGCGCGAAAACCTGCCCGCGCTGTTAGACACCGGTATTGAGGCGCTGCATCTCGACCTGGTCTCTACTCTCTACGATGCCGAGGCGCTGACCGCCTTTAAAGACTCCGGCGTAACCCTGGTGGCGGGTGCCATTAACGGGCGCAATATTTGGCGTGCCGACCTGCGAGCGCTCCTGCACGCACTCCAGAACATTAACGGCGGTGCGGTGGCGGTTGCGTCCTCAACCTCCCTGCAGCATGTGCCGCACGATCTCGACCTTGAAGACCCCACCGATGTGCCCGTAGACGGTCTGGCTTTTGCCGACCAAAAAGTCGCCGAGATCGTGACTCTTGCCCGCGGTCTTGCCAACGGTGAGTCTGCGGTTGAAGCAGAGTTGAAGACCGCCGACGAAGCGCTGGCACGTTTCACAGCGGATCCGCGTAAGCATAATACGGCAATCCGTGAGCGTGCCGCATCCGTGAAACCGCAGGATTTTGAGCGTCCCGAACTGAAAATCCGCCGGGATGCCCAGGCTGACCTGAATCTGCCGAAGCTGCCGACCACGACCATTGGTTCGTTCCCGCAGACCGGCGATATTCGCCGCCACCGTGCAGAGGCACGTGCCGGTAAAATCACGCAGCAGCAGCTTGACGAGTTCCTGCGTGAAGAGATCGCCTCCGTTATTAAACTCCAGGAAGACTTGGGCCTGGATGTGCTCGTGCACGGTGAGGCCGAACGTAACGACATGGTGCAGTACTTCGCCGAGAATTTCGATGGTTTCGCCACGACGAAGCACGGCTGGGTGCAGTCCTACGGTTCGCGTTGCACCCGTCCATCGGTGCTGTTCGGCGATGTGAAACGCTCGGGTGAAGGGCTGCGCGGCGAGGCCGTGACCGTGCCCTGGATTTCCTACGCCCAGTCGCTCACCGATCGTCCCGTCAAGGGCATGCTGACCGGCCCGGTGACTATTCTGGCCTGGTCATTCGTGCGTGATGACCAGCCGCGCGAGGAAACCGCAAACCAGGTGGCGTTGGCGCTCGCCGACGAAATCGCCGATTTGGAAGAGGCGGGCATACGCATCATTCAGGTGGATGAACCGGCACTGCGTGAGCTTCTGCCACTGCGCCGTGATGAGCAGCCCGCGTACCTGAAGTGGTCGGTGAATGCGTTCCGCCTGGCGACGAGTGCGGTCGAGGATAAAACTCAGGTTCACACCCACCTGTGCTACTCAGAGTTCAATGAGATTATTGATTCGATTAATGCCCTGAATGCGGATGTGACCAGTATTGAGGCGGCGCGCTCGCATATGGAGCTGTTGGCGGATATTCCCGAGAGCTATGTTTCGGGGCTGGGCCCGGGCGTGTGGGATATTCACTCGCCGCGTGTGCCTTCGCAGGCCGAGGTTGAGGAGCTGATCCGTGCCGCGATTGGGTACGGAACCATCTCTGACCTGTGGGTTAACCCGGATTGCGGTTTGAAGACCCGCGACTACGAGGAGACGAAGAAGACGCTGGAGAACGTAGTGTCCGCCACGAAGAAGGTTCGGGCAAGCCTGTAGTCTCTGACGCTCCACCCCTATAAAGTGCCTTAATTACAGGCTTAAACAATCACAATAATTCCGCGAGCAGGTGGTTTTTGGTTCGAGCA
>NZ_KV797887.1:61065-69177 GCF_001809525.1 Rothia sp. HMSC064D08 | reverse complement strand
TTATCGGCAAAATCCTACCTGCTCGCGGTTATATAGAGGGTATGCGCATCCAATATAGGCATTTATGTTCCCTAAGACATAGTCCTATCTCACATAAATAAAAAATTTACTGTTGTGACAGCCTAAAATTGTTATTCACAGAATAATCATTCTGAACATATGTTCACTTCTAGTTTAAGTAACCTGTACATATGCTCTTAAAATTACTATTTCTATAGGTATCTATTCCTAAAATTCGAGCATGACTACTACAGATTCTCCAAAGAAGAAGGGTTCTGTACCCCGCTGGCTTGCTATCCCGACAGCAAAACCTCAACTGAACACAGCAGAGGTCGCGGCGAAGTACCCCCGCCTACGTTTTCAGGTTTTTATGGGTATTTTTATCGGGTATGCAACGTTTTATCTGATTCGCAATAACGTTCCGCTTGTTACGCCGATTCTGACTCATGAGCTCGGTTTTAGTAATGCGGCTATTGGTGCGCTTTCTACGGCATTGCTTTTAGCCTATGGTTTCAGCAAATTCTTTACCGCTATGATTTCTGACCGCTCTAATGCGCGGTTATTCCTCCCCATAGGATTGGTGCTTTCTGGTATTGCAAACGTTCTGCTTGCTATAGCCGGGTACATGGGATCCGGTGCGGCAGCTGCAGGATACGGGGCCGCAATCGCATCCACCATGGCCGCCATTATGGTCTTCAACGGTATCTTCCAGGGTATGGGGTGGCCGCCCTCAGGTCGCGTGCTCGTGAACTGGTTCTCTACGAGCGAGCGCGGGTCTAAGGTTTCTCTTTGGAATACCGCACATAACGTTGGTGGCGCGCTCTCGGGTCTTTTGGTCGCCTGGGGTTTCACGCTCTTCGGTAAAACCTGGCAGGTTGCTTTTTGGTTCCCTGCGGTGATTAGCTTTGTGCTTGCTTTTGTGGCGTGGCTGCTGATTCGCGATAATCCAGAGGCTGAGGGTCTGCCCACTATTGACGTGTACCGCAACGATCCCCACAAGGTTGAGTCCACGGACGAAGACCGTTCTGAATCAACATGGACGACTATTCGTAAGCATGTGCTGACTAATTCGACCATGGTGTATCTGGCTCTTGCTAATGTCTTTGTGTACACTCTGCGCTACGGTGTGCTGGTGTGGGCTCCTAAATATTTGCACGATGTGCGCCACGCTTCCCTTGAGGGCGGTATCGCTGGGTTCTCAATCCTGGAGCTTGCCGGTATTGGCGGCACTATTCTCTGCGGTTTCGTCTCTGACTATGTCTTCAAGGGACGTCGTTCACCCGCGGGTATTCTCTTCTTGATTGCTACCGTAGGCGCTATTTTGCTGTATTGGCTGCCTTCAGCCGATGCTCCGCTCATTATCGCCTATATTGCGTTGGCGCTGATTGGCGGTCTGATTTATGGGCCGGTGATGCTGATCGGTTTGCAGGCTATCGACCTGTCGCCTTCACATGTCGCGGGTACCGCCGCAGGATTTACCGGTCTTTTCGGGTATGCTCTGGGCGCTACGTTGGCTTCTACCGGTATCGGCATCATTGTGGATCACTGGGGCTGGAGCACCGCATTCATCTTCATGATCGTGTGCTCGGGACTGGCTATTGTGTTCCTCTGGCTTGTCAATGGGGCCGAGAAACGCATGATGGCTGAGAGGGATAAGAAACTCGCTGCAGAAAACGCGCAGGCGTAGTTTCAACTTCCGCGAGCAGGTGGTTTTTGATTCGAGCAGGTAGGATTTTCCTACCTTATCGGCAAAATCCTACCTGCTCGCGGTTACCTTTTAAGGACAAAGGATGCCAGCGTTCACCGAATTACGCCCCTGAGGGAATATGCCGAAGAGGTGTTATCTTCAAGGTTCTCGCGCCTCAAAGCCCCTAGAATGGGGTCATGGATAATGCAAAGAACTCTGGAATTACGACCGAATGGGTCGATAATGCGGTTAAACCGGGCGATGATTTCTTCCGCCACGTGAACGGCCGCTGGCTCGATACCTATGAAATTCCCGCCGACCGTTCCAAAGACGGCGGGCTGTACACTCTGCGCGATGATGCCGAAAAGCATGTGCGTGAGATTGTTGAGCGTATCGCCAAGGAACAGCCTGAATCCCGCATCGGCGCGCTCTACAACTCTTTTATGGATACCGAAAAGATTGAGTCCGACGGGCTGGAACCGCTCATGCGCGAGGTTGCCCCGATTCTCAACGCCGCCACGAGCGAGCAGCTCGCCGTCACTCTAGCACTCCTCTCACGGGCTGGGCTGGCGCAGCTTCTCGGGTGGTACACCAGCATCGATCAGAAAGACCCCGAACATTACGTCTTTTACCTCACCCAGGCCGGGTTGGGTCTGCCCGATGAGGCATACTACCGCGAAGAGAAGTACGAACAGGTGTGCGCCGCGTATATTGAACATATCGCCACCATGTTCGAGCTGACCGGCCTTGCCGAGAGCTTCAACCTAACCCCTATGGAGGCGGCACAGCTTATTTTCTCGCACGAGACCGAGATCGCCGCACATCATTGGGATGTCGTGAAAAACCGTGATGCAGAGGCGAAATATAACCCCGTCAAAGCCACCGAACTTGACGAGAAATTCCCCGGTTTCCCGCTCCAGCAGTGGCTTCTTGCGCTGGGGGCAGACCCCAAAGAGCTGGGCACGGTCATTGTTTCTCAGCCTTCTTTCCTGGAGGGCGTGGCGAACATGTGGCAGTCCACCCCGCTGATGACCTGGAAACTCTGGGCTCTGTGGTGCGCTATCCATTCCCGCGCACCCTACCTGCCGGATGCGTTTGTACAGGAAAACTTCAATTTCTACGGTCGCACCCTCTCGGGCACCGAAGAGCTGCGCGAACGTTGGAAACGCGGCGTTGCGGCTGTGGAGAACGCGCTCGATCAGGAGCTCGGCAAGGAATATGTGGCGGTGCATTTCCCGCCGGAGCATAAGGAGAAAATGCTCAAGCTGGTCAATAACCTGCTGGAAGCATACCGCCGCTCCATCACAAACCTGGATTGGATGACCGAAGCCACCCGCGAGAAGGCGCTGGAGAAGCTCTCGAAGTTTGTCACGAAGATTGGCTACCCGGATGAGTGGCGCGACTACTCGAAACTGACCCTGGTGCCCGGTGACCTGTTCGAGAACCTGCGCCGCACCGCCGCCTTTAACAGCGATTTCATGATCGATCGCGCTGGCGACCCGGTTGATAAGAACGAATGGCTGATGTCTCCGCAGACCGTGAACGCCTACTATATGCCGCCCGCTAACGAGATTGTGTTCCCCGCGGCTATTCTGCGCCCGCCATTCTTCGACCCTGAGGCCGACGACGCTGCAAACTACGGCGGTATCGGCATGGTAATCGGTCACGAGATCGGCCACGGGTTTGACGATAAGGGTGCGCTTTATGACGGCGACGGCGCGCTGAATAACTGGTGGACCGAGGAGGATTTCGCCGAGTTCACCAAACGCACGAGCGCGCTGGTGCAGCAGTATAATGCCTACACCCCGGCGAACCTTGACCCGCAGAAGTTCCAGGTGAATGGTGAGCTGACGCTGGGCGAGAATATCGGCGACCTTTCGGGTCTGTCGATTGCATTGAGGGCCTATGAGATTGCGCTTGCCGAGCAGGGCATCACTTCGCTGGCGGATGCGCCGGTTATTGATGGCATGACGGCCGCGCAGCGCCTCTTCTGGTCTACCGCGCAGGGATGGCGCACTAAGTCACGCCCGCAGCATGCGGAGATGATGATTTCGGTGGATCCGCACTCCCCCGACGAGTTCCGGGTGAACGGCGTGGTGCGCAATATCGACGAGTTTTATGATGCGTTCGATGTTCCTGAGGACAGCAAACTGTATCTGGCGCCGGAGGATCGCGTGCGTATCTGGTAGCCACCTGCCAGCTCCCAATAGCGCGAGCAGATAGCGAATTGCTATCTGCTCGTGGGAGTTAAGAAGCGCCGCATCGCCCAAAGCACCGCAGCTGTGAGGGCTAAGGATGCGGCACATACGAACGCATATATTCCGGTATCTACCCGCGCACTTAGATGTGAGAAGAGCAAATTTCCCAGCGATGTAAAAAGCGCTGCCGCTAAACTAAAGACAGACATTACTTTTCCAATATGCCCAGCATCGCTCTTCTTCTGCAAATCCGAGAAAAGACCAATAGTGTAGATAACAATAATTCCACTCACTATACTTTGTGCAGTAATAACGCTGATAATTCCGGGTATAAGTGCCAATACATACGCGCCACCGATAACCAGCAGTAATATTTGTGGATGCGCCCACCGCCTCAGCGCAGGCATGCGGTTGAGAATAAAAGATGCAGCCACGGCGCCCATAGTTCCCATAAACATACCAAGACCGTAAACTTCTTGCCCTAACCCCAAGTAAGCAATTCGCCCTAGAAGCAGGAAAAGGGTTGAGGCACCCCACATATTGAGGAGGGCGGCGAAGACAAGTTCGCGTCTAAAATATGCACTATAAGCTATATATACTAGTCCAAACCTTAAATCATGAAGTATATGCGTTTTTTGGAATACTTCGGAGCCCTCCGAGTGTCGGGTAACGACAGACCCAGCGGGCAGCATAAAAGTGAGCACTAAAGACAGAATAAATGACACCAGATTGACGATGATTGAAAGCTCTAGGGCATTCGCAAAATTCTGCATGAGAATCATGGTTCCCACGAGGGGGCTCACAGCACGTGATAGCTCTCCCACCATCGAATAGGTGCTATTGTATTTTTCAAATTCTCGATGTCCAAGAATCTCAGGAATGATAGCGCGGCTTGTGGGGCTGTATGCGGTCGCGGCTAAAGACATGAGAGCCGAAAGAATAATCAGTATATAAACGATAAATTCTCCGCGTGCTGACGATAAAAGAACAAGAGCGCACAGGCAGCAGAGGCTATTAAAAATATCGTAGAAAATCAGCAGGGATTTTTTCTTAAACCTGTCAATAACAACAAATCCAAGAATGCTGGCGAGGAATATTCCCGCACCGCTACACGCATTCATCACCCCAACCATCTGCTGACCGGCGTGCTGGCTGATATACCAGGTCACCACAATGGTGTAGGCGACGGTGCCTATGCGTGAAAGCGCCGTCGCCGGGATGAGATAGTACGCTCTGCTGCACCTCATCACGTTCCATAACCTCAGAACAGAAGACTAGATGCTCGATCCACTACTGCTGCTAGAGCCTGAACCTACCTGGCTGCGGAAGGCTGCGGCGAACCCGCCAATAACCCAGTGCCCGTTTTCATACTTCCCTGTTATATCGACGTCGAGCGTGGTGCTGCGGGAGCTTGAGGGGACATCAGCATCCCTTCCTGAGGTGGCGATAAAGCTGCCCAACCCTATGGTGAATCGGGAAGGCCAGGTGTATTCCCCGCCGGATTCCTTGGGCTTCGGTGTGGTGAGGTTGGCTGTCACCTTAGGTTCTTCAAACCAGATCGTTGAAAACTGGTACGAGGACGACTTAACGGAGCTTTTATCTGTATCATTCAACGCAGTCTGCTCGATCAGGCTGTCGTCACCGCTCTCCATCATGTACTGGGTCGCCGCAGTATAGAACGCGATACTGGAATACAGCCCTGCCACTGAGTTTTCGTCGGCGTTCTTAGGCTTGATAGGTTTGGGCACGTTCTTCGCGCGTTCAGTGCGGGTCGCCTTACGGTACTCCCCCGCCGAGGTATCGTATTCGTCGATCTTCGCTTCGCCGCTGAAATCGCTGCGGTAGCTTGCCGTAGCATCCGTCGGGAGCGGTTTCACGCTGCCGACGTTGGATGCGCATCCAACAAAAGCGAGCGCGGAACCTGCGCCCAGCATGCCTAGGGCGGTTCTGCGGGATACAAACGACTGTGTCATGAGAAAGACCTTTCATCGATGGCGACTATTGTTCTAACACTATTATCCCGGATACTCCCGGCCAGTACTATCCCTGGAATTAGGCACTCAGATTGCCCGCTGAGCCAAAGCTAGAAGACAAGTCGGTATTGGTGGGAATATCGATCAGCAACCAGCGTCCGTTGTTATATCGTGCCTTAAACTCTCCGTCGTGAACGTCTTTCTTTGCCTCGCTGGGAATGTCTACCGCAGTGCCCTCATACACTACAAAATTACCTGTTGAGAATGTGGTCGTTGCCGCCCATGTGTAGACGTCGCCGTTCTGGGTGGGAGTCGGGTCTTTGAGCGTAAACGTCATTTTAGGGTCTTCAAACCACATATTTTCAAGCTCTTTCACGCTGCTTTCCTCAAAGGCTTCGGCTCCGTTTATTCCTCCCACAAAGGTAATTTCTTTGAAGGGAGAGAAATCGTTGGTCATAATTCCGTAGGTGAAGGCTGCCCCAAGAAATCCAAATAGCGAGTAGAGCCCGGCGGAACTTTTCTCGGTCATCATGGCGGTTTTCACCGGTTTCGGCACGTTCTTCGCGCGTTGGGTACGGGTTGCGCGCACGTATTCTCCTGCGGAGGTGTCGTAGCTGTTAAACGTGACCTCACCCGAATAGTCGGCACGGTAACTCGTGGATGCGTCCGCCGAGAGCGGCTGCACGCGGGAGGCGCATCCGGCGAAGGCAAGCGCGGAACCGGCACCTAGCGCCCCGAAGGCAGCTCTGCGGGATATGAACGAGGAAGTCATGGGCGGGTACCTTTCTCATAGAGGCGGAAAATACGGCGTCGTTACCGGTATTTTCGTTCGGGGAATGATGTTACCGTGAGGGGCGCATCCTCTATTATCCCGGAGTAGAGCCGCAGTACAGGTAATTATGACACTCCCACCACAAACAAGCCCCGCAGACATAGATTAAGCCCGCAGAAACGCACGTGTTTCTGCGGGCTTGTCCCATATTTACGTCCGATGCGGTTCAGCCAGAAAGAGGTTTAGAACCCGAGTCCTCCGCCGCTGCCGGAACCGGTGGATGCGCCACCGCTGGCATCAGAAGATGCAGAGCTACTCACTCCAAGGTCAATCTCCCATTTACCATCTTTGTAGGTGCCTTTAAAGGTTTGCGCCCCTTCCTGACGCCGCGATTTCTCGGGAATATCCGTCACCTGACCATTTTGAACCGTAAAGCTGCCCAGATTCGCCGATACCTTTCCTTCCCATGTATAGGTGTCGCCTTCAATCTTGGGCTGCGGAGTATCAAGAGAAACTTTGACAGTGAAGTCCTCAGACCAAAGCTTATCTGGTGCCCCAGAAGATTTCATCTGTTCTTCAACCTTTGAGA
This sequence comes from Rothia sp. HMSC064D08, assembly GCF_001809525.1. Taxonomy (NCBI): domain Bacteria; kingdom Bacillati; phylum Actinomycetota; class Actinomycetes; order Micrococcales; family Micrococcaceae; genus Rothia; species Rothia sp. HMSC064D08. The sequence continues at coordinate 61,958 of NZ_KV797887.1, read as the reverse complement.
GTTGTTCTTTGCCTTTAAGGTTGCTTTCCTTAAGAGCACTGCTATCTGCCGTCATATAGAAATACTGGAAACTAGCAATAATAAAGGCGATATTCTGATAGAAGCTCTCCACCGATTTATCATTCAGGTTATCCGGCTTAATCGGTTTCGGAACATTCTTTGCAGGATGTTCACGGGTTGCGGGCTCATAATTCCCGGCGGAAGTATCAAACTTGTCATACTTCACCTCGCCGCTGTAATCATCACGTTTCGACGAATCAGAACCGCCGCCGCCATTAGAATTACTGGTTGAGCATGCGGCAAGGGCAGCCGCCGCAGAACCGGCGCCGATCACGCCAAGAGCGGAACGGCGAGAAATAACGTACTGATCAGACATAATATTTCCTTTCTGCTCAGACCTTCTGCTTTATGATGTTAGAGTCCGAATCCGCCCAGACCGGAACCAGTGGACGACCCGCTGCCAGCGCCAGGGGACGCGGATTTACTTGTCTCAATGCTGATTTTCCACTTACCATCCTGGTAGGTACCAATAAATATCGCCGCCTCTTCACTGATACGCTGATCTTGGGGAACATCATGCGCCTGGCGACTATATACATAAAAATTTCCGCGGTCTACAATTATTTTGCCATTCCAGTTGTATTTATCGCCCTCAATCGTCGGTTGAGGGGTATCCAAAGAGATTTTGAACTTGACATCGGTCCAGTTTTTCTCAGTGTAATCCTCTTTTATATATGTTTTTATAGTCTGCGCGAGAGAGTCCTTATAATCGAAGTTGGTTTCTAATAACGGATCGACGTTCCATGTTCCCCCCAAGTACTGGATTGCAGCCATAATGAACCCAATGTTGGCGTAGAAGCCCTCCACCGATTTATCATTCAGGTTATCCGGCT
>NZ_KV797887.1:4851-60965 GCF_001809525.1 Rothia sp. HMSC064D08 | reverse complement strand
TCAAACTTGTCATACTTCACCTCGCCGCTGTAGTCGTCACGCTTCGACGAATCAGAACCGCCGCCGCCACTAGAATTACTGGTCGAGCACGCGGCAAGAGCAACCGCCGCAGAACCGCCGCCGATCACACCAAGAGCGGAACGGCGGGTCAGATAATGCGCTGGGATATTCATATTATTCCTTTCGGCGCCTTACTTATGCCCGGATAACAATAAGATATCCGTGTATAGGGCAGAGAGCATGAGCGCTTCTTGTGGTTGGTTTACCTCTAACTATCCTGCCATGCGTCATGATTTATGCTTGGGATTGCCGCAGGTATTTTTGCATATTCCCAGGTTGAGACCGCCCAGCTGATTATTTGCTGGTACGCACATTTGTAATCGTGAAAACCCTTAGCGCCTTTATTTCTTTGCCTCCGGTGTAGGTACCGGCGTGGGGGTTAGGTCTTCTACACGCATCCTAAAATGTGAGAAAAGATCAGTTCTTTCGGGCGCTCCCACAATCTTTTCGGGAACGCTCACCTTACACCACCAGCGGCCGTCACGATGCACCGCGGTGAAGGTGGTCTGGGCAACTTCGTACCGTTTCGCGAGAGAAAGGTTCACGGTCTCTTTCTCGCCCACCTGAAAGGTTCCGTAATCGAGGGTGGTCTTTCCTTCCCAGGTGTAGGTATCGCCCTTAATAGTCGGTTCGGAGGTTTTGAGGGTTACTGTGGCCGCGGGGTTATCGAACCAGACGCGCCCTTCACGCATTAAAGAGAACGCTTTTTCGTCTTTTTCGCCACGCATGACACTATGTCCCGGCTCTGCGGCGGCGCTCTCATCATAAAGTCGGGTATTGCCGGTAGCGTTCATATATTGGAGGGCGGCGGAAATATAGGCGATCGTATTGTAAAGCCCCTGCACAGATTTATCGTTCATATGCTCGGGTCTGATGGGCACAGGCACGTTCTGAGCCGGGTGATCACGAGTTGCAGGTTTAAAGGCTCCCGCAGATTCATCATATGTATCGAATTTAACCTCACCCGCAAAGTCGGTGCGGGTTTCGTCAGAGTTTGTGGCAGATCCTTGGTTTCTTGATAAGCAGGAGGCAATAAATCCCGCTGAGCCTATGCCCAACAGCGCGAGTGCGGAGCGGCGGGGAAAACGACGGGAGGTGTGGGAGGGCATCGAAATGGTGTCCTTTCAGCGCCTTTTACCCGTGCATCAAGGCGCAAACTGTGGTTGGGTATATTCCCATTGTGTACATGATGTAGAAATTCATGCGAGGTTTAAGTGTTCCCTGAGCAAAGATTCAGCTAAGAGCGCGGAAAACCCGCAAGAACACCGTGTTTCCTGCGGGTTTTCTTTAAGTAGGAACCTACACTCGGTTCTCCTAGACGATTGTGCGGTATTGCTACTGTGCCCCGCCGTTGCCGGATGCGCCTTCCCCGGCTCCTTCCTGCGGAGCCTGCTGCTGCGGGGTTTGCTGCTGGTTCTGTCCCTGCTGCTGATTCTGGGAGCCACCCTGAGCGTCTGAAGAACCTCCGCTGTTTTGTTGAGGATAGGACAACCACCAGGTACCGTCTTTATAAATTCCTTTGAAGACCGCAGGCACTTCTTCTGTCCGCTGCTCTTCGGGGATATCCATTGCCTGACCACCTATCACGACGAAGGAGCCGTTGGTAGCCTTCATCTTTCCGTTCCAGGTATAGGTGTCACCGTCGGTTTTGGGTTGCGGGGAATCCAGAATAGCAGTCAGCTTATGGTCCTCAGCCCAGGTTTTTTGCTTTTTCCGTTCTTCAACAGCTTGCTGAACCTGATCGGCAGGGAGCTTATTCCCCTGAGGATCGAGAGCAACTTCCATAAATGGGGCAGGATCATTGGCGTTATTAAAATACTGCCATGCCGCAACCATGTACCCGATAGCCGCATAGAAACCAGCAACGGATTTCTCACCCATCTGCTCTGGTTTGAGGGGCTTGGGGAAGTTCTTTGGGGGCTGTTCCTTGGTGCCGGGCTCGTACTTACCCGCAGAGGTGTCGTAGTTGTCGAATTTCACCTCGCCGCTGTAGTCCTTTTGGTCTTGGCCGCCGGATGCGGAGGAGCCTGACCCGCCAGCATTATTTGCCCCGGAACAGGCAGCAAGAGCCACCGCCGCAGAACCGGCGCCAAGGAGCCCAAGCGCGGAACGGCGAGAGATATTCAATGAAGACATGCTAGTCCTTTCGGAACCCAAGCCCTGACACTCGGGTGGTATCGATCATCGGAGGTACAGCATATGCATATACCCGCTATCCATCACGATAACGAGAAAAGAATACTCTCGCCGTAAAATTTCGCTAGATGCCAAACAGCGAACCGGAGCTGCTGGAGCTTGACGGGCTAGCGCTACTAGACGAGGCTGAATCCTGATTTGGGTTCGTAATCATCCATTTGCCGTCCTTATAAATTCCCTTGAACGTAGCGTCTTGGCTCTGTTCCTGGTTCAGTTCCCGGCCCATTCCCCCGCGGCCGCCCATACCGCCGATTTTTATGGTAGCGCTTCCATCCCAGGTGTAGGTGTCGCCGTCCATCTTCGGCTGCGGGGTCTTGAGGCTACCGGTAATTTTTGTGTCATAAAGCCACATGACTCCCCCGGCACCCATCTGCTTGAACTGCTCAAATTGCGACGCAGGCACCTTCTGCCCGGTGTTGTCTGCAATAACCTCCATCATGGGTTCGGGGTCAAAAGACTCGAAGAAGTACTGCATGGATGCAAAAAGGTAGCCGATAGACGAGTAAAAACCTGCCGCTGACTTTTCGTTAGCGTTATCCGGCTTCTTCGGCTTCGGCACATTTTCGGCGGGGTGATCCTTGGTTGCGGGCTTGTATTCTCCCGCAGAAGTGTCAAAGTTATCGAACTTGATCTCGCCGCTAAAGTCGGTGCGCTCGCTTTGGGAACTGACACCGTTGACGCCTCCAGAGCACGCAGCAAGCGCCACGGTCGCAGAGGCAGCACCCGCCAAACCAAACGCGGTGCGACGTGAGAGACGATACGCATGTGTGTTCATGATATGTGTTTCCTTTCAGCGCCCAGGCTCATGCTGAAACCTGGGCGCATATGCAGATGCAACTAGCAGGTCTTAAATAAATTTAGAAACCGAAAAGTGACCCGGAGCTCGATGAGCTTCCGGATGTTGAAGTGGCCTCTGGGTCTGTCATACGCCACTGACCGTCCTTATAGGTTCCCTTGATAGTTATATCGCTTGTTTGATCTTCACCCGCCTGCTGTGCAGCATCAACATTGCTCCCGATCCCATCATATTTAAGGGTGCCTTTTGCATCCCATGTGTACGTATCACCATCGACTTTAGGCTGAGGAGTCTTCAAGGAGATCACGACTTTAGGATTAACGATCCATAGGTTGGAGGATTTCAGCTGTTTAAACTGGTCATAATTTACTTGTGAATCCCCCAGAACTTCAATTAGTGGTTCGGGGTCAAAAGACTCGAAGAAGTACTGTGCGGATGCAAAAAGGTAGCCAATAGACGAGTAAAAACCTGCCGCCGACTTATCGTTAGCGTTATCCGGCTTCTTCGGCTTCGGCACATTTTCGGCGGGGTGATCCTTGGTTGCGGGCTTGTATTCTCCCGCAGAAGTGTCAAAGTTATCGAACTTGATCTCGCCGCTAAAGTCGGTGCGCTCGCTTTGGGAACTGACTCCGCTAACGTTTCCAGAGCACGCAGCAAGCGCCACGGTCGCAGAGGCAGCACCCGCCAAACCAAACGCGGTGCGACGTGAGACATGTAGAGCGGACATTCTTTTTCCTTTCGTGGTGTGGACTTCTTAGCCCGAATATCTGTGTGGTGTTTCTAGAGTGAAAATTCTTGAGACGATCCAGATCCTGACGAACCCGAGGAGCTGCCGTAGATAACCCACCAGCGCCCTTCCGTGTAGGTTCCGCGGTAGAGGGTATCTGATGTCTCTGTCTCAGACTCTCGGCTTACTCCACTCGGCCCGTAAAAGGTACCCAGCGAAAACGATATTGTTCCCTCCCAGGTGGCACTCGTACCGTTCATCGTCGGTTCCGGACTCTTGAGAATCGCCTTAAATTTGGGGCCGCCAAACCATGATTTACTGCTCGTGGTTTGTTGTTTCAGCTGGTTAAATTTAGATTCCAGGACATCTTTGTATTCTGGTGGAAACGCATCCGCTACAAGGCTAAAGTCCAGGGTTTCCATGGCGTACTGCATGGCTGCCGTCGTATAGCCAATCGCCGCATAAAATCCTGCCGCCGACTTGTCGTTTATATCTGAGGGTTTCGTTGGTTTAGGCACGTTCTTTGACGGATGATCTTTCGTGGCAGGCTCATAGGCGCCCGCGGAGGTATCGAAACTCGTGAAGCGAACCTCGCCTGCATAATTGCTGGAACTGGACGAAGAACTTGAACTGGAACTAGATGGAGAGCTGGAACTAGAGCTGGATGCGGTTGCCCCCGCACTCTGCTGCTCGGATGCGATTCCTCTCACTTTCGGGGCGCAGGCGCTCAGCACCATCGCCGAACCCACCGCACCGGCTGCCGCAAGAGCGGTTCGGCGCGAAAAATCATAAGATCTTTCTGACATATTTCATTCCTTTCGGCGTCTTAATCGTCAACGATTAAAACCCCTGTGATGTGGCTGGGTACCTTACTATTGTGCCGTTAAGCCGTGCGAACATGCGTTATATGACGTCATCATAAGCTGTTATATTTTTCTCATCGTCCCTGCGCGCACCCAAGAACCAGCGCAGAGCGCATCCCTTCCAAGCACGGTACAACGCTATGGTGTAGCTGTAGAGCTCTGTGAGGCTACGGTCTTTGACCGAGTTTCAATGCTCCAGCGCCCGTTGGTATATGTTCCTTTAAAAACCATGTCTTCGGTATTACTTTTTTGCCGTTCCGTTAGGTCGTTTACCTGCCCACGATCGACGCGGTAGTTCCCGAATTCCATAGAAAACTTCCCTTCCCACGTGTATGTATCACCTTCCATCGCGGGCTGCGCGGTATTCAGGGAGATAGTGACGCGCGGGTTCTCATACCAGTTTTGCCCTTCCCTCATGCGCGCCAGTATTTGCTCGTTTGAGGAATTATGAACATAGTGTTTCTCGTCCTCGGTGAGCGCGCTGTCATCGTAAGGACCGGTGTCACCGGTGGCGAACATATACTGCATAGCGGCGGCTATATAGGCTAGGCTCGCGTAAAATCCGGCAACGGACTTTTCATCTGCATTCTCAGGTTTGATAGGTTTGGGAACATTCTTAGGAGGGGTGTCTCGTGTGGCGGCTTCAAAACTACCGGCAGAATTATCATATTTTTCGAGTTTGGCTTCTCCGGCATAGTCACTGCGTTCATTCGAGCATGAAGCAACCGTAAATAGCACCGCACCGGCACCCGCAGCACCCAGCGCGGAACGACGTGTTAGCACATATTCCACCGTGAATCCCCTTTCACGCGGCATCAAAATGCGGGAAGTCCCTTCATTATCCACCTTAAGTAGAGGTTTAAGGTAGATTTCAACGGTATGCGCTCTGTGAGATTTCGCTCGATTCTGCCAGAGTATAAAGCGGGAGCGGTGCTTTGCAGACCGATCTTGACCTCCACGTATTTTCATAGAAAAACCCATAAAACAACGAGGTTTTTACGCTCCGCAACGAAGAAACCGGAGAAGTTATCCACAGGCATACCGGTACTTTTTATGCAACTTTTATTGCTTTCTAACGAAAGGACGTTCTTCTGCACACTGCGCTGAGTACCATAGAAGAGTATGTTCCGACATGACGAGAGGATATCTCATGGCTGAAATCCCTACTTCCGAACCCCAAGTTGGTGCCCCGCCGGTCGTAACTCAAGCACCGCCTAAACTTAACCAAGCGGGAGCTATCGACCTTGTAAAACGGGAAACGCGTGCCCCTGAGGTTGCAACTATCAGTCATGAAGCAGACGAACTGGCTATCACTCTCAACAACACCGATCTGAAGTCGCCTTCACTTCTCGATACCCTCGAAAATACGATTTCAAGTTACGGTTCCGATACCTTCAACGGCATCGACATGGTTACCCAGCGCCTGCTCAATATGCAGGAGCTTGAGCTTGCGCCGGACTCCCCACAAACCAAAGCATCTCAAAACCTGGCGGAACTGCGTGCACAAATCAACTCGCTGGATTACAGTGCGATTGACGGTACCCCCGGTAAACGCGGCATCGCAAAACGCCTGATAGGGCGCGGCAAAAGCAAAATCGAGAAATTCTTCTACCAGTACGCCAGCGTCAACAGAAATATTGAAGGCATCAGCAAAAAACTGAAAAAATCCACCGATGCACTCGTCATGCAGCAGGCGGAACTCGTGAAACTGCGCGAGAAACTTCAGGAAGGCATGACGGATTTGAACGAGAAGATCGCAGTTCTTCAACAGTTCTCCGATATGGTACGTGCCGCCGCTGAAGAAACTCGTCTTGAAGGAGATGAAGAAACCGCGCGCATCTACACCGAGAAGGTTCTGTATGTGACCGAACAGCGCATCAGCGATCTACTCACTAAACTTGAAATTGCTGGGCAGGCGTACCTGACAAGCGATGTTGTCTCCAGCAACGGCAAAGAACTCATTCGCGGTATCCGCCGCGCCGAAGACACCACCTTATGGGCATACAAAATGACCGCCTATATCGCCCGTTCCTTAGGCATGCAGGAAGCGGTTCTGCAGCAGCTTGGCGCTCTGAAGCAGACCACCGAGAACGCTATTATGCGCAATGCCGACATGCTGTCTTCGCAGGCTACGCGGATCCAGCAGATGGCGTCCCAACCCGCAATCGACCCGCAGGTTTTGGCGCAGGCACATGGAAAAGTACTTCAAGCGCTCGACGAAGTTTCCGCATTCCGTCAGGGGGCGGTAGAAGCATTCGCCCAGTCGAACCAGATGCTGCGCGAACTGACGGCAGAATCTCTTGAGCGCGTTACACGAAGGAATAATGCCCCCGAATCCCCTGCACACGCCAGCGGAACTCCCACAAACCGCGCGCTCACCCAGAATTAGAGGCACACGTGGGCGTTATCAAACGGTTTTTCGGTGTGCCGGACGATTCCCCGATCCGCTCCCAACAAGAAAGCGTCACGGATGCCTCGGCTCATTCTTCTGCCCCGGAGCCCACGTACCTGCGCCAGTCCCAGCATGTGTTGGATGATGCCTCGCATTATTTGGCGGATTTTGCCGTGTCTGTACCCCCGCGCGCACTCGTACCCGCCTTCGAGATGGTCGAAACCTACCGCAAAATAACGGCAGAAACGGGCAGTAATACCCGCGCAGCCCTGCCCTCAACGACGGAATACACGCTCCAGACGGCGCTAACCACCTATGTACCGAATCTGTTGACTGTCTATACCCGCACGCACAACCCCACCCCGGAGCAAACCTCCGAGCTGGTGCAGGCTCTTACTGATGCAAATCAGGAATTCGTCACAGCGCTTAACCTTGTGCGGGCAGATAACAGCCTTGAACTTGAAACGCACACCCTGTTCATGCGCAAGAGAATGGCGGTATAAATGGAACTGAGCATTGGTCAGAACGTCAATCTTACCCAGGAAGCACCCGCTCTCGACCACGTGCTGGTAGGACTGCGGTGGCGCACCGACGAACCGCTTTTACGTGAATCTCTGGAGGCAGGGGTACTTCTTACCTCGAACGGCAAACTAGTTTCGCGGCAAGACTTTGTATTTACTCACCAGGTCTTAGACCGTGCGGGCAGTGTTCGCCGCCGCGAGCTCATGGGCGACGATCAGGTGCAGTTCGATCTGCACCTTCCCACTGTGCCCCAAGACGTAGATTCCCTGGAGATCGTGCTCTTCACAAACGGGGAAAGTACCGTGCGGCTCAACCGTGCCAGTGGGATTCGAGCACGCATGATAAACCCCACCACCGGAAAAACAATGTTCCGTGCCCCACTCGTGCAGGTAGGTCGCAGCGCGGCGGTACGGCTGATGCAGGTGTACCGGCACCGCGGTGAATGGAAAGTGCGGGCTGTGTGCGATGAATGGCATAGTGTTTCCGCCATGCTTCAAGGGTTCGGGTTATGAGTCGCTACAGTTTTATCACTGCCTACATAGCGGATCCTGAGCCGAAAGCACGTCCTCAAGCATCCCCCTCTGCTGCTGCAGCAGCAAACCGGGGGCCGCAGTCTGCAGATATTCCCTCTGACCAGCGGGGGCACCGGAGGGCGCAGCATACTCAACGGAATATAAACCGCCAAACGGACCGAACGACGGGCGCATCTGGGGCAGAGCAGCCGATGCAGCACCGGCAGATTAAGCCCCCAAATATGAGCAAATCTCGCGGGACGGCAACCTACACCCCGGAATCGGCTGAATCTTGGCAGCATTCTCAACCCGAAGACACAGCAAAAATCATAACTCCCCCATCCGAACACCTGCGTGAACCGCACTGGTGGGGTCACATCCCCAATATCACCGACGCTCACCCGAGCGAACGTCTCTTTATGCTTGATGCAGTACAAGCCGCCGTAGGAGAACTGCGTATTACTGGAACCGATATGACTGCATTCCTACTGAACTGGGGTGGTGAGAGTATTATGCTGTCGGGTTCATCCGCTCCCCCAACTGATGCTGCCTCTCGGATGACCCAAATATCGCTCAACGCAGCAGGCACAGTTTTGACAATTCCCCCCAAATCTTTGACGCTACTTCGATCTTTAAAACTGATCGGCAGGAACCTTCAGCTCACTAATCCCGATATGCGCATAACCCGGGATTTAGGGAAGGGTACGCTAATATTAAGTGAGGATGGTTACGTTACCTGTGCCATCGCCCTTCTCAGCGAATATCAACACCATAAATAGAAAGGAAAATATAGTGGCTGCTATTAAGCTCACCAAAGGAAACCCCATCAATCTCACCAAAGAGGCACCGGGCCTGAAAAACCTCACCATCGGCCTGGGTTGGGACCTATCCCTCGCGGGTGAAGCCTATGACCTTGACGCATCCGTCATGATCACCGACGAAAATGACAGGATCCTTTTTGACGATGCATCCCTCGTCTTCTTTAACAATCCCACCAGCCTTGACGGCGCGGTCGTCCACACCGGTGACAACCGCACTGGCGATGCTGAAGGTGACGATGAGACCATTATCGTGAACCTCGATAAAGTAGACCCAAAGGTACAGCGCCTTCACATCCTCGCCTCCATCTACGAAGGCGAAAAAACCGGTAAGAATTTCGGTGTAGTACGTAACGCTTATGTACGTCTGATAAACGACGACACGAATGAAGAAATCGCTCGTTACGACCTTTCCGAAGACTGCTCAGCAGCGCCCGCTGTACTCTTCGCAATGGTGTACCGCCACAACGGCGAATGGCGTTTCAAAGCCGTAGAAGATCCATTCACCGGTGGTCTGCCGCATCTGCTGACCTCCTACGGTTTCACAGTTTAACAACCTGCCTTATCTCTAACGCGAAGGAGAGCCTTCTGCCCTCATGGCTTTATTAAAATTCTTCAAATACGATCTCTTGATTACCCTTGCGGCACTTATAGGTGCCGCCTTTTATGGTGGTATTGTCGGCATGGTATCCGCCGCGATCCTGATTGTCCTTGAGATCGTGTTCTCATTCGACAACGCGGGTGTGAACGCAAAATACCTAGACAAAATGTCGCATGCATGGCGCAATATCTTCTTGACAGTCGGTGTTCTGGTCGCTGTTTTTGGTATGCGTCTTATCTTCCCCTTCCTGATCGTCTGCCTGGCAGGCAACGTAGGTCCGGTTGAAGCTTGGAACCTTGCAATGGAACGCGGCGATCCGCATACGCCCGGAACCTACGGGTACATTTTGGAATCCGCTCACCACACCATCGCTTCCTTCGGCGGCATGTTCCTGCTCATGCTCTTCCTTTCCTTCCTCTTCGAGGCTGGTAAGGATGTCCACTGGCTATCCGTGATCGAGAAACCGCTCGCCAAAGCCGGGCACTTTGATTCCATGCCTGTATTGGTTTCCGGGGTTCTCTTAGTGACGGCTTCTCAGCTTTTCGGTGCCGAGCATCATGAGCAGTACACCATTCTGCTCTCGGGGCTTCTGGGTATGCTCACCTTCTTGGCGACCAACGGTCTGGCGACCTTTATGGAAGACCGAAACGAATCTCAAGAAGAATCCCTGGCGAATGTTGCCGTACTTACCGGTAAAGCAGCATTCTCCATGTTTATCTTCCTAGAAGTTCTTGATGCTTCCTTCAGCTTCGACGGCGTTCTCGGCGCATTCGCGGTAACCTCAGACCCCATTATTATTGCTATCGGTTTGGGTGTGGGCGCGCTCTTCGTGCGGTCGATGACCATTTATCTGGTCGAGAAGGGAACCCTTCAAGAGCTGCGCTATCTGGACCACGGCGCGCACTGGGCTATCGGCGTTCTCGCGCTTATGCTTCTGGCAACCCTCAAGTGGGATATTCCCGACTACGTGATCGGTCTTTCCGGCATCGTCTTTATCGCCGGGTCGATTATCTCCTCCCGCAAGGCAAACCATGCGGAGGCAGCACTTGCGGAAAAGACTGCAGAACCTGACGCTCCGGTGCAGAGCACATAACCGCAGGATCAAGGGCACATAGCCCTCAAGCAACGCGGTGGGCGACGATGCGGACGCAGCGTGCGCCGCGCATCCGCCCACCGCATTTCTATGACCACATAACTACATAACTAACGAAGGGTACAGGCACTGTGGCTATTAACCTGTCAAAAGGCCAGAAACTAGATCTCTCGAAAGACAGCTCGCTCACCCAGGTTCGTTTGGGCTTAGGCTGGGATCCCATTAAAACCAAGGGACTCTTTGGGCGTATCAAAGAGAAAGCGGTCGATCTGGATGCTTCCGTGATCGGCTATGATGCAGCCGGTAACCTGCTTGAGGTCGTTTTCTACGGGTCGTTACGCTCGGTCAATGGCTCTATTATTCACCACGGAGATAACCTGACGGGTGCAGGTGAAGGCGACGACGAGGTTATCGATATTAACCTCCCGGGCGTGGATGCGCGCGTTGCTTTCTTGGCACTGGTGATTACCTCATATTCCGGGGACCAATTTAGCAACATTGACAACGCCTTTGTGCGCGTTGAAAACGTTGCTACCCGCCAGGAGATGGCACGTTTTTCGATGACGGAAAAGGGCTCACATACGGGGCTCATGGTAGCCCTGCTGGCACGCGTAGGTCGCGGCTGGGAGCTTCGGGCTATTGGAGACCCGCTGCCCGGCGCAGCACGCACCCCGCGCGATGTTATCGACCCTGTAAAAAGGTACCTTGTCTAAAAATTTGGCGTGCTGTGCACGTGTTCAATAGAGGTACGTCAGGTGTACATAGCGGCGGTTTTATTCTTCTTTATGGCGGTAAGAGCTGTCTTTGGAATGCTTCTGTGCGCATAGTACTGATAGCAAAAGCTGGTCCCGCATGCATCAATACGATGCATGCGGGATCAGCTATATGCTCCGAAAAACACATCTATTCATTCAATTACTAACACCTAGAATGTTTTGATCTGCCAGGCACCATCAGAATACTTACCCTGAAAATACACCGAAGTTTCTGTCTTACGTTGTTTTTCATCGGTGTAGTCCTCGCTAGTTCCGTCAGGGAAGGCACGAAACTCTCCTAAATCGATGACCATCATACCGCCCCAATTGTAGCCGCCACCGCTTGCTTTTGAGGGACGGGGAGAGCGCATGGCAAACGTTACTTGAGGGTTACCAAACCAAATCTCACCATCTTTGATCCTATCGAAAAAGAATTGATCATTTTTTAAGAAACCATCCTTTTCGCTTTGTGCCAATGCAGACTTATTAATCATTTCGTCGCTTCCCGTCTCAAAAAGGTACTTCAATGCACCTGCCATAAAGACTAGATTAGCGTAAAAGCCATCTGCTGAGTTCTCTTTAGCTTTATCATCTAAAACAGGTTTAGGGATATTCTTTGCTGGATGTTCACGCGTTGCGGGTTCATACGCGCCAGCCGACGTATCGTACTTATCGTTTTTGATAGTAGTACCGTAGTCTTTTATGCTCTCCGAGGGTGATGGCGATGCAGAGGATGAGGACGATGAGCTTGACGCGGACGATGAAGAGCTTGAGGAGCCGCTAGCGGCGGCATCGACGGGTCTCACGGAGGCAGCGCATCCGGCAAGAGCAATGACAGAGCCAGCGCCGACAAAGCCTAAGGCGGCACGGCGGGTTACATCATGAGGTGACATGGTGTTCCTTTCGGGGCTTCCGTAACGCCGCGGGCAGGCGACTGCGGGAAGCACGGGTGGCGAGCGCATGAACTCGCCATGGGTGTTTCTCTCTACTCTAGTGTATCGGGGCTGCGGGAGCCCGCATATCTGCCGTTCTAGGGTCTTAGAATACGGTAGTTTTTTTCGCGCGATGCGCCGCGCCGGGTCATTTCACCGCCGCACATCAGCACTCCCGCTTTTCTTGCGAACACAAAAAAGCCCCGCAAGATTGTAGAAATCTTGCGGGGCATAAATACTAAGTTAGTAAGTTAGCTGGTATTATCGTGTCCAATTTAGTGAGTGCTGATCATACTCCACTTATTATCGGAGTACGTTCCTACGAAACTTACAGATTCCGTATTGGTCCTTTCATCAGCCGAAAAATCAACCGCAGTATCTGCGTTTGCCATAAAAGCACCCTTGTCAGTCGACATTTGGGAACCCCACTTATAACGGTCACCACTAATTTCGGGCGCAGATGTTTTCAGCTCAGTAGTTACTTTAGGGTTATCCAGCCAAATTTCTCCGCTCTTTATTTGAGAGAATATTTTTTTAGTCTCAGGATCTTTATAAAAAGCATTAACCTCTTCTTCGGTAAAAGAGCTCTTACGCAGAGGAGCATCATCTCCTGTGGCAAATAGATATTGTATGCTGGCTGCAATATAACCGATATGCGCGTAGAAAGCCTCGACGGACTTTTCGTTAGCGTTCTCCGGCAACTTCGGAACAGGAACGTTCTTCGCGGGCTCGGTTCGAGTTGCGGGCACATACTCCCCTGCCGACGTATCGAAGCTGTCGAACTTGACCTCGCCCTTGTAATCCTTAGCGGGTTCCGACTTACTGGAGCTTGACGAACTGCCGCTGGAGTTTGAGTTTGAGTTCGACGAAGAACATGCTGCGAGCGCGGCCGCGGTGCCAGCACCCAGCACGCCCAGCGCTGCGTTACGGCGAGTCACGATCAACGATGACATAATATTCTTTTTTCCTTTCATATGTGCCTTATTCAGAGCGAACAAGGCATAAATCTAGTGAGGCTAAGAAACCCCAGCCGCTAAAACAACAATGTTTTAGATGGAGAATCCGCCGCTTCCAGCAGCACCCCCACTGCTGCGAATAGTCCACGAGCTGCCCGAATAGAGGGCCTCGAAGGTGATATCCGTATCAACGTGTTGTTTACTGGACTCCACATCTTTACTCATGGAGTTCACGACGATGTAGGAACCCATATTCATCTTCATCGTGCCACCCCACGAGTAGAAGCTGCCGCTGCTGCTCGGGGTTGAAGTGTTCAGTGAGAACACAACGGTCGGGTTGTCCAGCCAGGCATTCCCCTCTTTGATCATTTTGAGCATCTCTGAAGCATTAGTATTACTGGACAGACTCGACTTTTCGGATGACACCAGAGCGCATTTCTCGAAGGGCTCCATATCGCCAGTCTGGAAGAGGTACTGCATAGAGGCCGCGATATAGGCGATGTTTTCGTAAAGTCCGTCTATGGTTTTCTCGTTGGCTTTATCAGAGAGCAGGGGCTTGGGAACGTTCTTCGGCTTCTCGGTACGGGTTGCAGGCTGGTGTTCACCCGCGGAAGTGTCGTACTTTTCGAGTTTTACCTCGCCCGTGTTTTTCGAGTTGCCGGGCAGAGTAGATGCACTCGATGATGAGCTGGAGGATGAAGGGCTTGACGACGTTGAGCTCGCGGAGGCTGAGCTCCCCTGCCCGAGGTTCGCGGGTTTGACGGCGGGGGCGCATCCGACAACGACGGCGGCAGATCCTGCGCCCAGCACACCCAAGGCGGCGCGGCGGGAGATATGGTGGGGTAAACGGGTTGGCATGTTTGCCCTTTCATCGGTGCTCTCAAGGGATGCGGTTACGAGCGAGGTTCCGGGTCTCAGCACATCTTTTTGCCCAAAACTGCGCAGTCAGGGGCGGAAGATAAGCCTCAACTTCCCAGTTTGTTGCTCCATACCAGAGACATTACGTCGATTGTATCTTAGAGCTTTGTTGAACCCTGGGTTCCTGGACACGTCTTCATCATTTCGTTATCTATTTGCTCTCTATGTGGACTCCCTAGAGAGGCACTACGGCACAGCGCAAAATCGCTCATAAGTATCATTCCGTATTAACGGTTGAATATATCACCGGACTGTAGAAAAGTCTCTATGTTAGCTTTACGATTAAACGAACATTGATAGTGAGCTAGTACACGGGAGGTTCCCATGAAGGCTGTAGTTGTCCCTGATGTTGTTGATGGCTCGATAAATGTCACCGATGTTCCCGTGCCCGAGGTGGGGCACGGTCAGGCGCTCGTGAAGCTAGAGTACTCCGGCGTCTGCCACACCGACCTGCACGTTGCGGCGGGCGATTTCGGTGAGGTTCCGGGGCGCATCCTGGGGCATGAGGGTATTGGTATTGTCACCGAAGTTGGTGAAGGCGTTGAATCTCTTAAGCCCGGTGACCGTGTCTCTATTGCATGGTTCTTCCAGGGATGCGGGCACTGCGAATACTGCACCTCCGGCAAGGAGACCCTGTGCCGTACCGTCAAGAATGCGGGCTACACTGTGGACGGTGCCATGAGTGAGTATGCCCTTGTCACGGCAGACTATGCCGTGAAGGTTCCCGAAGGCCTAGATGCGGCGCAGGCAAGCTCGATTACCTGCGCGGGCGTGACCACCTATAAGGCGATTAAGGAATCGCAGATACGCCCCGGTCAGTGGCTGGTCGCCTACGGTGCTGGCGGGCTGGGCAACCTGGCGGTGCAGTACGCCAAGAAGGTTTTCGGTGCCAAGGTTATTGCCGTCGATATTAACGATGACAAGCTGAAGCTTGCCGCCGAAACCGGTGCCGACGTCACGATTAACGGTCGTGAGGTTGAGGATGTACCGGCGAAGGTTCGTGAGGTAACTGACGGCGGGGCGCAAGCTGCCGTGGTGACCGCGGTATCGAGGGTCGCTTTTAACCAGGCGGTTGAGAGCGTGCGTGCCGGGGGTAGCGTGGTGGCTGTGGGTCTTCCGCCCGAGAAGATGGAACTGTCTATCACAAAGATCGTTCTTGACGGTATTCGCGTGCTCGGCTCGTTGGTTGGCACCCGTCAGGATCTTGCCGAAGCGTTCCAGTTCGGCGCAGACGGGCTAGTAGTTCCCGTAGTGCAGCTGCGCAAGGTTGATGAGGCCCCGCAGATCTTCGAGGAGATGAACGCAGGCAAGATCAACGGGCGTATGGTGCTCGATTTCGCAAGCATGTGGTAAGGCAAGAAAGCTTCTCACACGGGTGCGTTAGGTACTGAATCTATGCGGTAGCGCGGGTTGCCGCCCGTTTCTAAACATAGGGTTCTGAACCCCTAATGCAAAAAGCGGTGTCCCCTGGAACGTATGGAAATTCCAGAGGACACCGCTTTATATGCGGAGCTAGGGATTAGCTGTCCTGGGTATCGTGGGATGCGGAGCTGTCGGATCCACCAGTTTCATAGAAACCCCCAACACTCCATTTGTTATTGTCGTATTTAGCCGTGAAGTTAATCTTCTGAGTGCGCTTCTGCTGTTCTTCAGGAAAATCTACAACCTCACCATCATGTACGCCGTATTCCCCCCGAGTTACGTTCACGGTTACCGGCCACGTGTAGGTGCCGTTCTCTTCCTTAGGCTTAGCATCCTCAAAGTTCATCACAATTTTAGGGTCTGCAAGCCAGCTCTTCCCGCCCTGAAGCTCCGCAAAAAGAGCACCCGACAGTGTGCGCTCTTTATCCTCATCGCTCATAGCGCTTTCTTTGATCAGAGATACATCGCCGGTCTGCAGTGCGTACTGCAAAGCCGCGCCAAGGAACACGATCGAAGAGTACAGACCCGCGACTGAGTTTTCGTTCATATTCTCAGGCTTGATGGGCTTGGGAACATTCTTTGCGGGAGTCTCGCGAGTTGCCAGCTCGTAGGTGCCAGCTGAGGTATCGAACTTGTCGATTTTTGCCTCGCCGCTGTAGTCGCTGCGGGTGCTCGTCGAGGAAGCCGATGTGCCGGAGTCCCCGCCGTTGCCGTTCGAGTTAGAGGAAGAGCACGCCGCCAAGAACGCGGCAGAACCAAGGCCCAAGACGCCTAGAGCACCGCGGCGGGATACAGAAGTAGTCAGCATGTTGTTATCTTTCAGTCGGTGATTATTGCCTATTTATTATAGAGTGCATACACCGGAAGAACCCATTTAGGGCAAGCTATGTTCCCACGGGTGCGGGGAGTTTGCAGGTTTTGCTGATGTACCTGGGGATTACGCGGTATAAGGTGCTGAGGCTTGCAAGTTGCGCACGAATCGGATCTCTCGTAACGCCTCAAACGACTCCCGACCCTCTAAAAACCCAGACTCCGACAACTGCTGCACCGAAGAAGCCCACTCCCCCGTACGCACCTTATACAAAATATGACCAAAAATCACCGTGCCATCGAACTGCCCCGGATCAAAACTCAGCCGCTTACGCTTGCCCTGATCCCGGAAAATAATACGAATCCACCCGTTGCGGTTGTTATCCAGATACGTGAGCCTATCAATTGAGGTATACGGTGCGGTATAGGTGCGTCCGAGGGAGTTACGCCAAGTGACCGAGTGCTCATCAAACCGGATATAGAGCATGTAATAGTTAATGATTGCAACCAAGCCCAGAGGGCAACCTACTATAAATACAAAAATATGCATCCCGATATCGAAACCGTACATAATATCTAGAAATATGGGGAATGGAATTAGGAAGAAGAGAAAAATTCCCCATCCGAGGTAGAGGACAAAGCGTGGGCGGTGTTGCCTCACCCCGACGGAGACATGTGAACCTTTACGTTGGATGCCGGGCATAGCTCCGACGAGTAGGCCGCCAAGCAGACCACCTAAAATACCGTTTTCCATCTCATAGCCCTCTTTCTAACCCGCCATATCTGCTGATACGTCTTTTCAAAACTGTACCTTTTCCTTATATGCTCATCATGTACTTTCAGAGAGCTTTGGTGGCCTCATCAGGGCATAAATAGAGCAAGAGGGGTGTGCTCGTGTGGAATACACGAGCACACCCCTCACACTGGTTATGATTCCTGACGATGCTCTACGTCAGTGATTTCTTGGTCTTGAGGTTCTTGCTCTTCCGGGCGGTTCCGGCCTATCTCCCAGCCACTATAAAAGGTAACTGCTCCTATCAGCGAACAAAACAACATCAAAGCCGCCCAACCTATTCCTGGGCCGAAAACAAGAGTAAATATTGTAGCGATCAAGGTTCCAACGGTAAGGATTCCCCCTAGAATCATGAGGAACCATTTATAGAGAAGAACATCGAGATCCACTAAAGTCACCTTTATCTTAAAACGAAACAGCGTAGGCTAGTCTAGTTTGAGTTTTCTCTCATACGACAACCGCTCAATACACCCAAACATCTTCTCATACGACCCAAACCCAGCCACCAACTCCTCAACCTGTTGCGCGTTCAGGTCCTGTGGCCATTCCTTATGCTCCACCCGAGACAAAACCATCGCAAACAACACAGATGCATCAAACTGCCACGGATCAAAACTCAGCCGTACCCTCTTGATATTGCGGCTGCGTACCCTCAGGTACCCGTTCTTCCCATTACTTTGCAAGAGTACTTCGCTGATACTCTCATACGGCATATACCGAATCTTCCACCGCCAGTTCCGCCAGTAGACTCCCGAGACGGTTTGCTGGATATAAAACGCATGACAATGATTCACAAACGGAATTACCAGGGGTCCGCCAAGAACAAACATGATAATAAAGCAAGCGCCTAAATCACCAAACATGACCCCACAAAATATAGGGGTAAGGACTAGCGTTACTACCAACAGAGCATAGCCAGCGATATAGGCTATCCGAGGTCGGTGCTGTTTGACCCCGAGCACGGGCTGACCCATCGTACGTTTCAGCGAGGGAACATTCCGAACGAAAAGACCCGCCAACAACCCAATCAACGCAGAAGGCACCACAACCTACTTTCTCCTAGACCCCAAAGAATCCTCCCCACTCTCACGATGGACGTTCCGCTTTCTCTAACCGAGTCACCGATGTCAGCCCCGGAGAACCAAGCTGCACATTCTTCAAGTACACCTTGTAATACCCTCCCGGTTCAATGGAGGCCATATAATCATCCATTGATTGATCCTTATTCGGGGAATCTGAAAGCGCTAATTTTCCACACTCCCGAGTCTCAACCCACCCTACCCGGGTATAGTCGGTATTGCCTGAGAGATCACCGCCAGCACGGTATTCTACCCAGGCTTTCTCGACCGTGCAGTACTTATACTTCCCCTCACTATCATCACCAAAAATACGTGCCAAATATCCCGGAAGAAACAAAAGTAAAAAGGCTGCAATAATTAATAAAACAGTGCTAACCATCCCTTTCCGCCTTTTAGTACGTTGGGTACCTTGCTGTGCCATGACAACTCCTAGAGCTTCTACCGCAGTATTGTGGGAGTAAACAACTGACTATAATCATAATTCTGCACCTTAATCGCCGCGATCTGCAGAGAATCAGAAACCAGGACTATTTCTCCTTCTGAGGCTTGAGAGCCTTATAACCACTCAAAAACAGTAAAACAGCAAGCGCAGTGTTAAAAGCACCGACTCCTATCATGGAAAGACTACTGACCAAGTTATTCTTGGTATCCGCTATCAAAAGTGCAATCCCTAAAAGGGCTGCCACACACGACGGTATTCCTAAGAGCAGCCCAAACACAAGGTACTGACGTGCGCTAGAGTGATCCATGACGGAAGGGTCATTGATGTTTTCATTGCTCGTATCATCAGAGTATTGCATATGCCTCTCCTAAAACCCTTAGGCATCTTTGGAACTGCTCTTTCAGCACTCCAACTAATGACCCCATTAATGCAGGAGGCGCCACAACCTAACTTCCCCTAGAACCCAATGAACCCTGCCCATTCTCACGGGGGAATTCGAGGGGTTTGACCCAAGCGTGATCCTGTAAAAACCGTACCCCCGGCCTACCGGAGAGGATTTGTTGGAATCGTTCGTCCTCCCACACCTGCACCCAAGCACCAGTCTCCAGGCGGCACTGCAACTGAGCATAAAGAATCGTGGCATCAAACTGATTCGTATCAAACCCCAACTTGATGTGTTTAGGCAGTTGGGTACTTCTAATCTTCGCCCACCCGTTCTTACTAGTTTGCTCATAGGTGACTTTGTAGATGCTGTGGTAGTCGAAGTAGCGGACTTTGCGTCGCCAGTTACGCTATCTAATCCCGGTCGTGGTGAAGCAGTGGTAGTAGTTGTGACAATGAGCTGTAAATATCAGGGCGATAGGACCAAACCCAACTAATGGATATAAGGGCGTATCCTATGGGGTCATATCTATATCTCATCCAGAAGTAGATGGGCAGTCCAATGAACGCGATGAAGAGTATCCCGTAGCTGATGATGTAGGCGATCGGTGGGCGATGCTGCTCTACATTTAGGGTTTCTAATCCTTGTTTACGTTTGGCTCCGGGCATGATGTTCACCAAAAAACCCACCGAGCAGACCGTAAAACACAAACCCCATACCCCTCATTACATGATGCTTTTTATAGCCCACACGATAGCCCGTCCCGAAAAGGAGGGTGTGGCCGTGCAAAAGCTTAGGTGACCTACAGATGCAAGCTACTACCAACAGCCGAGGTTATCCCCGAGCATCTAGGGATACTCAGCTTTTCCATCCGATTTACCAAGATCAGCCCCGGAGAGTTCAACTGCACATTCCTCAAGTACGCCTTTGTATAAGTATTTTATTTTGGTTGTATTGTTTATAAATTTATATTCTCGCGCGCTATTTTACACACACGAATTACGATATAGATATATCCGTATATTTTCGTAACATCACGACACAAACCCAGGTTTTAGGAAATTTAAATTCTTTAGCTGCCGTTTCTTATGAACACCGATTTTTATCAGGTATATTCTAGCCACCCCAGCCTTAAACCCTTTCTGCACAAGGGAAGAAAAGTTTCCTAGAAAAGTAAAGATTTGATAACGGCCCGCGTCAATCTTGACCGTTCACAGAATCTAAATCTAGACTACACATGTAGCTCTGTTACCGACGATAGAGCACCAATCACTGAAAGGAACTGCTATGAGCAGCACTATTAAGGTCACCCAGGAAGCGAAAGACGCCAACACCCAGATTGGCTCTATCACCGATGGCGGTCTGACTGACCAGATCAATAGCCTAAACCAGCAGGCACAGATTCTTGCAGATCCTAACGTCTGGGACGGCCCCCATGCCGAGCAGTTCCGCAACGAAATTTGGCCTTCCGTGCACAAGCGTCTTACTGATGCTACCGCCGCTATCAATGAAGTTAAGGCACACTCCCAGACTATCCATAGCGATATCTCCCAGGCCGGTGGTGGGGCAGCGTAAGGTTTCGCTGCTTTACCAGTTCAGACTTCCCTCAAAGATTACCGCTATGTAACAGCAATTCTTTGGGGGAAGTTTTCTATCCCTAGAGATCTTATAGAGAATCTATATAGGCACGTATATAAATCTTATTGATTTAATGTTATGTGCCTACACATCTCATGGTGCTCACCGATATTTAAAGCTTTTTCTACTACAAGGTTTTGCCATGCCCACACCTACCCCTGAATCTCATTCCGTCCAAGGTCGCTTTTCTTCTAACAACCCTCACCACCCATCTCAAGAGGCATCGCAGTCTTCATCTATCGTTGGTGATAACCATCGTGGACATCCTTCGCCTTCGGACACAGCAAATAATCACGCATTCCCAAACCCAGATTCTGCTACTTCTTCTGATGCACAGGGAATTCCTGCATCTGAGAATGTTGGTGGAGCTACCTCACAGTACGGGTCTTTCCACCCCGACCACGACAAGGTTGATCTATCTCAGCATGAGGCATGGCAAAACCAGGACCATCATGAATTTCCCACTCCACAAGCGAGTTCCGGCGCATCCTCGATGGTAAGTAGCCCGCTCTCCAGTGATGGGAGTGGTATTACATCGTCACAATCTTCACCTATTGTTGCCGATCACAGCCATGATATTCCACAGAGTAGTGCTGGTACTGGTGCGCCTGTCCAAGATTATTATGGTTCAAGCGATACAGATTCTTCTGGCACTGGAAGTTCTGTTCAAAGTGGGACTCTCGCGGGTGGTGAGTCCGAAAACTCATCTTCAGGGGAAGGTACGACTTCACAAGCAGCCCCCATCGTAGGGAATCATCATACAAACACTGATTCTGCGGCTCCTCCAGCTTCAAGCGGAGCCGTGTATAACGGTGGTGGTTCTGCTGATTCTAGTGATGCAGAAGAAGGAAACTCTCCTACTCAAAGCTCTGGAAGCGCATCACCAGTTACTTCCGAGGGAGAAATTGACGGAGCTGACACCTCAGGTTCATCCGCTGAGGAAGATGGCGCAACTACATCATATGCTGAAAACGGCGATTCGGGTTCTCCTGTAGAGACGACCGGAGCTCAGGGAGGACAAGTTGACCCGGGTGAAGCACCGGGGCTTGTTGACAATAGTGGTTGCCAACAGTGCGCTGCTGAAACATCCGATGTACATGCGATGGAGGATGTTCCCTACGACAACGCTGCCTCTGATGCGCTTAGCCAAGCTCTACGAAGTGCGGCTAATAATCTAACGTCCTCCTATGGAGCTTCTGCTAGCAGCACCGCGGGGAGCCGTAACACGCAGAACAATGACCTATGGAACGATTTTAAGGGTCGCTACGCTGACGATGCCAAAAATGGTCGCAATAACCTCACTGTCAACGCTATTAATATTGCGGCAATGCTCAATCACGCAGCAGGTCTTGTTGATTACCTTAAATCGTGCGCAGAGGCCGAAAACAAAAACCGTGCCGCAGCTCGCGAATGGGATAAGAAATGGTGGATTCAAAAGAAATGGGATGAACTCTGGGGCGGAGGTCTTAAACATTCAGACCCCGATGTTCCTAAACCAAGTGAACCATCTTCTGTAGCTGCACCAGCACCGGTAGCCTCCTCTGGGGGAGACGGGACTTCATCTGCCAAGCCCAATGATGTTGATAGCTATGTCACCATGTGCAACACAGATACTACGACTCATGAAAATGATTACAACAGTATCGTTTCTGCTTTGTCAGGCTTCGAAGCAGGATGTAAATATGGCACACTCGATATCCGTCCAGCAACAACTGGGCTTCAAGCACTGAACACTCAAAGTGGAAATCTCACGGCGTGGCTTACTCAGGTAGCTCAAGCCTTTCGCGATGCTGATAGCAGCGCTGGTGACACGGTCGTGACAGCATCGGATGCTTTCTTAGATCTCACACTTCAAAATCGTGGTTGGAATGGACCGCCTGAAATCCAGCATATTGATGCAACTGCCTCTGAGCTCACAGGAGCAGTTCCGTCGTCCGGGTTTGCGAATGACCCGGTGAACGTGGCGACAGGTAACTTTATCGAGCCGGAAACTGATCTGGTCTTCACCGGGACAGTGAGTGAGTCTACGCTATCCCTGACGCGTATGTATAACAGTCTGGCGGTCACCCATGCGGATGAGGTGCCATCGGGCGTGTTCGGGCTCGGCTGGTTCTCGACCTTGGATACCCGCCTGAGCTTTGGGGATGAGCAGGCTTCATGGTTTATGCCCGATGGGCGTGCGGTGCTCTTTGATCGGGAAGGCGAAGGGTTCGCCCGCGCCGCCCGGGAGTCGTGGTGGCTGACGAAGGTTCCCGCCACAGATGAACTGTTTACTCGGGTGCGCGATGCGCAGGTGCACGCCTACGAGCAGGCTAAAGTCACGGGTGGTTCTGCTGTGGTTCCTGAGGTTCCGTTTGTGTGGATGGCGCACAATAACCAGCACGAGGCGTATTTCTATGCGCCCTCTGGTGCGCCGGTGGCGCGCCGACAGGGGCACCTGAGCAGCCTGACAGTGTTTATTCTGGCTGAGGATGGTACCGTGACGGATCTGGTGCATCCGGTGGCGCATCGCGGTATTCATGTGAACTATGAGCCTGCCGAGGAAACCGGTGGTGTGCGCCCGGCGGCGGCATTCACATACAACACCATTGGTGAGCGTGCCGGAGAGCCGGTGCAGAACGTTGCCTATTCCTATACCGAAGCTGCTGAATCCAGTGCCTCGGTGCAGGTATCTGGTTTGCTCACCGGAGTAACGACCGGTACCGGAACGCGTACGTATACGCATACTGAGCGGGGTTTGATTCACCGGGTGATTAACGCGCGCGGCGATCTTGAGGTCACGAACACCTATGATGATTCCGGTCGTGTGATCGGTCAGATCAGCGAGTACGGGCGGGATATTTCCTATACGTATACTCCCTCGCTAACCACGATTATTGCCGATGCCGGTACCGGTGAGAATGAGAACCTGTGGGTCTCCGACTCGAAAGGTCGCCTGGTAAGCATCACGGCGACTGACGGTACGCGCATGTCGATGAGCTATGACCGGTTCAGCAACCGGATCAGCATTACCGAGCGTGACGGATCGCGCTTGGTGCGCACCTCCGATGCGCGTGGCCATATTAAGCGTGAGCGTACCCCTGAGGGTGCCGATTACACGTACATCTGGGATGAGCAGGATCGGCTGCTCTCGGTAAGTGTGCGTGATGCTCGAGATGTGAAAAACCTCAGCGATCCTATGCCGGTGAACTCGTACCACTACGAGGAAAGCTCCTTAGTAGTGAATCCGAACCCGGTAGCTGTTCTCGATGGTGCAGGGGAAGCCACAACGTGGGAATATTCTCCCGAGGGCGATGTCCTGAAGATTACCGATCCAACCGGCGTGTTTACGGCTTTTGAGTACGATGAACACCACGATATTGTGGCGATGCTCAACCCTGCCGGTGAGGCAATCCGCTTCACGCGCGATGCTGCCGGTCAAGTCACAAGCGTCTCGAACCCGCTGGGGGCTACTACCACGCTTGAATACAATGCCGCTGGTGTTCTGACGAGTTTCACGAACCCGTTTGGGGCACGCTGGACGCTCACCTACCCGCAGCAGCCGGTCGGTGATGGCGCACCATATATGGTGCGTGCACATCAGCAGGGCGGCCAAGCCCGTGATACCTCGGTCGGTGCTCTACCTGAAGCAGTTACCGACCCGGCGGGAAATACCACCGCATTCACCTATACAGCCGGTGGGGATATCGCGACCGTCACGAACGCGGTTGGGGGCACAACCCGGCATGAGTACGACACCTTCGGGAACCTGGTGAAGATGATCACCGCCGGGAACCGGGTGTGGGAGTACTCCTGGGATGGTCTTTCCCAGTTGGTCGGTTTGACCGATCCTACCGGTGCCATCACGCGGTTTGAATACGATCGCGCCGGGGAAATTACTCAGGTTACCGATGCGACGGGAGTTATTTCGCATCGGTCTATCGAACGGCATGAGGGTGTTGAGTCCGTTACCGGTACCGGTGAAGGTCTTTTCTCGTCGGCGTTCTTCAAAGTGGATGTGCTCGGGCGCGTGACCGAAATCAGCCAGCAGGATGGTGCTTCCACCACATCTGCGTCCTCCTCACACGGTACCTCTGAGACGCCTATGGGCGCAGGTGCTGCCGGGACGGGTATCCCGCACGGAGTATCCTCCTCTGCTGAGGCTATCGCAGCCGCTGAAACTGCCGGTGCCCCTTCGCATCCGACGGGTCGGCAGATGTTTACGTATGATGCTGCTGGGAATATCATTGAAGCTCTGGACGCCAATGGTGGGCTCACGCAGTATGTGCGCGACGCCGCCGGACGTGTCACCCGCATCATTAGTGCTGCGGGCCGGTTTACCGACTACACCTACGATATCTGCGGTCGTCTTGTCACCGAGAGCGTGGGACTCAATGAGCCTGTGCGGGTGACCGATCCCGTCACCGGGGCGTCCTCGTGGGAAGAACCGACCCGGTGGGCTGTAACGACGCTGGTGTATGATGCTGCCTCGCAGGTGATCGAGCGACACACCCCCGACGGGCTCGTGGAAAAGATGACCTATGATGCCGCCGGACGGCTGATAAAGGTTCAAGCAGGTCGCCGCGTTGCCACCTATGCGTGGGATGCATGCAACCAGCTGGTGCGGGTGCAGGATTCCACTTTTGGTACCCGCCGCTACGCCTATAATGAACTCGGCCAGCTGGTGCGGGTTACCGACGGGTTGGGAAATAGGACATTCTTCGCCTACGACGCGGACGGGCTGCTGACCTCGGTGACAGATCCGACCGGGGCTATCACCGAGTACGAGTACGATGCCGCCGGGCGCATCCTTGAGGTTGCGAAGAAGCCTCACCCGGATAGCACCGTTACGACTCCGGCTATTCGCACCACCTATACGTGGGATGCCGCCGGGCGCCTGCTGTCTGAGGATGACGGGGTGCGTACCCGTTCCTTCGAGTACGATGCCCGCACGGGTGATCTGACCCGCACGCTCATCGACGGCTCCTTAGCAGCTGAGTACGGCACGGGTACACCCGCGCTGCCGGGATCGACGATCACGTGGATGAAGGATCACACCGGGGATACCCCGGTGACGTACCGGCGTGTCTTTGATGCCACCGGGAACCTGGTCGAGTACACCCGCCAGGTCGATGGGACCGAGAATACCAGTGAGCCTGGTACGGCTGAGGCCCTGGAGACGTTCACCAGTACAGGCTCGTATACGCTCACCTATGCGTATGATGCCGACGGGTTCCGCACGATGATGCTCACCCCCTACGGGTCTTCCCAGTGGGTGCTTGATGGTGCCGGACGCCCGATCCGCTCAATCAACACCGCCTCGATCGCTGACCCTGGTGTGCGTGAGCGCGAGTCGGTCATCGGGGAGTTCTCCTACGATGTGATGGGGCACCTGGTACGTGCTCAGGTCGGCGAGACTATCTCGACCTGGAATTTCGATCAGGACGGGTTGGTGTCCTCCTATGAACACACCAGTGAGCAGGGTGATGAAAACACTGCTGAGGGTGTGCAGGTGATCCGGGACCACACCGGCCGGATTATCGGGCTTGATTCCACGACGACCGGGTTGGTGATGTACTCCTACGACGAGGCCGGACAGCTGACCGGTGCTCGCGCTGACGGGCATGAACTCACCTGGGTGTATGAGGATGGACTCATGGTTGCCGAGCGCCTCTATCACCATGGCACCGCCGAGGATGAGACCACTCAGGGCAGGGTTCTGCTTGGTGAGCGTCAGTTCATCTATAACGGGCTCAACCAACTGCTGCACTGCACCACGATTGAACGACCTTACACAGTGGGTGAGGGTGTTTCTGCCGCGTGGGTGAGTACCGAAGTGTCCTACACCTATAACGCAGCCGGGCAACGCACCGGGCAGAAGAGCGTCACCTCAGATGGTGTTATCCAAGAACGCAGCTACACCTGGGGTATTACTGGTGCCTTGGCTACTGTTAGCGACAAGACTACCGACGCTCGCGGTGCCGAGGTTCCAGAGCTGTGCTCACGTCTTCAGGTGCACGCCGACGCTACCGGGGTTGCCACCGCGATCACTGGTAACGATCAGGTGACGGTGCCACTGCTGTGGGATCCGATCTCCTCTGCCCCGCAGCTGCTGGGGGCCGGAGCCATCCCGGCTGCCGGTGCTGATGGCGGGTTCTCCCAAGCGGGAGTACCGGGCGGGTTTGACCCCTGGAGCGTCCCCGGGGTACCCAACACCGGGGTCGGTTTTGGTGCCCTAAGCGCCCCCGGCTTAGGAACCATAAGCGCTACCGGTGCTGCTGCGTCACAGATCCCGGGTCTGCCCAGTGCGCTCGGCGCTCCTGGCATTTCGGGTGCGTCCGCGCTGCTTACCAGCGTGGGACTGCCAGAAGGTGTGTCCTTCACCGGCTCCGGCACACTCGCGGTGGGCGGGCTTGCGCTGATGGGCGCACGAGTGTTTGACCCATCGTCGAAGAAGTTCCTCTCCCAAGACCCGTTGCCGCCCATCGTAGGTGCAGGCTGGTTCGCGGACTCGTACTCCTTCCTGGGACATGACCCTGTAGGCATGATCGACCCCTGGGGAACACGGCCTATGAGCCAAGAGGAATACAGCGACTACTCTAAAAAGCAAGACCTTCAGGTTCTCAAGACCGCGATTTCATGGGTGGGTACCGCCGTAGCGATTGCAAGCGTGTTCGTCCCGGGCGGTCCCCTAGTAGCCCTAGGCGTGGCTGCACTAGGTGGCGCTGTTTCTGGGTTCGCCGAAGGTATGCTGGATGAAAACGGTAACTTCGATTGGGGATCTGCTGGAAAAGGAGCTTTATGGGGTTTTGGTATAGGTCTTGCCGGTGGCGCTGCGGGTAAGGTCTTTAGCTCGGGAAAGATGTTCCTTAAACCCATACAAGGTGTTGCCAAGAAACTCGGACCCTACGGGCAAAAAATAGCCGATAAGATGGGGAACAGGTTTGCCCTCGACAAAGTAAATATCATGAAATCCAAAAATCTTGGATTCAGCAAATTTGGTGCTGGTAAGGAAGGATTTAAAAAATACACCGGGGAGATCTTGGATAGTGGTCTATCGGGTGGTGTCTCGAACGCGTTGAATTACACCAAAGATACCAAAAATTGGAACCCTGTAGAAGCGGCTCTGAGCTTTGGCACTGGTACTGTAAGTGGCCTCGCCACAGGTGCAGGAACCGCTGGGTTTAAGGCTAAGGTCACCGATAAGCTCTACTTTAACGCAGGTCAGGCAGGCCACGGCACACGTTCAGATTCCACATATAACATTAGCCGTACTCCAGTTCATACCTCTCGTGGCATCCAGAAAACGATAGTGAATGAAATTGGGACGCGTACGGTAAATACCGCCGTTAAACCTGTTGCAACCGTGGCACAGAACGAGATCACCCATGCTGGGGATGAAAATTACCATCAAGATTGGGGGAAAACCTGGTCGGAGGAAGTGCAGAAGAACGCCCGAGGTTCTCTCAAAGACATAGCATCTGCAGGAAAGGGTGCACGTACCAATATTAACGACAACCGTACAAATGGTCGCGTTGACGATCGCTTGGTCGTGCGAACCACCGATTCAGAAAACTAACCTGCTCATATGATGGAGGAGGGTTTACTTAAAGGGTATCTTTTAAGTAAACCCTCCTCACGTTCTTACCAATAAGTAGTGTTATACGATCAAGCATAAGAAAGGCTGTCCGTTAGATGCTCGCCTTTATCATCTTCATCATCGGCCCTATCCTCGTAGCTCTCTATATTATTCGAGACGAGATACGTCGCGCCCGGGACAAACGCAGCGGAGCCCTCGTCAAAAGGCTCCCCCGCACCGAACCCTGGGTCTGGAGCATCTACCTCTACATGTTCGGAGCACTCAGCCTCTACGTCTTTACCCATCCAGAAAAATTCGAATTAATTTATTTTATCTTTGCGATAGGTAGTCTGATTTTCGGTTTGATTGGTATGTACTACTACGAAACCAAATACCTCAGGTTCAACCCCGACAACACCATCACCTACCGAGGCCTCACCGGAAAACTCCGCACCACCCCCATCACCGCCATCAACGAATACCAATACACCCGAGAAGCCGAACACCCACACAAAGACGGCACCGACCCCGACAGCATCTGGCTCTGGAACGACAAAGGCTACACCATCGCCGCCTACTCCCCACGCGGCATGAAAGAATATACCATCCCCGCACACCTATACTTCCGCTGCACCCAAGACCGCTGGGCAGACCCCAACAACCCCCAAGACATGCAAGAAATCACCTGGGCTATCGAACACTACCCCCGCGTCATCGACTTCCTCACCGCAAACCCCCGCATCACCGGCATGGCCACCGGAAACATAGAACCAAAACTCAACTAGGCACATGCTGACCGATACAGAAAAGATCCCTCACGGTAACACATATCGTGAGGGATCTTTGCTGAGAAAATGCTCTACGATGCCATTTTCGGCCGAACCTCAAGGTCGTCGGGGCACATGGTCTGAGCCAAAACCGCAGAACCGCCCAACACCACATAGCCGCGACCCGTGGTAAGCGCCACCGGTGCACGGCGCGGTAGCGTCATTGAGAACATATCGCCGTCGTAGTCAATATGCGGCTGCAGAAGCACACCGGTACGCGACTTACGCACCGCCTTCGTCCAGTGCGAATACATGGTGCGCAACTCGCCCGGCTTACCCGAGGCAATGACACGGACAAATGGGGACTCCGCTTTGAGAAGATTAGCAATTCCCTGGTCAGCATCATCAATACGTTCCGCATCGTCAATCAACAAAAGCACTGGTTCCTCGGTAATTTCCAGCTCTGCTGCAAGGGAGTTAATATCCTGTGGAGTCGTAGCCTTCCGATCAAAATCACGATGCGCCAGCGGCGAGCGCCTGCTGCACATAACCCACACTTGAGCGTTCGTTTCTCCGCGGTCGCGCTGTTTCATGACGGAGTCAGCGATAGCCTGGAGCAGGGTCGATTTACCGGAACGCGGTGAGCCGCCAATGAGCGCACTTTCCCCTTCATAAAGCTCGAATGCTATTGGTTTGAGGTTATGCTCGGCAATACCCACCGGAATAATCCAGTTTTCTCCGCCAATCACTGGCTCTACACCTAGCTGGGAACGATGCACCAGGGAAGGCAGCTGCCCAATAACATCGGGCTTATCGA
This sequence comes from Rothia sp. HMSC064D08, assembly GCF_001809525.1. Lineage (NCBI taxonomy): Bacteria > Bacillati > Actinomycetota > Actinomycetes > Micrococcales > Micrococcaceae > Rothia > Rothia sp. HMSC064D08. The sequence continues at coordinate 31,116 of NZ_KV797887.1, read as the reverse complement.
CCGTACCCCAACGCTGCACGACCTGCTGAACGGCATCGTCAAGGCTCATCTGCGGTATTGCTACCTGAATTTGTCGGATGGTATCACTATCGACGCAACGTCCGGGCACAGCGGCTGGGATGTCGGTTCCTCGAATCCTGTAAGTAGTGTAGTCGTAGGAATCGGAGAGGTGGAAAAGCCAGCGCTGCTGGGTTACGTCGCTGACAACGGCAGGAATTCCCTTCAAACGACTTGTCGCCATCATGAAGTGCATTCCTAAGGCAGGCCCTTCGGAGTATACGCGGTGGAAAGCTCCCAGATAGTCGGTTCCGGTGTACTCCATGAATTCGTCGCGCAGGGTGCCGTAGCCGTCAATAAGGATAATGAGTTTACGCGTATTAGCCGGATTGGAGCGGCGGCGTTCCAGCTCAACCATAAGATGCCGTAAGAACCTGGTCTGACGTTCCTTGGCACCTTCACCGGGACCCACATAGGCGCTCACATGCGGCAGGTTTTTCAAGGGGGCTAAAGAGCCCGGTCCCAAGTCAAGAACGAGCATATCGAACTGATCAGGAGGTGTGTTCAGGCAGAGGGTAAGAGCCATGGAGGCAAGCCCGGTGCTAGTGCCGCTACCGGGAGTTCCGACGAGGAACATATTGCTGACGTTGGTATCCCAACCGGCGGGTACCTGAACCTGGTCTTCGGGTATATCGGCAAGACCGAAGAAGACGGTACTGCCCTGAACGGTACCTACAATCGGAGTGTCACCATCTGCGGGTGCGGGCTCGTCAATCCCGTAAAGGGGCTTCTCGAATCCGTTCAACGGCAGGTTATCGCCGAGGGCTTCGGGCCAGACTTTGCGGGGCGGGGCATAGCGCTGCTCGTGGTTGGCTTCGACGATAGCGTCGATCAGGTTGTCGAGGTCGTTCGCATCGGTCTTCTTTGGTTTCGGCAGGGCACGCGGTGCCGACGGAATGCCGAAAACGCTCGTTGAACGCATTTCGATGGGGTCTCGTTCGACAACGCCGCTGTACCCGGTTACCAGCGCAGTCTGAATGGGGGTGATGTCGGTTTGCCCCAATTTAATGTAGGCGCGACCCATCTGCGAGCGCTCGATGGATGCGGCGTCCGGCACCTCAATCACGTTGGAGGAGTCGTCTTTAGACTGCACGCGCAGTGCAACACGCAGGTTGGTGTTCGCCAGGATGTCGTTGTTCACCACGCCGGCAGGCCGCTGGGTTGCCAGGATCATGTGCACGCCAAGGGTACGGCCCACGGCGCCGATGCTCACGAGTGATGAGAGCACGTCGGGGAAATCTTTGGCGAGCATGGCGAACTCGTCGATAACGAGGAGCAGGCGCGGCATGGGTTCTGGCGGGTTGGTGGCGTGGTATTCGATGATGTTGTCGACGCCTTCACCCACGGAGGCGAAGAGCCGCTGCCGCCTCTCCATTTCGGCTTCGAGGCTGATCAGCGCACGGTTTGCGAGCTGTTCGTCGAGGTTACTGATGGTGCCGATGGTGTGCGGCAGCCGTTCACAGGCTTTGAACGCCGCGCCGCCCTTGAAGTCGATCAGAATGAAGTTGAGGCGCGTGGGGTCGTTATGGGCCGCCAGACCGGCGACGAGGGATCGCAGGAATTCACTCTTACCCGAACCCGTGGTACCGCCGACGAGACCGTGCGGACCGTCTTTGACGAGGTCGAGGGTGTATACGCCTTGGTCGCCAACGCCGATTTCGGTGCTGTATCCGGTGGATTTCTGCCAGGTGTTAATAATCTTTTGGGCGGTGGGCGGCGTGCCGATGCCGGTGAGTTCGGGTAGGCGCACCAGCCCGGGCAGACCCGCACCGGGGATGATGAGCTCGGGGTCGTCGAATTCTGCGAGCATCCGCGCCAGTTTTGTGGCGTAGTCAAGGTCAATGCCGCCGATAATAACGTCGTTGACGGTACGGCGTTTCTCGGGTTCGTAGAAGGTTGCGGCGGCGTCTTCGTCCACTGTAACAACTACGGTACAGGAAGCGGGAAGCTGCTCTTCAGAGTAGGCGATTACGATACCGGTAACTTTATGGACCGGCTTGTCTCGTCGAGCCATTTCACGTGCGTTAATACCGCGCCCAAACCCGAGGAGTTTACGAGCGGGTGCATCGCGCCCTTCAGTCAAAGTTTCGGAATCAATAACGAGCATGAGTCCGGGGCTGAGCAGTCCGTCGATGCTCTGCTGCAGATTCTTGAGCATAGCTGTGGAGTGCTCGTAGTCCTGCGAAATCCATCGGCCACCCGTGGAAGATCCACTCTGTCGGGTATGCGGCAGCCACGAGGTCCACGACCATTCGTCTTCTTTTCCGCGGTCGAAGAAGACGCCGAGGGTGAGGTCTGCGGGTCCGCAGTGGGTCACGGACTGCATCACGAGGCTGCGTGCTAGGGCAAGGGCCCCTTCCCTATCCCCCACGATACCGATAACACCGGCGTCAGTGAGGTCGGCAATCATTGGGACACCCCGTAATTGAGAAGAATCGAGAAGGTCTTTTACTTCTTTTTCGGGCTCTTGCGTTGTCGAAAGGTCGTTTTTGGGAATCCAGGCGTAGTTCCCGTACCCCACATGCAAGGTCATAAAATCAGCCGCGGTAAAGCGCCGCTGCCATACTTCTACACTGGGAAGCTTGATGCGCCGGGCTACGCTGGCGGGGTCAGGGGCAAGTTCCTGCAGACGCAGACGTTCATAATTATAGATATCTTCAAATTTTTGTTTGGTTTCGTCAATCTCTTTCTCGAACCGGTTTTCTTCTTCTCGCTTATCGCGTTTAAAACGCCATTTTTGCTCTATCCACATTACAAAAGCCGCAACCGGACTCAACAGGGCAAAAAGCCCGTACCGAGGCTCACGCATAATAGCAACCATCGCACCGGCAAAAATCAACGGTGCGATTACCGTAGCAATGTTAAATCGGCTGGGCTTATTAACATTCTTCCGCTTCGGTATTTTGACGGTATCTGATTCGGGCATGAGCGCCGCGCGCGGCGGACGGTTGAAGGGTGCCGTGCGGCTGGGGGTCAGGTTGGGAAGCGATCCTGCGCGCGGTGCCAGGGTTTCGGTGAGCTGCGGGCGCACAAGCAATGCCACTCCCCCGGCGTAGATAACGGCTTCGTCGTCTACTTCTACCCCATCTTCGCCCAGTTTTGCGCCGTTCACATAGGTTCCGTTGGTGGATCCCGAGTCTTTGACGAGTACCCCGTCATCGGTCTGAGTGACGGTGAAGTGTTCCCAGGATGCGCTCTCGGTTTCCAGTACAACATCGGCTTGGGGTGAACGTCCCGCCACGAGGGCGCGACCGCTCGGCAAGGGCAGGATGCGCCCCGCATGCAACCCACCCGCGACGGTGATGGACCATCCGTGAATGGGTTCGGCAACCGGCGTGGGGGCGTATCCGATGGTGCTGCCTTCGAGCAGCACGACGGTATCCATCGTGGTGTCACCGGTGACCGGCTGGGAGTCTACATAGAGCGGGTCGTCAGCGGCTATCTCTGGGCCGCCCGCCGTGTAGACGATCTGCCGCAGCGTGGTGTTCTCCTGCCACGAATCGAGTTCGATACTTTTCTGAAAAGATTCGAGGGATATTTGGATTCGCATACTGTTCCTTTGACGATCTCACAGCCCTGTACAAGACGGCATCTTATATTCTTTATTTGGAATATATACTAGTCAATTGCTATTCATTGTAGGTTTCCGTTCGAGTTCCACGCTCTGCAAACCAGACGATGCGCGGTTCCTGATCGTTGCTCGGCTCGGGCCGTAGCCCCAGACTCTGCTCTGTAGCATGGAGTGTCTGCACGGGCGCAGTCGTTGGGTTTTCATGAGTGAAATCAAGTGCGTCGCCCGCAATTGCCTGAGCGGCATCGAGCCTCATGCTCTCCAGCACGCGGGTGACCGCCTCCGGCTTGCGTTCGTGCACCTTATCGATCGCATAGGCAAACGCCAGCACCGCATTGTGGGAGCGCGCATCCGCATAGGGGGCAGCGGATTTGAATGCTTGGTCATCCTGCAGGGTCATGTAGGATGAATCCTGACCCATAACACGCACCGCTTCGAGGAAGGCGGCGAGTCCGCGCCCGGGGTCATCGGACTGCAAAGCCAAAGAGTCTGACATGTTGTACCCGACGGTCGTCAGGTTTGCCGAGACCGTGCCGCCCTCAGCTACAAGGGTTCGCGCGAAAATGGGCGATACGGCTTGCGGGCTCAAAAGAATCTGAGCCGTCACCCCGGCGTATTGCAGCTCTTTGACGATTTTAGCTTGACGAATTGCCGAACCCGAAACGAAGATATTCGCCGAAGCCCCGTAGCTCTGGGACTCTTTCTTGACGTCTTGCGCCAGCTCACGCACATCGGTATCGCGGTCGTACGCATGTTTGGCGGCAACCTGTGGAATCTTCACCTCAGTATCCTTGGGAGCTATCACGATGCTCTGGGTACTCGGCTGCGAAGCCTGCACATACGCCTGCGAAAGCTGCTCGGGGTTGGGCGCCAGGCTCCAGACTCCGCGCCCAGTATCTACGCTGTCATAAACCTCAATTACCGGGATGCTGCTCTCACGAGCCGCGTTCGTCGCACCCTTAATATGCTCACCCGAGGAAGAAATAATAATCCCCTGAACGCCCTCAGATTTGAGTTTTTCGACGGCATCACGAGCCCCGTCGGAAGTTCCCTTATCGTTAGCGACTGTCAGCTGAACGGGGGTTTTGCCAAGATCCAGACGGTGCGCAGCCACCGCAGCACCCTGGGCAGGGAGCACCCATTCGGAGCCTTCCGCATCCTCGCCGTAGGTCATAATAATCCCGATCTTAGCGTCGCGATTATTGTTGTTCGGCAGCGTAATTTCCTGCGGAACAACGGGGGCTATCGCCTCGGTATCCCCGGGTGCGCGCAGAGGTCGAATATCCGGTCGCAGCAGGTGAGCTGCCACCACGATAACCAATAACAAGACCCCCAGAAGGGCACCCCAGCCAATGATGGTCAGGGGTACCCTTCGGGAGGTTTGTTCTTCCTCAAGCTGAGGCTCTGGGGTCACGCTACATGTCCCCAATGTGGAAGGTGTAAACCACCTTCACTTCGGCCTTACCACCGTCAGGCAGGTGGAAGGAGGGCAGGGACTTGAGCTTTTCCAAGGACGCCTTGAACTGTGCCTGCCGCAGCTGCACGGCCGCAATATCCTCGGCACGAACGCTGGTGTAACCCTGCGCGTTCTGCGAGGCAAGGGCCAGCTGGAAGTCAGCGGCGCCAGCTTTCGCGGCGTTCGTCTTCAACGCGCCCAACAGACCCGAACCATCGACTCGGCTATCGCCCAAATCGAGGATAACCTTGTTGAGGTCGTCGGCAAGAAGCACGGATGCACCCGCCAGGTCGCGGCTGGCGTTTCCGGTGCGCGCATCCAGCTGTTCCAGGGAGCTCTGGGTGACCCCGTCCAAGGATGCCTTGAGGTTCTCAACCTTACCGGCAATGTCACGGCGCTGCGCTTCCAGAGAGTTACCGGCATCGCGCACGATTACGTTCGAGGCTTCCGCCAGCCCGTAGATCGAGCTGGTGAAGGAATTCTGAATGGAATCGGCACCTGCCGAACCCTGAGCCGATACCTGGCGGATCTCCTGCGAAATCAGGTTGTTGATGTTCTTGCTGGTTTCGTCAGCCGAATCCTTGAACGCGTTCTTGAGAGCTTCCGAAAGTTCGGAGTGCTGGCTGGAAAGTTCATCCAGATTCTTACCCAATTCGTCGGATGCGCTGGTCAGCGACTTGAGCTTTTCATCCAGGGAGTTCGGATCGTTCTGACGATCATCGCGATCACGGTTCTGGTCGTCACCTTCGCCCGCATACGCCTTCTCAACCGAGCTGAGCGCGGAGTCCAGGGAGTTCACCTGGTCGGAGAATCCCTTTGCGTTCTGCGCCAGAGGGGTGGTCGGGTTCTGCAGGTCGGTTTCCTTGATAACCTCGTCCCAAGCGCGTGCCTGGTTGTTCAGGCGCTCGTCCATAGCCTGCCCGTAACCTTCGGGCGCCTGGAGCTTGTCGGCAGCAAATCGGTGTGCCGCCGGGACTACGGGGGTGCCGCCCTGGTTAGCGTTGTTCCCGTTTTGGTTATTGTTCGGGGTGTTCTGGTTCTGACCGTTTTGATCGTTTTGGCCGTTCTGGCCATTCTCAGTCGGGTCGTTCTGCGGGGTTACCTGCGCACCGCCCTGGCCATTCTGATCGTTCTGACCATTCTGGTTGTTATTGGGGGTGTTCTGGTTATTATCCTGATGACCCTGGTTCTGGTCGTTCTGGTTACCGTTGTTCCCGTTTTGGTTATTGTTCGGGGTGTTCTGATCGCCTTGGTTCTGGTTATTCTGATCGCGCTGCGGGGTTCTCGGGGTCTCACCGCAAGGCGTAGAGGTCAGGTAGGAACGCAGGCGGTCTACTTCCTCTTGCGAGAGCTTGCCGCCGTTTTCTACCGAGAGCTTGCAGAGTTCGTTAGCGATATCTTCGTTCTGCTGGTCTATAGAGTTCGAGTTTCCGCTCACGTCGTTGCGCGCCGCCACGGCCTTACTGTGCAGGCTGTTGAGCGCCTTGGTGAGCTCATCCGAGGTTTTCTTGAGCTCATCTACCGACCGGCGGCTAGACTTGAGCGATTCCGTGACGTCACCGTTCTGCTGGTGATCTCGAATGGCTTTCTTACCTTCATCGCTCTGCAGGTACTTCGTCAGGTTGTCTACCTCGCCGCGCAGGGCGCGGTAGTTCTTGTTGGCGCCCTTGAGGTACTCGGGCTGCAGCTCGTTCACAAGCTTCTCACCATTAGCGACGAGGCCAATCAGGCTTGCCTGCGAGGTGACCGAAGCACCGTACAGGGAGCAGGTGACCGAAGATCCATCACGGCAGACCTCTGGGCTGGGATTGTCCGGCCCGATGGTCTGGCGCAGCGAGTCCGCGAGGGCATGCTGGCAATCGCCGCTGGCATCGGCATAGTTGTTGAGAATCTGGGAAAGCTGCACGAGGTTGCCGTATACGCTCGATCCGCCTCCGGCTGCACCGCGATCGACGGTGCATGACCCGTTCTGATGCGAAACCGAGACATTCGGAACCTGCGAGGTATCACCCAGCAGGGTATCCATCGTGTTCACGGTGCTTTCCAGCTGGCTGATGAGCTGGTTCTTGTTGCCGTCAGCAGTCTTGGCAAGGTCATCCTTGAGGGACTGAATCTGCCCGTCAAGCTCCGCCATACGTTTGGTCAGGCTCTCGCTGTTAGCCTGCAGGTTTTTCGCGGCATCCTGGCCCAGGGTGTCCGAGGTGTTGTCCAGGCTGGAGCGCAGTTCGTTCACCTGCGAACTGGCACTGGTAATCGTCGAATCGACATTGTTCACCAAGTCGATAGTGCGCTGAAGCATCGCAACCTGGTTGGCGTCGTTCTTATTGAAGCTGTTGTTGAGCACGCTCTCACCCGAAAGGTCAGAGGCGAACCCCGGCTGAACCGCGATATCGAAATCGGGTGCCTTGAAGTCCTGCGCATTCACCTTCAGCGTGAACGATGTGCTCGCCCCGGAGGTCGGAGGCGCCAAGATCGCGCCCCACTGCACGTTCGCTTTGCCGTCCCCGGTCGTGCTGATCACGCCGTTGGTTGCGCTGTCGTCCGTCTTATCGCCGGAGGTAATGATCTGGTTGGATTTCACGTTATCGAGTGAAACCGACCCTGCCACCGTAAACGGAACACCGACGAGCGCCTGGTTGGTGCGTTTGGTGCCGCCCGCATCGTAGCTTACCTCTTGGGACTTGAGCGTAAGGTTTTCGACGGTGACCTTAATAGTCAGCTCGCCGGAGTAACCGTTCAGGTCTTTCAGGTTTGTACCGGTACCTTTGGAGCTCTGGTACTGGGTGCTGACGCGCACCGGGACGTCGTTAATAACGTCCTTGACCTTGAAGTTGATGGTTTTGCTGGAGCTCTTGTGCTCTTGTTCATTGACATAGATATTATTGGTGTCAATAGCAGAAACGTTACCGTTGCTCGCAAGTTTAAGGTTCACGTTCTGCAGCACGTGCGTGGGGTTTTGCACCTGCTGTTCGCTCTGCTGGGTCGTCTGCCCGGGCGAGGTAGGATCACTATTCTGCTGGTCTGACGAGGAGCATGCCGCAAGGAGCAAACTGCCAATGACCCCGATGGTTAAAGGCACCCGCACACAGCGGCTCTTCCACGTCAGCCGGGATTCTGACGCGTCGAAGCGTGTAGACATATGGCACTCCGGAAGGTGGCTGATTTTATGGACAGTAATGTTGCATCGTATGTGTGTGGCGTTGAGTAAACCGTTCGAGGCAACTTAAAGGTATTCTACCGCGCTATGAGTAGAATGTGCGGGAAATATGCCAATCTTAACGCTCTGTCGCACGATCAACAGATGTTCAATTACCGTGATGTAATACTGAAAGCGTTACTTTGCAGATTTGTGAAGTTACCCACCTGAACGTTGAGCTTGCACTGGGGAGCAACTGATAGGGCCGTCACATTTTTCTGATCCGCTGAAATCGACAGGTGACCGGAGCATCCGTCTGTGAAGGCGATATCGCCCGTGTCCGGCGCCAGCGAGGTAATGGCCTGGGAGGGCGTGCCGGTCTGCGGCAGCTTCATGAGCGGGTTCAGGTCATCCTTGCCGCTGGGCCACACCGGCAGCAGGGTAACCGGTACCGCCGATTGGTTAACCACGCGGTTGGGCACCTGCACCTCAATCTTCTGGATGCGCTGAATGGGGTACGAAGCCGACTTCACGTCCGGGTCGCTAATGGCGGTCTGGGTTTTCTTGGTGATCTCGCCCAGCCATTTTTCGAGGCTCTTCTGATCGGGAATATCGATATCGACCTTGGCGCTCATGGTTACGGCAGAGTTCGCCGGAATCTTAAGGTTACTCACGTTCCAGGCGCATTTCGTATCCAGCCCGGTAATAGCGGCCTGATTTTTGCGGATCTCCTCGGCCTCACTCGCCTGGTTCCATGTGGTTTGCGGGCAGGAATCGGTGCTCAGTCCGGGAATGACCTGCAGAATATCGCCGTGCAGCCCGGATTTTTGCGTCGAGTACTCAAATTTCACGGTCGCCGTATGAGAAGACGGGTCATAGTCGGCTTCCAGGCGGGTGCCTAAACCGCTCGGCAGGGGCGAATTCGTGCCTGAGGATGCGGTCCAATGCTCTTTTGGCCCCTCTTGCTTCTTCTCACCGGAGCTGTTGATAAAGACGAAAACGCACGCGCAAATAAGCGCCAAAATACCTAATATCGACCCCCACACGAGCGGGCGTTTGAGCTGTGAGGCAACCGTTCTCGGCTGCTCATTCTCAAATTCTTCGTCGATTTCTTCCTCTTCGACAACCGGCGCCTCGGTCACCGGGCGGATAATCGTCTGATGCGAGGCTTCACCCAGTTCGGGTACTTGGGTGCTGTAGTTATCCGACGCGGCTTGAGCGGGTGCCTGCTCGCCGCCGCGAATAACCGTGCGCTGACGACCACCGGTGCTCTGGTTTTCTGAGGCACGTTCCTCATACTCGAACCGGTCAGCATCCTGGTATTTCTTGCGCAGAGCCCGAACCTGCGCCACAGCCTGCGCGGCCTGCGGGCGGTTCTTGGGCGATAGGCTCATAAGATTCTCAAGGACGGTGCACACATCCTCGGGAAGGTGATCGCTGATCTGAACGGCAGAATCCGCATCCACCAGCGGAACGGCGCCGACCAGAAGCTCGTGCAGCATAACACCGGCGGAATAAATATCGGCTGAGGAATCCGAGCTTCCATAGGCTTTACGCTCGGGCGACATGTAGGCGGGCGTACCGTAAAAACCCTGGCTCTCCGTCTGCCCCATGAGCGTGGCGATACCGAAGTCGGCAACCCGCACCTGCTCCACGAGGGCATCGCCGTAATGCCCCGATAAAAGCACGTTATCGGGCTTAATATCTAGGTGCAAAACCCCGGCACGATGCGCGTATTCCAGCGCCAAAAGCACGCGCTCGACAATGCCGAAGGCCTCGCCGGGCAGCAGGTTCTTCTGCTTCTGCAAAAACTCGCGCACGCTTCCGCCATGCTGGTATTCCATGACGATCGCCAGGTTGTCACCCTCAACCACCATGTCTTCGATTGGCACGATGTACTGGTGGTGCAGCTGCGAGAGCACGGTGCGTTCGCGCACGAACCGCTCAAGAAATTCGCTGTCTTTGTGGTACTCGGGCTTGAGGAATTTAGCAGCATACAGCGCCCATGAGCCTTTACGTGAGACCGCCCAGACGGTGCCGACCGTGCCGGAACCTACCGCACGAATGAGCGTGAAGGCAGATCCTAGCGGCGCTCCTTCGCGCATGCCGGTTATTGCATCGTCCACGGTTGCTCCTCACGCTCTAGTGCTCGGGTAGGTCTCACGGCTATACCTAGTGTAACCGGCGCATCCGCAAGATTCAGCCTTTTGCTCACGGTCAGCGGGGATTTAAAACGGATGGCGCTCTTGGCGCTCTACCCGCCAAAACCCCTGCTCAACACGCTCTTAAACGGTTATGACCTCACCGTTTTCGCAAAAATGGTGAGGTCATAAGGCGTGATGCGTGTTCGGTGTCTTACGCTGCGGCTACTTTTGCCGACGACGAATCACCAAAACGGCACCAGTGCCCAGAAGCGCAACGCCCGCGATTACCACGGGAATCACGGCAAATCCGGTATGTGCCAGGGCGTTCGAGCCCGCGGATGCACCGCCTCCTGCGGCCCCTTGAACTACGCCGGATGCGCCCGAACCTGAACCGCCCGATACGCCGTTCCCTGACGATCCGGTGACCGTGCCGTTCTCTGTACCAGCCTGGGTACCCGCCCTCTGAGCTGTTCCCGGGTTCGCCGCTTGCTCAGAACCTTGCGGGTTCGTGCCCTCTGTACCGTTCTGCGGGGCTGCCGAGGCATCCTGCGGTTCGGTCGGGTTGTGCGGATGCGCCGCATCCGCCGAGGCATCCGGAACGCGCACGGCACCCTGAGGGGTACCCACCCGTGCCAAGGAGTCTTGCCCGGTCTTCTGCCCTGAGGATGAACCGCCGTTTGCGCCCTTGCCCGGTTCTGGCGCTGCGGTAAAGGAGCATGCGTTGCTTGCCTCATCCCCGACGGCGACGGCAAGATGCTGGACTTTACTTGTGATCTCGGTACCGTCTTTGAGTTTTGCGGTGTACTGAACGTCAAACATGTAATGCCCAGGCTCGGTAAACACCCAGTTGGCGTGCGCGTGGGTTGCGTAGTCAATCGATATACTATGTTGATTTTTGGTCGAATCCAGCAGAACCTCGGGGCCGGTCAGCGACTCGGTGAAGACACCGAACCGCGCGCCCTTCGGCATGCTGCGGGGCACAACGTGCAGGGTTACGCCGCCGTCGAGCCTACTGTAGTCCACATCCTGGGTACTGTACCCGGGCCAAGGCAGCCCGCGCATCTGGGTTTGCGGAAGCCCATAAAATGCAGTTCCGACCGGTCCAATAAAGTCGAGTTTGGGCGAGTTCATGTGCTCGTTGCGGCTGCGGCGGGCACGATCACTAACGGTCCACACCACGGTATCCAGCGGGCGCACCACCGAGTCCGCATCTATGAGTCCGCTATCGTCTTTGAGCCCCAGTTCCAGCCGGTTATCACGCAGTTGTGCTTGAAGGTCCAGGTGCCCGTCGCCGATTTTATAGCGGCCGTCGATCTTCCCCGCCTCGCAGGTTGGCATGGGGGCGGGCGCCTTCGGTGCGGGGTTTTGCGTGTTTTGTGCATCCCCATCTCGTGAGGGAGTCAGGCTTGCGCTCGGCTGCTCGGGAGCCGCCGGGGCGGGGGATGCACTGGGCGGCGCATCGTTGGTGCCGGGATCGCTCGGATCAGCGGAAGGGCTTGGCTGGGGTTCCGGGGTGTGCGAGTCGCCCGGCTGGGGGTTTGCGGCGGGCGCATCCGCACCCAGTGTTCCCGTGGCGCTGTAATCGCCGCCGCGCTGATAATTCTGGGTGAGTTTCACCTGTGAAGTGCGGGCATTCATATCGGGATGCGGCAGCACTTTCACGATAAGCTCGCTGTTCTCAAAGTAGCTGTCTTCCCGATAGGTGAAGCGCGCTACCCCGTTGTCGATCGTGGTTTCTATATCGAATTTGGGGTATTCGTAGTCGTTGGGGGCGTAGAATCCGCCCCGGATAAACCCGCGAACGTTAGGGTCGGCGAAGGTCACCTCAAGCGTGCGGTACCCTTCCTGCGTGGAGGGCACGGTGCGTACGGTGTAGTCGCCGCTGGCGGGGGTGTATTGAGCGGTAGGAAGCACGGTATTGCGCCCATCGGGCTCTTCAACGGGCCAGTCTCCAGTGCCGTCGTCGCTGTATACGCTCTCGGCGTGCCCGGGTTCATAGGCGAGCTTATGCGAAATCCATCGCGCGCCCTCGTTCCCGCTTGGGGTGAAGACAGCCTGCAGATGCGAGGATTCGCCGCCCATCATTTCGCTCCAGGTGGCGGTGCCGTTCTTTACCTCAAGGTCGGTGAGGAAGTACCCGTTGTTGTACAGGGTCAACGTTCCACTAAGGTTTTTATCGGCTGCGGTGAAGGTGATGTCGCTGAGTTTATCGTCGGCATCCTTGTTCTTCGCAAGGTCAGGGTCGAGCTTATGGGGTGCCACGGAAAGCACGTATTTGGCTAAGTCCAGGTTCCCGACGGGTGCAGCATTGTAGCGGTCAATGGTCGGTACCGCGTTCGGGGTTCCGTCACCGAGAATGGGCTTACGCCCACCCACCTGCCACACAAGTTTTTGCGGCGGGGATTGGATGATCGATCCGTCCGTGCCGCGCGCTACCGTGCGATAGGTCACCACATAGCGCCCGGGTCGTGTGAAGGTTGTGGTGTTATGCGTGTGGCTTCCTTTGCTGAGCAGCCAGGAGTGCCACCCGGTACTCGTGCTTGATAGGATGCGGTTTACGTCCGCAGGTCCTTCATCGGGGTTGTAGCGAAAAAGCTCCATGCGGCCGGGGCCTTCAACCGAGAGAATATCGGTCGCATAAATGCCGTCACGGAAGTTTTCAGTAGGGATTTTGACGGATGAACCCAGCCCCGCCCAGATGGGATCGTGATTACCCCAGGTCAGGGTGGGCGCCATGTAGAGGGTCTGCCCGGGTTCGCCCAGAAAACGCAGATTAGGTGAATCGGTGAGGGTCAAAGTGTATTGGGATGCACCGTTGCGGCCATCCCATCCCTTCCCTACCCAGTTGACGGTCTTATCGAGGTCGTAGAGATCGGCACCGGTCTTATAGGGGTTTGCTTCGTTTTTGAGTGCGAAACCGCCGTTTTCCCAGTAGGTTTTCGGGGCATCAACATGGCCCTGAGTAGTAATAATGCGCCCGTCGTCGGGTCCCGCATGCGCGGGGAGCATAGGCGATGCGCCAGCGAGAGCCAGCAGAGCTACTGCGGAAATACGAGCAAGGGATGCACTCAGCGCACGACGATGTGTGTATTTCGTGTACATGACAACCTTTCTCATTTTGCATACACAGCCTATCACTAATTGAGAATAATTGTCATAATCAAAATAGATATGTATAGTGATTCTCATAATCACACGCGCCGATGCGTCGTGAACTCACACACCACACCGTCGTTGGAGGAAAACTATGCGCAGATCCGCCCCGCAAACCCCGCCGCGAGAACAACGCAGCCACAAAAAAACATTTACCATCATCGGAACCACCGCCCTGGGATGCACACTAGCTCTCTCCCCTGCCCTGCCCGCATTCAACACGGCACCGGCGGCGCTCGCACACGAAGAACACAGCGCGGGTACAGCACAGGCAGAACCGCGCAGTTACACCGGGAATTACATCGTGCGCGGCGTGCACACCGAACTGCTCAACGCAGAGCTTCACAACGGAAAACTCGCCCTAAACTCCAAGGCCGAAACGCAGAATGGTGAAGGCCTTTTCAACCCCTCCACCACTGTTTTCAACCTACCCGCCAACGATCAGTCCCAAACCCGCGTAGCCGCCGGATATGATTTCATTGCCCCCGAAGGCACCCCCATCTGGTACATTCCGCAGAAGCATACTGATGGGCTTCTCTACCCCAGCTTTAGTGCCGAAAACATTCCGCAGGGCGCTCTGAAAAACAATAAGATCACGGTTGAACTCGTCAAAAGCGAGGTTCCCGAAGGTGCACGCGCCGAGGTCTTTCAGGAGGACCTGTCCGGGGCATCGCGCATGTTCAGCACGGCGGATCGGCTAGCACCCTACGAGCTTGAGGCGGGTTCTCATGTGCATGCCGCATGGGCGTTTACCGCCGCCGGAACCTACCGGTTCACCTTCCGCACGAGCACCGAGCTCGCGGACGGCACGCAGGTTCACGCTGAGACGACCTACACCGTTGTGGTGGGCGAAGTTCCGCAGGATATTTTCGAGCAGGGGCATCGGGCACAAAACCCGCAGGACTCCGCCGAATCAGCTGCCGCTCAGCCGCAGCATGAGGAAGGCGGTGAGCAGGCGCATCGGGATGCCGCCCCGAATGAGCGCTCATCAGAGGAAGATCACGGCGCGGGTAATTCCCGCGCGCAGCATCAGGTGATCGAGCCCGCGCATCAAGATTCGTCGAGTGTGGAAGCCGCCCCGGCTCAGCCTGAATCTTCAGCGGATGCGGCGCCCAACCCCCAGATTGCAACGGGCGATGCCCCCGCGCCCGATGCGCCCGCCCCGGCACCGCAACAAGCCGGTCAGAATGCAAGTGCACCGAACCACACGGTTAACGGGTCAAATGCCCAGAATGTTACCGCGCCGACCGTCCGGGGTGCGGGTTCTGGCGGTTCAGGGGCTTCGGGCAATACCGCGCCGTCTTCGGGTTCTCGCGGCGGGTCTTATCCCGGAACCGAATCCGAGAAGTGCATTCCGACCGAGGTTGTCGTCAAGGATTCCGTGCAGTCACGAAGCACCCAAAGCCCGGCAAATATTCCCGGCACTCTGCCGATGGTAACGACTGCGGATCATGCCGCGGCGGATCGCGCTACCGAGGGGCATTTTGACGTTGGTCCGGTCTTGAACGGTTCCACGCTGAGTTCTGCCGTCAAAGATGATCGGTTCAGCCCACCTAAACATGTGTCACCCGGCTCTTTAGAGTTCGTCCTCGGCGATGCTGCGAAGCTGAAATTCCCGGCGGGCATGGAAGATATTGCCCCCGCGGGAAGTACCGTGCACATGATTGGTGCTACCCAGCAGGCGGGCGTGCCGTGGCTGGGGTGGAGTACCCAGGATCCCGAACTTCTCAAACAGGCCGATGGACCGGTCACCATGAGCTTGAAGGGATTCGACGGCCCCGGATCAATGTCGGTATTCCTTTCGGGCAATTTCGGATCCGCCGGTCAGAAAGTCTTCGATTCTCGTGGCGGCTCATTTCAGGTTCCACTGAATACGCACCAACACAGCAACTGGGTGTTTACCGCTGAGGGCCGCTACCGGGTGACGATCGGTTGGCAGGTGCATCTGAAGAACGGGCAGACCGTCGAGAGCACATCGACCCTGAACTTTACGGTGGGTAATGCCGATAATCCGGCAAACCCCGCACCCGCGCATCATGAGAAGAACGCGCCTGAGAACGCCGAAAACTCGACCACTCATAAACCTGCCGAACAGCAATCCCAGCGGGGCACCGTGGATGCGGCAAGCGGTATTGTCACGAAGCCGGACGGCACGAAGGTGCGCATTGTCGGCAAGACCGCCTCGGGCAAGGACTGCGCCCTCACCAACCAGGAGCTAAAGGACGCGCAGCAGACCGCTGCCGCCGGGAAGCTCGCCAACACCGGGGCAGGGTTTAATCCGTTTATGGTCAGCACCTCTGTGCTTGCCGTCGCGCTGGGAGGCATGATCGTATACACCGTGCGCCGCCGCAAACGTCATGAGCTCTAGAGGTTCACGCCGTCAGTCTTGCACACCGCAGCGCTCACTCGAAGTTCCGCTCAGCCGCCGCGCTTTCCTGGGTTTTCTGCCCGTCTGCGCGGCGTTAAGCGCCTGCACTGCACAGAATACGTCCTCAGGTTTTGATGCCGACGGACGTCTTCAGGTGGTGGCGACAACCCCGATTTTGGCGGATGTGGCGCGTGCTGTTGGCGGCGAGCGTGCGCGGGTACACGCCCTCATTCCCAATGGCGCAGACCCGCATTCCTATGAGCCGAGCCTGCGGGATGTGCGCGATGTCGCCTACGCGCGGCTGGCGTTCACCAACGGTCTATTGCTGGAACAGCGCAAAATGGCGGCGATGGTGAGCTCTAACCTGCCGCAGGGTTCGGCACAGGTTGCGGTTGCCGAGAGGATTGAGCAGTACGGAGGCAAGCTTGAACCCGTGGTGGAGGATGCCTCGCTGGATTCTATCTGGTTGGGACTGCGCGTTGAGGGCACCGAGCCTTCGGGCGCATCCGCTAGCCATTCCGCTGAGTCGCCCTCAGATTCGGATGCTTCGGTCGCGTTTTCGGTTACCCGGGTGAAGGGTCCCGGGCAGGTTGCGGCGTTTATTACGCAGACCTTCGGCGCGGTCGAGATGATGTGCGATTCTCAGGCGCGCGGCACGCAGGAATCCACGCAGGATGGTGTGAGGGTGCGTACCGGCGATATGGGGTCGCTGGAGCTTCCGCTGCAGGCGCATACGCATCTTTCGTGGGCTTTTGCGGATGCCGGTGTGTACGAACTTGATGTTCTGGCAACGCCCCGCAACGCACCCGAGGGGGTGCGGCAGGCGCAGGGAACACTGCATGTTGTGGTGGGTGAGGACCCTGCCGAGGCTGCCTCTCGTCTGGGCGCAAATACGACCGTTTTAGCCTCCGGACATGCGGATATAGCCGTTCAGGCATATACGGGGCGGCTTGTAATTCGCGCCGATAGCGGCGGGAAAGTCACCGAACACGACCTGGCTCGCACGATCATTGCGGTTCCTTCGCGCACTCTGCAGGAGGTTCCTGCGGGTGGCCAATACGGGTTCTTGAGGGGGTCTTCGCGCGAGCATCGGGGGCAGGTGTATTTGCTGGCGCAGGCGGTGCTCGGCAAACATGTGCACGGCGAGATAGACCCGCATATATGGCATTCGGTGCCAAATATGAAGGCGGCCGCGCAGGTCATGCGTGATGCTCTCGCCGAAGCTGACCCACCCGGAACCAGCCTGTACACGGCGAATACCGAGCGTGTTATGCGCGAGCTTGATGAGCTGGACTGGGAGATTCGCGGCATCTATGCATCTTTGCCCGAAGCCTCGAAAAACCTGATTACCACCCATGACGGGTACCGCTATCTGGCAAGTACTTATGGGCTGACGGTGGCGGGATTTGTGACGCCGGTGGCGGGCAGTGAGCCAAGCATCCAACAGCGGCAGCGGCTGCAGCGCACTATCAGGGATTTGCGTGTACCGGCTATATTCCTCGATCGGAATACTCGCATGCGAAGCCCAGTTTTGCGTGAGGTCGCCCATGAAAACGGGGTTCAGGTGGGTACCTTATATTCCGATTCGCTCGATGATGAGGCACCCCACTATGCGGATATGATGCGCGCTAACGCACATACTATCCAGCGAGCGGTTGGGCGGTGAAGTCGTATTCTCGTCCATAGCCACATATGCATATACATCCATCAACGTTGAGGAAGAAGACATACATGAAATATTCTATTTTTGGAATAAAAACTAGTCAGAAGGTTATTTCATTCGCTTTATGCGTGGGTCTCACAGCCTCTATAGCCAATCCGGCATATGCCGATCACACGCCCGCGCCGGGTGCATCGTCAAGCACGGCAGCCACAAGCGATAACCTCAGCAAAGAGCAGAAGGCTCTGCAGCAAACGCTCTCGCCCGAGCAGCCGGTGGGCACGGGACGCACCGAAATTTCGAGCGGGCATGTTGATATGGGCCCGCGTTTTACCGACGGTAAGTTTCAGCTCATGATCCATGACGATCATGCCGCTACACCCATCTGGCGCAGCGTGGATGATGTGCTGTACCGCGGCTCCGATGCGGCCCTACGCCAGGTTCCTGACGATGACCGTTATTCGTTTGTGGGTGCACAGCCCGGCGAGCAGGTGTATGTGATTCCGCAGACCGAAACGAAGGGGGTCGTCTGGCCTGGCTGGACCACTCAGGATCCGGGGCTTGTGCAGAAAACCCCGCGCGGGGTCACCCTCACCCTAGAGCAGGTTCAGGGACCGGGGCAGTTCACGCTGTACCTGGAGAACGGGAACTTCTCGAAACCGCAGGTTTTGTGGGATTCGTCCAAGCACGAGCCGCAGGATATATGGGTTGAGAAGAACACGCATACCCACGCCAATTGGGTGTTTACCAAGCCCGGCGCCTATCTGCTGAAGGTGACGGCTCGTGCGGAACTTGCGGATGGTTCGGTTGTTTCCGATACCCGCTATATGAAGTTCGCCATCGGGGATTCGGTGACTGCGGATGAGGTGTACGCTCTGGCGCAGCAAGCCGCGGATCAGACGCTGGCGGGCGAATCGGAGGGCGCGCACTCTGCGGCTGCTTCCGATAGTCCGGGGGCCTCATCCGGCGGGTTCCCTGCCCTTCCGGTGGCGCTCGGCGCGGGGGCTGTGGCGGTACTTGCCGCAGCAGGGCTCTTCATGATGCGCCGCAATAAGGCCGCGCAGGCGCAGGCCGAGCGCATCATGACGAGCGGAAAGGGTGCGCGGGATGAGTAAAGGTACCACCGTGCTAGGCTCCAAAAACGACCCTGCGACGGGGAGTGAAAATCCGACGCTGAGCATCCAGAACCTCTATGCGGGGTACGGGCGGCGGGCGGTGCTGCGGGACTTTTCGCTCACCCTGAACCCCGGCGAATTTGTGGGTCTTCTCGGGGCGAACGGTGCCGGAAAAACCACGCTGTTACGTGCCATTATGGGGCTGCTGCATCCTGCTTCGGGGAGTATTCGGGTGCTGGGCAGTACTGCGCGCACCGCGCGGGCGCGCATCGGCTATGTGCCGCAGAAGCACCAGTTTCAGTGGGATTTCCCGATCACCGTCAAGGATGCGGTCATGACCGGGCGAACCCGCGAGATCGGTTGGTTTCGTCGCCCTAAAACTGCGGATTGGGTCAAGGTTTTTCACGCTTTGGAACGCACGGATTTAATGCCGCTGAAGAACCGTCCCATCGGAGAGCTTTCCGGCGGGCAGCGGCAGCGGGTGCTTCTGGCGCGTGCTCTCGCGGTTGAACCGGCGCTTTTGCTTCTTGACGAGCCCTTCACGGGGGTGGATGCGCCCACCCAATCCGCGCTCACCAAGCTGTACCGGCAGCTGGCGGGCGAGGGCGTGACGATTCTGATGTCTACCCACGATATTGTGGCGGCGCAGGAGTCTTGTTCGCGGCTGTGCGGGGTGCGCGGTTCCTTGAGTTTGGACGGCAAAGCCGAGGATTTTTCGCCGCAGCAGCTTTACGCCTGGGTGCACGGGCGCGAACTTGAGGGCGAGGGTGAAAGCACAGGTAAAGGCGGAAACGCGGGCACAAGCCCATCGCCTAAGATTGGCGTTCCGGGCGCAGGCGGCACCCGGCAGGGGCATCCTGCCGGTCATCGTGTAACCCCGCAGGAGGCAGCGGCATGATTACTCCCCTCGATTTCCTGTTTGACCTTTTCAACCCTTCCCTGGCGTTTCTGCCGCGTGCCCTCGCCGCAGTGACGCTGGCTTCTTTGGTGACGGGCGTGGTGGGGTGCCATGTGATGATGCGCGGCATGGTTTTTATTGGCGATGCGGTTGCCCACTCAGTGTTTCCCGGCTTGGCGGTTGCGTTCGTTATAGGCGGCAACTTGGTGTTCGGGGGCTTGATCGCGGGCGTTATCACGGCGGTTTTGGTGGCTATTTTTAGTCAGAACCAGAAGCTGCGTGAGGATTCGGTAATCGGTATTTTCTTTGCCGGTTCGTTCGCGTTGGGTATTGTGATTATTTCGCTGGCACCGGGGTATTCGGGGTCGATTCAGGATTTCCTGTTCGGTTCGATTGTGGGGGTTTCACGCGGCGATATTGCCCAGGCGGCGGCTATGTCCGCCGGGATTCTGCTGCTTCTGTGGCTATTTCATCGACAGCTGGTGACGGTGAGCCTGGATCGTGAAAGTGCTCGCGCGTTGGGTTTGCCGGTGCTGTGGCTGGATATTTTGCTGTATGTGCTCGTGACGGTTTCCGTGGTGATTTCTTTGCAGACACTCGGGAATGTGCTGGTGCTTGCGCTTATTGTGGTTCCGGCCAGCGCATCGCGGCTCGCATGCCGCCGTTTAGGCACCATGATGCTGTTCTCACCGGTTTTCGGCGTGCTGTGTTCGACGGTGGGGCTGTACTTCTCGTGGGCGTTTAACCTGCCGACTGGCGGCACGATTGTGCTGACGATGGTCGCCGCTTTCGTGCTGGTGTGGGTGTTCACCTGGATGCGCCAGCGGGCCAGGCGCATTCCTGAGACCGCCCATTCCCTGCCGGTTTAGGCTTTGCCGCGCCCGTCTCAAGGCTCTCACCATCGCCTGTCAGGTCAGCGAGAAATAGTCTGCGATAACATCCCACCGGCGGCGCAGCACGTGCTGATCCGCGAAGAGCGTGGCGCTGCGGTCGGTAAGATGTGCGTGCACGTTCCGGTAGAGTTCATCGCGCAGGTCGTTCATCGTGTTTACGGACAAATACCCGAGCACATCCGGCAGCACAGTATCGAGGCGCTGCTGCTGCAGCTCCTGCTCGGTGAGCGCCACATAGTCCGCCAGATCAAAGGTTTCCATGAACCGATGAGCGGCGGTGCTGAAACGAGTGAGTGCTTCTATATTGAGTGTCCCGTCGGACCTCAGGTAAGTCATTCTCGCTTCGTGATCTACAAATTCGTGGTAGCGGGGGTGGCCAACGCTTATAAAGTACATATCGCCGTCATGCGGGGAGGGCACAGATTTAAGAGGCTGATCGAGGTGTGCCGATATTTTTCGCAGGGTTTTACGCCATTTTTTAGACATCACATAAAACGCCGGGATGCCGCTGTAGTTCCCCGGCGTATGGTTGAATGTTGCGTAGAGAAAAGCAGCCCGAAATATGAGGTCTTCACCGTATTCTTGGGTGAATCCGGGCTGATTTTTGCGTGGTTTCGACCAGCCCAGTGAGCCCAGGTGCTCGCGGAATGCTTCACCGCTGGCAATATCCCGGTATGTGTAGTTGTCCGCCATGCTATCCCCCATATGCAGCCTATTTTTAGCAACCACCCTACCATTTACGAGGCGCGTGGCTCTGCGTTTATCGTCGTGTTTTTCTGCCGCCCATGAGGGCTTTTACCGGCACCGCGCGGTGATGCCGTGGTTGCCCTTGACCTGCTGGAGGGCGTGGGTATTGGTCTGGCGATCAGTATCTTCTTCGTGCTGCAGGGCAATATGAAGCGCGCCTACTACCTCAGCCGTGAGGAGCTTGCAGAGGCCGACGAAATTACGCTGGATTTGGCGGAAGAGGTGTCGTTCCTGAACAAGGCGGCTATTAAGAAGACGCTGAAGAATATTCGCCCCGGTTCGAAGGTCACGATCAACGCCGAGAACTCTTCGTATATTGCCAGCGATGTGCTGGAGCTGATTGAGGACTTCTCCAATGTTTATGCGAAGGAAAACGATATTGAGGTGGTGCTCAAGGGCTTCAAGTCGGATTATCACGATGCGGAACGTGATCGCCACAGCCACGTGAAGGTGGGTCATAGCGCAAGTATCTAAGCTATGAGGCGCGGTACCGTGCTGTATCGCTCCCCCTCTTGCATGTACGTGAGCAGGTGGTTTTTGGTCGAGCAGGTAAGAAAATCTTACCTGCTCGTACCAAAAACCACCTGCTCACGTTTAAACCTGACTTAATTAGGTAAGCTTGTACTGCCCCCGCGGCTACACCCCACGAATCGCTATGTACTGAACCTAGTCGTGAGGGATGATGAGCGGAAGGGGGTGTTGGCGGATTGTCGAAGAGGCAAAGCAAAATCGCCCGTGACATCGCGCGTGTCTTAAATGCACTAGCACGCGTGATCCGGGCGATTGCTAACCTAGTAGACGTTATCAACTGGTAAATCTAGTTGATGAACGCCATCGCAGTGAGGCACCCAGCCCTGCCAGTATGGGTTCCTCACTGCCCTAACTATACAGCACAGATATAGTCCGGAACAACGGCTGAGGCCATGAGCGTAGGGCTGTTTTCGACTTCCAAGGCATACCTAAACCACCTGCTCGCGGTATAGAGCGCATCGCGCATAAGCCTGCCATTCTTACAGTCACCATAACCTTAAATGTAATCTGCGTAACATCTAGGAAGTTATGGATTTTTCCGGTTTAATGAAGGTACAACCTATAAAGAACCCTTGATAGGTTGAGACTATAAGCGATGACGCTGTAGCTACAGCCCCTCATAAAATCTCAGTTAGGAGTCACCATGAAGGCAGTTGTTTACCACGGTCCAGGCAAGCGAGCTTGGGAAGAAGTTCCAGACGCCACCATCCTTGAACCCACCGACGTCATTGCTCGCGTTGATACCACCACCATCTGCGGCACCGACCTGCACATCCTCAAGGGTGACGTTCCCGAGGTTGAAGAAGGGCGCATCCTGGGTCATGAGGCTATCGGCACGATTACCGAAGTCGGCTCTGCGGTCACCGATTTGAAGGTTGGCGACCGCATCATTATTCCGGCGGTCACGAACTGCGGCAAGTGCTCATACTGTAAGGACAATAAGCCTTCGCACTGCCAGACCGTGGGCGGTGTCGGCTGGATTTTCGGGTACATGATTGACGGCACCCAGGCTGAGTATGTGCGCATTCCTTACGCTGAGACGTCGGTTCACATGGTTCCCGAGGGACTGACCGACGAAGATGTTCTCTTCCTCACGGATGCGCTTCCGACCGGTTTCGAGATGGGTATTCTCAACGGCAACACCAAGCCGGGCGATACGGTGGCTGTTATCGGCGCAGGTCCGGTGGGTCTGGGCGCAATTATGACGGCGAACCTGTGCGGTGCCGGGCGTGTGATTACCGTCGATATGGACGATAACCGCATGAACAAGGCGCTGGAACTGGGGGCAACCGATAAGGTAAACGCCGCCGATCCAGACTTTATCGAGAAGATTAAGGCCCTCTCCCCCGATGGTTTGGGCGTGGATGTGGCGATTGAGGCTGTGGGCGTGCCGCAGACCTTCGAGACCTGCACCAAGATCGTGCGCCCCTACGGCAACATTGCGAACGCGGGTGTGCACGGCAAGCCGGTAGAGCTGCCGATTAACACCATGTGGATCTCGAACGTGAACATCAACATGGGTCTGGTGAACTGCAACACCGTGGGCAACCTGCTGAATATGGTGCGTTCGGGCCGCCTGAACGCAAAGGCGATGGCAACCCACTACTTCACCTTCGACCAGTTCGAGGAGGCATACGACCTGTTCGCAAACGCAGCCGAGCATAACGCGGTGAAGGTTGTTATCTCGCGCGAACCGATTAAGAAGTAGGGTGTAAGCCCCCTAAGCTAACCCCTCCGGGTTCTTTACCGTCCTTCCCGGAGGGGTTCCTTTCGTTCTCTTTCCCGGAGCCAGCCATGTTTACCGGGGGTTGCGCACTGTAAAAAGGCTCTTTATTCCAATAAAGCGGGTTTTCCCCATCTTTATTGGAATAAAGAGCCTTTTTATGCAGGAATCTACTCACGACGAGCGTTGCTTTACCGACCCTTTGCCAGGTTTTCGAGCTTGGTCACCAGCGCATCAGTGTCTCGGGATGCGCTGCTGAGCACACGATAGATCACGCGCCTCTGTGCAGCTTGGCGCACCGCATCCCGACCTTGCGGCACTCCCCCGCCAGCGCGGGTACGCTCATCGGCTAACTCTTCGGCACGCATGGCGGCGTAGTTGATCTTGGCGGCAAGCTGCATCCTGTCCCGTTCCAGCTGAACACCAGCCCACGAGACGGGCCTGCTGGGGAACGGGCTGTTTGATTCGTCCGCTGCACCCCGGATGCGCTGCGCCTCCTGGGTCAGCTGGGTTGCGTCTACCGCGTCGCCAGCCTGTTTGTACATATCAAGCAGAATATGGAAGTTCTTCGCCTTCTCGCTGAGGTACTGCGCGTTGGTTGCCGCGCCTTGAGCTTCGGGGTTCTGGTTCTGATTCGACGGGGTTGACGAAGCCTGCGCGGCGTTCGCAGCCGGAGCGGTCAGAGTCGAACCAACCGCGAGCGCGCCCGCAGCGGGAATGCCAACAGCGGCTGCGCGCAGGAATCGGCGGCGTGAGGTACCCAGTTCAGTCATATGTCCTCCTTATTTATGCGGTGTTAAAACACCATGAGGTGCAGAGTCAGCGCCATTAGGATAAGCGCCAACGCCGCACCTCATGATGCGAAACCGGTAAACCGGTTGGTAGTTTTTAACCGTAACTCACCTGAACACGTTTTTTAGTCAGGGTACGGTTATGCACTACCGTGTTGTCGAGCAGGTTACAGACTGTGTGCTGTGTAGGTTCTCACGCCTTAAGAGTAGTTACCTTCAATAAGCTTGCGCTGAAACGCAACAATGGCCGGTGAGGGACCGTCAAGAACCCCGTCTGCGGTTTGACCCAACCAGCTCTGCAGAGCACTGATTGTAGAGGGTCCGATCAAACCATCAACATCCGTCCTGAGCCAGCGCTGCAAATCTTTGATGGTTTCTGAGCCGGAGGCGGCATCGTCAGAAACCCACTGCCAACCGCTCGTCAAACCGGGATTAGCACTTGACTGGGATGCGGGCTGACTATCGATCTGCCCATCGAGGGAAAGACCGCCCTCCACCGCAGAGTTTACGGCAGCTATGCTGTTGAGACGCTTCTGCAGCTCAACCGTCGTTTCGGAGCCCCAGTAACCATCATCTGTAAGAGCATTCGCGCTCGTTGCGGTCACAAGGGTCGAGCCGAAAGCGAGCATACCTGCAGCGGGCACACCAATGGCGGTAGTACGCAACAACTTACGGCGAGAAAGTCCGGGATTTTCGAGAGTCATAATACTCCTTCCTCAACTAAAACTTATAAAAAGTTTGAAGCGATCTTGGCACCAGTCAAAAGTCCACGAGCCCCAATCTCGCTTCCTCACACAATTGGCTGCGAATTATTGAAAGCGGCTGGCATTTTCACGATCAGCATCTTCAGATGCCTGAGCTTCTTGGGCTCGTTGCTGAGCCAACGTTTCGGCTTTTTGAGCAGCATCATGCAGCTGGCCGCTGATATCTTTGACAGCAGCCTCAAGGGCAGGATCATCAAATGCTGCGGCATCAAGATCGAAGCTGTCTGCTAGTTCTTTAGCCCTCTGAGCTTTCTCCTGAAGCTTCTCAGACTCTACTTTCATCTTGGCACCCAAGTCAGTCTCTGCATTCGCAGCTGGGGCCATCACCAGGTTCGCTCCCAAAGCAACCACACCGGCAGCGGGCACACCAATAGCGGTAGTACGCAGCAGCTTACGGCGAGAAAGATCGGTATTTTCGAGAGTCATAATATCCCTTCTTCACATCACCACATACGAGGTGAGAACATGTCACGCCATTTTCGCGATAATTTATCTTTTAGGCCTCAATTGCCTGAGAGTTCAGATAGTTTTGCAGAGCCTCGATCGTCGGCGAAGGTCCGTCAAGCACGCCGTCAGCGGTTTGCCCAAGCCAGGTCTGCAAAGCACTAATCGTTTGAGGACCAATAATCCCATCGCCTTTCTCGAAGCCCAGCTTTTCACGCTGCAACCTAGCGATAGTACCTGAACCCTTCACCTGTTCATCGGAAACCCACTGCCAGCCTGAAGCCAGACCGGGGTTCTCCTCAGCACGTGATATTGGCTGAGAAGAAATAGTCCCCGAAGGATCCCCAAAAGGAAGAAGATCGCTCTGACCAAGAACCCCTTGCATAAGGACACTTTGGAGAAGTTCCGTCGTCTCCGTACCCCAGTAACCATCAACCTCAAGCGCATTCGCACTCGTCGCGTTTACCAAGGTCGAACCAAAGGCGAGCAGACCAGCAGCGGGAACACCAATAGCGGTGGTACGCAACAGCTTACGGCGAGAAATACCAGAATGTTCGTTCATCATTTTTATCCTCCTCACATATATAGAAATTGCGGAGAAAAATCGGGTAACCGATGTATTTTCAGTATGTTGAATTAGTCATAGGTAACCGCGATAAGCTCTGACTGAAGCTTCTTAATGGTGGGAGACTCCTCGCTCAATACCCCATCCTGAGGGAGGTGATAACGCGCTTGAAGTGCAGATATAGTCTGCGAGCCCATGAGCCCATCCTGGGTCACTTTGAGCCAGCGCTGCAAATCTTTGATGGTTTCT
>NZ_KV797887.1:0-4751 GCF_001809525.1 Rothia sp. HMSC064D08 | reverse complement strand
AGCCAGCGCTGCAAATCTTTGATGGTTTCTGAACCGGAGGCGGCATCATCAGAAACCCAATCCCAGCCACTCGTCAGCCCAGGGTTAGCACTCGCCTGAGATGCAGGCTGACTTGAGACGATGCCATCTACCACCTCAAGCGCAGCGAGCCTCTGATACATACGTGTAGTTTCACTTCCCCAGTAACCATCAACCTCAAGCGCATTCGCACTCGTCGCGGTTACCAAGGTCGAGCCGAAGGCGAGCATACCCGCAGCGGGTACGCCAATGGCGGTAGTACGCAACAACTTACGACGGGAAAGTCCGGTATTTTCGAGAGTCATAATACTCCTTCCTCAACTAAGGCTCATAAAAGGTTTGAAGCAATCTTGGCACCAGTCAAAAGCTCACAAGCCCCAATATCACTTCTTCACACAACTTAGTTGCGAATTATTTATTCAAAGAGGCTGGCGGCGTCACGATCAGCATCTTCAACAGCCTGAACTGCCTGGTCTCGTTCTTGAGCCATCGCTTCAGCCTTCTGCGCAGCATCACGCAGATCCGCAGCGGCAGAATCATTAATCGCGATGTTATCCTGGTCAAACTTATTTGCTAGATCTGTAGCGTCCCGGGCTTCTTGATGAAGCTGCTCAGATTCTGCCTGCATTGCGCCTGTCGAGTTATCAGCAATCCCTGCATTCGCCGCCGGAGCCGTCATGAAACCAAGCGCTAGCAGGGCACCCACAATGGGGGTCACGAACAAGGTTACACGCATCGACTTACGACGAGGATGATCAGATTTACGAAATATCATTTTTTCTCCTCAATTAGTTCGAATAGGACTGTGCACTAACTGGTGAAAGAGCAACACCGGGTTTTAGCCGACGTACTGGTTAATCTCGTTCTGCAAAGCCTCAATAGTTGGTGATGGACTATCTAAAGTTCCATCCGCCGTCAGACCATAATGCTCTTGTAAAAGCTTGATATGAACGCCTGTGATGCTGTAGCCAGTTACATTCCCACCCCATTCCTCAATTTTGAGGAAAAGATGTTGCCCATGAGTCCCGGATCCAAGCCATTGATACATGGCCAGCATGGTTGGGGAACCAGAGGCCTGTGCATCATCGACCCATTCCCAACCGCTGACGATACCCGAGCAGGATGGAGCCATACTTGATGGCTGAGAACTAATAACTCCATCCACCGACAACCCGGCCCCACGCACGGCATTCATAAAGCGTTGGAGCCCTGCCGAGGTTTCCTCACCCCAGTAACCATCAACGCTAACCGCACTCGCACTTGTTGCGGTCACCAGAGTGGAGCCGAAAGCCAGCAAACTCGCGGCGGGTACGCCTACAGCAGCGGTACGCACCAGCCTGCGGCGAGAAATACCAGAATGTTCGTTCGTCATTTTATTCTCCTTCAGGATGAAAATATATGTCCGCAGAGAAGCACCAACGTGCTTTTCACGCATCATCAAATCTCACGTAGAGCTAACCGACGTACTGGCTAATCTCGTTCTGCAAAGCCTTGATAGTCTCTGAAGGTCCATCTAGGCGACCATCTGCCGTGAGACCGTAATGATTTTGCAGAGCCTTGATGGTATTGGGGCCAATCGTGCCGTCGGCCTCCACGCCACCCAGCCAACGCTGCAGGTAATAGATGGTGAAGTCGTAGCCTTGCGCTCCCCCATCGGATTCCCATTGCCATCCGCTGCCCAGCCCGGGGTTTGCGGACTGCTGCGATACAGGCTGATATTTCACGACACCGTCTTCATACCCGTATGTAGGCTGACCGAGTTCCTGCGCAAATATATTGAAGAAAAACTTTTGAAGCTGCGAGGTTGTCTCGGAACCCCAATAACCATCAGCCTCAAGCGACTGAGCAGCTGGGACGCTAACGATGCTGAACCCCAGCGCCAAAACGCCTGCGGCGGGAATGCCTATGGAGGCGGTGCGCAGCAAGCGACGACGCGAAATACCAGAATGTTCATTCGACATAGTGATACCCTCCTTTGCGTATTTTCAGGTACAGAAAGCTAGAGCTGGAAGATGTCTTCCTTGTCGGGATGATGGATATACCACTAGATGGCCGATCCACCCTCCCGACACGTGAAGAACTGTCACATTGGATTAGCCAACGTACTGGTTGATCTCCTTTTGCAAGGCCTTAATGGTCTGCGATGGAGCTGACAGAACGCCGTCGCGGGTAAGCCCATAATGGCCCTGCATGAGCTTGATGTGTGTAGGCGAAATTTGGTTATTGGACAAAGGTTCGCCCGTTTCTTGAATCAAAGACGCGCTCCCTTCTTGCGTCTTTGCCTCAAGAGTATCGTCTGGATCATGAGTCAGCCACATAAACATCAGCCCGATAGTGGGAGATCCCTTGGCCTGAGAATCTTCTACCCACTCCCAACCACCAACGATGCCGGAGCAGGAAGAAGCCATGCTCAAAGGCTGAGAGCTGATCATGCCATCAACGTCCAATCCAGCACTCAGAAAGGCATTCAGAAATTTCTGAAAACCTGTCGAGGTCTCCGAACCCCAGTAGCCGTCAACATCAACAGCATTCGCGCTCGTTGCAGTTACCAAGGTCGAGCCGAAAGCGAGTAGACCAGCAGCAGGCACGCCAATAGCGGTAGTACGCAACAGCTTACGGCGAGAAAGTCCAGGATTTTCGAGAGTCATCAGGAATACCCTCCTTTGCGTATTTTTTCTGGTGCAGGAAGTTGGAGAAGATTTCAGCACACCATAAAACCATCACCGGTAGTAGCGTTAATTATTCTTCGCTATCTCATCATTGTCTGCGCGAAGGTAATGGTTAATTTCATTCTGCAGAGTCAGAATTGTCGGCGACGGTCCATCTAGTGTTCCATCCGCTGTCAGTCCATAATGGGCTTGCAGGGCACTGATAGTCTCAGAACCAAAAATCCCGTCAGCTCCAACACCTAGCCAAGTTTGCATCGCAACTATTGTTTGGGAGCCAGATGCTTGAGCATCATCAACCCACTCCCAGCCACCAGCAAGACCGGGACATGAAGCCTGCAGACTTGACGGCTGAGAACTAATCACACCATCCACGCTCACCTGAGCATGCTGGGTAATATTTAAGAAAGTTTGGAGCCCACTGGAAGTTTTTGACCCCCACCAGCCATCAGCACCAACTAGCGCGTGATAAGCCTGCGCGCTTGGTGCGGTCACAAGGGTCGAGCCGAAAGCGAGCAGACCAGCAGCAGGCACGCCAATAGCGGTAGTACGCAGCAACTTACGGCGAGAAAGTCCGGGATTTTCGAGAGTCATGTTACTTATCTTCCTTTCACATGGTGGTTGGATACGCGCACTCGCCACTGTAGAGCTACAAAAAGCATTGTGGATTGCGTACTATCTGTGAACGCCTCATAAAAGAAGGCGCAGGGTTATGACATTTCCTCTTCCGGAGCGAGGATTTTATTTAGGGTGCTCAGAATATATCTGCAAGAGCTGCATACCAGCAACACATCTCAAAGTGATGTTTTGGTCACCTCATATAATGCATTTACTGCGTAGCGCTTTCCTGAACGCCTCTGCCCCTACCGTAGAAGCCACACGGGCGAGTTTTCAACCCTTTGAGGCTGTTTTGCCACATCGCGCAAGACAGAAGTTCATGTATTTTATGCTCTATATCAGAGTGGTCATTGTTCAAAATTTTTAAATGTCATATTTCTTATTCGGGCATGTCACATAAAAATATAACGCCACGCTTCGTAAGTTTTTATAAACACTTCATGTTTTAAATATTTTTTCTTAGGTGTTTCAATAAGTAAATCTCTATAAGCATGCTTTAATCCCCACGAGCAGATAGTATTTTGGCGAGCAGATAGCAATCCGTTATCTGCTCGCCAAAATACTATCTGCTCGCGCCTCATCAAACCTGACGCATAGGGACTTTAGGATCCGTGAAAACTAATTCTAGGCCTGTTCTTCTGCCGCTGATCAGATAGATAATCAACAACGATGAGAACTGCAATAGCAACGTCTTGAAAACGCTGGTCGTACACAGTGATCTGATATTTGTCGCGCATCTTAAACCTAGGCTTGTGAATAGCGGCGACGATACCTCCTTCAAGAACAATCTCAAAGTTACCTTCCCAGAAACTACCCCCGATCTGAAGCGGAGTCTGGTTGAGGTAGGCCTCTATGTTGAGCCCCGCGAGTTTAAACCGTTTGCGCATATGCAGCTGGTCGCCGGTGGAAAAGCCAACATTGAAAACGGTACCGAGCCCAAGCTGCCGCTCCAGCGTGAACTGCACGCCGGTCTCAACGTTCGTCACATTCATGTTTTTGCCAAGAACCCGGTAGTTCTCATCAACCTGATATACCGTGTACCCGCCTTCGTCGGTGACGACATAGTGGTCGGTAATTTTGAAGATTTTCTGCGCCGCGTAAAGCTGCCGCATCATGCTCTCCTCTCTATGTGTTTCGGTGGTGTCGTTGGTAGCTCAACCATAGCACCGCGTATATCCTCAACAGCGGATTGTCTTCACCGTACACGTATGCCCCCCCAACAGAGGGAATAAGACTTTAGGCGTGGAATCGCCAAGTACAGCCGAAGGCAAAGGGATTCTAGAGCGATTCATCAGGCACCCCTTCGGATACCTCATGCTGCTTTTGTTCTAAAGATTTGTCTGTCTTTTTAATGCTATTCGTCATAACAACAATCATTGAGATGCCCAAAATAATCTCATAGAGGGCTGCTATAAAGCCCACTATTGTAAAAGAGCTCTCGGCAGATGA
>NZ_KV797886.1:2867-36758 GCF_001809525.1 Rothia sp. HMSC064D08 | reverse complement strand
TGTGTTTAACGGTGGTTTTTACCAAACAACCCCCGGCCCGGTGCAGTATCCCCTTGACTATAAGTGCGGTTTGGGCCTGGTAGGCTATACCGGGACAGCCTCGTATTAACCACTCAACTAGTGGTTAACTCCGGTACAACACCCAAGAATGGGCCTCAAAACCCCCGCTACCTGTGACGGACCTCTGAAGAAAAACGGGTGCCACCAGCACAGGAAAACCCGGTAACGATGCACCAACTGCCGGGTCTCAACAACCATTCAACACCTCAAACTCACCCAACGGAACTAGCTATGCTTTTATCGCTTGGAATACCAGCATTAGCTTTCAACACGTAAAGCCCCGGAAAAGTACCCTCTAATTCCAGCTGTATATGTAAGCCGGTACTGGGACGTCATGTATTCATACTCCCGTTCACCCTGTTGCGAGGTGCAGCTCGACGGGATCTACCTTTGGTGCAGATTATGGCATATATCGCCATAGCCGCGTCGTTCTTATATTGTCTATGCAGACAGAAAATTGGGTTATGGAATAGAATGTGTGTCTGTTCTAATGTTCCTAACCTGAATTGTGGGTGGGGCTAAGCCATATTCTCGTATCCCTTACCCACTAAAACCCTGAGCAAGACGGAAGTGTAGAGCATGATTACTCGAACAGCTATAGCGGTTCTGGAGGTTTTGACGGTGCCGATACTCTGCTAGAAGCTCGCTGAGGAACACTGCTTGCGGCGTGTGTAGCCATAAAGTACTGCGAGGCTTGTCCACTAGTACTGTCCACTAGCAGGGTGCTCATGAAGGAGAACGGCTGGATTACAACGTAGATAACCGCTAAGTGCACAGGGGGGGACTACAGGATAAAGGGATAGGCGATGTCCCAAGGCGCCCGTGATAAGGTTCGTCAAATTGTGGCTAAGCAAGTAAGATACTGTCAGCATTAGACATTGACATCGCCAATGAAACTAAGCTGAGTGTAGTAGAGTCATCGCATGCTATTATCCCCTGGAATCTTAGGGCGAAATTCGTTGGTTGAAGCTGTTCTAGTAAATATGGGGTTTATTGCTAATCTCGACATCTGACTTGGTCTGCGGTCGAGGCTATCTTAGACCTTTTCCTTGGTAGCGCAGTCTTGCAGTATGAGGGTCTTATCCGTGGAACTTATGAGCTATAAACGGGGGGTCTCTGGAAAGGTATGGTTTACATACATGTCACCCAGAGAATAGGGGAACGAGGCAACTTATAAGGCACCGAGTCTGCTTTTGCTCATACCGCCAGGTTTATCCTGAGATGCTATCCCGCAGAATAACAAGTCTTATAATGGTACGCGCGGCTTATAGCCAGCGCAGGTGACTGTGGTTGCCCCGTAAAATAAGCTGTGAGCGTGAGAACGCGACACAAAGTGTAGAAAACCTGGCTATGACTGGCAGCTACCAACAACCTTCGGTAGGCTAGAACGGGTTAGCGGTAGGCGCATCCACCGCGTCGATCACAAGATAAAGGAGCAGGCAATGTCCCAGGACGCCCGCGAGAAGGCCCGCCAAATTGCGGCTAAACAATCAAAACGCGGCAATGTCGCGATGAACCGTCGATGGATACAACTTACCGTACTCGGCGTAGTCGTTGTTATTGTTTTCGTTATTGGCTTTGTTTATATCAATGGTCAGAACAATAAAGTACCCGAATCGGGTCCTGTGCCTGCGAGTTCGAATGAGTACGGCGGAATTGTGCTGACTAAGGACGGAATCGTCCAAAACTCCTCAACACGAGACACCCGTAACTATAAGGAACTAGGGGACTCTAACGCCTCCTACACCCCCTCGGTGAATGGTACCCCGCAGGCGGGCAAGAAGCTGCCACTCGGCGTTCAGTCGGCAGATGAAGCCTCTAAGAACGGCAAACCGGTGCGCGTAACGATCTTCCAGGACTACAATTGCGTGCACTGCCATGAGTTTGAGGATCAGTACGGCGAGGAACTGAAGAAACAGGTTCAAGAGGGTAATATCGAACTCGAAATCCGTAACCTGACCTTCCTTGATCAGAATTCACCCACCCAGTACTCGGCACGTACCGCTAATGCCGCATACGCCGTTGCTAACCAGGTGAGTGCAGATAAATTCTTGGACTTCCAGAAAGAACTGTTTAGTCACCAGGGAACCGGCGACCTGAACAACCAGCAGATTGCCGATATAGCATCTAAATACGGTGCAAATATCGGTTCGGATATGAACGATAACAAGTGGCGTTCTCTTGTGGATGTCGTGACCGCAGAATCCTCGAAGAACGATATTGGGGGCACCCCGACAGTTTTTGTGGACGGTGAACAATACACCAGCAATGACTTCACTGGCTTCCTGCAGGGGAAGATCGACGCCAAGAAGAATAACAATAACCCGCAGCAGTAATATAAAAGGATTTGCCCGCAAGCGCTAAGCCTGCGGGCAAATCCTTTTTCTATCGTGCTTTAGCCTCAAAGGATACTGACACAATAGTCTAAGATTCCAATGCATGATTCTGCATGAGAGGGCATCTCTGTTAAGGTTCATCGACCGTCTAACATTTTCTGAGCCGTATGAATATAGTTCGAAATCTAAAAGACTCAAAAAGTATAGTGATACGGGAAAATAGCGTTTAAGTAGACACATATAAAAACAGTGAACACGATAAACTTTCATAACATCCACTTTTGAATTAGCATACCTGTGCGTTTGCTGTACACTAGAAGACGTTGCCTCCTTAGCTCAGCTGGCCAGAGCATCGGTCTTGTAAACCGAGGGTCACCGGTTCGAATCCGGTAGGGGGCTCCACGAAAGTCCTGATTCATGCGTTACGCAGCTGATGCGTTGAATCGGGACTTTCCCCTTACAGGTCGTTAGCATTATATGAGACCACACACACCGATTTACAGAGCAGCACAGGACACGCGATATTATGACAGCAGGTCAACCCGCAATGCATCAGCAAGCGGCGCAAACCCCGACTGTATCATCACCCTCAAACTCTTACCCCCTCGAAAACTTTATTGAAACTCGGGGATTCCGCCCCGAAATTCAGGGTCTGCGTGCATTCGCAGTACTCCTGGTAGTGCTATACCATGTCTGGTTTGGTAGGGTATCCGGCGGCGTGGACGTCTTTCTATTCATCTCGGCGTTCCTGCTCTCACTCTCGAATATGCGCAAAATCAACGAGGGCAGGCCGCTTAACCTCTTCACATACTGGCTACACGTGTTCCAACGCTTGCTTCCGGTAGCGACCGTAACCATCGCGGGAACGACCATCGCATCATTTTTTATCCTATCGCCAAGCCGCTGGGCCGATATGCTCGCGGATGCGAAGGGATCCCTCTTCTATTACCAGAACTGGCATCTTGCTTTTAACTCGGTAGATTACTATGCGCAAAACGCAGCATCGAAAACCCCGTTCCAGCACTTCTGGTCGCTGTCTATTCAGGGACAGATTTTTATTCTGTGGCCGTTGCTCTTCGCGCTGGTCGCATACCTTGTGCATCGTTTCCGCTGGAATCTGTTCACGACAACCATTTTGGTTTTCGATACGGTCTTTGTGGCATCTTTGACGTTTTCGATTATTGAAACCGAGACAAACCAGGGGTTCGCATACTTCGATACTCGTACCCGTCTCTGGGAGTTTGCTGTCGGGACGCTGCTCGCCATGGTAACCCTCAAATGGAAGGCCCCTGAGAAGGCGCGCGTCATCATGGGGTGGATCGGCGTTTTTGGGCTTGTGACCTGTGGCGCCTTCCTGCCCGTGCAGCGTTCCTTTCCCGGATTCTTAGCGCTGTATCCAGTAGTTTCAGGTGCTCTCGTCATTATGGCGGGCCGTACCAACAGTCGGTGGGGCGTAGACCGCTGGTTGGTCTCTAAACCTCTGCAGAGTCTCGGCAATATCTCCTACGCCCTGTACCTGGTGCACTGGCCCATCCTGATCTTGTACAGCACCGCTGTAGAGAAACCCCACGTGAATTTTCTTGAAGGAACCGCCATTATTGCGGTATCTATTGGCTTAGCTTGGGTTCTGATCCAGTTCGTGGAGAAACCGCTGCGTTACCGTAAAGACCCTTTCATTCCCTGGCTGATGAAAATACTGCGGTTTAAGAGGGTTTTCGCGGTCAAAACATGGGCTGATCAGCTTGCCTTCCTGGCCGCAACCTTTTTACTGGCAGGAATACCTCTTGCCGGTGCGCAGGCGTGGGTGAACTACTCCAATACTCAGGCGAGTATTCAGGCAGAAACGCAGACCCAGACTGCAACCGATAATCACCTAGGTGCTCGCGCCATCGGCACCGATCAGGCGCTCATGCACGACGACCCTATCCCTAATGGTGATTTGAAGAATCAATACGAGATGTTGAGCGACGGCAAATGCGAAGGCAATTTTGCCCTCTCTCATGACTCGCTTAAGAAGTACTGCTCTTCGCAGAAGAACGGAACAGATGATTCGCCGCTTATGATGGTCGTCGGTAACTCCCACGCGGAACAGGCAATGGCCATGTTCAAACCCGTTGCCGAGCAGTCCAAAGTTAATATGCAGTCGATCCTCTTGGGCGGATGCCAGTATCCGCAGCAGGATGCATCATCCTCGAACGAGTGCGCCGAGTTTAACCGGGACGTTACCGAAGAAATTCTGCAGCGTAAGCCGCAGACCGTGGTGATTATCGCAACCATCGCGGAGGCGCGGTCTAATGAGGAGCGCATCGACCCGGCCTTGGAGGAAACGGTCAAGAAATTCACGGACGCCGGAATACAGGTGGTCGGTGTGCGCGATAACCCGCGGTACGACTACAACGTATACGAATGCGCACAGAAGGCGGGAGACGACCTGGAATCCTGTGCGCGCCCGGTCTCTGAGAAACTGGCTGAAAAGAACCCCGCCCAAGAGGTCTTTGACAAATACAAGGATAAGGGCGCGGTGCTGGTAGATATGACTGACCTGTACTGTCCGGAAGGAATGTGCCAACCGGTTGTCGGGAACGTCTACGTGTACATAGACGAAAACCATGTGAGCAAGGCATACGGGCGTACTATGGCGAAAACTATGCTTGAACGCGCCGCCAAGGGTGGTTGGATACCCACTGGCATGCTCTCGCTCTAAACACGTGCCAAGAATATACGATGCCGTGTCTTCTTAGCGGAAGGCGCGGCATCGGTACGTCTGAAGCCTCGGTGAACGGCGGCCGCCGCACGTTTACTATGCAGCGATGAAGTTTCATGTGCATATTTTGCAGACATCATATAAGTATCATGATCATGCAGGGGAGAAGGAACGATGTGTGCTCGTTGAAGGTGAAGGGACTCTCTGGCTAAGGTCTTCACACGGGACATGAAAAAGCTTTCATTCATACGCAGGAAGATACACACTCTTAGGCCCGGTGTTAGTAGGTGCCGTGATCGTGGTATGCGCTGATTCTGCAGCCGCAAACCTATTCCGGCATATAAAAGTTCTGTAGGCATTTTTATGGCGTCTTCAGTACCCTCATACTTATCTGGTTGCTCGTGCAGAACCGAAAGGAAGGTAAATCATGAAAGCCGTAACTGAGCGTACTCTGCGCGTAGACAACGTGAGCCTAGGATACGGCGCACAGCCTATCGTCAAAGACCTGAGCTTAGAATTCCCGCAGGGCAAGGTCACCGCCATTATCGGCCCCAACGGATGCGGTAAATCCACGCTTCTGCGGGGTGTTTCGCGACTCTTGCATCCCCTTGACGGCGAGTTTTTGCTCGATGGTAAGCCTACGCATCAGTACTCCATGAAGGGGTTCGCACGCATGGTCGGGCTTATGCCGCAGCATCCTATTGCGCCTGAAGGCATTACTGTTGCCGATTTGGTTTCGCGGGGGCGCTACCCCTATCAAGGGCTTTTCAAACGTAATAGCGCCGAAGATGATGAGGCGGTAGCCTGGGCCCTAGAGGCCACCGATACGATGTCGCTCGCCGAACGCCAAGTAACCGAGCTTTCCGGCGGTCAGCGCCAGCGTGTGTGGATTGCGATGGCGCTTGCGCAGGAGACCGATATTCTGCTGTTGGATGAGCCGACCACGTACCTTGACCTGGCGCATCAGGTGGAGCTGCTGGATTTACTGGCGGACCTGAACGAAGAACGCGGCACCACCATGATTATGGTGCTGCACGAGCTGAATCTCGCCGCTCGCGTTGCAGACTATCTGATCGCCATGAAGGACGGGCAAATTGTCAGTCGCGGATCTGCTCACGAGGTGCTGACCTCCAGAAATCTTAACGATATTTTTGGGCTCAAAGCCAAGGTTGCTGATCCGTTTAGTGACGGGAGCGTGGTGGTGGTGCCGCATCATCGGTATGCGCACGCTTCGCAGAAGATACTGGACGACGTGAACCCGTGAAATAAGACTTATGAAACAGGAGCGAGAAACCCGAACAAAACGCGGTTACGGTATGTTTGAGTTTGCTGCACGGATTGGTTTGCCCTGCCTGAAACCGCACGCAGCTGGATGTCTGCGGTCGATACCTAAGACAGACATATTATTCATGGGATACTGGCGGGTAGATAAAAAACCAAAAGTTAGGAAGTACCTACCATGCTCAAACTCGATAAAAATGCCAGACTGCACGGCGAACCTGTGCGTTATGTGGCGATGGGCGACTCGTTTACCGAAGGCGTGGGTGATGTCGATACCGACCGCCCCAACCAGGTGCGTGGCTGGGCAGATCGCGTTGCGGAAGCTATCGGCTCAGTCGATGCTCAGGCGCAGTACGCTAACCTGGCGATCCGCGGGCTTTTGATGCACCAGATTGTCGATCAGCAACTGGAGGCAGCCTTAGAACTGAGACCGAACCTTGTTAGCTTCTACGGCGGCGGCAACGATATTATTAGCCTAAACGTGAATATAGATGAGATTATCTCGCATGCAGAGCGAGCCTTTGCGGCTCTGCGCGCGGAAGGAATCGAGGTTCTGACGATTACGGGCCTAGACGTGAAGGGAGAGGGACCCTTTGCTCGGACCCGCCCGCGTACCGCCCTGTATAACGAGCTTCTACGCACAGTGGCGGATAAATATGGTGTGCACATTATCGATTACTGGCGTATGGACGATTTTCTGGACTGGCGGCTGTGGGCTGACGACCGCCTGCATATGAATGAGTTGGGGCATCAGCGCTTTGCATACCATGTGCTGACGCAGCTTGGGCTGGGGCATCTTGCGCAGGACGTGAACCTTATCGCCGGTGAAGAAGAGCCTCCGCCGCTGCGTGAGAGAGTTGCCGAGAGTGCGTATTGGGTAAGAACGCATGCTCTGCCTTGGATGGGTCGGCAGTTGACTGGGCGCAGTTTGGGGGATGGACTAAGCGCGAGGTACCCGAATTTGGTTCCTGCCGCTGGCCTTGGTGAGCCGGTAGAACTCGAAGAATAATCTGCCGTATGCCGTAAAATACGGGTCTGTACGAGTTAAGATGTTAATCTCACATTTAAAATTTCACTGATGTAATTAGATGTTTGTCACATGGATATCGACAAGGGACGAAAATTCCGTCATGAACTACCTTAAACTCCCTTGTGACTTGAGGAAACAGCGAGAACTGGTAGAATAAGCGGGTAACTCTATCGTGACCTTTCGGCGTGCCCGGAAGAAGTCTGTATCAAATGGTTACCCCTCAAAATCCAAAAAATCCTTGGTTTTTAAGGGGATTTTCTGGCGTGCAGGCTTGCGTGAGTTGCTGGATTTACCTAGAATTTAACGCTGTTCGTAGTGGTGGAAACGCCTCTCGACACTAAATTATGCTTCACCGTTTTTCCCGCGGCGGGGATTGACATCTGGATCTCACCCAGATGCCGGTCTCAAACACTCTAGCCCGGAGAATAACCCGGTGCTTCTACATTGGTGACGGGACGTACGAGTAACATCGACTGCGCATCCGTCAGAAAAGTCAATCAATAAGGAGTGAAACATGGCAGCAGTCTGCCAGGTGACCGGAGCTGTTCCCGGCTTTGGACACAGCATTTCGCACTCGCATCGCCGCAATAAGCGTCGATTCGATCCGAACGTTCAGAAGAAGACCTATTGGGTTCCTTCGCTTCGCCGTAAGGTGACCCTGAACGTGTCCGCTAAGGGCATTAAGGTTATCGATGCTCGTGGCATTGATGCCGTGGTCGCAGAAATCATCGCACGCGGGGAGAAGATCTAGTACATGGCATCCAAGGCTAAGGACCTGCGTCCTATTATCAAACTCAAGTCCACTGCAGGCACCGGGTACACCTATGTAACCCGTAAGAATCGCCGCAATAATCCTGACCGTATGGTGCTAAAGAAGTACGATCCCGTGGTTCGCAAGCACGTTGACTTCCGAGAGGAGCGCTAAGAATGGCTAAGAAGTCAAAGATCGCTCGTAACGAGCAGCGCAAGGTCATCGTAGCTCGCTACGACGAGAAGCGTCGAGAACTGAAGAAGACGCTGGTGAACGAGAACGCTACCCCCGAGGAGCGCGAAGCAGCACGTGTAGCTTTGCAGAAGCTACCCCGCAACGCATCTCCCGTCCGCGTTCGCAACCGTGACCAGATCGACGGTCGTCCGCGCGGTACCTTCCAGAAGTTTGGTATCTCCCGCGTACGCTTCCGCGAGATGGCACACCGTGGCGAATTGCCCGGTATTACTAAGTCAAGCTGGTAATTTCTGGTATTTTGTACCTAGGCGAGTTATTTTTCCTCGTGAAAAGCAGCTCGACTTAGTCTGAAAAAGATAAGTCTCAGGAAGGGGCACCCCAAATGGCTAAGAACCGTACCGAACTTGTTGCAGAGGTAGCAGAGAAGTCTGGCAAGAGCCAGGCAACCGTGAACGCAGTGCTCGACGCAGTGTTCCAGGCTTTCGAGACCTCCGTCTCTAAGGGCGAGAAGATCACCATCCCCGGCTGGTTGGCTATCGAGCGTACCGACCGTGCAGCTCGTACCGGTCGCAACCCGCAGACCGGTGAAACCATCCAGATTCCCGCTGGTCACGGTGTGAAGCTGACCGCAGGCTCCAAGCTGAAGGCGGCAGTCGCTACCAAGAAGAAGGCCACCAAGGCCACCTCCAAGAAGAAGAAGTAACTT
This sequence comes from Rothia sp. HMSC064D08, assembly GCF_001809525.1. Taxonomy (NCBI): domain Bacteria; kingdom Bacillati; phylum Actinomycetota; class Actinomycetes; order Micrococcales; family Micrococcaceae; genus Rothia; species Rothia sp. HMSC064D08. Next base: position 27,695 of record NZ_KV797886.1, on the reverse strand, counting down.
CTTGAGACTTCTAGGACCTGATAGGGGCTCCCACCACACGGTGGGAGCCCCTATGTTTATGGTTTGTTTTCTCTATCTGAGAGCTTCTGCCTCGTGATAACGCCCGATACCAAACTCCGTTTGAAAAGGTTGTCAGGACGGGATAAACTACCGGGGACGGAATCTTATTCTTCTAAGAACTTCACATTGAACATACGCATCGCAACATTACGCTATAATACCTTTCGCCCCAAGAAAAGAGGGCAACACCTTGTCACCTAAAAGTCTCAATCAGGTTAGCTAAAATAGTAGTAAGTAATGTTGCATCCTGAAAATATATCCTGTTATGACACAGAAACACTCAGAAAGACATACCGTGACCATTGTACCGAGAAAGTATAGCGCTCTTCCGTTAGCCCTTGCAGGGCTTGGTTTGTTGAGCGCGTGTGCATCCTCCGAACCTCAGGATCCGGTGACTCCCGCCGTGGTGACAGTGACCGCATCCCCCTCAACACATGGTACGGCTGCGGAACCTTCACCTTCGGCAACCTCTAACTCTTCAGCAGATCCCGCCCATGCCCCCGCCGCGACCCAGGGTAATGGGGGAGAAGGAAATACTGCTGGCGGCTCGGTGAATGGTGATACTAATCAGAATCAGCCCGGAACCGGCGGGAACAATACGCCCGCGCAACGTAACAATGGTGGATCTCCAACCGAACCCAAGGTGAATGTGAATGGCTCCTGGACCCACACGAACTCCGAAGGCGATAAAATCACCGTTGAGACGAGCGGTGCGTGGGAAGTTATTAAGAGCGACGGTGAGGTCATTAGAGTGAGCGCAAACGGCGCATGGACCCAGACCGACCATGACGGCGAGGTTATTACGGTTAACGCCGACGGCTCGTGGTCAGTCTCCGAGAATGGCATTGTTGAGGATGAAGAAGACCGGCCTGAAATCCCTGCAATTCCTGGAAAACCCAATAATCCGGAGGCGGCAACTCCGGTAGCCCCTGCAGCTCCGCGTTAAGATGCGGTTCTATGTAGAAAACTGGTATACACAACATATAAATATAAAAAATATAAATGTGTAAGTATTATTAAATACTTTATATGTAAACTTTATAAGTATTTCACCCTGTTCTCAAAATATCTATAAATCAAATGGTCCTTGCGTAAAGATCTCTGTGGTCGACTGCTCGGGTGATACTCTACTAAGCTGAGCTTTCTCGTGCTCCGGCATTTCTTGTCGTTGAGTGTATGCCTCTTGATACGCGAATAAAGTTTTGCCTTGTGGGATAGGGGTTGTATGTCGGGAGGATAAAGACCTTCACATAGAACTCTCGTAAGTGTAAAGAAAATATATATAAAAATGCTGATTAACTTTAATCCGTAGTTTCATGTCCGAGGTTTTGAAGTGTTTCCCAAGATATTCTTGAGGGTACCCGCAGAAATTAACGTGATATTTTTCAAGAAACGTGTTAATGGATAGCTTCAAGAAGCGGAACACCTTTAGAATAGATGTATCCCTCCTTCCGGAAGGACTATTTATCCCGCAACGACGCTCTTCAGTGGGGATCACTATAACACCATATTCTTCGGTGCTGTGGTGCGCTCATGCTGAACGTCTGGGTGGTCGCAACGGGACGTCATCACCGGTTTATAGAAAGAAATGCAATGAGCATGAAGAGAACCTACGCCGTTGTATCGGTGGCTGTGGCGAGTATTCTTGCCCTGAGCGCCTGCGGCTCCTCAAATGAGGCGTCTTCCTCCGTAACGTTATCGCCCAACAGCAGCTCCTCAAGCTCAAAATCTTCTCCCACGAAATCTAAGTCTCCAAGTCCCAGTTCCTCGGCGAGTTCATCCCCTTCCGCGACGGCGACTGAAACCGCAACCCCCGAGCCTGCGGATGCTACTCCCTCTTCAACCGCCGAGAGTAATACTACAGGTGAAGCCGTGAATGCTCCCACGCTCACGGATGCGGCAACAGCCCCCGAATCTCCGGCTGCTAATTCTCCTGAGGAAAGCGCAGCAGCTGGTGGTGCGGATGCGAATAAGGATGTCGATGAAGCGGCGAAGCCGGCTGATGGTTCTGGTGGAAGTAACTCCGGGCAGCAGGGAAATTCTGGAGGTCAGGGAGGAGCAGGATCCGCAAATAAAAACGGCGGTTCGCAAGGGTCTACCGGCAACAAGGGAAATGGCGGTGCTTCTAGTATCAAGGTGAACCGCGATGGTTCGTGGTCTCAGACCGCTGCGGATGGAAGCACTATCAAAGTTGATTCCGATGGCTCGTGGAAACGCAAGAATGCCGATGGAACCCGAATTCGTGTGTACGACGACGGATCGTGGGTGCAAAAGTATCCGAATGGAAGCGAATTCGGCGTCACCGATAACGGCGAATGGTACTCCTCTAATGGATGGCGAATTTCGTCCTACACGCCCCCAGCGCCCACGTATCCTGGACGGGGGACGGCTCGTCCAGCACAGCCTAAGCGCGCTGTTTGGCAGGGGCGCGGGTAATAAAAACGGCTGACTTTCTGCCCTAAGATGGGAAAACACGTGAAAACTGTAAAAATTATAGCGAGTCTTGCTCTGGCATTTGCTTCTGCTCTGACGCTAAGCGCTTGCGTTGCTCATAGCTCTAGCGGTTCGGCCGCCTCTCCATCGGCGTCGAAAACCCATAAGCCTTTTCCGTCCGTAACGGTACGCAGTATGGAGGAACAAACCACACAGGTTTCCTCGGATAGTTCATGGTCTTATGTGTCCAATGATGGTTTGCAGGTGAAAGTCAATGCTGACGGTTCTTGGACTAAAACCGGGATTATGGGCGAGGAAACTGCGGTGTCGGCAGATGGGTCATGGACCCATAAAGCTCGAATCGAGATTGCAGAGCAGGGAACAGTGCAAGGCTCCCAGGCTAAGGTGCAGGCGGATGGTGGCTACACGACTGTGAAGAAAGGCGGGCAGCCCGGAACCGCGAAACCTACGGTTCCTCAGATGCCTGAAAAACCTGCAAACCCTCAGGCGGTAACACCTAAGACCCCGGTTGAGCCCTCGTATGCTCTGCAATAGTTTGTGACTGCGACCTCTGTCGTGAGGACTTTCAGGAACCGAAGCGCCGCATCCACAAGGCTAGGATGCGGTGCTTCGGCTTTTCATCTGCCTGTGATAAGAGTCTGTGGTACGGGGGTATACCCCACCCCTTTACTTCTGCGGGAATTTGGGGGCCTGAAATAGGTATAAAAAACCTTAAGATAATTTTTAAGTTTCTTAGGTTAAACACAGGTTTACATAGGCTCAACATAGCTAGAACCAGTAGAATAAAGGTATTCCCGGTAGGGTATAGCTCCTGTAATTTCAGTCTTGTGACGCGAAATTTTCGGGTACTGAACAGTAATTCATCATCAGAAAGACTACGCACATGATCACCAAGAAAACTTCCGCCCTTCTTTCTCTGGCTGTAGCAGGCGTTGTAGCCCTCAGCGCATGCGGTGCCAATAACTCCAATAACGCTTCGAACTCTTCATCGGCATCCGCTTCTGCATCTGCGACTCCCAAGGTCTCCGCCTCCGATGGTTCGGTCACTGTGAATAATGGCGATACCTCTGTTACTGCTGGGGCTGACGGTAATATGCAGATGAAGAACGGCGATTCCACGGTATCTGCTGGTACTAACGGCGGAATGCAAGCGGATAACGGCTCGGGGTCGAGCGCATCCGCTGGCAATAACGGTGGCGGAGCCGGTTCGCATACTGTTGTATCTGATGGGTCGTGGACTTACACTGAGGCTGATGGTGATAATATCGCTGTGGCTTCTGACGGCTCATGGGTTCGCACCGAGACTGATGGCGATATTACCACCGTGAGTTCCGATGGCTCATGGACCGTTAAAGATGGTGGTGATGTAACAGCTGTAAGCGCTGATGGCAGCTACACCGTCCAGGAGGATGGCAAGCCGTCCACGAAGAAGCCAAGCCTTCCGGATCTGCCCAATAAACCAAGCGACTCTAAAGCTGTAACTCCTAAGTCTCCAGTTCAGCCAACCACTGCCGGCTAGATTATTCTAGATAGAGAGTCGATATGCCGTGCGTTGCCTCTGACGCGCTACGGTAACTACTGGTCTAGAAGGCTCCACCCGGACGTAGCATCACGGTATACGGCGCGATAATTCAAGTGGTGCGCATCCTTACGATAAGGATGTGCACCACTTTATTGTGTGCGGATAAAGGGCGGCAAAATAAAAACCCCGAAACCATAAGAGGTGCTTGTATAAGTGCAAGGTATGCTCTAAGTTTTCTGAGATCTACGAGAAGGGTAAATATTTTAAAATATTAATTAATTTTAATAACACAAGGAAATACAGTTAATTGTTTAGGATAGAAATGAGTATGCGTTAAAGGGTCTATTTATTGCTCTTAGCATAAAAAGAGCCACAGGGAGGGGAAAATTCCTGAAAAATACCGTCAGTGTGTGAGAGAGTTGAAAACCAGTCAATAATCACCGGCAGAAAGGATAGGCGTATGATCGCCAAGAAGACTTCCGCTTTTGTATCCCTGGCTGTTGCGAGCATGGTGGCGCTGAGCGCCTGTGGCTCGGATAATTCTAACGGCTCCTCCTCAAGCTCTTCCGCGGGAAGCGGGGCGTCCGGTTCCGCATCGGCAAACTCTTCAGCTTCCGCTTCCGGCGGCTCAGACTCCTCGAACGCTAGCGGTGGCGCCAGCGGCGATGCTTCGGCAAACTCCAGTGCCGGTTCTGATGCTAGCGGCGGTGCAGACTCAGAGAAGGGGTCTGGTAGCGGATCTAGCGACGGCACAGGATCGGATAATAAATCTGATTCTGGTTCCGATTCTGGCTCACAATCAGGCAGCGAGGGCGGCTCCGGTGGAGGCTCAGGTGCTGAAGGTGGTGGCGGCGCTCAGGGCGGCGCACAATCGGGCAGCGGTGACGGATCAGGTGGCGGAGCGAACGGTTCTGGCGCTGAGGGTGGCGGCGGTGCCCAGGGCGGCAACGCTCCTAACTCTGGCGGCGGTGCTGCCGGCGCTGACGGTAGCGGCGCACAGGGTGGTGGCGCCAATGGCGCTCCCGGTTCTGAGGGATACGTTCTGGTCTCGGAGGATGGCTCTTGGACTGCTACTGAACCCGACGGCGATACGGTTACGGTCTACTACGATGGCTCTTGGACTAGGACCGACGCTTCCGACGGTCACACCGATCTGGTGGGCATCGATGGCTCCTGGGTTAAGAACGAAGGCAATACAGTGACGGCTGTGCAGTACAACGGCGCCTACAACGTGATGGTTAACGGTCAGGCTACGTCCGAAAAACCCACCGACCTGCCGGATCTTCCCGTGGTTCCCAATACTCCGGGAGCGGCAACTCCTAAGTCACCTCTCAATCCGACCACTGCGGGCTAGCACCTGCAGATGGCCGTGAAGCGGCTGTGTAATCTGGCGCGCATCCTTAGTGTTTGAGGATGCGCGCCTTATTTCTGCTAAAAATACGGAAGATATAAATATGATGGGGGAATTTAACCGTTGGATATGCAATTAAACTACATAATTTTATGCACACCATTTCGAAAATATTTATGGAAATGCAATGTATTTACGGCTCATAGCATAAAAACACTCCGTACCTGGGATAAATCCCTGAAAAATACTTTAGGTGTGTGAGAGGGTGGGTTTTGAACCAACAATTACCGGCAGAAAGGATAGGCGTATGATCGCCAAGAAGACTTCTGTTTTTGTGTCCCTGGCTGTTGCTGGCGTGGTGGCGCTGAGCGCATGTGGCTCTGGCAGCTCCGGTGGTGACTCCTCCTCAAGCTCATCCTCAGCATCTACATCGTCAAGTTCATCAGCCTCGCAGGGATCCGTGACCACGGACAACGGCGGCACATCAGGCGACTCCGGTTCAGGTGGTGGCGCTGGCGGCGGCTCAGGCGCAGAAAATAATTCTGGCGGCGGCTCACAGATGGAGAACGGCGGCGGATCCGGCGGCACTGGTTCAGAGCCTTCAGCTGGCGGCAACATGCAGACCGGTGAGAGCGGTACCGGTGGCCACATGCAGACGAAGCCCGGCAGTGAAGGTGGAGCCCGTATGGATAACCCGCCGGAGGAACAACAGCAACAACAGCCCCAGCAAGGGCAGCAACAGCAGCAGCAGCCTCAGCAGGGACAACAGCAGCCTCAGCAACAGCAAAAGCAGTAACCTGAGGCATTCGCCCCTCTGCGGCGGTATGCTGCCACCGAAACAGGCGAGTTTCGGCGTATCTGTGCATATGGCGCGCATCCTTGAACGTGAGGATGCGCGCCATTGCGGCGTTCAAAACGTTAACCAGCCGAACATGTCACATCTTCGCCGTGAAATACCTGGTCAGCTGACAAACCGGTAGAATGTGGGATATTGACAGGTTGCGGGTACGCCCGCATATGACGACTACGAGCGAGGGGGCGGAACATGCACACACGCGCAAAGACGCGCCACCATGCCCGCCTTTTCGCCGTCAAAGACTGTGCCGAGCGGAAATCATCGTTGCGTGAGGTACAGCCAGCAACCGCTACTAGGCGAGGTGCCCGTGTGATGCGTGCCTGGCTTATCTCGGCATCTGCGGTTCTGCTGGGCTCGGCGGGGCATACTCTTGCTGGAGGCGGCGCCGCGCATCCGATGATTCTTGCGCTTTGCACCGCGTTAGGGGCGCTCGCCGCTCTGGGACTTCTAGCGCTTCTCGAACGTATAACGCGCTCACGGCAGCGAGCCATCTACCTGGGCACCGCAGCAGGCGCCATCACGGTGCAAACCCTGCTCCACGGTGTTTTCAACCTATCCCACGGATCCGCTCAGGCGGCGCATCGTGTGGCGGCACTGCAAGGAAACCACGCGCACGGTCATGCACATGCGCCCGGAACACCCCTTGCCCTTGAACACGGGAATGGGCTCAGCCACGCCGTCGCCCAGCACGCTACCGGCACTATGATCGGGGTGCACGCTCTTGCAGCCCTGCTAAGCCTTATACTTTTGCACCGTGGTGAACGCGCCCTCGCGCAGGCGTTGTGGGCTTTACACTGTTATCTGAATACACGTTTGCAGTCCGCTCTGCGCGTTCCGGTGTTGGCACCGCTTCCTGTCTTTCCCCGTATATACGGACGTTTTGTCATATCCGTTTATCTTCGTCGGCTGATGCTGGCGTTCTCCCGCGTGGAGCGAGGGCCGCCTGCAGTCTTGGGAAACCCCGCGTAACCCCAACCATCGCCCGTGCTACGAGTCTGCCCACCGGCTGGCTTGTGTGAGTGTTATACACCTTCCTCGACTAAAACCGAGTGTGAAGGTGCATGCGGCATGGGCATTCGATGCAGATAAAGGATTTACACATATGCGCACCATGATGCGTACCCTGGCAGCGGTTTTGCTCGCCAGCCTGATGCTTTTCGGCGGTGCCGCAGCGCAGGCGCATGACGAACTGGTTTCTTCCGACCCCGCCGCGAACGCAACTTTGACGCAGGCACCTGCCGAGCTGAACCTGACCTACAGCGCGAACCTCATGAATATTGAGGGCGGAAACCGTGTGCGCGTGGTCGATTCGACCGGCGCATCCGTAGCTGAAGGCGAACCACAGGTGAAGGGAACGACCGTCACCCAGCCGCTCAAGATCAAGGATGCGAGCGCTGACGAAACCTATACCGTCACCTGGCGTGTAGTCTCCTCGGACGGGCACCCTATTCAGGGGACCTATACGTTCAGCGTTGGCGCAGGTAAAGCCGCAGCATCCCCGCAGGATGCGGGCACCGGCGAATCTTCGCAGGTCGCAGCTGATACCCAGAACTCCACTAAGTCAGATTCCGATTCCGGGGTGAATTGGTGGCTGATTGGCGGCGGTGTAGGTTTCTTCGTCGTGCTGGCTGTGGGGATTCTCGCCCTGCTCAAAAAACGTTCCGCATAATACCTTGTACACCCGTGACGTTACTGGGCAGCTTCCGGACGTCACACCCATTGGCAGGCGCCGCATCGGGATCTTCCCGCAGATTGCGGCACGCGCGATTAAAAGTCGCAGAATAATCGAACGTCGTGAACTGTCGCATGTGCCTGCCGAAGAATTGTTCGCACACACAGGCGGGTTTTACCGCCAGAAAAGAGTAAAAGATCATGAAGAAATTTCAGGCTCACCACAAGCTGATGGCTTTGAGCTCCGTAGCTCTCGCCGGGATGCTTACCCTGAACGCTTGTGGCTCTACCAACACGAACTCTGATTCGAGCGCATCCGCAACGAGCTCTTCCAGCGCAGCGGCAAGCGGTTCGGCACAGTCGTCTTCAGGCCCGATCAAGATTGAGAACACCTGGGCTAAGGCAACCGACGGTGGTATGACCGGCGTTTTCGGCAAGATTACCAATACCAGCGATCACGATGTGAAGGTCGTCTCGGCAACATCGACTGCGACCGATGAAGTGCAGCTGCACACCACGGTTAAGGACTCTAACGGAAGCACCAAGATGCAGCAGGTGCAGGAATTCACGGTGAAAGCGGGGGAGACCCTGGAGTTGAAGCCCGGAGGCAACCACATTATGCTGATGGGTCTGAACTGCTCGCTCTCGGCGGGTGCCAGCACCACGGTAACCCTCAAGACTGAGGACGGCGCAACCCTGGAGTTCAAGCCTGAGGCACGCGACTACTCTGGCGCTAAGGAAGAATATCAGGGCGATGCGCAGTCCACCGGCTCAGCTTCGGCGGACGCATCCGCATCAGCTTCGGGTGACTCCCATGACGGCCACGAGCATGGTCATGGGGATGGCGAGCACTCCGATCATGAACATGGTACGCACGAACACGGTGAGCACAGCGACCACGACCATATGAGCGGCGAAGCCTCGGGGAGTGCATCCGCAAAACCGCAGTGTAAGTAGCCGCAGCGCTCGGCAACGGGTGTTTTAACACATCTACCGAGCCTATGCAGGATGCGCGGTGCACGAAACCGCAACATTTGGGGGACTGGCACCGTGCATCCTGCCTCACTCAACTGAAGCGCCGATAGCGCGCATGAGAGATAGCCGCAGGCATAGAGGAATGAAAGATTATGACGGCGGAGAATGACAAGATGGGTACCCCGCAGCCTCCGCATGAGCCTTCTTCGACGGAGGCCAACGAGCCGCAGGAGGGTACCGCCGGGATGTCTGAAGGATTGGCAGTTGCGGACTCTTCACGGCATCAAGGCGCCCGGTCTGTGGAATCTCCCGGGGTGCGTCGCCGTACAGCGCTCGCCGGTGCTTTCCTGGGGGTGGGGACCGGTGTGGCCGTTGGGGCTGGCGCGCGCGGTCTGATAGCGCCGGGGCATGAAACGGGTGCGCACGAGACTGTACCAGCGCAGCAGGCGCTGACCACTCAAACCGTAAATTTTTACGGCGATAAGCAGTCCGGGATTATGACCCCGGCACAGGCTCATGCGCGTTTTATTGCTCTTGATCTGAACGATGGGCTGGATGCTTCCGGGGTGCAGCGTCTGTTGAGGATTTTGACCTCCGATGCGGCCGCCCTGACTATGGGGGTGACTCCGCTGACGGATCAGGAACCTGAGCTTGTGCAGGCTCCCGCACATTTGACTATCACGTTCGGGTTCGGCGAAAAGATCTTTGATATTGTGGCACCCGCCAAAAAACCGGCGTGGCTTAAACCTCTCCCAGCGTTCCCGAAGATCGACCAACTGCAGCAGAAGTGGAACGGTGGTGATCTGCTCCTGCAGATTTGTGGGGATAATCTGCTGACGGTCTCACATGCCCAGCGGATGCTCACCAAAGACACCCGCTCCTTCGGGCGTATCCGCTGGGTGCAAGAGGGGTTTCTGAGCGCCTTCGGTACCGGTCAGGGCACTCCGCGTAATCTTTTCGGACAGGTAGACGGCACCGTGAATCCGGTCGAAGACCCTCACGAGACACCTGGGCGCGGCGGCGGGTCGGCACACGAGATCGTGTGGGGTGAGGGGAGTGCTGAGCAGAACTTCCCGCAGGCCTGGGAACCGGGCGGTACCTCCGTGGTGATTAGGCGCATCCACATGAATCTGGATACTTGGGATGAGGTCGATACCCCCGCTCGTGAAGACGCTATCGGGCGTAAGCTCTCTAACGGCGCGCCCTTGACCGGCAATGATGAATTTGATGACCCCGACTTTGATAAGCTCGATAATCTGGGCTTTGAGGTCATCGCCCCGTATGCGCATATTCGCCGGGCGCACGGCACCGAGCTTGAGAAGAAGCCGTGGGAGCGCATCCTGCGGCGCGGCTATAACTATGACGAGCCGGTCTTTAACGCCTCCGGGTTCTCAGAGCACGGGCAGATCAGCGGCGGCATTTCGGATGCGGGGCTGATTTTCGTAGCCTACCAGGCAGATCCGGTGGCGCAGTTTGTGCCTATTCAGAAACGGCTTGAACAACTGGATATGCTTAACACATGGACGGTTCCGGTGGGATCAGCCGTGTTCGCAATTCCTGCCGGGGTACGTGAGGAAGGCGGGTATATCGGCGAAAGCCTTTTCACCTAGCCGCCCAAGATTTACGCGCATACCTAACACGCACCATCGCACACACCACAGATGAAAAAGAACTATGGCTACTACGTCTTCACAACCGCAGAAAACCGAGACTGACCCTCAGCGCGCCGCCGTGCGCCCCGGGCTGTCCGCGCCCTGGATTACCGCCTATGTTGGGGTCGGTCTGCTGACTCTGCTGGTCTCGTTAAGGCTAACCCTAGCGAACTCGGCGACCGAGCTTGCCGATGCTGGCGGTTTTGTACGCTGGGCGCTGCCTATCTCCGAGGTTATTCATAATTTCTCGATGGCGACGACCATGGGTGCGCTGATCTTCGCGATGGGCATTATTCCCCGCTATGCAGCCGATGCCGCTGGAACACACCGAGGCAAACGCACCACGAAAAACGCCGTCGAAAAAGAGTACAAGCCATTCGCCGATGTGCTGAACCTTGCCGCCGCCTCCGCCGTGCTGTGGACTCTTGCGGCGCTTGCCGTCTTGATTCTTTCCTATGCAGATATTTCGGGGCGACCCATTGGCTCTGGCACCGATTACGCTAGTGAGCTCATCAGTTATATCACCACCTTAGATGCGGGCAAAGAAAAAGGTATGACCGTCGTGGTCGCCGCCGTGGTCGCCACCGCCTGTTTCGGGGTACGCTCGCTTATGGGACTGTTTTTCATCTTCATGATCTCGCTCATCGGTATCGCGGATATGGCGCTTTCGGGGCATTCCTCGGGCGGGCAGGACCATATGGGTGCCGTCAACTCCCTGGGGTTGCACCTGCTGGGGGTGAGTATCTGGTGCGGTGGGCTGATCGCGCTAGCGTTTATCTCGCGCGATATTTCGGGTAAGGATGCGGGCACCGGCACCATTGTTGAGGCGCACCGCGGCGAACACACGGCGGTATCTCGTCGCGTGCCGATGGCCCAGGCGGTACTGCGCCGCTACTCGCTGCTTGCCCTCATTGGGTTTATTCTCGTGCTGCTCTCGGGTATTACGAACGCCGGGGTGCGCATGTCGTCGTGGCGGGATTTAGGCACCGACTACGGTAAGATTGTGCTGCTTAAACTGGGGTTAACGCTTCTGCTCGGGGTAATCGGGGCAGCGCATCGGCTTTATCTGATTCCCGCGCTCTCTGCTGGTAAGATGAATGGTACGCGTGCCCTGTGGAGCGCCATCTCTGCTGAGCTCGTGATCATGGGGGCAGCCTCCGGACTGGGGGCTTCGCTCTCACGTACACCGCCGCCGGTTCCGGAAACTCTCGCGCCGGATGCCACGCCGGTGCGCATTATCACCTGGTACGATATGCCGCCCGAACCGCATTTTCAGCGTTGGTTCACCGAGTGGCGTTGGGACTGGTTCTGGGTTGCTGTGCTGGGGTATCTGGCGATTGTATATCTGTGGGCGTTCGTGAAGGTACGTCGTGCGGGTGACTCTTGGCCCGTGATGCGCGCTGTCTCCTGGATTTTAGGGCTGCTCGTGCTGAACTATATCACCTCCGGTCCACCCGCTGTATATTCGCGTGTGCTGTTTTCGGTGCATATGTTTGAGCATATGGTGCTCACGATGGTTGTGCCGATTCTGCTCGTATTAGGCGCGCCCGTAACACTGCTACTTAAGGCGCTGGAACCCCGCCAAGACGGTACGCGAGGCCCTCGTGAGTGGATTGTGCGCATCGTGCATTCGGGGTGGTCGAAAGTTGTTACACACCCCATTTTTGCCGCCGTAAACTTTGCGGGATCGATTATTATCGTCTATTTCACGCCGCTTTTCGGGGTGATGCTGCGGTACCATATCGGGCACGAATTCATGATGATTCACTTTACGCTCACGGGCTATATCTTCATGCTGGTGCTTATCGGCATTGACCCGATTCCGCACCGCCCCGAGTACCCGATGCGTCTGATTATGCTGATTGCAACCCTGGGGTACCACGCCTTCGTCGGCATATCGATCATGAACTCCAAGGCACTCCTGGAAGCTTCTTGGTTCGGCAATTTGGGGCGCACTTGGGGTTTGTCGGCGCTGGACGACCAGAAGATGGGCGGCGCGCTCATGTGGGGTATCGGTGAAATTCCGACCATGATCGTGGCGATCGCGGTGGGTTTCCAATGGTCGATGGCAGACAAGAAACTTGCTGCACGCATTGACCGGCAGGCCGACCGTGATGGGGACGCTGAACTGAATGCCTACAACGAGATGTTTGAGCGCCTGCATGAAGAGGATGCGCGCCACGGCTCCTAAACGACTTTCATTCATTCGCTCTTCCAAGCCCCTCGCGAACGCGGTCAGGCTACCTTCGTAGTTAAGCTTTGCCACTGGTGACCGCGTGTGGTGTACCCGCAGCAAAGCCTTTGAACCCGGTCGTTGCTGAACATACCCGCGGCGTAAAAATAAAGGGCGTAGGGGATCCCCAGAGGGACACCCCTACGCCACATAAGACAGGGTATCGGCAGATGAAGCCGTTCGTTATGACTTGAGCGAGTATTCGATGCCGTCGAGCAGAATGGTCATTTTATGCCGCAGCCACTCTAAGGGATCCGAGGTCACCGAATCCCGCAGAATAGTCCGGATCTCTTGACGCTCGGCGGAAGCACCTGGGTCTTGGAAAGACTGCAGGTCGGTTGAGGTGCGCTGCATCTGGTGCTGAATTTCTTCACGTCCAGCGCCGGTTTCAGCAATAAACGCATCGCTGTGTTCAACGCTTCGTCTGCTGTCGATAACCATGTCCAGCAGCATATCGCAGGTGAGAACGGCCTTCTTTGCCGAAAAACCTTGTTTGATGAGAATCACACAAAGCTCTTCGAAAAAGTATGTAGCAATGGGGGGAACGATGCCGCGTGCCACTTCGGTTGCCGCGCCCGGGTATTTCTCAAGGCTGTGCCAGGTATTGAGGGCGTGTGCAGTCAGAACCTCACGCCAGGGACCTTCAAAGGAAGGAACCTCAATACCGGAATAGGCATATTCGAGCCCCATACGTACCAGTTCGTCGCGGTCCGGTGCGTAGCGATATAGGGTGGTTTCCCCTACCCCTAGACGGTCACGAACGGCGGCAAACGTGAGATTGGCAAAGCCTACGTCTAAAACGGTTTTGGCAATCTGCTCACGGGTTAGGCTTGGGGGACGTCCACGGCGGGCTTTGGGTTGGGTCATGGTTGGTTTCCTTGCACGGTGATTGCATATTCATATCTGATAATAGGTCTTTACGAGGCGGAATAAAAATAGCAGTTTGCCCCGGTATCTCAGGGTGAGACAAGAATGAAAATTCTTGTCACCTGATCAAAAAGTCACAGATGTACTACCCTCGCAGCGTCGCGAGAGCAAGGTTTGCGGGTCCTTCCCCCGAAAAACCGCCTCAAAAACGGTGTGTAGCACTCGGCGCTGGTTAATAAGTCAAGCCTTGCCTTATTTATTAGTATGGGTTAGCTTAAGATTACGGGCATTGTGTGGTCCGACCATAACTGTGAATGAACACACACCATACTTTTGCGTTATATCGCGGTATATGACGCTTTGAACCTCGTATAGCAATGAAGCGGCAACCCCGCAGAAAGAAGGCGCCCCCATGGTACAACGTCAGTTCCCCAAGCCCAGCGAACTCAAAGAATTTATGACGTTCAAGAAGCCCAGCCTGGACTTCGCCGGGAACCGCCTCGAAAAAGCCCTCACCATCTATGACCTGCGCAAGATCGCCAAACGCCGCACCCCAGCCGCCGCTTTTGACTATACCGATGGCGCTGCCGAAGGCGAGTTCTCTATGAACCGCGCACGCCAGGCCTTCGAGGATATCGAGTTTCACCCCGGCGTGCTCACTGATGTTTCGACCGTAGACACCACTACCGAGGTTCTAGGCGGTACCTCCGCCATGCCTTTCGGTATCGCTCCCACCGGCTTCACCCGCCTGATGCAGACCGAGGGTGAGATCGCTGGCGCCGGTGCAGCAGGTGCCGCGGGCATCCCCTTCACCCTGTCTACTCTAGGCACTACCAGCATTGAGGATGTGCGCGCTGCAGACCCCGATGGCCGCCTCTGGTTCCAGCTGTATGTCATGCGCGAGCGCGAAATCTCCTACGGACTGGTAGAGCGCGCCGCCAAGGCAGGATTCGATACGCTCTTCTTCACCGTAGATACACCCGTTGCTGGCGCTCGACTGCGCGATAAGCGCAACGGTTTCTCTATTCCTCCGCATCTGACGATGAAGACCCTGCTGAACGCGATTCCGCGCCCCTGGTGGTGGTTCGACTTCCTGACCACGCCCAAGCTGGAATTCGCCTCGCTCTCCTCGACCGGCGGCACCGTGGGCGAGCTTCTGGATAACGCGATGGACCCCTCCATCAACTATGAAGACCTGAAGATTATCCGTGAAATGTGGCCCGGCAAGATCGTGATTAAGGGCGTGCAGAACCTCGAAGATTCTAAGAAACTCGCCGATCTGGGTGTGGACGGCATTCTGCTCTCGAACCACGGCGGTCGTCAGCTGGACCGTGCGCCCGTACCCTTCCACCTGCTCCCGGAGGTTGTGCGCGAGGTCGGTAACGACGTTGAGGTGATGGTTGATACCGGCATTATGAACGGTGCCGATATTGTCGCCTCTATGGCGCTGGGTGCGAAGTTCACTCTGGTCGGTCGCGCCTACCTGTACGGGCTTATGGCCGGTGGCCGCCGCGGCGTGGACCGGACTATCGAGATCCTTTCCGACGAGGTGCGCCGCACCATGAAGCTGCTCCAGGTGCACAACATTGCCGAACTTGAGCCCAAGCACGTAACTCAGCTGCGCCGCCTGCAGCCGATCCCGAAGGCGTAAGCTCTAAACCTACATAACCTCCCTTTCGCTAGGGGATGATAAAAGGCTCTTGAGGTGAATACGGCGGAGTTTCTAAAACTTCGTTCACCTCAAGGGCTTTTTAGTATGCGCATGGGGTAAAACCTGGGGCGGTGTCTTCCTCTTCTATGACAAAATATGACGGCGTATTGCGGGGCGAGTTCATAAACTTTTGTCGCCCGGTGAACACGCCCGCACCGCTGGCATAATAGGGTGAAACGAGCGCACCCTGCTGCTAAGCGGGGTCTGGGCGCGAAACCATAGGGGAGAGAATCGTGAGCGAAACCAGCAACCAGTATTCCGGGCAAGATCATACCGGGCAGAAAACCGTGCGCGTGCGCGCCAGCGAACTAACCGGACGATCTTGGCTCAACACTGGCGAGAAGAACCTAGACCTGCAGGCTCTTCGCGGCAAAATCGTGATCCTCGACTTCTGGACCCTGTGCTGCATAAACTGCCTGCACGTGCTCGACGAGCTGCGCCCCCTCGAAGAAGAATTCTCGGATGTGCTCGTCACCGTGGGCGTGCACAGCCCCAAATTCGAGCATGAGGCAGACCCGGCAGCGCTCGCCGCAGCCGTAGACCGCTACGACATCAAACACCCCGTACTCGACGACCCCGAACTCACCACCTGGCAGGCCTACACCGCCCGCGCCTGGCCCACGCTCGTGGTCATCGACCCCGAAGGGTATATTGTGGCGCATCTATCCGGGGAGGGACACGTGCAGGGACTTACCTCACTCGTGCGTGAGCTCGTTGCCGAACACGAGGAAAAAGGTACCCTGCACCGAGGCAACGGCCCCTATGTACCCCGACCCAAAACCGAGGGAACATTCGCTTTCCCAGGGAAAGCTATCGAACTCCCCACAGAGTTCGGACCCAAAAACCTGTTCGGCACCGGCTCACGCACCTACCTGGTGTCCGACACCGCCAGGCACCGCATCCTGCAGGTTGCCGAAGACCTCAACACTGTGCTGGCAACCTACGGTGGGGGAGAGGACGGCGAAAAAGGCTACGCCGACGGAACCGGAACCACCGCACGCTTTAACGAACCGCAGGGGCTTGCCTTGGTACCCGCCGAACTCCGCGAAAAACTTGGGTACGATGTGCTGATTACCGACACCGTGAATCACCGACTGCGCTCGCTGAATCTGCGCACGGGCGAGGTTCGTACCCTTGCGGGCAACGGCGTGCAGCGCGTTATTGATGGAGACAACGCCGTCACGGGCAACGCAAACCATATCCCCGCGGATGCGCCCGCCACCGCTGTAGCCCTCTCATCCCCGTGGGATGCGGTCTACTCGCGTGAAGCCGGGCAGTTCGTGATCGCGATGGCTGGCACCCACCAGCTCTTCGGCTACGACCCCGTCTCTGAAATCGTCAGCATTTTTGCGGGCGCCGGGGTTGAAGGGCTGCAGGACGGTACCGCCGAGGATGCATGGTTTGCCCAACCCTCCGGCATTATCGAGGCGCGTGACGGCAACCTGTGGGTAGCCTGCTCGGAAACCAGCGGGCTGCGCCACGTAACCTTTACGCGGGATGAGCACGGGCACCAGAGTGTACAGGTGACCTCTGCTGTAGGGTTGGGTCTGTTCGATTTCGGGTTTGTGGACGGCGACTCGCAGACCTCTCGCATGCAGCATCCGCTGGGACTTGCGGAGCTTCCCGACGGCTCTATCGCGGTGGCAGACACCTATAACGGTGCGATTCGCCGCTGGGACCCCGCCGCGAAGGAACTGAGCACCTTGCAGCGCGGGCTCGCCGAACCCGCCGACCTCCTGGTGGAGCATAGTCCGGGTGAGGACCCCCGCCTGATAATTGTGGAAACCAATGCGCACCAGTTGGTGCGTGCCGCTATTCCTGCGCAGGCGCAGAAAGTGGACGAAGGGGCGATTACAACCGCCCGACCCGCTACGAAGCTTACCGGCGGAACCCTTGAATTTACCTCGCGGTTTACCGTGCCGACCGGGCAGAAACTCGATACCCGCTGGGGAGACCCGACCCAGCTGAAAATCTCATCCACCCCCGAAAATTTCCTGCTGGACGGTGCCGGTACCTCCCAGGGACTCAGTCGTACCCTCGTGCTCAACCCCGAGATTCAGGAGGCGGTGCTGCACATTACCGCCCGCGCCGCTGCCTGCGACGGTACCCCTGACGGCGATATTCCCGAGCACGCCGCATGCCACCTGTACCAGCAGGATTGGGGTATTCCGGTCATCGTCACCGGTGATGCCGCGGATGAGAGCGAACTTGTGCTGGATTTGCGAGGGATTAACTAAGCTAGGGTAAGGGCCCTCAGAAGCTCACATGCACCGCCGTGCCGTTGTTGACGTTCACTGTCGGTTTGATGGTGAACGGAACTTCCTTTTCAAAAGGCTGCCGCTCGCCCGTGTACAGGTCAAGCTGCGTGAAGGATACCTTGACCTTGCCCTGTGCCTGGTCAGCGCTCCACTCGCCGTTCGCGGTGACCGTCACGTGTGGATGCGGATACTCCGTGACCGACCAGGTCACCTCGCCATCCACACGCCCGGGGAAAGTGTACTCGAAGGGGCAGCCGCTCGGGTAGAGAGTCTTTTGCACGGTGCAGGAATTTACGTAATCCTCCACCTGATGCTGCACGGATTCCCGAGCCTGATCGCTCGCCTTCAAATCGAGCGTAACCTGCGAATTTGCGTCCGCTGAGAGTACCTTTTGCGAGTACGGCTGTGCGGTATACACCGTCGAATCATAAGAAATGGAATAGTTTCCGGGGTAGAGCACCGGGAACGTCGCCTCACCGTCATCAACCGCAACCTTGCGGGTGTTCACGGTCGCCGCCTGCACGCCCTTAATCGAAACCTTCAGCTCGGGCAGCTCGCCGGGTTCAATCTCCCACCGTGGGAAAAGACCCCAGTGATCGCCCACATGATGCAGTCTGAAATCGGTGTGTTCCTGGGCGCCGTCCAGGGTGTAGGAGGCTCGCACCGTCGCATGCTCGCCGTCACCGCTGCTTTCCACTACCTCATAGGTAATATTAGACAGCCCCGAAACCGACTTCTTCAGAACCTCGCCATCGAGAAGAGAACCGTCACCCTCAGGTACCCGCGCCCCCAAAATACCGAGCGCATGCGAACCATTACCGTCCTGCAGCGCTCTAAAATACTCCTGAACTTGACCCGTGGGGGTGTACACCAGCCGATTCAGAGCAAAGAGCGCGCCAAAAGCAAGGGTTACCGACACGAAAACGCCGATAACCCAGGTAGCTAGAACCCGTTCCACGGGAGAAAATTTGTGCATGATTACAGCGTACCGCACCGCGCGGGCGCACCTGACACCGGGCAGATTTATGTACCCGCACGAACCCTCAGGTTTGACACTGCGGGGCGAAAATCTTAGCGTCGGGCAGGTGCGACCGCTAAAGTGGTGTGTATGGCAGAACGCGCACACGAAATTCCCGCCAAATATGGCGATGTTCTAGAACTCTTTCACCCCCGCATGCGATCCTACGGCAGGCGCATCGAGGCGGCGCTCCCGGGAACCATCACCCTCGTCGCCGCGATCGCATTCTTAGCGTATAAACGCCCCGCCCTGCCGTACCTGGTGCTGGTGCTTATCATCTGTTTTTTCGCGGGTCTAAGCCTGTATTCGGTGCTTAAACCCACGATCGTGGCAATCACCAAAACCCATGTGCTTCGCGCCCGAATCTTTGGCTGGCATGCGGTAGAACGCAAAGACATGGACCACACGGTCTTCGTCGAAAAGCTCTACGGCAAGAAAGCACACGGCCAAGACCTCAGCAACGTTGTAGCCAAGCTCAAGTACCGCAGCTTCCCGAGCATGTGGGCGCTGGATAAGCAGGGAAAGTCTCTTCTTCGCCTCGACGGTCGCGTGTGGGATGCCAAGACTATGTCTACGGTGGCCTCGAAACTTTCCGACCAGACCACGGTCTATAAAAAAGCGAACGTTCTCGATATTGACCGGCTGCATCACGGTCTGATTACCTTCACCGAACTGCACCCCGGCTGGAAATCCGCCACTATGGCAATTCTCGCAGTACTTATCGTGGCTATATTGGGCGGCGCCGCAATCCTGCCCGAAGACATGGCACGTTCAATCCACCTGATCCCCTAGAAGGCTACGATTCCCGCGTTCTGCACGGGGCGGAAAGAGAAAAATGCGGTGGTGCGCATCCTGCACAAAACCAGGATGCGCACCACCGCTTTTATCAGCCATAAAGCGTGCCGCCTGAGCGCCACCTACCGCGAAAGAACCGCCACAATAAACTCGGACCCCTCGGCAAACGGACGCAAATCCCAGGAACTAAACGTCGAATCAACATTCAATCCGACCTCGCGCGCATCCTCAAGAAACTGAGCAAACGCATAGTCACGACCGGGACCGGAACCATACCCAATCACGGCACGCCCACCCGGAGCCAGCACCTTCCGGAAATTCTCCAACACCGGCTTACGGGTTGAACGCGCAAGAAAACCCATCACATTCCCGGCACACACGATCAGCTCAAAACCATCCTCCCCGGCATCGGACTCGAACCCGAGAGCCTGCGGCAAATCCACCAAATCAGCCGTAACCCAGGTGGCCTCCGGGCATACGCGGCGCGCCTCATCAATAAGCTCAGGGTCAATATCAACACCGGTCACCCGATGCCCCAGTGCATGCAGCTGCTTACCCACGCGGCCCGGGCCGGAACCAGCATCCAGAATCTTCGCCCCGCGCGAGGCCAAAGCATTCACCAGGCGAGACTCACCCGCCATATCCTTACCCTCAGCCTCCATAGCCTTAAAACGGTCGATATACCATTGCGAATGTGCCGGATCGTTCTCTTTCTTGATGAGCCAGAGCGACTTTTCGCGCTCGCCGGGGGCGTTAAAACTCAATGCTGACACCGTATTCTCCTCGGTGGTAGATGAATAGATAGCGTGTGTGCAAACGTAGGGGTATCGTACCGCATATGGGTAAGAACGCGCCTCCTAGGGCATCTGCCCGACGGTATTCTGCTCGCTGTGTTCATCCGAGCTTTCGGTGCCGGTGAATTCTTCAATCAGCTGGTCCATAACATCGGATACATCGGATGCGCCCCGCACCGGCCCGCCCGCCAACAGGCCGTCAGAACCCAGTACTACCGCCAGCGGGGTGCCGCGGCCGAAAGCGTGCATAGCCGCAAATTTTGGATCTATCAGTGGGGTAATGCTCTCGGGCACAGACGCCGTCTTTGCGTTGCTCACACTGCTGAAAACAGGATGCAGCTCAAGCTGCGGCAGTTTTTGCGCCCAGCCCGCCAGTTTGTCGAAGATCGACAGGCAAGCGCCGCATGTGGGGGAGACGAAGAACAGCACCCGCGCTTTGAGTTCGGCGAGTTCGCGAATCGAAAAATTCTTGCCGTCGAGCGTATTCAGGGTTGCGTACGGAATGGGCATGCGCACATATTCTTCGCCGTCGCCGCGATCCTCATAGACAGGAAGCAGAAGATGGTTATCATCGCTTTCGCCGAAATCTGGCTCAGCCAATGCCTCGCCGCGCTGTACCGCCCACATGGTGAGGGTAATCAAGGCGGCGCCGAGCACCCAGCCCCAATCGGCAGAGTTGAGGTTGTACAGCTCGTAGATAAGTGCTCGACCTGAGCCCAAAGACGCGGCAAAAACCGTAGCTGCGGCTACGGTCAACGCGATATTGCGGATGAGCGTATAGCGGCTCACGGGTGCGGCGGATTTTGAACCGAAACAATTGCACCCCGCGGTGCGGCCGGTGGCAAGTGCCCGCGCAATAACGATCAGATAGAACAGCATGAGAACCAGGGATATACCCGATACTGCGGTGAAGAGAATGCCCGGCGCTGCGAGCATCCCTAACGCTAGAAGCAGTTCGGCCCAGGGGAGTGTGCGCGCGGTGAGCTTCAGCGGAGCAATTTTTTCGAGCCCAAGGTTGAGAATACCCGTGACAGTGCTGGAAGGGTCCTTAGCCTTGGCGAACCCGCTCACCGCCAGAGTGACCGTGATCAGCGCTGTACAGAGAAGAAAAGATACATTCGGAAAAGCAGACATAATTCCTTGAAAGTTTGAGTGAGTTTGTGTCTATCACAAATTCTACGCTTGGTGAGAGTCTGCACGGCGGATGTGAGGCGCATCCGGCGGCATAAATTTTGGGAGGGAAGCACGTTCTATCGTGTTCGGAGTCGGAATAATACCGGGGTAGAATAGCTCATGAAGGTGTTAGGTGACTGGCAGAGTCAGTGCCGGATGCCCAGGCTGTGCGCCGGGTCGCGCCTTCGTCACCGTGATAAAAAATAGGGAGTTAAGTGTATGCCTATCGCGTTGCCTGAGCCCGTGTCTTTAGCTGTTGAAGCACTCGACCTTGAGGTCGCTATTACCGCAGCAGAAACCCAGGATGCGACTGCAGAGTTACCGCATGAAGAACTTTTTGACGTAAGCACCGAAGATGGTGTGATCCAGATTGTTCAGCGGGAACGCTACTGGAAATCCAAGTTTGCCAAGCGCACCTCGTTTTTATCCTTTGGGGGACCGAAGATCGTTATCAGCCTTCCACACGATTCTTTTCTTGACGTTCTGCGGGTTCAGACAAACTCAACATGCCGCCTAGAGGGAGTGCGCACCACGCACGCAGATTTGGCGGCGACCACGGGCACTATTCGCTGTTTGAACGCATCGTTTACACATGCGAAGGTGACCGCGAAATCTTCGTCCGTGAAGATGGTAGACAGTACGGTTGCTGAGGATGCGACTCTCACGGTCACGGGCGGCTCGGTGACGACGACCGGGACTTTCACCGAGATGCCGGGGTACCGTATCGAGGATGTTTCGGGCAAGGTGCAGATTTTGGATCAGCCGTGCGAACCGGGCGACTCACACAATGCGAAGGGGCAGCCCAGCGTGTTTATCAACTGCATCGGCGGGTCCGTAACGCTGGCGTAGGCGCTGTACGCTTCTTTGTCAAGGCCTCTTCCCGGTCGCATAAAAAGGCTCTTTATTCCACTAAAGAGCCTTTTTAGCATGCTGGGGGAGCCCATAAAGACACCGGTATTTACATGGCGGAGCGACGCATCTCATAGAGGTGGGTTATCCAGAGAAGACAAATCGCTGCACATGCCAAAAAGGCCCCAAGCAACGGTAGAATGCCGAGCCCGAATCCTAAGGAAAGCGCCACCGAACCGAGCCATGCCCCTGCCGCATTAGCCATTTGGAACCCGGCAATATTGACCGTTGTGGCAAGGTTTGGTGCGCTACTAGCCGCACCAATGAGTTTCGAGGCAAGGGGCGGAATAATGGAGAAACCTGCGGCTCCTACGACGAACATCCACGGCCCTGCGAACCAGGCATGATTGCCCATCAAGAATAAGGCAAGTAGCGCTAGGGCAAGAGAGCTGAGAGCGATATATAGTGTTGCGTTCATATTCCGGTCTGCACAATGCCCGCCGAGCATATTCCCCAGAATCGACCCCACACCAAAGACGAAGAGCAACACAGTAACGGCACCGGAATCAAAGCCGGAATACTGTTCTAGATACGGCGAAATATAGGTAAACAGGACGAAGAGACCGGCTTGACTGAGCATTGTGAGAGCTAATGCTTTTAGTACCTCGCCCCGACCGAAAACCTTCACTTCAGATGCGATACTGCTGCCTGGGCGTTCTGGTGCGCGACGAGTTGTGAGCACCAATGCAACGGTTACTAGCGCTTGGAAAATTGCAATAATAACGAACGAAGAACGCCAGCCGAAGTGGTTTCCCGCCAGGGTGCCCAACGGTACTCCAAGAACGGTTGCAAGATTGAGTCCGAGCGTAATCCTTGAGATCATGCGCCCTTGAAAATCGGGCTCGACCAGAGTGGTTGCGAGGATGAGGCATACGGCGAAAAAGGTTGCATGCGGCAGTGCGGTTAATATCCTGGCAACAACAAGGACAGGAAAAACCGGGGCTACGGCGGTGAGAATATTGCCCACAATAAAGAGGATCATAAGTCCGACGATGAGCGGGGTCCTGGCAACACGTGAGGTGATAACGGTCAGAAAAGGTCCGCCCACAACGACTGTCAGCGCATACACCGTGATAAGAAGCCCAGCGTTTGCTTCCGTAACCGCCATATCCCGGGAGATTCGCGGCAGTACACCCGCAACCAGGTACTCGATAGTTCCCACACCGAATACCCCGAGGAGCATCCACAACGTGGCAAGGCCAATGTTGATGGGTGCTTTTGTGGGTGTTGATGATTCAAGAGGTGAACTCATAGTTTTCCTGCTCGACATTGTGGTAGAACATGCATCGTGTACATATGTTGTGTTGTCGAGGTTACCTCATTCATGGAACGATCACAACAGGAATGACGGTGTAACGGTACGCCTAACGAGAATAAACTTGTATCGGTGCGCCTTTACAACACATGATGACGGGGGAGGTCTCTAATGGTTGGAGTACGTGGCCAAGGCAGGAAATTTGATACCCAAGATGCGTTGCGCCAAGCTATGAACGTTTTTTGGCGCAACGGTTATGAGGGCACATCTATTGCGGAACTTACCGCTGCTATGGGCATTACCTCGTCAAGCCTTTATGCAGCTTTCCAAGGCAAGAAGCACCTCTTTGACAAGGTGGTTGAATACTATCTGGCTCATCAGGGGCGTTTTGTGGGTATTGCTTTTGATGAAGAATCTAATACTCTTCCGTTGGTTCGACGACTATTGTTTGAGGCGGCTGAGGCGTATTCAGATCAGGGTGGGCCTGGAGGATGTCTGATCGTGAGTGCGGCAACCTGCGTGACAGACGCTAACCGGGACGTTGAGAAAAAGCTAGAGAGCCACCGCAGGGCAAATATTGAACGACTTGAAAACGTTATACATGTTGATATGCAACGGGGTGCTGTTTCGCCGGATGTTGATGCCACATCTTTAGCTGAGTTTGTGGGAACCGTCTTGCAGGGTATGGCATTGCGCGGTAAAGATGGAGCCTCGGCTCGTAGTCTGCGGGCAACCGCTGAGATGGCGTACTCCCAGGTTGAGAAAGTTGTTTTGCCATAGGTTTATGTATGCATAAAAGCCGGTGGGCGGGTATTACCCATCTTGGTATAAGTGGGTAATACCCGCCCACCAGGCGCACTATAACCTCTCTGAGAGGGACGTCTCAGAAAGTGTTAATCAGTCGGAGGTTAACCGACGTACTGGTTGATTTCGTTCTGGAGGGCCATGATGGTCTGGGAGGGACCGTCGAGACGATCATCTGGGGAGATTCCATAGTGCTGTTGAAGAGTTCGAATAGTCTTACCATTCATCGTTGAAGTGGCTCCAGAGCCACGACGGAGCTTTAACCAGGTTTGCATTGCCAAAATAGTGGGTGACCCATGGTAATCTTCTACCCATTCCCATCCGCCCACAATTCCTGGACAACGAGCAGCTTCACGAGCGGGTTGTGAACTAATCACTCCATCAACGACAAGACCAGCACCCCTGACAGCATTCATGAACCGCTGTAGCCCTGCGCTGGTTTCTTCGCCCCACCAGCCGTCGGCGGAGAT
>NZ_KV797886.1:0-2767 GCF_001809525.1 Rothia sp. HMSC064D08 | reverse complement strand
TAACCGACGTACTGGTTGATTTCGTTCTGGAGAGCCATGATGGTCTGGGAGGGACCGTCGAGGCGACCATCCTGAGAGATGCCGTAGTGTCCCTGTAGACGCTTGATGATACCGTAGCCGATCTTGGAAGAACCCTTCCAGGTATAACCGGCCTCAAATCCTGCATATTGTTTAGGAGACACACCATCCAGCCATGCGTTCATAACGCTAATAGTGGGGGAGCCTGTTGCTTGATTGGATTCTACCCATTCCCAGCCGCCGATGATTCCGGGGCAAGCAGGTGCCATGCTCGAAGGTTGGGAGCTGATGACTCCGTCAGCAACTGTGGGGATTGCAGTTACTTCTCCATCTTCGTCAGACCAGGTTGCGGTCATGATGGTGTTCATGAATTCCTGCAACCCGAGCGAGGTCTCGGACCCCCACCAGCCGTCGGCGGAGATGGCGTTGGCGGAGGTTGCAGTCACGAGGGTGGAGCCGAAGGCGAGCACGCCTGCGGCGGGAACTCCTATGGCACCTGCTTTGAGCAGCTTGCGGCGGGAAAAGCTAGTGCTTTCGAGGGACATAAAAATATCCTTTCATCGGTGATGCAGGTTATTCCTGCATTTTCACTGTAAAAGGATTCATCTACAAATATCAATCCTAAATTTATTCTTCTATAAAGTTAAATAAAAACTTTTTAAACTTTTTCTGGGTATATTCATGAGCAAAATATTATTATATACGAATAAAATTTTTAAGCATTTTAAAGAATTGTAGAATATGTTTATTTAATGAATGATGTACGAAAAATAAAATATTATGCCCCAGTGGTGTTATGGTCCTTGAACTCGTCTATTGCGGATAGATAGTCTAAAGAGACCGTATTAGAACGCAGGGAGAGATAATGATGAAAGCCAGTATTATCACCGGAATCCGAAGCGCCGAAATGCGCGAGATCGAAGATGCGCAGCCCCAACAACCCGATGAAGCTCTCATTCGAGTTGCCTATGTGGGCATCTGTGGAACCGACCTTGAACTGTACGACGGCACCTCAAACTACCTGCGGCGCGGTCTGACCGAGTATCCGCATCATTATGGACATGAGTGGGTAGGTGTGATCGAAACCCCGCCGCAGACCGCTCATGACAGTCGATTAAAACCCGGTGCCGTAGTCACCGGAAGCACCATGATTCCCTGCCTGACCTGCGATTTCTGCCAGCGCGGGCGGCGTAACCTCTGCACGAACCTGCGCGAAGTCGGTCTCTATGAGCATGGTGGCGCGGCGACACAAAAGCTTGTAATGCCAGCGCACGTGTTGACCGTTATTGACGACGGTTCGGGTGCAGAGCCGCATCCCGAATATATTCTGATCGAGCCCCTCGTGACGGTTTTGGAGGGTCTAGCGAAAGCCGTCCCAGAACCCGGCAATAGGGTGCTTGTGCTGGGCGGTGGCACGATCGGCACCCTTGCGGCGCTGGTGCTGGAGCAGTACCCCATTGAGGTTGCGGTTGTTGATCCCTCGCAGCCCGTGCACCTTGCCGAGCTTGGGATTCAAGCCTATAAGACCGTGGATGGACTTCCTGCCGGAGATTGGGATGCCGTATGGGAATGTTCCGGATCTGCGGCGGCACTGCAAGCTACACCGTCCCTGCTGAGGAATGGGGGCGCGGCGGTGTTGATTGGCTTCCCGCCTGCGCAGACCGGCCTTGATGCTTCAGAGCTTGCCCTGCGGGGGCAGTATCTGGTGGGCGTCCGTCACGGCATCGACCACTATGCGGCTGCCGCGCAGTTCGTGCGGGAGCACCGGGACGAGCTGGGCACACTCATCGATCGCAGTTACAGCCTCGACGATGCGCAGGCCGCCTTCGAGCGATTGGAAGCAGGGGAGCGGGAACGCCCCAAGGTTATGCTGAGTATCGATTAGAATAATTTCCTCATTTTGCGGGCTAAAAGGCTCTTTATTCCACTAAAACATGAAAATCCGCTTTAGTGGAATAAAGAGCCTTTTTGGGTACTGAACCTGACAGCCGATGCCTGGTACGGCTAGAGATCGGTTAGCCGACGTACTGGTTGATTTCGTTTTGTAGAGCCATGATGGTCTGGGACGGACCGTCGAGCGAGCCATCTACGGAGACACCATAGTGCTTCTGAAGCGCAGCAATGTCAGTCGGAGAAAACTTGCCGTCTGTAGCTTTGTTACCCAGCCATTTATGCATGCAGGTTATAGTGGGTGAACCCGTGGCCTGGTAGTAGGGAACCCATTCCCAACCACCGACGATTCCGGGGCACCAGGTCTGCATAACTGCATCCTGACCACTGATGACCCCATCAACCTCAAGGCTGGTTCCCGTGACAGCAATCATAAACCGTTGGAAACCTGCAGTCGTTTCTTCGCCCCACCAGCCGTCGGCGGAGATGGCGTTGGCGGAGGTTGCGGTTACGAGGGTGGAGCCGAAGGCGAGTACGCCTGCTGCGGGAACGCCCAGAGCACCGGCGCGCAGAAGGTTGCGGCGGGAAAGGCTAGTGTTTTCAAGAGACATAAAAATATCCTTTCGTCGGTGATGCAGATTATTTCTGCATTTCTACCCTAAAATTAATTGTCGGAGGATATCAACCATAATTTTTCCAAAGATATTTGTTTATACTTGCAAAAAAGACTCTTTATTCCACTAAAGCATGAAAATCCGCTTTAGCGGAATAAAGAGTCTTCTTATTATCGACTCCCAGTAGTCGATCGTTATATGGCTAGAAGGTGTTAACCGACGTACTGGTTGATTTCGTTCTGGAG